>NZ_LN850107.1:2468370-3702556 GCF_900070365.1 Alloactinosynnema sp. L-07 | reverse complement strand
CAGCGGCTTGACGTCCTTCCAGCCGGAGACGACCTCCGAGCCCCAATAGACCGCCTCGTGCGCGCCCCACTGGCTGATCGTCACCACCGGCACGTCCCCGGCCAGCGCCATGCGCGCCACGCCGGTCTTGCCGCGTTCCGGCCACAGGCCTGGCTCCCGGCTGACCCGGCCCTCCGGGTAGACCAGCAGCGGAATCCGCGCCTCGCCCAGCGCCTCGGTGGCCCGGTTGAACGCCTCGGCGACGTTGGCCTTGCCCCGGTCGACCCGCAGGTGGCCGGACTTGCGCAGGAACGCGCCGAGCACCGGGGCGTCGAGCAGGCCCGCGGTCAGCATGAACCGGGGCGGGAAGCCCGCCTTCGCGCACGCCGCGATCAGCACGAACGGGTCGAACATGCCGATGTGGTTGGCCGCGACGAGCACCGGTCGGCCGCGCAACTCGGGCGGGAACTCGCCGGTGATCTCGATCCGGCCGACCGAACGCACCAGCGCTCGATCGATCCAGATGCCGATCCGCCAGACCAGTGGCGTGTCGATGGCCTTCACCCTTCGGCGTGTCGACTGTTCAGCGTGGCTCCGCAGCGCAACCATGGCCAGAGCATCGCATGTCCCAGGCAGGCGGCTCGAATGCGCCCTGTGGCCAGAGTGACCCCTGGGGCGGGAGGGTAGGGCCGACTACCGTGTGGGCTATGGCGACGACCTCCAAGACCCCGGGCAAGAAGGCGCCCGCGCGCAAACCGGCTGCCAAGCCCGCCGCGCGCAAGCCCGCTGCCCGCAAACCCGCCAAACGCCCGAACGTCCTGGTGGCGCTGGTCGGCGGCGGGTGGGGTCTGCTGGCCAAGGGTGCGGGGTCGATCGCCCGCGCGATCGGGCGCACCAAAGAACTCGACCCGGGCCACCGCCGCGACGGCATCGGCTTCACGCTGATCGCACTCGGCGTCGTGCTCGGCGCGGCGGTCTGGTGGCGCGCGGCCGGGCCGGTGGGCCGGGGGATGGAGGACGGCGTCCGCACGGTCTTCGGGGCGTTGACCGTCGCGCTGCCGCTGGTCCTGTTCGTCACCGGTGTGGTGCTGATGCGCACGGACCCGGCGCCGGAGAAGCGTCCGCGCTACGTCGTGGGCACCTTGCTGATCGCCCTGGCGATGATGGGCATCCTGCACGTGTTCAGCGACATGCCCACCGACAACGAGGGCCGCATGTACGCGGGCGGCGCGCTCGGTTTCGTCTCCGGCGGGCTGCTGGCCAAGGGCGTCACCGCCTGGGTCGCGCTGCCGGTGCTGGTCCTGGTGCTTGGCTTCGGCGTGCTGGTGTTCACCGGCACCCGGATCAAGGACATCCCGACGCGGCTGCGTGAGCTGGGCATGGACCCGCAGGACCGCGAGGACGCGACGCCGGTCGAGGAACCCGAGCCGGAGCCGGTCAAGCTGCGCAGGCCGTCGCGGCGCAGGCAGGCCGCCGCGGTCGAGACCGAGCAGCCCGAACTGCCGCTCGACGAGCCCATGCCGCCGCGGGTGCGCGCGGAGCAGGTCAAGGAGAACAAGCCCGCCGAGACGAAGAAGCCCAAGGACGAGATCAGCGTCACCCGGGTGGTCGACGGCGACTACACCCTCCCCGACCCGTCGATCCTGGCCGACGGCGACGTGCCGAAGACCCGCAGCAAGGCCAACGACCTGATGATCGAGGCCATCAGCGGGGTACTCGACCAGTTCGCCATCGACGCACAGGTCACCGGCTTCACCCGCGGCCCGACCGTCACCCGGTACGAGGTCGAGCTCGGCCCCGGCGTGAAGGTCGAGAAGATCACCGCGCTGACCAAGAACATCGCCTACGCCGTGGCCACCGACAACGTCCGCCTGCTCGCGCCCATCCCCGGCAAGTCGGCGGTCGGCATCGAGGTTCCCAACAGCGACCGCGAAATGGTCCGCCTCGGCGACGTCCTGCGCAGCGCGACCGCGGTCAAGGACACGCATCCGATGGTGGTCGGCCTCGGCAAGGACATCGAAGGCCACATGATCACGGCCAACCTGGCCAAGATGCCGCACCTGCTGTGCGCGGGCTCCACCGGCTCCGGCAAGTCCAGCTTCGTCAACTCGATGCTGGTCTCCCTACTGGCCAGGGCGACACCGGACGAGGTCAGGATGATCCTGATCGACCCGAAGATGGTCGAGCTGACGCCGTACGAGGGCATCCCGCACCTGATCACCCCCATCATCACCCAGCCGAAGAAGGCCGCCGCCGCGCTGACCTGGCTGGTCGAGGAGATGGAGCAGCGCTACCAGGACATGCAGGCCAACCGGGTCCGCCACATCGACGACTTCAACAAGAAGGTCAAGACCGGCGAGATCACCGCACCTCCGGGCAGCGAGCGGATCTACCGCCCGTACCCGTACATCCTGGCCATCGTCGACGAGTTGGCCGACCTGATGATGACCGCCCCCCGCGACGTCGAGGACGCGATCGTCCGCATCACCCAGAAGGCCCGCGCGGCCGGAATCCACCTGGTCCTGGCCACCCAGCGCCCCTCGGTCGACGTCGTCACCGGCCTGATCAAGACCAACGTCCCGTCCCGACTGGCCTTCGCCACCTCATCGCTCACCGACTCCCGGGTCATCCTCGACCAACCCGGCGCCGAAAAGCTGATCGGCATGGGCGACGGCCTCTACCTGCCCATGGGCGCCTCCAAACCAGTCCGAATCCAGGGCGCCTACGTCAGCGACGAGGAAATCTCGGCCATCGTCAGCTTCACCAAGGAACAGGCACAGCCGGACTACACCGTCGGCGTCACCGCCGCCAAGGCAGGCGAGAAGAAGGAGATCGACGCCGACATCGGCGACGACCTGGACCTGCTGATCCAGGCCACCGAACTGATCGTGACCTCCCAGTTCGGCTCCACCTCGATGCTGCAACGCAAACTCCGCGTCGGCTTCGCCAAGGCAGGCAGACTCATGGACCTCCTGGAGACACGCGGCGTCGTCGGCCCCTCGGAAGGCTCCAAGGCCCGCGAGGTCCTGATCAAGCCGGACGAACTCGAAGGTGTCCTGTGGACCATCCGAGGCGGAGGCCCCACAGACACCGACGACGATCAGGAAGACTAAGTAGGCAGGCGCAGACGTAAGGGGCCGAACCGAACGGCCCGAGCGGGCACCCACAAGCAACCCCGCCCCCCGTAACTTCCGTCTCAGCGGTGAGAAGAAGGAGCAACCATGCTGAACGGTGTAGTCCGGGTCATCGCGCTCGCGGCTTTGGTGACGGTGACGGCGTGCGCCCCCGCAGTCCAGGCGGGCGCCCCCGGCGGCGGTGGTGGTGGTAATGGTGGGGCCATGACATCCCAGACCACGCCCAGTTCCCCGCCCGCCGACCCCGGTCCAGCCCTGGGAGCATCCTTCCCCGTGAACAAGGGCGCCACAGTCCGCCTGGAAGCCCCCAACGTCACAGTCGGCTACCAGGAACTCGTCGAAGACAGCCGCTGCAAACCCGGCAACGTCTGCGTCTGGGAAGGCGACGCCAAAGTCAAGGTCTCGGTCACCGTCGCCAAAGCGGCCCCCCAGATCCTGGAACTGCACTCGAACAAGAAATTCACCACCGCCGCGACCGCGGGCCCCTACCGCGTCGAGGTGGTCGACCTCGACGTCGACGCCAAGGTCCTCACCCTGAAGGTGACCCAGGCGGGATAGCCCGCCCGGGTCAGCCGAAGATCAGGAACCGCCGCCGAAGGTCCGCACGGCCTGGTAGTACACGTCAGCGGTCCGGTTGCACGCCCAGTTGCCGTTGCAGATCGTGTAAAGGTCGCTCTTGAACTTGTTGTCGATGCTCAGGCGGGTCGTCTCGTTGAACCGGCCCTGCTTCTTGTAGTTGCGGTAACCGAAGTCGTGGCGGTAGCACGCCTTGACGAAGTTGAAGCCGAACGGGTTGTCGGGGGAGTTCGAGCAGCCGTCGGAGGACCAGTCGAGCTGCGTGGCGTAGGGCCGCGCGTTGCGGGTCGAGATGAACGTGTTCAGCGACTGGTTGAACAGGTAGCTGTCGGTCGTCGTGCGCAGCTGGGTGGGGCTCAGGTCCGCGGAGGCGGTGCCCGCGCCGAGGATGAGCGCGAAAGCGGCGACGATGGCGGCGAGCGCACCGCGCGTGGTGTGTCGCAGGGTTGACGTGGCCACGGATCTCCCTTGAGACCGTCGGTCCACCCGCTGTGGACCGGATGTGGCCAATTACGCCCTGTCCCAACGGTTTTCGGCACCACCGTTCGGGCTAGGTCACCTCAAGGATGGGTGACCGGCGCGTGAAAACGCGGCCACGGTTGGCTTTCCGGCCGCAGACGTAGGTCGTGGCCACCCTTACCCGGTCCGATGTCAACCCCAGCAACCCCAGTAGTTCCCGGTCCGCACCCCCTCCGAGCAGGTATCCGGCCAGGCCCCGTTCGGCCACCCGCAGCGCGAGCGACTGTGCCGCCGCACCTGCCTCGACCAGTCCAAACCGGCCTGCGCGCGGCCCGTACTTGGTGAACTGCTCCTGGTCATCCAGAACCAGAACGATGACCAACTGAGGAACGTCACCGACGGTGCCGATCAACCGGGACAGTTCACTCCACTGAGGACACTCGGTCAGGTCCTGCAGCGAGTGTCCGGCCGGGTCGTAGCGCGTGACGCGGCCGGTCAGCTCGTGGTCGGCGTCGACCAGGATCGGGTACGCGCGCACGGCGTTGAGTCCGCCCGCCGACGGGTAGGACCGCCGCCCTGGTTCGGGTTCGGCGAGTGCGCTCAGGACGCTGCCCAGGTCGCGGTTGGACAGCGGGCCCCGGCCGAACTCGCGCTCGCTGCGACGCAGGCCGAATAGGCGGGCGAGCCGGTCCCGCGGCCGGTGCAGCGCGACCGGCGGCGCGGGCAGGACGAACGGGTCCAAGGTGCGCGGCGCGGCGCGGTGGTCAGCCAGCCGGTCGGCGAAGGCGCGCTGCGTCAGGGTGGTGAGGCTGGTCTCGGTCCAGAACTCGTCGAATGTCATCGGCTCAGCCCAACGGGTGCGGGTAGGGGGACGGGAACGCCGTGTGCGCTGTCAGCTCCGGGTAGCGCCAGGACACCTCGGCCGCGCGGCCGCCCACGTGGGGCCAGCGGTGGTCGGAGTGCAGCGGGGTGAGGTTGGGGGACAGCGCCCGGACGCAGTGCAGGCCGACTGCGGCCAGTTCCGGGGTGGTCAAGTCGCGGTAGGCGAGCCGGATGTCCGCGCCGGTGAGCGCGTCGACCAGGGTTCGCAGGTCGCGGTCGGGGGCGTCGGCGGGCGGGTCGCCCGCCTTCCCGCGCCAGAGCGGCAGGTCGGCCCACTCGTCGGCGTGGGTGTAGTAGACGGCGTGCTTGTCGAAGTCGGTGACCTGGTCTGGGCGCAGCGGTCCGGTGTCGCCGAGGCGGACCCGGATGAACACGGTGCCCTGGCACCACTCGGCCCACGCCTTGTCGACGGCTTCCCGCCAGGTCGGCTTGCACGCCAGTCCGAGGGTGGGCCGCGCGACGCCCGCCACCGGCAGCGTCCCGGCGATAGCGGCGACCGGGTACGGGCTGTAGGCGGGGGTGAGGTCGAACGCGGTGATCTCGCCGCCGAGCGCGGTGACCGGATCGGCGAGCCGATCGGGGACGGCGACCCGCGTGGGCGCCAGGCCGTGCAGCCAGACCGTCGTGAGCGCGTCGCGTTCGATGAGTTCGCTGACGGCGGCGGTGAGCGCGGCCGTGGCCGATGGGCCCGCCGCGAGCCCGGAAGACGTCGAGGGCAGACCGTGGCGGGCGTCGAGCGAGAGCAGGCCAGCCGGGACCTGGACCGGCCGGTTGTCGGGGAGCGTCCAGGCGTGGGTGTATTCCGGATCCCGGTATCCGGGGAACGGAAAGCCGGGGACGGCGCGCTGGGCCGGGGAATGCAGGGTGAAGGTGTCAATAGGCCACCGCGGGCCGTCGGTGTCGACAGTCTCAAGTGGACAGCGGGTGGCGGCGTGCCGTTCCAGCGCCTCGGCGATGGCGGCCAGGCGGGCGGACTCGGGGTCCAGACTCACGCCGCCAGACGTGCCGCCCGTGGTGGACGGGTCGGGGATCGCCGCGTAACCCGGTATGTCTACATCGGACAGTGAGTGTGGGGTCTCCTGGAGGCGGGACACGACACCCTGGCGCCAGCCGACCGCGCGGTCGAGGAGCAGCGAGGACAGCGGGAGCCTCATCGGTAGGCCCTGATCGCGAAGACGACGGCTACCAGCGCGAGCAGGGGGCCGACGACCAGATAGACGCCGGAGAGCAGCAGGTATGCCCCGACGACGAACTCCATCCCGAACAGCACGGCGAACAAGAGGATCCTGGCGACCGCCGCGTACGGCCGAGGTGCTCCGGCCCGGGAAGCCACAGCCCACGTGAACACCGACGCGCCGATCAGGGTGACGGCCGCGAGCAGCAGGTCCCAGTCGATTGACAGGCCGATCGGGCCGAATACCACGACGAGCAGCGCAGGCCAGACCGCCGCCGCCCACCACGGCGCGGCCGTCCGCCGCGACTCGGGAGCGTGCGACTCGCGCAGATCGTTTCGCATGCCGCTGTGCAGGACGATCGGTGCCGACAGAGTGGTGGCCAGGCAGCAACAACAGCAGCAACAGCAGGTCGGCGTCGCCGCGGTGGCGGCCAGTGCGTCGGGGCTGAACTGGTCGGGCAAGCGCAATGGTGCGCTCATCGGTCCCTCCTGAGCGAGTGGGAGATGCCTGCCAGCGCCACCAGCGGTCCGACCACCAGGTAGAGGCCGAAGAACAGCAGGAGCATGCCGCCGAAGAAGAACTCGACGACGAACAGCAGGGCGTAGAGGAGCAGCCTGCCCCCGGCGGCGGCGGGTCGAGGGGATCCGGCCGCGGCGGCGACCAGCGCGGAGATCACCGCCGCGCCCGCCGCGCAGGTGATGATGATCAGTGGCCAGGAGTCCACGCTCGCGGAGTCGAGCAGCGTGTACGTGGCGATGAGCGACGTGAACCACACCGCCACCGCCCAGACCGGGCCTGCTGCCTTTCGCCGATCCGGACTTGGCGTGCGGTCAAGGTCCCGGCGGAGGTCGCCGTGCAGGGCGATCGGGGCGGTCAGCGTGGTGGCCAGGCAGCAACAGCAGCAGCAACAGCAGGTCGGCGTGGCCGCGGTGGCGTCGAGCGCGTCGGGGCTGAACTGGTCGGGCAGGCGTAAGGCGGTCATTCCTGTTCCCACGGCAGTGCGATCCGGCCGGGATGCGGGCGCGAGCAGCTCTGACAGTCCGCGCTGGGCAGGACGTCCTCGGCGGTGGTCGTCAGCGTTCGCAGGTCGTAGGCGATGGTCCGCTGCAGCAGCGCCAGTGAGCCGTCGCCGAGTTCGCGCAGGGCGTGCGCGGCCAGGGTGACCGGGAGGTCCGGCCACGCCGCGGCTTTCGGGGCGGGGGGCGGCTTCGGGTCGCCCCAGCGCTGTCCGGCGCGGCGGGCCAGGCACTCCAGGCAGGAACTCGCGCCGGGGACCACCAGTGGGCCGAGCACCACCGTGTGGTGGAAGGCCACGTCGAGCAGCACATGGATCTGTCCACTCTGGACCAAACCGGCACTCAGGCCGACCAGCTCGGCCAGCCGTGCCGTGGTGCGCACGACCACCAGCACATCCGGCGACGAGACCGGCGGGAACGCAACGGCCAGGGCCGCGGTCAGCTCGGGGGAGGCGTCGCCGAGGACCTGGGTGCCGACGCTCAGCGTCCGAGCCGCGCCGTCGCGCGGCAGCGACGCCGGTCGAAGGGCGCCGAGGGTCTGGAGTTGGGGCAGCACGGCCCTGGTCGACTCCGGCAGGTCGGCGGGCTCGACGTCGCGGCCGTCGAACAGGTCGGCGAGGCGGTGGGCGTCGGCGGCGGGGACGTCGGGAACGAGATATACGAGGTCGGCGCCCGCGAAGACGACCAGCCCCTCGGCGCGGGCTTGGGCGTGCCAGGCCGGGTTGACGGTGAGCGCGGTCATTGGTCTTCCCTGGTGTTCTCAGCGGCCGCGGTGGCCTCGGCGATGTAGGCCTCGATGTCGGCGTCCAGCGGCTCGTCCGGGTGCGGGCGCGCACCTTCCAGACGTTCGGCCAGCACGGGCACGGTGTGTCCGGCCCATGTCGGCTGACCGTCGTCGGGGAGCAGGTCGTGTTTGCGGGCGAATCCCTCGGCGGCGTCGCGGATCGACTCGCGCAGGGCGCCCGCGACCACACCCTGGGCGGCCTCGGTGAGTTCCACCAGCAGCGCTTTGACCCGGTCGAGCTGGTCGTCGCTGGCGGCCCGGTTCGACACGTCCGGCCAGAGGACGCGCTCGAACACGTCGACGAAATCGGCGGCGATCCGGTCGGTCTGGGCGCGCAGGCGCTCGAAGGCGTCGAGGATCTCGACAGGCGGCACGGTCAGCCGGGTCATGGCCATGCCGGTGTCCAGGGCCCAGCGCCGGACGAACGGCCTGCCGCGCTGCCAGCGCACCAGACCCATCCGGCTGGCCCGGCGGAACAGCTGCGGACGCAGGTCTCGCGTGGAGACCAGCGTCCGCAACTCCCGCACACCGACCGGGACCCAGTCATCCGGGCCACCCGATCCGGTGAGGCCGAGCACGTCGCCGACGCGAGCCCCCAGGTCTCGCGCGGCGATCAGCTCGGCGATCGCGGGCAGCGAGAAACCCCGCTGCTGCAACCTGTTGACCAGCCCGAGCCGCTCGACATGCGACGCGTCATAGCGGGCCGTGCGGCCCTCGCGCCGGGGCGGATGCAGCAGTCCCCTCGTCTGATACATCCGGATGGTGCTGGTCGGCAGCCCGGCCTCGGCGGCCAGCTGCTCGACAGTCAGCGCGGTTTCACGTCGCACACCACGATCCTGTCGGACCGCCACTAGTCTAGTCAAGACTCTTCGAGTGATTACTCGAAGAGTCAGAGCTTTAGGAGCATCCGGGTGTTGCCGAGGGTGTTGGGCTTCACATAAGGCAGGTCCAGGAACTCCGCGACACCCTCGTCCATCGAACGGCGCATCTCGTCGTAGACCTCCGGTGTCACCGGGGTGCCGTCGATCTCCACGAACCCGTGCCGGGCGAAGAAATCGATCTCGAACGTCAGGACGAAGATCCGGGCCAGGTCCAACTCGCGCGCGGTCGTAAGCAACTGGTTGACCAGCGCGTGGCCGACCCCGAGTCCGATCGCCGATGGCAGCACCGCGATCGTGCGGATCTCGGCGATGTCCTCCCACAGCACGTGCAGCGCGCCGCAGCCGACGAGTTCGCCGTCGACCTCGGCCACCCAGAACTCCTGCACGTCCTCATAGAGCGTGACGAGTTCCTTGGCCAGCAGGACACGGCCGACATAGGTGTCGATGACGGCCTTCATGGTTCGGACATCGGTGGTCCTGGCGCGACGCACCACAACGGACGGCTTCACACCGAGGATCTAAACAGGTGGCGGAACTTGTTTCCGCTCGCCAGTGCTGAGCGCGCCGAAGAAGCCGAGGAACGACGCCAGACCCGCCAGCGCGGTGTAGTAGGCGGCCGTTCCCGAGATCAGGATCCCCGCGAAACAAGCGGCCGACAGCAGCACCCAGCCGAGCGGATGGGCCCAGCGCAGCAACCAGGCGCGCGCGCCGGTCGCGTCCTCCCGTGGATGGATGAACAGGAACACGGCGGCGGGCACGAGTGCCGCGCCGCCCAGCAGCCACAGAGATACTCCGGCGAAGGTCACACCTCCACCATCACCCCGCCGGCCCTGGCGGGCATCGGGGGCCGCCCCCGAGTTTTCCCTGATGACGCGGGGTGGCCGGGGCGGGCTGCGGGACCCAGGCAGAATGGCCCGCATGCGCGATGCCGTGATCTGTGAGCCCGTCCGCACCGCCGTCGGGCGGTTCGGCGGGGTGTTCAAGGACGTGCCGGTGACCACCCTGGCCGCCACCGTCATCCAGGAGCTGCTGCGGCGCACCGCCATCGCGCCCGAGGTGATCGAGGACGTCGTCTTCGGCCAGTGCTACCCCAATGGCGACGCGCCCGCGCTCGGCCGGGTCGCGGCGCTGGACGCGGGCCTGCCGGTCACTGTGCCAGGGCTGCAGCTCGACCGGCGCTGCGGGTCCGGGCTGCAGGCCGTGCTGGACGCCGCGATGCGGGTGCAGACCGGCGTCAACGACGTCGTGCTGGCAGGTGGCGCGGAGAGCATGAGCCAGGTCGAGTTCTACTCGTCGGCGATGCGGTGGGGCGTCAAGGGCACCGGCGTCGAGCTGCACGACCGGTTGGCCAGGGCGCGCGTGACGGCAGGTGGGGTCAACCACCCCGTCGACGGCGGGATGCTGGAGACCGCCGAGAACCTGCGCCGCGAGTACGGCATCCCGCGGGTCGAGCAGGACGAGGTGTCGGTCCGGTCGCACGAGCGGGCGGTGGCCGCGATCGAGGCGGGACGCTTCGCTGACGAGATCGTGCCGGTCGTGGTGCCTGGCCGCCGGGGCGACACCGTGGTCGACCGCGACGAGCACCCGCGCCCGGAGACGACCATGGACAGCCTCGGCGCGCTCAAGCCGATCATGGGACGGCAGGACCCGGACGCCACGGTCACCGCGGGCAACGCCAGCGGACAGAACGACGGCGCCGCGGTCTGCCTGGTGACCACGCCGGAGAAGGCCGCCGAGCTCGGTCTGCGGCCGCTGGCCCGGCTGGTGACGTGGGCGAGCGCGGGTGTGCCACCCAAGACGATGGGCATCGGCCCGGTGCCCGCCACCGAGAAGGCGCTCTCGCGCGCCGGGCTGACCCTGGCCGACATGGACCTGATCGAGCTGAACGAGGCCTTCGCCGCCCAGGTGCTCGCCTGCACCCGCGAGTGGAAGTTCGCCGAGTCGGACTGGGCGCGGACCAACGTCAACGGGTCCGGGATCTCGCTGGGCCACCCCCTCGGCGCCACCGGCGTCCGCATCCTGACCACGATGCTGCGGGAGCTGGACCGCCGCGAGGCCCGGTACGCCCTGGAGACGATGTGCATCGGCGGCGGGCAGGGCCTCGCGGCGGTGTTCGAGCGGGTCTGACCACATCATCCAGGGGTTGACGGGCGGTGACCGCCGGGGCAGTGGCACCATAGAGGCGGCGGCCGGTGGCATTGACCAACCCCAGTGCCCCGGTCGCCCCAAGCGCCGGGGTGCGTGCCGCCGTGTCAAAGTCGCAGTCCAAAGGCGGTTACCCTGTGTCCGTGCCCTCTCCGTCGACGTCGCGTCGTGTCGCCATGCTCACCCTCGGCTGTGCCCGCAATGAGGTGGACTCCGAGGAACTGGCCGGACGCCTCTCCGGTGGGGGCTGGGAACTGGTCGACCTCGATGACGCCGCGCCCGACGTGATCGTGGTGAACACCTGCGGGTTCGTCGAGTCGGCCAAGAAGGACTCCGTCGACACGCTGCTCGCCGCCGCCGACACCGGGGCCAAGGTCGTCGCGGTGGGCTGCATGGCCGAGCGCTACGGCGCCGAGCTGGCCGAGAGCCTGCCGGAGGCGAGCGCCGTCCTCGGCTTCGACCACTACCCCGACCTGGCCGAACGCCTCGGTGACGTGGTCGCCGGGCACGCCATCGAGTCGCACACCCCGGTCGACCGCCGCACCCTGCTGCCCATCACGCCGGTGAAGCGCCAGACCGCCGCCCAGGAAGTGACCGTCCCCGGCCACGGCTGGGTGCCGCGCGTGCGGCTCGCCGACGGGCCGGTGGCCTCGGTGAAGATCGCCAGCGGGTGTGACCGCCGCTGCTCGTTCTGCGCCATCCCCTCCTTCCGCGGGTCCTTCGTCTCCCGCACGCCCGACGAGATCGTCGGCGAGGCGGCCTGGCTGGCGGGGGAGGGCGTGCGCGAGCTCGTCCTCGTCAGCGAGAACTCGACCTCCTACGGCAAGGACCTCGACGGCACCGGCGTGCTGGAGGCACTGCTGGCCCGCTTGGCCGCGGTGCCCGGCATCGACCGGGTGCGCGTGTCCTACCTGCAGCCCGCCGAGACCAAGCCGAGCCTGGTGAAGGCCATCGCCGCCACCGAGGGTGTCGCCGACTACTTCGACATGTCCTTCCAGCACTCCAGCGGGTCCGTGCTGCGCCGGATGCGCCGCTTCGGCGACACCGAGTCCTTCCTCGGGCTGGTCGAGCAGATCCGCGCCGCGGCCCCCGAGGCGGGCATCCGCAGCAACGTCATCGTCGGGTTCCCCGGCGAGACCGAGGACGACGTCGACGAGCTGGCCCGGTTCCTCACCACGGCCCGGCTCGACGCGGTCGGCGTGTTCGGCTACTCCGACGAGGACGGCACCGAGGCCGAGCACCTCGACGGCAAGCTCGACGTCGACACCATCACCGCGCGGGTCGCGCGGATCTCCGCGCTCGCCGAGGAGCTCACCGCGCAGCGCGCCGAGGACCGCGTCGGCACCGAGGTCGTCGTGCTCATCGAGCACGAGGAGACCGACGACGAGGACTGCACCGGCCGCGCCGCGCACCAGGCCCCCGAGGTCGACGGCGAGTGCGTAGTGGTCAACGCCGACGACTTCGACTTGGCCGCCGGTGACCTGGTCCGCTGCCGGGTGATCGACACCGAGGGCGTCGACCTGGTCGTCGAGCCCATCGAGATCGTGCCGCGCGTGGCACCGGCGTCGCCATGAACCCGGCCGCGACCGGCGACGACGCCGCCGCCGAACCGGTCCGCCCGGTCCTGCCAGAAGCCACCGTCGTCCCCGTGCTCAACGTCGCGAACATCCTGACGCTGTCCCGGCTCGCGCTGGTCCCGGTCTTCCTGCTCGCGCTGTTCGCCTACGACGGCCACGACCCGACGTGGCGGCTGATCGCCACCGCCGTGTTCGGCGTCGCGTCGATCACCGACCACATCGACGGCAAGCTCGCCCGCAAGCTCGGCCTCATCACCGACTTCGGCAAGATCGCCGACCCGATCGCCGACAAGGCCCTCACCGGGGCCGCGCTGATCGGCCTGAGCGTGCTCGGCGACCTGCCGTGGTGGGTGACGTTGGTCATCGCCGCGCGCGAGGTCGGGGTCACGCTGCTGCGGTTCTGGGTGATCCGGCACGGCGTTATCCCGGCCAGCCCCGGCGGCAAGCTCAAGACGCTGACCCAGATCTTCGCGATCACGCTGTTCCTGCTCCCGCTGCCCGAGGCCTGGCTGCCCGTCGCGTGGACGGCCATGGCGCTGGCGGTCGCGCTGACCGTGGTCACCGGGGTCGACTACGTCGTGCGCGCGGTCCGGCTGCGCGCCCGCGGCAAGCGAGCCATGGGCACGTGACCCAGCTGCGGCTGGTCCCCGGCCTGTCCTACGAGCCCGTCGCGGCCCTGATCGACCGGCTGCGTGAGTGCGGACAGACCGTGGCCACCGCCGAGTCGCTCACCGCGGGCCTGGTCGCGGCCGTGCTCACCAGCGTGCCCGGGTCCAGCGCGGTCGTTCGCGGCGGTGTCGTGGTCTACGGCACCGATCTCAAAGCCGACCTGGCCGGGGTCGACGCCGACCTGCTCGCCGAACGCGGCGCGGTCGACGAGGAGGTCGCCCGCCAGCTCGCCGACGGCGCTCGGACGCGGTGCGGGGCGACCATCGGTGTCGGGCTCACCGGGGTGGCCGGTCCCGACCCGCAGGACGGTGTGGCGGTGGGCACGGTGTGGGTCGCGCTGAGTGGTCCGCGCGGGTCACGGGCGGTGCGGCTGACGGTGTCGGGGGGCCGCGAGGACGTGCGCGCGGCGGCCGTTCGAGGTGCGCTCGACCTGCTCGCGGCCGAGGTCGATACGCTCATCGAGTGAGGTTGCGCTCACCGACTGTGCCTGACCGGATCATGCCCACCGGCGTCTAGCTGGGAACATTCGGCGCCTACGGATCGTTCGCTCTTGGCGGACTACCCGCGAAGGCGCTGCGCTCCGGCCGTGCCTGTCGGTAACGTTGTCAAGGTGACGGCCACGCGCTGTCCTCGCCCCGGCTACCCAAAGCCGGACGGGAACGGCGCACGGACAGCAGTCCGCCGAGGAAGGGAGGTGCGCGATGACTGTGCTCTTGCGCGAGGCGATCGGTGATCGGCTCCGACACGCCCGCACCAACCAGCAGCGCACCCTGCGGGAGGTCTCCCGCAGCGCGCGCGTCAGCCTCGGCTACCTCTCAGAGGTCGAGCGCGGACGCAAGGAAGCCTCCAGCGAACTGCTCGCCGCGATCTGCGACGCACTGGCCCTGCCGATGTCCGAACTTCTGCACCATGTGGCCGCCGACATCAGCGCGCTCACCGCGGTGGAGAACGGCATGGTCGAGCACGGCCTGCCCGAGCAGGCCGCCGTCGACGCCGAGACCAGGGCCAATGGCCCGCGCGCCGCGGCCGAGGGCGGCAGGCTGGTGCCAGCCGTCGTCGGCGAGAACCTCGCCGACCTGCGTATCCAGCCCGCGCTCTCGCACCGCATCGATACCTCGCTCGGCGGCACTCGCGCGGGCGCGGTCTTCGCGGCTTGAGTCGCCCCGGCTCAGGGCTCTCAGGGTCGACCTCAGAGTGATCCCTGAAATGTGGCGGGTCTGGTGGTCTGGTCGCGGCGTACCTGACACGATGGAACCCACAAGGGTGCCGGGGCGTTGCCGTATCGGTGGCAGCGCGGACTCCGGTGAGTCCGCAAACGGCAGGTACGAAGAAGGCAGGCGGAGGAGATGGCCAACCCGTTCGTGAAGTTCTGGAAGTACCTCATGGCGTCGTTCTCGTCGAAGATCGACGAGCACGCCGACCCGAAGGTGCAGATCCAGCAGGCCATCGAGGATGCGCAGCGCCAGCACCAAGCGCTCTCGCAGCAGGCGGCGGCGGTGATCGGCAACCAGCGGCAGTTGGAGATGAAGCTCAACCGCCAGCTCGGTGACGTCGAGAAGCTGCAGGCATCGGCGCGTCAGGCCCTCGTGCTCGCCGACGAGGCCAGGAGCAAGGGCGACGAGCAGAAGGCGACGCAGTTCGAGAACGCCGCCCAGTCCTTCGCCACCCAGCTCGTCACCGCCGAGCAGGGCATCGAGGACCTCAAGACGCTGCACGACCAGGCCCTGCAGGCCGCCGCGTCGGCCAAGACCGCCGTCGAGCGCAACGCGATGATCCTGCAGAACAAGCTCGCCGAGCGCACCAAGCTGCTCAGCCAGCTCGAGCAGGCCAAGATGCAGGAGCAGGTCTCCAAGTCCCTGAACCAGATGAGCGAACTCGCCGCGCCGGGCAACACCCCGTCGCTGGAGGAGGTCCGCGACAAGATCGAGAAGCGCTACACCACCGCGCTCGGCCAGGCCGAGCTGGCGCAGAACTCGGTCCAGGGCCGGATGATGGAAGTCCAGGCATCGACGACGGAGATGGCGGGCCACTCCCGCTTGGAGCAGATCCGCGCCTCCATGGCGGGCGGCTCGGTCGCGGGCCAGGTCACCTCCGGCCCGGCCGCGTCCACCCCGAGCAACATCCAGGCCGAGATCCAGCAGCGGGTGGCCAAGGAACAGCAGGCCAACCCGCAGTCCGGCGCCTGACAGACGCGCGATGGGGCCACGCAGACATGAGCTGATCAAGCTCGGAGAGTTGGCAGCCCAACAGCTGCGCGGCCCCTACGCGGACCAACTCCGCGGCAAACTCGCCGAATGGCGCGACCCCCGCGCCAAGGTCCTACGCCAACGACGGCGCGCCCAGCGTCGCACCCGCCTCTGGACCGCCACCGGCGTCACCACCGGCGGCGGCGCCATCATCGTGGAGACCGCCGCCACCAACCCCGGCGTAGCAGGCGGCCTCCTGATCGGCGGCGCGGTCGTCTCAACGTTCATGGCCGTCACCGCGGGCATAAAATCCTGGCGCCTCCACAAGGAACCGCTGCCAGACCCGATCCGCATCCCCAAACCCCTCCCCGCCAGAGGCTCCGCAGCCCGCGAACCCATGCGCCGCCTGGACGAGGCCGAAGACACCCTCCACGAACTACTCAAACAGCTGTCGCGAGGGGCGATGGTCCCCACGGACTCGGTCACCCAGGCCCGAGAAACCGGCGCGGAGGCAGCCACCGCCCTACGGGCCCTAGCCGCCCAACTCCACGCCGTAGAGCGCGCCCGAGACCACGCACCGGCAGGCGACCGCCAGGCGCTGTCAGCAGGCATAGACCGCCTCCGCCACCAACTGGACGAGGGCCTGGACGCCTACGGCCGCCTGGTAGCCGCCGCAGGCCACGCCCTAGCCGCCAGCTCCCAACCAGGCCCCCGCCTGGAACTAGTGGACGCAACAGACCACCTAGCCGCCCTAGCCCACGCCCTACGCGACCTGTCGTAGCAAGACGCAAGAACGCGCGGGAAACGGGGCAAACAACGGCAATGGGCGGGCCGAAGGAAACCCCACAGAACGCAAGGGGCGCAACAGAACGGCCGGTTTGGGTGGTTCGCCTTGATTTGGGGGAAATGGGCCTAAAATCGCGGTGCGGGTGAGGTTCCTTGAGCTCGCCTTTTGACCCGCACAGGCCCATTTCGAGGGGTCCCCAAATCAAGGCGAACCACCCAAACAGGCGCCCGCCAACAGAGCCGGCCACCCAGCAAGCCCACTGTGCCCGCGATCACCAGAAACCCACGTCAGAACCAAGAAACTCCCCCGTCCCATCACCACGACCCGAGGGGAGCCAGCCATGGACACCATGATCAACCCAGCCGAACTGCACGAGATCGTGTCCGAGCACGTCATCACCATGCCCGCCTACGAAGACCGCTTCTGGGCGATCGTCGACAACGCCCAAATCGACCGCTCCAGCGCCACCCGCATGCTCGACGTCGCCGTCGATTGGATCGCGAACGGGCGGGGCGAACTAGTCGACCCCTACGCCCTCGCGCTCACCTGGATGCCGCGCTGACGTTGCTTCACCTGGCCTAACGCCCCCGACACCCTCACAAGGTCGACTAGGGCATCTGTGTGAACATCACAGTGTCGTATCGACTCGCCGAGTACCCCGTGTGGCACCATGCACCGACAAATCCCCGGGCGTGGTGGAGGCGGCGTTGACGGTGTGGTCCGTGCACGGCGACGGTCGCCGTGTCCGTGACGGGGCTGCCGTCGCCGCGAACGAGCGGCTGAGCTGGCCGTTGACCGTCGGACTCGGCATGCAGCACGTGGCGGCGATGTTCGGCGCGACGGTGCTCGTGCCCGCCGCGACCGGGTTCCCGGTGACCACCACCCTGCTGTTCTCCGGGGTGGGCACACTGCTTTTCCTGCTCATCACCCGCAACCGCGTCCCCGGCTATCTCGGCTCGTCGTTCGCCTTCATCGCCCCGCTCGTGGCCACCCGCGACGAAGGCATGGCCGCCCAACTCGGTGGCGTTCTGGTGGCGGGTCTGCTGCTGATGGGCGTCGGCATCGCGGTCAAGGCGCTCGGTGTCCGGCTGCTCGAATCGGTCATGCCGCCCGTGGTGACCGGCGCCGTGGTCGTCCTGGTGGGGCTCAATCTCGCGCCAAAGGCGACCGAGGCGTTCGGGCACCAGCCGGTCGTCGGGATCGTCACGCTCGGCGTGATCCTGTTCTGCGGGGTCGCGCGCGGGCTGGTCGCGCAGGTGTCGGTCCTCATCGGGGTGCTCGCCGGCTGGGTCTACGCGGCGGTCACCGGCGCGCTCGACGACGACCGTGTCGCCGCGCTGTCGGCCGCGGGCTGGTTCGGGCTGCCGGAGGTGAGCGGGCCCGTGCTGAGGCCGTCGGTGGTGCTGCTCGTCATCCCGGCGGTGATCGTGCTCGTCGCCGAGAATGTCGGACACGTCAAGGCCATCGGCGCGGTCACCGGCCGCGACCTCGACGGCAGCGTCGGCGACGCGCTCATCGCCAACGGGCTGAGCACCACACTGGCGGGCGCGGGCGGCGGGTCCGGCACCACGACCTACGCCGAGAACATCGGCGTCATGGCCCTCACCAAGGTCTACTCGACCGCCGCCTACGCCGTGGCCGCGATAGCCGCGATCATCCTGTCGCTCTCACCCAAGGTCGGCGCGCTGGTCAACACCGTGCCAGAAGGGGTCGTCGGCGGGGCCACCCTGCTGCTCTACGGCATGATCGGGCTCATCGGCGTGCGGATCTGGCTGGCCAACCGGGTCGACTTCGCCGACCCGGTCAACCTGCTTGTGGTCAGCGCCGCCGTGGTCGCCGGGGTGGGCAACCTGACGCTGACGATCGGGCAGATGCGGATCGAGGGCATCGCCTGGGGATCGGCCTTCGTCGTGCTGGTCTACCCGTTCCTGCGCTGGTGGCGGGGGCGCGGCGCCGAGGTCAGCGACCGGCGACCGCGCGGTTGATCCGTCGGACCAGCGGCGGTCCCTGGTAGATGAACCCGGTGTAGAGCTGCACCAGGCTCGCGCCCGCGTCGAGCATCCGCAGCGCGTCGTCGGCGCTGAAGATCCCGCCGACGCCGATCACCGGCAGACCGCTTTCCCGGTGCACGAACGAGACCACGGCCCGCGCGCGGTCGGCCAGCGGGCGTCCGCTGAGCCCACCCGCCTCCGCGCCGGTCGCGACATCGGCCGCGGCGAGACCGTCCCGGCTGAGCGTCGTGTTGGTGGCGACGATGCCGTCGACACTGTGGTCGGCGCACACCTGCAGGACCTCGGCGATGGTGTCGTCGGTCAGGTCGGGGGCGATCTTGACCAGCAACGGCTTGGTCGACTCGCGGCGGAGTTCGCCCACCAGCACGTCGAGCGCGTCCTTGTCCTGCAGGCCGCGCAGGCCAGGAGTGTTGGGGGAGCTGACGTTGATCGCGAAGTAGTCGCCGTGGTCGCGCAGCGCGCGCAGCGAGTGCCGGTAGTCCTCGACGGCCTCGTCGACCGGGGTCACCTTCGACTTGCCGATGCTGATGCCCAGTGGAACGCCGATGGGCCCGGTGGCGCGCAGCCGCTCGGCCAGCGCGTCGGCGCCCGCGTTGTTGAAGCCCATGCGGTTGATCACGGCGTCGCTGCCGGTCAGCCGGAACAGCCGGGGCTTGGGGTTGCCCGGCTGGGCGTGCCGGGTCACGGTGCCGACCTCGACGAACCCGAACCCGAGCGCCGGCCACGCCCGCAGCGCGTGGCCGTCCTTGTCCATGCCGGCGGCCAGGCCCACCACGCCGGGGAAGTCGACGCCGAAGACTGAGGTGGTGTCCTTCGTGCCGAAGTAGCGGCGCAGGACGGCCACGGCGGGCCGGACCTTGGCCAACCGGGCCAGTCCGGCCATGGTGCGGGTGTGGGCGATCTCGGGATCGCCGCCGCCGAGCTTGAACAGGGTGCGTCGGGTGAGCTGCTGGTAGACCACGTCCACATCGTGTCACCCGCCCGGTTCGGCCATGATGGACGGTGTGACCCTCGACGACCTGTACGGCCTGCCGCAGGAGGACTTCATCGCCGCCCGGCGTGACTTGGCCCGCCAGGCCCGCACCGGCGGCGACCCCGAGGGCGCCGCCGCCATCGAGAAGCTCGCCAAGCCCACCAAGGCCGCCTGGCTGGTCAACCGCCTGGTCCGCGAACACCCGGACGAGATCGCCACCCTCACCGACCTCGGCGACGACCTGCGCGCAGCCCACACCGGCGCCGCAGGCGAATCGCTACGTGAGCTGACCCAGCGGCGGACCACCCTGATCAGGGAGTTGGTCGGCCTGGCGGGAAAGTCACTGAGCGAGTCGATCACGCGCGAGATCGAGGAGATGCTGACCGCCGCCATCGCCGACTCGGGTGCGGGGGAGGTCCTGCGCACAGGTCGGGTGTCGTCGGTGCGTGACCTGTCGATCGCTTCGGCTTGGCCAGGCTTGGAGATCGCCGCTGTTCCACGTCCCAAGCCTGCCGCCAAACCGGCGCCCGTGAAGGTGGACGCGGCCAAGGCCCGCCGGGAGGCGCTCGCCGCGGCCAAGGCTCAGGTCAAGGCCGCCGAAGCCGACCGGGCGGCCGCTGAGAAGACGATCGAGAAGACCGAGAACGCCGTTGCCGCCGCCGAGAAAGAGGTTCGCGACCTCAACCAGGCGTTGGACGCTGCTGAGGTAGCCGAGATGGAGGCCCGCAGAGCGCTTCAGGTGGCCCGCCGAGACGCCAAGGATGCCGAGCGGGCGGCCGGTTTGGCTTGGCGAAAGCTCCAACAGGCAGAGGACGCCTAAGTCCGCTGCCCTGTCGCCCAACGAAAGCAAGCCCCAACGAACGCACGCCCCTGGAAACTCAAGCCCCTGGGAACGTGAGCCAAGGTGCCATGAACCACCCGGACAGGCACACCCGCCAACCCAGGTGCCAACCAAGCGCGGAAAAGGTGCAGCCCTCGGGTCGGCTCCCGACCGAAACGGCCGGGCCCGGGGCGGACTTGTGTCCCGGGGACCCGAGGGCTGGGTGACTGTCTGGTATTCGCCGACCACACGCCCGCGCCTACGGCACCGGGTTAGCGGTGTCAGCCGTGTGCGGAGCCGGCAACCATCTTCGATGGGTGGTCCTAGCGGACAGCCACCTCACGTGTCCTGAGCGAAATCACCGTTGGACCACCTCCTCTCTCGTGTACTTCGGACCGTAAGCGGTCTTCGCCGCTCGGACAACGGGTTTTCTTCAACGACGAGGGCCGTTTCTCCCCCGAACGGGGGACTGATAAGGTCCCCGGACACACGCAGCGTGGGTGGTTACACACACGTGGTTGACCGTAGATCGGCTGATCGGCGCGGAGGGACCGGACAAGTGCGGAACCTGCTGAACCAGCCGAACCGGACAGCTCTGGGCATGGTCATCGGCGCCGCGACCGCGGCCCTCTTCTACCAGGGTGTCATCGCCGATCCGGTGTTACGCGGGCCCGTCGAGGCCGCGTCGAAGGTCGAGCCCGCGACCGAGCAGACCTCCTCCGAGCGGCCAGTGGAGTCATCGGCGAAGGTGCCGACGGGGACCGTGTTGACGAGCGCTCTCACCAGTTCGGCGACGAGCACGACAACCACGACGGCCACCACCACGACCACGCAGGCGAACACCGCCACGACGGTCATCACCCAGACCACGACCACCACCACGCCGCCCCAGGTCACCACGACCACGACCCGGCGGCCCACGACCACCACGCCGCGGCCGACGACGACCACGACGACGACGCAGCCGCCGTGTTGGCTGTTCTGGTGCTGACGGTCAGCCAGTAGGTCCGGGCTGGCAGTGCGGGCAGTAGTAGGCCACCCGCTCGCGTACGCCTTCTCCTTGTGTCCCAGCCATGACGCGGCCGCCGCAGCGCAGGCAGCCGGTTCGGGTTCGGCCGTAGACCCACAGTGCCCGGCCTCGTCGCGGATCGCCGGTGGTGTTGCGGTCGGGGGTGAGTTTGTTGCGATCCAACAGTTCCCGGCTGATTCTTATCGCCTCGACGCAGTCCACATCGGACACCGGGGTCCACGGGGACACGCCGAGCAGGTGGCAGACCTCGGCCCGGTAAACATTTCCGATGCCCGCCATCACGCGTTGATCGAGCAGCGCGTCGCCGATCTCGCGGTCGGGGGTGGCGGTGAGGCGCTGGAGTGCGCGGGTCGCGTGGGTGTCGTTCCAGGTGGGGTCGAGTAGGTCTGGGCCAAGGTGGCTCACAAGTCGGTCTTCCTCGCCGGTGGGCACCAAAGCCATCTCGTGCAACAGGAATCCGACGGCCTGGTGTTCGGCTGTCGCGAACACCGCGCGCGCCTGGAACGCCGGTTTGCGCCAGCGGGCGGAGCGTGGCAGGACCTGCCAGGTGCCGTCGAGGCCGAGGTGGCTGTGGAAGCTCAGCTCCCGGTCGAACCGCAGGAACAGATGCTTGCCGACGGTTCGCGGCGCCAGCGCCAACCGGCCCTTGAGGTCCACAGTGGACAGGTGCGGGTGGCGCAGTTCGCCGGTGGTGAGCACTCGGTCGGTCAGCACCGCCGCGAGCCGCGCGGCGGCCTGGTAGACCGTGTCGCCTTCAGGCATCCGTCACTCGGCCGCGGCTTCTTCGCTCGTCTCGTCCGGCGGCCACTCGGCGGCCTGGTGTCTGCCCCGGCCGCGGCCGGTGCGCAGGACGCGGGCGAGTAACAAGTTGAAGGCGAGCGCGACCTCCCGCGCCCCCGGCGTGCCCCACTGGTGGATGGGCATGCACGCGCCTTGGGCCTGCTGGACCGCCAGCCGGTCGGGCAGCGCCACCGGCATCACCAGTCTGCCGAAGCTCTCGCGCAGCTCCTGGATGCGGAACTGGTGCTCGTAGGAGTGCGTGCGGACGCGGTTGACCACCACGCCCAGCGGCACCAGGCCCGGGTTGTACTCGTCGCGGGTGCTCTCCACCGCCTCGAACGCGCGCTGGGCGCCCGCGACGGCGTAGATCGTGGGCTCGGTCACCAGCAGCGCGCCCTGGGCGGCGACGAGGGCCGAGCGGGTCAGCCTGCCCAGCGACGGCGGGCAGTCCATCAGGACCAGCTGATAGGGCAGTTCGCCCTCGGCCAGCATGGCCCTGACCTGCGCCAAAGCCCGTCCCAGCTTCTCCAGTCGGTGTGTTCCGGGGTCCGGGTCGTTGAGCGACTCCAGTTCCTCGGACCCGACCATGACGTCGACGTCGCCATCCCACGAGCTGGGCGCGATCGCCGCCCGCAGGACCGCTGGTCGGGGGGTCTCCAGCACGTCGGCCAGGGTCGCCGTGGTCTCCTCCGGGTCGAGCGTGGTGGTCGCGTTGCACTGCGGGTCGAGGTCGACGACCAGCGTGCGCGCCCCCCGCCGCAGCGCCGCCGACGCGAGGCCGAGCACGACCGTGGTCTTCCCCACGCCGCCTTTGAGGCTGAGCACTGCCACCGTTTGCACGCCTTAGACCTTAGAGTCTCTACAGTTCCATCTCATGCGACCGGATGCCGTACGCCGTGTGCTCGACCTTGAGCTGACCGCCGCCCGTGAGCGGCGCCACGGCCAACCGCCCAGGGTGCTCGACGTCGGGGGCGGCAGCGGCGTGTTCGCCGTGCCGCTGGCCGCCGCCGGGTGCGAGGTCACCGTGGTCGAGCCCAGCCCCAACGCCCTGGCCACGCTGCAGCGCCGCGCCCAGGAAGCGGGCGTCGCCGACCGCATCACCGCTGTTCAGGGCGACAGCGACGCCCTCGACCAGCTCGTCGATCCCGGCTCGGCCGACCTGGTGCTCGCCCACGGGCTGCTGGAGGTCGTCGACGACCCGAAGCTGACCGTGGCCGCCATGGCGGGCGCGGTGGCCCCTGGCGGCGCGCTGTCGCTGCTGGTGGCCAACCGGTTCGCCGCGATCCTGCACCGGGCGATCTCCGGCAAGCTGGTCGACGCCCGCAAGCTGCTCGACGACCCGGCGGGCCAGATCACCGGACCGGGCGAATCGCTGCTGCGCCGGTTCGACACCGATGGCCTGCGCGCGCTCATCAGCGGGGCGGGCCTGACCGTCGAGCTGATCCAGGGCTACGGCGTGGTGGCCGACCTCGTTCCTGGCTCGGTCCTCGACGCCAGCCCCGGCGCCCAGGACGCGCTCGCCCAACTCGAACTGGTCGCCGCGACCACACCGCCGCTTCGGGACGTGGCCACCCGACTGCACGCCATCGCGCGGCGCTGATCTGTCGGTTCCCTGTGGCAGGCTCGGGGCCATGGGGAGAAGCGGTGACCTGCCGAAAGGCTTGGTCGACAGGTTCAAGGCGCGGGACGGGCGATGGCCGGACGACACCGGCTGCCCCATGCTGCACGTCGACATGGACGCCTTCTACGCCTCCTGCGAGATCCGCGAGCGCCCCGAACTGCGCGAACGCCCAGTGGTCGTCGGAGGCGTCGGCACCCGAGGCGTCGTGTCGGCGGCCAACTACATCGCCCGCGAATACGGCGTCCGCTCCGCCATGCCCACCGGCCAGGCCCGCAGGCTGTGCCCGCACGCGGTGTTCCTGCCACCGAGCTTCGACCTCTACCAACGGATCTCCTCGGGTGTCATGGCGATCTTCCGAGACATCACCCCCCTGGTCGAACCCCTGAGCCTCGACGAAGCCTTCCTCGACGTCTCCGGCGCTCTCCGCAGGCTCCGCACCACCCCGGCCGCCGTCGGCGCCCGAATCCGCGCCCGAGTCGCCGACGAGTTCGGCATCACCTGCTCGGTCGGCGTCGCCCCGACGAAGTTCGTCGCGAAACTGGCCTCCGGCCTGGCCAAACCGGACGGAATGCTCGTCGTCTCCGCCGACCAGGTCACCGAGTTCCTGCACCCACTCCCGGTCTCGGCGCTCTGGGGAGTCGGCAAACGCACCGCGGAACGCCTCTTCGACGTAGGCCTGGAACGAGTCTCGGACGTCGCCGCAGCCCCGCTACCCCGCCTACGCCGAATGATCGGCGTCGCTTTGGCCGAACACCTGCACGCGCTCGCCAACGGCCACGACCCAAGGTCAGTGGTCCCGGAGTCAGCAGAGAAGTCGGTCGGCGCGGAGGAGACCTTCGAGACCGACCATTACGACCGCGACCTCCTCAAACGCGAGCTCTTGCGACTGTCGGAACGCACGGCGGCGACCCTGCGATCGAGGGGGCTGCGAGGCCGAACCGTGTCGATCAAGGTCCGGTACTCGGACTTCACGACGATCACGAGGTCACGGACCCTCCCAGTAGCGACCGACGTGACGCGGGAGGTCTACCAAATGGCGTGCAAGCTGCTGGACGAACAGGTCCCCAACGGCGCGGTGCGGCTGATCGGGGTGCGCATGGAGCAGTTGGGCGCGGGGGAGTCGGAACAACTGCTGCTGGACGCCCCACAACAAGGCTGGCGAGAGGCAGAACAGGCAGCGGACAAGGCAAGATCGAAGTTCGGCACAGCAGCGGTCCGCCCAGCCGCCCTCCTGGGAAACCGGCCTGAGCGGGCGGGGGCTACCGAGCCCAAGCCTGCGAGGGCTTCGGAATGACGGTCCGGCAAAGTCGCACCCCGAGCCTGCGGACCCGCTCAGGCGGTTGGTGCGGCTAGGAGGGCGGGTAGTGCCTCGCTCAGAGGTTCACGGACAACCGCTACCGCCAAGCCGTCATACGGGGTTGGCGAGGCGTTGCAGATGACTACTGGGGCGCCCGCTCGTGCGGCCAACCCGACCAACCCCGCCGCAGGCTGCACAGTCAGCGAACTCCCGACAGCCAACATCAAATCCGCCGACTCAGCCGCCGCCCGCGCCTCATCCAGCACCGCCCGATCAAGCGCCTGCCCGAACGACACCGTCGCCGATTTCAAGATCCCCCCACAAACCAGACACGGCGGATCGACCTCCCCAGCCCGCACCCGATCCAACGCCTCCCGCATCGGCCGAACGTCCGGACACGACAAGCACACCGTCTCGAACATCGTCCCGTGCAACTCGATCACCCGCCGCGACCCCGCACGCTGGTGCAGCCCGTCGATGTTCTGAGTCAAGATCGCCACCAGCCGCCCGGTCTCCTCCAGCCGCGCCAACGCCCGGTGGGCCGCGTTCGGCTTCGCCGTCCATGCGGGATTGACCGTGCGGGCCTGCCACGTTCGCGCACGTAAAGCGGGGTCGCGCCGGTATTCGGTGATGTTCGACATCCGTTCCGCGCCGGGGTCGCGGGTCCAGAGGCCGTTGGGGCCGCGGAAGTCCGGGATGCCCGAGTCGGTCGAGACGCCCGCGCCGGACAGCACCACGATCCGGCGGGCCCGCTCGATCAGTTCCACCCCCTGATGATGCCCCTAAAACCTCCACTGATCATCGCTTGGACGGGGAATGGTCACCGCCCGGTCGTGACGCTCCGGTAATCAACCGACTACCCGATTTCATGGAGGTAGCAGCTGATGAAGGCTTTACGCCGTCTTGCCGCGTTGTGCGCAGGAGTGGTCACGTCCGCGAGTCTGATCGTGGTCGCCGCCCCGAACGCGGTCGCCGTGACCGACCTGGAACTCGCCACCCGCTGGGCGCCGATCCACTACCAGGACACCGATTCGTCCGACTACGACGCCGACTACCTCTCCAAGATCGACTTTGACCTCGAGTGGGACACCCTCAACAACTGGGAGCACCAGGACGACGTCCTGTCCCGGATGACCGGCCACGTGTACTACTCCGTCGTCGAGACCTCGACCCACTGGTTCGTCGGGTACGGCTTCTACCACCCGCGCGACTGGGAGGACTTCGCCGACCCGTTCTCCCTCTACACCCATGAGAACGACATGGAGGGCGTGCTGCTGACCGTCCGCCGCGACGGCTCGACCTACGGCAAGTTCGAGGGCATGGTGTCGGTGGCCCACACCGACTTCTACTCGTACGTGCCCGCGGGCAGCCCGTTCGTCAGCGGCCGGGAGAACGTCGACGGCACGGTGCCGATGCAGACCTACAACGGCGCCGCCCACCCGACGACCCGCCAGGAGGCCAAGGGCCACGGTGTCTACGCGTGGAACGGCTCCGGGTTCCCCGGTGGCGACGGCGTCGTCTACTACCCCAGTGGCACCGCCGAGGTTCCCGCCAGCGGCACCGACAGCTCGGTCGGCTACAAGCTGGTCAACATCTTCGACGCAGGCGGCCTGTGGGTGCGGCGCGACAACAGCGCCACCTTCGCCGGCTTCGGGACGTTCCGCGGTGACAACGGCAAGGACAACGCGGCCAACGCGCCGTGGGGCTGGGACGACGGCAACGACGGCGGCGACATCCCGCGCGGCCTGCTGGCCACTGACCCCGCGTACCTGGTCAGCCAGTACTTCAACGGCGAAGGCACCTTCAGCCTGGCCTACACCCGCAACTCCTACCGGTAACCACGTTTGACCCGTGCCGTGGCCGGGTATCCACGGCACGGCCCGCGAACGACGGCGAGCGGGGTGGACCAGCGGGTTCGCCCCGCTCTCGGTCGTCTCACCGGGAGTAGGTTGCGCGGAGGTCCGCGACGGTAGGAGGAACCAGGTGTCCGAGGTCGAGACGAGTGCGCCCGCCCGACCCAATGGGGTGCGGCAGGCCGACGTGCGCGTGAGCGCGGACGCCGAACAGGTTCCGCTGGTGCGGTCCTTCGCCGCGGACATCGCGATGCGGCTCGACTTCGACCTCGACGCGATCGAGGACGTCCGGATGGCCGTGGACGAGGCCTGTTCCCTACTTGTCCGCACCGCAGCTGAGGGTTCCTCGCTTTTCTGCTCCTTCCAGCCGGAATCCGACTCGCTCCGGGTGCTGGCGCAGGTGGAGTCCGCCGCCCCGGTGCCGCCGTCGGCTGACCTGATGAGCTGGCAGATCCTGACCACCCTGGCCGAATCGGTGTCCGAGCACGTCGAGACCGCGGACGGCGGTCACCGGGTGTCCATCGAGCTGGTGGCGCGCCCCGGCGAAGCGGCCGCCCGGTGACCGAGGCCGAAGACGCCCGGTTCCGCGAGCTCGCCGAACTGGGCGAGCAGGATCCGCGCCGCGTCGCGCTGCGCGCCGAACTGGTCGAGTCCTACCTCGACCTCGCGCGCAACCTCGCCCGCAAATTCGACCGACGCGGCGACCAGCTCGAAGACCTCGTCCAGGTCGCCACGATCGGGCTGATCAAGTCGGTGGACCGCTTCGAGCCAGAACGCGGCAGCTTCTACGGCTTCGCCATCCCCACCATCATGGGCGAGCTGCGCAGACACTTCCGCGACACCGGGTGGGCCGTGCGGGTGCCGCGCCAGCTCAAGGAACTGCACCTGACCGTCGCCGCCGGACGCGCCGAGCTGAGCCAGCGGCTCGGCCGCGCGCCCAAGCCCAGCGAACTGGCCGACCACCTGGGCATCACCAAAGACCAGGTCTACGACGCCCTGCTGGCCACCGCGGCCAAGGAGGGCACCTCGCTCGACGCGCGGCTCGCCGAGCCCGGCGGGGACCGCTTCGGCACCGACGACGCCGAGATCGAGCACATCGACGACCGCGAGGCGCTGCGCCCGCTGCTGGCCGAGCTGTCCGAGCGCGACCAGCGGATCATCGTGCTGCGGTTCGTCCGCGGCATGAGCCAGTCCGACATCGCCCGCCGGGTCGGCGTCTCGCAGATGCAGGTCTCCCGCCTGCTCACCAAGATCCTGGAGCGGCTGCGCGTCGCGCTGGGCAGCGACACGCTGACGGGGTGACGATGCTTAACGTGATCACTGAGCAGGTCAGGAAGGACCGATAGTGGAGATCAACAGCGAGGGCGTCGACCCGGTCGTGATCTCGGTCGAGGGCGAGGTCGACCTCGCCACCTCACCTCGACTGGCCCAGGCACTCGACAGCGCGCTGGGCGCGACCGCGACCACCACGATCCGCGTCGACCTGTCGAAGGTCGAGTTCATGGACTCCGCGGGCCTGCGCGTCCTGGTGGCCGCCCGCCACCGCGCCGACGAAGCCGGGGTCGGCTTGGTCCTGCATGAGCCGCACGACCGGGTCCGCCGGATCATCGAGATCACGGGCCTCACGAGCGTGTTCGGCCTTGGCTGATTCAAGCGCGCGAGCGTTGGGTATCTCTGAGTCCACACGGGGGGCAATTCCCGTGTGGACGCGGAGCTAGGGGCAATGGTGGATGAGCTGATCGCGAGGCTGCCGCCGACGACGCGGTCGGCAGGTGAGGCCCGAGGCTTCGTGACCGAGGCACTGCGATCCTGGTCGGTTCGGCCAGACCTGATCGCCGACATCGTGCTCGCCACATCCGAGCTGGTGACCAACGCCATCGAACACGGCCAAAGCGAGGTCACCGTCGACCTCCGCCTGAGCGACGGCCGCGTCTTGCTCCGGGTGACCGACGGCGGCCCAGGCACACCCGTGGCGCTCACCGCCGACGCCAGGTCCCCGCGGAGCCGGGGCCTGACGATCGTCGAGGCACTGAGCCGCGACTGGGGCTGGCAACTCGCCCCAGAGGGCAAGGTCGTCTGGGCCGAGTTCACCTTCAAACCCGCGAACGTGGCCAGCAAAAGCATCCTCTAGCGCGGCAGGCCTACCGCCCAGCGATGTGGCTCAACAGATCCGCCGCCGTCTTCGTGTTGATGACCCGCTCCGCGGAGATCCCGCACTCCTCAGCCCGCTCACATCCATAAGGCAGCCAATCCAACTGCCCAGGCGCGTGCGCGTCACTGTCGATGGCGAACTCGCACCCAAGATCAGCCGCGACCCGCAACAGCCGCCGCGGCGGGTCGAGCCGCTCCGGCCGCGAATTGATCTCCACCGCCACCCCGTACTCCGCACAAGCGCTGAACACCGCGTCAGCGTCGAACGTCGATTCCGGCCGCCCCTTGCCCATCACCAGCCGCCCAGTGCAATGCCCGAGCACATCCACCTGCGGATTGGCGACCGCCGTCAGCATCCGCTCGGTCATCTCCTTCTTCGGCATCCGCAACTGCGAGTGCACGCTCGCCACGACCACGTCGACCTGGGACAGCAGTTCCTCGGTCTGATCGAGCGCCCCATCCAGCAAGATGTCGACCTCGATGCCGGTCAGGATCAAGAACGGCGCCAGCTCGACGTTCAGCTCGGCCACCACCTCCAACTGCCTGCGCAGCCGCTCGGCGCTGAGACCGTTGGCGACCCGCAGCCGCGGGGAGTGGTCGGTGAGCGCCATCCACTCGTGGCCCAAGGCGATGGCGGCCTCGGCCATCTCCCGGATCGGGCTGCCGCCGTCGGACCAGTCGGAGTGCGTGTGGCAGTCCCCGCGCAGCGCCGAGCGCAGGGCGGCCCCGCCCGCGACCGGTTTCGCGGCACTGTCGGTGAGTTTGGTCAGGTAGCCGGGTTCGCCTTGGGCGACGGCTTCGGTGATGGCCGCGGCGATGGACTTGCCGATGCCGGGCAGCGCGGTCAGTGTGCCCGCGCGGACGCGTTCGGCCAGCTCGTCGGGGGGTAGCTCGCCGACTATTGCGGCCGCCTTGCGGAACGCTCGTACCTTGAACGTGGGCTCGCCCGCGCGCTCCAGGAAGAGCGCGATCTGCTTGAGCGCGGCGACGGGATCCATGGATTCAGGTAACCACAGCGCCTGCCGGGGGGATCGTTGACGCACGTTGACCGGGAGCGAATCGGCCGACGCGACGCCAAGTGGCTGATCGCGACCAGCCTCGTCGGCAGGCTCCCCAACGGCATGGCGCCGCTTGCCATCGCGATCTTCCTGCGCGAGCAGGGGTTCTCCTACGGCTTGATCGGCGCCTACCTCGGCCTGTTCGCCATCGCCGCGGCTGTCGGCGGGCCGCTGCTCGTCGGCTTGGCTGACCGGCGCGGCCAGTCGATCGTGCTCGTCGGCGCGGCGGTCGTGTCGGCCGCGGCGTTCACCACGCTGGCTCTCGCCGACGGTGACGAGCCATGGTGGGCCGCCCTCGACATCGTGATCGCGGGCCTGCTCGCTTTGCCGCCGCGCCCGGCTGTGCGGCCTGCCGCCGCCGGGGTCGGTTACGTCGTCGGGCCGCTGCTGGTCATCGCCGCAGCGGCCGCGGTGTCGCCGACCGGTTCCGCGCTGGCCGTCGCGGCGATGACGATCTTGGGTGCCCTCGCCGCCGTCGCCGCTGCCCGGCGCGAGCCCGCTCAGACAGCCTGACCCGCCCGACCGCACTAGCGTTTCCTTCATGGATATCCCGGCAACCGCACCGGCCGACCCGGCCAGGCTCACCGACCTGCTCGACGGCCGATGGGGCCACGTCCGCCGCGAGGCACGGGCCTGGCTGGCGGGCGAGCCCACGCCGCCGGGCGACCTGCCGACCGAGGAACACCGCGCCCAGGTGCTCGACGCGCTGCGGTCGCTGGTCGCCTCAGGTTACCCACGCGCGGGCTTCCCCAAGGCCTATGGCGGCGACGGCGACACGGGCGCGGCGCTGACCGCGTTCGAGATGCTCGGCTTCGGCGACCTGTCGGTGATGGTCAAGGCAGGCGTGCAGTGGGGCCTGTTCGGCGGCGCGGTCGAGGCGTTGGGCACCGAGGCCCACCACCAGCGGTACCTGCGCGCGATCATGGATCTCGACCTGCCCGGCTGCTTCGCCATGACCGAGACCGGCCACGGCTCCGACGTCCAGCACCTGCGCACCACCGCGACCTACGACCCGGCGACGCGCGAGTTCGTCGTGCACACCCCGCACGAGGGCGCGCGCAAGGAGTACATCGGCAACGCCGCCCGCGACGGCCACGCCGCCGTCGTGTTCGCCCAACTCGTCGTGGGCGGCGAGTCCCGGGGCGTGCACGCGCTGTTCGTACCGATCCGGGACTCGAACGGAACGGTGCCCGGGGTGCGGATCGAGGACTGCGGGCGCAAAGCCGGGCTCAACGGCGTCGACAACGGCAGGCTCTGGTTCGACCAGGTCCGCGTCCCGCGCGAGGCGCTGCTCAACCGATACGGCGACGTAAGCGACGACGGCGTCTACACAAGCCCGATCGAGGGCGACGGCAAACGCTTCTTCACCATGCTCGGCACCTTGATCCGCGGCCGCATCAGCGTCGCGGGCGCGGCGGGCAGCGCCACCAAGACCGCGCTGACAATCGCCGTGCGCTACGGCCTCGTCCGCCGCCAGTTCGACAACCCCGCCACCGGCGAGGAGATCGTCCTACTGGACTACCTCGCCCACCAGCGCAAGCTCCTGCCCGCACTGGCCACCACCTACGCGCTGCACTTCGCCCAAGAACAACTCGTCACCACACTGCACGAACTGGACCAGGGCGACGACCGCCGCCAGCGCGAACTGGAGTCGCGCGCGGCCGGGCTCAAGGCCGTCGGCACCTGGCACGCCACCCACACCATCCAGACCTGCCGCGAGGCCTGCGGCGGCGCGGGCTACCTCATGGAGAACCGGCTGCCCCGGCTCAAGGCCGACACCGACGTGTTCACCACCTTCGAGGGCGACAACACGATCCTGCTCCAGCTCGTGTCCAAGGGCCTGCTCACCGGCTACCAGCAGCACCTGCACACCCTCGGGAGCGTCGGCCTGGCCCGGTTCATCGCCGACCAGTTCGTCGAGACCGTGATCGAACGCACCGCCGCCCGCGCGCTCATCGACCGACTGATCAACGCGGTCACCCCACAGGACGAGGAAACCGACCTCCTGGACCGCGGCTGGCACCTGCGCCTGTTCGAGGACCGCGAGAAACACGTCCTCGACACCCTCGCCCGCCGCCTGCGCCGAGCCGGGGACGAGGGCGTAGACGCTTTTGGCGTCTTCAATCGTGCGCAAGACCACGTCCTGCGGGCCGCCCGCGCCCACGTGGACAGGGTCGTCCTGGAGGCATTCGTGGCCGGGATAGACCGATGCGGTGACGGCCCGGACAAGGAGTTGCTTGAGCGGGTGTGCGATCTGTACGTGCTCGCCAACCTGGAGGCCGACCTGGACTGGTTCCTCGGCCACGGCAGGCTCTCCACCGCCCGCGCCAAGGCCGTGACCAGCGCGGTCAACGACCTGTGCGCCCACCTGCGCCCCCACGCGGCCACCTTGGTCGACGCCTTCGCCGTCCCCGACGCCATGGTCGGAGCCCCCATCGCCTTGGGTGCCGAGCGTGACCGACAGAACGCGCAGCGGGCCCACGAGGCCTCGGGACTACCCCGTACGGAGGACTCCGCGCACGCAGTCACACCGTGATCCAGGATCGGGTAGTACTCGGGGGGAAGGGCCCGTATCCTGGAGGGGACAACCCCACAGCGGGTTGCCCGCCGGGTCCGGCGGCAACCGTGATCGCCCGGCGCCCGCGACCAATGTGCCGGAGGAGGAACATATGCCACTCTCCGAGCACGAGCAGCGACTGCTCGACCAGATCGAGCGCGCGCTCTACGCCGAGGATCCCAAGTTCGCCTCCACCGTCCGAGGCGCCCGCCTACGCAAGCCGTCCCGACGGCGCAGGCTGCAGGGCATCGCCCTGTTCGTCCTGGGTGTGGCGCTCCTCGTGTTCGGTGTGATGCTGCCGTTCAAACCGGCGGGTATCCCCGTGGTGAGCCTGCTCGGCTTCCTTGTCATGTTCGTCGGCGCCCTCATGACGCTGACGGCCCTCCGCCAGGGCGGCGACGCCGCCCCCGACCATGCCGACGCCCCCGGCGGCCCTCCAGGCACCGGCGACTCTCGCGGCGACCGCCGAGGCTCGTTCTCCCAGCGAATGGAAGAGCGTTTCAAGAAGCGGTTCGACGAAGACCATTAGCCAGCTTTCGCTGCTGACTTCCACAGGTAGCACTCATGGCCGTAGGGACCCCTACGGCCATAGAGTCATGTCTAGGCAGCAAGCAAGAAGAAAAGGTGACGGGTAGACCGCAGGCCCGACAAAACGCAAGGGGTACAACGGAACGGCCCAAATAGGCAACCACCAGCCAAGCAAACTACCGACGAGGCCGCAGCACAGATCGAGGCAACAGCCGAGCCTTCCAAGCCAACGGCGCAGTCCGCCTCATCCCCTTAACGACCTCATCAAACGCCGCAGCCAACTCCGGATCACGGTCCGCATTCCCCCCATACCAAGACCGCTCCACCGAATTCACCACAGTCCGCAGCGCTGTCTTCCCGGACTCATCCAAACTGTGCTCCCGAGCCAGCCGCCGAGCCGCCGTCCGCACCGTGTCGGCCTCTGAGATCGAAGCCCCCCGATCCCAGGACTCAGCCATCAGCTCGTCCCAAGCCGCACTGGCCGCCGACGGATCCGCCACAAGCACCGCATGCCGCCGCCCGTGCCGCCACCACGTGCGAACCAACGCGGGCACCGCCGCCGCGACCAACACCAGAACCAGCACCGCCAACCACCACGACACCGCCGCGGTGAGGAAGAACAGCGTCAACGTCCCGAAAACAGCGATCAACGGAATGAGATACCGCAGCAGCGAACGACGACGGGCAACAAGCAGCGCCGCCCCAGTCAGCACGAGAGAGACCAATCCCGCCCAGATCTGCCACGGCCACGACGTATCCGCCTGCCCGGTGACCGCCCCGATCGCGTCCGGGTCCTGGGTGTCGAGCTTGTCCTGCGGCGTCACCGCGCTCGTGCTCGGCGCTCCGGTCGGAACCTGCTCCTCAGTCGCCGACGTCGACGGTCCAGCGCTCGGATCCCCAGTCGTGTACGGCGGGACGAAGGTTCGGCCGTCGGTCAGTGGCGTCGGGTCGAACGAGACCCAGCCCTGGGCCGGGAAGAAGATCTCGACCCACGCGTGCGCGTCCTGCGTGGTGATCGACCGGTAGTCGCCGGACTGGAAGCCCGCCGTGTAGCCGATGGCCACTCGGGAAGGGATGCCGACCGCGCGGGCGAGGATCGCCATGGCGGAGGCGTACTGCTCGCAGTAGCCGACCTTGGAGCGGAACAGGAAGTCCTTGAGGGCGTCCTCGTCGCTGGCCGTGTCGGTCTGGGTCTTGTACTCGAAGCCGTTGGACCGGTCGAAGTACTGCTGCAGTGCCAGCGCCTTGTCGAAGTTCGTCTGCTTGTCCGCGGTGATCTGCCTGGCGAGCGTGACGACCTCAGGGTCGATGCCCTCGCTGGTGAGGTAGATCTGGTCGATCTCGCTGTGGTCGGTGCCCGCCAGCCGCAGGTCCTCGCGCGCGGGCTGGCTCATGTCGGCGTCTTCGGTGTACTTGCCGAGCTGGCGGGGGGTTCGGGAGTAGACCATCCCGCCGCTCTGGTCGTAGTACATGCCCTTGGGGATGTCCCGGAGCCTGCGCGGGGTGCCGTAGACCGGCGCCCACAGATCCTTGGGGGAGTTGATCGGCTCGATCTCGATGCGGGTGATCGTGCCGCCGCCGTCGTCACCGGGGGCGGGCGGCAGGTCGGCGTCGGCCGGGAAGTCGTCGGGCAGCGCGTCGACCGCGGTCCAGCCGCCGTTGCGGTCGTACCGGGGCAGGGTCATCGCGCGCAGGTAGCGGGCCTCGTTGCCGAGGTTGCGGACCCGGTAGAGCTCGATGTTGGTGCCCTGGTCGAGCATGCCGCGCAGCGCGGTGAACGGCTTGAGCGCCAGGCCGCCGCCACCGCCCTTGCCGCCGCTGCCGCCGGGCAGGCTGCCGACGGTGCCGATGCCGGTGATCAGCGCGCCCGCGAGCAGGCCCATCACCAGCGCCACCGAGACCATGGTCGTCGGCGAGCCGAACCCGGCCGCCGTGCCCGGCAGCGCGGGCCGGTTGCGCCACTGCTGATGGCGGTGGGCCCCGTCGACGGCCAGCAGGATCGCGAACGAGGTGGCGCCGAGGATGAAGGACCACCAGGGGAGCAGGTCGTCGGCCAGCGACGCCGGGACCGCGTAGACACAGAGAAGAACGAGCCCGCACGCGGCGGGCGCCCCTGCCGAGACGGCGAGGGTGTCGACCAGGACCGCGACCAACCCGATGGCGATGACCACGAGGCAGAGCATTGGCGCGGTCGCGGGTACCGGGGGCACTCCCAGCTGGACGGCCTCGACGGATCGCCGCAACACCTCACCCAACTCGGCGATGGCGGACGGGCCAGGGAACACACCGAGGATTCCGCTGTTGGTGAACAGGGCCACCACCAGGCACATCAGCGCGGCCATCTGCGCGAGCCCGACCACCAGCGTCGGCGTGCGCAGGGCCCGGAGCCCGAGCCCGGTGGCCGTGACGACCATGACGGCGATGCCCGCGTAGCCGAGCCAGCGCATCCCGTCGATCACCCCGGCCAGCGCGCTCGACGCACACAGTGTGGTGATCGCGGCGATCACCGGGGTCACGGTGACCGACCACTGGGCCTGCGGTGTGGCAACTTCACTCATGAGTCGCCCCCCGCGCGCCCGTTTGTCCACAAGGTCCGAGCCTGTCCACAGGCGAACCAGTTCGAAGATCATCAAGCCTCGCGGCCGATAGACTGGCCAGGGGCCGTCCCCCCGGGAAGGGTGGGGGCTGCGTGTTTGGGGGTTTGGGGGTTCGCGGGTTGGGGGTCATGAGCCGAACCCCGCGATCATGCTGTCGCCGCGTTTGGTGCCGCTGCGGCAGATGCTGCTCCACACCCTGGTCATCGGGATGTCCGGCCGGGCCACGGTGACGCCCCAACCCGCCGCGGTCAGCAGCGCGGCGGCGCCCTGCGGGTCGCCGTCGGGGCCGTCGCCCGGGCCCCACGCGGTCGCGTCGAGCAGAACAGCCAGGCTGCGGGTGCCGCGGGTGCGGTAGCGGATGAGCTGGCCGACCGACTCGGCGTCGGCCGCGCCGATGATCGCGATCAGTTCCTGGCCGTGGCCGGGGTCGGCCGGGCAGTTGATCTCCCGCTGGTGCACCGGCTGCAGCGCGGCCAGGGTGTCGAGCACCGCGTTGTCGCTGTGGCTGCCGTCGCCCGCGTCACTGACCAGGATCGCGCCGGTCTCGGTGACAAGGCGGATCTGCTGGCCGTAGCGGTGCAGGTGCACGCAGATGCTCGCCGCGAACGACACCGCCCACTCCAGGCTCGAACTCGCACCCGTGCCCCGGTGACCGGAGACCCGGTGGTCCAGAAGCACTGTCGTGCCGCCGCGCCACGGGGACTCCTCGACCCGGACCATCATCTCGTCGCGCTTGGCGGTGGAGCGCCAATGGACTTTGCGCAGGTCGTCGCCCTGCCGGTACGGGCGCACAATGGCGTCGTCCTCGCCGTGGCCGACGTTGAGCCGGATCGAACCGTCGTCGCCCGAGCCGAGACCCGAGCCGCCGGGGACGCCGGACAGGGGGACCACGCGGGGGACGACGACCAGCCGAGACGTGCGCGCCAGCTCCCGCTCGAACTCGGCAAGGCCGAACGGATCGGTGATCGTCGCCTTGAGCGGGCCGAGCTGCTGGATGCCGCGCAGCATCGGCTGCACCGCGTACCGCAGCTGCGTGCCGGTGTGGCGGGGCAGGTGCTCGATGACGAACCGGGGCTTGCCGCCCAACGCGTACGGCACGCCGTCGGACACCAGCAGTCCACCCGTGGGGAGCCTGCCCGTGCTGCGCACCGTCAACGCGACCTCCGCGCGGCCGCCGACCGGCACCCGCGCGGGCGCCAAGTGCCGCTCGGCCTGCAGGCCGACCTTGGCGATCGCGGTGAACCCACACACGATCAGCGGCAGCGCCACCACGAACACCGCGACCCGCAGCAGGTCACGCTCGTTGAGGACCACCGAACACAGCGCGGCGGCGACCCCGGCCGCCAACAGGCAGCGGCCCCGTGTGGTCAGCCCCGACAGCGCCCCGCCCATCGACCACTCCTACTGACGACCGCGCGCCCACTGCGCGGCCGGGTCGGCCTGCGGCACGGGGACGCGCTGGATGAGCCCGCGGATGAGCTCGGCGGGCGAGCGGCGGGCGGCCTGCGCCTCCGGCGTGAGGACCAGCCGGTGCGCCAGCACCGGGATGGCGACCAGGTGCATGTCGTCGGGGACCACGAAGTCGCGGCCGGACAGCGCCGCCTGCGCCCGCGCGGCGCGCACCAGGTGCAGCGTCGACCGGGGGGAGGCGCCGATGCGGATCTCGGACAGTCGCCGCGTCGCCGACACCAGCTCGACGGCGTACCGCCGGACCTCCTGGGCGATCTGGACACCCCGGACCGTCTCGATGAGACCGCGCACCTGGTCGCCTGTGGACACCGGCTTGAGCGTCTTGAAGACATCCTTCGCGGCGTGCTCGTCGACCATGGCCAGCTCGGCCTGCGGGTCGGGGTAACCGATCGACACCCGCGCGGTGAAGCGGTCGCGCTGGGCCTCGGGCAGGGCGTAGGTGCCCTCCATCTCGATCGGGTTCTGCGTGGCGATCACCATGAAGGGCGACTGCAGTTCATAGGTCTTGGCGTCGACGGTGACCTGGTGCTCTTCCATGCACTCCAGCAGCGCCGACTGCGTCTTCGGCGACGCGCGGTTGATCTCGTCGCCCACCACGATGTTGGCGAAGACCGGACCGGGGCGGAACTCGAACTCGCTGGTCTGCCGGTTGAAGATGGACACCCCGGTGACGTCGCTTGGCAGCAGGTCGGGGGTGAACTGGATGCGGCTCACCGAGCAGTCGATCGACCGCGCCAGCGCCTTGGCCAGCGACGTCTTGCCGACGCCAGGCACGTCCTCGACCAGCAGGTGGCCCTCGGCGAGCAGGGTGACCAGGGCGATGCGCACGACCTCCGGCTTGCCGACCAGGACCCGCTCGACGTTGGCGGCGATGCGCTGCGCGGTCGCGTGGAGGTCGTCCAGCCTGCTGATCGGCCGGTGGTTGTCGGCCGGGTAGGGCGAGGTCGGACCCGGCGCCTCGGGGCCGTGCCCGCCGTACGGGGGGTGCCCCGGCAGAGCGGCGGGCGGGGTACTCGACGTCACACGACCTCCTGATGCTTGTGCAGGGTCACCGGGCTCCGGGCACCCGATCGGGGCGCGGACGGGATCGGCGCTCGTGGGTCAGCCTGCCGTGGCCGCGACAGCCTTCCATGGAGTGTGTCAAACCGGGGCGAAGTACCCCAACGTTTCCGGCGCCGAATCGACCCGTGCGCTGGTGCCGATAGTGCCAGGTCGGCTCCGGCGGCGATCCGGCCGCTCCGTTGGTCACGCTGTGCGACTGGCCGTGCGGCCTGCGCGGCAACCCGTTCCCCACCCTCACCCACCGACGCCCCCACGTCCTTCCCCAGGGCCCCACAGCGGCCCACATTCACCTAGGACGCGTGGCGCGGGCGGGGGTTGCGTGGGGTTTTCGATTCACCCCGGGCGGTGGACTCCCCACCGCCCCCCACCTGACCCCTCGGCCGTCTAGCTGGGCAAACGCGATCTCGATCAGTCGAAATCCGACACGATTCGCGTTGACTGTGGTGAAAAGTGGGGTACTGTGGCGCCAAGTGGGGCGGACGGGAGTCCCATGGCCGATCCGACCGGTTCGGTGGGGAGGTGAGTGTCCGATGTTCCTCGGCACGCACACCCCGAAGCTCGACGACAAGGGGCGGCTGACACTGCCCGCCAAGTTCCGGGAAGCGCTCGCGGGTGGACTCATGGTCACGAAGGGTCAGGATCACTGCCTCTACGTGTTTCCGCGCGCGGAGTTCGAGGAGATGGCGCGCAAGGTGGCGGCGGCACCACTGACGAACGAGGCCGTCCGGGCCTACCAGCGGTACCTGTTCGCGGGCACCGACGAGCAGCGTCCGGACAGCCAGGGCCGGATCCCGGTCGCGCCGGAACTGCGGCGCTACGCCGGGTTGACCAAGGAGTGCGTGGTCATCGGGGCGATCACCAGGCTGGAGATCTGGGACGCGCAAGCGTGGCAGACCTACCTGGACGAACACGAGGACAGCTACTCCCAAGCGCGTGAGGAGGTTCTGCCCGGCGTGTTCTGAGTCGTGGGGGGAGCAGGAAGACGCGGGTGCCGTGAGGCCTCGGTCCGCTCGCTTTCGGCCCTGGCGCACCTTCCCCGGTGCCAGGTTCGACGAGCGGGCGGGGACCTGGCGGCACCCGGCCGTCTGGCTGGACTGAAAGGGGGTGTGGCCACATGACGGATCAGCCGCGGCACGTGCCGGTGCTGCTGGACCGGATTCTGGAGCTGTTCGCTCCGGCCTTGTCGGACCGCCCCGCCGTCCTGGTCGACGCCACTCTCGGCCTCGGCGGCCACGCCGACGCCCTGCTGTCGGCCCACCCTTCGCTCACGCTGGTCGGACTCGACCGCGACCCGAACGCACTGTCCATGTCGGCCGACCGCCTGGCCCGCCACGGCGACCGGGTGCACCTTGTGCACACCGTCTACGACGGACTGCCCGAGGCGCTGTCGTCGCTCGGACTGTCTCAAGTGGACGGCGTGCTGTTCGACCTCGGTGTGTCCTCGATGCAGCTCGACGTGCCTGAACGCGGCTTCGCCTACGCGCGCGACTCCCCGCTGGACATGCGGATGGACCCGACCACCGGCCCGACGGCCGCCGACGTGCTCAACACCTACGAGCCCGGCGACCTGATCCGCATCCTGCGCGAGTACGGCGAGGAACGCTTCGCCTCCCGCATCGTCAAGGCCATCGTCGCCGAGCGCGCGAAGGAGCCGTTCACCACGAGCGCCCGTCTGGTGGAGCTGCTCTACGCCGCGGTGCCCGCCGCCTCCCGCCGCACCGGCGGCCACCCGGCCAAGCGCACGTTCCAGGCCCTTCGCATCGAGGTCAACGCCGAACTCGACGTCCTGCGCCGCGCGATCCCCGCCGCCCTCTCGGCGCTTCGAGTCGGCGGCCGGATCGTCGTGGAGTCCTACCAGTCGCTGGAAGACCGGATCGTGAAGAAGGCGATCGGCGAACTGGCCAAGTCGACCACCCCGCCGGGCCTGCCGGTCGAACTGCCCGAACACGCCCCCTACTTCCGCCTCCTCACCCGCGGCGGCGCCGAACTGGCCGATGAGGCCGAGACCGAGCAGAACCCACGTGCCCAGTCGGTCCGACTGCGGGCCGCCGAACGGATCAGGGAGGCATCATGACCGCGCCCACGCGCAACAAGGCCCGAGCCTCTCGATCCGGGGACGAGCCGACCGGCACGCTGTCCGGCTGGGCGGACCGGGCGCTGGCCAAACTCGGCCGTGCCCGACCGGAACCCGAATCGGACCCGACCCCCCGCCGCAGTGCGCGCGCGGACGGCTCGGCGCCCCGCCGCCGACCCCGCCGCACTCCTGCGCACGACTCCCCGCAGGTGGAAGACATGTCCCTCGACATCACCGGACCGACGGTGGAAGCCGCCGATGGCGCGGAGGCCGCTCCCGCGACTGGGGCTCGGTCTGGTGGTCGGTCGGCTGGTTCGGAGGCTGGCGTTCGGTCTCGTGGTCGCGACTCGGAGGTCCCTTCGGCGAGCCGGTCTCGCGGTCGGTCGGCTGACGCGGAGGCGACGGCTGTCGCTGGGTCTCGTGGTCGTTCGGCTGACGCCGAGGGGATCTCGGAAGCTGGGGCTCGGTCTCGTGGTCGGAGGGCTGACTCGGAGGTCGCTTCGGCGGGCACGCGTGGTCGTTCGGCTGACGCGGAGGCGACGGCTGTCGCCGGGTCTCGTGGTCGTTCGGCTGACGCGCATGAGCAAGCTGGTCTCTCCGGTGTGCTGGGTGAGGCGGGCCTCTCGGGTGACCGTTCGCGGTCGGGTCGGTCTAGCCGGTCCGGCGGGCAAACCGCCCGTTCTCGGCGCCGGTCGCGCGCTGAGGATGAGCAGGCTGGTCGGTCTGGTCGCGGGTCGGGCGGCTCCGGGCGGGCGGCCGCGGATGGGTCGTCGGCCCGTTCTCGCCGTGCGCCGTCGAACAAGGCCGGGGTATCCGTGCCCCGCGACTCGAGCTCGGGCGCCGATGACGTGCGCGTTCGTTCCTCGCTCGACGCCTCGGACGAAGTTGCTGTTCCCGTACGCCGATCGGCTGTCGCGACCGCGACTATCGACGCGCCCACCGTCGCTCCGGAGGTCGAGCAGCCGGAACGGGTGGGTCGCCCCGCCCGCCCGCGCACAGCCGCCGCCGAGCGCGCCTACGCCCGCCGTGCGCACCGCGAGGGCCGCCGACCCGCGAGCCGCGCAGCCGTTGACCCAGAAGAGGCCGCCGCCGGGCGGGCCTCCTTCGTCGTACTGATCATCGCCCTGCTGGCGGTCGGCGTCGCCGCGACCCTGTGGCTCACCACCCAGGCCGTCGCCGACTCCTACCGCCTCGAGAACGCCAAGAAGGAAGCCAACCAACTAGCCGAACAAGCCGCCCAACTCCAGCGCGAGGTGACCCGAAAGGAGTCCGCCTCTGCGCTGGCCGAGCGCGCCCGCCAACTGGGCATGGTCCCGGCGGGTGACCCGGCACGACTGGTCGTCGGCCCAGACGGCACCGTCACCGTGGTCGGCGACGCGAAGCCCGTCCGCGCTCCCGCTCCGCCCGCCCCCGACCCGGCGGCCGCGGGCACGCAGCCCGTGGATCCCGCGGCAGGTGCGCAGGCTGCGGCAGGCACGCAGACTCCGGTGGGCGCGGTTCCGGCAGGCACCCAGGCTCCGGGTGGCGCGGTGCCCGCTGATGGTCAGGCTCCCGTCGGTGCTCAGCCCCCGGCGGGCGGCACCGGAACCGCACCTCCCGCAGGCGGCGGTCAGCCACCCGCGGCAGCAGGCACCCAGCCCCCTGCCGGTGGCGCACCTCCGGCCCAGGGCGCCGCGCCTCCGCCAGGCGGAGGCGGCTGATGCCAACCAGGCCACGCCCGCGTGCCGTCACCACCCCCGACGACACGCGGGCGCAGCATGCCGCGCATGCCCCGCGCGTGGTCTACGGCCGCGCCACGCCGCCACGGCAGACAAACCACCCCGGCGGCGCACGCGAACCAGCGCGGGGCGGGCTGGCGAGCAGTTGGCTGGCGGGTGGCTTGCAGGCTGGCGGCCGTTGGGCGAGTTCCCAGCCGGACAATGGTCGGTTGGCGAGTGGCTGGTGGGCGGGTAGCGGATCGCCTGGTCGTGGTGTTGCGGGTTGCTGGTCGACTAGTGGCCTGGCGAGTGGCGGATCGGATGGTGGGTCGGCGGGTCGGCAGGCTGGCGTTGGGTCAGAGGAGTTCGGGCTGGCGAGTGGTTGGTGGGCGGGTCGCGGGTCGTCTGGTTGTTGGTTGGTGGGTCGTGGGCCGGTTGATGGTGGCGGACTCGGTTGTGGGTTGGTGGGTCGCGGGTTGGCCGGCGGTGGGGTGGCGGGTTGCCGGTTGACGAGTGGTGGGCCGGCGAGTGGCGTGGGTGGCGGGTCGTCTGGTTGTTGGTTGGTGGGTCGTGGGCCGGTTGATGGTGGCGGACTCGGTTGTGGGTTGGTGGGTCGCGGGTTGGCTGGCGGTGGGGTGGCGGGTTGCCGGTTGACGAGTGGTGGGCCGGCGAGTGGCGTGGGTGGCGGATCGGCTGGTCGTGGGTTAGCGGGTCGCGGGCAGGCTGGTCGTGGCTTGGCGGGTTGCCAGCAGGCGAGTGGTCGGTTGGCGAGTGGCGGATCGGGTGGTGGGTTGGCAGGCGCGCAGAGCGAGACGCTCGCGCCCTCGTCCTTCCGTTCCGTCAGCAAGGGGCGCGTTGCGGGGCTTGGAGTTCGTGCTGCTTTGGCGGTCCGAGGGTGTGATCGCCGCGCGGTGGTTGGTGGGTGTGAACACCGCGTTGGGGGGCGTGGGGTTGGTCTGGATTGGGTGGGTGCGTGTGAGGTTTGCGCCGTAGGGCGTGGGGTTGAGTGGGCTTGGACGGTGTGGGAGCGCCGTGAAGGTGTGGGGCTGGCGGCTGGGCGGCGTGGGAGTGCCGGTACGGCCGCTGGTTTGGTGAGTTCCGGGCAGGATGAGGGTGTCTGATGTCGGGTCGCAACGGGGAGCCGCCGAGCCGAGGTGACTCGGCACGCGATGGGGAGTCGCGGGGTGCTCAGCCGAGGGGGGCTGGAGGCGGTTCGCCGCCTCGCGGGTCTGGGGGTGCGCAGGGCGCTGGGAATGCGCGCGGGCGTGGTGATCAGCGGGCTGCGGGGAGCGGTCGTGGTGGCTCCGGCGCCGGTGGACACGATGGCGGTGGCAGTAGTGCAGGCGGCCGAGGTGCAGGCCGTGGTGTGGATCCCCGGGGCGCTGCTGGGCGTGGCGGGGAATCTGGAGTCGCTGGATCTGGTGGTCGTCGGACGCCAGGTGGAGTCGGGCAGAACGGTCGGGGGAGCGCACGCGGTGGCACCGGCGCTGGTGCTCGTGGCGCAGCAGGCGGTGGGCGGGGTGTGCCGGGTGGCCGTGGGGCCGCAGGCGGAGCCGGGCGCACTGGTGCCGACGGAGGCGGTAGGGGAACTGGCGGCGGGCAGGCCGGTGGGGTCGGGCATTCCGGTGCTGGTGGTGGACGTCCTCGTGTCGATGGTGGTCATTCGGGGGCCGGCGGACGGGGTGTCGGGGAAGCAGGGCGCGTTGGCGGGGGAAGCGGTGTGGGCGCGCGCGGGGGGTATGGCCCCGGCGGGGGCGAGGGTGGTGGGGGTCGGGTAGGCGGGAGCGGGTATCGGGACGGTGCCGGCCACCCGGGTGGTGGGCGTGGTGCTGGGAGCCGTTCTGTCGCGGGTGGCGGCGGTGGCCGTGGTGCCGGTGCGCAAGGGGGCGTTGGTGGCGGGCGCGCTGTGGATGGGCGCGGCGGGGCTGGCGGCGGGCGTGGTGCCGTCGACGGGCGCGGTGGCGCAGTGGGTGGGCCTGGATCTTCGGGTGGGCGCGGTGGCGCTGGTACTGGGCGTGGCGCCATAGGGCGTGGGGGTGCTGGTGGCGGGCGTGGAGTTGTTGGCGGGCAAGGGAGTGCTCGCGGTGGACGTGGGGCTGTTGGCGGGTACGGAGCCGTAGGCGGGCGTGGGGGCGCTGGTGGTCGGGGTGGGCCTGCGCGGGGTGGCATGGTTCGCGAGTCGCCTGCGCCGGGGCGGATGCGGCAGGTTCGGAAGCGGGCGCAGGGGACTGATCATCGGGTTCGGGTTGTGGTGATTCGGTTCCTGCTGATCGCCTCGCTGGTGGCTGCCGGGTTGAAGTTGGTGCAGGTTCAGGTTTTCGAGGCCGACGCGTTGGCGGCTCGGGCTGAGCGGCAGCGAGTGGTGCCTATTCCCATTCCCGCGCGGCGGGGGTCCATTGTGGACCGGAACGGGGTGGAGCTCGCGTTCAGTGTTGAGGCGCGCGCGTTGGCTTATCGGCCTATCGCTGAGAAGGCGGCGTTGGAGGAGTTGCGGAAGAAGGAGCCTGCGACGCCGAGTTTTGAGGATGAGACCGCGCTGATCGCTCGGCGGGTGCATGAGGTTGTCGGGGAGGCGGCGCCAGAGGCGACGATTCTCGGGAAGTTGCGGGAAGACAAGAAGTTCGTCTACCTGGTCGAGAACGTCGAGCCCGCGAAGGCTCGGGAGTTGAAGACGAAGTTTCCGCAGCTCAACGTCGAGTACCGGGCACAGCGGGAGTACCCGGGGGTAACCTCGCGGCGAACATCGTTGGGTTGGCCAACTGGCGCAAGGACGACCCCGACATCAACAAGCACGCGTTGCACGGGCTCAGTGGGCTGGAGAACCTGCGGGACAACCAGTTGGCGGGGCAGCCGGGCAGACAGATGGTCGAGACCGACGAGCGCACCAGCGCCGTCATCCCGGGCAGTGAGCGCGACCTGCAGTCGGCGGTCGACGGGTCTGACCTCCAGTTGACCATCGACGCCGACTTGCAGTTCTTCCTGCAGCAGAAGGCGGCCGAGTTCGCTCAGCGCAGCCAGTCCAAGAACGTCAGTGTTGTAGTGATGGACGCCAAGACCGGCGAGGTCTACGCGTTGGCCAACGACAAGACGTTCGATCCGACCGCGCCCGGTGGGGTGGATCCCAAGGAGATGGCCGATCCGGCCGTGACCACGCCGTTCGAGCCGGGGTCGGTCAACAAGATCGTCACCGCGATGGGCGCGCTGGAGTACGGGGTCACCACGCCGGATGCCGTGTTGTCGGTGCCGGGGTCGATCAAGGTGGCCGACCGGGTGGTCGCCGACGCCTGGGATCACGGGCGGATCAATCTGACGACGACCGGGGTGTTCGCCAAGTCGTCGAACGTGGGGACGTTGCTGCTGGCTCAGCAGGTCAACGAGAACCGCTACGCCGAGCTGCTGGCCAAGCTCGGGCTCGGTACGCGAACCGGGGTCGGCCTGCCCGGCGAGAGCCCGGGCAGCGTGCTGCCGCGCAACCAGTGGTCGGGCAGCACCTTCGGCAACCTGCCCATCGGGCAGGGCCTGTCGATGACCGTCCTGCAGATGGCGGGCATGTACCAGGCGATCGCCAACGACGGGATGCGGGTTCCGCCACGGATCGTCAAGGCCACTGTCCGGCCGGACGGCACTCGGGTGGAGGAGCCGAGGCCGGAGGCCGTTCGGGTCGTTTCGCCGGAGACGGCGCGGACGGCGCGGGACATGTTCCGGGCGGTGACCCAGAAGGCGCCGCACCAGAACTCCGGCACCGCGCCCGCGGCGGCCGTGACCGGGTATCAGATCTCGGGCAAGACGGGCACCGCGCAGCAGTTCGACCGCGCGGCTGGCCGCTACAGCGACTCCAAGTACTGGATCACCTTCGCCGGGATCGTGCCCGCCGACAACCCGAGGTTCGTCGTCGGCATGGTCTATGACACGCCGAGCTACTCGACGCCCGAGGGGCACACCGCGGCGCCGTTCTTCCACGACGTCGCGTCGTTCCTCACGCAGCGCTACAACATCCCGACGTCCAAGGAGCCGACGCCGATCGTGCCGCTCGTCGTCCCGTGAACCGAACGAGCAGAACGACCAGGACACCCATCGCCACAGTCCGCTGAGGACGGTGAGCGCCCATCGGGCGGCGACTCGGCGAGTCGACGAGGGGTGTTCGAAACATGCGTTCGACTTTACCGGACGAATCCGGGATTTGAGCGGCGGAAACGCGAATCACCCGATCGTGTTGGAATCGGGTCTACCGCATCACCGTGGACGGTCGTGATCGAGGGGCGAGCGGGCTCAGCTTCCGCGCAGAGGTAGCCTTCGCGACGTGCCCGCCAAGCTCGAGGGCAAGGCTGTCACGGCACCGCCTCGCCCCACCCACACCGACCCTGTCGCGCTCTCCACGCTGGCTGACGCCGCGGGGGCCCGACTGATCGCGACCACCGACGGCACCGTCGTCACCGGTGCGACCCTGCGCGCCCAGCACGTGCGCCCCGGCGACCTGTTCGCCGCGCTCCCCGGCGCGCGGGCGCACGGCGCCGACTTCGTCGCGGACGGCATCGCCGCGGGCGCCGCCGCCATCCTGACCGACGAGGCGGGTGCGTCCCGCCCGGCCGTGCGGGACGCGGGCCTCCCGGTCCTGGTCCACGCTGATCCGCGCGCCGCGCTCGGCTCCCTCGCCGCGACCATCTACGGCGAGCCGTCCCAGCGACTCAAGGTTCTCGGCATCACCGGCACCTCGGGCAAGACGACCACCAGCTACATGGTCGAGGCCGGGCTCGCCGCCGCGGGCCGCACCACGGGCATGATCGGCACCGTCGAGACGCGCATCGCGGGCGAGCGCCTGGCCAGCGCGTTCACCACACCGGAGGCCCCGGACCTGCAGGCGCTGTTCGCCGTCATGGTCGAGCGCGGCGTGACGCACGTGCCGATGGAGGTCTCCAGCCACGCGCTCGCGCTCGGCCGGGTGGCGGGCACGAGCTTCGCCGTCGGCGCGTTCACCAACCTGTCCCAGGACCACCTCGACTTCCACACCGACCTCGAGGACTACTTCGCCGCCAAGCGCCTGCTGTTCGACGGCCGGTCCGCGCGCGAAGTGGTGTGTGTGGACGGTGAGTGGGGTCGCAGGCTGGTCACGCCCAAGACGGTCACCGTCGCCACGACCGGCGAAGCGCACTGGACGGCGAGCGACGTGCGCACCTCTCTCTCGGGAGAGCAGACTTTCGTGCTTCACACCCCAGCAGGCGAGGCGGTCCCCGCGTCGCTGCCGATGCCGGGCTCGTTCAACATCGCCAACGCGGTGCTGGCCGCGGCGATCCTGGCCGAGGCCGGGGTCCCGGTCGAGACGATCGTGCGTGGACTGTCCTCTGTGCGCGTTCCCGGCCGGATGGAGCGGGTCGACGTCGGCCAGGACTTCACCGCCGTCGTGGACTACTCGCACAAGCCCGAGGCCGTGGCGCTCGCGCTGGACGCGATCCGGGCGCGGGCCGACGGCAAGGTGATCGTCGTGCTCGGCTGCGGCGGCGACCGCGACACCGCCAAGCGCCCTCTGATGGGCGAGGCGGCGGCGCGGCGCAGCGATCTGCTGGTGGTCACCGACGACAATCCCCGCAGCGAGGACCCGGCGGCGATCCGGGCGGCGATGCTGGCCGGGGCCCAGGCGGTCGCGGCGGCCGAGCGGGGCGAGGTGATCGAGATCGGTGACCGGCGACAGGCGATCATCGCCGCGGTGGCCAGGGCGGGCGCGGGCGACGTGGTGGTCGTGGCGGGCAAGGGACACGAGACGGGACAGGAGATCGCGGGTGTGGTGCACTCGTTCTCCGACCGGGACGAGCTGGCCGCGGCGATCCGCGGGACAACATCGTGATCGGCAGGCAACCGGCGGCGGTGCGCGGCGTCGTAGTCAGTTGGAAAGGCAGCGCGACGACCGGCAGGGGGACCATGACGGCGGCCGGTTGTCCGCTGACCGAGGTGACCGGGCTTTGAATTCCGGGGAGGCGGACCAGTGATTCGTTTGACCTTGCGCGAGGTCGCCGATGCCGTGGGCGGCACGCTGCATCAGGCGACCGGGGATGAAGTCGTTGCCGGGTCGGTCGAATTCGACTCCCGCTCCCTGACCGAGGGCGGTCTGTTCGTCGCCATGCCGGGCGAGCGGGTCGACGGGCACGACTTCGCCGCGGCGGCCGTCGAGGCAGGTGCGGTGGGTGTCCTCGCCGCGCGGCCGGTCGACGCGCCCGCGGTGATCGTTCCGCCCGTGACCGACGCGCACACGCGCTCGGTGGCGCTCAGCGGTGACACGGACGGCTCCGGCGCGGCGGTTCTGGCTGGTCTCGGCGCACTCGCGCGAGCCGTGGTCGACCGGCTCGACGTGACCGTTGTCGGCGTCACCGGGTCCTCCGGCAAGACCTCCACCAAAGACCTCATCGCCCAGCTGCTGGCCCCGATGGGCCCGACCGTGGCCCCTCCCGGCTCGTTCAACAACGAACTCGGCCACCCCTGGACCGTCCTGCGCGCCGACGAGGCCACCAAGCACCTGGTCCTCGAACTCTCCGCGCGCGGGCCCGGGCACATCGCCGCGCTCTGTGACGTCGCGCCGCCGCGGATCGGGGTCGTGGTCAACGTCGGCAGCGCCCACCTCGGCGAGTTCGGGTCGCGGGCCGACATCGCCGAGACCAAGGGCGAGCTGGTCGAGAAGCTGCCCGCCGACGGTGTCGCGGTCCTCAACGCCGACGACCCGCTGGTCGCCGCCATGGCCGACCGGACTCGGGCGCGGGTCGTGCTGGTCGGCGAGGCCGCCACCGCCGAGGTCCGCGCGGAGAAGATCGAGCTGGACGAGCAGGCCCGCGCCTCCTTCACCATGATCACCCCCAAGGGCGACGCCGAGATCAGCCTCGCCCTGCACGGCGCCCACCACGTCGGCAACGCGCTCGCCGCGGCCGCCGTGGCGCTGGAGTTGGGGGCCTCGCCGCGGGAGATCGCCGAGCGGCTCTCCGGGGCCCGGCGGGTGTCGGCGCGGCGCATGGAGGTGACCACCAGGGCCGACGGCGTCACGGTGGTCAACGACTCCTACAACGCCAATCCCGAGTCGGTACGCGCCGCGCTGAAGACGTTGGCGACGATGGCGCGCACGGGCGATCGACGCCGGTCTTGGGCCGTTCTCGGCGTGATGGGCGAACTCGGCGACACAGCGGTCGCCGCGCACGACGAGATCGGCAGGCTCGCGGTGCGGCTGGACATCAACCGGCTGGTGGTGGTCGGTGATCAGGCCCGTGCGATGCACCAGGGCGCCCATCTGGAAGGTTCGTGGGGAGAGGAGTCGGTGCTCGTGCCCGACGTCGATGCCGCGGTGGCGCTGCTGCGCGCCGAACTGGCACCCGGTGACGTGGTGCTCGTGAAGGCGTCCAAGTCCGCCGCGCTGTGGCGGGTCGCCGACGCACTGCTGGAGGACACCAAGTGAAAAGCATCCTCATCGCGGCGGCGATCGCGATGGTCGTGTCGATCTTGCTCACCCCGTACCTGATCAGGGTCTTCTCCCGGCAGGGCTTCGGCCAGGAGATCCGCGAGGAAGGCCCGCAGGGGCACAAGTCCAAGCGCGGCACCCCGACCATGGGCGGCGTGGCGATCGTGGTGGCCATGTGGGCCGGTTACGGCACCTCCCACATCGTCAACGCCATGTCGACCCCGCGCGGCGAGTCGCCGACCGCGTCCGGCCTGCTGGTGCTGTTCTTGGGCACCGGTCTCGGCGTGGTGGGTTTCCTCGACGACTTCATCAAGATCCGCAAGCAGCGAAACCTGGGCTTGAACAAGACCGCGAAGATGGTCGGACAGCTCGTGGTGGGTATCGCGTTCGCCGTGCTGGCGCTGCGGTTCCCCGACGAGCGTGAGCTGACCCCCGCGTCGGATCACCTGTCGTTCGTGCGCGACATCGCCATCGTGTCCTTCGGCGGCATCGGCTTCATCGTCTTCTGCTACCTCGCCGTGTCCGCGTGGTCCAACGCCGTGAACTTCACCGACGGCCTCGACGGTCTGGCGGGTGGCTCGTCGGCGATGGTGCTCGGCACCTACGTCGTCATCTCGTTCTGGCAGTTCAGCCACGACTGCGCGCGGGTCCGCGAGGCCGCGTGCTTCGACGTGCGCGACCCGCTGGACCTGGCGGTCGTGGCCGCCGCGGCGATGGGCGCGTGTATCGGCTTCCTGTGGTGGAACGCCGCGCCCGCCAAGATCTTCATGGGCGACACCGGCTCGCTCGCGTTGGGCGGCCTGGTCGCCGGTCTGTCCATGGCCACCCGCACCGAGCTGCTGATGATCGTCATCGGCGGTCTGTTCGTGGTCGAGATGGTCTCGGTGGTCCTGCAGATCGCGGTCTTCCGCACGACCCGCCGACGGCTGTTCCGAATGGCGCCGTTCCATCACCACTTCGAGCTGGCCGGGTGGGCGGAAACCACGGTCATCATCAGATTCTGGCTGCTCGCGGGCGTGTGCGCGATGTTCGGGCTCGGCCTGTTCTACGCCGACTGGCTCGCACTCGGCGGCGGCGTGTGACCGACCTGAACGGCAGCGCCGTCCTCGTCGCGGGGGCCGGGGTCACCGGGAGGTCGGTCGCCGCCGCCCTCAAGGGCCTTGGCGCGAACGTCACGGTCACCGACGCCAACGCCGAGCGCCTCAACGAGCTGGCCGACATCGGCGTCGCGCTGGTCCCCGGCCTCAGCGCGCCCCCCGAGGGCACCGATCTCGTCGTCACCAGCCCCGGATGGCGCCCGACGAGCCCGCTGCTGGTCGCCGCCGAGGCCCAGGGCATCGAGGTGATCGGCGAGGTCGAGCTGGCCTGGCGGATCGGCCGGACGCTGCCCCGGCTGCCGGTCTGGCTGGCCGTCACCGGCACCAACGGCAAGACGACCACGGTCGGCATGCTCGAAGCGATGCTCACGGCCCACGGCGCCAACGCGGTGGCCTGCGGCAACGTCGGCCTGCCGGTGATCGACGCGGTGCTGGCGGGCCACGAGGTGCTCGCCGTCGAACTCTCCAGCTTCCAGCTGCACTGGCAGTCGTCGCTGCGGGTGCACGCGGGCGCGGTGCTCAACCTGGCCGAGGACCACCTCGACTGGCACGGCTCGATGGACGAGTACGCCCACGCCAAGGGCAGGATCTACACCGGGGCGAAGTTCGTCGTGCGCAACACCGCCGACGAGTGGTCCGAGCGGCTCGCCGCCGAGCACGATGGCACCCAGATCGGCTTCCGGCTCGACACCCCGCTGCCCGGTGAGCTGGGCGTCGTCGAGGACCTGCTGATCGATCGCGCCTACACCGAGGACCCCCAGACCAACGCCGTCGAGCTGGCCACCCTGGCCGATGTGCGCCCGGCGGGCTCGCACAACGTCGCCAACGCGCTGGCCGCGGCCGCGCTCGCCCGCTCGTACGGCGTCTCGACCGAGGCCGTTCTCGCCGGGCTCAAGGCGTTCGTCCCCGGCGCGCACCGGGCCGTCCCGGTCGGCACCGCGGCCGGGATCTCCTACGTCAACGACTCCAAGGCCACCAACCCGCACGCCGCCGCGGGCTCGCTGCGCGCGTTCGAGTCGGTGGTGTGGATCGCGGGCGGGCAGCTCAAGGGCGCCTCGATCGACGCGCTGGTCGCCGAGGTCGCTGGCCGGTTGCGCGGCGCCGTGCTGCTCGGGGTCGACGCCGAGGTGATCTTCGGCGCCCTGGCGCGACACGCCCCGGATGTCCGCGTCGAGCGGGTGGGTCCGGGAGACGATGAGCCCATGATCGCAGCGGTTCGCGCGGCACGCGCCATGGCCCGACCGGGTGACGTCGTCCTGCTCGCGCCCGCGGCGGCCTCCCTGGACATGTATCGCAGCTACGCCCATCGGGGTGAGGCGTTCACCGAAGCCGTGCTCGGGCTTCTGCGGGAGGACGACGGCGACACCGGGGCGGCGTGATGACCGTGACCGAGACCCCCGCCGCCGTACGGCCGCGACGCGCCGTCCGGGCCGCGGGGAAGCTGGGCGCGGTGCGCACCGCGCTGACGGCGTGGCTGGGCAGGCCGCTGGCCTCCTTCCACCTCGTTCTCGCCGTGTTCGGCCTGCTCACCGCGCTGGGCCTGGTCATGGTGCTGTCGGCGTCCTCGGTGGTCTCGTTCAACACCCCCGGCTTCGGCCTCTACACCGTCTTCAAGAAGCAGTTGCTCTACGTGCTCGTCGGCACCGTTCTGTTCTGGGTCGGCCTTCGCACCCCGTTGGCGAAGATCCGGGCACTGAGCCCGATCGCGCTCATCGGCGGCGTGATCATGCTGGTCCTGGTGCTGACCCCGCTGGGCGCCACGCTCAACGGCACCCGCAGTTGGTTCCGGTTCGGGCCGATCTCGTTCCAGCCGATCGAGCTGTGCAAGCTCGCGCTCGCGCTCTGGGGCGCGCACGTGCTGGTGGTCAAGCGGGCCGTCCTGCACCGCTACCGGCACCTGCTCGTCCCGGTCCTGCCGGTCGCCCTGGTGCTGTTCGCACTGGTCATGCTCCAGCCCGACCTCGGCGGCACGGTCACCCTCGGCGTCGTGCTGATCGCCCTGCTGTGGTTCGCGGGCGCCCCGCTGCGGCTGTTCGCGTCCTTGGCCCTCGGCGCTGTCGCGGGCGTCCTGCTGCTGGCGGTGGGCACCAACTACCGGCTGGACCGGGTGCTCAGCTTCCTCAACCCCGACGAGGACCTGAGCGGGCGGGGCTACCAGGCGCTCCAGGCGCAGTACGCGCTGGCCGACGGCGGCTTCTTCGGCAGTGGCCTCGGCCAGGGGTCGTCGAAGTGGAACTACATGCCCAACGTCCACAACGACTTCATCTTCGCCCTCATCGGCGACGAACTGGGCCTGCTGGGCTGCGGCCTGGTGCTGGGCCTGTTCGCGATGCTGGCCGTGGTCGGCATGCGCATCGCCACCCGCAACATCGACCCGTGGATCCGGATGGTCGCCGCGACGCTGACCGTCTGGCTGGTCGCCCAGGCCGCGATCAACGTCGGCTATGTGGTGGGCCTGCTGCCGGTCACCGGCATCACGCTGCCGCTCATCTCCTCCGGTGGCACGTCGGTCGTGGTGACCATGCTGGTGTTCGGGATCCTCGGCAACTGCGCGCGCCATGAGCCTGAGGCCGTGTCGGCACTACGCTCACAGGGGCCGGGTCGGTTCGGCAAGCTGCTGCACCTGCCCGCACCGGACCCGTACCAGCCGCCCAAGAAGCGCAAGCCGGTCCGGCCGACCGCACCGCCGCGCGGCGCCGAGCAGCGCAAGCGCGGCACGCCAGAACGAGCTAGGCAGAAGTCCGGCCGCGGGAACCCGCGGACCCCTAAAGGAGGACGTCGTTGACCGGTGGGAGTCAGGCCGCCCGTAAAGGCCCCTGCGTCGTGATCGCGGGCGGCGGCACGGCCGGACACATCGAGCCCGCCCTGGCCTTGGCCGACGCGGTGATGCGGCTGCGGCCCGACGCGCGGGTCGTCGCGTTGGGCACCGAGCGCGGCCTGGAGAAGACGATCATCCCGGCGCGCGGCTACCCGCTGGAGTTCATCCCGCCGGTGCCGATGCCCCGCAAGCCCAACGTCGAACTGCTCAAGCTGCCGCTCAAGGTGCGCTCGTCGATCAAGGCCACCCGCGAGATCCTCGACCGGGTCGGCGCCGACATCGTGGTCGGCTTCGGCGGCTACGTGGCCCTCCCGGCTTATTTGGCCGCGCGCGGCAGGCTGCCGATCATCGTGCATGACTCCAACGCCCGGGTCGGCCTGGCCAACAAGGTCGGCGCCCGGTTCGCCGAGCGGGTCGCGGTCGCCGTGCCCGACTCGGGGCTGCCCAACGCCGAGGTCATTGGCATCCCGCTGCGCGAGTCGATCATCAACCTGGACCGGGCCGCGCTGCGCGCGCAGGCCCGCGAGTTCTTCGGCCTCGACCCACACGCGCCGACGCTGCTGGTTTTCGGCGGCTCCCAGGGCGCGCGGTCGATCAACACCGCCGTATCCGGCGCCGCGCGGGCCCTGGCCGACGCCGGGATCGGCGTGCTGCACGCACACGGCCCCAAGAACTCACTGGTCGTGCAGGAGGTCCCGGGGGCCCCGAAGTACGCCACCGTGCCCTACCTGGAGCGCATGGACCTCGCCTACGCCGCCGCCGACGCCGCGCTGTGCCGCTGCGGGGCGATGACGGTGGCCGAGGTGTCCGCGGTCGGCCTGCCCGCGGTCTACGTCCCGCTGCCGCACGGCAACGGGGAGCAGGCGCTCAACGCCCAGCCTGTGGTCGACGCGGGCGGCGCGGTCATGGTCCCCGACGCCGAGCTGACCCCGCAGTCGGTGGCCGAGCTTGTGGTCCCGATGCTGACCAACCCCGACCGCCTGGCCTCGATGAGCGCGGTGGCCCAGGGCAGTGGCCACCGGGAGGCCGCCGACGTGCTCGCCCGGATGGTGCTCGACTCCATCGACAAGAGGTCCCGATGACCACCACCGACCGCCTGCTCGCCCGCGCCCACCTGATCGGCATCGGTGGCGCCGGGATGAGCGGCATCGCCCGGATTCTGCTGGCCCGCAACCGGATGGTGTCCGGATCCGACGCCAAGGAGAGCCGCACCTTCCTCACGCTGCGGGCCCAGGGCGCGAAGATCGCCATCGGCCAGGCCGCGGCGAACCTCGACCTGCTTTCCGAGCCGCCCACCGCGGTCGTGGTGTCCACCGCGATCAAGGAGGACAACCCGGAGTTGGTGGAGGCCCGCAGGCGCGGGATCGTCGTCGTGCACCGGTCCGAGGCGCTGGCCGAGCTGATGCGGGAGCACCGGGTCGCGTGCGTGGCGGGCACCCATGGCAAGACCTCGACCACGTCGATGCTGACGGTCGCGCTGCAGCACTGCAGGCTCGACCCGTCCTTCGCCATCGGCGGCGACCTCAACGAGTCCGGCGCTAACGCCCACCACGGGTCCGGCGGGATCTTCGTGGCCGAGGCCGACGAGAGCGACGGCTCGTTCCTCGCCTTCCGCCCCGAGGTCGCGGTGGTCACCAACGTCGAGGCCGACCACCTCGACCACCACGGCACCGTCGAGGCCTACACGGCCGTGTTCGACTCGTTCCTCGACCAGATCACCGCCGACGGCGTGCTCGTGGCCTGTGCCGACGACCCCGGCTCGGCGGCTCTGGCCGACCGCGCTGAGGCCAAGGGCATCCGCGTGCGCCGCTACGGCCGGACCGCGACCGCCGAGTCGGACGCGACGATGCTCGACTACCGGCCGCGCGACGGCGGGGGAGTCACCCGCGTCTCGCTCGACGGCCGCGAGTTCGAACTCGGCGTTGCCATGCCCGGCGAGCACATGGCCCTCAACGCGCTGGCCGCGCTGGTCGCGGGCCTGGAGCTGGGCGCGCCGCTGATCGAGCTTGGCGAGGGCATCGCCGCGTTCGGCGGGGTGCGCAGGCGCTTCGAGTTCAAGGGCCGGGTCGGCGGCGTGCGGGTCTACGACGACTACGCCCACCACCCGACCGAGGTCGCCGCGCAGCTCTCGGCGGTGCGGCCCGCGGCAGAGGACGGGCGGGTCGTGGTGATCTTCCAGCCACACCTGTACTCCCGGACCAGGCAGTTCGCCGCCGAGTTCGCCGAAGCGCTATCGCTGGCCGACGTCGTCGTCGTGCTCGACGTGTTCGGCGCCCGCGAGCAGCCCGAGCCCGGGGTGAGCGGCGCGCTGATCGCCGACGCCGTCACCGCCCCGGAGGTGCACTACGAGCCCGCGTTCGACCGGGTCACCACCCTGGTGGCCGACCTGGTGCGCGACGGTGACCTGGTGCTGACCATGGGCGCGGGCGACGTCACCTCCCTCGGCCCTGAACTGCTCGCGGAGTTCGACCGGCGCGCGAGCACTCCGTGACCAGTACAGGGACCACCGCGGCGTCGATCTCAGCGACCCGGCGCAGGCCCCGGCAGACCGAGCGGCCGGTCACCCGGGGCCGCTACCTGATGCGCCGGTGGGCCGTGCTCGGTGGGGTCCTCGGCGTGCTGGGACTGCTCTACGTCGTGCTGTTCACCTCGGTGCTGGGCGTGCGCGGCGTCGAGGTGCTGGGCAACACGGTGCTGACCGCCGACGAAGTGCGCGACGCGGCGAAGGTCGAGCCGGACAGCCCGCTGGTGCGGCTCGACACCGACGCCATCGCCGCGCGGGTGGCCGCGCTGCCCAGGGTCCGGTCGGTGGATGTGCGTCGGTCGTTCCCGAGCACAGTGGAGATCATCATCGTGGAGCGGTCCGCGGTGGCGGTCGCGATCGCCCCGGACGGGTTCCACCTGGTCGACGGCGCCGGGGTCGACTACAGCGTCGAGACCGCGGCCCCACCCGGATTGCCGCAGGTCACGGCTCCGGACCCGGCGACGACCAAGGCCGCGGTCGAGATACTGGCCGCCGTGCCGGAGCCGCTGCGGCCGCAGGTGGTGTCGGTGGTGGCGGAGACGGTGGGCAACGTGCGGCTGACGCTGACCGACGGCCGGGTGGTCAAGTGGGGCGGCACCGACGAGTCCGCCCGCAAGGCCGCGGTGCTGGGCCCCTTGCTGACCAGGCCGGGCAAGACCTACGACGTGGCCACGCCGGACTTCCCGACCGTCGCCTGATTCGTCCACTGTAGAAATTGCGATGCGGGCCGGGGCCGCTTCGGTGAGACTTCCGCCCATGACTTCCACTGAGACTGCCACTGACTCCCGGATCGATCCTCCCCGCACCGGCGGCGAACTCGACCAGCTCACCGCGTTCCTGGACTACCTGCGCGGCACCGTCGTGCGCAAGACACTCGGACTGTCCGAAGAGGACGCTCACCGGGTGCTGCTGCCGTCGGAGCTGATGACCGTCGCGGGCCTGCTGTCGCACCTGCGCTGGGTCGAGGCGTGGTGGTTCGACGTCGTGCTCAACGGCAGGCCCGACCGCGCCCCGTACACCGAGGAAGACCCCGACGGCGAGTTCCGCATCGCCGCCGACATGACGGTCGCGACGCTCGTCGCCGACTACGAAGAGCAATGTTCGGTCAGCCGCGGGATCGTCGCCGGTCTCCCGCTGGACCACGTGGCGACCTACCTGGACGGCAAGCAGGTGAATGTGCGGTGGGTGTTGATCCACATGATCGAGGAAACCGCCCGCCACGCAGGCCATATGGATATCATCCGGGAGCAGCTCGACGGCGCGACCGGGGAGTGAGCCTTACGTCCCGTGACGAACATCCGCGGCGCCGCACGGCGTGGCGGCTGGATCGACGGTCGAGGTATGCCTACCTTCCTTGCGTAGTCCGGGGTTGACATAACTCTCAGGCTCTGGTTGAGGTCGAGAGTTCCAGAGCCAGGACAGCATCATGCAGGACACGATCAGGAAGGCGGCCGTCATGACGCCCCCGCACAACTACCTCGCCGTGATAAAGGTCGTCGGCATCGGTGGCGGCGGCGTGAACGCCGTCAACCGGATGATCGAGGTCGGCCTCAAGGGTGTCGAGTTCATCGCGGTGAACACCGACGCGCAAGCGCTGCTGATGTCCGACGCCGACGTCAAGCTCGACATCGGCCGCGAGCTCACCAGGGGCCTTGGCGCGGGCGCCAACCCCGACGTGGGCCACAAGGCCGCCGAGGACCACCGCGAGGAGATCGAGGAGGTCCTCAAGGGGGCCGACATGGTCTTCGTGACCGCGGGCGAGGGCGGCGGCACCGGTACCGGCGGCGCGCCTGTCGTGGCCTCGATCGCGCGCAAGCTCGGCGCGCTCACCATCGGCGTGGTCACCCGCCCGTTCTCCTTCGAGGGCAAGCGGCGGGCCAAGCAGGCCGAGGACGGCATCACCGAGCTGCGCAACGAGTGCGACACGCTCATCGTCATCCCCAACGACCGGCTACTGCAGCTCGGCGACGTGGGCGTCTCCCTCATGGACGCCTTCCGCTCGGCCGACGAGGTACTGCTCTCCGGTGTCCAGGGCATCACCGACCTGATCACCACCCCCGGTCTGATCAACCTCGACTTCGCCGACGTCAAGAGCGTCATGTCGGGCGCGGGCAGCGCTCTGATGGGCATCGGCTCGGCCCGCGGCGAGGGCCGCGCGGTGCAGGCGGCGCAGAAGGCGATCAACTCGCCGCTGCTGGAAGCCTCGATGGACGGCGCCCACGGCGTGCTGCTGGCCATCGCGGGCGGCTCCGACCTCGGCCTGTTCGAGATCAACGAGTCGGCGTCGCTGGTCCAGGAGTCCGCGCACCCCGAGGCCAACATCATCTTCGGTACGGTCATCGACGACTCCCTCGGCGACGAGGTTCGGGTCACGGTGATCGCGGCGGGCTTCGACAGCGGCACCCCGACGCACAAGAAGCTCGACCCGACCGTCCTGGGCTCCCGCTCCACCAACACGGTGACGGCCACGCACGGCCAGGTCGCACCGCCCGCCACCGAGCGTCCGCCCGCCGCGGTGACGCAGCAGCCCCAGCAGCAGCCGGTGCAGCAGCATCAGACGCAGCAGCATCAGACGCAGCCGGTGCAGCAGCACCCTGGCGCATACCAGGCCCCGCAGGCCAACGGCTACCCCCAGGCGGCACCGCCCGCGGCGGGCGCGCAGTCGCTGCCCGGCGTGCGCGGCACCCAGGGCAGCCTGCCGAGCCGGGCCGTCCCGGTCGGCGAGGACCCGGACGAAGAGGTCGACGTCCCCCCGTTCATGCGCAGGTAGTGAAGCGTTGAGACCATACGAACCCCGGCGATGTTTCGCCGGGGTTCGTCTCGCTGAGGAGTGCTTGTGCGGATTCGTCGGGTGGTGACAACGCGCGAGGGTGGGGTGTCCGCCGCGCCCTATGAGTCGTTCAACCTCGGGGACCACGTCGGCGACGACCCCGCCGCCGTCGCCGCGAACCGGGGCAGGCTGGCCGGCGAGCTGGGGCTGGCGCCCGAGCGGCTCGTCTGGATGGAACAGGTGCACGGCCGATCCGTGGCCGTCGTCAACGGCCCGCAGGACGGACCTGTCGAGGCAACAGACGGTCTGGTGAGCGCCGAGCCCAACCTCGCCTTGGTCGTGCTCGTCGCCGACTGCGTTCCCGTCCTGCTCGGCGACCCCGAAGCCGGGGTCGTGGCCGCTGTGCACGCCGGTCGGGTCGGCGCACGCGTCGGTGTGGTGCCCGCGGCGCTGGCCGCGATGCGGGACGCCGGGGCCGACCTGGGCCGCGTGGAGGTGCTGCTCGGCCCCTCGGTGTGCGGCGACTGCTACGAGGTGCCGCAGGCGATGCAGACCGACGTCGAGAAGCACCTGCCCGGCAGCGCCTGCCGCACCCGCAAGGGCACCGCCGGGCTCGATCTGCGCGCCGGGCTCTGGCGCCAGCTCGCCGACGCCGGGGTCGCGCGGATCGGGATCGACCCGCGGTGCACAAACGAGGAGCGAACCCTGTTCAGTCACCGCAGGGAATCGACCACTGGGCGATTGGCCGCGGTCACCTGGTTCGAGCCGTGACCGACCGCGCCGCCGAGATCGCCGCGAACCTCGCCGACGTGCGCGAGCGGATCGACGCGGCCTGCGCCAAGGCCGGGCGCGACCCCTCTGACGTGCGGCTTCTCGCGGTGACCAAGACCTTCCCGGCCACCGACGCCGTCATCCTGGCCGACCTCGGGGTGCTCGACCTCGCCGAGAACCGCGACCAGGACGCCGCGCCCAAGTCCGACGAGGTCAGGGTGCTGCGCCCGGATTTGAAGGTTCGCTGGCACATGGTCGGCAGGCTCCAGCGCAACAAGGCCAGGTCGGTCGCGCACTGGGCCGACGAGGTCCAGTCGCTCGACTCGACCCGTTTGGCCGACGCGCTCGCGCACGCCGCGGCCGATCGGCCCACGCCACTCGACGTGCTCCTCCAGGCGAGCATCGACGGCGACCCGGCGCGCGGCGGTTGCCCCCTGGGTGATCTTGATTACCTTGCGGATCATGTAATTCGATCGAGTGAACTCCGATTGCGGGGGATCATGGCGGTGGCACCGCTGGGGATGGAACCGGCGGCGGCCTTCGAACGTCTTGCCGGTGCGGCGCAGCAGCTCCGCGCGCTGTATCCCACGGCGCGTGAGCTGTCGTGCGGCATGAGTAACGATCTCGAAGAAGCGGTCGACCATGGGTCGACGTGCGTGCGTGTCGGAACTGCCCTGCTAGGGGGTCGCGGGTTAGCCTCCCCTTGACAGGTCAACCATGACTGCGCACGTGGGAACCACGCACGGGGAGTCGCGGAGGAATGCCATGAGCACACTGCAGAAGCTGAAGGCTTACTTCGGAATGGTGCCTGCCGAAGAGCTCGAGGACTACGACGGCGACGACTACGAGGGTCGCGCCTACGGCCGCCGTCCCGAGTACCTCGACGACGACTTCGACGACTACCCCGGCGCCCGCCGGAAGTGGTTCGGCGGCCCGCGCGCGGGCTACCGCGAGGACGCCGACGACGACTTCGAGCCGCTCGACCGCGGTCGGCCGCGACCGGCCTGGGCTGGGCAAACGGCGCAATCCGACCCGCAGACCCACGGTGCGCTCGCGATGGACGCCCGTCGCGACCCGGCACCGCGCCCGCGTCAGCTCGAAGCCCCCGCGCAGGCGGGCGGCTACCCGATGGGCCGCGTCGTGACGCTGCACCCAAGCAGCTACAACGAGGCGCGCACCATCGGCGAGCACTACCGCGACGGGCGCCCGGTGATCATGAACCTGACCGAGATGGACGACGCCAACGCCAAGCGGCTCGTCGACTTCGCGGCCGGGCTCGCGTTCGCGCTGCGGGGCTCCATCGACAAGGTCACGAACAAAGTGTTCTTGATCTCACCCCCCAATGCCGACCCCACCGCGGAGGACAAGCGGCGGTTGGCGGAGGGCGGGTTCGCCACCCGAAGCTAAGTGATGGCAGAGTTGAGCTGTGGAACCAGTGCTTCTCGCCGTCTATTGGGTGTTGTTCACCTTCTGGCTGCTGCTGACCGCCCGGGTGGTCGTCGAGCTTGTGCGCACCTTCGCGCGCGAGTGGCGACCGGCCGGTGGGGTTGCGGTCGCGCTGGAGACCATCTACACAGTGACCGACCCTCCGGTTCGTTTGGTCCGTCGGCTCATACCGACTGTCCGAATCGGCGGCGTAGGCCTGGACCTATCGATTATGGTGCTGCTGCTGGTTGTGTTCATCTTGATGCAACTGGCGTATCCCGGGTCTTAGGGGAGACTTGGGTACTTGGCAGCCCTGGAGTGCGTGAGGTGATCAGATGTCGTTGACCCCCGCTGACGTGCACAACGTCGCGTTCAGCAAGCCTCCCATCGGCAAGCGGGGCTACAACGAGGACGAGGTGGACGCCTTCCTCGACTTGGTCGAGGTGGAGCTTTCCCGCCTGATCGAGGAGAACAACGACCTGCGCGCGCAGGTCGAGCAGCTCGACGCGCAGTTGGAGTCGGCTCGCGCCGACCTCGACGACGCTCGGACCGGCGGCGGCGTGCCCACGGTGGCGCCCTCCCGGGTCGAGGAGCCGCGTCGGCTCACTCCCGTTCCGCCGCCCAGCGCGCTGGAGCAGACCAGTCCCGGGGGCGGCGGTGATCACCACGTGCAGGCCGCCAAGGTCCTTGGCCTCGCGCAGGAGATGGCCGACCGGCTCACCGGCGAGGCGAAAGCCGAAGCCGACGGGATGCTGGCCGAGGCTCGGACCAAGTCCGAGCAGCTGCTCTCCGACGCGCGGGCGAAGTCCGACACCATGGTCAACGAGTCGCGTACGCGCGCCGAGACCATGCTGAACGACGCGCGGACCAGGGCCGAGACGCTGGAGCGTCAGGCCAGGGAGAAGGCGACCACGCTGGAGCGCGATGCCCAGCGGCAGCACACCGAGATCATCGGCGCGGTGCAGCAGGAGCGCACCACGCTGGAGAAGAAGATCGACGAGCTGCGCACCTTCGAGCGTGAGTACCGCACCCGACTGAAGACCTTCCTCGAGTCCAGCCTGCGCGAACTCGGCGACCGCGGTTCCGCGGCCCCGACCAGCGAAGGCGGCCGCGGGGCAGGCCAGCAGAGCGGCTACTCGTTCGGCCCGCGCGCGGAAGCGGGCTGACCTAGCGGTGTGTCCACGAACGTTGCCGGGCTCTCGACGGCCCAGCTTCCCGCTGGGCGCACCGCCGGAACGCCCAAGTACAACCCAGTACGAGCGGCATTCCGGCGGCACGCCCAGCGGAAACCTGGATCCGCCGATAGCCCGACAACGCTCATGGACACACCACAAGGCAGTCACGGCCGGGTCATCCCGCCGGACAGTAGGGCACAAGGTTGCTGTATATCGTCTTGCTGCTGGTGCTCGGCGCTCTCGGGTTGCTGATCACCGCTCTCACCACGGCCAACACGCTGTGGGCATGGCTCTCGGTCGGCATCAGTGTCGTGGCCGCCGCCATCCTCGTCCTCGACTGGCTCCGTAATCGCCGCCGGGCCGCAGCGCCATCAGCTGCTGCCCAGGTGGCCGACGAGCCGGAGCCGGACGACTTCGGCGACGACGACCCCGACGACGCCACTGGCTTCGATGACGAGCCAGAGGACGAAGACGTCCTCGCCGTCGCGGAGGAGCCGTCCACCGCTCCCACGCCACCGCTGGGCGCTTCGACCGCGGATGATCCCGACAGCGAGCCCGCCGAGGAGGAAACCGACGCGGCCGACCTGTTGGTGGTCTCCGGGTTGTCCGCCGACGTGCGGGTGCTCGACGAGCGACCGCGCTACCACCTGGTCAAGTGCGGGTGGCTGGCGAACCGGCCGTCGATCGCGCTGCCGGTGTCGGAGGCTCGCCAGCTCGGGTTCACCCCGTGCGGTCGGTGCGCCCCCGACGCCACTCTCGCGGCCAAGCACCGCGCTGGTCGAGGCGCCAGGACGACCGGCCAGTAGGGCCAGAAAGTCGATCGCAGGCTGTCCGACCCCCGTGGCACAGTGGACTGAGTCCTACTAGGGGGGTCTCAGGGTGAGTCGTGGCTGGGGATAGCGCGGTCCGATCCGCTTCGGACGACCGTGCGGCGCGGCCTCGGCTCGGTCGTGACTTCGGCAAACTCTGGGGCGCGTTCGCCGCGTCCAACCTCGGTGACGGCATCGCCTTGGCGGCGGGGCCGCTGCTGGTCGCCTCGCTGACCGACGACCCGGCGCTGATCTCCGGAGCCGCGGCCGTGCAGCAGCTGCCGTGGCTGCTGTTCTCGCTGATCAGCGGCGCCTACGTCGACCGGCTCGACCGGCGGAAGCTGATCATTGTGGTCAACATCCTGCGGGCGGCGGTGATCGCGGGGCTGGCGGTGGCGGTCTGGACCGGCCACGTGACCGTCGCGCTGGTCTACGTCGCGTTCTTCCTGGTCGGTGTCGCGGAGACGTTCGCGGACAACGCGGGGTCGGCGATGATCCCGGCGGTGGTGGACAAGGACTTGCTGCCGAGGGCGAACGCGCGGCTCAGCGCGGTGCACATGGTCGGCAACCTGATGATCGCGCCGCCGGTGGGTGCCGCGGTGTTCGTCGTGGCCGCGTCGCTGCCCTTCGGGATCAACGCGGTGGGCTTCCTGGTCGCCGCGGCCCTGATGGCGTCGATCCGCTACCGGCCAGAACCGGTCAAGGTCGTCGAGCGCAGGCCGCTGCGGGTGGAGATCGCCGAGGGGCTGCGGTGGCTCTGGGCACACCGGCTGGTCCGGGTGCTGGCGGTCTGTCTGTGTCTGATGAACATCACGTTCTTCGGTCCGTTCTCGATCCTGGTGCTCTACTCGCGCGAACACCTCGGCCTGCCGGAGATCGGCTTCGGCGCGCTGCTCGCGGCGAGCGCGGTCGGCGGCCTGCTGGGCACGGCGGCGGTGAGTCGGCTGCAGAAGCGCCTCGGCGACGGCGCGCTGCTGCGCATCGGACTGGTCGTGGAGACCGCCACCCACTTCGCGCTGGCACTCACCTCCGACGCGTGGCTGGCGGGCGCGACCCTGGTGGTCTTCGGCGCCCACGGCGCGATCTGGGGCGTGGTGTCGATGTCGGTGCGCCACCGGGTCGTGCCCGACCGCCTGCGCGGCCGAGTCGGCAGCGTCTACTACCTGCTGGTCATAGGCGGCGCGGCCATCGGCTCCCTGCTCGGTGGCCTGACCGCCAAGGCCTGGGGCGTGACGGCGCCGTTCTGGCTGGCGGGCTCGGCCATGGTCGTGATGACGGTCTTCGCCTGGCGCCACTTCTCGACGTCGGCCTTCGCTGAGGAAGACTGACCAGCATGCTCGATTTGATCGTCATCATCACCGTCAAGCAGTCCGAGGACGTGCCCGCCGTGGCCGACGCGCTGGCCCGGATGCGGCCGATGTGTCTGGCCGAGCCAGGGTGCGTGAGCTGGGAGGCGCTGCACTCGGAGGCTGATCCGCGGCGGTTCACCCTGGTGGAGCGGTGGGAGAGCCGTGAGCTCTGGGACGCGCATGGGGACTTGGACGCCATCCAGGGGGTGTATCTGCCGGAGATCCTGCCGGTGGTCGACCGCGAGGTGCACGTGTCGCGGCGGCTCTGACACCCGCTGTTCACCCCTCGGCACTCACTTCGCCTGGCACCTGTGCAACGCTGCGGTCCTGTACCTGCTGGTCAGGGTGGCGGCGGATCGAGTGTGGGAGGTCACGGGTGCGGATCGAGAGGGCGAGCGCGCAGGACGTCGACGGGCTGGCTGACGTCCTGCTCGACTGCGTGGCGGGCGGGGCCAGCGTCGGGTTCCTCGACACCCTGACCCAGGCCGAGGCGGTGGCGTGGTGGTCGGGCGCGTTGGCCCAGCCCGACACACTGACCTGGGTGGCTCGCGACGGCGGCCGGGTGGTCGGGGCCGTGCGGCTGCTCTTGGTGGCCAACCCCAACGGCACCCACCGGGCCGAAGTGGCCAAGCTCCTTGTGCACCGCGACGCCCGTGGGCGCGGGTGCGCGGGAAAGCTCCTGGACGCGCTGGAAGAGGCCGCGCGCGAGCTCAACCGGACCCTGCTGATCCTCGACACCCACACCGGCAGCCCCGCCGAAGGGCTCTACGAGCGGCGCGGGTGGAAGCGGGTCGGGACCGTCGAGGACTACGCCACCACGCCCGACGGCGGCCTGATCGCCACGACGTTCATGTCTATCCGGCTATAACACGGCTCGTCGGTAGGTAACGTCACGAGCTGGTTTCAGGAAAGCCGTTCCCCGGTCGGGTGGTCGCCGTCCTGGCATGCTGGGGTTCGCGCGACTGTCGCGCCTCGGGGGAGTTCGCGTCGTACTGGGGGTACAACGTGTCATCCACGCGCAAACGCGTGATTTTGTCCATTGGTGCCTTGGCGGTGCTCGTGTGCCTGGGTGCCGCTGTCTATGTGCTGCTCCCACGGGAGCGGGTGCCCGCCGCCGCGTCCACCAAGAACGCGACGCAGCCCACGCTGACGGCGGCGCAGGTGGGGGAGCGGTTTCTCAAGGCGCTGTCGGCGCAGGACTTCACCACCGCCTCGGCGGTGACGACCGACAAACAGGCCGCCGCCTCGACTTTGGCGGGCGTCAAGAACCTGCTCAAGCCCGCGAAGATCGCCGCGACGTGGACGGCGGCGCCCGCGCCCGCGCCGGACGCCACGGAGGTGGCGGTCCCGTTCCAGTGGGCTTGGGGTTTCGGTGAGCAGGAATGGGTCTATCCGAGCACGTTCACCCTGGTTCGCGGCGACCAGTGGCAGGTGCGGTGGGAACCCACGGTCGTGCACCCGAAGCTCGCGCCCGGGTTCGCGCTGGACGTCAAGGTCTCGACCCCGGACGCGGCCGCGGTGCTGGACAAGGACGGAAAGCCGCTGATGAAGTGGATCGGCGCGGCCCCCGGGCCGGTCGACCCCACGGTGGCGCCACTGCTCACCCCGGCGATGAAGAAAGCGGTGAGCGACGCGCCCGCGCCGTCGTCCAGGATCGTGCTGGTCAACGCGGGTGCCGAGGTGGAGAGCCTGTTCGGCGCCGAGGCCAAGGCGGCTGAGCCGCTGAAGTCGACGGTGGGACTGTCCGCGCAGAAGGCCGCGCAGGCCGCGGTGGACTCGGCGTCGGGCCCCGCGATGCTCGTCGCCATCCAGCCGTCGACCGGGGGCATCCTGGCGGTCGCGCAGAACGCCGCCGCGGGCGAGAGTCCCAAGGCGCTCAACGGACTCTATCCGCCCGGCTCAACGTTCAAGATCGCCACCGCGGCCGCGGTGCTGGACGCGGGCACGGCGACGATCGACACCGTGCTCCCCTGCCCCGAGCGCAAGACCATCGGCACCCGCAGCGTGAAGAACGATGGCTTCGGGCTGCCGGACAGCCCGCTGCGCACCGCGTTCGCCCGGTCCTGCAACACCACCTTCGCCGCGCTCGCGGGCGACCTGCCCGCCGACGCGCTGTCCGCATCGGCCGCGCGCTTCGGTTTGGACGCGAACTTCGAGGTGCCGGGGATCAGCACCCAGACCGGTCGGGTGAAGCCCGCCGCGGGCACGCCGGAGCAGGTGGAGAACAGCATCGGGCAGGGCACCGTGCAGACCAGCCCGTTCGGCGTCGCGCTGATGAGCGCGACGGTAGCGGCGGGCAAGCCGGTGACGCCGAGACTGTTCGCCACGGTCGACACCGTCGTGCAGACCGGCTACCGCGCGCCGTCCGGGGCCACGATCGGCGCCCTTCGCGCGATGATGCGGGAGGTCGTGACGTCCGGCACCGGCAAGGCGCTGGCCAAGTACGGCGCGGTGGCGGGAAAGACCGGTACGGCCCAGTTCGGTGACGGGTCGCAGGCCCATGGCTGGTTCACGGGGTATCGCGGGGATGTGGCGTTCGCCGTGTTGGTGGAAGGAGCCGGGTCGTCGGAGCCCGCCGTCGCGGTGACCGGTCGGTTCCTGGCGGGTCTGGGCTGAGTTACTCGACCACGCGGAGTTCGATCTGTTCGGCGCCGTCGCCGAACACAGCCACCAGTCGGCTGCGACCGGCGACGGCGGCCAGGGCCGGGTGGGCGGTCAGGTCGGTCCGCAGCGCGGGCGTCAGCAGCAGCCAGGACTGCTCCAGACAGGTGGCCGGGCATTCGGCCGGTCGGGTGGTGACCGACCGGGACCGGCCGCCGCGGACCAGGTCGACCCAGGTCGTCTCGTCGGTCATCACGACCGTTTCCGGCAGATTCACCCGCAGCCAGGTGGCCGCGTCGGCGCTGGGGCCGGGGTCGGCCGCCGCGGCGGCGCTGTGCCCGCCGATCCACGCGGGCACGGCGAAGCCGACCACGGTCATGGCCAGGGCGACAGTGGGGGCCAGGAACGGGCGCACCAGCGTGTGCCTGCCGATCCGGGCGCGATGGGTGACGCCGCACTCGACCGTGCCCGCCACCAGCAGCGCGGTCAGCGGCAGCAGCACCGCCAGCGCGCCCGTGCCGGGGCCGCCGGGGATGATCGCGACCACGATCAGCGAGAGCACGCCGACGGCCAGCGGGCGCAGCCGGTAGGAGAACAGGGCGCCCGCGGCGGCGAAGACACCGGTGGCGGCCAGGATCGGGTCGAGCGCGATCCAGTGCGCGGGGGCGGGTCCGTCCCCGGCCAGGTGGATGCCTTCGAGCACGGCCGTGGCGCCAAGGCCGATGCCGACGCCGATGCCGAACATCGAGGCGAGCATCAGCGACAAGCGCTTGCGGCGGCGGCGCCAGATCAGCCAGCCCGCGCCCGGCGCCAGCGCCAGCGTCACCGGGGCGGTGATCACAGCGATCACCAGGAACGCGGTGGCCCACAGGTCGGGGGCCAGTGACCGGTGCCGATTCTGTGTCCACAGTAGACCGAGTCCGGCCAGCGCCCAGGGCAGCGCGGCGTTCTCCGGACGGACGGTGGTCGACATAGACACCGCCAGCGGCGAGAGGGCGACGACCACGACCGCTGCGGCGGCCGTCCACCGGGACAACTCCATCCGCCTGGCGAACAACCAGATCAGCAGCGCGCTCGCGGCCGCGGCGAAGACCATCGGCTCGCGGGCGGCGGCCAACGCGCCCGCGTGCCGGGCGAAGGCGTCGGTGGCGGCGGCGTAACCGCCGATCTGCAACCACGCGAGCGGGGCCGACACCGCGCTGCCCGGGTCGAGTGACTGCCCTAACTCGGCGAGGGCGAACACCTGGGCGACGTGATGGGTTTCCGTTGGCTGGGCAGGGGAGTCGATGACGGCGACCCGCAGTGCCGCGGTCAGCCCGGCCAGGCCGAGCGGCACGGCGAGTCGGTGCAGGGTGCGGCCCGCCACCAGCGTGCGCGCCTCGACGCGCCAGCGCCAGGAACGCAGGGTGAAACGGGCCGCGGAGAGGACGCTCCAACGGTGTGCGGTCATATGGTTGCCCGGTTGGGGACGGGCATCTCCTTGCTGGGTGGGGTGATCCTGGGGCCGCGGTTCGACCATGGTAAACCGATGATCACGCCCTTGCGTACTGCAACTTTCCGTTAAGTGGCCTAGCGGCCTTACGGGTGATGCGGGAACGCTTGATGGGCCGTTCGGGTGTACCTCTTACGCCCTTGCGGCCACTGTGCTTCGCATGCGGCGGTGCAGGAATCGGACCCACGGCGACCACCGCGCGCGGCGGGCGGGCGGGTGTCCGACGGAGGTCGCTGCCCGGTCGAGCAGGTCCTCCAGCAGCGCGTCGTGCAGCCAGCGGATCGCCAGCGGCCAGGCGAGGTGGCCCATTCCGCGCGGGCGCGCGGCGATCACGTGGCGCAGCACGCACGAGTCGGGCGTCGGCCCGTCGAGCACGTCGAGGGTGTGGGTCCCCTCGATGAGGAAGCCGGGCGCGAAGGTGGCCTCGATCATCCGGCCGGGCCGGTAGGCGGTGCAGGAGTAGCGGACTATGCCGTGTCCGCCGACCGCGCCAACCGCGGTCGGGCGGTCGAAGCGCAGCGCGGGCCAGGCGTCGACCGGCCAGATCGGGCTGTCGGCGCCCTGGATCTCGTCCAGCAGGCGACCGACGACCGCTGGGGCGACCGGGAGTTCTCGTTGGTGCACATTGTGGATCATCAGGAGTCCTTCCATACGGAACCGTATAGTTCTTTCTGTACGGTACCGTATGGATCGTGCCGAAGCGGAGGACCAAGGACGACTGGACCGAGATCGCGCTGGCCGCCATCGCCGAGGGCGGTGCGGCCGCGGTCGCCGTCGAGCCGCTCGCGGCCAGGGTCGGGGCGACCAAGGGCAGCCTCTACTGGCACTTCCCCACCCGCGACGCGCTGCTCGACGCGGCGCTGGCGCGCTGGGAGCGCGAGCACACCGAGGCCGTGATCAGCTTCGCCGACCGGGGCGCGACCGCCCACGAGCGGCTGCGGCTGCTGTTCGGCGCCGTGCTCGACACGGGCGGGGAGATCGAACTGGCGCTGCTGGCGTCCACGTCGGATCCCAAGGTGTCGGCGGCGGTCTCCAGGGTCACCGAACGCAGGCTCGGCTACCTCACCACGCAGTTCGCCGAACTCGGGTTCGGCCGTGCCCAGGCCAGACGGCGGGCGGTGGTCGCGTACTCCATCTACCTGGGTCAGACCCAGCTCATGCGGGCGACGCCGGGGGCGCTGGCCCAGTCGCCCGCGGCCCGGCGGGCCTATGTCGACGATGTGCTGCACGTTGTGCTCGCGACTCCGGCGGATTCCTAGTGTTCCGGTTCGGTATCCGGGTCAAACCCGGTGTGCGCAAGGCGCGGGTCGGCGGCCGGTGGGGCGAGGGCGACACGTTGGTCGTCGCCGTCGCCGCGCCCGCGGTGGAGGGCAAGGCGAACGACGCGGTGCGCCGTGCGGTGGCCGAGGCGTTCGGCGTGCGCGGGCAGGACGTGAAGATCGTCACCGGCGACCGCGGCCGGGACAAGGTCATCGACGTCGACCCTGCCCCTCCAGACGCCGCCGAGACCCTGCGGCGGTTGCTAGATGATTGATTCCTGACTGTCACCAGGTCTCGACCGGCCCACGACGCCGCTGCCCGCGTTGCAGGAACAGCCACGTACACCCGGTACGCGCGCTGTCCCTGCGCCTTGGCAGCGACGCCGTGGACCAGCCGATACCAGGCGACAGTCAGGAATCAATCATCTAGACCTCGGGTGAGAGATGTCTCGGCGCGGCTTCGGAAGACGCGCGCGGGCCGCTGACAGGGGAGAATGCGTCCAATATCCGCCAGACCCCTGGAGGCCGCGTGGCCGATCTGACCGTGGCGCTGGGCATCGGCGCGGCCGTGATCCTGATGGCCGTGCTGGCGGTACGCGTGTCCGTGCGGGTCGGATTGCCCTCGTTGCTGCTCTACCTCGGGATCGGCGTGCTGCTCGGCGAAGCCGGGGCGGGCATCGAGTTCTCCAACGCGGAGCTGACCCAGGCGCTCGGCCTGGCCGCGCTCGTGCTGATCCTGACCGAGGGTGGGCTCACGACCCGGTGGGACGAGGTGAAACCGGCGCTGTGGCCGGGAATCGCACTGTCCACAGTGGCCGTCGCGATCAGCGTCGGGGTCGCCGGAGTGGCGTTGCACTGGATCCTGGGGTTCGACTGGCGGCTGGCTCTGCTGTGGGGCGCGGTGCTCGCATCGACCGACGCGGCGGCGGTGTTCAGCGTGCTGCGCAACCTGAAGGTCACCCGGCGGCTGGTCGGGTCGCTGGAGCTGGAGTCCGGTCTCAACGACGCACCCTGCTACATCGCGGTCGTGCTGCTCACCTCGTCCGACCCGATCACGTGGAAGCTGCCGCTGACATTGACCTACGAACTCGGCGTCGGCGCGGTGGTCGGGCTGGGTCTGGGCTGGCTGGGCACCCACGCCCTGCGTCGGGCCGCGCTGCCCGCGACCGGCCTCTACCCGCTGGCCACGGTCGCGGTGTGCGTGCTCGCGTTCGCCACCGGACAGTTCATCCACGCGTCGGGCCTGCTGGCGACCTATGTGGCCGGGCTGGTGCTGGGCAACTCCAAACTGCCGCACCGCGCCGACACCTTGTCGTTCGCCGAGGGGCTCGGCTGGCTCGCGCAGATCGGCCTGTTCGTCCTGTTGGGACTGTTCGCGTCGCCCGCGCGGCTGCTGGACGCGATCGTGCCCGGCCTGGTGGCGGGCGCGGTGGTGACGCTGCTGGCCCGGCCCGCGTCGGTGCTGCTGACGATGACCCCGTTCCGCGTGCCATGGCGAGAACAGGTCTTCCTCTCCTGGGCGGGCCTGCGCGGCGCCGTGCCGATCGTGCTGGCCATGATCCCGCTGTCCCAAGGCGTCGACGGGGCCTACCAGCTGGTCGACGCGGTGTTCGTGCTCGTCATCGTGCTGACCCTGGTCCAGGGCGGCACCCTGCGGACGCTGTCGAAGGTGCTGCGCCTGGACACCGGCGCCAGCGCCAGGGAGATCGACGTCGACGTGGCCACCCTCGACGAACTCGACGCCGAGCTGCTGCAGGTCACCATCCCGGTCGGCTCCAAGCTGCACGGCGTGTACCTGGCCGAGCTGCGGCTGCCGCCGGGGGCCACGGTCAGCCTGGTCGCCCGCGACGGCAAGGGCTTCACTCCGGGGCCGACGACCCGGCTGCAGGAGGGCGACCAGGTGCTCGTGGTCACCACCCAGGCGGTCCGCTCGGCCACCGAGACCCGGATCCGCGCGGTCGACCGGGCGGGCCGCTACGCGCGGTGGAAAGGCGAGACCGGTTCCGGCTAGTCGAATGCTTTGGAGTCCCAAGATTTGGACGGGGCTGCGTGAGTGTGTCTTGTGCGCTAGCGTCGGGAACAAGGTCATGAGCGCCAGCGTCAAGCCCCGGCTAGCTGGACGGCAACCCTCCTCCGCGGTGGGGTGCCCCGGGTGAGGACCCGGCCCGTCGCGTGGTGTGAGCGGGCAAGCGCGGACCCCTCGGTGGGGTCCCACGGACCCGGAGCCAGCCATGACGCTCGCCCTGCCGACCGCCCGAGTCGCCGAAGCCTGTGAGACCACCGTGCCCTCCGTGGTCGGCTCCCGGCTGACCGTGCCGCTGCTCGACGGCCGCGAGGTGCCCTACGCCAACCTCGACCACGCCGCCAGCGCCCCCTGTCTGGACGCCGTCCGCGACGCCGTCGACGAGCTGCTGCCCTGGTACGCCAGCGTGCACCGGGGCGCCGGGTTCGCCTCGAAGGTGTGCACGAGCGTCTACGGCCAGGCCCGCGACACGCTGCGGAAATTCGTCGGCGCGCGCTCGTCGGACGCGGTCGTGTTCACCCGCAACACCACCGACAGCCTCAACCTGCTGGCCCGCTCGCTGCCCAAGGGCACATCGGTCGTGCTGTTCGACACCGAGCACCACGCCGCCCTGCTGCCGTGGCGCGGGCCGCGCGTGCGTCGGATCGAGACCCCGCCGCACGCCGGTGACACCGTGCTCGCCCTCGACGCCGCGCTCGCCGAGTGCCCGGTCGGGCCCCGGCTGGTGGTGCTGACCGGCGCGTCCAACGTCACCGGTGAGGTGTGGCCGATCGCCGCGCTGGCCGCGGTCGCGCGCAGGCACGGCGCCCGGGTCGCGCTCGACGCCGCGCAGCTCGCGCCGCATCGGCCGGTCGACATCAAGGCGCTCGACGTCGACTACGTCGTGCTCTCCGGCCACAAGCTCTACGCCCCGTTCGGCGCGGGCGCGCTGATCGGCCGCTCCGACTGGCTGCAGGCCGCCGACCCGTACCTGGTCGGCGGCGGGGCCACCCGCCAGGTCGTGGACTGGGGCGACCGGCTCGGCGTGGCCTGGACCGCGGTGCCCGAGCGGCACGAGGCGGGCTCGCCCAACGTCGTCGGCGTGCACGCGCTGGCCGTGGCCTGCGAGGTCCTCGCGCGGGACTGGGCGGGCGTCGCCGCGCACGAGCGGGCGCTGTTCGCGCGGCTGCGCGCGGGCCTGACGGCCATCCCTGGGCTGCGGGTGCTGGAGCTGTTCGGCCCCGAGCAGGACCGGGTCGGCGTGCTCAGCTTCAGCATCGACGGCCTCGACGCTGGTCTGGCCGCCGCGGCGCTGTCGGCCGAACACGGCATCGGCGTGCGCGACGGCGCGTTCTGCGCCCACATCGCCACCCGCAGGCTCCTGGGCCGCGCGGGGGCGCGGGAGCAGCGGGCCGTGCGCGCCAGCATCGGCCTTGGCACGACCGCCGAACACATCGACCGACTCGTGGCCGCGCTGCGCTCGCTGGCCGCTGACGGACCCGCCTACGACTACGCCGAGGTGGAGGGCCGCTGGGTCCCGGCCGCGGACGACCGACCCCTGCCCGGGTTCCTGCGTGAGGTGTGCTGACCAGGCGTCGACGCACGCCGTGGACAATGGACCGGTGAACACTGAGCCAGGCGACGACCACGACACCTCCGAGACTCCGCCGGAAGTGAGCGCCCCACCCGCCCGGCGCGTGGCGTTGTTGCTGGTCGCGGCCCTGTCGGTGTACGTGGTGGACCTGGTGACCAAGATCATCGCGGTGGCCACGCTGGAGGGCGAGGCCCCGGTCCGGCTGCTCGGCGGCGCGGTCTATTTGCAGCTCGTGCGCAACCCCGGCGCCGCGTTCTCGATGGCCACCGGCATGACCTGGCTGCTGAGCCTGGTCGCGCTCGGCGTCGTCGTGGCGATCATCTGGATCCTACCCAAGCTGCGCTCCACCGGCTGGGCGCTGGGCCTCGGCCTGGTCCTGGCGGGCGCGCTGGGCAACCTCACCGACCGGATCTTCCGCGCCCCCGGCGTGCTGCAGGGCCACGTGGTCGACTTCGTGTCGGTCTTCGCCCCCAACGCCGAGGTCTTCCCCGTCTTCAACGTGGCCGACTCGGCGATCAGTGTCGGTGGTGCCCTGATCGTGCTCATGGCGATCCGCGGGCGCGACTACGACGGCACCCTCACCTCGGCCAAGTCCAAGCCCGCGAAAAAGGAAACCGCATGACCGCTCGCACGCTGCCCGTCCCGGACGGGCTCGACGGCATGCGCGTCGACGCCGGGCTGTCCAAGCTGCTCGGCCTGTCCCGCACCGTCGTCGCCGCGCTCGCCGAGAACGGTGACGTGCTGGTCGACGGCAGGCCGGCGGGCAAGTCCGACCGGCTGCTGGCGGGCACCTGGCTCGAGGTCACCCTCCCCGAGCCGGACCGGCCGGTGGAGATCCAGGCGATCCCGGTCGAGGGCCTTGTCGTGCTCTTCCAGGACGACGACGTGGTGGTCGTCGACAAGCCGGTCGGCGTGGCCGCGCACCCCAGCCCCGGATGGTCCGGCCCCACGGTGATCGGCGGCCTGGCCGCGGCGGGCATCCGCATCTCGACCTCCGGCGCGGCCGAGCGCCAAGGCGTGGTGCACCGGCTCGACGTCGGCACCACCGGCGTCATGGCGGTCGCCAAGAGCGAGTACGCCTACACCGTGCTCAAGCGCGCGTTCAAGGAACGCACCGTCGAGAAGCGCTACCACGCGCTGGTGCAGGGCCACCCGGACCCGAGCGTCGGCACCATCGACGCGCCCATCGACCGGCACCCGCGCCACGACTACCGGTGGGCGGTCGTGGCGGGCGGCAAGCCCAGCATCACCCACTACGAGACGATCGAGGCCTTCCGCGCGGCGTCCCTGCTGGACGTGAAGCTGGAGACCGGCCGGACTCACCAGATCCGGGTGCACTTCTCGGCCCTGCGCCACCCGTGTGTCGGCGACCTGACCTACGGCGCGGACCCGACGCTGGCCAAGCGCCTCGGCCTGACCCGGCAGTGGCTGCACGCGCGGTCGCTTGGGTTCCACCATCCCGAGGACAACCGCTGGGTCGAGTTCACCAGCGAGTACCCCGCCGATCTTGCCGCCGCGCTCGACGTACTCGCCGCCGACTACTGAAATCCCCTGCGGAGCCCGGTGGCTCGGCTAGTTTGGGCACCGTTGGTCCGGTGCTTGAGGGTGGGGAACGATGAACGGTGCTAACTGGGACAGCGCGAACGACGGCGACCCGTTCGCCACGGGCGGCCACGGGCGGTTCATGAAGGACGGCGCCTCGCCGCCGGTGATCGGGGCGGTCGCGGCCGATGACGTGGACGAGACGGTGCGGGTGAGCCCCGGTCAGGTGTACGACCGCGAGCCGCCGACGTCGCCGATCCCGGTGGCCGCGGCCGAGGAGAAGAAGAGCTGGTTCTCCCGGCTGTTCAGTTCTCGACCTTCCAGGTGAGGGTCCGCGTCTCCTCGTCGGGGCGCGGGCTCCAGCGCACGGCGGTCACCTCGGTGTCCTCCGGCACGACGTAGACGGTGTGTCCGCCCGTGGTCTCCCCGGGCGCCACACCGATCCGGTAGGCAGGCCGGGACGAGAGTGACACGGGGGCTTTGGAGATCGTCTTGCCCTCGGGGGTGACGAGCACGAGATACATGTCGGGCAGGGTCGCGAAGTGCACGGGGCCCCGGTTGGTCATCTCCGTGTGCACGACGATCGACCGCTCGCCCTCCTGCAGCCGGTAGCCTGCGGCGGTGAACAGGTAGTCGGCAGGGTCGACGACCTCGACGAGCTGGATCGCGATCCGCTCGCCCTCCAACCCCTCCGTCTCCAGCGTCGATCCGGCGACCCCTTGCCGGGAGCCGGGGCGCACGGCGGGCTGGGTGCGGTCCATGGCGTCCTGGGGCGGCTGGTCGCCGCGGGCCCAGGAGGAACTCTGCGGCGGGCCCCAGGTGGAGATCGGTTCGGGGACGGCGGGGAAGGGCTGGCTGGGCGGGCCGACCTGGACCGGCTGGCTCGGTGCGGCCTGCATGGGCTGGCCGGGATAGCTCGGGACTTGGTGGCCCATTGGGCCGCCGACCTGGCCTTGACCTTGCTGGCCGATGCCTTGACCCTGCTGGCCCATGGCCGGGCCTTGGCCGCCGAACTGCTGGCCGTACTGGGGTTGCCCCGGCATCGGCGGCTGTCCCTGGCCGAACTGCCCGGGATAAGGCTGGGCGGGGAACGGCTGACTCGGCGGCCCGGTCTGCGCCTGGTGCGGCCCAGGAAACTGCTGCGGATACCCCTGCGGCGGCGGATAGACCCCGGACGGCGTGCCCTGCACCCCGCCGCCCATCCGGGCCAGCGCGGCGCGGATGCCGTTCGGGTCGCACTCGACTCCCACCAGCAGCGGCAACCCCGCCGCCGACAGCGCGACCAGCCGCGACGCCACCTCACGGGGGTCCATCCCGAGCCTGGCGGCCACCTCATGCACCGCGGCACGCCCCATCTCGGCGACCACCCCGAGCACCCGGGCGTCAACAGCATCCGTCACGGATCGCACGCTACCGGGTCCACCGACCCGCCGCGCCGGAAGCCGCCGATCATCCGGACGGTGATCAACTGCTCACTCAGACTGCGCGAACCTCACCTCGGGGCCTCGTCCAGTACCGCCAACCGCAGTGGGTCGTCGGCCCGGACTCCCACGTCGGCCAGATACAGCGGACGCGCCTCCCGCTCATAGCGCGCGAACGCGGGCAGCGCCCAGTGCTCCTCCGCCGCCAGCCGCCGCGCCAGTGCGCCGGGTGACAGCCACAGGTGCACGGTGAGCTCGCCCGGCAGGCCCTGTCCCAGCAGGAACTCCCCGTCGACGATCACCACGCCGTCGGCTGGCACCTCGACATAGTCCGCGCGTGCCGAGCGGTCGGTCCGCGCGTTCCACAGGCGGGGGAGGACCCGGCCGGAGCCGCCCGCCGCCTGCGGGTCCAGCACCTCTCGCCGCAGGCCGCCGACGTCCAGCCAGTCGGAGTACCGCGCGTCCGGGTCGGTGCGGCCGCGTTCGAAGCGCAGGGACGCCGGGCGCAGGAAGTCGGCTGTCGAGACCCGCATCACAGGCCGCCCCGCGACCCTCAGTCGTTGGGCGATCTCGTCGGCAAGGGTCGCCGGGGCGGTGGGCGCGGCGCCGTCGATGAACAGGCGCAGGCGGCCTTCGCGGGCGGTGGCCCGCGCGGCCACCTCGTCGGCCAGGGCCGCGGGCGAGATGGGGCGGAAGCGCATCAGGGGACGATGCGGCGGCGTCGCTCGACGCCGCGCTGCTGTGTCTGGCCTTTGATCCCCGCGATGCCCGCGAGTTTAACCGGATGCGTCGAGCCCACCGCTCATTTTCCTGCACGACCATGCAGGAAAATACTGGTTCCCGTCCGCGTAGATGGGTTTTCAGTTCGTCCGTGCCGTTGCCTTCGCGGTCGGGCACGTCGTATTCGATGACCCGGTCCTGCGTCACGTGGATGGAGCAGCGTCCTTGTAGGAGCCCCTAGCGATACTGCCGAGTGTCCGTGTCCTCAGTCATCAGCAAGCAGAGGTTCGCCGTCAGGTAAGCGCGGCACGGTGCGGGGGCGCGGGTGAACAGGCGGGTCCGACAGGTCGGGCAGCGGCCCTGCTCGTCCGGGTGATGCTCGTCCAGCAACGCCTGTAGGGCGGCCACGACGCGGGGGAGTTCCGCTCGGGCGAGTTCGGCCGCGGTGTGGTCACCGCCCGCGACCACTCTGGTGCTGAGAGTGGACAAATAGTCCTGTAGCGACGCCTCCATGTGCCCGAAGATCGACTCGTTCACCCGTGTCCCTTCCGGTCGGTGGCGCGGCTCTCCCGCATGTGGTTTCCCAAGAGACTGCGTGGTCGCGCCCGCATTCTGCAAGTTGCAGTACACGATCGGGTGATATTCGTGAACGGGACAGTTAACCGCTCACAGAATCGCGGCGAAACACGGCGGACAGTCCCTTGTGCCCGGCAAGATCAGCATTGAGACTTGCATGCGATCCGCATCCACGGCGGACGCTCGCTCGTTCAGCCAGTGAAACGAGGTGAACCACACGTGGCGCGTGATCTCAGTCCGACCGTGCGGCGCCGGCGGCTCGCGGGCGAGCTGCGGCGGTTCCGTGAGACGGCGAACCTGACCATCGACGAGGTCGGCGAGAAGCTGGAGTGCTCGGCGTCGAAGATCAGTCGGATCGAGACCGGGCACGTGGGGGTCACCCCGCGCGACGTGCGCGACATGCTCGAGCTGTACGGCATCGAGGAGGACAAGCGCGAGGCCCTGGTCCAGCTCGCCCGTGAGGCCAGGCAGAAGGGCTGGTGGCACGCCTACACCGAGGTCTTCACCGGGTCCTTCGTCGGCCTGGAGTCCGAGGCCGCCTCCCTGCACACCCACCAGGCGCTGCTGGTCCCCGGGCTGTTGCAGACCGAGGACTACACCCGCGCGGTCATCCGGGCCATCCGCCCCGACGTCGCGGACACCGAGATCGACAAGCGGGTCCGCGGCAGGCTGGCCCGCCAGCGCCTGCTCACCGACCCGAACCCGCCCGAGTACTGGGCGGTGATCGACGAGGCGGTGCTGCACCGGCTCGTCGGCGGCCCCGCGGTCACGCGCGCGCAGCTGCTGCGGCTGGCCGAGGCCGCCGCGCTCCCGCACGTGACCCTGCAGGTCGTGCCGTTTACCGCGGGCGCGCACGCGGGCATGGAGGCGCCGTTCCTCATTCTGGGTTTCCCGGAACAAGCCGACCCCGATGTGGTCTATGTGGAGAACACGACCTCGGGTGTCTATTTGGAACAGCCTTCCGATGTGCGCCGGTATACGTTGATGTTCGACCATTTGCGAGCGGCGGCGTTGAAACCCGATGACACCGTCGCCCTGATCCGGCGGGCAGCCGATCGGCTGATTCGCACACCCGGAGAAAGCGAGAGGAGCGGGGCGTGACCGTAACCGACCTTGCCCGCGCGCACTGGCGCAAGAGCACGCACAGTGGTGCGGGGAACGACTGTGTGGAGCTCGTCGTGCGCAGAAGCGGCGCGGCGGTGCGGGATTCCAAGAACGCGGGCCATGGGCACCTGGCCTTCGGCGACGGCGGCTGGCGTGCCTTCCTCGCCACCGTCAAGGACGACGGCCTGACCACCGACTGACCCCGACCGGGATCCCTTACCCCGGCCTCAGCGGCCCCCGCGACGGCCGGGTAAGGGGTCAGACGCCCAGGACTGCGTGATCGTCTGATGTTCGCCCTGCCGCCTCAGCGGCAATCTCGTCATCACCAAGGAAACAGATGACGAGGAGTCAGACCATGTGGACACCGGAAGCCGTCGAGGCCGAGGTCAACTACCGCCGCAACGGCACCATGGACCGCACCAGCAGGCTGCACCTGCGTGAGGTCCGGCAGGCCACCCCCGTCTGGTGGCAGCGCATGCTGCGCCACCGGGGCGACCCCAAAACGAACGGGCGTTCGGCTGCCTGACCGGCCGCGACGAGGTTGTGCGACGATGCCAGCCATGCCGCGTCTGGGGTCAGGAATCCCGTTGGTGGCGCGCGGCCGCGAACTTCGCGGTCTGCGCGCCGCCTTCGACGCGTCCACGTCCGGGAAAGCGTGCGCGGTGCTGCTCGCGGGGGACGCGGGGGTCGGCAAGACGCGGATGACCGAGGAGGTCACCGCCTACGCCACCGAGCAGGGGGCGGTCGTGCTGACCGGCCGCTGTCTCGACGTCGGCGAGACCGGCCTGCCGTATCTGCCGATCGCCGAGGCGCTGACCGGGGTCCGCGACCGGGTGACCTACTGGACCGCGCTGGGCAGGCTGTTCCCCGAGGTCGCCCTGCCCGACCGGGCCGACCAGCGGCAGCTGGTGTCGGGGATGTCGATGCCGTCCGCGGGGTCGCGCTCGGAGCAGGACATCGGGCAGTTGCAGCTGTTCGACGCCGTCTACGGCGTTCTGGGTGATCTGGCCAGGGAGACCCCGGTAGTGCTGATCCTGGAGGACTTGCACTGGGCCGACGCGTCGACCCGCAGCCTGCTGTCGTTCCTGCTGTCGCGGCTTCGTGACCAGCGGTTGATGGTTCTGGGAACGTATCGGTCCGACGATCTGCACCGGCGCCACCCGCTGCGGCCACTGCTGGCCGAGCTGGTCCGGCTGCCGCAGGTCGAGCGGATCCAACTCGCCCCGTTCGGTTCGGCGGACTCGCGCGCGTTCGTCGCGGCGCTGGCCGAGGAACGGCTCAGCGAGCCGGTGCTGCGCGCGGTCGCGGGCCGGTCGGAGGGCAACGCCTTCTTCGCCGAGGAACTGCTGGCCGCGTTCGCCGAGTGCGGCGGCGGGATCCCGACGACCCTGATGGACGTGCTGCTCGCGCGGATCGAGCGGCTCAGCCCGGCCGCCCAGGGCGTCGTGCGGGTCGCGTCGGTGGCCGGCCGCAGGGTGCTGGACGCCCGGCTGCGCGCGGTCAGCGAGTTGAGCGACCCGGACCTGGAGGAGGCGCTGCGCGAGGCGGTGCAGCACCACGTCCTGGTGTCCGGCGACGGCGAGTACTACCTGTTCCGCCACGCGCTGATGCGGGAGGCGGTGTACGGGGACCTGCTGCCGGGGGAGCGGGTCCGGCTGCACGCCGCGTACGCCAGGGAGCTGACCGGGAAGTCCGGGATGCGCGGGGTGGCCGCCGAACTGGCCCACCACAGCATGGAGAGCCACGCACTCGGCCCGGCCCTGGCCGCGTCGGTCCTGGCCGCCGAGGACGCCGAGCAACAGGGCGCCCCCGCCGAGGCGCTGGAACACCTGGAACGCGCGCTGAAACTGTGGGACGCGGTGCCCGCCGACGCGCGCCCCGATGTCGACGAGATGGCCCTGCTGCGCCGAGCGTCGTGGACCGCGGGCACGTCGGGCGACCCGGAGCGGGCCATCGCCTTCGCCAAGTCGGCGACGGCGTTGGCGCGCAAGGGCGACGACCCGGTCGACTTGGCCAACCGGCTCGCGCGGTTGGCGATGGCTCTGTATGTCATCGACGGGCGCGAGCAGGAGTCGCTGGAGCACATCGAACAGGCGTGGGCGCTGCTGGCCGACCAGCCCGTCGACCCCGACCGGGCGTGGGTGCTCACCTACTACGCCACGATCCTGCGCGCGGTCGATCGCCCGACCGAAGCCCGCGAGATGGCCTGCAGTGCCGTCGAGGTCGCCCGCGCCGTCGACGCGGGCGGCGCCGAGGCCGACGCGCTGATCACCCTGGCCATCCTCACTGAGGCCGACGGCAAGGGCGCCGACGCCCGCGAACGACTCGCCGAGGCCCGCCAATGCGCCGTGGACGCGGACGTCATCTCGGTCGAGCTGCGCGCGCTGTATTCCTTGTGCGTCAACCTTTATGAACACGGAATGCTCGCCGACGCGATCCGCGTGGTCGACGAAGGCGTCGAACGCGCCCGCGACACCGGCCTGACGTGGAGCACCTACGGCTTGGAACTGCGCGTCGTGCAGGTCGTGATCCGCTACGCCGCGGGGGACTGGGACGGCAGTGAGGTCGCCGCCGAACCGCCAGGACACAAGGTCTCCAACACCGTCTCCGCCCGCCTCGCCGCGGTCGGCGCCTACGTCGCCGTGGCCCGCGGCCGCTTCGCCGAAGCCGAGCGCCTGGTCACCGAACTACGCGCCGAATGGCACCGTGACCTGCAGATCCCACTGGTCGCGGGCGGCGTCGGCGCCGAACTGGCAACCTGGCGCGGCCGCCCGGAACGCGCCGTCGAGTGGGTCCACGACGCGCTGGAGTGGGTCACCCAGACCGGCGGGCCGGTGCTCCTGGCGGGCATCCGCATGGCCGCCCTCGGTATCGCCGCGCACGCCGACCTCGCCCACGCCGCCCTGACCCGCCGCGACACCGAAGCCGCCCAGGTAGCCGTCGTCGATGGCAAGCGCCTCATCGACCTGGCCCGCGAAACCGCCCGCACCGGCCGCCCCCGCACCGGCGACCTTGGCCCAGAAGGCCGCGCCTGGCTGGCCCGAGCCGAAGCCGAAGCCAGCCGCTTGGACGGTCCAGGTGACCCGGCACTCTGGAAAGCGGCCGTCGACGCCTTCGACTACGGCGCTGTCTATGAACAGGCCGTGTGCCGCCGCCGCCACGCCGAAGCCCTGCTGGCCGCCGACCACCGCGACGAAGCCGCCATAGAGCTCCGCACCGCCGACGCGGTAGCCGCCCGCCTCAACGCCCGCCCACTCCGCGAGGCGATCCGCAAGATGGCCCGACGGGGCCGGATCTCGCTGGACGAGAGCACCGAGACCCGCGACGAACTTGATCTGTTCACGCCACGGGAACGATCGGTCCTGGCGTTGGTGGCGCAGGGCAGGACAAACCGGCAGGTGGGCGACGAACTGTTCATCAGCGAGAAGACCGTGTCCGTCCACTTGAGCCGAATCATGGCCAAACTCGGCGCGAGTCGACGCGCGGAGGCGGTGGCGGTGGCCTACGAACGCGGCCTGCTGACCGAACCGTCGGCCACCTAGGACCAGGCATCATGAAGGCGTGACGCCGAGCCCCACCGCCCCGCGCCGTGATCCTGATCAAGCCCAGCGCGCCCTCAGCCGGATCCGCCGCGACCAGGCCCAACCCTGGCGCACCTGGCCGGTTCGCCTCGGCGCCGCGATCGGCCGCGGGATCATGGCGATCCTGGACTTGATCGTCAGGTTCTTGAGCGGGATCCTCGAATTGATCATGGAAGCGCTCGGCGAGGCCCTGTTGGCCGTTCTGGCGCTGGCACTGTTCGCCGGGGTGGTGGCCGTGGGCATCTGGGGATGGAGCCAGAGCCCGGCCGCGACCGTAGTGCTCGCCGTCGGGCTGCTGGGCTTCCTGGCGTTCGGCGCCTACGAGTCCACCGCGAAACGATTCACCCGCAACCGAATCGTCGCGCTGGCGTCGGGAAGCGCCGTCTTCGTTGTCATCTGGCTCAGCTACGTCCTGCTTTACCTCTAGCGCGGCAAGCGCTTCAGGGCCTTCAGGCCGATCGTCAACGCCTTCGTCCAAGCCTTGGCGGGAACGCCCTTCCACGGCCGCAGCGGCACCACTCGCTGAGCCGCGATCGTCTGCGTTTCCGTGTACTTCGTCAGCCCTTCCTCACCATTGCGCCGCCCAACCCCGGAGTCCCCCATACCGCCCATGGGCGCGTCAAGACTGCCGAACGCCGCCCCATAGCCGTCATTGACGTTCACGGTCCCGGCGTGAATCCGCGCCGCGACCCGTTCCCCCGCGCGTCGATTCCGTGTCCACACGCTCGCGTTCAACCCGTACCGGGTCGCGTTGGCCTGGTGGATGGCCTCGGATTCGTCGCTGTAGCCGTAGATCGAGACCACCGGGCCGAAGGTCTCCTCCTTGTACAGCGTCATCCCGTTGCGCACGTCAGTCAGGATCGTCGGCTCGTAGAACAGCGGTCCGACCTCCGGCCGCGCCTTGCCGCCCGCCAGGACCGTGGCGCCCTTGGCTCGCGCGTCCTCGACGTGAGTGCTGATCGTCTCCAACTGCTCAGCCGACGTCAGCGAGCCCAAGTCCGCCGAGTAGGTCAGCTCGGTGCCCAGCTTCAACGCCCGCGTCTTGGCGACGAAAGCCTCGGTGAACGAATCGCGCACGCTGTCGTGCACGTAGATCCGCTCCACCGACACACACAGCTGCCCGGCCGACGAGAAGCACGCGGTGACCGCGCCCGCCGCCGTGCGGTCGATGTCGGCGTCCGGGAGGACGATCATCGGGTTCTTGCCGCCGAGTTCCATCGAGTAGCTGGTCAGCAGGGCGGCGGCCTTGGCGGCCAGGCTCTTGCCGGTCTCGGTGGAGCCGGTGAAGCCCAGGTAGTCGCCTTCCTCGATCAGCGCGGTGCCGATCTTGGAGCCGCGGCCGAGCACGATCTGCCACACGTCGGCGGGCAGGCCCGCCTCCTCGGCCAGCTCGTTGAGCCACAGGGCTGTCAGCGCGGTCTGGTTGTCCGGCTTCTGCACCAGCGCGTTGCCCGCGATGAGCGCGGGGATCGCGTCCATGCCGGTCAGCGCCAGCGGGTAGTTCCACGGCGAGATCATCGCCACGACGCCCTTGGGGTGGCGCACCTGAGTGGTCCGGGTGAACACCGGCAGCGCGCCCGCCTTGCGCCGCGGCGCGAGCAGCTTGGCCGCCTTGCGGCCGTAGTAGGCCGCGGTCATCGCGGTGACGGCGACCTCGTCGTAGGCGTCGAGCCGCGACTTGCCGGTCTCCACCTGCATCAGGTCGAGCACCTCGTCCTGGCGTTCCAACAGCAGGTCGTGCAGCTTGAGGAACACCCGCTGCCGCTGCCCCACCGGCGTGGTGGCCCACTCGGCCTGGGCGACCCTGGCCCGGGCGAAGGCCCGGCGCACATCGGGGTCATCGATCTGCGGGAGGCTGGCCAGCGGCAGACCGGTGAACGGGGCCAGCATCTGGACCGTGGTCGGCGCGGTGCCGGTGACCGCGCGGTCGATCAGGCTGGTGGCCCGGACAATGGTGGGGGCGCCGGGCACCGCGCCGAGAGTGTTCGTGGTCGTTGCGGTGCTCATGGGGGCTCCTAAGCTCGACTCAGGGTCCCATGTTACTTCCGAGTAGGTCCCAACGGGGAAGTGGCCGCCGTCACTTCGCCACGAAGTCGCGTTCCGCGCTGGAGACCCGCGCCTGCTCCACCGACAGCGCGACGCGCAGCATGCTGTCCTCGTGCCGGATCGACACCGGCAGCCCGGACGCGGCTGCCGCCCGCTCGAAGCCGACCTCCGACATCAGGCACCACGCGATCATCCGCCGGTGACCGCCCGCGCGGGCGATCTGACCGAGCCGGGCGATCATCGCCGTGCCCAGGCCCTGTTTCTGCCAGCCGTCCTCGACCAGCAGCGAGATCTCCGCCTCGGCCGGGTCGTTGGTGCGGATGAGCTGCGCCATGCCGATGACCTCGGTCCCGCTCACCGCGAGCAGCGTCCGCCCCCGGGGCGGCTGCAGCAGCCGGTGCAGCCAGCGGCGGGGCAGCGTGCGCAGGCCCGCGTGGTACCGGGCGAAAAGCGTCTGCGCCGAGCACCGGGCATGCAGGTCGGACACCGCCTCGGCGTCGCCGGGCGTGCCGTCGCGCAGGACGACGCCCGCACCGGTGCGCGTGATGACGGCGGTCGGGGCGGCCGCGCTGGTGGCACCGGCGGTCAGCACGTCCACGAAGGCGGCCATCCTGGCCAGCTCGACCTCGGTGAACGGGGCCCACCCCCGTCGGGCCACCAGCGTGGCCTCCTCGGACAGGGCGAGCACCGCGAGGTGCCCGCCCTCGTCGCCATGGACCGTCCCCGCGTCCACGATGCTGACCGAGTCCGCGCCAAGCAGCGTGCGCACCGACTCGGCGGTCGACCCCGGATCCCGCATCGCCGAACCGGCGGCGCGCAGCGCGGCGGTGGTCCGGTCGACCATCTGGCGCAGGTCGGCCCTGGTGATGCCGACGCACCGGCCGCCCTCGGCCCGGATGTCGTCGATCAGCGAGGCTGGCTCGACCCCGGCGGGTGTGTTGACCACAAGTTCGTCGATGACGCCGCCGGGCACCGGCAGCACCGAGAGCCCGAGCACGTTGCAGTCCCGCGCCGCCAACCGCGTGGTGACGCGCGCGAGCGTGCCCGGCCGGTCGTCGATGCGAACCCGCAGGCGCCAGGTCGTTGGGGTAGCGGTGGTGTCCATGCACCTATCGTGCGTGCCGACTGTTGCCAAGTGGGGGCTCGCGTGTTTCGAGCGTGTGAGGCTAGTGCGCTGACCACGAACCTTCACCGGGTCTCGACCTGCCCACGACGCGCCTGGCTGCGTTGTCGGAAAGCCCAAGTACAACCCGGTACTACGGTCTTCCCTCCGCCTTGCCAGCCACGCCGTGGACAGGCCGATACCCGGCGAACGTTCGTGCTCAACGCACTTGCCGCCACGCCCGAACTGCTGCCCCTTCGGTCGTCGTCACCGATCATTCGCGCCGCATACGGTTGTTGCGGCGCGAGAGGCGGCGACATGGGTGGGTCTGAGATCTCCCGGGACGGTGTCGGCTTCGGGTATGTCTTGCCCAGGACACCGGTCGCGACCGCCACTGTGGACATCGGTCATGTCGCCGTAACGGTGTCGCTGCGACTCGAAGGGGAGATCCATGTCACGACCTCGGCCGAGCCCGCGGCCGAGGCGCGTACCCGCTCCCTGGCGGCGTTGCGTGACGTGGCGACCGGGGTGATGGTCGGCGGGATCGGGTCTTCATCGCCGCGGATCACCGCTGGGGCCGGGCACGCGTTCACCCAGAACGGACGGATGTTCCGTCCGCCCAACATCGTTGCGTTCACTGGGGTTTGCGATGTTCGGTACACGCGGGTCGACACCGAGGTTTGGGGGCGCGTGGGGTACGCGCTGGACGTGTCGGCCCTGCCGCATCGGGAGCCCGCGGTGCCGCCTTGGGATGGGTCGCCGGACGCGCGGGCGTGGTTTGTGCGGCACGACCATGAGTTGTCCGCCGTCGGCGTGATGGTGTTGGTCGCGGTGCCGTTCGCGCCTGGGCCGTTGGTCGAGGTCAGCCGCCGATGATCACTGTGCCCGCGGCGATGATCGAGCCCTTGGGCAGCGGTGTTGGGTCGTTGCAGGTGTTGACCTTGTCGCCGTTGCGTGCGGCGGGTTTGTTGTTGATCAGGACAGTGCCGCTGCCTTTCAACACTGTGCCCTGGTTGGTTGGCGGCACCTGAAAAGTCGCTGGGGGAGGACAGATGTGCGGCGGCGAGTTCGTCACCGTGCTTCCAGTGACCGCCGCGGGCATGCCGCCGATCATCACATTGGTGCTGCAGCCGCCGGTGATCGTGCCGACGAACGGCAGCGGGGTGGGGGTGGGCACCGGGCCGCCGGGGGAGGGGACCATGAGGATGTGGGTGTCGGTGGCGATGACCTTGTCGCCCTGTTTGGCCGCGAAGCTCATGTGCGCACCCAGCGTTTGTCACCCGCGGGCGCCAGCTTCCCCGGCACGTCCTGATTGGACCGAAGGGCCATCTTCTCGGCGGGAGGCGCGATGTCGGTGTCGTCGGCGGCCACATAAGGCGCGCTCACGGAGGCGATGAACGCAGCCCTGGCGGGCATTCCCAGACTGCTCCACAGGTCTCCCGGGGCGTCCGGGGAGATGGACAGGAACACCGCCGCTTCGGTGAGCGTCCCACTTAGACAGTCTGGCGGGATGGCGTCGGCGAAGATCATGGTGCGCAGGGCCAGGTCCAGGAGCAGGTGTTCCTCGCTGACCTTCGGCGCCCGCGCGGTGACCAGATAGGACAGGACGCATCGGCGGACGGGTTCGCGGCGGGCGATGACGGCGCCGCGGTCGTCTCGGGTTTGGTCGAAGCCGGACTCGCGGCCGCGGGGGTCGCCGTGGAGGCCGAAGAGGAACAGGTCGATGACCTTCGACGGGCGTTCGGTCTGCCAGGTCGGCTTCGGCGGGTCGAGTCGGACCGCGGTGCCCTCGGGCAGGCTGCGGCCCAGCAGTTGGCACAGCGCGTCGTCGACCTCGGGGATCACGGTGGTCAGTGTGGGCGGTCGGCCGGTTCGACACGACGGGCGGCCGCCCGTCCTATCGGCGCCCCGGATTCGCCCGAAGGGGCGGTCCCACCTGCCCTTGCCCACGCCCCCGGGCGACTGCGCCCGGCTGGATCGCCGCAGCAAGCTCGGGGGAAGTGTCCCGCCGTCCGACGCAGGGAGATCCTTCGATGGCCAGCAGCTATCTCGCGCCCGGCGTGTATATGGAGGAGGTCTCCTCCGGCTCGCGGCCCATCGAGGCCGTGGGCACCGCCGTGGCCGCCTTTGTCGGGTTCGCTGAGCGCGGACCCCTGCACGAGCCCGTCCTGGTGACCAACTGGACGCAGTTCAAGACCAACTTCGGCGACTTCGTCGAGGGCTACTACCTGGCCCACGCCGTCTACGGCTACTTCCAGAACGGCGGCGGCGTCGCCTATGTCGTCCGGGTCGGGGGCGCGGGCGCCGAGGGCAACGGCCACACCGACGGGCAGATCGTGTCGGTGCCGATGGCCGAGCTGCCGGGCGCCGCGGGCGGCGGCCTGACGATCACCGCGCGCGCCGCCGAGGCCGCGGACCTTGCCGTGGAGGTCGCGCCCGCCAGCGAGGAGGGCGAGGACGTCTTCAAGCTGGTCGTCAAGAAGGCCGGCCAGCCGGTCGAGACGTTCGACAACGTCAGCACCCGGCGCGGCCCGAACAACGTGGCCACCGTGGTGCGGCAGCAGTCGAAGCTGATCTCGGTGGAGGAGACCAAGGGCAAGGCGCTCAGCGTGCCGAAGACCGGTGAGATCGCGCTGGCCGCGCCGCCGTCGGTGCCCGCGAAGGTCGACGCCAAGGAGTACGTCGGCAACTCCGCCGACCGCACCGGGTTCGGCGGCTTGGAGGCGCTCGACGAGGTCACCATGCTGTGCGTGCCCGACCTGATGGCCGCCCTGGAGCGCGGCGCGCTGACCATGGAGGACGTCAAGGCCGTGCAGCTGGCCATGATCGCGCACTGCGAGCTGATGGCCGACCGAGTGGCCATTTTGGACACTCCGCCGGGGCTCAAGGCGCAGGAGGTCAAGGACTGGCGGATGGACTTCGCCGGGTACGACTCCAAGTACGCCGCGCTCTACTGGCCGTGGATCAAGGTGGCCGACCCGGTCGCGGGCAAGCAGGTGTTCGTCCCGCCGAGCGGGCACATGGCAGGCATCTGGGCGCGCAACGACTCCAGCCGCGGTGTCCACAAAGCACCGGCGAACGAGGTCATCCGCGGCGCGGTGACGCTGGAACTCAACATCACCAAGGGTGAGCACGACCTGCTCAACCCGATCGCGGTCAACTGCATCCGGTCCTTCCGCGGCCAGGGCATCCGGGTCTGGGGCGCGCGCACGCTGTCCAGCGACCCGGAGTGGCGCTACCTCAACGTCCGCAGGCTCTTCAACTACGTCGAGAAGTCGATCCTGCAGGGCACCAACTGGGTGGTCTTCGAGCCCAACGACCCGAAGCTGTGGGACTCGGTCAAGCGCACCGTGACGATGTTCCTGCGCCGCGTGTGGCGCGACGGAGCGCTGTTCGGGCGCACCCCGGCCGAGGCGTTCTTCGTCAAGTGCGACGAGGAGAACAACCCCCCGGAGAACCGTGACGTCGGCATTCTGACCGTCGAGATCGGCATCGCCCCGGTCAAGCCCGCCGAGTTCGTCGTATTCCGCATCTCGCAGTTCGCCGAGGGCGCGGGTCTCGAAGAATAACTAGAAGGGATTCGCCATGGCCGCAGGCCTGAGCTCAAGCCAGCCGAACGACGCGCTGACCGCCGCCCGCTTCTCGATCACCATCGACGGCTACGAGATCGCCTCGTTCTCCGAACTGCAGGGCATCACCACCGAGGTCGAGCCGGTCGAGCTGATGGAGTCGACCGACAAGGAGGTCGTGCTCAAGAAGCTGCCGGGCAAGACCAAGCCCGCCACCCTGGTGCTCAAGCGCGGCAAGAACTCCAGCATGGAGCTGTGGGCGTGGCATGAGGCCGTGCTCATGGGCGACATCGTCGCCGCCCGCAAGAGCTGCTCGCTGATCATGTACGGCACCGACGGCAAGCCGGTCGCCCGGTACCACCTCGAACACGCCTGGCCGTCGAAGCTGGAGATCGGCGCCTTGAAGGCAGGGTCAAGCGAGGTGCTGATGGAGACGGTCACCATCGTGTCCGAGCGCATCCAGCGTGTGTCCGTATGACAGCTCTCCAGGAAGGGTTGCGCACGGAGTATCCGTTCACGCTCCCGCGCGGCTATGTCGACGAGCACGGCCAGGTGCACCGCGACGGCGTGATGCGCCTGGCCACGGCCCGCGACGAGATCACCACGCAGGCCGACCAGCGGTCCAAGCAGAACCCGGCGTACCTGACGGTGCTGCTGCTGGAGCGCACCATCACCTCGCTGGGCGCGCTGCCGTCGGTGGACACGTTCGTGGTGGAGAGCCTGTTCGCTTCCGACATGGCGTTCCTGCAGGACCTCTACCGCCGCGTCAACGCCGATGGGCACACCGAGGTCGCCGTCCACTGCCCGCAGTGCGGGACCGGGTTCGCGGTGGACGTGGCGGGTGATGCCCCGGGGGGATCGTGACGTACGCGCCCGACCGACTGTGGGAGGAGGTCGCGTACGTCGCCTACTACCTGCACTGGACGTTCGACTCGATCCTCGACCTCGAACACCCGGTGCGCGACCGGCTGATCACCGAGATCGGCCGAATCCACAGCAGACTCGACGAATGAGACGGGAGGGGCGCCGATGCGCTGGCCAATCCGCCGCCGCCGCGGCGCCACACCCCTGACAACCCAGGAACCGCCGAACCCCCAGCACGCAGCCCCCACCCTGCCCAGGGGGGACAGCCCTAGGCCAGTCTACCCGGCGGGGGTGCCAGTCGATCTTGGTTCGGGGGCGGCTGTGGATGACTCGGGGTCGCCCGAACGGGTGGAAAACCGGGGGCATGACTGGGTTCTCCTGCCGCCGCTGGCGCCGACGGTGGCGCTTGCCGCGCCGTTGGTGATGGGGCCCGCGCCGGTTCAGCCGCCGTTGCCTGGGCGGGTGCCGGTCCGGCGGGTGCGGATCGAGCCCGCGGTGGGGCGGGTCGAAGGGCTGGCGCTGGCGCTGCCCATTCGCCGGACCGATGGCCCGCCGCTGACGGTCCGACCCAGGAAGCGGCCACCCGCCGAGCCGGTAGAGGTCGAGGAAACTCCCGCCCCGATACCTCGGCCCGTGGTCGTGGCGCCGGTTCGGGACCGGCCGACGTTGACCGTGGCGACCGACGAGTTCGTTGGCGAGCCCCGAGTGCCCGCCGAGCCCTACCGGGCGCCCGCGTGGATGCGCTATGTGCCGACGTGGCTTGAACAAACCGGCCCGGAACCCATCCCCGACGCCCCGCTGGCCATCCCGTCGAACATCCCCGCCAACCCACCGATCTTCAAGCCCGAACCGATTCTCCCGCCGAGAGAGGCGGAAGTGCCGCTGGTGCCGCGGAAGCGCCCCTCGCTCGGACAGACGCGCAGGCTCGGCCTCGGCGCGCCGATCTCCTATTCGGCCCAGGAACCCGCTGTGGAGCCGCCGCCCGAACCGCCGCCCCCCGCACCGCCACCGCCACCGCCGCCACCGAACCCGGTGACGGCGGCTCCGCTGGTTCACCATGCCGAACTTCCCCAGGTCGCCAGCAGGATCGTGCGCGAGCAGGTCCCACCCGATCTCGCCGGTGCCGTCCGCCAGGAACGCGGCGCGGACGTCTCCGATGTCCCCGTCTTCCGCGGCCCAGCGGTCGACGCCGAGGCGCGGTCCCGGGGAGCGCGGGCGTTCGCCAAGGACGGCGCCGTCTACCTGCCCGACAGCGCGGGCCCGATCACCAGCGGCAAGACGAAAGCCCTCCTGGCCCACGAACTCGTCCACGTGGTCCAGCAACGCACCATCGGCGCGAACCTGCCCGGACTGTCCACACCGGAGGGTCGCAGACTGGAAGCCGAGGCGGTCGCGGCCGAACACCGGCACGCGGGCCTCCCCGACACGCCCCTGATCCACCCGCCGCACCCCACCGGCGGAGCCGCGCCCAGCCTCGCGGGCGCCGCCCAACTCGCGCTGACCCACACCACCCCGCCGGACCCGACCCGCTCGCACTTCGACCAAGAGGCGCGCGAGGAGATCCAGCAGGTGGCCGAGAGTTCAGCCCACCGTGTCCTTGAGGAATGGCACGCCCCCTCCGCGCAAGCCGACCGGGAGCGGCGGTCCGGAACCACCACGCCGCCTACGGCCGGTGGCTCGTTCGGCGACACGGTCAGCTTCACCGAACGGCGTGGTGCCGACGCGACGGCGCCGACCCGGTCCACGTCCCGGACCGGCCCCGGCCGTGCCGCGGCGAGGACCGTGGGCACAACCGACCGCGCCGCCCGCCGCCAGGAACTCGAAGCCGAATGGCTGGAGAACCTGAACATGGAACGCGCGTCCCAGGGCGAGCCGCTGCTCAGCTATCTGGAGGACGCCGACCTCGAACGCATCGAACGCGTCATCGACCAGGAGGAAGCCGGAGGCGGCGGGAGGACATCGGGTTCGTCGGCGCGGCCCATCAACCCGGAAGAGGGCGGCGCGTTCGGCGACACCGTCAGCTTCACCACGCGGTCCGGTGACGACCTGCTCAGCAGGACAGGCGCGGGTGCGGGCCGAGGCGGAGCCGGGGCGAGCCCGACAGCCGCCGCCGGGCGGCTGAGCCTCGCCGCCGCTCTCGCCCAGTCCGGCGGCAGCCCGGCGGCAGGCAGCGGCGGCTCCTCCAGCCAGTCCGACCAGCTCGACCCCGATGCGGGCACCTCGTTCGGCGACACCGTCAGCTTCACCGAACGATCCGGTGACGACCTCTACCGCGGCGGCAGGCGCCCAGACTCGGCGTCGTCGACCGGGGGGTCCGGCTCCACAAGGGACATGCACGGCAGCGAAGAGGAGCCCATCGACCTCGACCGGGTCGACATCGAGGACCTAGCCGCCCGCCTCTATGACCGCGTGCGCAGCAGGCTGCGCCTGGAACTGCTGGTCGACCGCGAGCGGTCCGGCCTGCTCACCGATTTCCGATAGGAGGGGACCGTGGCACTCAGCGACGCGAGCAAGATCGGCCTAGCCAACCGGTTCATCGTCACGATGAGCGGCAAGGAGATTTACAACCTCGGCAGCTGGTACAAGGCCGACGGCCTGGACGTGACGTGGGACGTCGCCGAGTACCGGGCGGGAGACAACGGCAACGATCGCTTCTACTACCCGGGAAACACCAAGTACAGCAACGTGAAGCTGACCCGGGCGGTCTCCGAGGAGACCAAGACGGTGCGAGAGTGGCTCAGCAAGAACTCCTTCGAGCATGAGAAGTTCGTCGCCAAGATCGAGCTGCGCGGATCCAAGCAGGGCGACGCCGTCATCACCGACTGGGAACTGCGTGACGTGATGCCGGTGAAATGGGCGATCGCGGGGTTCGACGCGGGGGCCAGCCAGGTGTCGCTGGAGACACTGGAACTCGCGCATCTGGGTTTCCTCGAAGACCTGATCAAGCTGGGCTGACCGATGGCCCTCAGCGTGTCCTCGATGCTCGCGCTCACCCTGCGGTTCCACGTTTCCGTCGATGGCGTGGACCTCGGCGGCTGGGCGCGGTGCAAAGGCCTGGCGGTGAAGTTCAACCCCGTCAAGGTCAAGGAGGGCGCGAACTACCTCTACGAGCCGCTGCTCCCCGGTCACCTCGAATACCCCGAGGTGACGCTGGAACGCGCGATGGACAAGGCGGGCGCCGAAAGCGTGCAGAAGTGGCTGCGCGGCCGGGCGAACGGCTGGGTGCAGTCGATGTTCGGCGCCCCCGGCGGCACCGCGCAGATCACCCTGTACGACGCGCGCGCCCAGGAGGTCTCGTCCTGGCAGCTGCGCAACGTCTACCCGAGCGCGTGGAAGGGACCGGACCTGGACGCGATGACGCTGGGGATCGCGATCGAGAGCCTGACCTTGGTGCATGAGGGTTTCTTGTAGGTGGAGTGGGGAGTTGACGGTGTGATGGTGGGCCTGATGTTGGTGCACGAGGGTATCCTGTAGGGAGCGCGAGATGACGATGAGTGTGGGCGTCGGCGCCAGCGTCGCGGGCAAGGTAAAGGGCGGCTCGGCGGCCGTGGGCGCGGCCAGTGCCGCGGTGGGCGGTGTGGTCAGCACGGCGATGATGGCGGGCGCGCGGGTGCCCGCGGTGCTTGTCTGCATCAACCCCAAGACGCCCGGCCTGGTGCCCTTCGACTTCAACCCCGAGAAGATCTCGATCAAGCGCAGCGCGACCTACACGGTCCGGCCGAACATGCAGTCGCTGCACGATCCCGGCGGCGCGTCGGGCACGATCACCAAGGCCGTCCAGGCGCCGATGATCACCATCAGCAAGATCATTTTCGAGGGGATCACCGCCAAGCTGCGCTGCGACCAGCTGCTGCGCTGGATGAGCCCGTTCAGCGGCATCGGGTCGATGGGCATCGCGGGCGCGACGCTGGAGACCACGCTGCCGGAGATCACCTTCCAGTGGGGTCCGCCGATGGTCGCGTTCCTGTACCAGGTGCGGCTGGTCAGTGTGAGCATCAACTTCGTCCGCTTCGACTTCACCGGGATCCCGCTGCGCGCCGAGGTCGACCTGTCCATGCGGCAACAGCCCAGCATGCTGGCCAGCCTGCCGACCAACCCGACGTCGGGCGGCCTGCCCGGCCGCCGCTCGCACACGGTGTCCTCCGGCGACAGCCTCCAGTCGATCGCCACCACGCACTACGGGCGGCCCGGGCTGTGGCGGCGGATCGCCGAGGTCAACGGCATCCAGGACCCGTCGCGGCTGCGGCCCGGCCAGACGGTCTACCTGCCCAACCCCGAGGAGCTGGCCTGATGATGCCGGGCGGTGAGAGCACGGGCGTGGTCATGCCCGCGTTGCTGGTCGGGTACCCGGTCGGCATCCCGATGCTGCCCACCGTCTCCCAGCTGCTCATCCGCGCGGTCGTCGACACCCACCTGCACCTGCCGGACATGTTCGAGCTGACCTTCCTGGACAACGCGGGCACCTTCCTCGACGACGCGGGCATCAAGATCGGCTCGGTGATCGAGGTCAAGGGCAACAAGGCCGGGACGCCCGCGGCGACGTCGCTGATCAAGGGCGAGGTCACCGCGGTCGAGGCGCTGTGCCAGGACTCGATGATCCTCACCGTCGTGCGCGGCTATGAGAAGGCGCACCGGCTGCAGCGGGCCAAGCGCACCCGCACGTTCGTCAACATGAAGGACTCCGACATCGCCCGTCAGATCGCCAAGGACGCGGGCCTGCGGTCGGGCACGATCGACGCGACGAGCACGACCCACGACCACCTCGCCCAGATCGCCCAGACCGACTGGGAGTTCCTGACCGAACGCGCCAGGGAGGTCGGCTACGAGACCGGCGTGGTGGGCGGGGAATTCTTCTTCCGCAAGGCCTCCGGTAGCGGAGCGGGCGGCGGGCTGATGGACGCGGCGGCGTCGATGGTCGGGCTCGGGTCGACGCTGACCTTCAAGGGCAACCTGCGCACGTTCCTGCCCCGGATCTCCGCGGCGAACCTGACCCCGGATGTCGAGGTCCGAGTCTGGGACACCAAGGCGGCCAGGGTCGCGGTCGGCAAGTCGGCCGCCGAGACCGGCTCGGTGAAGATCGACGGGCAGAAGCCCGCCGCGCTGGCCAACTCGTTCACCGACGGTCTCGCGCTGCCCGTGGCGCTGCCCGCCCCACCCGCGATCCCCGGCATGCCCGCGCTCAACCTGGGCACCGCGCCGAGCAACACCGCGTATGTGGTGGTCGACCGACCGCTCGCGCGCGGACCCAACGCCGACACCGTCGCGGGGATCGTGGCCAAGAGCCTGGCCGACCACGTGTCCAGCACGTTCGCCGAGGCCGAGGGCGACGCCGAGGGTGACCCGGAGATCCAGGCGGGCGGCACCGTCACCATCGCCGGGGTGCCCAAGCAGTTCGCCGGCCAGTGGGTCGTCACCAACGCGCGGCACGTCTTCGACCCGCTCGAAGGCGGCTACCACACCCGGTTCTGGGTCAGCGGCAGGCAGGACCGGTCGCTGCTGCGGCTCACGGGCGGGGCCGCCCGGCGCCCGCCGCTGGACGGGCTGGTGTGCGCGCTGGTGACGAACGTGAAGGACCCGGACAAGGCCGCGCGGGTCAAGGTCGCGATGCCGTGGCTGTCGCCGAACTACGAGTCGGACTGGGCGCGCGTGGCGCAGGTCGGGGCGGGGCGGCGCAGCGGGGTGATGTTCGTTCCCGAGGTGGGCGACGAGGTGCTGGTCGGCTTCGAGTTCGGCGATCCCCGGCGACCGTATGTCCTAGGTGGACTGATCAACGACAATTCCGCGTTCGGGCATTTGAAGACCGCGGTGAACGGGTCGGGTGTGGTGACCGAGCGCGGGCTGGCCTCGCCCGCGGGCAACCGGCTGCTGTTCACCGACGAACTGCCGCCAGGGCCGCCGGGGTCCGCCCCGCCGACCAAGTCCGAGGTCGTCGTCGGCACCAAGGACGACAAGCTCTCCCTCCACATCGACCAGGCCGCGGGCACGGTGAAGCTGGTGTGCGACCCGGCCAAGCCGGTCAGCAAGGGGCAGGGCGAGCTGACGATCGAGTGCGGCGCCATGGGCTCCATCACGATCAAGGCGGGCATGGGCGGCATCAAGCTGGAGACGACCGGGGCGCTGTCGCTGAAGGGGAAGACGGTCAAGGTCGAAGCGGACATGGTCACGGAGATCAAGGGTCAGACCGTGAAGTTGAACTGAGTCAAGTTGGGCTGTTGTCGATACAGGAGGCGCGATGTCGCAGGACTTCGTCGGTGCCGGGTGGGCCTTCCCGCTCGGCGTCGGATCGCAGGGCGGGATCGCCCTGGTCCGGCGGGAGGTGGAGCTGGAGCAGGCGATGCGGCTGATCCTGGCCACCTACCCCGGCGAACGCCCGATGCGGCCGGAGTTCGGCAGCCGCATCCGCGACTTCGTGTTCCGGCCGTCGAACATGGAGACTATCGCCGAGTTGTCGCACGAGGTGCGCAAGGCGCTGCTGCGGTGGGAGCCGCGGGTGGACATCGAGATTGTCGACGTGAATCCCGACCCGTATTCGGCGGGGACGCTCTACATCGACATCCGCTACCGGATCAAGGACACCAACGACCGGCGCAACCTGGTCTTCCCCTTCTACTCCATCCCTGAGGACGGGAGTGACTACTGATGGCGCTGCCCACCCCCAACCTCGACGACCGCCGCTTCCAGGACCTGGTCGACGACGCCAAGCGCATGGTGATGCGCCGCTGTCCTGAGTGGACAGACCACAACGTGTCCGATCCCGGTGTGACGCTGATCGAGACCTTCGCGTTCATGACCGACCAGCTGCTGTTCCGGCTCAACCAGGTCCCGGACCGCCTCTACGTCAAGTTCCTCGACCTGATCGGCCTGCGCCTGATCCCCGCCACCCCGGCCCAGGCACCGGTGACGTTCTGGCTGTCGGCCCCGGCGATCACCAGCGTCGGCATCCCGGTCGGCACCACGGTCGCCACCATGCGCACCGAGGTGGACGAATCGATCGTGTTCTCGACGACTCGCGACCTCAGTCTTGTGCCCTGTGCGTTGTCGGTGGTGGCGACGATCGGCAACGCGGACGGTGATCCGGTCGTCCGGACCGAGGAACTGAAGATGGGCGGGCGGTTCCCGGCGTTCTCGGCGGTGCCAGAGCCGGGGGACGTGCTGCTGGTCGGGCTGACCTCGGCCGTGCCGAACTGTGTGGTGCGGCTGGATCTGGACGCGAGTGTCGAGGGTGTCGGTGTGCACCCGGACCATCCGCCCCTGGTGTGGGAGGCCTACAACGGCGCCGAGTGGGTCGAGTGCCTGGTCAGCACGGACGGGACCGGGGCGCTCAACATGGGCGGCGAGGTGCTGGTGCACGTGCCGCCCGACCACCAGTCGGCGGTGTTCGCCGACGAGGCGGCGGGGTGGCTGCGGGCCAGGGTCATCGAGGTCGACCCCGAGTTCCCCACCTACCGGCATTCGCCGACCGTGGGCGGGCTCGCGGCCAGCACGGTCGGCGGGACCGTGGTGTCGGCGCACTGCGAGGTCATCGAGGACGAGGTGGTGGGGGTCTCGGAAGGCGTGCCGGGGCAGGAGTTCCCGGTGGAACAGGCCCCCGTGGTCGGGTCGGTCGTGCTGGAGGTGACCTCCGACGACGGCTGGCAGGAGTGGTCGCAGGTGCAGCACTTCGCGGGCAGCGGGCCAGACGACCGGCACTTCCTGCTCGACGCGGTGGCCGGGACGATCCACTTCGGACCCGCGATCCGCGAGGCCGAGGGCGGGTTGCGCCAGTACGGCGCGGTGCCGCTGCCCGCGGCCACCGTGCGGCTGAGGCGCTACGCGGTCGGCGGCGGCCGGATCGGCAACGTCGGCGCCGGGGCGATCCGGACACTCAAGTCGTCGATCCCGTTCGTCTCGGCGGTCGAGAACCTGGAGTCGGCGTCGGGCGGAGTAGACGGGGAGACCATCGAGCAGGCCAAGGCACGCGGCCCGATCCTGCTGCGCACCCGCAGCCGCGCGGTCACCGCCGAGGACTACGAGGCCATCACCCAGGAGGCCGCCCCGGATATCGCCAGGGTCCGGTGTGTGACGGCGGGTGACGACGATGTCGACGCCGGATCGGTTCGGGTGCTGGTGGTGCCCGCCGCGGCGCAGGTGGACGGGCGGATCACGTTCGCCGACCTGGTGCCGGAGGAGGACACCCTGACCCGGATCACCGACCGGCTCGACGAGGTGCGGCTGATCGGCACGCGGGTACTGGTGTCGCCGCCCCGGTACCGAGGGGTGACGGTCGTGGCGCGGGTGATCGCCCGGCCCCGGGTGGACCGCGCGCGGGTACGGGCCGACGCGCTCGCGGCGCTCTACGGGCACCTCAACCCGATCACCGGCGGGACCGAGGGGCGGGGCTGGCAGTTCGGCAGGCCGGTGCAGGCCGGTGACGTCTACGCGCTGCTGCAGCGGGTGCGCGGGGTGGACATGGTCGAGGACGTCCGCCTGTTCGGCGCGAACCCGGTGACCGGCGAACGCGGCGAGGAGACCCAGCGCCTCGAGGTCGACCGGTACAGCCTGGTGTTCAGCTACGAGCACCACGTGAAAGTGGAGGACCACTGATGCGCGGCCTGCTTCCCGGCCTGGCCACGGCCGTGCCGCTGCTGGAGATGCTGCCCGCGGTCTACCAGGAGGACCCGTTCACCGAGCGCTTCGTCGGCGGCTTCGACGACGTGCTGGCCCCGGTACTGGCCACTTTGGACTGTCTGGTCGAGTACTTCGACCCGCTGCTGGCGCCGGAGGACTTCCTGGAGTGGCTGTCGTCGTGGGTCGGCATCGAACTCGACGAGGGCTGGCCGATCGAACGGCGCCGCGCCGTGGTCGGCACGGCGGTGGAGATGTACCGGATGCGCGGCACCGTGGCGGGCCTGCGCGCCAACCTGGAGGTCCTGACCGGCGGCGACGTCCAGATCGCCGACAGCGGCGGCGTCGCCGCGTCTCGCGACCCGGCCGCCGACCTGCCCGGCGAGGCCAGCCCGCGCTTGGCGGTGCGGGTACTGGTGGACGACCCGTCGGCCGCGCCACTCGACCTGGTCGAGGCCGCGGTGGCGGCGGCCAAACCGGCACACGTGGTGCACAGAGTGGAGGTGGGCGGCCGGTGATCGTCTGCAAGAGCTGCGGCTACCACAACGGGGACCGGGACACCTTTTGCGGCAAGTGCGGAGGGTTCCTGGAGTGGACGGGGGAGAAGCTGGCCCCGCCGCCCGCGCCGGTGGTCGATGAGGAAGAGGAAGAGGCGCCGAAGAAGGGATTCCTGGCGCGGTTGCAGTCGGCGCTGTACCTGGACGTGGGGGACCGGGCGCCGGTGCCGGTCACCCCGAAACCGGGGATGCCGGGAGCGCCGGGGGCGCCAGGCCTGCCCGGCCGCCCCGGTGCGCCCGCGGCCCCCGCTCGCCCCGGCCCGCCTGGGCCGCCGAAGCCGCCAGGGGCGCCGCCGCCCCCGCCCGGTGGCGCGCCGAAGCCGCCGCCCCCGCCGGGAGGTGCGCCGAAGCCGCCGCCCCCGCCCGGTGGTGCGCCCAAGCCGCCAGCGCCGCCGCCTCCGCCAGGTGGCGCTCCGAAACCACCGCCGCCGCCCGGTGGCGTGCAGCCACCACCCGCGCCGCCGCCTGCCGGTGGTGCGCCCAAGCCGCCCGCGCCGCCTGGTAGCGCCCCCAGCCCACCGCCTGGTGGCGTGCAGGCACCGCCCGCCGGTGGTGCACCGAGACCACCTGCGCCGCCGCCTCCCCCTGGTGGTGCGCCCAAGCCGCCCGCGCCACCGCTACCCGCCGTGAGTGTGCCGAAGCCGCCCGCGCCGCCGTCTCCACCGGGTGGTGCTCCGATTCCACCGCCGCCTGGTGGGGTGCAGGTACCGCCTGCCGGTGGTGGGCCGAGACCGCCTGCGCCGCCGCTTCCGGCCGTGAGTGCGCCGAAGCCGCCCGCGCCCCCGCTTCCCGTCGCGAAACCGCCCGCGCCGCCGGAGCCGCCATCGCCCAACGGGGTCGAGGCCGCCGTCGACACGGCCGCGGCGAGCAACCTCGTCATCCCGGTCACCCCAGGCACCGGTCAACCCGACGCGCAGTTGCCGCAGGAGCCCAAGAAGGCCGCGCCGCCCAAGAAGCGGCCGCCGACGCGCAAACTCAAGCCCGGCGACCTCATCTGCGGCGACTGCGGTGAGGGCAACGCCGACACCCGCAAGTTCTGCAGCCGATGCGGTGCCTCCTTGGCCGAGGCCGAGGTGGTCAAGCGGCCGTGGTGGAAGCGGTTCATCCCCCGGCGCGGGGCCAAGGTGCGCAAGTCGGGGGACCGGCCCAAGGGCAGCAGGCGCGGCCAGTCCAAGGCGAAGGAAGCCTTTATGGCGACCTTCCGGGTGCTCCGCCGGATCTTCGCGGTGATCCTGCTGGTCCTGGGGATCATCTACGGCGTGTCCGGCCAGTTCCGCGGCTGGGTCAACGAGCGCGCGCTGGCGGTCAAGGCCGGGGTCGAGAAGATCATCTTCCAGCAGTACGAGCCGGTGTCGCCGGTCGAGATCGCCGCGACCAGCCAACTCCCCGACCACCCCGGCCAACTTGTCTTCGACGGCAAATCCAACACGTTCTGGGCGGCTCCCGGCGTCGGGCCGGAGCCCACGCTCGTCCTGAAGTTCGATCGCGAGGTCTCCATCGCGCGTGCCCTCGTCCGCAACGGGAACAAGGACGACATTCAGGGCTGGCACCGGCCACAGCGGCTGCACTTCGTGTTCTCCACCGGCCGCACGGCCGACGTGGACCTCAAGGACCACCCCGACCCCCAGGAGGTCGAGATCGCCAACGGCGACGGCGCCACCAGCGTCGAGATCCACGTCGTCGGCCTGTTCCGCTCGGTGAAGGGCCAGGATGTGGCGTTGAGCGAGATCGAGCTGTTCCAGAAGGCGGACTAGCTACGCTGCCGGTATGGGGAAGACTTATGAGCGGATCGACGGCAGGCTGCGCGAGTTCATCGAGCGGCAACCCGTGTTCTTCGTCGCCACCGCGCCACTGACCGGCGACGGGCACGTCAACCTCTCGCCCAAGGGGCGCGCGGGCTCGTTCGGCGTGCTTGACGAGCGCACGTTCGCCTACGTCGACTTCGGCGGCAGCGGCGCCGAGACCATCGCCCACCTGCGGGAGAACGGCCGGATCACCCTGATGTGGTGCTCGTTCGACGGCCCGCCGACGATCGTGCGCGTCCACGGGCGCGGCGAGCCCGTTTTCCGGGACGACCCGCGCTGGCCCGACCTGGTCGGCCGCTTCCCGGACGGCGGCAGTCCGTCGGCGCGGGCGGTGATCGTGGTCACGGCCGAGCGGATCAGCGACAGCTGCGGATTCGCGGTGCCGCTCATGGACTACCAGGCCGACCGCACTCTGCACGCGGAGTACTTCGGCCGCAAGACCGACCCCGAGTTCGCCGCTTACTGTGAGTCGAAGGACTACGTCGGGGTGAGCCTCGACGGACTCCCCGCCCTGCCGCTGCCGCTGCCCGCTCGACCGGACTAGTGCGTGTCGACACTTCTTGGGGACAAGCGTAGGTTCGCCGCCGAGGTCGGCGAGTGGGTCGGCGGGCTGCGTCGGGTGGACCTTTGGGCCGCCGACCAGTGGCTGACCTGCGACGACAACGCGGCGTACGTTCCGCGGTTTCGTCATGCTGTTCGGCAGACCGCTGCTGAGGTGAGCGCGGGGTACGGGAAGCCGCAGCCATTCGCAGACTTGTCCCCGGCGGCCGCTCACCGGCGGCTCGCTGCCGCGACTACGGAGGAGGAAGAGCTCTTCAGGGAGCGGTTTTGGATCTTCCACTGGGGACCGACGACCGACAACCTGAGGACCTTCGTGTTCCGCGACGGCGACGAGTTGGTGCTGACATTCCAGTTCTGGCGGGAGGCACATTTGCGCGAGCATCCCGAGCACGCGGAAGCCGTCTTCGCGGTGGCGATCCCGGCCGCTGAGTTCGTCGGAATCCTCGACGGCCTGGTCGCCTGCCTCTAGCCGCGGCCGACGAACTCCGCTGGGCTGACCGTGTTGATGACCACCAGCAGCGGTTTGTCGGCGGCGATCACCGGGGTCGCGCCGTCCACTGTGGCCACCACAGTCCGCTGCCCGACCGACGCCTTCGGGAACACCAGCAGCTGCACGGTGAACTTGCCGTTCGCATCGGTTGTCGCTGTCGCGCCGCCGACCGCGGTGGTGAAGCCGAGTGTCACCGTGCGGCCAGGGGGGAAGCCGATTCCGGTCGCCGTGCTCACCCGGCCCGGGGCGATCACGCCGGGGTTGACGTCGAGTACCGGTTGTACCGCCTGGCCGCGCACCGCGACCAGGTGTGGGCCGCCGGGGGCGTTGCTGGTGATGGTCAGGGCGGCGGCGCGGTCAACCGGGAGTGCTGGGCCCTGGGGGGAGTAGGTGACCGTCACCACACAGCTTCCGCCAGGAGGCACCGGCACGCCGAGGCAGCCTGCGGGGTTCACCGCGAAGTCCGGGGACGGCAAGGCGATCGCGCTGATCGTCATGGGGGAGCCGCCCGCGTTGCCGATGCGCACGTCGATCCCCGGTCCGGCCGACAGCAGCAGCCGTGATCCGAAGTCGGCCGGGTCCGGGCCCGCGGACAGTTCCGCGTTCTCCGGCACGGTCGGGGTGGGGGTGCCGGTGCCGATCAGGTCCACAGTGAACACTCGGTTGCCCCGCACCCGGACCCGCAGCGTCGCCGGGCGGGCGCCGTCGTCGGTCGGGGTGAACCGGACCGAGGACAGGCAGCTGCCGCCCAGGTGCAGGACCGTGCCGACGCAGGTGCCCGGACCGAGTTGGTAGTCGCCCGCGCCGGGGCCGGTGATGGTGACCTCTTCGACCGGCAGCGGGCCGAACCCGACGTGCCGTACGGTCGCGGTCCGGCTGACCGTGGTGCCGATGGTGACCGTGCCGAACTGGACGGGGTCACCCGCGATCGAAGGCTCGAAGGTGTGTACGAACGTGTCGATCGACTCGTTGTCGTCGGGGGAGATCAGGTCGTCGGCGCGCGAGTCGAAGGCGACGATCCGGCCATCGGCGGTCAATGACGGCGGGGTCGACCCGGTGCTATTGGGGCTGTCGTCGTTGCCCGCACACGCCACACCGTCGTCGGCGCACGCCTCGTCGGAGGACACCGACGCCAGCGCGGCGGGCAGTCTGGGCAGTCCGGCCGCCGCGCGTTCTCGGTCCGCCACCAGGTCGCGGACCACGACCTGACACGCCGTGCGGTCCTCACGCGCTGCCTCGACGGGCGGAATGGCGAGCGCGCGGTTCGTCAGCGTCAGGTCGTTTTCCGGCAAGATGCAGCTGCTGTCGTAGCCGTCGCGGATCAGACCATCGATGCCGTCGTGCACGCCGAGCGCGTCGGTGGCGAAGGCGAGGTAGCGCCCGTCGGCGGACAGTCCCGGCAGGTTGCCGTTGACCGGCGCCCCCGCCACATCGCGGGACACGATCTCCGAAGACGGCACGTCGGGCCGCACCACATACACATTCGGCTGGTAGGCCTCAGTGCTCTCGGCCACGAACGCGATCACCGAGCCGTCACCGGAGATCGCGGGATTGAACACGTCGATCTCGTCTGCCGCCACCGGTGTGCCGTTCGCATCCAGGTCGACCCGCCGGTTGATCCCGGTGGCCAGTTCGTGGCGCACGATGGCGCTGAACCTGGCTCCGGTCGGCATCGAGTACTCCGACGAGGTGACCACGAACCGGCCGTCGGCGGCGATGGCGGGCTCCACCTGGTGCCGCGCGGTGGCGACGGAGCCCTCCAGCCCGGTCGCCAGGAACTCGGCGGTGAACGGAGTGCCGATCTGCCCTGTCGTCGAGCGCAGCAGCGCGGTCTTGCCGACGATGCGGAAGCCTTCGCCGACCGCGCGTTCCTGCCAGACGGCGCGGCTGGCGTCGGCCGACAGTCGGATCCGGTCGGGGGACAGCGACGGCGCGCTCTGCAGCGGGATCGAGATCGCGAAGAACCGGTGGTCCATCTGGGTGTTCGGCTTGAGCTCGTCGAAGTCGCCGTCGCCGTCCGGGTCGCGGTCGACGCCGATCAGGATCCGGTTCTCCCCGCCGAAGGGCACGATGTTCGACGCCCACGAGGTGAACGCGACATAGCGGCCGTCCCCGGAGATCGTCGGGTCGAAGCTGTCGTCGTCGGCCGCGGTCTCGCCGGGGACCGGCTGCTGCTGGGCGGCGGCGAAGCTGAGCAGGGGCCGCGATCGGAGGTTGGGCCGGATCGGGGGCGGCGCGCTCGACGTGCTTGGCGGGCTGGGGAAGGTGAACTGGCCCCGGCTGATCAGCACGGTCCGGCTCCGCGCCAGGTCGCGCACGTAGATGTTGCGGGTCTGGGGGTCGACCGGCTGGGCCAGGGCGGACCGGCTGGAGAACACCACTGACCGCCCGTCCCCGGAGATCTGCTGGTCGGTGCCACCGGTCGCCGACTCTTGGTCCGCGGTGCCGACCGACGCGCGGACCGTCGATCCGGGCGCCACCGCCGCCGCGGCGTCCCTGGCCTTTCCGAGGAACAGCGCGTACCCGCCCACGCTGAGCGCGGCGGCGAGCACGACGGCGCAGGCGCGGCGCGCGGGGGAGACGGGCACAGGACGACCTCCGCTCGGTTGCCGCCCACGGTAGGGAGATCCGGCCGCCCATGGCCCCGGCGCGCGGGTGGCGATCAGGACCGCTACCTCCGCCCGATCGGGCGGACGTTGCTGCCCAGGGAGGCTCCCGTTCGCGGCCTGTGATCGACTGGCCGCCCCGCCCACACTCCGTGTCATGGGAGCCACCACGTCGCTGGCCGGAAAAGAGCTGTCCGTCGCCGCTGGCGCGACGGTCAGCTCCACGGTGCAGATCCGCAACTCGGGCACGCTGGTCGACCAGTTCACCGTGGATGTCGTCGGCGAGGCCGTCGAGTGGTCCACGGTCGAGCCGGACGTGATCAACCTGATGCCGGGCACCGAAGGACAGGTCACCGTGACCTTCGCCCCGCCGAGGGACTCCACGGTCCGCGCTGGCGTGGTGCCCTTCGGCGTGCGCGTGCTTTCCAGGGAGGAAGCGTCCCAGTCGAGGGTCGAGGAAGGCACGGTTCAGGTCGAGCCGTTCACCGACCTGCAGGTCGAGCTGGTGCCCAAGACGTCGAAGTGCAGGCGGGCGGCTCGGCATGAGCTGGTGGTCGACAACGCGGGCAACTACCCGATCGCCGTCGAGATGCAGGCCGAGGATCCCGAGGACGAGCTCAAACTCGACATCGACCACACGCAGCTGACCATCGAGCCCGGCACCTCGGCGTTCCTGCGCCTGCGCGCCCGCCCGCACGACCGGTTCCTGCGCGGCCAGGAGCGCCGCCACCCGTTCCAGGTCACGGCGTTGACCGGCGAGGCCGCCCCGATCACCGCGAACGGCACCGTGGTGCAGCAGCAGTTGCTGCCGAAGTGGCTGCTGCCCGCGCTGCTGGCGTTGCTCGCCTTGGCGATCATCGCGGTGACGCTGTGGTTCACGGTGCTCAAGCCGACCTTGGTGTCGGCCGCGCGGGACACCGCCGAGCAGGTCGTCAAGGCCGAACAGCAGAAGCTCACCGACAAGGCAGACGCCGCCGAGGCCAAGGCCGCGAAGGCCGAGGAACGGGCCGCGGAGGCGGAGAAGAAGGTCAGCGAAGGGGGCGCGGTCGCCGCGGCCAACCTGCCCGGCCCGGTCACCGGCCCCGGCGGGGTCGACCTCGCTCGCGGCCAGGCGTTCGACTTCCGCATCACCACCGACCCCGTTGCCACCTCGAACCTGTCCGACTTCGACGAGTTCACCAGCGACCCGCTGCCCGAGGGCAAGACCCTGGTGGTCACCGACATCGTCCTGCAGAATCCGCGTGGCGACTCCGGCACGCTGCGGATCCTGCGCGGCGACCAGGTTCTGCTGGAGTTCGGCCTGAACAACTTCCGCGACGTCGACTACCACTACCTGGAGCCGCTGACGTTCGCGCCGGGCCAACAGCTCAAGGTCGCGGTCAACTGCGCCCTGCCCGGTGCTCCCGAACCGGCCACGGGCCGGTGCAGGCCCTCGGTGTCCTTCTCCGGCCGGATCGCGGGCTGAGCTAAGGCTAGGGCATGTCCTGCGGATCATGGCGGGCGCTATCCGCGCCCGCTCGGCCCCTGGCCGCACCGCGGGAACGGCCACGGACAACCAGTACGCGACCGTCCCCGCGGCACGCCCAGGAACCAAGCGGATCACGAATCCCACCCACCATGATCCACAGGACACGCCCTAGTGGTCCTCGAAGCTGCCGTGCCGCCCCTTGCCATCGGCGAAGCGGGCGGCACCGGCGAGCGTGTCGTTGGCCAGCGAGACGAGCCCGTGCCGCCACTCGTTGGCCAGCGCCTCGGTGAGTGACAGGTCGTGCTGCTCGTGGGTCGACAACCGGTCTCGGCGCAGGCAGGTCTGCGGGAACCCGGCCAGTTGCTCAGCGAGCGCGACGGCTTCGGCGAGTGCGGCGCCCGGGGCGCTGATCCGGTTGGCCAGCCCCATTCGCCGCGCCTCTTCCGCGCCGACCGGACGGCCGGTGAGGATCATGTCCAGGGCGTGTGACTGGCCGATCAGCCGGGGCAGCCGGATCGTGCCGCCGTCGATCAGCGGGACTCCCCACCGACGGCAGAAGACGCCGAACGTGGCGCCGGGGTCGACCACGCGCAGGTCAGCCCAGATCGCCAACTCCAGCCCACCCGCCACGGCGTAGCCCTCGACGGCGGCGATGACCGGCTTGCCGAGCAAGAGCCTCGTTGGACCCATCCCCGCCGGACCCTCGCCGGGGCCGCCCACCTTCAGGTCGCCCGCGGCTGCCGCCTTGAGGTCGGCGCCCGCGCAGAAGTGCCCGCCCCGACCGTGCAACACCGCGACCGCGGCCTCGGGATCGGCGTCGAACTCCTCGAACGCCTCCGTCAGCCGCGCGGCATGGTCGGCGTCAACGGCGTTGCGCGCTTCGGGCCGGTCGAGGGCGACTACGGTGACGGGGCCGTGTCGTACGACGTGGACCGTCATCGGGTCTCATCCATGCGCGTGACGTTACAACTCTCGGTTAATCGTGCCAAGTGTGTAACGCGCGCGTCGGTCGCCCTCGAACCTCCCGAATTCCGTCAGATCAGGCCCTCGCGCAGGGCGTAGGCGACGGCGTGGGAGCGGTTGCGGAGTTGGAAGCGGTTGGTGACGTCGTGCAGGATGCTCTTCACCGTCCGCTGCGAGTAGCAGAGTTTGTCGGCGATTTCCTTTGTGGACAGTCCGGATGCGACCAGGCGCAGGACTTCGGTCTCCCGGTTGGTGATCCCGGCCAGGTGCAGCCCGCGCGGCTCCAGGACGTGTCGCTGGAGGCGGGAGACGCGGTTCAGCAGTCGGCCCAGCAGGTCGGGGGGCAGCGCGCCCTCGCCCGCTGAGGCGGCCTTGACGAGGCGGACCAGGACGTCAGGCGTGGTGTCCGCTCGTCGCGCGACCGCGCAGACCCCGCCCTCCACGGCGGTGAGGATCTCGCTGTCCTCCAGTTCGCCCGCGACGAGGACGACTCTGGCGAAACCCCGGCACTGCAACGTCTTGAGCAGGTGATTCGCCCGGTCGTCGAACCGGTCCGTCACGACCAGGGCCACCGCCTCGGCGGTGGCGTCCTCCTCGTCGACCAGCCAGACCTCCGGCCGGGTCCGCAATGCCATATGGACACCGTTCTGCAGGATCGGGTCCGTCGCACGCACGATCACGGGTGTCCTGCTCTGGTCCAGCATCACAAACCCACCTTCGCCTCAAAGGATCCCGGAGAGTCCACCTTGCCCCTTCGTGCGTCCCGGACGCATGGGACCCATGTCCCGATTGTGCCCGACCGGGCACGAACCGTGACCTCGGGCGCGTCCTAATGGCCGTCGCCCAGGCCCGCCTTTCGGGCGCGGACGATGGCCTGGGCGCGGTCGGCGACGTGAAGTTTGGTGAAGATGCTCGACACGTGGTTGCGGACCGTCTTGGGGCTCAGCGAGAGCCGGGTAGCGATGCCGGAGTTGCTGACACCGTCGGCGATCAGGGCAAGCACCTCGCGCTCGCGGACCGTCAGCTCCGGGAAGACCGGGCCGGGCACCTCGGGGCCCGCGTTGAAGAAGCCAAGGACGCGGGTGGCGATGTCCGGGCCGAAGATGGCCTCGCCGCGGCCGACCGCGTGCACGGCCCGCACGATCTCGTCCTGGCCGGAGCCCTTGAGCAGGTAGCCGCGGGCACCCGCGCGCATCGCGGCGAAGACGGACTCGCTGTCGTTGAACATGGTCAGCACCAGCACGCCGGTGCCGAGGCGTTCGCCGACGATGGCGCGGGCGGCGTCGATGCCGGTCATGTCGGGCAGGTGGACGTCCATCACCACGACATCGGGGGCCAACTCGCGGGCCGCGGCGATGGCCTCGGCTCCGGTGGCGGCCTCGCCGACCAGGTCGACGCTGGGTTCGGCGGCCAGCACCGTGCACAGACCGAAGCGGAACAGCGGGTGGTCGTCGACGACCAGCACCCGCGGGCGTGCCTCGGTCATGGAGTGGTGGCCTCCTTCAGCGGGTGTTCGCGGGATCCGGTCATCGTGGGTCGATCACTGAGCTGATCACTGAGCTGATCACTGAGTGGTGGCTTCCTTCGGCGGGTGTTCGCGGGATCCGGTCAATGTGGGTCGATCACTGAGCTGATCACTGAGCAGATCACTGGGTGGCGACCTCCTTGGGCAGCGGCAGGGTCGCCAGCACCCGGGTGCCGCCCTCGGCCTCGGCCGCGACCAGGCAGTCGCCGCCGAGTTCGGCGGCGCGCTCGCGCATGGACGCCAGGCCGACGCCGCCGAAAGTGTGCCGGGGCAGGCCGATCCCGTCGTCGACCACCTCGATGTGGAGATCATCGTCCACCCACAGCCGCACCGCGCACGATCTCGCGTACGCGTGTCGGGTGACGTTGGTGAGCGCCTCGCACACGATCCGGTAGGCCGCCACGTCGATCGACGACGGCAGCCGGGGCATCACCGTCGGCACCTCCAACATGATCGTGACGCCCTCGTCGGTGCCGTCGAGCTTGGCGGTGCGGCTGGCCAGCGCGCCCGCGTACTCGCGCAGCGCCGGGACGAGGCCGATCTGGTCGAGCACCGGCGGCCGCAGCCCGGCGGCGAGCCTGCGGATCTCGGTGATCGCGTCCTGCAGCTCGGCGCGCATCCTGGCCAGCAGGACGCCGGTCGCGGTGTCGGCGCCGACGCCGCGCCTGCTCGCGTCCAGTCCCAGCGCGATCGCGGCGAGGGTCGGGCCGACGCCGTCGTGCAGCTCGTGCAGGATCCGTCTTCGCTCCTGCTCACGCGCGCGGACCAGCCGGTCGCGGCTGCGGCGCAGGTCCATGGTCAGCCGCGCGGTGTAGACCGCCGTCCCCGCGTGCCGGGCGACATCGGCCAGCGCGAGCCGGTCGCGGGCGCGCAGGACCGCGCGACCGCCCACGACCAGGGTGCCAACGCGTTCGCCCTGGAAGGTCAGCGGCAGTTCGTGCCGGTCGCCCGACGGGGTGCCGGTGCTCGCGGCGACCTCCGGGCCGCCCTTGGCCTGGATCTCGATGGCCACGAACGGCAGCCGCAGCGCGTTGGCCACCGTCTCCACGATCCCCGGCAGCATCGCCCCCGGCTCGTGGGTGTTCTCCAGCCGCGACGCCAGCCGCGAGACCACCCGGTACGGGTCGTCGGCGAAGCCGAACAGCCGCCGGTTGACCAGGCCCTGCAGCCACCCGCGCAACGGCTGGACCAGGATCGCGACCGCCGCCGCGGCCACCGCCTGCTGCCACATCTGGTCCATCGGTGGGAACAGCAGCGACAGGCTCGCGACCACCGCGATGTAGGTGCCGACCACCCCCGCGCTCAGCGCGCCGTAGACCAGCGACCGGCTGAGCACGACCTCGATGTCGAGCGCCCGGTGCCGCAGCACCGCCAGGCCGACCGCGATCGGCACCGGCAGGAAGGCCAGCGTGTGGAACCGGTCCGGCAGCAGGGGAGCGCCCGCCACCATGGTTGGCACCGCCCACACCGCCAGGTACCCGACCGCGCCGGTGCCCAGGGTCGTGGCCAGCCACCGCAGTCGGCGCCGCGCGGCCGGGTCGGCGCAGGCGCGGTACTGGCGGGCGAGCACCGCGAGGATCAGCACGGGGAAGACGAACAGCGCGGGCACCGCGGGCGAGCCCAGGACGGCGAGCCGGTCCAGGGGTGAGTCAGCGGTGGCCAGCGCGATCGCGCAGACCACGGCGTAAAGCAGCGGCCCGGCCAAGTACCCCAGCGCCACCCACTGTCGGAACCGGCGGACGGTGACGGTGGGGAACGCGAGGGAGAAGTGCAGCATCGCCGACCAGAGCAAAACGAACCCGGCCTCACCGATGAACCACCGCCAGAACTGCTCGCCCGCGACCAGGTCCAGCGGCTGCAGCGGGAAGAACGTCGCCCCTGTCGTGGTGACGACCGCCAGTGCCGCGGCCACCAGGGCGGCGCGGGCGGCGGGCTCGCCCGGCCGGGCCAGGAAGATCAGCACCGAGGTCGCCCCGAGGACGCCGACGACCAGGATCGTCGGCCAGCCGTCGAGCAGGTCGCGGAACACCGGGTAGGCCCGGACGACGACCTCGACTTCGACGACTTGGCCGTCGCGCACGAGCTGGTAGGCCAGCCGGTCGCCCGCCATCGCCGCCGGACCGCCGGGCAGAATGTGACTGGCGGGCCGGATGTGATCGATGGTCAGGATCTCGTCGCCGACCCGCAACGGGCCCGCCCGCACCTGCTTGACCAGCACAGAGCCGGAACCGGTCGCGACGATGGCGGTGTCGCCCACGTTGACCGTCGCGCCATCGCTGGGCGCGAGCGCGCGGGACAGCAGGCACCACCCGGCCACCCCGAGGAGTGCGAGCGTGAGCACTAGGTACGACGCGGTCACCCGCCCCGCGCCCGCCGAGCCACCGGACACCACTGGATCATCCCGCAGGAGTAGCCCCAAACCCAGACGTGTCGCCTGGACGCACCTACCCCCGTCACCTGTCCGGGTGAACGGACGCTCGGATTGGCTGCGGAACGTGTTGCGGCGACCGGAGCAGTCCACTCGACACAGTGTCGTGCGGGCATGACGAATCGCGCCCCCGGCGCCGAGCGCCACTGAACACAACGCGCGACCGGGCAGCGGGATACGGCGCTTCCTGGAACGCCAACCCGATTTCGGCCTGTACCGGGGCATGCTCATCGACGACGCCACCATGCGGGTCTTCCTCAAGGACCTGGTGACGCAGCGCCATCGGGCAGTCGATCCCGCCCTTCCGGCCGGCTGCGCACCGCTCGCCGGACGCGGTCGCGGCGAGTCCACTGGACCCATGGCCGAGGCGGTGGTGACGGGCGCGGCGATCGTGCGCGAATACCGGCTGTTCGTCGCGCGCAGGTCCCGTCCGCAGTCAGTCGCGGGCTTCTGGGAACTCCCCGGCGCCGAGGTCGCGCCGGGACAGGACGAGCAGAGCGCGCTGTCGGACCGGTTCACCAGCGAGTTCAGCATCTCGCTGCGCTGCGTCGACCGGATCCTGAGCGACCGGGCACTGACCGCGTGGCCGACCGACGACGAGGACTACGACTCGGCGATCCTGCGGATCTGGCGCTGCCAGCTGCCCAGCGAGTCGACACTGGACCTGGACCTGGGTGATCCGCGTCCCAACATGTACGTCTACGACGAGACCCGATGGGTCCCGATCGACGAGTTGGACCAGGTCAGCCCCTGGCGCGACGCCGATCGCATCACCGCGTCGGAGATCGCCGACCACTACCTGGCCGACGACTGGTGGCAGGCCGCGGACTGAAAACGCGGCCTTTAGAGAAGTGTTAGCAAAAGCGAACGTCACTAAACGAGGATTCCCCCCTCTTCCTTATGTAGCAGGCGCCGACCCGAGCGAGGGCCGGGTCGGCCCCTGCGATCACTAGTCCGCCTCCCCGGAATTTTAGGCTGGGTCACCCTCTGTCCGAATCTTGCGGATGGCGGTCACCGTGGTCGTCCTGCGTCACGGTGCCCCTTGGGTGGCGGCTGCGTCGTGGGTCACGTGTCCGGTGGCGGTGATCAGCGGTGAGAGTTGAGCCTGAGTTGCACCGTGTCTGCTGATCGGTCCATGGCCGCAGGGGGCAGGGCGTAGGCGAGGATGATCAGGGGGAGCGCGACCAGGCAGGCCGCTGTCCAGGGCAGGGTGCTGGGGCCGACTCGCAGCAGTAGGCCGCCGACGAGTGCGCCGATGGCGACCGCGCCGTTCCAGGCGGCGATCGTGAGGGACTGGGCCGCGTCGGCCGTGTGGCCCGCGATGAGCGCGGTGGCGGCCTGGAACGCGGTCGGGGCGCCGCCGAACGCCGTGCCCCACACCGCGGCGGCGGCCACCATCAGCACCGGCTCACCCGCGCTCAGCTCCATCAGCACGACGCCTGCGGCCGACAGACCCGAACACAGCGCCAGGACCCGGCGCGGGTGGCGGTCCAGTGCCGCGCCGACCGCGCACTGGCCCGCGATGGTGGCGGCGCCGAACGCCAGCAGGGTGACACCGAGCAGGCCGCCGTTGCCCGCGTCGGCGAGCACCGGGCCGATGTAGGTGTAGATCACGTTGTGCCCCAAGGAGAACGCCACCACGATCGCCAGCAGCGCGGCCATCCCGGGCAGCCGCGACGCGGCCCGGGCGGGGGTGGGGCGGCTGACCTCCCCCGGCAGCCGGGGCAAAGCGATGACCACCCACATCAGCAAGGGAATCGTGATCAGCGCCATCGTCGCGAACGCCCAGCGCCACCCCGCCACCTCGCCGAGAAAGGTGCCCGCCGGGACGCCGACGGCGAATCCGATCGGGGTGCCCGCCATCGCCACGGCGAGCGCCCGGCCGCGGACCACGGGTCGGGCCAGCCGCATCGCGTAGCCCGCGACCAGCGACCACATCACCCCGGTCAGCGCGCCGGACACGATCCGGGCGACGAACACGGTCTCGTAGTCCGGCGCCACCGCGATCACCGCGTTGGTCACGAGGAACCCCACGATCAACCCCAGCAGCAGCGCCCGGCGCGGTACCCGGACCGTGGCCGCGGTCAGCGGGATGGCCGTGGCGGCCGTGGTGATCGCGTACACCGTTACCAGTTGGCCGGTCATCGACGGCGTCACCCCGAGATCGGCGGACATGTCGAGCAGCAGCCCGGCCGGAAGCACCTCGGCGAGGCAGCCGAGAAACACCGTGGTGGCCAAGGCAAGCAGAGCCGAGGCGGGTGGATTCCGGTAGTGGCGCACAGATCGAACATGCGCGACGCAGCGCCGCGCGGATAGTCCCGTTGGCGGATGTCGCCGCGTTATTCGTGTCGGGAATAACGCCGCGGCATCACCCGGTGGCACTGCCCGGAAGCCGACACCCGCTCGCAGGATGACCGGCGGGACGCCTCGTCGCGTCCGTAACCCTGCACTAGAAAGGCATCATCGATGACACCCAGGATCAGGCGGCTTGTGCCGCCGTCGGTCGGCGCGATCGCGCTGGTCGCCATGCTGACCGGCGGCGGCCCGCCCGCGGCGGCCGCGGAGTCCACGATCGGCACCGACGGCTATGTCCATGTCTCGCCCATGGGGACCGTGCTCGGTGCCGATCCCTACTACCCCAAGGACGGCAACGGCGGCTACGACGTCGGCGACTACAACCTCGCCATCGAGTACCTGCCCTCTTCCACCAGTATCCGGGCCAAGGCGACCATCACCGCCACGGCGACCCAGGACCTCAGCCGGTTCAACCTGGACCTGTGCGGGCTCTCCGTCTACTCGGTGAAGGTCGACGGTGTCGGCGCCACCCACGCCAGGGTTGGTGACCACGAACTCGTCGTGACCCCCAGGACCATGCTCGCGGCGGGAGCGGCGTTCACGGTCGAGATCGTCTACGGCGGCTCGCCGCGGCCGCTCGGCACGGCCAGGGGACTGGTCGGCTGGCAGCGCGGCTACGAATCCGCTGTCGCCGTTGGCATGCCGCGCTCGGCGATGACGTGGTTCCCGGTCAACAACACCGAGGTCGACAAGGCCACCCTGCACGTCGCGCTGACCGTGCCCAACGGATGGCAGGCGGTGTCCAACGGCACGCGCGTCTCCGATACGCCCATCAGCGGCTACCGGCACACCGTCACCTGGGCCGAGGAAACCGCGGTCGCCCCGAGTGCGGTGATGGCGGCCATGGGTCGCCGCTGGCAGGTCGACACCGCCACGCTGCCCGACGGCCGCAGCGTCTACAACGCATACGCGACGTGGGCGCTGGACAAGCGCGCGCTCGGGAACAAGCTGCCCGAGGTGATCGAGTTCCTCTCCGGCGTTCTCGGCGACTACCCGCAGTCCGCCGCGGGCGGCATGTTCCTGGACCGCCCGGCCACCACGCACCCGGCGCAGACCCGCCCGGTCTACGGCGTGTACGCCGGGATGTCCGACCTCGTCTACGCCACGGCATACCAGTGGTGGGGCGACGGCGTGACCACGAAGATGTGGAAGGACACGCAGCTGACGGAGTCCTTCGCGCGGTACGCGGTGTGGCTGTGGGACGCGGAGAAGAACGGCGTCGACCTCGACCAGCGCTACCTGGACCAGGTGACCGCGGCGAAAGCCGACGCGCGGTTCTGGGCCCCCAAGCTCACCGACCCCGGCGCGCGTGCCGAGTACACGCCCACCGCCAAGGGCGTGCTGATGGTGCACGCGCTGCGCAAGACGGTCGGTGACGAGCTGTTCTTCCAGATGTACAGCGGATTCCCGGCGATCAACCAGCAGAGCAACCAGGGCTGGTATGACTTCGGCCTCTACGCGGAGGCGGTGGCTGAACGAGACCTGAGCGGCTTCTTCGGCGCGTGGTGGAACGGCACGGTGATCCCGGCGGACGAGTTCCTGTTCCCCGGCGAAGGTCGATAAGCACACAATGTCGGGTCAACGGGTCCGTTGGGACCCGTTGACCCGACATTGTCAGTTGCAGGACAGATATCTGCGGTAGGCGGGGCTGCGTTCGGCCTCCGACCAGTACGCCTCGCTCAGGGCCGCGACCAGTTTCTCCTGCCGTTCGGCGACGAAGGTGTCGCCGCGCCAGGCCAGCACGTGCCTGCGGCGCAGGACTTCCCCACGCAGCGGTCGTATCGCGACGCCCGCGTGGCCCTCGCAGCACGGCTGGACGAGGCCCACCGCGCCCGAGCGCACCACCATCTGCGCCATCGGCTGGGAGCTCACCATATGGGTGATGTCGGGGACGAAGCCCGCGTCGGCGCAGGTCCGGGTGAAGAACTCGGTGAACACCGCGGACGTGCCGTTGCCCGCCAGCACCCAGTTCGCGTCGCGCAGGTCGGTCAGCTCGATCTCGGCGTTGCAGGCCAGTGGGTGGTGTTCCGGCAGCATCACGAAAGTCGGCTCGACCGCGACGACGGCCATGTCGACGGCGCGGGGGAGTGTGAGCTCATAGCCCGGGTAATCCTTGACCATCGCGCACTCCGCTCTGCCCTCCTCCAGTAGGGCCAGCAGTCCGTCGCTGTCGTCGTCGTGGACGATCGTGGTCTCGTCGATCTCGGGCCAGACGCTGGAGATGGCCGAGGCCAGGTGCGCCACGACCGCGCTGCACACCGCGCCGACGCGCGCGGTGCTCGGCGGGAGGTCCGCGCCGTTGGCCAGGCCGATGTCCTCCAGCAGCCGGTCCATCTGCGGTAGCACCGAGGTGATGCGGCGCAGCAGCAAGTCTCCCATCGCGGTGGGGACCACGATGCCGCCGCGCCGCTCGAACAGTTGGTAGCCCAGCAGTTGCTCCAGCCGCTTGAGCTGTGCGCTCGCCGCGGGCTGGGTGACGCCGAGCGCGGCCGCGGCCCGGGAGAGACTCCCGGATTCCGCGACCGCTCGCACCACACGTAGGTGGTGAACATCCAGATGCATGAAGTGTCCTACCTCCCGACGGCTCGGGATATCGCGCGGTTGGTGGTCACCTTGCTCAGCGCCACGTACATCACCAAGGCCGCGATCACAGAGTTGATCGTGGGAATCCCGATCGGCACAAGGAAGCCGACCGCGGCGCCGCCCGCCCAGCAGACAAGTCCCAAGGGTACCCAGTTCGGGCAAGTGGCGGGAAGATCGCCCGTGGCGCGGGAGGCTTCGAGTTCCGCGCGCCACCGCTTGACCAGGAAATACTCGGCGATCACCACACCGGCGACCGGGGGTGTGATCACCCCGATCCACATCAGGAACGTGGTGAAGTGGGTGAGGATGCCGATCGCGGACAGCACCGTGCCGATCGCGCCGAGCAGGCACGTGGCGGTGACGCGGTCCAGCGTCCGGGAGAACAGCACCTCGACGGTGTTGATCAACCCGAGCGACGACGAGTACAGGTTCCAGTCGTTGATCTTGAGGATGGCCGTGACCAGGATCAGCGTGCCGAGCACCCCGGACGACGAGGTGATGATGCCGACCACATCGGAGCTCTTGGCCGCGTGTGCGAGCAGCACCCCCACCAGGCCGATCACGTACTGGCCGAGGGTCACGCTGACCAGCGTCTGCTTCACCACGTCGGCGGGCGACCCGTTGAACCTGGTCATGTCCGGGGTCATGACCGCGCCCATGATGAACGCCCCCGCCACCAGGGTGGTGCCCTGCGCCAGCGACATCGCGGGCCCGGGCGGGGCCGCCGCGACCAGGTCGGCCAGCGAGTGCTCACCGAGCGCGTCGATGATCGAGTACCCGGCCAGCGCGAGGAAGGCGGGCACCGTGAGATAGGCCGTCCACGCCATCGCGTGAAAGCCGAACACCACGATCGCCGTGACCAGCGCGCCGCCTGCCAGCGCCCACACCCACACCGGCGGCCCGCCCATCAGCGCGTGCAGGCCGTGGGCGAACACGTCGTTCTGCACCCCGAACCAGCCCGCGAGGCTCAGCGAGATCAGCAGCCCGACCATGGCCGACCCGCTGCGGCCGAACCCGGTCCACCTGGTCAGCAGCGCCGTGGACAGACCTTCTTTGGTGCCCGCGATCCCCATCATGATGGTGATGATCTCCAGCATCACCGAGCCGACGGTGATGGCGATGACCGCTTCCCAGAACGTCATGCCGAAACCGAGCACGGCGCCGAGCAGGAACTGGTGGAACGACGACACCTGCCCGAACCGCTGCACGGCGACGGTGATCCACGAGACGCGCTGCTCCGGTGGGACCCGGGACAAGGAGTAGTCGTCGTGACCGGAAGGCTTCTGCGTAACAGTCACAGCGCACTCTCCGCGGCGACCTGTTCGGCGACGACCGGCTCGACGACGACGAAGCCCTGCGCCGGGTGCGGCTGCCAGGACAGCTCGCGCGCGAAGAGCTTCTCCAGGAACGGAACGCGCTGGTGGTAGGCGAACACCGAGCTGGACACGCCCGCGATCTCGACGGTGTTGACGAACATCGGCATCTCGGCAAGGAAGTAGCGCACCGCGTGCATCGACTGGGCGTGGGTGGGCTCCGCGTCGCGCAGCCGCTTCTCCAGCACCCACGACGTAGCCGACAGGCAATGCTTGGCGAAGCCGGGGTCGGAGGTGAACCGGTGGTGCGCCTCGGTCCGCAGCTTGGAGTACATCGGGTTCACCTCCAGCGCGGCCGAGTCGAGGATCACCGGGCCGGGGTCGATGGCGCACTGCGCCAGCGCACGGTGGATCTTGTTGCGGGTGTAGTTGCCTTGACGCTGTGCCTTACGCGCGGCGTCGCGCGGGGTGTACCCGATCGCTTCGAGGGTGTAGGCCGACGGCGCGTCGGGCACGAAGAAATGGAAGCTCGCGAATGACGACACCGCCCAGCGGGCGAGATCGGCGATCCGTTCGGTTGTGAAATAACTGTTGAACGGACTGACTCCGATGCATACGTGTTCGGCTTCGGCTAGTGGACTGGCGCAATGCTGGGTCAGCGGGAGTGGTCGCAGCACCATGACTCCTGGGGGTGATCGAAGGCATCCGAGGCAGGGAGCTCGGAGGTAGCGCCGACTATGACCCGCGTCCAGGGGGTCGGGTATTGCCTTTGTCCGTTGTCATCGGATTATGAGTTGCGTAGGCAATTGGGAATTAATTGGGAACTGGCAAGTATTCGGGAATGGGTGCTGGTAGCGGTATACCGAGGTATGCGGTTGCAAATTCGACATCTACGGGTGATCTGCGCGATCGCCGACTCCGGGAGCCTCAACCGGGCGGCGGGCATTCTCGGCCTCGGTCAGCCCGCGCTGAGCCACCAGTTGCGCCGGATCGAGCGGCTGGTGGGTGGGGAGCTGTTCCACCGCGACCAGAACGGGGTGCGGGCCACCGGGCTCGGGTCGATCGTGCTGCGCCGCGCCAAGGCGATAGTGCTCACGTTCGACGAGGTGGAGCGCGACTTCCAGCGCCGCGAGACCGACGACGGCCCGCTGCGGGTCGGGTGGAACGACAGTGTCCTCGCGGTTCCGCTGCTCGATTCGCTGCGGGACCTGCGGCCGGACGCGGAGGTCCGCTCGCGTGGGGATGGGTCGCGCGCGCGGCTACTGGCGCAGGCGGCCCACGGCGGAATCGACCTGGCTCTGGTGACCGCGTGCGGCACCCGCGGGCACACGACGCCCGCGTCCGTGCGCACGCTGACCCTGGTGGCCGAGCCGTCCTTTGTCGCGCTGCCCTCCGGGCACCCGCTCGCCGAGCGGGGCGAGGTCGCGCTCGCCGACCTGGCGCGGGAGAACTGGATCGTCCCGAGCTGCGGTGACGGCTGCCGGGTGACCTTCCGTGAGATGTGCCTGGCGCACGGCTTCGACGCCAAGATCGTCCACGACGTCGACGAGGTGACCGCGAGAGAGAACCTGGTGATCGGCGGGCACGGGGTCGGCCTGGTCCAGCCGACCCGGCCGCAGCGGGAGGGCATGGTGTGCAGGCAGCTGGCCGGGTCGCCGCTGTTCGTCCGGCACATGATCGCGTGGCGCGAAGGCGGCCCGTGCGCGGACTACGCCCAGGAGATCGCCAACCGGGTGACCGCGGACTACTGGCGCATGGCACAAGGCGTTCCCCATTACCGGTATTGGCTGACCCGAAACGCCAACGTCGAGGTCGGCGGCTCCCCGGCGGAGGGATAACGGTCCGACATGGACAGGCGGCATTAGAGGTTCGGTGCCACGCGACCCGACGATGAATTGGTGTCGATCACCTGTCCGAAAGGGTTGCCATGTTGCCGTTGATCAGCCGAGACGAACTGCGCTCCGCCATGACGGGGGGAACAGTAATCGTGGTCGACACGATGCCAGTCTCGTACTACGAGAAGGAACACCTGCCCGGGGCCCGCAACATCCCCGGATTTCCCTATGAGAACGCCGCCGAGTTCACCGACCGGTTCGCTCCGTCCGTCGTCCCGGACAAAGCCGCGACGATCGTCGTCTACTGCTCGAACATTCCCTGCCGCAACAGTGAGTTCGTCGGCAGGCGGCTGCTCGAACTGGGCTACGCCGACGTGCGCAAGTACCGGGAAGGCATCGAGGACTGGGTGTCGGCCGGACTGCCGACCGACACCGGCGCGTGACGCCCCACTCGGGGCATCGAGAAATCCCTGCACAGAAGGAGTTCACAGTGTCCACTTGGAAACGTCTACTTTGCGGCGCCATCGGCGTGCTCGCCCTGGTCACCGGCCCCGCCGTCGGCGCGGCTCAGGCCGCCCCCACCGCCCCGGCGGCTGAGAACGTCATCGATGTGACCGCGGCGAACCACGCTGAGGTCCTGAACATCTCGAAGACCAAGCTGGTGATCCTGGACTTCGGCGCCACCTGGTGCCCGCCGTGCCAGAAGATGAAGCCGGTCCTCGCGAAGCTCGCCAAGGAGTACAACGGCCGCATCCTGGTCGGCATGGTCGACGCCGACCGCAGCCGGGACCTGATGCGCCAGTACAGCGTCCGCTACCTGCCCACCCTGGTCCCGCTGCGCAACGGCAAGGAACTGCCGTCGTCGCGTCTGGTCGGTTTCCCGGGTGAGCGTCAGCTCAAGGCGTGGATCGACAAGCAGCTCGCGAAGGGCTGATCTCGCAGTGGCGGGGTCCGGAGCTTCTCTCCGGACCCCGCTTTCTCATGTCCGCAGGTAGCGGTCCAGGATCATGGCCTTCCACTCGTCGAGCAGCCGAGCACGCCGTCGCGGGTCGCCGCCGATCATGGCGTCGAGGGCGAGGCCGCGCACGAGGTTGATGGTCAAGAGCAGGACGGTCTCCGCGTCGGAGGCCGTTTTCTGGGGCTCGCCCTCCGCGGCCGCCCGCAGCACCTCCAGCGTCGCGTGGCCCAGGGCGCGGTCGACCGGGAGCAGGGTCTGCCGCAGTTCCTCGTCCGTGCGGGCCGCGACCCACAGTTCCACCGCCGCGGTCGACAGCGCGCCGGAGTACGCCTCCCACAGCAGGTCGATGCCCTTGATCAGCCGTTCGCGGCCGGGCGGCAGTGCCCCAGCGGCCTGCGTCACCTCCGCGATCAAGCGGTCGAACAGGTGCTCCAGCGCCGAGGTCAGCAGTTCGGCCTTCGTGGTGAAGTGATGCTGCTGCGCGCCCCGGGACACCCCGGCCCGCGCGCAGATCTCCTGGACCGTGGTCCGCGCGTAGCCCAGTTCGACCAGGGTCGCGATCGTCGCGTCGAGCAGGGCTTCCCTTGTCTGCGCGCGGCGTTCCTGCTGCGTGCGGTGGGTGCGCGTGATCACGTGTCCTCCTCGTGATGTCCAGGGCACTTTACGGACAGTCCGTCGTGCAGGTACCTTCGCCTTGTAACTTACATGCATGCCGGATTGTTTGCCTGACCCCAGCTGGAGGGGCCATGTCGTACCGCTCGCCGTGGATGGATGAAGACCTCGACGCCTTCCGTGACCTCGCGAAGAACTTCTGCGAGAAGGAGCTCACGCCGAACGTCGAGCGGTGGATGGAGAACCACGAGGTCGACCGCGACCTGTGGCGCAAGGCGGGCGAGGTCGGCCTGCTGTGTCTGTCGATCCCCGAGGAATACGGCGGCGGCGGTGGCACCTTCGCCCACGAGACCGTGCTGGTCGAGCAGCAGGCGCGGGCCGGGGACAGCGGCTGGGGCGTGCTGCTGCACAACGGCATCGTCGCCCACTACATCCTCGCCTACGGGACCGAGGAGCAGAAGCACGCGTGGCTGCCGAAGATGGCCTCCGGCGAGTGGGTCGGCGCCATCGCGATGACCGAGCCGGGCACGGGTTCGGACCTGCAGAGCGTGAAGACCAAGGCCGTGCGCGACGGTGACGAGTACGTCGTGAGCGGCTCCAAGACCTTCATCACCAACGGCGGCCAGGCCGACGTGATCATCGTGGTGGCTAAGACCGACACGTCCAAGGGCGCCGACGGCACCTCGCTGATCGTGGTCGAGGCCGACCGCCCCGGTTTCCGCCGCGGCCGGGTGCTGGACAAGATCGGGCTCAAGGCCCAGGACACCGCCGAACTGTTCTTCGACAACGTCCGCGTCCCGGCGTCGAACCTGCTCGGGTCGGCCGAGGGGCAGGGCTTCGTCCAGCTCATGCAGCAGCTGCCGCAGGAGCGGCTGATCATCGGCGTCACGTCGGTGATCGCGATGGAGCTGGCGCTGGAGACCACCCTGGCCTACACCAAGGACCGCCAGGCGTTCGGCAGGCCGGTCTACAACTTCCAGAACACCAAGTTCAAGCTCGCCGAGATCGCCACCGAGGCCCGCATCGGCCGGGTGTTCCTCGACGACTGCGTCGCCAAGCACCTCAAGGGCGAGCTCGACATCCCGACCGTGGCGATGCTCAAGTGGTGGACCAGCGAGCGCGCGATGGTCGCCATCGACGAGTGCCTGCAGTTGCACGGCGGCTACGGCTACATGAACGAGTACCCGATCGCTCGCATGTGGACGGACCAGCGCGTGCAGAAGATCTATGGCGGCACCAACGAGATCATGAAGGAAATCATCTCCCGCACGCTCTGACTCTCGAAGGAATGATCTATGGGACCCCTCGCCGGTCTGAAAGTCGTCGAGCTGGCGGGCCTGGCCCCGGCCCCGTTCGCCTGCACCGTCCTCGCCGACCTCGGCGCGGACGTCGTGCGGGTCGACCGGGCCAAGCCTGGCTTCGACGTGCTCTCGTTCCCCAATGACCCGCTCACCCGCGGCAGGCGCTGGATCGGCGTCGACATGAAGTCGCCGGAAGGGCTTGACTTGGTCCTGCGGCTGGTCGACGAGGCCGACGTGCTCGTCGAGGGCTTTCGGCCGGGTGTCGCCGAGCGGATGGGACTGGGCCCGGACGCGCTGCTGGCGCGCAACCCCGGCCTGGTCTACGGCCGGATCACCGGTTGGGGCCAGGACGGCCCGCTGGCCCCGGCGGCGGGCCACGACATCAACTACATCGCCATCTCCGGTGCGCTGGAGCCGATCGGCCAGGCGGGCGCCAAGCCGACCGTCCCGCTCAACCTGCTGGGCGACTTCGGCGGCGGCGGGCTGATGCTGGCCATGGGCGTGCTGGCGGCCCTGTTCGAGCGGCAGTCCTCCGGGCGCGGCCAGGTGGTCGACGCGTCCATGGTGGACGGTGCCGCGCTGCTCACCACGAGCCTGTTCGGGTTGAGGAACCTAGGCCTGTGGAACAAGCCGCGCGGGGAGAACCTGCTCGACGGCGGCGCCCCGTTCTACGACACCTACGAGACCTCCGACGGCAAGTACGTCGCCGTCGGCGCCATCGAGACGCGGTTCTTCGGCGAGCTGGTGAAGGTGTTGGGGCTGGAGGACGTGCCCGACCACCTGAATCCGGAGAACTGGCCCGCGCTGCGCGACCTGTTCGGCGCCACGCTGCGCACCCGCACCCGGGACGAGTGGGCCAAGCTCGCCGAGGGGACCGACGCGTGCCTGTCGCCGGTGCTCACGCCCGAGGAGGCGCCCAGCCACCCGCACAACGTCGCCCGCGCCACTTTCGTGGAGGTCGGCGGTATCACGCAGCCCGCGCCCGCGCCGAAGTTCAGCCGCACGGTCCCGCCGGTCCCGGCCCCACCGAGCCAGGCCCGTGCCGACACGTCGGCCGTTCTGGGTGAGCTGGGACTGAGCGAAGCGGAGATCAGCCGCCTGCGAGCGGCGGGCACGGTCGCCTGAGTCGCCGCGAGCCGCCTGTCCGAACGGGCGGCTCGCGGGCGTTCACCCCTCTGCGGAGTGAATGTTTCACCCCAATGAACAGGACGCGGCCAGGCCGGGGCAGCTCACCCGATCGAGACCGAGGGTCATACTGTGTCTCCTGGAGTGATGGTCGCCCTAGCCCTCTAGAGTGATCATCGAACAGTGAGAGTGTCGGTCCGAGCGATGTTCTCACCCAGCGTGCCGCCAAACGCGGGAAAAAGACCCTCTTTGGCGTCATCTTGGGGGATCATGGGTTGGGTGAGCCCGCAGGCCGGGCGGAGCGGACGGAGTGAGCCGATGGATGCGAAGAAGGCAGCGATCCTCGTGGTGGTCGCGATCAGCCTGTTCTACGTCATCACCCAGCCGACGGCCGCCGCCGACGCGGTGCAGGGGATCTTCGGCTGGCTGCGGGACGGCGCGGAAGCGATCATCACGTTCCTCAAGAACCTCTTTGCCTGACCGGGAACTTACCGGCAAGTAACACTGAGGTGAAGTCCGCCCGGAGGGTGGTCACCCTCCGTGTTGATCTTCGGTGGAAAAAGATCCAAATTGGACCGTCCGGGTGGATCTGCCCCCTGGAAGGCCAGGTTGGCGAAGTTCTGGGGCTTTGGGTCTGGCGATCTGTCGGTGCTGCCCCCTACGGTTTGGGCCATCGAGTGATCATGAGACCTCCAGGAGGCAGAATGCTCGACGACCCCGGGGTAGATGCTCTGGTTCGTCAGTGGACCGCCGAGCGTGCCCAGGACGCCGAAGCGGTGGAGGCGCACCGCATCGCATCGGAATGGCTCGCCGACGCTCCCGTGGCGCCGATCGTGCCTGGAATACCCGGCCAGCGGGTCCGCGGCGGTGCGGCGCGCTGGTCGACGGTGGAAGGCACCGATCCGCGCTACCTCGCGGCCATGCGCAAGCGGCTGCCAGAGGTGCCGGAGGAACTGCTCTCCGCCGCGGCGGGCTGGTGGCAGATGGTCGGCGGCGTGGCCGAGGCCGAGGAGTGGTGGGACGCGGGCATGAGCCCGCTGGACCAGCGCGCCCTCGACTACCGCGCGGCCGGACTGGCGCCGTCGGACCTCCGCCGCAGGCTCGGTCCCCTGACCGTGCTGGAACACCTGCGCCGGGGCAGTGCCCCCGCGTGGTGTGTGGCTAGGCTGCAGCGACAGCGCGGAGCGGCCTGAGCCGGTGGCGTGAGCCACTTCGAGTAACGCCGAAGTGCCCAGTTCGTTGATGCTGTCAGTGGCAGCGTTGGCGACCCAGGCTGGAGCACGGTGGCGGACACGGACGTGATGGCGGCCCGGCGTGGTCCGGGCATCCTCATCAGGCTTCTCGTGGTGGTGCTCGCCCTGGTCGCGATCGTGGGTGTGGGGTGGCTGGTCCGGGTCGTGGTCGTGCCGACCGCCGGACCACTCGCCGACGACATCCCGGCTCTGGAGATCGAGGCGGCTCCGGTCGAACCAGGTTCGGTGGCCCCTGGCGGGCTCGCCGCCCCCCAGCCGCAGGCTGCCGGGGGCGCTGACCCGCTGCGGGCCTGGGCAGAACGGCTAGCCGGGCCCACCGGAATCCCGGCCCGCGCGCTCATGGCGTACGGGAACGCGGAGCTGGCGGTGCGCTCGTCGTCGCCGGGGTGCAGGCTCTCGTGGGCCACCCTGGCGGGTATCGGCCGCATCGAGTCCAACCACGGCCGCTACGGCGGCGCCGAACTCCGCGAGGACGGTCGTCTGTCCAAGCCGATCATCGGCGTGCCCTTGAACGGCTCGCCGGGCGTCAAGGCCATCAGCGACACCGACGGCGGCCTCTTCGACGGCGACGCCCAGGTCGACCGGGCGGTCGGCCCCATGCAGTTCATCCCGTCGACCTGGCGCCGCTGGACCTCCGACGCCAACCTCGACGGCGTCGGCGATCCTCAGCAGATAGACGACGCCGCCTTTGCCGCTGGCCGGTACCTGTGCGCCAACGGACGGGACATGGGGTCGGCGCAAGGTTGGTGGGCGGGCGTTTTCTCGTATAACAATTCGGTGCCGTACGGCCAGAAGGTCTTCGGCCTCGCCGACGAGTACGCGCGGACGGCGGCGGCGTAGTTCGGTGTGAATCCCGATGTGCACTGTGCACCCTGGATCATTGGGTGACCGGTCGCACACGGGAGGTAGTCGGTGTCACCCAAGTCCATACCGCCGTTCCGCCGCCGCAGACTCGGCCGCCGCATCCGAGAGTTGCGCGAGGCCGCCCGGATGACGTTGGAAGTCGCCGCGAAGCAGCTGGACATGACCCGGTTCACCCTCGCTCGCCTGGAGAAGGGCGAGAACAAGATGGACGTGCACATCGGCAGATCGATGATGGATGTCTACGACTGCTGGGACGACGATCTCCTGGACCAGATCCGCAAGGCGGCGCCGACCGGCTGGTGGACGAAGTACGGGATCCGAGATCGCGGCTACATCGACATGGAGACCGAAGCCACCACGGTCGACACATTCCAGGTCGTGTACGTGCCAGGTCTGCTGCAAACCGAGGACTACATGCGGGCGGTCTTCCGATCGAGTCGCGCGGGATGGTCGCCGGACCAGATCGAGAATCAAGTCGCGGCCCGTTTGGTTCGCCAGCGGCGGCTCACCGACGCTGACTTCCCTCTGCGGCTGTCAGTGATCTTGGACGAGGCGGTGTTGCGGCGACAGGTCGGCGGGGTGTGCGCGATGAGAGCCCAACTCGGGTACCTGGTCGAATCCGCGACATTGGGGACCGTCACCTTGCGGGTTCTGCCACACACCGCAGGCGCCCACCCGGGGATGGACGGGGCGTTCAGCCTGCTCAGCTTTCCCGAGGAGGACACCGAGATCGCCTACGTCGCCTACTCGACTGGCGCGGTCCATATCGAGCGAGCGACAGAGGTGCGCGAGGCTAGACTGCTGTTCGATCAACTTCGATCGATGGCGTTGAGCCCGCTCGAATCAGTGGGTTTCATCGAACAGGTCGCATCCGACTGAAGGGCTGGCCACATGGCAGCGGTCTGGCGGAAGAGCAGCCACAGCGGGGGTGGGGGCAACGACGACTGTGTCGAGGTCGCCGTCACCGAGCTCGCCATCGGGGTTCGGGACTCCAAGAACTCGTCCGGTCCCCACCTCACCTTTCCTGCGGCTTCCTGGGCGGCATTCCTAACCCCCGTCGCGCCCGACTGAAGGGCTGGCCGCACCCAGCCTTGCGCGCCCTTGACCGGTCTCCGCCGGCAGCGGTCGGCACCCAGCCTTCGACCTGTCGAACGGTCTAGAACGGCGCGGGTTCCTCCCTCACGGTGGCGAGTTGCCGCGTGTCGCGTTGTCTTGGTGCGGGTGTGTCGTCGTAGTGGATGAGTGGTTCTTGGTCGACTGTGTGTGTCTCTCCGGTGGGTGTGGTCCAGATGAATAGTCCTGGTCGGGTTTGTTTGAGTCGCCAGCCGGGTTGGTCTTTGAGTTTGTGGTGGAACAAGCACAGGCAGCCGAGGTTGGGTGCGCTGGTGGTGCCGCCGTGGCTGTGCGGGATGGTGTGGTCGAGTTCGCAGGACACCGCTGGTCGGTGGCATCCGGGGAAGCGGCAGGTTTGGTCGCGGAGTCTGATGTGGCGGGTGAGGTCGGCGCCGGGGTGGCGGCGGGTGCTGACTTCGAGGACTTTCCCGACGGGGTCGGTGAGGATGCGCCGCCAGTGGGTGTCGTGTTCGCTGATCAGCTCCCGGATGGTGATGTTCGGGACGCTGCCGTATCCGTCGAGGGTGCCGCCCAGGTTCGCCCCCAGCAACACCGTGTAGGGCACGGCGACCTGCAACTCGACGGTCACACCGCGTCCGCCGCCATGGACGACCAGGTCATACAGGGCGTCGGCGCGCAGGGTGTCGAGTGTCTCCGGCGAGCCGTGGGCGCGCATCGTGCGCGCCATCTTGTCCACCACCAGATACACCGCGCGCAGCCGTTCTCCGGTGTCGTACACATCGAAGTGCGCCATGCCGTCCTCGGCGACATACAGATCGACCCGCCGTTCCCTGCGTCGTAGTTCGCGGCGGCGGTCGGCTCCGTCGGGGTCGATCCGGTCTTTCTTCGCCCGCAGGGCCTGCCGCCATCCGGCGATGGTCTTGTGCTCGTGGCGGGCGAGAATCCACGTCTCCACCTCGCGGGCGTGCTCGTCGGACAGGGTCGCCGTGATCTCGGCCAGCGCGTGCGCGCGGGCCAGGTCGATCCGGCCCGTGGCCAAGGCGTCCACTGTGGTCGGGAACAGGGTGGTCAGGCGAACCGCGCGGGTTACCTGGGTGGCCGCTTGGGCTGGGGTCCAGGTCAACGCCGCGCCGACTTCGGCGCCTGCGAAGCGGTGGCCACCGGCGTCGAGGTCCGGTCGCAGCCGGGCCATGTGGGCCAGCGCGCGGACTTTCGCGGCGTCGAGGGCGGCCTGCCTGCGCTCCAGCTCCCGCAGCAGATCCAGCGTTTCGACGTCGCTCATTTCCGCGATCACCTCAGCACTGAACATGTGTTCGATCTTACCGTCGAACCCGGCAGATTCCCGCAGGTCAAGCACTGATCACCCGATCGTGGAACGATGGCGGTTCGGGGCGCGTGCTCCAAGAACTCGTCCGGTCCCCACCTCACCTTCCCCGATACCGCCTGGAAGGCCTTCCTCACCACCAGGTGACGGCGGTCTCTCAGCTACCCCGGTCTACCATCGGCGCGTGGGTGACGGTTCCGGATATGCGCGTAAGGCCCTGGTCATCGGGGTCTGTGTGCTGTCGCTCGCCGCGTGCCTCGGCCTGGCCTGGTGGCAGTGGGAGCGGTTCGAGTCGACCAATGGAACCTTCCAGAACCTCGGCTACGTGCTCCAATGGCCCCTCTTCGGCCTCGCCCCCGCCTACATGGTCTGGCGCTATCGCAAGCTCAAGGCCCGCGAAGCCGACCGCCCGGACTCAGCCCCTAAGCCGGTCAAGCGACCCACACCGGCTGTCGAGGGCGATGACGAGCTCGCCGCCTACAACCGCTACCTCGCCGCACTGAACGAGCAGGAGAACCGATGACCACGACCGACACCCCGGCCAACAAGACCGGGGTCGCGCTTGTCCGGTTCCGGGTGCTGGCCTACATCGTCGGTGTCGGTCTGCTCGCCCTGGTCGGGGCGATGCTCATGAAGTACGTCGGCGACAACGCCCGGCCCATGGCGTTCGTCGGGCCTGCTCACGGCTTCCTCTACGCCGTCTATCTCCTGTTCGCGTTCGACCTCGCGCTCAAGGCCCGCTGGTCGGTCAAGGGGACGCTGCTGGTCCTGGTCGCGGGGATGATCCCTTTCCTGTCCTTCGTCATCGAGCGTCGGGTGACCCACAAGGTCCGCGCGGGCGAGAAACTGTAGACACACCTGTGCTGGTGTGAGCCCGCCCGCCATGGTTACGTTGCTCCGACACGAGATCGCGGTACTCGGGGTCCCGTCTTGGATTGGACGAATACATGGGTGGATGGGCGTTCCTCATTGGACGGGGAAGGCACCTTGGCCAGCGGGTTCTGCTGGCCCCGGACTTCTTGACCGACTACGGCTTCCTGGACGACGTCGCCGGGCCGGTGCCCGCTGACGAGGACTACCGCACGACCCAGGTCGGCGACTACGCGCTGATCTGGTTCGAGCACACCGTCGACGCCGATGAGGCGGGCGGCGACCCGCACGACGAGCACCGCAGGCCGTTGCGGTTCACCGCGGGCATGCTCTACGACGGCGACCCGGCGCGCCCGGAGGACCTGGCGCACGCCAGGGGCGCGGCACTGGACACCTATCGGCACTTCCTGGCCGACGAGGACGGTTATCGGGTCCGCCGCTCGACCGAGTTTGGGCCCCGGCGGGCGCGGCCCGCCGCTGAGGCTCCGGCGGAGATCGAGCAGCCCGCGGCCGAGCGGTCGACGCTGTTGATCGCGGGCTTGATAGCTGTGGTCCTGGTGATCGTCGCGGTGATCGCGTTCCTGTAATTGGGCGCCCCCTCCGTGGGCGCGCGCTCGGCCGCCTCAAGGTGACGTATCGGGCACGTGAACACGCCAGACTGGGTCTTTGGCGCCCCCTCCGGGGACGCGCGCTCGGCCGCCTCAAGGTGACGTATCGGGCACGTGAACACGCCAGACTTCGTCGGCGCGTTCACGCACCCGATACGTCACCGCGGCCGAGCGGTGGTGGTGATCGGGACCGGTGCCGTGATCGTGCGGAGCGTCACCTGACCCGCGTTCCACCATCAGGGCTTGATGTTCTGGTTCATGTGGAACAGGTTGTCCGGGTCGTACTTCCGCTTGACGTCCACGAGCCGGTCATAGTTGCCGCCGTAGTTGTCGCGGATGCGGCTCTGGTCGTCCTCGGACATGAAGTTGATGTAGCCGCCCGCCTCGGAGTGGGCGGAGGTGGCGTCGTAGTAGTCGCGGACCCATTGGATGCCCGCCTCGTTGGTCGCCGGATCCGGCCACATCCCGGCGATGACGGTGGCGAAGTTCGCGTCGCGGTAGGCGAAGGCGGTGTCCTCGGTGGCGACCCGGTGGCAGGCGCCGTTGATGGGGTAGATGTGCATCGTGGAGTTCAGCGCGGGCAGCTTCGGGCCGTGCTCCAGATGGGCGGCGATCGCGTCGTCGGTGAGTTCGGTGACGAAGTTCGCCTTCCAGTAGTGCTGCAGGCCGGGCGGCAGCAGCGCGTCGAAGGCGCTGTTCAGGGCCGGGTAGGGCATTGGGCCGACGGCCTCGGCCACGATCGGGGCGACCTCGCGCAGCGACTTCAGTGCCGCCTCGCCCTCGTCCAGGGGGCCCGACCAGCAGGGCACGAACAGGGCGAACGGCTCGCCGTGGCGGTCCTCCGGGATGAACGGCAGCGGCGGCGCGATCTGGAACGCAGGGAAGCCGCCGAACTGCTCCGGCGCGTCGGCGATGAACTCTCGGTACCAGCGCAGCAGGTCGGCCGCGGCGTCCAGCTCGAAGAACATCGGGCCGCCGTAGATCATCTCCACGTGGTGCAGTTGGAACTCGAACGACACGACGACGCCGAAGTTGCCGGTGCCGCCGCGCAGCGCCCAGAACAGGTCGGCGTTCTCGTCGGCGCTGGCGACCTGGAACTTCCCGTCCGCGGTAACCACGTCGGCTGAGACCAGGTTGTCGCAGCTCAGTCCGCACGCGCGGTCGAGGTAGCCGATGCCGCCGCCGAGGGTGAGGCCGCCGACACCGGTGGTCGAGATGATCCCGCCGGTCGTGGCGAGCCCGAAGGCGTGGGTGGCGGCGTTGAAGTCGCCCCACCGCGCGCCGCCCTCGGCACGGGCGGTGTGGGCGGCCGGGTCGACGCGGACACCGCGCATGCCGGACAGGTCGATCACCACGCCGCCGTCGCAGGTGCCGAAGCCCGGCACGCTGTGTGAGCCGCCGCGCACAGCGAGGTCGACACCGCTCTCCCTGGCGAAGTCGACGGCGGCCATCACGTCGCCCGCGTTGGCGGGCCGCACCACCACCTTCGGCCTGCGGTCGATCATTCCGTTGTAGACCTTGCGGGCCTCGTCGTAGCCCTCGTCGTCAGCGGTGATGACCGGCCCGCGCACGGTCTCGCGCAGCTGGTCGACAGTGGGAGCGACCATGATTCCTCCCGTGCTCTGGTGCCGGTGGGTTCGGGACCAGTCCACTTCGGGCGGTGCTCGCGGGCTAGGGGCGAAAGGGCCCAACCTCCCGGACAGCCCGATGCCCCGGTCACCCTGAGTGGGTGGCCGGGGCATCGGGAGTGAGAGTGCTACGCGAGCGCCTTGCGCACCCGGTACGGCGGGACGGTGCAGCCGCGCAGCGCGTCCGCGTCGATCGTCTCCGGGCGGTACGGCAGGGTCTTCAGCCGCTCGATCATCCGCTCGGTCGCGCCGTCCTCGGCGTCGTTCATGCCGAAGAGGAACGCCCACTCGTGCTCGTCGGAGCCGTAGTAGACCGTGGTGCCGAAGATGTCCCCGAAACGCTTCATCGAGCGGATCAGGGTCTCGTTGCGCCACATCGTCGGGCACCCGGCCTGGCAGATCACCACACCGCCATCGGCGAGCACGGCGCGGCAGCGGGTGAGGAACTCCTCCTCGTACAGCCGGTTGTGCTGGGCGAACTCGGGCCGCTCGTCTGGCAGGTCGACCAGCACGATGTCGTACTTCGCGCCCGCCTTCTCCGCGTCTATGAGGTACTGCCAGCCGTCGGCGTAGTGGACCTTGATGGGCCCGTCCTGCTTGACGGCCGCGGCCAGCTCATCGCTGGTGTAGCCGTAGGGCAGGTGCTCGGCGCACAGTTCGACGGCCTGCTGGTCGATGTCGACGTGGTCGACCACCGACGCGCCCGCCGCCACCGAGATCTGCGAGACGACACCCTCGCTGGACCCGATGACCAGGACCCGCTCGATCTCGCGGGCCAGCAGGAGGCCGGGGACCAGCAGCGCCTCGTGGTAGGTGAGCTGGCTGAACTCGGTGCTCTGCCGGTCGTTGTCGCAGAACAGGCTCACGCCCTGGCTCGTCTTGCCGATCACCAGGTGCTGGAACTCGGTGTTCGTGTCGACGATCACCTCGGGCATATCCCACACACGGGTCATGCCTTCGGCGAGGGGTTCAACAATGTTCGTGCTCATCGGGCGGGCTCCGCGGGAATCGGGTTGCCCCGGTGGATGGTGGTGATACGGGCTTCGAGTGCGTCCAGGCTGTCGCGCAGCAGCGCGGCGGCCAGTTCCGGGTCGGCGGTCTCGCCGCACGTGAAGATGTCGACGAACATCGACCCGATCTCCGGGTAGGTGTGGATCGACGCGTGCGACTCCGACAGCAGCGCCAGCACCGTCACACCCTGCGGCTCGAACTGCTTGGAGATCACGTCGCAGACAGTGGCTCCGGCCTTCTCCAGACAGTCCTCCAGTGTCGACCGCAGGAAGCCCAGATCGTCCAGAAGCAACGGATCCACACCGTCGAACTCGGCAAGCACGTGTCGGCCTGCGAAGTAGCCGACGTTCGGATCGGACGCACGGTCATACGACATCTGTCTAACCTCCTGCGGGGGGAATCAGCCGACGAACAACGTCGGCAGAGGCGGAAAACCGTTGAATGACACCGAGGAATAACTCGCGGTGTAGGCGCCCGCGTCGAGGATGTCGACGTGGTCACCGGCCCGTAGCGCCGTCGGGAGACGATACGGGGTGTGCTGGTAGAGCACGTCATCGCCGTCGCAGGTCGGGCCCGCGATGATCACCGGCCCATCCGGTGCGTCCGGGTGCGCCGTGCGCAGCCGGTAGGCGATGTATTCGTTCTCGGTTTCGGCCAATCCCGAATAGCGGCCGATATCCAGATAGACCCAACGGTGTTCGTCAGAGTCCGATTTGCGCGAGACCAGCACCACCTCGGTGCGGATCAGCCCGGCGGTCGCGACGACGGCGCGGCCGGGCTCGATCAGCAGCTCGGGGGCGGTCTCGAAGTGGGTGGCGACGGCCGCGCGGATCGCGGCGGCGTGCACGTCGAGCGGGGGAGCGGGGTCGGCGTAGCCGGTGGGGAAGCCGCCGCCCAGGTTCAGCGAGCGGGTCGGCACCCCGCACTCGGCCAGCGCCCGCGCGATGCGGCCCGCCTCGGCGATGCCCGACACCCACGCCGCCGGGTCGGTGTGTTGGGAGCCGACGTGAAAGCAGGCGCCGTCGGCGGCCAAGCCCAGGTCGGCGGCGCGGGCCAGCAGGCGGATGGCCATGTCGGGCGCACAGCCGAACTTCTTGCCGAACGGGGTGCCCGACTGCGGCGCGTCCACCAGGAACCGGCACGACACCCGGGCACCGGGTGCGTGCTCGGCCAGGTTCTCCAGGTCGCCGTCGGAGTCGAAGGTGAATCGACGCACACCCAGCCGATAGGCGTAGGCGATGTCCGCGGCCTTCTTGATGGGGTTGCCATAGGACAGCGACTCGGGGGTCGCGCCCTGCTCCAGGCACAAGTCGATCTCACCGGTGCTGGCGACGTCGAAGCTCGATCCCTCGGCGACGAGCGCCCGCACCACCTCCGGTGCCGGGTTCGCCTTGACCGCGTAGAACACCGCGGCCTCAGGCAGGGCGGACCGGATCGCCCGGTAGTTCGCACGGACCGCGTCCAGGTCGATGACCAGGCACGGAGTGACCGGCGTCCGCTGATCGAGGAACGCACGAAGCCGGGTGGGGATGTCCGGCACCCGCAGGGAGGTGTCTAACACGGGTCGAACTGTAATACCGCGGGTGCGCAGCGCGAATCGAGCGGCCTTAATCGACCGGAAGTCACTGGACGTACTATCCGGGCCGCGTCGCCACCGTACGACTACGCGGCAGGCACGGACGGAAACGCCAAGTGACCGGTCGGTTAACGGCCGATGCCAGTCAGCGAACGAACCTCCATCTCCTGCTGCTTGGCCGCGTCGGCCGGTTCCTTGCTCAGGATGGTGCCAAGGTAGCCGCAGAGGAACGACACCGGGATGGACACGATCCCGGGATTGGCCAGCGGGAACAGGTGGAAGTCCACTCCCGACACGATCGACGTCGGCGCGCCGGACATCACCGGTGAGAAGAACACCAGCAGCAGGCACGACCCGAGACCGCCGTACATGCCCCACAGCGTGCCCGTGGTGTTGAACCGCTTCCAGAACAGCGAGTACAGCAGCGTGGAGAGGTTCGCCGAGGCCGCGAAGGCGAACGCCAGCGCCACCAGGAACGCCACGTTCTGCCCGTTGGCCAGGATGCCGCCGACGATGGCCAGCACGCCGATCACGACCGCGGTCTGCCGGGCGACCCTGACCTCCGAGGCGGCGTCGGCGTTGCCCTTGCGGAAGATGTTGGCGTAGACGTCGTGGGCGAAGGAGGCCGACGCGGTGATGGTCAGGCCTGCCACGACGGCCAGGATCGTCGCGAACGCCACCGCCGCCACGATCCCGAGCAGCACCGTGCCGCCGATCTCGAAGGCCAGCAGCGGCGCCGCGGCGTTCTCCCGTCCGGTCGCGCCGAGGATCCGCTCGGAGCCCACGAGCGCGGACGCGCCGTAGCCGATGATCAGCGTCGCGCCGTAGAACACGCTCATGGTGCCGACCGCCCAGACCACCGAGCGGCGCGCCTCGCGGGCGTTGGGCACGGTGTAGAACCGCATCAGCACGTGCGGCAGGCCCGCCGCGCCCAGGATCAGCGCCAGCGACAGCGAGATGAAGTCCACAGTGGAGATCGGCGTCTTGCCGTACTGGGCGCCGGGTTCGAGCACGGCGGTGCCCTTGGCGTTGTTGGCCGCGGCCTGGTCGAGCAGCGCGCTGATGCTGAAGCCGAACTTGCCGATGAGGAACACCGTCATCAGCACCACGGTCAGGATCAGGATCGCCGCCTTGATGATCTGCACCCAGGTGGTGCCCTTCATCCCGCCGACCAGCACGTAGAAGATCATGATCAGGCCGACGACGGCGATGACGAGCGCCTGCCCGCCCTTGCCCTGGACGTTGAGCAGCAGCGCGACGACCGCGCCCGCGCCCGCCATCTGGGCCAGCATGTAGAAGAACGAGATGACCAGCGTCGAGGTCGCCGCGGCGGCGCGCACGGGGCGCTGGCGCATCCGGTAGGCGAGCACGTCGCCCATGGTGAAGCGGCCGGTGTTGCGCACCAGCTCGGCGATCAGCAGCAGGTTGACCAGCCAGGCCACCAGGAAGCCGATCGAGTACAGGAAGCCGTCGTAGCCGTTGATCGCGATGGCGCCCGCGATGCCCAGGAACGACGCCGCCGACAGGAAGTCGCCGGACAGGGCGATGCCGTTCTGCACACCGGTGAACCGGCCGCCCGCGGCGTAGTAGTCCGAAGTGGAGCTGTTGCGGCCGCTCACCCGGTAGACGACGTAGAGGGTGATCACCACGAAGGCGGCGAACACGATGGTGTTGAGAACCGGGTCGCCGACCTGGCTTCCGGCCGCGGCAAGGGTCTTCATCAAGCGTCCACCCCCGCGGCGGTGCGGATCTTGGCCACCTCGGGGTCGAGGTTCTTGCGCGCCCACCGCAGGTACCAGGCGGTGATGCCGATGGTGGAGGCGAACTGCGCCATGCCGAGAACCAGCCCGACGGTCACCGAGCCGAACATCCGCTGGCTCATGAATCCCTTGGCGTAGGCGGCGAGCAGCACGTAGGTCAGGTACCAGACGAAGAACAGCGCGCTCATCGGGAAGACGAACCGGCGGAACCGCGACCGCAGCGCGGTGAAGTCCGCGCTGCGGTGGATGGCGGCGTAGTCCGGGCCTGCCCAGCCGCGGTCGGTCGGCGTGGTGATGCCGCCGAACGTCGCCGGGATGGGCCGGGCCCGGTTCGCGCCAGGGGGGGAGCCGCGGTGTGAGCCGTGGTCCGGGCCTCGGTTCGGTCGCGCGGGGGGCGGGACGACCTCGGTCATGCATTCCTCCGTCTAGGCAGCGGCGGGCGAGCGAGTCAGGGGACTTCCGGTGCGGCTGATCGGCGCGGCGGTCTTATAACGAGCCGATAGCAAGGACCGGGCGGGCGCCATACTAACCACGATGTCGACGCTCGCCCTAATATTCGGCAGATATTTCGTCACGCCGATCACGGAACGATAGCGGCGGCAATTGGATACGGCCCGGTTCCGGACATCACACGGATCGGTGAACCCGCCGGTCACCAGGTGTGCCTGAGGTGGCGCTCGGCAGGCGGCCGGTCACCCATCGTGGACCGGACGTGGCGGCGATGTGGCCGCTTTCCGGCAACCACAAGGTGATCGTCGCAGGTAGCGGGCCTGCTGACGACCATGGCGGCGCTGGCCCCCCGGTCGTGGAGCAGGATAACCCGATCGAGCGATTAAGGTCGACAATGGGACGCATTGCGTGACTGAATAGCCCCAAGAGTGGATGGGGTAACCGCTCCCGAACCTGGTTTATCGGCGTTTACGCAGGTCAGTCCGGTGTTGCCGGAAAGGCTTGATGATCGCTGAATCGGGGGTACGCTGTGCTCTCAAGTTCTCGCCGAAGTAGCCGATGTCCCCAGAAGTGGCCGAAGTCCGGGGAAGGACGCGGCGACGCGGATTCGGTAATGCGCGGTTTGGGTGTCGAGGTGTGTCCCCGTTGGACCTGTGGGACCCGGTTCCCGTTGTGCCCTGTGCTGTCCGGGATTTGTCGTGGAAGGAGTACGGCGCGGTGAGGCAGAAGTTCCGACGGCGAGACCAGTCCGTCGTGGAGGAGTGCGTGTGAGCAAGTCCCGCTGGACGGCGCTGCGCCAGTGGCGCGACTGGGGCATCCCGGTGAAGCTGGCCGCCGTCACCCTGGTCCCCGTGTTGTTCGCCATCGTCCTGGGCGTGCTGCAGATCGGTTCGCAGATCGACCGCGCCGACTCCTACAAGCAGATCGACCGGCTCGTCACCGTCAACGACACCCTGCACAAGACCGTCACCTGGCTGCAGCGCGAGCGCACCAAGGCCGCGGTGCTGCTGACGTCGGGCTCCAGCGACATCGGCTTCGAACTGGTCGCCGAGCGGCGCAGCGCCGACGAGGCCAAGGCGGCGCTGCTGGCCGCGGCCGACGGCCTGGTGTTCTCCAACGAGACCACCGCCGCCCGCTACACCGACGTGCGAACCCGCTTCGGCGAGCTGGAGGTGCTGCGCGGCAAGGTCGGCGCCCGCGAGGTCGACGGGCCCGCCGCGCTCGCGGGCTACAGCACCGTCGTCCGCGCGCTGATCGCCTTCGACCGCGCCGCCGCCGAGGAGGTCGCCGACCCCGCGCTGTCGAGCACGGCGGGCGCGCTGCACGACCTTGAGGCGGCCAAGGAAGAGGTGCACTACCAACAGGGCCTGCTCGGCATCGGCATCGTCCGCGGCGCGCTGGCCGCCGCCGAGGTCGACGGCCTGCGCGCCTCCCAGGCCCGGCTCGACGACCGCCTCGCCGACTTCCGGGCGATCGCGAACCCGGCCCAGCAGGACGAGTACGCCCGCGCGCTGCCCGGCGCCGAGGCCGAGACCCGCAACGTCCTGGTGCGCCGGGCGCTCGACCGCGGCTCCAGACCCGGCATGCCGGTCGCCGCGGCGGACTGGAACAGCGCCAGCGACCTGGTGTCGGGCAAGCTGAGCGACATCAGCGGCACGCTCGGCGAGCAGGTCAAGAGCGGCTCGGCGGCGTTGCAGGACGAGGCCAGCGACGCCGCGGGCCTGGCCTCGGTCATCCTGATCGTCGCGCTCGTCGCCGCCGCCGCGATCATGCTCATCATCGGCAGGCACCTGCTGCGCTCGCTGAGCGCGCTGCGTCGCGGCGCGCTCGACGTCGCCGAGCACCGGCTGCCCGCCGCGGTCGCCGCGCTGCGCGACGGGCGGGACCTGGCCGTGCCCATGGTCGAGCCGGTCGCGGTGGTGTCGGCCGACGAGGTCGGCGAGGTGGCCCGCGCGTTCGACGCGGTGCACCAGCAGGCGCTGCGGCTGGCCACCGAGCAGGCCGGGATGCGCGCCAACTACGCGGGCGTGTTCGTCAACCTGTCGCGTCGCAGCCAGGGCCTGGTGCAGCGCCAGCTGCAGCTGCTCGAACGGCTCGAACGCGACGAGGAGGACGCCGACCAGCTCGCCACGCTGTTCCAGCTCGACCACCTCGCCACCCGGATGCGGCGCAACAACGAGAACCTGATGGTCCTCTCCGGCACCGCCACCGGTGAGGTCCACCACGGCCGCCGGTCGGCCCAGCCGGTGAGCCTGGCCGACCTGCTGCGCGCCGCCGTGTCCGAAGTGGAGCAATACCAGCGGGTGGTGATCGCGCCGCCGCCGAGCGTGCTCGTGGTCGGCTACGCCGTCGGCGACCTGGTCCGGCTCACCGCCGAACTGCTCGACAACGCCGCCGCGTTCTCCGCCCCCGCCACCCAGGTCACCATCTCCAGCCACCACGTCGACGGCGGCACGGTGCGCATCGAGGTCAGCGACCGCGGCATCGGGATGACGGCGGACGAACTGGCCGAGGCCAACACCCGGCTCGCCGAGGACGGCGTGGTCGACGCGACCACGTCGCGCCGGATGGGTCTGTTCGTGGTCGGCAGGCTGGCCGCCCGGCACGGGATCAAGGTCCGGCTGCGGCCGGGCGCCCCGACCGGCCTGCGGGCCACGGTCACGGTGGCGTCCGACCTGGTGACGTCCAATGTGGTCGGTCTGCCGCCAGTGCCCGCCCCGGTGCTGGACGAGCCGCCCGCCCACACCGCGGGGATCAAGCGGACCAACGGGTCCAACGGGTCCAACGGTGCGAAGGTCAAGGGCACCAACGGTTCCGCGGTCAACGGCACCAACGGTTCGGCCGTCAACGGTTCCGCGGTCAACGGCTCCACGGTGAACGGCCTGCCCCGCCGCGCGCCCACCAACGGCGTCGAGTCCTTCATCCCGATGACCCGCGGCGACGGCGCCGAGATGCCCGAGTCGCTGCCCGCCCCGCGCGACGCCGGTGACCTGGCCGCGCCGCTGCCGCGCCGCGACCCCAAGCCGGTCGAGCCCGCCGTCCCCGCTGAGTTCGGCATGCCCGCCGAGCCCGCCGGAGCGGTCGCCTGGCCGTCCCACCCGGCCCCGGACCTGCCCGCGGCGGAGGAGATCTCGGCGGACAAGCTGTTCGCCCCGCAGACGCCGGAAGCCGAGACCACCGGCTGGTGGGACACGACGCTGGTCTACGGGCGGCCCCCGGGCGCCGACCCGGTGCGCGATATCCAGGAGACCACGCCGATCTTCGACGAGATGATCTCGGCCTGGTTCCGCACCGTCACCGACGACCCGAACTCCACGGTCGCCGACGCGGAACAGGGCCCGGCATGGGACTTCGCCGCCGATCAAGGTTTCCAGGCGGCCAAGTCGGTGTCGGCGGCCGAGCCGGAGGACTTCACCCGCTCCGGCCTGCCCCGCCGCACCCCGCGCCGCAACCTGGTCCCCGGCAGCATCGATTCGTCGCCGCCCACTGTGCCGGGCCGCGACGCCGACGACCTGCGCACCAGGCTGTCGAGCTATCAGGCGGGCGTGCACCGCGCCCGCGGCGTGCACCACACCGGCCCAGCCCACGGCAACTCCGACGGCCTGGACCTGCGCGGCGCCCAGTGGCGCTTCGCCGCCGACGCGGGCTGGGACGCCGCCGCCACCCTCGGAGCGTCCACTCCGGACACTCCGGCCGACGGCGGCCTGCCCCGCCGGACCCCGCGCGAGCGGCTGCTGCCCGGCAGCCTCGACCCGGTGCCCGGCACGGAGATCCGCGTCGAACGCGACGCGGAGGCGCTGCGCGGCAGGCTCGGCAGTCTCCAGCGCGGCATCGGCCGCGGCCGGGAAAGCCTGGCCAGGCAGTCCACCGAACAGGAATCCGGGCTGGACGCATGAGTTCTGCGTTCCTCCCATCATGAATGGAGCACGATGACGTCCACGCAGTCCAAGCCAAGCCAATTCGGCTGGTTGGTCAACGACTTCGCGGAACGGGTCACCGGAGTGGCCCACGCCGTGGTGGTCTCGGCCGACGGGTTGCTGCTCACCTCCTCCGCCCGGCTCCCCGTCGACCGCGCCGACCAGCTCGCCGCGGTGGCCTCGGGGCTGATCAGCCTCACCTCCGGGGCGGCGCGGTGCTTCGACGCGGGCGCGGTCAAGGAGACCGTGGTCGAGATGGAGCGCGGGGTGATGCTGCTCATGGCCATCGGGGACGGCTCCTGCCTCGGCGTGCTCGCCGCGCCGAACTGCGACATCGGGCAGGTGGCCTACGAGATGACCCTGCTGGTCGACCGGGTCGGCCAGATTCTCACCCCGGAGCTGCGGGCGGCGCTGCAAGGCGCCGCCGGGAGGATGGTGGGGCAGCCCGCATGACCGAGACATGAGCAACCGAGATGATAGCCATCGACGAGAAGACGTTGCCGCCGCCGACATCGGCGAGCGCGGCGATGACCAGCATGGTGGTGAACTGTCTTTCGTGCGACTCGAATGGGGTGAACCGGCCCCCGAGACGAACATCGCCGACGTGATGAACGGCCTGTCCCTTGGCGGCGGGCGTCGGCGCAGGCACCGGAAGTCCGAAGTGGATGAACCGGTGGCGGTGGAACCCGAGTGGCCGCCCGGCGAGTCCGGCGAGGGGGAAAATCAGGTCGATCATGCCCCGGTCGACCTGGAACCCGCAGCCGACGCGTCGATGGTGCGTCCGTACGCCTGGACCCGCGGCCGCACCCGCTCCACCTTCGAACTGCGGGTGGAGACCATGGTCTCGGCCAAGGAGTCCGACGCGTCGGTCTTCGCCGAGTCCGAACACCGCGAGATCGGCGCGCTGTGCAAGCAGCCGCGCTCGGTCGCCGAGGTCGCGACCCTGTTCGGTGCGCCGCTTGGCGTGGCGAAGGTGCTGCTGGGCGACATGGCCCAACTCGGTCTGGTCACTGTGCACAAGACCGCTTCCGGTGGTGCCAACAAGGCCCACCTCGTGTTGATGGAAAGGGTACTGAGTGGACTCCGTCGGCTTTGAGGACTCGGCGGCCCCCACGCTGACCTCGGTCAAGATCGTCGTGGCGGGTGGCTTCGGCGCGGGCAAGACGACTTTCGTCGGCTCGGTCTCGGAGATCATGCCGCTCACCACCGAGGCGGTGATGACCACCGCCAGCATGGGCATCGACGACATCGCGGCCACCCCGAACAAGTCCACCACCACCGTCGCGATGGACTTCGGCCGCGTATCGCTCGACTCCGACCTGGTCCTGTACCTGTTCGGCACGCCGGGCCAGCAGCGCTTCTGGTTCATGTGGGACGACCTGGTCCGCGGCGCGATCGGCGCGGTGGTGCTCGCCGACACGCGCAGGCTGGCGGACTGCTTCTCCCCGATCGACTTCTTCGAGGAGCGCAACCTGCCCTACGTCATCGGACTGAACTGCTTTGACGGAATGCTCGGCCACGATGTCGAGGAAGTCCGCGACGCCCTGGCCGTAGGCCCGGAAGTCCCAATCGTCACGTGCGACGCGCGGGACCGTCAGTCGACCAAGAACACCTTGATCACCATGGTCGAGTACTCGATGCGCCGCTGGGTCACCCTGCACGGCGCGGGCGTCGGCTGAGCGAGGCGCGAAGGCCGTGCCCCCGTGCGGGACACGGCCTCCGTGGGAGGTGGTCGGATGGTTAGTCGAACACGTCCTCGGGGTCGCAGTTCATGACGACCTCGCAGTCGCAGTAGCCGCCGAGTTCGGCCAGCCCTCCGGCGATCGGCGTCCACTCGAGGTCATGAGCGCGGATCCAGACTTGGGTGTGTCGCAGGGTGTGGTCACAGCCTTCCGAGACCACGAGGTCGCCAACGAACTCGACAAGCTCCGCGAGCTGCTCACGGCTCATCGGAAGCGCCGCTGCCCGAGCCTCCCTTTCGGCGCGCTTGTACTGGTCACGTATCTGCTTGCGCCGCGCCTTGTCTGGTGGGACCGCCATCTCGCGATGCTCTCATGGCTAACTGGTCCTGTCTGTCGCCCAGACCCGCTGTGGTATTTCCTGTCGTCAGAGGTCGAGAGCTGTCCAGACGCGGTCGAGCACCCGGTCTCGGCGGGCGGCGTCGAAGGGGGCCTCGAATCCCGCCGTGACAAGGCCGTCGATGACGACGTCGAGGGTATCGATGACGACCTCGGGAGACGAGACACCGGATTCGGTGACGAAGTCGCGTAGGTGGGTGTCCCACCAGGTATTGAACTCGTTCAGCTCCGCCCGCAGCACCGGCTCGGCGTGGGCGGCGATCAGCAGGGCCAGCCAGAAGCGGTGCACCCGCTCGCCCAGGTCGGTCACCGCCCAGTGCACCAGGGCGCGCAGGCCGGTCGCGCCAGACAGGCCCGCGAGGGCGGTGTCGGCCTCGTCCTGCCGGATGGCGAGCTCGCGCCGGACCGCGCCGCGGAGCAGTTCGTCGCGGCTGGCGACGTAGTGGGTGACGACGGAGGTGGAGGCGCCCACGTGCTTGGCGACGGCGCGGATCGTCACCGCCGCGAACCCGTGGTCGGCGGCGATGGCGACGACTGCGTCACTGATCGCGTCGCGTCGGGTGGCGTGGTTGATCTGGCGGGGCACCTGAGCAGCGTACCTTGTCATGCAACAGGCGTTATGCAACGATCGTTGTATGAACGTGGTGGTGATCGGAGCGGGCTTCGCCGGACTCACGGCGGCCCGGGAGCTGCGCCGAAACGGTGTCGACGTGACGGTGCTGGAGGCGGCGGACCGCGTCGGCGGGCGCGCGCGGACCGTGATGTCGGTCGTGGAGTCGGCGGTTGACTTGGGCGGTACGTGGCTCGGCCCTGAACATCGCCGGATGAAGGCACTCGCCGCCGACCACGGCGTGTCCACCTTCGCCACACCCACCCTGGGCAAGCGCAGGTTCCTGGGCGGCGGCGGCGTCACGGTTCTCGTCGCGGGCGTCGCCCTGCTGCGTTTGTCCAGGCAAGCGCCCCAAGACGACCACACGATGATCGCCGACTGGTTGACCAAGATCCCGCACCGCAAGGCGCGCTCGCTCCTTGAGGTGATCATCGCCGAGGCCTTCGCCGCCGATGTCGACCAGGTGTCGCTGGCCGCGTTCTCGTCGGGCGTGCGCGCCGCTGGTGGGCTGCGGTCGATGCTCGGCGTCGAAGGAGGGGCACAGGATTCGCTGCTCACCGGGGGAGCCGGGGCGCTCGCCGACCGGGTCGCCGCCGGGCTGGACGTCCACCTGTCCCGTCCGGCCACGGCGATCCACCGCACACCCGACCACGTCGTGATCGACACCATGGCAGGCCCGATCCGGGCGGCCCACGCGATCGTGGCGATCCCACCCCCGGTCGCCGCCGACATCCGCCACGACCCGCCGCTGCCCAAGGACCGCGCCGCTTTCGAACGGGGCACGTTCATGGGCACGATCTACAAGGCGGTCGCCGTCTACGACACCCCGTTCTGGCGTCGGGACGGACTGAGCGGCGAGGTCATCGCCCTTGACGGACTGGTCCCGGCGATAGCCGACGTCTCGCCCCCCGGCGGCCCCGGCCACCTCGCGGTACTCGTCCCAGGACACCGCGCCCGCACCCTTGCCGCGATGACCTTGGAGGAACGCAAGAACACGGTGCTGACCACCGCGGCCCGCGCGCTGGGCGCCGGCGCGCGCCATCCGCTGGACTGGCACGAGAAGGCGTGGCAGGACGACCCACACGTCCGCGGCGGCTACTCCGCCCTTCCGCGCCCCGGCGCCCTGTCCGCGTTCACCGCGCCGCCGACACCGACGGGCCGGGTCCACTGGGCAGGCGCCGAGACGGCCCGGACCTGGACGGGATACCTGGAGGGCGCGGTCGAATCCGGCCTGCGGGCGGCTCGCGAGGTACTGACCTGACCAGGCCGGTGCTGATCTTCTTCGGTCTCCAAGTCAGGGTGACAGGGTCGCTCGCAGGGCCGTGAGGCCGTGGATGAAGGCGTCGAGGGCCAGTTCGAAGCTGTCGGCGTCGATCTCGTCGGCGTGGTCGCGGAGGCGGTGGGCCTGGTCCAGGTGGGGGTAGCGGTCGACATAGACCTGGACGTCGTCCTCGAAGCCGCGCGAGAAGGAACTCATCGCGGCACCGAGGACCAGGTATTTGGTTGAGGCGCCGATCATGGTGGCGTAGCGCGGGGGCCAGCCCGCGCGGACGAGGCCGCCGTGGACGGCGTCGGCGCGGGCCAGGGCGGTCTCGCGGCGGGCGGGGCCCGCGGCGATGACGGGGACCATGTTCGGGTGCGCGGCCATCGCGGCGCGGTACGAGCGGGCCCACGTCCGCACGCCGGCCGCCCAGTCCGTCGCGAAGTCACTGATGTCCACTGTGGACATGATGTCGTCGGCGATGTCTTGTAGCAGTTCGTCTTTCGTGCGGTAGTGCGAGTACAGCGACGGGGCCTGGACGCCGAGGTCGCCCGCCAGCTTACGCATCGACAGGCCGCCCAGGCCCGCGGTGTCCACCATCGCCAGCGCGTGCGCGCGGATGCGGGCGCGGCTGAGCAGTGGGGTGCTCGGGCGGGGCACGGGTGTCTCCTGGGTCACGTTGGTGGTCACGGGCGGTCGGGCCTATCCTGGGTAAACCTAACACCGTATGGTTTATCAGGGAGCGTCATGGACCTCGCACTCAGCGACGAGCAGCAGGCCCTGTGGGATCTCGCGCGCGACTTCATCGACAAGGAGGTCGTGCCGAATGCCGCCGAGTGGGACCGGCGGGAGCAGGTCGACCGGGCGATCGTCGGCAAGCTCGGCGCCGTCGGGTTCCTCGGCATGACCATCCCGGAGGAGTACGGCGGCTCCGGCGGCGACCACCTGTCCTACTGCCTGATGATGGAGGAACTCGGTCGCGGCGACTCCGCGATCCGCGGCATCGTCAGCGTCTCCCTTGGCCTGGTCGGCAAGTCCACCGCGTACTGGGGCGACGAAGAGCAGAAGCGGCACTGGCTGCCCCGGCTCAGCTCCGGGGAGTCCCTGGCCTGCTTCGGCCTGACCGAGCCCGACACCGGATCCGATGCCAGCAGTCTGGCCACCCGCGCGGTGCGCGACGGCGACGACTACGTCATCACCGGCTCGAAGATGTTCATCACCAACGGCACCTGGGCCGACGTCTCGCTGATCTTCGCCCGCACCGGCGGTCCCGGCCCCAAGGGGATCAGCGCCTTCCTGGTGCCCACCGACTCGGCCGGGTTCGCCCACCGGGAGATCAAGGGCAAGCTCGGCCTGCGCGGCCAGTCGACCGGCGAACTCGTCCTCGACGGCGTGCGCGTGCCAGCCTCGGCCCGGCTGGGCGACGAGGGCGTCGGATTCAAGATCGCGATGTCGGCGCTGGACAAGGGCCGGATGTCGGTCGCGGCGGGCTGTGTCGGCCTGGCCAAGGGCGCGCTCGACGCGAGCGTCAAGTACGCCACCGAGCGCACCCAGTTCGGCAAGCCGATCGCCGGCTACCAGCTCGTCCAGGAGATGCTCGCGGACATGGCCGTGGCCACCGACGCGGCCCGGCTGCTGGTGTGGCGGGTGGCCGACCTGATCGAGCGCGGTCAGCCGTTCGGCACCGCGGCGTCGATGGCCAAGCTGTTCGCCAGCGAGAACGCGGTGTCGGCGGCGAACCTAGCCATCCAGGTCTTCGGCGGCTATGGCTACCTCGACGAGTACCCCGTCGCCAAGTACCTGCGCGACGCCCGCGTCATGACGCTCTATGAGGGCACGAGCCAGATCCAGAAGTTGCTCATCGGCCGCGCGCTGACCGGGATCAACGCTTTCGTCTAAGGAGTGAGATGGATTTCTCGCTGAGCCCCGAGGAACGCGAAGTCCGCGACTGGGTGCGCACGTTCGTCCGCAAGGAGATCATGCCTCTGGAGGCGGAAGTCCTGCGCCGCGAGCGGGCCAACCAGCCTGGACTGCCCGCCGACGAGCTGAAAGCGTTGCAGCTCAAGGCGAAGGAGTCCGGCTTCTGGGGCGCGCAGACGCCGCAGGAGTACGGCGGCATGGGGCTCAGCGCGGTGATGACGGCCCTGCTCGAAGCCGAACTCGGGCGCTCGTTCGTCCCGTTCCGCTTCGGCGGCGCCGCCGACATCATTCTCTATCACGCCAACGACGAGCAGAAGCAGCGCTACTTGCTGCCGACGATCAGCGGTGAGCGCAAATCATGCTTCGCGATCACCGAGCCCGGCGCGGGGTCCGACGCCAAGGCGATTCGCACGTCGGCGCGGCAGGACGGCACCGACTGGATCATCAACGGTGAGAAGACGTTCATCACCGGCGGCCATGAGGCCGATTTCACGATGGTTTTCGCGGTGACGGACAGGGACAAAGGCGCCAACGGCGGCGTCACGTGCTTCCTGGTCGACCGCGCGGCCGGGTGGAAGTCCGAGCCGATCGACACCATGGGCCAGTGGGGTCCGGCGGCGCTGGTGTTCCAGGACGTCCGCGTGCCCCAGGAGAACATCCTCGGCGAGGTCGGCCGCGGGTTCGAGCTGGCGATGCAGTGGATCGGCCGCGGCCGGTACCTGCTGCCCGCGCGGGCGCTCGGGGCGTGTGAGCGGCTGGTCGGGATGGCCATCGAGCAGGCCAACACCCGTGTCACCTTTGGCAAGCCCATCGCCGAGTACCAGGCGATCCAGTGGATGATCGCCGACTCCGCGGTGGAGATCGAGGCGCTGCGTTGGCTGGTGCTGCACGCGGCCTGGCTGGTCGACTCCGGTGCCGACTCGCGGCACGCGCAGTCGGTGGCCAAGCTGTTCGGCGGGGTCAAGGCCAACGAGATCGTCGACCGGGTCCTACAGGTCCACGGCGGCATGGGCTACACCCGCGAACTGCCGGTGGAGCGCTGGTATCGGGAGTTGCGGCTGCTGCGGATCTATGAGGGCACCGACGAGATCCAGCGGCGCACGATCGCCCGCAACCTGCTCAAGGGCCACGCATCGGTGTCCGGCACTCTCGGTTAGGTTCAAGTCAGTTCCACGACCTCACAACCGCGCCTGACCAAATAGACCCGCGCCGTCAGGCTTCTAACTCGACGAGCCGCATGGCTAGGTTCGATTCAGTCCACAAATTTGAAGGAGTCCGAATGGTCAGGGCCGCCGTGCTTTCCGAGCAGGGGAAGCCGTTGCAGGTCACCGACATCGTCCTGCCCGAACCCGGCCCCGGGCGCGTGCGCGTGCGGGTGGTCGCGGCGGGGGTGTGCCACTCGGACCTGTCCCTGGCCAACGGCACGCTGCGGCAGCCGGTGCCCGCGGTGCTCGGCCACGAGGGCGCGGGCGTCGTGCTGTCGGTGGGGGAGGGCGTCACGAGCGTCGAGCACGGTGACCATGTCTTGCTGAACTGGGCGCCGCCGTGCCGGTCGTGCTGGTTCTGCGACGCGGGCGAGCCCTATCTGTGCGAGCGGGCCGCCGACGCCGTCGAGATCCCGCACGCCGAACTGGCCGACGGCACCGCGCTGTACCCGGGGCTGGGCGCGGGGGCGTTCGCCGAGGAGACGATCGTGCCGGAGCGCGGCGCGGTGAAGATCCCGCACGACATTCCGCTGGAGCAGGCCGCTGTCCTCGGCTGCGCGGTGCTGACCGGCGCGGGCGCGGTGTTCAACACCGCCCAGGTGCGGCCCGGACAGTCCGTCGTCGTTGTCGGGGTCGGCGGGGTCGGGCTGTCGGTGCTGCAGGCCGCGCGGATCGCGGGCGCCGGGCCGATCATCGCCGTCGACACGTCGGCGGCCAAGGCCGACTTGGCGCTCGCGCAGGGTGCCACCGACTTCCTCGTCTCCGACGAGACCACCGCGAAGGCGATCCGCAAGCTGACCGGCGGCCGCGGCGTCGACATCGCCTTCGAGTGCGTCGGCCACCCGGCGGCCATCCGCACCGCGTGGTCGTCGAGCAGGCGCGGCGGGCACGTGGTGGTCGTCGGGGTCGGGTCGGCCAAGGCGAAGGTGGAGTTCAGCGCGCTGGAGCTCTACTACTTCGGCCGCACCCTCACCGGCTGCCTCTTCGGCTCGACCGACCCCGATGTCGACGTGCCGCGCCTGCTCGACCTGGTCCGAAGTGGACAGTTGGACGTGTCGAGCCTGGTCACCGCCACCACCGACCTCGACGGCATCGAGGCCGCCTTCGCCGACATGCGCGATGGGCGCGGCGCCCGGACCCTGGTGCGGTTCAACCCGTGACCGGAGACCGGCGAGCGAGTCGCCTCGCTCGCCGGGGGAGATCAGCCTCGGTCCACGTCGTCGACGCACCAGTCGCCGCTTCGCTTCGCCAGTGTCATGACCGAGGTCGTGCTCTTGTCCTTGATCTTGATGATCAACGTCGCGGTCGCGGTGTCGCCACTCTCGGAGACATCGCCGAGCGTGACCTCGAAGCCGGACCTGGTGAAGGCCCCGGATTCGTCGACGCGGGACTTGTCCTTCTCGTCGCAGACCAGCGCTCGGGCCGCGTCCGGGTTCTTGGACCGCACGGCGCCGACGAACTTCTCCGCCGTGTCTCGGGCGCTCGCGTCTCGGGCGCTGCCGCCGCTCCCGCCGCTCTCGCCGAGGGTGAGGAACAGCGTGAGACCGATGCCGACCACCGCGAGAACCGCGACGGCGACGATGATCGGCGTCGAGTTGCGCTTCTGCGGAGCGCCATAGGCTTGCGGATACCCGTACGGCTGCTGCGGGCCGCCGAACTGGTTTTGGGCGTAGCCACCCGCGTGGGGGTCCCCCTGCGGGTGTCCCTGCTGTGGCGAAACCTGCGGATAGCCTTGCTGCGGGTAACCGGGCTGGGCGGTCTGCTGCTGCGGGAAAGCACCCTGCTGTGGGTAGCCGCCCTGGTACGGGTCGGCTTGGCCGAAGGGCGGCTGCGGCGGCTGGGACATGGCGGGGCTCCCCCTGGAGGATCAGTTGTAGTGCGATCACCGTCGGGGCCGACTCTTCCAGGAAGAATCAGGCGCACAACGGTCGTGGCCGCTTGCTGCAACTGTCTACTTCGGCCGCACGGGCCCGCGCCAGTGGTCCCGCTCCCATGGGACCCGCGGACCGGTCAGTCCACGCACCAATCGCCGTTGTTCTTCTTCAGATCGACGGTCTCGTCGCGAGTCTTGCCTTCGATCTTCATCTCGATCTTGGCCTTGGCGGTGTCGCCGGTCTCCTCGACCGAGAGGATCTTCATGTCCTGCGGCATGCGGTCCTTGTTCTTCTCGAAGACGTCCTCGGGCAGTCGGTCCTTCTCGTCGCACGCCAGCGCGTTGAGCGCCTTGATGTCGCGGGCCTCGATGGCGGAGATGTAGGACTCGACCACGCCGCGCGGCCCGCCGCCGGTGAGGGTGAACACCAGCGTCAGCACGATGCCGATCACCACGAGGCCACCGCCCGCGATGATCCACGGCAGCTTGCTGCGCTGGGGCGCGGCGCCGTAGGGGGCCAGGCCGCCGTACTGCTGCTGCGGGTAGCCCGGCTGCGGGTAGCCGCCTTGCTGGTGGCCGCCCTGGCCTGGCTGCGGATAGCCCGGCTGGGGCTGACCCGGCTGCGGGTAGCCCTGCTGTTGCGGGAAACCCGGCTGTTGCGGGAAACCCGGCTGCGGGGCGCCCTGCGGATAGCCGCCCTGCTGCGGGTAGCCGCCCTGGTAGGGGTCGGGCTGACCGTAGGGCTGCTGCGGCGGTTGTGACATTTCCGGTTCCCCCTGGGGACGTCGCGTGATCGTGCGGACACCGTAGAGGTCCGACTCCGCGCGGCGGCATTCGGTTCCGTCGTTACTTGCCCTCAGCGCACCCCCGCGCCGCTCCCCCATGAACGTGTCACCGGAAGGCTACCGTCGGTCGCCGACAGTCCGGTCCCGGCGGTCGCGCGGGTGGTTTATTGCAACACTCTGGTGTTAACCCATCAGGTGCAATTAAGCTGGCCGAATGAGCGCAATCGCCATGCACATGAGCGATGGTCTGCTGAACGCGACGACATCGATGCTGTTCGTCGGGGTCGCCGTGGTCGGTGTCGCCATCGCGGCCGCGCGGGCGCGCGGGGATCTCGACGACCGCACGGCGCCGATGGCCGGGCTGGTGGCGGCGTTCGTGTTCGCCGCGCAGATGATCAACTTTCCGGTGCTGCCGGGGGTGAGCGGCCACCTGCTCGGCGGCGCGCTCGCCGCGATCCTGGTCGGGCCGTGGGTCGGGGCGCTGTGCGTGTCGATCGTGCTGGTCGTGCAGGCGCTCGTGTTCGCCGACGGCGGCCTGACCGCGCTGGGTGCGAACGTCACCAACATGGCCATCATCGGCACCGCCGCCGGGTTCCTCGTGGCGCTGGCGCTCAAGTCGGTGGCCGCGCGCGGGCGGGGCGGGCTGGTCGCGGTCGCGTTCGTCGCCGCACTGGTCAACACCGTCCTCGCCTCGCTCGGCTTCGTCCTCCAGTTCGCCATCGGCGGCGACGCGGCGTTCCCGGTTGCCGGTGTCGCGGGCACGGTCGTCGGTGTGCACGTGCTGATCGGCATCGGCGAGGGCGTCATCACGGCGCTGACGGTCGGCGCGGTCGCGGCCGTGCGACCCGATCTCGTCTATTTGCTGCGCGGCGCGGCCAAGCCGCTCGAACTGCGCACGGGGGCGACGGCATGAAGAAGTTCTTCCTCGGATTCCTTTTCGCCGCACTGGTGATCGCGGGCGCGGTGTCCTACCTGGCCGACTCGAACCCCGACGGGCTCGACCACGCCACGCAGCAGGGCTGCGAGGTCGTCGACGACCAGCTCACCGGCTCCTGCATCGCGAACAACGCCGAGGAACACCGTCTGGCCGACAGCCCTCTGGCCGACTATGCCGTCGGCGGCTCGGAAGGGTCGACCGGCCTGGCAGGCGTGCTTGGCGTCGGCATCACGCTCGTGCTCTCCGGTGGGCTGTTCTGGTTGCTGCGCAAGCGATCCGTGCACACCTGATGGACCTGCTGCACCGGCCCGGCGACTCGCCGGTCCACCGGCTCCCAGCTCAGGTGAAGATCGTCGCCGCGGTGGCGACCGTCCTGTGTGTGGTGGCCACCCCGCGCACGGAGTTCCTCGCGTTCGGGCTGTATTTCCTTGTGCTGTCAGCGGTCTGGGTCGCCGCGCGGATCCCGCCCGGCTGGCTGGCGGCCCGCGCGCTGATCGAGACCCCGTTCGTCCTGCTCGCGTTCGTGCTGCCGTTCGTCGCGGCTGGGCCGACCGTCGACGTGCTCGGGTTGGCCCTGTCCGAGCCCGGCCTGCTGGCGGGCTGGAACATCCTGGTCAAAGGCACGCTGGGCGTCCTGGTGTCGCTGACCCTGGCCGCCACCACCGCCCCGCGCGACCTCATCCTCGGACTCCAGCGGCTGCGCGTGCCCGCGATGGTGATCACCATCGCCACGCTCATGCTGCGCTACCTCGACGTCATCGCCGCCGAGGCCCGGCGCATGCGCACCGCCCGGATCAGCCGCGGGCACGACCCGCGCTTCCTCTGGCAGCTCGGCGCCACCGCGCGCGGTATCGGCACCCTGTTCATCCGCAGCTACGAACGCGGCGAGCGGGTCCACCTGGCCATGGTGTCGCGCGGCTGGTCGGGCGTGCTGCCGGAAGAGGTCCGCCCGGCCCGCGGCTCGGTGTGGCTGGCGGGTCTGGCCCCCGCCGTGCTCGCCGCCGGGGTGCTGGGTGCCACCCTGTTGGCATGACTGTGTGGTCGGTCGGATGTGGCATGCCTGTGGTCGGTCGAATGTCCAATTCTCGCCGCGCTCATCGGGACGGTGTTAGGTGCCAGGCATGACCGCGCTGCTCGTCGACCGACTCGCCTACGCCTATCCCGACGGCAGGCAGGCCCTGTTCGGCGTCGACCTGCGGGTCGAAGCGGGGGAGCGGGTGGCGGTCCTGGGTCCCAACGGCGCAGGCAAGACCACTCTCGTCCTGCACCTCAACGGTGTGCTGACCGCCGGGTCCGGCCGGATCGAGGTCGCGGGTCTGCCGGTGGAGAAGGCCAACCTCAAGGAGATCCGCCGCCGCGTCGGCGTGGTCTTCCAGGACCCCGACGACCAGCTGTTCATGCCCACCGTCCGCGACGACGTCGCCTTCGGCCCGGCCAACTTCGGCCTGCGCGGCGACGAGCTGGACCTGCGGGTCAAGCAGGCGCTCGACGCGGTCGGGATGGCCGAGCACGCCGACCGCTCGCCCATGCACCTGTCCGGCGGGCAGCGCAGGCGCGTGGCGCTGGCCACGGTGCTGGCCTGCGACCCGGAGATCCTGGTCCTCGACGAGCCGTCGGCCAACCTGGAGCCGGTGGCCCGGCGCGAACTGGCCGAGGTGCTGCTCGGGTTGGAGCGCACGACGCTGATGGTCACCCACGACCTTCCTTACGCACTGCAACTGTGCCCACGCAGTGTGTTGATCGACGAAGGGGTCATCGTGGCCGACGGGCCGACCCGCGAACTGCTCGCCGACGCGTCGCTGCTGGCCGCGCACCGGCTGGAACTTCCGTTCGGCTTCCGGCTCGACTAGGGTTCGGCCCGACAACTGAATACCGGGCCGCACGAGCCGGAACGGGAGAGCCTCCACCGAGTTCGGGTGGGGCACCGAAGGAGCAAACTCCCCGGAAACTCTCAGGTAAACCTACCGTTCCAGGCCAGGCCACTCTGGAAAGCAGACGCGACCGTTCGCGTCTCACCCACGGTGCAAGCCGCGTTTCGCGGTGAAGCTCTCAGGTGCCATGACAGAGGGGGAGTTCCCAGTACGGGACAGGTGCGTCCTGTCGCGTCCGATGGAGGAGCTCCCGATGACCCTGTCCGCACTGTCAACCCCTGCACGCTCAACCCCAGCACAATCAACACAGCACGCTCAACCCCTGCACGCTCAACCCCAGCACGGATCGACCCCAGCACACTCAACACAGCATCCCTTAGCGCGGCGTTCTTGCGCCCGCCGTGCCACGCTGCGCTCAGTCATGTCAGCCGAGTCCGCTCGCGCGCCGAAGGAGACCGAACTTCCATGAGCAACCCCTCCCCGCTGCACGCGGTGCACGAGGCCCTAGGCGCCTCGTTCACCGACTTCGCAGGCTGGGCGATGCCGCTGCGCTACGGCAGCGAGCTGGCCGAGCACAAGGCGGTGCGCGAGGCGTCCGGGCTGTTCGACCTCAGCCACATGGGCGAGATCGAGCTGACCGGCCCCGAGGCCGCGCGGGCGCTGGACTACGCGCTGGTCGGCAACCTGTCCAAGGTCAAGCCGGGCAAGGCCCGCTACACCATGATCTGCGACGCCGACGGCGGCGTGCTCGACGACCTGGTCGTCTACCGGCTCGCCGACGACCACTTCATGGTGGTGGCCAACGCGTCCAACGCCGCGGTCGTCGCCGGTGAGCTGCGCGAGCGGGCCAAGGGCTTCACCGTCGAGGTCGAGGACCGCTCCGCCACCTGCGCGCTGATCGCCGTGCAGGGCCCGACGTCGGCCGACATCGTGCGCGCGGTGACCGGCGCCGACCTCGACGCGCTGGCGTACTACGCGAGCGTCCCGGCGACCGCCGCGGGCCACGACGTGCTGCTGGCCCGCACCGGATACACCGGCGAGGACGGCTTCGAGCTGTACTCCGAGGACAAGCACGCCGCCGACGTGTGGGCCGCGCTGACCGAGGCAGGCCAGGGGCACGGGATTGTCCCGTGCGGGCTGGCCTGCCGCGACACCCTGCGCCTGGAGGCCGGGATGCCGCTCTACGGCAACGAGCTCAGTGTCGAGCTGACCCCGTTCGACGCCGGTCTCGGCCGCGTCGTCAAGTTCGACAAGGGCGACTTCGTGGGCCGCGCGGCCCTGGAGACCCGCCGCGACGCCGACGTCGCCGAGAAGGTGCTCGTCGGCCTCAAGAGCGAGGGCAGGCGCGCGCCCCGACACGGGTACTCCGTGGTCGACAGCGACGGCGTCGAGGTCGGTACCGTGACCAGCGGCGCCCTCTCCCCGACGCTCGGCCACCCGATCGCCATGGCGTACGTGCCCACGGCGGTCAGCACGCCGGGCACGGCCCTGGCCGTCGACGTCCGTGGCTCGAAAACGCCGGTCGAGGTCGTCAAGCTGCCCTTCTACAAGCGTCCCGCCTGATCAGGAGAAAGAGAATGAGCAACCCGGAGAACCTCGGCTACACCGAGGAGCACGAATGGGTCGATCTCGCCGAGGCGAGCGCGACGGTCGGTGTCACCAAGTACGCCGCCGACGCACTCGGTGACGTCGTCTACGTGCAGCTCCCCGCGGTCGGCGAGAAGCTCACCAAGGGCGAGCCGTGTGGCGAGATCGAGTCGACCAAGTCGGTCAGCGACCTCTACGCCCCCGCCGACGGCGAGGTCGTGGAGATCAACGAGGCCGTCGTGGACACCCCCGAGCTGGTCAACACCGACCCGTTCGGCGACGGCTGGCTGTTCCGTATGCGCGTGGAGGACGAGCCCGAGCTGCTCGACGCCGCGGCGTACGCCGAGCTCACCAAAGAGGGGGATGCGTGAGTACTTTCGGTCAGTCGCTCGCTGAGGTCGACCCGGACGTCGCCGCCGCGGTCAACGCCGAGCTGCACCGCCAGCAGTCGACCCTGGAGATGATCGCCTCGGAGAACTTCGCCCCGGTGGGCGTGCTCGAGGCACAGGGCTCGGTGCTGACCAACAAGTACGCCGAGGGCTACCCGGGCCGCCGCTACTACGGCGGCTGCGAGCACGTCGACGTCGTCGAGAAGCTCGCGATCGACCGGATCAAGTCGCTCTTCGGCGCCAAGTTCGCCAACGTCCAGCCGCACTCGGGCGCGCAGGCGAACGCGGCGGCCATGTTCGCGGTCCTCAACCCCGGTGACACGATCCTGGGTCTGGACCTCGCGCACGGCGGGCACCTGACGCACGGCATGAAGATCAATTTCTCGGGCAAGCTCTACAACGTCGTCGCCTACAAGGTCGACACCGAGACCGGCCTGGTCGACATGGCCGAGGTCGAGCGCCTGGCCGTCGAGGCCAAGCCGAAGCTGATCATCGCAGGGTGGTCGGCCTACCCGCGTCAGCTCGACTTCGCCGAGTTCCGCCGCATCGCCGACTCGGTCGGCGCGCTGCTCATGGTGGACATGGCGCACTTCGCCGGTCTGGTGGCCGCGGGTCTGCACCCCAACCCGGTGCCGCACGCCCACCTGACCACCACGACCACGCACAAGACCCTCGGCGGACCCCGGGGCGGCGTGGTGCTGACCAACGACAAGGACCTGGCCAAGAAGGTCAACTCCGCGGTGTTCCCCGGCCAGCAGGGTGGCCCGCTGGAGCACGTGATCGCGGCCAAGGCGGTCTCGTTCAAGATCGCCGCGTCCGAGGAGTTCGCCGAGCGCCAGCGGCGCGTGCTGGCGGGTGCCAAGATCCTGGCCGAGCGGCTCACCCAGGCCGACTGCGCCGAGGCGGGCGTCAAGGTCCTCACCGGCGGCACCGACGTGCACTTGGTGCTGGTCGACCTGGTCAACTCCCAGCTCGACGGCCAGCAGGCCGAGGACCGGCTGCACTCGGTGGGCATCACGGTCAACCGCAACGCGGTCCCCAATGACCCCCGTCCCCCTATGGTTACCTCCGGCCTGCGCATCGGCACTCCCGCGCTGGCCACCCGCGGCTTCGACGCCGAGGACTTCGCTGAGGTCTCCGACATCATCGCGGTCGCGTTGCGGCCCGATTTCGACGATGCGACCAAGGAGGCTCTGCGCGACCGCGTGGACCTGTTGGTCAAGCGTCGCCCGCTGTACCCGGAATTAGGCTGAGCCAAGCGACTCGGGCCGCGTGACCCGCGGCCCGAGTACGCTGTATGAAGGTTGGAAGGATCGTCGTGGCGGTCAGCGTTTTCGATTTGTTCAGCATTGGGATCGGCCCGTCCAGCTCACACACCGTGGGCCCGATGCGGGCCGCGCTGATGTTCGTCGACGGTCTTGGGCCCCGCCTTGGTGAGGTCGCGCGGGTACGGGCCGAGTTGTTCGGCTCGCTCGGCGCGACCGGCCACGGCCACGGCAGCGACAAGGCGGTGCTACTGGGCCTGGAGGGCGCGCGGCCGGAGGACGTCGACACCGACTCCGTGCCGGTCCGGGTCGCCGAGATCCGCTCCAGCGGCAGACTCTCGCTGCTGGGCACCCACGAGATCGCGTTCACTGAGGACGACGACCTCGTCATGCACCGTCGCAAGTCGCTTCCGTTGCACCCCAACGGAATGACCTTCGCGGCCTGGTCGGCGGACGGGACGCTGCTGGCCGAGCGGACGTATTACTCGGTGGGCGGCGGCTTCGTCCTCGACGAGACGGCGGCCGACGGTCCGGTCATCTCGGCCGACACGACGCCCGTGCCGTTCCCGTTCCGCACGGCGGCGGAACTGATGGACCACTGCTCGGCCAACGACCTGACCATCGCGCAGGTCATGCTGCGCAACGAGTTGGTGTGGCGCACCGAGGACGAGGTCCGGGCCGGGCTGCTCGCCATCTGGCAGGTCATGCAGGACTGCGTGACGCGCGGCTGCGAACAGGACGGCGTGCTCCCAGGTGGGCTGAAGGTGCCCCGCCGGGCCAAGGCGCTGCACGAGAAGCTGCTCTCCGAGGACGGCGCGGGCGACCCGCTGTACGTGATGGACTGGGTCTCGCTGTACGCGTTGGCGGTCAACGAGGAGAACGCCTCCGGCGGCCGGGTCGTGACCGCCCCGACCAACGGCGCGGCCGGGATCATCCCCGCGGTGCTGCACTACTACACGCGGTTCATCTCGGTGGCCTCCGAGGACGGTGTCATCGACTTCATGCTGACCGCCGCGGCGATCGGCGTGGTACTCAAGGAGACCGGCTCGATCTCCGGCGCCGAGGTCGGCTGCCAGGGCGAGGTCGGCTCGGCGTGCGCCATGGCCGCCGCCGGTCTGACGGCGGTGCTCGGCGGCTCGGTCGCGCAGGTGGAGAACGCCGCCGAGATCGGGCTGGAACACCACTTGGGACTCACGTGCGACCCGGTCGGCGGGCTGGTGCAGATCCCGTGCATCGAACGCAACGCCGTGGGGTCGACCAAGGCCATCAACGCCTCCCGCATCGCTTTGCGCGGCGACGGCACCCACGTGGTGCACCTGGACAAGGTCATCAAGACGATGCGTGAGACCGGCGCCGATATGCACACCAAGTACAAGGAAACGGCGCGCGGGGGCCTGGCCCTCAACGTCATCGAATGCTGATGTTCCTCCGGAACTCGAACGGCTGAACCGGCGCCTCAGTTCTTGTTCGACCTCCAGACCCTGGTAGCGTGGAGTGGCTGTGCGTAATTGCACAATCACTCAACGTGACGGTTGGCATGACCGCGACTATGAGCAGCACCGAAGTCGAGCCCACCGACGCCGAATTCGAGGCACTGGTGCGAGCCGAGGCCGCGCACGACATCGCCAGCGCCCAGTTGGCGCTGGCGGCGGGCTTCACCGGGAAGACGAAGCCGTACCCGTACACGGCCCAGTCCACCAGCACGGTCGAAGAGTCCGCGGACAAGCTGAGAGACCTGCTCAAGAAGGCCAGGACCGCTGCTGCGGCTGATCTCCAGTGCGATCAGCGCGTTCTTCACCTCGATCTGGAACAAGATCCAGACCTTCATCGTGGAGCTGTTCCGGAAGATCGTGACGTGGCTCAAGAACGCGTGGCAGAAGGTGAAGGAGTTCTTCGAGTCCGTCGGCCGGTTCTTCAAGAACCTGTTCTAGCCCGTCGACCGGGGATCTGCCGCCGCCTCGACATCCGGCGGCGGCGGATCCCTTCGTCGTTCAGGCGCAGGCGGAGCAGGTCACGAAGCCCTCCTCGGACGTGCGCCCGCGCCCTGTGCCGCCTTCACCGCCTTCTCCAACTCGTCACGGTTCAGCTTCGAGCGGCCTTTGACGTCCAGGTCGCGGGCCAGCTTGTCCAGCTCGGCCTTGGTCAGGCCTGCCAGATCCGCCTCCGGCTCCGGGGATTCCTCGCGGCGCTTCTTGCGGCTTTCCACGCTCTTGCTCAGCGCCTCGAACAGGTCCACGACCTTGGTCGGCTCGCTCGGGGCCTCCTCGGTGACTACCTCGCGGCCTTCCTTCTTGTCCTCGATGAGCTGCTCGACGCGCTGGGTGTACGTGTCGCTGTACTCCTCGGGCTTCCACTCCTCGCTCATCGACTCGATCAGCGAGATGGCCATGTCGAGTTCCTTGCCGCGCGCGGGGGCGATCTCCGGCATCGACTTCAGTTCCTTGGCCGGGTCGCGCAGGTCCTCGGCGAACAGCATGGTCGTCAGGATCAGCAGTTCCTCGCCCGCGCGCACGACCGTCAGGTATTCCTTGCCGCGCATGACGAAGGTGGCCACGCCCGCGCGGTTGGACTTGCGCATGGCCTGCAACAGCAGGCTGTAGGCCCGCGCGTATTCCTCCTTGGCGGGCGCCAGCCAGTACGTCTTCTGGTAGTGGATCGGGTCGATCTCGTCGATGTCGACGAAGGTGGAGATGTCGATCGTCCTGGAGCGCCCCGGCGCGATGGCGTCGAGCTCCTCCGGTTCGATGATGACGTAGTCGCCGCCGCCGATCTCGGCGCCTTTGACGATGTCGGAGTACGCGACCTCTTTGCCGGTGCGCTCGTTGACGCGCTTGTACCGGATCCGGTCGGCGGTGCCCCGCTCGAACTGGCGGAAGCTGATCGTGTGGTCCTCGGTCGCGCCGTAAAGCTCGACCGGGACCGTCACGAGCCCGAAGTTGATCGCGCCGTTCCAAATCGGCCGTGCCACGCTGCCTCCCCGGCAGTAGTTGTCCCGCTCACCCCAGTGTGGACCATCCCAACCCTATAAGTCCTGTTCGACCGCTGCCGGAGCGCACGATTGAAGTGGGGTTCGTTTCAGCCAGGGCGACCCCGGGTAACACCTCCGATAAGGAGCGGTGACGAGGGGAGCAGGGACATGAGTGAGCTATCGCGCCTGCCAGGGCCGGTCTCGGAGACGTGGGACTGGCAGCGCCAGGGTGCCTGCCGCGGCCTGGACAGCGCCTGGTTCTTCCACCCCGACGCCGAGCGCGGGCAGGCCCGCGCCGACCGGGTGCGCCACGCGAAGGAGATCTGTCAGAGCTGCCCCGTCATCGTGCAGTGCCGCCATCACGCACTCACCGTCATCGAGCCTTATGGCATCTGGGGCGGGCTGGACGAGGGCGAGCGCCGCGCCGCGTACGCGCGCAGGCGGGTCAGTCGCTGAGGCTCACTCTTGGGGCGCGCGTCTGGCGCAAGCCCATGCCGTGTGCTCTTCAGTCGCTGAGGCCCTCACGCAGCTTGGCCAACGTGCGGGTGAGCAGCCGGGACACGTGCATCTGGGACAGCCCGAGCCGTTCGGCGATCTGGGTCTGGGTGTCGTCGCTGACGTAGCGCAGGCCCAGGATGCGCCGCTCGCGGTCCGACAGGCGGGCGATCAGCGGCCGCAGCGCCTGGGCCACCTCCACACTCGCCAGCGCGTCGTCCGGCCGCCCCGGTTGGGGAGTCTCGTCCAGCTGCGCCGTGTGATAGGCCTGACCTGCGGCGATGGCCTCGAACACGTCCCGAAGGGGGCGGTCGAGGTGCCGGGCCAGCTCGCTGGGGGTCGGGGCCCGGCCCAGTTCCTGGGTCAGCTCGACGCCCGCGGCGCTCACCGTGCGGTACCGGTCCTGCAGGGTGCGCGGCACCCGAAGCGCCCACGCGGTGTCGCGGAAGTACCGGCGCACCTCGCCCATGATCGTCGGCACGGCGTAGCTCAGGAAGTCCGACCCGCGCGCCGGGTCGAACCGGTCGACGGCATTGATCAGCCCGACCATCGCCACCTGGGTCAGGTCGTCCTGGGGCACGCCCCGGTCGCGGAAGCGCGCGGCGATGTGTTCGGCCACCCGGCGGTGGCCGGTCACCAGCTCGGCGCGCACCGCGGCGTGGCGCGGATCGGTGGGGGTCAGGCGCGCGAGGTCACCGAAGAGGGGTTCGAGGTGGGCGTAGTCCGACCTCGACCTGGTCTCGACGGCTCGCGCGGTGATGGGCACCGGCCACACCCTGTCCTCGGCGGTTTCACCTCACCGTATGCACGCGCTGTCGGCCCGACAACTCGACTTCGAGATGTGGGTGACCCCCGAAAGTGGTTGGATCCCAGCGATCCCGGGTAGTCGAGGTGGGGACGATTCACCCCGGAGGAGGCGGCAGTGCGCGAGACACCGCGACCACTATGGCGCGGCCTGGACTACGGCCCCGCCCTGGTGGTCATCGACGACTCCGACACCGCCCCCGCCGACCTGCCCGCGGGCTGGGAGCCGCTCGCGCAGCGCTACCAGATCGCCTGGTGCTCGGTCGCTCACGGACAGTGCCTCAACGCCGTTGAGGACGTCCTGGAGTCGCTGGCGGACCGGTTCACCCGCACGCACCTCATCGCCCGCACGGTGGACGCCGGGACGGTGGCGCGGGTGGTCGACGAGTTTCCCGACGTGGTGCGCACCGTGGTCATGGTCGGCCCAGGCTGGGCGCCGAAGGCCAACGGCGTGCGCACGGTGCGGGTCGCCGGGACGAACCTGACCGACAGCGCGGTGGTGGGCTCGGTCGTCGCGGCGGTCGAAGGGGTGCGGCCCGCGTCACTGGCCGTGACCCAGTCGACGATGGATTGACGGGTCAAGTTGAGCGGCTTGCCCGCCACCCGCCCCTGGGCAATATCGTGGGCACCATGAGCACACATTTCGACGTCGTGGTCGTGGGGGCCGGGCCGGGCGGCTACGTCGCGGCCATCCGGGCGACGCAACTCGGGCTGAAGACGGCGATCATCGAGGAACGCTACTGGGGCGGGGTCTGCCTCAACGTCGGCTGCATCCCGTCCAAGGCGCTGCTGCGCAACGCCGAGCTGGCCCACCTGGTCCAGCACGAGGCCAAGACGTTCGGCATCCAGGTCGAGGGCACGGTCACCTTCGACTACGGCGCCGCCTACGAGCGCAGCCGCTCGGTGGCCGATGGCCGCGTCAAGGGCGTGCACTACCTGATGAAGAAGAACGGCATCACCCAGTTCCAGGGCAAGGGCACGTTCACCGACGCCAACACCATCGAGGTGGCGCTGACCGACGGCGGCACCGAGACGGTCACCTTCGCCAACGCGATCATCGCCGCTGGCGCGACCACCCGCCTGCTGCCGGGCACCAGCCTGTCCGAGCGCGTGGTCACCTACGAGGAGCAGATCCTCGCCGCCGAACTGCCCGAGAGCGTCATCATCGCGGGCGCGGGCGCCATCGGCGTCGAGTTCGCCTACGTGCTGCACAACTACGGGGTGAAGGTCACCATCGTCGAGTTCCTCGACCGGATGGTGCCGCTGGAGGACGAAGAGGTCTCCAAGGAACTCGCCCGCCGCTACAAGCGCCTCGGTGTCGAAGTGCTTGTCGGCACCCGCGTGGAGTCCATCGACGACACCGGCGCCAAGGTCCGCGTCACGGTGTCCAAGGGCGGCAAGGAGACGGTCCTCGAAGCCGACAAGGTCCTCCAGGCCATCGGCTTCCAGCCGCGCGTCGATGGCTACGGTTTGGACCGCACGGGCGTCAAGCTCACCGAGCGCGGCGCCATCGACATCGACGGCCGCTGCCGCACCTCGGTGCCGCACATCTACGCCATCGGCGACGTCACCGCCAAGCTCATGCTGGCCCACGCCGCCGAGTCCATGGGCGTCATCGCCGCCGAGACCATCGCGGGTGCCGAGACCATGGAACTCGACTACGTGATGATCCCGCGCGCGACCTACTGCCAGCCGCAGATCGCCAGCTTCGGCTACACCGAGGCCCAGGCCCGCGAACAGGGCTACGACGTCGAGGTGGCGAAGTTCCCGTTCACCGCCAACGGCAAGGCGCACGGCCTGGCCGACCCGGTGGGCTTCGTGAAGCTGATCAGCGACAAGAAGTACGGGGAGCTGCTGGGCGGGCACCTGATCGGGCCCGAGGTCACCGAGCTGCTGCCCGAGCTGACCCTGGCGCAGCAGTGGGACCTCACGGTGCACGAGATGGCGCGCAACGTGCACGCCCACCCGACGCTGGGTGAGGCGGTCAAGGAAGCCATTCACGGCCTCGCCGGCCACATGATCAATATGTGATTCGACGTCGGTCGGAATGCCCGTCCCCGGTCGCCGGGGACGGGCATTCCGCGTCCGGTGGGCGCCGTTTCGGTATCTTCCGGTTCATGGAGGGTTCGCTGACGCCTGTGGAGGGTCTGATGGCGGTCTATCGGGGCCTGCGTCCACTTGAGCCGGGTGCCGGGGGCACCGTCGAATTGGAGACCGACCGCGGCTACCGCGACCTGCACAACGATGCGACCCTGCGGTCCATCGACATGGTCGTGGCCCCGCGGGCAGGGGTGCGGTTCACCTTCGGCACGTCGGCGGGCGAGACTCTGGTGCTGGGCTTCGCCGACGTCGTCGGGTTCACGTTCGAGTCAGGGCAGGACCTTGGCGGGGCCTGGGACCCGGACACCGAGGAGACCCTGTACGAGATCGCCACCTGGGCAGGTGACGCGCACCGCGAGTCGTTTGCGGTCGACACGATTCTTGGCCGCGCGACTTTCGCGGCGGCCGAGGTCTCGGTGGAGTGGCCGGAGTCCCGATGAGCGAGTCGCGGATCCACACCGTCACCATCGAACTGCGCGAAGTCAACGCGAAGCGCTTGCGGAAGTCGCTGAGCGCGCACCTGCGCGAGCGGGGCATGAGCGCGGCCGAGGTCGCGGCGATGGGGCCGGGCGACCTGGTCGGCGAAGTCGTCCACGACCTGACCTCGCACCTCGCCGAGATCGTGGGCGACGCGGCCGAGCTCACGGTGACCATGCGAGAGCGGTAGCTGGCGATGTCGGTGCTCGTGTGGAGGTGTGATGGAGGAGTTCAGCGAGTACCGCGTCAGTCTCCGCCCGTGGGCGCCGCACGACCATGGCCGGTTCGTCGAGGGCGGCCACGACGCGCTCGTTTTGGACTGGGACAAGGAGTCGGTGGGCGATCTGGGTTTCCTGCGGACCCTGCCCGGCCTGCGCGCCGTGCACCTCGACGGGCCGCCTAGGCGTCGGGGTTGAGCTGGTTGCACTTCCCCAACCAGGGCCCGGTGCCGAGTCTGGCCCCGCTGCGGTCGATGCCCGCGCTGACCAGCATCGCCATCGGGTCGGGCGTGCTCGACGGCGACCTGACCCCGCTGCTGGACCTGCCCGCGACGACGTCGGTCGGCCCGGTCGACGCGTTCCCCGGGCACTCGCACACCGACAAACAGATCCGCGCCGCCCGACAGGCGCGTTCCTGATGAGGCGAGCCGACTTCGACGCCGTGGTTCAGGAGTTCCTCCCGGGAATCACCTCGCCTGGGCGGGATGCCCGGCGCGACCGCCCGTTCGTGGATTGCTTGCTCCGGCCAGGATGTCCTAAGTGGACATCAGGCTGGGGACCGGCCAGCCCATCTGCTTGGCCATCGCCGCCAGGGTGCTGGTCATGTTCTCGCGCAGCATCCGGGTGCGGCCCTCGATGATGGCGTCGGCGTGATCCGGGTTCGCCGCGGTCAGGGTGACCAGGTGGCTGCCGCCCTGGCCGTGGGTGAACGTGTGCCGGATGAGCGTGCCGCCGCTGGGCAGCGGGGCCAGTTCGTAGCTCCAGGTGGACGACGGCTGGTCGGAGTTCTCGTCGAGACCCCGCACCACCCAGGTCACCTTGTTGTTCTCCGCGATGGCCACGATCTCGCCTGTGACGTCCCAGGACCAGTCGCCCATCTTGTTCGTCGCCTCGAACCGGGTTCCCGGCTCGACGGGTGCCTCGTCCCGCCATGCGGCGTGGACGCACTCCGGGCTCCAGGTGGCCATGCGGGGGATGTCGGAAAGGACTGCCCACACGTCGGCTGCCTCGGCCAGGACGGGGAATTCGACCGTGATCTGCATCTCGGTGATCTTCACTCTGTGAGTATGCCTAGGATCGGGCGTGGAAACCATGAAACCTGAGGAGGTCGTGTGTCTTTCATAGGTTCACACTCAGCTGCCCAGTCGGTGTCGCCGTATGCCGGGGAGGCCGGTGAGGTCAGTGGGGTCTATCGGCCGGTCGATGCGGCGGAGTCGCTGGTCAGACCTAGTACGACGGCTCGGTTTGTGGCGCCGGGGTCGGTTACGGATGGCAAGTTCGGGCTGTTTCGGTGGGAGATGGCGCCGCGTGCGGGTGGGCCTGGGGCGCATTTCCACCGCACTTTCTCGGAATCTTTCTTCGTTATTGCTGGGACGGTTCGGCTCTTCAACGGGGAAGAGTGGGTGGATGCTACGGCTGGGGACTTTTTGTACGTGCCTGAGGGTGGGATCCATGCGTTTCGGAATGACTCCGACTCGCCCGCGGACATGTTGATCTTGTTCGCTCCTGGGCCGCCTCGGGAGCGGTACTTTCAGGAGTTGGCTGAGGTTGCTGAGCGGGGGCTTTCGTTGAGTGAGGAGGAGTGGAAGGACCTGTTCGCTCGGCATGATCAGTTCATGGTTTAGGCGGGTTCTGTCCGCACCATCGGGTGAAGCTGCTCGGGCGGTGGGTGCGGCTTGGTTGGTGGTTAGGCGGGGTAGAAGCGGGCTGCGCCCGCGACTGTGAGCCTTACGTCGTCGCCTTCTCTTACCCGTAGGGGGGCGGGGACGCGGGAGATCAGGTCGGTTTCGCCTGTGCGCAAGGTGATGGTGGCGTCGTGGCCGTGGAAGCTGGTGCGGAGTACTCGTGCGGTGACGCCGGTTCCGTTGGTGCTGGGCAGTAGTTGTTCGGGGCGCAGCATGACCATGCCGGGGCCGGTGGCGGTGTCGGTCAGCTCGACTTCGCCCAGGGTGCTTTCCGCGGTGCGGCCTTGGGCGATCGCGGGGAGTAGGACGGCTTCGCCGACGAAGGTGGCGACGGCGAGGTCGACTGGGCGGCTGTAGACCTCTTCCGGTGGGCCTGCCTGGACGACTCGGCCGTCGCGCATCACCGCGACGACGTCGGCCATGGAGAGAGCTTCGTCCTGGTCGTGGGTGACCAGCAGGGCGGTCGTTCCCGCAGCGCGCAGGACTCGGCGGACGTCGGCGCGGAGGTCGGCGCGCAGGCCTGCGTCGAGGGCGGAGAAGGGTTCGTCGAGGAGGACCAGGTCGGGGTGGGGGGCCAAGGCTCTGGCCAGGGCGACGCGCTGTTGTTGGCCGCCCGACAATTCTGCCGGGCGGCGTTTGGCGTAGCCGTTGAGGCCGATCAGGTCCAGCATCTCGGCGACCCTGGCCTCGCGTCCCGCGCGGGGGAGGCCGTAGCCGACGTTGGCGCCCACCGACAGGTGGGGGAACAGGGCGCCCTCCTGCGGTACCACCGTGGCCCGCCTGCGTTCCGGGGGCACGGTGGTCACGACGCGGCCGCCGAGGCGGACCTCGCCGCCGTCGGGGCGGAGGAAACCGGCCACGACCCGCAGCAGGGTGGTCTTTCCGCAGCCTGACGGGCCGAGTACGGCGGCCAGGGAACCGGACGGCACCGTCAGGTCGACCCCGCGCAGGACCCGGGTCGCGCCGTAACCGGCGGTGAGGGTGGTGATCGTCAGCTCGGTCACGACTGGGCTCCTCGGGTGGCTGACTCCATGACGGCTTCCTCCGGGCGGCGTCCCGAGCGGAACACCGACACCTCCAGCAAGATCGCGGGCACCGCCGACACCGCGACCAGCAGCGCCGCGTAGGGGGCGGCTTCGGCGAAGGCCGAGATGCCCGTCTTCGTCCACAGCGCGGTGGCCAGCGTGTCGGCGCCGGTCGGGCGCAGCAGCAGGGTGGCGGGCAGTTCCTTGGCGCAGGTGATGAACACCAGAGCGGCCCCGGCGGCGATACCGGGCGCGGCCAGCGGCAGGGTCACGGTGCCGAAGACCGCCACCCGGCCCCGGCCAAGCGACCGGGCCACGTCCTCCACCCCGGCGGGCGCCGAGCTGACCGCCGTGCGCACCGAGCTGATCGCGATCGGCAGGAACAGCGCCGCGTACCCGAGTACGAGCAGCGGAGTCTGCTGGTACCAGGGCTGAGCGAACCGGACGCCGAAGAAGACCAGCGCCAGGGCGACCGTGATGCCGGGCAGCGCGTGACCGGCGTAGGCGGCCAACTCCACCGCGCGCACCGGCTTGGACGAGTGGCGGGCGGCCAGGAAGCCGACCGGGACCGCCAGCACGATCGTGGCCAGCGCCCCGAGAGCGGCGAACTGCACGGTGGTCGCGGTGGTCTCGGCGAGCGCGGCGCCGTCGAAGTCCACCCGGCCCGCTCCCAGCCACCTGACCAGCGCGCCGATCGGCGCCCCGAGGGACACCGCGACGATGGCCGCCAGTCCCAGCAGCACCGGCGCGCTTGCTCGGCGCAGCCGCACCGGCTCGGCCTGGCGGGCCACCCCTGGGCCAAGGCGGGCCGCGTTCGTGCCGCGCATCCTGGCCTCGGCCAGCGCCAGCAGGATCGCCAGCACCACCAGCACCACGCCGATCACCGCGGCGGGCGTGCGGTCGAAGCTGCCCGCGTACGCGGTCTGGATGCCCAGTGTGAAGGTCTCGTAGCGCAGCAGTGACACCGCGCCGAAGTCGTGCAGCACATAAAGCGCCACGAGCAGGCCGCCCGCGACCGCCGACGGCCAGATCCGGGGCAGCGTCACCTTGGCGAAGGTCCGCCACGGGCCGTGGCCCAATGACCGCGACACCTCCTCCAGGGCCGGGTCGGCCGACCGCAACGCGGCGGCGACCGGCAGCAGCACCAGCGGCAGGTTGGTGGTGGTCAACGCCAGCCACGCGCCGGGGAAGCCCACGACGTCCATCGACAGCCAGGCGAACCCGGCCACATAGGACGGCACGGCCAGCGGCAGCACCAACAGCACCGTCCACACCCGCCGCAGCGGCAGCGCGGTCCGGGTGACCGCCCACGCCGCCGCGGTGCCCAGCGCCACCGCGCTCACGGCGACGGCGAGCAGCAGCCCGACGGTGTTGACCGTCAGCTCGGCCGTGCGGGAGCGCACAGCGATGGACCAGAAGACATCCCAGCCCTGGTCGGTGGCGCGCAACACCAGGTAGACCAGCGGCAGGACCGCCACGACGACGGCCGGGAGCGCCGCGAGCAGCCAACCGGTGGCTCGCGGCGCTCCCTGGACCCGGGTGGTGCCCACCTACAGAAGCCCGACCTGACGCAGCAGCTCAGCGGTCTTCGGCAGCGACTGGAGGTCGGCGAGCTTGAGGGTCGGCGGCTGCAACTCGCTCAGCGGGACGAGCTTGTGCTCGGTGGAGGTGACGCCCGCGCGCACCGGGTACTCCGCGGTCTTGTCGGCGAAGTACCGCTGGGACTCCTCCGACAGCAGGAACTCAGCGAACTTGTTGGCCAGTTCCTTGTTCTTGCTCAACTTGAGCACGCCGACACCCGCCGCGTTGACCAGCGAGCCCGGGTCGTCGCCCTTGATGTAGTGCAGCTTGGCGCGCATCTTGTCGATGCCGACCTGGCGGGCCTTCTCGAACCAGTAGTAGTGGTTGGACAGGCCCATCGGCAGCTTTCCCTCGTCGACCGCGTCGCGGATCTTGAGGTTGTTCTCGAACTTCTGCGGCTCGTTCGCCTTGAACTTCTCCAGCCAGGTCTTCGCGCCGTCCTCGCCGCGCAGCACGCGGATGGCGGTGACGAAGGCTTGCCAGGACGCGTTCGACGGCGCGAAGCCGATCTTGCCCTTCCACTTCGGGTCGAGCAGGTCGTCGATGCCCTTGGGCAGCTCGGCCTCGGCGATCTTGTCGGGGTCGTAGACCACCACGCGCGAGCGCAGCGACGTCGCCACCCAGGTGCCGTCGGCGGCCCGCCACTGCTCGGCGGCGGCGTCCAGCACGGTCTGCGGGAGTTTGTCCAGGCGGCCCGCGGAGGACAGCGCGCCCAGCGCGCCCGCGTCCTGGGAGAAGAACACGTCGGCCGGGGACTTGTCGCCCTCCTCCGAGATCTGGCCCGCGAGCGCCGCGGTGTCGCCGTAGCGGATCTCGACCTTGGCGCCGATGGCCTTCTCCGCCTTGTCCAGCAGCGGCTTGACCAGGCCCTCGTTGCGGCCGGAGTACACGGTCAAGGTCGGTCCGCCGCTGCCGGCGTCGTCGCCGCAAGCCGCGAGCGTCGTGCCGAGAACGGCGGCGAGTACCGCCGCCGCGAGCCGGGTCGATCGGAGTGCCATTGCTGCTCCCATACCAGGAAAGAAGTGGTGAGGTGAGGCTAACCTTCCGAATCCTAGTTCAGGCGGTGTCGTCCGCCACATCAGGTTGTGGGCAATTTAGTTGTGCACTATCTTTCTCGTTGTCGACTTCTGATCTGGAGGCACAAAGTGCAGGCTCTCTACGAGGCGAAGGCCATCGCGACGGGTTCCGGTCGGGGTGGCCACGTGCGTTCGTCCGACGGTGTGCTCGACAGCGCGCTCGCCGTCCCGGTCAGCCTCGGTGGCCCCGGTGGTGCGACCAACCCCGAGCAGCTCTTCGCCGCCGGTTACGCCGCGTGCTTCCACAGCGCGCTGCAGCTCGTCGCCCGCAAGGCCAAGGTCCGGGTCGACGGCTCCCAGGTCGCCGCGGTGGTCCAGTTGGGCGCGATCGAGGGCGGCTACGGGCTCGGCGTGAAGCTGGAGGTGTCGGTTCCCGACGTCGAGCGGTCCATCGTGGACGGACTCGTCGCCGCCGCGCACCAGGTCTGCCCTTATTCCAACGCCACGCGAGGCAACATCGACGTTGAGCTTGTCGTCGTTTAAGAGTCGCTAAGAGTCGTTCAGGAGGAGTCCGATGGCCGATCCGTTGGCGCTGGAGCAGCAGCTCTGCTTCGCCCTCTACACCGCGTCGCGCGCGCTGACGGGCCGCTATCGTCCGCTGCTCGACGACCTCGGCCTGACGTATCCGCAGTACCTGGTGATGTTGGCCCTGCTCGACCGCGGCCCGCTCACCGTCAAGGACCTCGGCCAAGCCCTGCAGCTGGACTCGGGCACGCTGTCGCCGCTGCTCAAGCGAATGGAGTCGGCGGGCATCCTGCGCCGCACCCGCGGGACCGCCGACGAACGCAGCGTGCTGGTCGAACTCACCGACGCGGGCGAAGCGCTGCGGCGACCGATCCGCGAGCTGCCGCGCACAGTGTTCCGTGACCTGGACACGCCGCTGGAGGACCTGATCGACCTGCACTCGCGGCTGACGAAGTTCCTGACGAAGATTTCTTAGGCTCCGCCGCGCTCTTCGGCGTCGTAGGCGAGGTCGGCGTAGTCCGGGGCCGGTTCGGTCTCGTTGAGCGGAACCAGGTCATCGGGCGCGACCCGGTGGGGCAGCGATCCGAAGCGCGCGTAGCGCAGGAACGCGTACTCCTCGTCGGTGAACTTCTCGGTCATGCGACCTCCCTCGTCCCCCCGATTGTGCCCTGGACGCGCCCGCGGCGGGGGCCGTTCTGTCGGTGGGTCTGGCTAGCGTGGCGGCAGCCGACTTTGGGGAGGAACCCATGAGCAGTGTGAACGTCAACCAGCCGCTCGGAACGCCGACGTGGCTCGACCTAGGCATCCCCGACCTCGACCGCGCGATGGCCTTCTACCACGCCGTGTTCGCCTGGGAGTTCGACATCGGGCCCGCCGAGACCGGGAACTACACGAACTGCCTGGTCAACGGCCTGCCGGTGGCGGCGCTGATGCCGAATCCCGATCCGGAGGCCACCGAGTTCTGGTGGAACGTCTACCTCGCCACCGACGACGTCGACGCCTCTGTGGACCGAGTCCGCGCGGCGGGCGGCACGGTGCTGGTCGAGGCGATGGACGTCATGGAGATCGGTCGGATGGCCATCGCGGCCGACCCGGCGGGCGGCCAGTTCGGGCTCTGGCAGGGCACCGGGTTTGTCGGCTCCCGGCTGGTCAACGAGCCGAACACCTTGCTGCGCAACGACTTGGTGACTCCAGCCCCGGAGCTGACGCGCCCGTTCTACGCCTCGGTCTTCGACTTCACCCTCGACGGCAACGAGGACATGCCCGGCGTCGACTTCACCTTCCTGCGCAGGCCCGACGGCCACGAGATCGGCGGCATCTTCGGCGACCCGACAGCCACGAAGACCGCCTGGGGCAACCTCTTCATGGTCGACGACTGCGACGCCACCGTGGCCAGGGCGGTGGCCGCGGGCGGCACGGCAGCCGAGCCGATGGACATGGTCTATGGCCGCCTCTGCACCATCACCGACCCGTTCGGTGCGACCTTCGACGTCGGTTCCCAACCGAAGGAGTGAAACAAAAGAACGGCCCGCGAGCGCCATTGCTCGCGGGCCGTCCGTCCAGCAAACCCTCAGACCAGAGGCCGGTCCGTGGGCTCGATCGGCCGCGGCAGAACCGCCCGGCCGGTCAGGAAGGCGTCGACTCCGGCCGCGGCGCTGCGGCCTTCCGCGATCGCCCAGACGATCAGTGACTGGCCGCGGCCCATGTCGCCCGCGGTGAAGACGCCGTCGACGGTGGTCTGGAAGTCGGTGCCGCGGGCGACGTTGCCGCGCGGGTCGTACTCGACGCCCAGGTCGTTCAACAGGCCGCCCTGTTCCGGTCCGACGAAGCCCATCGCGAGGGTGACCAGGTCGGCCGGGATCTCCCGCTCGGAGCCCTCGACAGGAACGAACTTGCCGCCCTCGCTGACGACCTCGGTCAGCAGCAGGCCCCGCACGTTGCCCTCGGGGTCGCCCACGAACTCCGTGGTCGACACCGAGTAGACGCGCTCGCCGCCCTCCTCGTGGGCCGAGGTGACCCGGTAGAGCATCGGGTACGTCGGCCACGGGTTGACCGCGGCCCGCGCCTGCGGCGGCTTGGGCATGATCTCCAGCTGGGTCACCGACGCCGCGCCCTGGCGGTGGGCGGTGCCGACGCAGTCCGCGCCGGTGTCGCCGCCGCCGATGACCACGACGTGCTTGCCCTCGGCGTGGATGGGGGAGCGGTCCAGCGCGCCACTGGCTACTTGGTTCGCAGGCGGCAGGTACTCCATCGCCTGGTAGATCCCCTGCAGCGACCGGCCGGGGATCGGCAGGTCACGCCACGCCGTCGCGCCGCCCGCCAGAACCACGGCGTCGAAGTCCTCGCGGAGCCGCGAAGCCGTCACGTCCACACCGACGTTGACGTTGACCCGGAACTCCGTGCCCTCCTGGCGCATCTGCTCGACGCGCCGGTCCAGCCGGGCCTTCTCCATCTTGAACTCGGGGATGCCGTAGCGCAGCAGCCCGCCGACCGCGTCGGCGCGCTCGAAGACCACGACGTCGTGGCCCGCGCGGGTCAGCTGCTGGGCGGCGGCCAGCCCGGCCGGGCCGGAGCCGACGACGGCGACCTTCTTGCCCGTGCGCGCCGAGGGCACCTCGGGCTTGATCCAGCCCTCGTCCCACGCGCGGTCCACGATGGAGATCTCCACGCGCTTGATCGACACGGGGTCATCATTGATCCCAAGCACGCACGCCGACTCACACGGCGCCGGGCACAGCGTCCCGGTGAACTCCGGGAAGTTGTTCGTCGCGTGCAGCCGGTCCGACGCCGCGCGCCAGTCCTCCCGCCACACCAGGGTGTTCCACTCCGGCACCAGGTTGCCCAGCGGGCAGCCCTGGTGGCAGAACGGGATCCCGCAGTCCATGCAGCGGCCTGCCTGCTTCTGCACGCGCTCGTTGCCGAACTCGTCGTAGACCTCGCGCCAGTCCTTGAGGCGCAGGAAGACCGGCCGGTGGGACGCGTTCTCGCGCGGGGTGGTCAGAAAGCCTTTGGGATCAGCCATGTGCGGCCTCCATGATCACGGTGCGGTGTGGCGTGTTGTCGCTGGGGGTTGTCGCACTGAGGTTTTGGGGGCAGCCTTTGGGGTCAGCCATGTGCGGCCTCCATGATCGCCTTGTCGATGTCGCGGCCGTCGCGCTCGGCGGCGGCACGCGCGGCCAGCACGCGCTTGTAGTCCTTCGGCATGACCTTGGTGAAGCGGCGGACAGCGTTGTCCCAGTCGGCCAGCAGGGCCCGCGCGACCGCGGACTCCGTCTCGGCCAGGTGCTTCGCGACGGCCTCGCGCAGGAAGTCGTTGTCCTCAATGGACAGCGGGTCCAGGTCCACCATCTCCGGGTTGACCCGCTGCGCGTTCAGGTCCAGCGCGTAGGCGATGCCGCCGGACATGCCCGCCGCGAAGTTGCGCCCGGTCGGCCCGAGCACGACCACGCGGCCGCCGGTCATGTACTCGCAGCCGTGGTCGCCGACGCCCTCGACGACCGCCAGCGCGCCCGAGTTGCGCACGCAGAACCGCTCACCGACCTTGCCGCGCAGGAAGATCTCCCCGCCCGTGGCGCCGTAGCCGATGACATTGCCCGCGATGACATGCTGTTCGGCGGTGTACTGCGAGCCGGGGTGCGGCCGGACGGTGATCCGCCCGCCGGACAGGCCCTTGCCGACGTAGTCGTTGCCGTCGCCGACCAGCCGCAGCGTGATGCCGCGTGGGATGAACGCGCCGAACGACTGGCCCGCGGTGCCGGTGAAGGTCACGTCGATGGTGTCGTCCGGCAGGCCCTCGCCGCCCCAGCGCTTGGTCACCTCGGAGCCGAGCATGGTGCCCACGGTCCGGTTGACGTTGCGCACGGGCAGCTCCAGCCGCACGTGGTCGCCGGAGTTCAGCGCGCCCTCGGCGAGCTGGATCAGCGTGTTGTCCAGCGCCTTCTCCAGGCCGTGGTCCTGGGTGGTCACACAGTGCCGGGCCGCGCGCGGCGCCAGGTCGGGCACGTGGAAGATCGGGGTCAGGTCGAGCCCCGAGGCCTTCCAGTGGTCGACCGCGTCGCGCATGTCGAGCAGCTCGGCGTGGCCGACGGCCTCCTCCAGCGAGCGGAAGCCCAGCTCCGCCAGGTACTCCCGCACCTCCTCGGCGATGAACTGGAAGAAGTTGACCACGTACTCGGCCTTGCCGCTGAACCGCTCGCGCAGCACCGGGTTCTGCGTGGCGACGCCGACCGGACAGGTGTCCAGATGGCAGACGCGCATCATGATGCAGCCCGACACCACCAGCGGCGCCGTCGCGAAGCCGAATTCCTCGGCGCCGAGCAGCGCGGCGACCATGACGTCACGGCCGGTCTTGAGCTGGCCGTCGGTCTGCACGACGATCCGGTCGCGCAGCCGGTTGGCCAGCAGCGTCTGCTGGGTCTCGGCCAGGCCGAGCTCCCACGGACCGCCCGCGTGCTTGATCGACGACAGGGGAGAGGCGCCCGTGCCGCCGTCGTGGCCGGAGATCAGCACGACGTCGGCGTGCGCCTTGGACACGCCCGCCGCGACCGTGCCGACGCCGACCTCGGACACCAGCTTCACGTGGATGCGGGCGGCCGGGTTGGCGTTCTTCAGGTCGTGGATGAGCTGCGCCAGGTCTTCGATCGAGTAGATGTCGTGGTGCGGCGGCGGCGAGATCAGGCCGACGCCGGGCGTCGAGTGCCGGGTCTTGGCGATCCACGGGTACACCTTCGTACCCGGCAGCTGACCGCCCTCGCCCGGCTTGGCGCCCTGGGCCATCTTGATCTGGATGTCGTCGGCGTTGACCAGGTACTCGCTGGTCACGCCGAACCGGCCGGACGCCACCTGCTTGATCGCCGAACGACGCTTCGGGTCGTAGAGGCGGTCCGAGTCCTCGCCGCCCTCGCCGGTGTTGGACTTGGCGCCCAGCTGGTTCATGGCGATCGCCAGCGTCTCGTGCATCTCCTGGGAGATCGAGCCGTAGGAGATCGCGCCAGTGCCGAACCGCTTGACGATCGACTCGACCGGCTCGACCTCCTCGATCGGCACCGGCGGGCGCACGCCCTGCTTGAAGGCGAACAGGCCGCGCAGCGTCTTCAGCGACGCCGACTGGTCGTCGACCGCGCGGGTGTACTCCTTGAAGACCTCGTACTTGCCCGCGCGGGTGGAGTGCTGCAGCTTGAACACCGTCTGCGGGTTGAACAGGTGCGGTTCGCCCTCGCGCCGCCACTGGTAGTCGCCGCCGACCCCGAGGTCGCGGTGGCTGGGCCGCACACCGTCGACCGGGAACGCGCCCTCGTGCCGCTGGGCCACCTCGGCGGCCAGCACGTCGAAGCCGACGCCGCCCAGCCGGGACGTGGTCCCGGTGAAGCACGCGTCGATCACCTCGGCGCCAAGGCCCAGCGCCTCGAAGATCTGCGCGCCGGTGTAGGAGGCCACAGTGGACACACCCATCTTGGACATGGTCTTGCGCACGCCCTTGCCCAGCGCCTTGATCAGGTTCCGGGTGGCCTGCCTGGCGTCCACACCCGGGATCAGACCCTGCTCGGCCAGCTCCTCGACGGTGGCCATCGCCAGGTACGGGTTGACCGCCGCGGCGCCGTAGCCGATCAGCAGCGCGATGTGGTGCACCTCGCGGGCGTCGCCGGACTCGACCAGCAGGCTGACCTGGGTCCGGGTCTTCTCCCGCACCAGGTGCTGGTGCACCGCGCCGACCAGGAGCAGCGACGGGATCGGGGCCTGGTTCTCGTTGACGCCGCGGTCGGACAGCACGACCACCCTGGCGCCGTTCTTGATCGCCCACGACACCTCGGCGCGGATCTCGTCGAGCTGCTCACGCAACGCGTCACCGCCGCCGCGCACGTCGTAGAGACCGTGGATGGTGACCGACTGGTACTCGGGCCGGTCGCCGTCGTCGTTGACGTGGACGATCTTGGCCAGCTCGTCGTTGTCCAGCACCGGGAACGGCAGCGTGATCCGGCGGCACGAGTCCGCGCCGGTCTCCAGCAGGTTGGGCTCGGCGCCGAGCTGCGCGCCCAACGAGGTCACCAGCTCCTCGCGGATAGCGTCCAGCGGCGGGTTGGTGACCTGGGCGAACAGCTGGCTGAAGTAGTCGAACAGCGGACGCTGGTGGGTCGACAGCGGGGCCAGCGGGGCGTCGTTGCCCATCGAGCCGATCGGCTCCGCGCCGGTGCGGGCCATCGGCTGCAACAGGATCGCCAGCTCTTCCTCGGTGTAGCCGAAGGCCTGCTGGCGGCGCACCAGGGAGGCGTGCGTGGGGATCTCGCGCTCGCGCTCTGGCAGCGAGTCCAGCGGGGTCAGGCCTGCGGCGACCCACTCGGCGTAGGGGTGCTCGGCGGCCAGCGCGCCCTTGATCTCCTCGTCGTCGACGATGCGGCCCGCGGCGGTGTCGACCAGGAACATCTTGCCCGGCTCCAGGCGTCCCTTGCGGACGATCGTGGTCGGGTCGATGTCCAGGACGCCCATCTCGGAGGCCAGCAGCACCAGCCCATCCTCGGTCACGCAGAAGCGCGCCGGGCGCAGGCCGTTGCGGTCGAGCACCGCGCCGATCTGGGTGCCGTCGGTGAACGAGACCAGCGCGGGGCCGTCCCACGGCTCCATCAGCGTCGAGTGGAACTCGTAGAACGCCCGGCGGGCCGGGTCCATCTCGGTGTGGTTCTCCCACGCCTCGGGGATCATCATCAGCACGGCGTGCGGGAGGCTGCGGCCGCCCAGGTGCAGCAGCTCCAGCACCTCGTCGAAGGACGCCGAGTCGCTGGCCCCGCGGGTGATGACCGGGAAGATCCGCTTGAGGTCGCCCGGGATCAGGTCGCTGGCCAGCATCGACTCGCGGGCGTCCATCCACGCCCGGTTGCCGCGCAGGGTGTTGATCTCACCGTTGTGCGCGATGTACCGGTACGGGTGCGCCAGCGGCCAGGACGGGAACGTGTTGGTGGAGAAGCGGGAGTGCACCAGGCCGATCGAGCTGGTGACCCGCTCGTCGCGCAGGTCGGTGAAGAAGAGGCCGACCTGTGGCTCGGTGAGCATTCCCTTGTAGACGATCGTGCGCGAGGACAAAGAGGCGAAATAGACCCCGTTCTCCCCAGCTGCGTCATGCTCGGCCCGCTTGCGCACGCAGAACGCGAGGCGCTCCAACGGCAGCCCGGACACCCCGTCGGCGGCGGCGATGAACAGCTGGACGAAATGCGGCATGACCGACGCGGCGGTGGCGCCCGCGTGCTCTGGCTCGACCGGCAGCTCGCGCCAGCCCAGCACGACGGCGCCCTCTTCGGCGGCGACCCGCTCGATGGCGGCCACGGCCTCGGCGCGCGCGGTCTCGTCGACCGGCAGGAAGGCGGTGCCCACGGCGTAGTGCTCTGGCAGGGGGAAGTCGACGACCGCGCGGAAGAACTCGTCGGGCACCTGGATCAGGATGCCCGCGCCGTCACCGGTGTCCGGCTCGGCGCCTCTGGCCCCTCGGTGCTCCAGATTGCGCAGGGCGACGAGAGCTTTGGCGACGATGCCGTGGTCTCTGCGACCGGCGAGATCGGCCACGAACGCGACACCACAGGCGTCGTGCTCATAGTTCTCGTCGTAAAGACCCCCGATGCGCGGGTCTTGGCGGGTCGTCATGCGAAGCGGCCCTCCCTTTGCTCTGGAGCGCACACGGGCGCGCCGAGTGACCAGGGGAAAGCCGCAATGGGCACTTTCACCGTCGACTCGGCCCGGCGTGCGTCGCGTCCTGTGTGGCGACGTGCGGAAAGATGCCCGGGCTTGGGCGGTTGAGCGCACCTCATCGTGCGGAGTGGCAGCGCACCTCGTCGTGCGGCCTCGCGCGCAGCGGTCTGGTCCGGTGTGGACGCCGATGTCGCGCGTTGAGCCCCAGGGTCATCCGGGACTTTCCATGACAATAGTGTGAACTCGGCGTTATCGGGATACGCCGAACGGCGCTCGTGGTGAACACCACGTGCCCTTGACGCCGGGTCTCAGCCGCCATCATAGCTCTGACCTGGGCTTTTGGTGTTTCGGGGACGTTTCGGGCAGCTGAGACGTTGGACAGATACTTGCTCGAATTTCCTTACGGAAAGGAACCGCGGTGCCGGTCCTGTTGGTCCTGCTGCTCGCCGTGGTCGCCGAGATCACCGTGATGGTGACGGTCGGCAACCTCATCGGCATCCTGCCCACCATCCTCCTGCTCATCGCCGCGACCGTCCTCGGCGGCGCTTTGCTGCGCCGCGAGGGCACGAAAGCATTTGCCGCTCTGCAAGATGCGGTCTTCGCCCGCCGCGCCCCGGAGCGCGAGTTGGTCGACGGCATGCTGATCGCGGGAGCGGGCTTCCTGGTGATCCTCCCGGGCTTTATCAGCGACGTGCTCGCGATCCTGCTCTTGCTGCCCCCGACCCGCGCGGTCATCCGCCGCTGGGTCACTCGGCGAGCGGAGATCGCGGTGGCGAACCGGCAGCGGCACACGATCGTCGTGGACTCGTTTGTCGTCGACCCCGACGACCGCCCGCAGCCCACCATCGTCATCCCCGAAAGCCGCCGCGAAGGCGAGTGACCCGCAGCGGCGAGTTCCGGCCGAGCATGTGCTCCCGTCGCCTGTCGAGACAATGAGTGACCTGCGTCACCGTGTCTGATTGGTCTAGAGGCATTGCGCCATTGGACGGTTGATGGCCAAGATTCGTGGTCATGCGCGTACTCGCCGTAGCACTTCTCGCCCTGTTCGCCCTCGCGACGCCCGCGAGCGCGACCCCCTCCGGCACCTTCGAGCCCTACAGCCCGGACGCGAAGGCGGTCACCTACGACCAGGTGAAGGTCCCGGTCGGCTCCCGGGCCACCGCCATCCGGTTCTCCACCGGCCGGGGGACCGCCGTCCTGCTCCTGGTCCACGGCCTGCTCCCCAACCGCCACTACGGCGCGCACGTGCACGTCAAGCCATGCGGCCCGCTGCCCGCCGACGCCGGGCCGCACTTCCAGAACGTGCCCGACCCGGTCCAGCCCTCCCTCGACCCGGCCTACGCCAACCCGCGCAATGAGGTGTGGCTCGACTTCACCACCGACGCCCGCGGTTCGGCCGTCGCGGTGTCGGTCAACCAGTGGCGGTTCGGCGGCAGGCCCGCCAAGTCGCTGATCATCCACGATCACCACACCCACTCCGACGGCACCGCCGGGCCTCGGCTCGGGTGTCTCAACAAGGAATTCTGATCAATCGGCGGACAACACGTGAAGATCCCTCCTATGTTGGTCTGAACGTCGACCGCACGGGAGAGCCGCGATGACCGACCCCTTGGCCAACGTCCAGCGGCTCGTCGACGAGTGGGAGCGCGACGCCGTCGAGAAGGCGGAGCGCTACGAGAACATGCGGCAGGAGGTCGAGCGGGTCTCGATCACCGAGTCCGCGGCCAACGGCGCCGTCAGCGTCACCATCGGGCACAACGGCATCCCCTCGGACGTCACGATGACCGACGCGGTTTCCCGGCTGCGACCCGAGCAGATCGCGGGCGCGGTCCTCGACGCGATGCGCAAGGCACAGGCGCGGTACCCGGCCGAACTCGCCCGGATCATGGGTGACACGGTCGGGGACACCGCGGCCACCCGGCACATCCTCGCCGAGGCTGAGCGCAACTTCCCCAGCGCCGAGCCCGACGATCCGCCCGCGCCGCGGCGGCGGGGTCCCGATGACGGGGACTTCAGCGACGAAACCTTCTTGAGGTGATCGGCCGTGCCTAGCGGATACGGTGTCCTCACGGGGGAACTCGACGCGATGGCGGGCCGGGTCGACGGCTTGGCCGACCGCCTGAGCACCGCCGCCGACGCCGCGCGGTCGGTGGCCATGAACGACTCCGCCTACGGCGTCGTGTGCCAACCGTTCGCGATGCTGCTCCAGCCGTTCGAGGAGCTGGGCGTCCAGGCGCTCACCAAGGCCGTGGAGACCGTCGCCGAGGGCGCGGCCAAGATCAAGGAGACCTCGCGGGCCTACGACGCCAACGAGACCGCCGAGTCGGCCCGCTTCGACGGGATGGCGCGATGACCAGTCTGCGCATGGCCGGCTCTCGGGTTGTGGCGCGATGACCAATCCGCTCATCGCCGCCCCCAAGAGCGACACGACGGCGTTCACCGGCATCGGGATCGCCGAGTCAGCGCAAGGTCTGGCCGACGGCGTCAGCAACGGCGACTGGGTCGAGGCCGGACTCGGCGCGGTCGGGGTCGGCCTGGAAGTGCTCTCCATGGTCATCGACCCGATCGGCACCGTAGCCTCCTACGGCGTGTCGTGGCTGATCGAGCACGTCGAGCCGCTCAAGGAGGCGCTGGACTGGTTCGCGGGCGACCCGCCGGTCATCCGCTCCTTCAGCGAGACCTGGGCCAACATCGCCGCCGAGGTCGGCAAGGTCGCCGGTGACCTCGGCACGGAGGCCACCACCGGCACCCCCGGCTGGCAGGGCCCGGCCGCCGACGCCTACCGCGGCAACGCCGCCGAGACCGCCGACGCCATCTCCGGCGCGGGCGCGCTGGCCGACGGCATCGGCGCGGGCGTCATGATCATGGGTGAGGTCGTCGCCGCGGTCCGTGAGCTGATCCGCGACCTCGTCGCCGAGGTCGTCGGCAAGCTGATCACGTGGGCGCTGGAGGCGGTGGCCACCCTGGGTCTGGCCACGCCGCTGATCGTCGCCCAGGCCACCTCGACCATCGCCAAGGTCACCAACCGCATCGCCGACCTGGTCCGCAAGCTGGTCAAGACCATCGGCAACGTCACCCCGCGCATCCGCAAGGTGATCGACAAGCTCGGCGAGATCATGGAGAAGCTGGGCAAGCTCGGCCGCCGCACCGACGGCGGCCCAGGCACCAGCCCGTCGAGCACCCCGAACACCCCCAAGGCCGACACCCCCACCGTCCGCGACCCCGACGCGCCGACCAGCCCGTCGAGCACGTCGCCCGATGGCACAAACCCTTCCGGCACAACGAATCCGTCGGGCTCGACCGCGCCGAACGGGACGTCGCCGAACTCGACCGACAGCCCGAACCGGCCCACCGACCCCAACGACACCAAGACCCCCGAGACCGACCGGGTCTGCGAGAACGACCCGATCGACGTCGTAAGCGGTGACATGGTCCTCGCGAACATCGACGTCGACCTGCCTGGGGTCCTCCCGCTGGTTCTGCGCCGGACCCATGTCTCGTCCTACCGCGCGGGCCGGTCGTTCGGCTCGTCGTGGGCGTCCACAGTGGACCAGCGGCTGGAGTTCGACCCACGCGGCGTGGTGTTCCTGGCCGAGGACGGGATGGTCCTGGTCTATCCGCGGCTACCCGCCGAAGGCTCGGTGCTGCCCGAGGTCGGTCCGCGCTGGCCGTTGTCCCGCACGGAGAACGGCTTCGTCATCGAGCCCCGGGGCACGGGACAGTCGCTGCACTTCCCGGCGGCCGACAAGGTCAGCCACCTCGCCGCGATCGTCGACCGCAACGCCAACCGGATCGACTTCGCCCGCGACGTCGCGGGCAACCTCACCGGAGTTCGCCACAGCGGCGGCTACCACCTCGACGCGCTCAGCGAGCGCGGCCGGATCACCGAGCTGCGCATGCGGGTCGACGGCGGCCACGTCCCGGTCATTCGCTACCGGCACGACGACAACGGCCGATTGACCGAGGTCGTCAACTCCTCCGACCGGCCGTTGCGGTTCGACTACGACCACGCGGGCCGGATCACGCAGTGGACCGACCGAAACGGCGAGTGGTACCGCTACCTCTACGACGCCCAAGGCCGCTGTGTGGCCAATGAGGGCTCCGGCGGGTTCCTCAACGGCACCTTCATCTACGGCGACGACACCACCAGGTTCACCGACGCGCTCGGCAACGCCACGACGTACCGGTTCGGCGAGAACCGCAAGGTCATCGCCGAGACCGACGCGTTGGGGCACACCGTCACCCAGCAGTGGGACGACGCCGACCGGCTTGTCGCGCGCACCGACGCGCTCGGCAACACGACGAAGTTCACCTACGACGACGCGGGCAACCTCGTCGCCACCACCCGCCCCGACGGTGTGCAGGCGCTCGCCGAGTACGACACGTACGGCCAGGTCGTCGCGTTCGTCGGCCCGGACGGTGCGGTGTGGCGCCAGGAGTTCGACGAGCGGGGCAACCTCGTCGCCGAGACCGACCCGACGGGCGCGGTCAACCGCTACGAGCACGACGAACGTGGACACCGGGTCGCGGTGACCGACGCCCTAGGCGGTGTCCGGCGGATCGAGACCAACGCGGCGGGCATCCCGCTCGCGGTCACCGACCCGACCGGCGCCACCACCCGCTACACCCGCGACGCCTTCGGCCGTGCCGCGGTGATCACCGACCCGCTCGGCGGCCGCGTCCAGTACTCGTGGACGGTTGAGGGCAGGATGCTCGCCCGCACCCGGCCCGACGGCGCCACCGAGCGCTGGCGCTACGACGCCGAGGGCAACGCCTTCGAGCACGTCGACCCGATGGGCCGGGTCACCCGCACCCAGACCACCCACTTCAACCTGCCCGCCGCCGAGGTCCGGCCCGACGGCACCCGGCTGGCCTTCGGCTACGACCCGACGCTGCGGCTGACCTCGGTCACCAACGCGCAGGGCCTGGTGTGGCGCTACGAGTACGACGCGGCCGGGAACCTGGTGCGGGAGACCGACTTCAACGGCCGCGTACTGACCTACCAGCACGACGCCGCGGGCAGGCTGGTCGGCCGGGTCAACGGCGCTGGGCAGGCCACCACGTTCGCGCGCGACGCGCTCGGCAAGATCGTCGAGCGGCGGTCCGGCGAGCAGGTCACCACGATCGAGTACGACCTGGTGGGCCGGGTGCGCCGGGCGCGCAACGCCGACGCCGACCTGGTCTACACCCGCGACCCGCTCGGCCGGGTGCTCGCCGAGTCGGTCAACGGCCGGACGGTCAACTCCGGCTACGACCCGCTCGGCCGCCGGGTGCGTAGGCGGACGCCGACCGGCGCGGAGAGCACGTGGGGCTACGACGAGGGATCACGGCCGGTGCGCCTGACCGTCGGCGAGCGGTCGATGTCGTTCGACTACGACCAGGCCGGTCACGAGATCAGCCGGTCCCTGGGCAACGGCGCGGTGCTCGACCAGGCATGGGACGCCAACCACCGGCTGGTCTCGCAGTCGACGCGGGCCGAGGGCCGGGACCCGCGGCGGCGCGGCTATCACTACCAGCCCGATGACCACCTCACCGCCGTGGACGACCAACTCGGCCGTTCGCGCCGCTACCAACTCGACCCGATGGGCCGGGTGACCGGCGTCGAGGGCGCGGGCTGGCGCGAGCAGTACGCCTACGACGCCGGGGGCAACGTCGCCGCGCCGGACACCGAGTACGGCGGCACGCTGGTGCGCACTGCGGGCGATGCCCGCTACGAGCACGACGCGCAGGGCCGCGTGGTGTTGCGTCAGCGCAAGCGCCTGTCGCGCAAGCCCGACACCTGGCGCTACCAGTGGGACGCCGACGACAGGCTGATCGCGGTGATCACCCCGGACGGGTCACGCTGGTCCTACCGCTACGACCCGTTGGGCCGCCGGATCGCGAAGCTGCGCCTGGCGCCGGACGGGTCGGTGGCCGAGCGCGTCGACTTCGCGTGGGACGGCTCGGTCATGGTCGAGCAGACCCACTCGGCGGGCCGGACGACCACCTGGGAGTTCGACCCCGCGAGCTTCCGGCCGCTCACCCAGACCGAGCGCGTGCCGTCCGGGCAGGACTGGGTCGACCAGCGGTTCTATGCGATCGTGACCGACATCGTCGGCACCCCGAGCGAACTGCTGGACGACCAGGGCGACCCCGCGTGGCGGCAGGAGTCGACGCTGTGGGGCCAGGCGCTCGGCGCGCTGACCCAGCGGGCGGACACGCCGCTGCGGTTCCCCGGCCAGTACTTCGACGCCGAGACCGGCCTGCACTACAACTACCTGCGCTACTACGACCCGGTCGCCGCCCGCTACACCAGCCCCGACCCGCTTGGCCTGCTCGGCGGCCCGTCGCCGCACGGGTATGTGCACAACCCGACCGGCTGGACCGACGCGCTCGGCCTGACCGAGTCCGGCGATATCGAGTTCCTCGACCCCAACGACATCAACTTCTCCCAGCGCACCGTCACCGAGAACGACTACGCCGACGCGATGCGCAACGGCCAGTGGGAATGGGACCGGTCGCCGGTCCATGTGATGGAGGTCGACGGCCAACTGGTCAGCTACGACAACCGTCGCCTCGACGCGGCTCGCGAGGCGGGCGTCCCGGTCTGTGTGCAGCGCGTCGACCCGAACGCGCCGCACCCGGATTCGTCCACCGGCAAGACCTGGGCGGAGAAGTTCCAGGAACGATTCCGCGACCCACGCAACCGGCTCAACGGCGAACCGGTGCCCAACACGGGCTTGAGTGAACGGCCCACCGCCACGCCCCCTGGCTGTGGCGGCGGCCGACGACGGAGAAGGCGATGACCGAGATCCAAACCCTGTGGCGAGCCGGTCGGCTCCCGATCGAGGACGGCGTCTTCTTCGCCGACGGTCGGTCCTACGCGGTCGACGTGGAGGGCACGTCGCTGGCGGTCGTCGAGGAACTGGACTTGGCGCAGGTGCTGGCCGAGGACCCGGACTGGGTGACGTCGATTGATGTCACTCGCACGGTTCCGGCGCCGGCGGGGTTCGTGTGCGCGGGGGAGGGATCCCACGGCTCCGAAGGGTTCTTCGCCCGGCTGGACGCGGACCGCGAACTTGTCTGGGTCTGCTACCTGTCGGAGTGCAACCCGTTCGACGGGCTGACCGTGACCGGCACGAGCCTCACCGCGACCTCGACCTCGGGGATCACGATCACCGTCGACTTGGACGCGCCGGTCGGCTGAGCAGCGCCAGGCGAGTTGGTTCAGCAGCCACTTCGGGCCGGTGACCTGCGCGCCCGCTTTCTCTCAGCGTTGGCGTAGTTGGCGGTTGGCGGTGACGACTGGGCAGGGGACGTCGAGCCGTGTCTTGGCCATCTGGACGATCGTGTCGCCGCCGCCCGGGGCGTCGACGACCGTGACGCCCGGGATCGAGTCGATGCCGTGGGCAGCGCCTCGACCACGATCAGGGCCTCGGGGAACGCCAGGTCCCGACGGTGGCCATCTTCGACCGATTCCAGAGTTCCAGGAGTTCCTAGTGGACTGAACCAACAAATACCGGCGGACCAGTCACGTCGCTCGTCAGCCGGCTCAGGCGAGCAGGTCGAGCAGCCATTTCGGGCCCCGAACCTGGGCGCCCGCCTTCTCGCAGCGGCGGCGCAGTTCGCGGTCGGCGGTGATGACCAGACAGGGCACGTCGAGCCTGCCGCGCACCATCTCGACGATCGTGTCGTCGCCGCTGCCCGGGGCATCGACCACAGTCACCGCGTCGACCGAATCGATACCGCGGGCCGCGCCCTCCACGATCAACAGGGTTTCCGGGTAGGCGGTGTCGAACGGGGAGATGCCTGGCAGGCCCGCGGCCGCCAGGGCGGCGACCTCATCGCGCAACCGGGTCGCGGCGCCCGCTCGGTCCTTCCACCAGCCGTCGGCGCGGGCGCCCACCACGTTGGCGGCATCGATGATCAGCACCGGGTGGCGCAGGCCCGTGCGCAGGATCGGCCACGCCTTCGCGAACGGCTCGTAGAGCGCGAGCGAGGCAACCTCGTCGACGTGGATCCAGGCGGCGTCACGGGTCTCGCGCGACGCCGCGCGGACGGTGGGCATTGTGTCGATCGAGCCGAACACGGTGTCGTAGGCCCACTTGCCGTGGTCGTCCCGGACGACGCCGAACGGGCGCACGAGGCCGGTGTCGAGGGTGCTCTCCTCGCTGGTCTCGCGCAGTGCGCCGGTGATCGTGTCCTCATGGCTGTCGCGGGCGCCGCCGAACAGCGCCCACGTGTTGCCGCCGGGCGTCCACCAGGCGCGGTGCTGCAGGAGTACGTGCTCGCCGTGCACGGCCAGCAACCCGGCCGCTCCGAAGCGGCCCCAGTGCAGGTGCCCGCGTGCGCAGCGCACGACTCGGTCACCGTCTCCGCGTGGCATGGATCTCCGGGGGTCGACGAGGGTTCTGGCAGTGGACGGTACCTGGCCGGGGATCCGAGGGGGAGCGGGCAACCCGCGGTGTTCGGTTCGTGTAGGTCAGCGTCAGGGAGTTCGAAAATCGTTCAACAAGAGGATTGTTCAATGAGGGGATTGTCGGACAATCGCTCAGCGTGCCGCGATGGGGCATGCCAAGTCGAACGGTGCGACGGCAGGTACTAGCGGGCCACGGGCTGGTCGAGCTGAGACCACGGCTTCGCGGCCTCCCACATGCGCTCGGCCTCGGCGACATAATGCTGGAACCAGCGGCCGTCCTTGGGTTCGAGCGTGATGATCGGGCCCGCGTCGGCGGTCGGCTGGAACTCGTAGTGCTGCACGCAGACGAACCCGCGTGGGCTGGTCACGTCCAGGCAGTTGAACCCGGCCGAGGGGATGATCGACAGCACCCGGACCTCCAGCCGCCCCTCCATCCGGGCACGCAGGGCCGTCATGTCGTCCAGCGTGGTGAGGATGCGCTGTCGGACCCGCCCGGCGCCCAGGCTGTGGGCCATGCGGCGGTCGGCGGTCGCCATGAGCGCGTCGTCGTCGGGGTCGAGCACCAGCACTCGGATCCGGCCGCCCGCGGTGAGGATGGCCGGGAAGTCGCTGCGCATGCCCTGCACGGTTCTGGTCATGGTGAGCCCGATGAGCAGGATGTCGAACGACGCCGCGCGGCGGGCGATCAGGTCGGGTGGGAACTCGGGCTGGAGCAGGGCCGACGGGTTGGGCCGCTGGGCTCCCGAGAGCTGGTCGAGTTGGCGCCGGGACTTGATCTGCGACAGCGCCAGCCACGCCAGCAGGCCGAGGACCACCGACGACAGCGTCTTGACGTCGGAGATCCCGGCGGCGCCGAGGATGGTGAACAGGATGGCCACCGTGGCCAGGATGTAGAGATCGACGTTGTCGTCGTTGATCAAGCGGACCAGTAATCGCCGCACCCTGCCGCCAGCCACCCGTGCCCGCCTCTCAGAGTTCGACGCTGTCGTTGTTGATCAAGCAGGGTTCGAGCATCGCCGCATCCTTGCCGTCAGCCCCGCGCCCCGCCTCTCAGAGTTCGCCGACCTCGGTGATGTAGAGGACCGCCGTGCCTGCCTCGTCCGACGCCGCCAGGTCGATTTCCGCGGTGAAGCCCCAGTCGTGGTCACCCGCTGGGTCGTCGAAGATCTGGCGCACCAGCCAGCGTTCCGGTTCCGTCTCGATGATCAGCAGTGCCGGGCCGCGGGCGTTGGGGCCGATGCCGATCTGGCTGTGCGCCTCGAAATACGGCTCCAGGGCGTCTTCCCAAGCGCCCGCGTCCCAGCCGTTGTCGCCGTCGAGGTCGCCAAGGTCGTGGTAGGCGCGGCGGGCGGCCAGTTGCACGCGGTGGAACAGCGCGTTGCGGACGAGCACGCGGAAGGCGCGCACGTTCTTGGTGACCGCGGGCGGGGCCTCGTCGACCGGTTCCTCCAGCTCGCCGGTCTCGGGGTTGGTGAGCTTCTCCCACTCGTCGAGCAGGCTGGAGTCGACCTGGCGGACCAGCTCGCCGAGCCACTCGATGAGGTCGGTCAGCTCCTCGGTCTTGGCTTCGTCGGGAACCGTCTGGCGGACCGCGCGGTAGGCGTCGGCCAGGTAGCGCAGGACCAGCCCCTCGGAGCGGGCCAGCGCGTAGAAGGCGACGTACTCGGTGAACGTCATCGCGCGCTCGTACATGTCGCGCACGACGCCCTTGGGGGAGAGCTGGTGGTCGCCGACCCAGGGGTGGCCGCGCCGGTAGGTCTCGAACGCCGCGTTGAGCAGCTCCGCCAACGGCTTGGGGTGGGTGACGTTCTCCAGCAGTTCCATCCGCTGGTCGTACTCGATGCCCTCGGACTTCATCGCCGCGACCGCCTCGCCGCGCGCCTTGTGCTGCTGGGCCGAAAGCACCTGCCGCGGGTCGTCCAAAGTGGACTCCACAACGGACAGCACGTCGAGCGCGTAGCTCGGGGACTCGCGGTCGAGCAGTTCGATGGCGGCCAGGGCGAACGGGGACAGCGGCTGGTTGAGGGCGAAGTTCAGCTGCAGGTCCATGGTCAGCCGGACGTTGCGGCCCTGCTCGTCGGGCTCGTCCAGCTTCTCCACGACACCGGCGGCCAGTAGCGCCCGGTAGATGGCGATGGCGCGGCGGATGTGGCGGCGCTGGGCCGGGCGGTCCTCATGGTTGTCGGTCAGCAGCTTGCGCATCGCGGTGAACGCGTCGCCTGGGCGGCCGATGACGTTGAGCAGCATCGAGTGGCTGACGTGGAAGCTCGACGTCAGCGGTTCCGGCTCGGCGGCCACGAGACGCTCGAAGGTCGGCTCGCCCCACGAGACCATGCCCTCCGGCGGCTTCTTGCGGACGAACTTGCGCCGCTTCTTCGGGTCGTCGCCCAGCTTGGCCAGCGACTTCTCGTTGTCGATGACGTGCTCGGGGGCCTGCACCAGCACCGTGCCGAGCGTGTCGTAGCCCGCCCGGCCCGCGCGCCCGGCGATCTGGTGGAACTCGCGGGCCTTGAGGATGCGCGTCTTCACACCGTCGTATTTGGACAGTGCGGTGAACACGACGGTGCGGATCGGGACGTTGATGCCCACGCCGAGGGTGTCGGTGCCGCAGACGATCTTCATCAGCCCGGCCTGCGCCAGCCGCTCGACCAGGCGCCGGTACTTGGGCAGCATCCCGGCGTGGTGCACGCCGATGCCGTGCCGGACCAGCCGCGACAGCGTCTTGCCGAATCCGGAGGAGAACCGGAAGTTCCCGATCAGCGCGGCGATCTTCTCCTTCTCCTCGCGCGTGCACACGTTGATGCTCATCAGCGCCTGCGCGCGTTCCAGGGCGGCGGCCTGGGTGAAGTGCACGACGTAGACGGGGGACTGGTTGGTGCTGAGCAGTTCCTCCAGCGCCTCGGTCAGCGGGGTCATGCCGAAGGAGTAGAACAGTGGCACCGGGCGCTCAGCCGACGTCACGACCGCCGTGGGCCTGCCGGTGCGCCGGCTCAGGTCCTCCTCGAACCGCTTGACGTCGCCCAGGGTCGCCGACATCAGCACGAACTGGACCTTGGGCAACTCCAGCAGCGGGATCTGCCACGCCCAGCCGCGGTCGGGCTCGGCGTAGAAGTGGAACTCGTCCATGACGACCTGGCCGACATCGGCGTCGGCGCCGTCGCGCAGGGCGATGTTGGCCAGGATCTCCGCGGTGCAGCAGATGATCGGCGCGCTGCCGTTGACGCTGGAATCGCCGGTCATCATGCCGACGTTCTCCGCGCCGAACGTCTCACACAGCGCGAAGAACTTCTCCGACACCAGCGCCTTGATCGGCGCGGTGTAGAAGCTGCGCACGCCTTGGGCCAGCGCGGTGAAGTGCGCGCCCGCCGCGACCAGGCTCTTGCCGGAGCCGGTGGGGGTGTTGAGGATGACGTTGGCCCCGGAGACGATCTCCATCAGGGCCTCTTCCTGCGCCGGATACAGCGACAGGCCCTGTTCGCCCGCCCAGGTGGCGAAGGCGTCGAAGAGGTCGTCGGGTTCCGGGGTGGCGGGCAGCCGCGAGGTCAGCGTCATGGTGGGTCGATCGTGCCTGGTTCCCTGGGGCGCGCGCTACGCGGGGTCGACCTCGCCCGCGCGCGCGGCGTTGACTGTGCAGACCGCTGAGATGATCGCGGTGAGGACGGCGCCGCCGAGCAGGATGACACCTTGCTGCCAGTGGACGCTGACGTCGGCGGCCGGGTAGGTGCGCAGCCAGCCGAGCGCCTGGGCGCCGGTCGCGAATACCATGCAGGTCACGATCACCGACGCACCGACGCCGAGGACGGCGGCGAACCGACGGCCGCGGTGGGTCGACCATGGCAGCGCGGCACCGACGGCGGCGACCATCGCGGCGATCAGGGCGACCGCGGCCAGGATCAGGAGTCTGCTGTCCATCGGCACCTCGGGCGGCCGGTAGCCGCTGCCAGGCGCGATACCCCACGGCGCCACCGTCACCAAGAACCGGGCATCCGGGACGATGCGGAGTTCGGCCACCAGCAGCGGGGCGAACACCGCGACCACGGTCAGCGTGGCCGCGGCGACCGCGAACACCGCACCGGCTATCGAACCGCGAGCTTCGGCCATACGGCCGATGATGCCCTAGAGGACCATCGCGCTGAACAGGGGCAGCGCCCGTTGGGTGCCGCAGTCGCTCTGTCCGGAACCGGTGCCTATCACTCAGCTGGGCAGGGGGCAGGGCGCTGGGGTGCGGCAGTGCAACGGAACGCAAGGGGCACAACGGAACGGCCTGTTTGGGTGGTTCGCCTTGATTTGGGGGAAATGGGCCTAAAATCGCGGTGCGGGTGAGGTTCCTTGAGCTCGCCTTTTGACCCGCACAGGCCCATTTCTAGGGGCCCCAAATCAAGGCGAACCACCCAAACAGGCACCCCACCACCAAACTGGCGCACAACCGATCGCAGGCAGAACCGCCCAAACAGGACGCGGCGCTGAACAGACGCACCGCTCTGGGGGACTGTCTAGAACCGGTGCCCGTACAGAACGCTCCGCACCGCGCCGACCACCGAGCTGAATAGGGGCAGCGCGGGGTGCACCGGATCCGGCGCCGTGGCCCAGTGCGCGACCGTGCGGTCGATGTGTCCGGTGGGGAGCAGGACCCGCGCGGTCACCGACTCCACGCCGGGCGGCAGGGGCCTGCGGCGCTGTTCGTCGGTCATCGGCTGGGTCAGGAAGGTCCATTCGGTCCGCTTGCCGGGCGTCGCGAGCACCGGGCCCGCGAGCATCCGCAGGCGCAGCCACCACTGGACCTCGGCGCCGAGACCGGCGCGCATCCGCAGGCCGCCGACCTGCTCTCCGAGGTCGAGGTACGCGCCGAACGCGTCGCCGTCGACCGGCCAGCCAAGGGTTGTCCGGTAGTCGGACACTTCAAAGGCGAGTGTGCCGGGTTGGGCGCCACCTTCGAGTGCGTGCAAGTCGGACAGTTCCGCCGCTGTCATGGCGAGCCACCTTTCAAGGTCGACTGGCCGGGGCGCCGCTACTGGCGTGGTTGGTTCGGTCGTCGACTTCCGTTCACCAGGATGAGTGAAAGTGGTACCGGTCACCCCATCCCAGTGACCTATAACTTTGCGCTGATAACGGGCCCCCAAACGGCGGTGAGCTGCGGTTTTACCCGGTCGGGGCGGCCGCTTCACCAAGGTCTCGTTACCGACCCGCGATCCACTCTCGACGGTCGGCGGCGGTCTCGGCAGCTTGCGGCCATCGCACTCGTTGGCGGTGGGGGTGCTGAGAGCATGAGCACCATGATCGTATTCCGAGCCGGGTCGCCGCTCAGGCGGCTCGCGGTCACCCTGCTCGCGGTGGTGATCTTCCGGGTCGGGCAGAACGTGCCGCTGCCCACCGTGGACCTCGCGGCGAACTCCGTCGAGGACGACAGTCCCCTCTACTGGGTGATCGATCTGCTCACCGGCGGCGGGTTCCGCTTACCCGCGGTGATCGCGTTCGGCGTGCTGCCCGTGCTGGTCGCCCGAGTCCTCATGCGCAACCTCGTCCCCGTCATTCCGAGGCTGTCCGCTCTCGCCGCGGAGGGTGAGGCGGGCACGGCCAGGATCGCCCGGTACACCCGCGTTCTCGCGGTGGTGCTCGGCGGTGCGGGTGTGGTGGCCGCGGGCATCGGCGACCGCGGTGCCATCCCGCTCGTTGTCATGGCGGCCACCGCGGCGGCGGGAACGGCCCTGGCGATCTTGCTGGCCGAGCTCATCACGAAACGCGGATACGGCGACGGGGTGCGCATCCTGTTGCTCACCCAGGTCCTCGCCGTCGCCGCCGTCGAGTTCTGGCGCCTTGTCCAGGCCAAGGGCGTCGCCGCGGTCATCGTCGCGCTCGTCGTGGTGGTGGTCGTGGTGATGGGAACGATCCTGGTCGCGCAGGTGCAGCGCCGGATCCCGGTGCAGTACGCGAAGCGGCTGATCGGGCGGCGGACGCACGGCGGGACCCCGACCTACGTCCCGGTGCAGATGGCCCAGCGCAGTGGGCCCATCGTGCTGGCCGCGGTGGTGCTCGCCGTGCCTGCCCTGCCCGGCCTGCTGTGGTCGGACGCGACCTGGCTCAGCGCGATCACGGCGGTCCTGTGGGACGAGGCCGACCCGGTGCGGATGGTCGCCTACGCCGTGCTCGTCGGCGTGTTCGCCTACGCCAGGTCGGCGGCCACCTCCGTGCCCACGACGATCGCCTCGAAGCTGGTCAGGGAGGGCGGGTTCATCCCCGGCATCCGTCCCGGCAACCCGACGGCCCAATACCTCGAGTACGTGGACCGGCGGATGAACGCGGCGGGCGCCCTCTACCTGGGCGCGGTGGCTCTGCTGCCGGAGATAGCCATCGCCGTGCTCGACGCGGCTCCGAGGTTCCCGTTCGCGGGCGTCGCGATCCTGGTCTCGCTGATCTTCGTGGTCGACGTCGCCCTGACCACGGCCAAGCAGGTCGAGACCCAGCTCCAGATGATTCGCTACCAGGGTTACCTGCGTTAGACGCGCGCGGGAGCGGTCAGCACGCGGCGGAGGATCCCGTGCGGGTTGCCGTGGCGGCGCCACTCGCGCGGGTAGCCGAGCGACACCTCCTGGAACCGCACGCCGTCGTGGTGGGTGATGCGAGGGATGTGGAGGTGGCCGTAGACCATGGCGGCGGTGTTGAACCGGGTGTGCCAGTCGGCGGTCAGCACGGTGCCGCACCACTGGGCGAACTCGGGGAACCGCAGGATCCGGGTTGGTTCGCGTACCAGCGGATAGTGGTTGACCAGCACCAACGGCACCGCCGGGTCGCATTCGGCCAGCCGGGCCTCGGTCAGCGCGACCCGGGCGCGGCACCAGTCGTCGCGGCTCTCATACGGATCCGGGGACAGGTAGACCTCGTCGGTGCAGACGATCCCGGTGTCACGGGCGTAGGCCAGCGACTCTTCCTTGGTGGTGCAGCCGGGGGCGTTGAAGGTGTAGTCGTAGCCGATGAACAGCGGCGCGATGAGTACGGGGCCGCCCTCGCCGGTCCACTGGACGTACGGGTCTTCCGGGGTCAGCACGCCGAGTTCCCGGCACATCGCGACCAGGTCCTCGTAGCGCTGTACGCCGAGAGACTGCACCGGGTCGGCGCGCACGGTCCACAGCTCGTGGTTGCCCGGCGTCCAGATCACCTTCGCGAAGCGGCCCGCCAGCGTCTCCAGCGCCCAGCGCACGTCGTGCAGCTGATCGGCGACGTCACCGGCCACGAGCAGCCAGTCGTCAGGCGATTCCGGGCGCAGACCGGCCACGATCTCGCGGTTCTCCGCGTAGGTGATGTGCAGATCGCTGATCGCCAGAAGTGAGCCCACGGTCCGATCTTCCCATCCCGTTCGGCCCTCGTGGGCGTGATCTCAGTGACCCATCACACCGCGACGAACGACGGCGAGCCGGTGCGGGTGCCAGGCGGTGGCCGGGATGGCCAGGACGCCCGAGTCCGGGTTCTTCGAGTCGCGCAGGCGGACCAATGCCGAAAACGCGACCTCCACGCAGTCGGGCTGCCCGCCATTGCTGAAGGTCGACTTCCGCCACTCTCCGTGCATGGTGTTTCAGCCCCGTTCGTAGTCGGCCGCGACCCTGCTCAAGAAGTTCACCGATTCGGCGGACCCCAGCGCCACCCGTTCCAGCGTAGCGACAATCTCGCGGAACCTGTGCACATCACCGGGTTCGTGCAGGAAGCCGGTGGCACCCTCCTGCTCGACATAGACGATTCCCGGTTTCTCGTGGAAATCGAGCAGCGAGAAGTAGCCCGGGGCGCGGTAGCCGCCGTGCCGGAAGGGGATCACGTGGACAGAGATGTGGGGCAGCTTCCCGAGGTCGATGAGCCACTGGATCTGATGTGCCATCACGTCCGCACTGCCATATGCCCGGCGCAGCGCCGCTTCATCCAGGAAGGCCACATACCGTGGGCCGCCCAAGCGATTGAGCACCTTCTGTCGCTCCAACCGTTCCGCGACCAGGGTCTCGACCACCTCGGCTGAGGTGGCGAGCGCGGTGATCGCGTGCGCGTACCCGGGTGTCTGCAACAGACCCGGCACTTACCCGGAAAGGGTCACTGTGATGACGGTCGGTGTCCGCAGGGCGTTCTCTGTCCGGCTCAGGGTCGCGATGGAGATGTCCAGGCGTGCCGACACATCGCGGAGTTCAAACCGGATCGCACTCTCGCGGCGGTCAGTTCCGTTGCCAGGGCGCGCATCCGCGCGGACAGGTGTTCGCTCATGTGGTCAGGAGATCACGTTTCCCGACACCCGCAACCGCCACCAATGGGTGACCTGTTTCAGGTCTGATACCGACGAGCGTCAGAGCGGGTTGAGGCGGGCTTTGAGAAGGCAGAACTCATTGCCTTCCGGGTCGACCAGGACATGCCACTGCTCCTGCCCTGTCTGGCCGACGTCGGCCGGGCGCGCACCAAGCCGCAGAAGGCGTTCGAGTTCGGCGTCCTGATCGCGGTCGGTGGCGTTGACGTCGATGTGCAGCCGGGATTTCCCCTTCTCCGGCTCATCCCGGTAACTGAGGATGATCGTTGGCTGCGGACCGCCGAACCCTTCACGCGGCCCGATCTCCAGCGTGCCGTCGTCCTCGCGATCGAGCACGACGAAGTCCAGTACCTCGCACCAGAATCGCGCCAGCAACTCTGGGTCGCGGCAACCGAGCACGAGCTCACTGATACGACATGCCATTGATGAAACCCGCTCTCATGCGACAGCTATTGGTTCAGGGTATCGAGGATTTGCTGGCCGTACTTCGCCAGCTTGTTCTCGCCGATGCCGCTGATCGTGCCGAGATCGCCCAGCGTAGACGGCTTCTGGGTGGCGATCTGACGGAGGGTGGCGTCGTGGAAGATCACGTAGGCGGGGACGCCTTGTTCCTTTGCGGCCGCGGCTCGCCAGGCGCGGAGGAGGTCGAAGATGGGGGCGGCCTCGGCGGGCATGTCGACCGCCGCCGCCGCCGCAGGCTTGCGGGTGCGGGGTTGGCGGGTGCGTTCGGGTTCGCGGCGGAGCATGACGTCGCGGGTGCGGCCGAGGACTTCGTTGCTGGTCTCGGTCAGGGTGAGGACGCCGTAGTCGCCTTCGACGGCCAGGAGGCCTTGGGCGAGGAGTTGACGGACGACGCCGCGCCATTCGCTGTCGTTGAGTTCGGTGCCGATGCCGTAGACCTTGAGCTGGTCGTGGCGGAACTGGGTGATCTTCTCCGTCTGCTTGCCCAGCAGGATGTCGATCACCTGACCCGCGCCGAATTTCTGGCCGCGTTCGCGGTCGAGGCGGAAGACCGTCGACAGAAGCTTTTGGGCGGGGATGGTGCCGTCCCAGGACTCCGGCGGGGTGAGGCAGGTGTCGCAGTTGCCGCAGGCGGCGGCGTCCTGGCTGAAGTAGTTCAGCAACTGGACCCGCCTGCAGGACACCGTCTCGCACAACGCGAGCATCGCGTCGAGATGGGCGCTCAACCTGCGCCGATGAGCCAGATCGCCCTCGGATGAGTCGATCATCTTGCGCTGCTGCACGACATCGGCCAGGCCGTACGCGAGCCAGGCGGTCGATGGCTGGCCGTCGCGGCCGGCGCGGCCGGTCTCCTGGTAGTAGCCCTCGACGGACTTCGGCAGGTCGAGATGGGCCACGAACCGCACGTCCGGCTTGTCGATCCCCATCCCGAACGCGATCGTGGCGACCACGATCAGCCCGTCCTCCCGCAGGAACCTCGACTGGTTGCGCGCCCGGGTCCGCGCGTCGAGCCCCGCGTGATACGGCACGGCGGGGATTCCGTTCTGCGACAGGAATTCCGCCGTCTTCTCCACCGACGCGCGCGACAGGCAATAGACGATGCCCGCATCGCCCTTGTGCTCGCTTGTCAGCAGATCGAGGAGCTGTTTCTGGGCGCCGTTCTTGGGCACGATCCGGTACTGGATGTTCGGCCGATCGAAACTGGCCACGAAGTGCTTGGCATCCCCCAGATTCAACCGCTGCGCGATCTCGGTGTGCGTGGCCTTCGTGGCGGTCGCGGTGAGGGCGATGCGGGGGACGTCGGGCCAGCGTTCGTGCAGCTCGGACAGGGCCAGGTAGTCCGGCCGGAAGTCATGTCCCCACTGCGACACACAATGCGCTTCATCAATGGCGAACAGCGCGATCGTCCCGCGCTCCAGCAACCGCGTGGTCGCCTCGACCCGCAGCCGTTCGGGGGCGAGGTAGAGCAGGTCCAACTCGCCGTCGAGGAACGCCTCTTCTACCTCCCGCCGCTCCTCATACCCCTGGGTCGAGTTGAGGAACCCCGCGCGAACCCCCAACGCCCGTAGTGCGTCGACCTGGTCCTGCATGAGCGCGATCAAGGGCGAGATCACCACGCCTACGCCGTCCCGCACCAACGCGGGGATTTGATAGCACAATGACTTGCCGCCACCGGTCGGCATCAGCACGAGGGCGTCGCCACCGCTGACGACCTGCTCGATGATCTCCGCTTGGTCACCGCGGAAGGCGTCGTAGCCGAAGACTCGGCGGAGGACTTCGAGGGCGGGTGTGAGTGTCTCGGCGGAAGTCACGCCCGCGATCCTACGAGGTCCCCACCCACCACGACGGCAGGCGCGGCCTGCCTGTGGACAAGTGCTCGGCACGCACCGTGCATAGGATGCCTCCGTGCAGCAGCCCTCCGACCTCGAGACGGTCCGCGAGTCCTACGACCGGGTCGCCGATGCCTACGTGGAACTCGGCGTGGGCCGGTTGGAGGCGGTGCCGTGGCTACGGGCCGTGCTCGCCGCATTCGCCGAGTCCGTCCGCGGCCTTGGCCCGGTCTTGGACGTCGGCTGCGGCCCCGGCAACGTCACCGCGCACCTCACCGAACTCGGTCTGGACGCCTCGGGCGTCGACCTGTCGCCGCGGATGGTCGAACACGCCCGCAGACAGTACCCCGACCTGCGGTTCTCCGTCGCCTCGGCGACTGAGCTCGACCTCGCGCCTGCTTCGCTCGGCGGCGTGCTCGGCTGGTGGTCGCTGTTCAACCTGCCGCGGGCGGCGCTGCCGGGCGTGCTGCGGACTTTCGCCGAGGCGCTCGTCCCCGGCGGTCAGGCGTTGATCGGCACGCATGTCGGCGACGGCGACGTCCCGCGGACTGAGGGGTACGGTGGCCTTCCGGTGTCCTGGACGACCCACCTGTACCGCCCCGAGGAGCTGGCCGGGATGCTGGTCGACGCCGGTCTCGAGGTGATCGCCGAGCTGCGGCTGCCCGCGCAGCCGCCGTCGATGCGCCCGCAGGTACTGCTTGCCGCGCGGCGCCCGGCCTGACCCCGCGTCAGCCCAAGTCGCGGGCCAAGGCTCGGCCCGCGGCTCGGCCCGAGAAGACGCAGCCGCCCAGGAAGGTGCCTTCCAGTGCGTTGTAGCCGTGGACGCCGCCGCCCCCGAAGCCTGCGACCTCGCCCGCCGCGTAGAGGCCGTCGAAGGTCGATTCGTCTGGGCGGATGACCTGTGAGTCGAGGTTGGTTTCCAGGCCGCCCAACGTCTTGCGGGTCAGCAGGTTCAGGCGGACCGCAATGAGAGGACCGTGGGCCGGGTCTTGGAGTTTGTGCGGGCTTGCGATGCGCATGATCTTGTCCGACAGATAAGTCCGGCCGTTGCGGATCGCCATGATCTGCATGTCTTTCGAGAACGTGTTGTCCAGTTCCCGGTCTCGGGCGACGACCTCCCGCTCGACCTGAGCGAAGTCCACGCCACCTTCAAGCTCGTTCATACTGTCGACCAACTCACGCAGGGTCGGCCGGACGACGAAGTCGACACCGTGTTGTTTGAACGCCTCGACCGGGCCCGGGGCGCCTTTGCGGACTCGGCTCAGGAGCAGTTTCAGGTCCTTGCCGGTGATGTCCGGGTTCTGCTCGGAGCCCGACAGGGCGAACTCTTTCTCGATGATCGACTGCGTCAGGATGAACCAGGTGTGGTCGTGCCCGGTCGACAGAATGTGTTTCAACGTCGCGAGGCTGTCGAAGCCGGGGAACAGGGGGACCGGCAGGCGCTTGCCGGTCGCGTCGAGCCACAGTGAGGACGGGCCGGGCAGGATGCGGATGCCGTGGGACGGCCAGATCGGGTCCCAGTTCTGGATGCCCTCGGTGTAGTGCCACATCCGGTCGCGGTTGACGATGCTCGCCCCAGCCGACTCGGTGATCTCCAGCATCCGGCCGTCCACGTGGGCGGGCACGCCGGTGATCATGCGGGCCGGAGCGCGGCCGAACCGTTCCACCGGCCAGTTCTTGCGGACCAACTCCGGGTTGCCGCCGATGCCGCCCGAGGTCACCACGACGGCTTGGGCGCGCAGTTCGAACGACCCAACAGCTGTCCGGGACGAGGACACCCCGCGCGGTGTGTCCGAGGGTTCGAGGACGGTGCCTTGAACGCCTACGGCCGCGCCGTTCTCCATGATCAACGAGTCGACCTGGTGGCGGTGGCGGAAGGTGACCAGGCCGCGGGCGGCGGCCTCCATCACGGGCTCCAAGAACACCCGGACCACCTCGGGTCCCGTGCCCCAGGTCAGGTGGAATCGGGGCACCGAGTTGCCATGGCCCCACGCCAGGCCGCCGCCGCGTTCGGCCCAGCCGACGGTGGGCATGACGCGCAGACCCAAGGCGTGGAGGTAGGCGCGCTTCTCGCCCGCGGCGAAGTCGACGTAGGCGTGGGCCCACTGCCTTGGCCAGTGGTCTTCGCGGTCGCGGTCGAAACCGGCGCTGCCCAACCAGTCCTGCAGCGCCAGCTCGTGCGAGTCGTGGATGCGGAGGCGGCGCTGTTCTGGACTGTCCACAAGGAACAGACCACCGAGGGACCAGAACGCTTGGCCGCCAAGGTTCGCCGCGTTCTCCTGGTCGACGACCGTGACCCGCTTGCCTGCCTTGGTGAGCTCGTAGGTGGCGACCAGGCCTGCGAGACCGGCGCCGACCACGATGACGTCGGTCATGATTCCTCCACATCCATGACAACCGCGGTTTCCGAAGGGCGCAGACACAGATCGACGCTCCGGCTTGACACCGTCATGATTGCTCCTCGCTGTAAGCGCGGACGACGGTGGCGAACAGGCGGTGTCTGGCCGCTCGGATGCTCTCGTCGTCGGGGTCCATCAGGCATTGGGTGGCGGTCCCGTCGTGGACGGCGACCAGGGCCAGGCCGAAGGCACGGCGGTCGGGGACGACGCGGCCCGCGGTGGCCAGGGCGGGCTCCAGGATGGGCATGATCGTCTCCAGGATCGCGTCCTCCCTGGCCGCCATGACCCGCTTGAGCGCGGGGTTGCGCAGGGCGTGCGCGGTGAACTCGGCCGTGACGCGGTACCACTCGTCGTCCACTGGGATGGCCGCCAGGAGCTGTTCGATGGCGGCTTCCAAGGTCGGTGGCGTCTCGACGAGGGTGGCGCGCAGGTCGGCGAGCATCTCGGCGGATCGCTGTTCCCACATGGCCAGGAACAGCTCGTCCAGGGACACGAAGTTCGAGTAGAAGGCGCCGCGGGTGTAGCCGGCGCGGTCGCAGACCTGCTCGACCGTCGAGGCGCCGAATCCCTGCTCGGCGAAGACGGTCAGAGCGGCGTCGAGGAGCCGTTGGCGGGTTTGGGTCCGCCGCTTGGTGACGCGCTTGGTCTCCGACATGGCGGGCAGCCTAGCCGATACACCTCTGTATCCGATACATCCATGTATTCAAATGGACGTGCGGGGCGGCTGGGGGAGGCGCACTCTCTTGGGAGAGTCCCCGCCGTGCCACCGAGGAGGAACCCGATGACCGGTCTCCCCGAACCCTCCGTCCAGGAAGTCCAGCACGAACTCGACCGGGTCACCGAGTTCCTGGCCGACCGCTTCGGCACCATCGACCGGGCCACGGTGCGGCGGTTCGTGACGGACACCTACGACCAACTCGCACGGCAGGCCACCGTCCGTACGCACCTGATCGCACTGACCGAGCGCGCCGCCAGGGACCGGCTGCGGGACCACGCCGCTGAGTGAACCCCGGCGTACTGAGGGTGGAGGCGGCCAACAGGGTTGACATGACTACCTCCTCACCCGGAGGAATGCCCGGAATCGGACCGACCAAACCCGCACGGGTACCCGATGTCCCGGGCGGGTCACGCACCCGAGATCATCACCGCCATGACACGGGCGAGGGTGGGGATCGGCGGAGTCCGCGCGCTGTTGGTCAGCCTTGGGCTGGTTGCCCTCTCCGGGTGCGCGATACCGTCCGCGACCGGGACGACGCCGATGCCGGTGGACGAACGGGTGCCCGTGGGCACGCTCGACATGGCCGCCGCCCGCACCGCCCTTGACGGGCTGACCGTCGCCGTGCCGGGAAGGATGGGTGGCTACGAGCGCGACTGCGACAAGGGTGCCCAGTGTGTGTTCGGCAGGCCATGGCAGGACACCGACGGCGACGGCTGCGACCAGCGCTCCCAGGTGCTCGCACGCGACCTGGTCGACGTGGAGCGCAAACCGGGTAGGTGCGCGGTCACCGCCGGGACGCTGCACGACCCGTACACCGGCAAGACGGTCGACCGGGCCAAGGTCCAAATCGAACACGTCGTGCCACTGGCCGAGATGTGGCGCTCCGGCGCGGCCAAGTGGCCGATCGCCGACCGGGTCACCGCTGCCAACGACCTGGGCAACCTGATCGCGGTCGACGGCAAGACCAACCAGTCGCGCGGCGACAAGATCCCCGGCGGAATCGGCGCGCAGCACTGGTTGCCGCCGAACACCGGCTACCACTGCTCATTCGCGCGGATCTACGCCACGGTCAAGGGCCGCTACAAGCTCACGGTCACCGCTCCCGAACGGGCCGAGCTGATCAAAGCGCTGGAGACCTGTCCGGCCTGACGTGAGGCCGCCTGCTCCCCCACCTCAGGCGGCATCAGCGCGAGCAGGCCGATGGCCTCGGGTTCGTCGGGCATCAGTCCATTGTGGTCTCACGCGCGGGGCTTGGCGCGGACGTGCATGCGCTCGCCCTGTTTGCCGAAGAGGCTCAGGAGCTCGACGGGCCTGCCGTCCGCGCTCCCGAACCAGTGCGGCACCTTGGTGTCGAACTCGGCGGCCTCGCCGGGTCCGAGGACGACGTCGTGTTCGGCCAGGACGAGGCGCAGCCTGCCGTCGAGCACGTACAGCCACTCGTAGCCCTCGTGGGTGCGCGGTTCCGGCTCACCCCGGTCAGGGATGATCATCTTGTACGCCTGGATCGGGCTCGGACTCCTGGTCAGCGGGATGTACGTGCCGCCGCCGTGCATGCTCCGAGGGGTCAGCCGGACCCTTGGATCCCCGACCTCGGGCGCACCGACCAGATCGTCGAGGGGCACGTTGTACGCCCCGGCGAGCGGGAGCAGCAGCTCCAGGCTGGGCTTGCGCTGACCGGACTCCAGCCGCGACAGGGTGCTGGTGGAGATGCCGGTCGTCTCGGACAGGGCGGCCAGGGTGATGCCGCGCTTGGTGCGCAGCCGCTTGAGCCGGGGCGCGACCTCGTCGAGGACCTCTTGGTAGGGCGGTGGCTTGTCCATACCCGCCATTCCACCCGTTTGTCCCGGAATCGGCAACAAAGGTTGCCGTCTTCGCCCGCGTGCGGGCACCCTCGGTCGTATGAGCAACGGACACGGACACCACCACACCGACATCGACTGGGCGGTCATGGCCACCTGGCTGGAGGACAGCGGCGAACTGCAACTGCCCGCCCTCCGCGACACGGCGACCCGCCTCGCCGACCTACTGGACCCCAACCACAAGATCCGGCGCGTCCTGGACATCGGCAGCGGCCCCGGCGTGATGACCAGCGTGCTGGCCGATGCCTTCCCCGACGCCGAAGCGGTCGCCGTCGACGGTTCGCCGGAACTGCTGGACCGCGCACTGGCCCGCGCGGAGCGACTCGGCCTCGGCGGCCGGGTCACTGTCAGGCATGCGGAACTGCCAGAAGGTCTCGACGGTATCGGCCAGGCGGACCTGATCTGGAGCAGCCGCGCGGTACACCACCTCGGCGACCAGCAGGCCGCGCTGACCGCGCTCGCCGAGGTGCTGCGGCCCGGCGGTCTGCTCGCAGTGGCCGAGGGCGGTCTGCCGATGCGCTTCCTCCCCCGCGACATCAACATCGGCAGGCCAGGCCTCCAGGCCCGACTCGACGTCGCCCAAGAGGAGTGGTTCGAGGTCATGCGGACCGAACTGCCCGGCAGCACCCCCGTGGTCGAGGACTGGACCGCGATGCTCAGCCGCGCCGGCCTGACCCACGTCGGCAGCTTCACGTCGCTACTGGACCTGCCCGCGCCCCTGGGGGAGACAGGCCGCGCCTACCTCCACGCCCACCTGTCCCGGATCCGACACACGGTGACCGACGCCTTGGACACACAGGACCGCGACACCCTCGACGCGTTGCTCGACCCCGACTCCCCGGAGAGCATCCTGCGGCGACCCGACGCTTTCATCCTGTCCGCCACCACGGTCTTCACCGGCACCCGCACCGACGCCTAGCGCGCGAAGTGATACCTGCCGGGTTGTGGGCCTGTCGATGACGGCGCCGGAGCCGCACCAACAACGCTGTACCCAACCACCTGAGCGGCATCGGCAGCAAAGCCGCACGGACCCACAAAGCAGCATCGGGTGAAACTGGGCGTTCTCGCTTTGTCTGGGGGGACGACGGCCCTAAGCTGCTTGGCGTGTGGGGTGCCTTATCCGCCACCGCTTTTTCCCCACAGGGCCGTCGTAGGGGCCCCAGGCAAAGCGAGAACGCCCAGTTTCACCCGATGGTGCGGCCGAACCACGGTCGCCGCGCATCGCCCACCATCGATGGTGCGGCCTCAACCACCCTCGCCGCGCATCGCCCGGCGAATCTCCTCCAGCTTGCTCTTCCCCGCCTTCTCCCGTTCAGCCAGCTGTTCCTCAACCGACTTAGCCTCAGGCAGCTCACCCGCGAGTTCAGTCGCGCCCGCCGAGCCGGCGAGCTTCCCCTCAACCCGCTCCCGGACATAGTCAAACGTCGGCACCCCACCACCGGTGTAGTCGGTCTCGATGGGTTCCTGTGGCGCGGTCATCGTCGGGCTCCGTTCGGTCGTTGCCACCATTGTCCTGACGAACACGTCTCGCCGCAGAAGGTCATGCTCAGTCTCGCGACGGACCAGGACTCGGGTCGAGCCGTCGCACACTCCAATGATCGGCGGTCGCCCCACCTGGTTGTAGTTGGCGGCCATCGCGTGGTGATAAGCCCCGGTCACAGGCACCGCCAGCAGATCGCCCGAGTGGATATCCGCTGGTAGCGGCACGTCCTCGGCCACAATGTCGCCCGCCTCGCAATGCCTGCCCACCACCGTCATCCGGCGGCGCACGGCCTTGGTGGTCCGGCCGACGAGTCGTACGGCGTACCGGACGCCGTACAGAGCGGGCCGAGGGTTGTCGCTCATCCCGCCGTCGACAGCGACGAACCGATCCTTGACCGACACCACCCGATACAGCGTGACCCCGGCGGTGGCGACCAGCGACCGCCCCGGCTCGACCGCCAGCCGCGGAACCGGGACCCGCCTGCCCGCGCACTCGTCGGTCACGGCCGTCCGCAGACGGGTGGCAAACCCCAGCAGGTCGAAATCCGCCTCACCCGGCAGATACGGCACCGCGAACCCGCCACCGAGATCGAGTTGGGGGACGGTCACCTGGTACCGGGCCCACAGGTCCGCGATCAGGCCGACCATCCGGCGGGCGGCGTCCTCATAGGCCGCCACCCGCCGGACCTGGGAACCCAGGTGGCAGTGCAGCCCCGCGAAGCGCAGCCCCGGCTGGGCCAGCACCTGGCCGACCGCCGTCGCCGCGGCCCCGGACGCCAGGGAGAGGCCGAACTTCTGGCCCTCCACCCCGGTCGCGATCGCCCGGTGGGTGTGCGCGTCGACGCCGGGCGTGACCCGCACGAGCACGTCCTGCCCGGTGGTCAGACCCGCCAGCCGGTCGATCTCGTCGGCCGAGTCGACCACGATCCGGCCGACCCCGTAGGACAGCGCGGCCTTGAGGTCGTCGTCGGTCTTCACGTTGCCGTGCAGCAGGATCCGCTCGGCCGGGAACCCGACGGCCCGCGCCACCGCCAGCTCACCGGCCGAGCAGACGTCGAGGGACAGCCCTTCCTCGTCGGCCCAGCGGAACGCCGCCGCGCAGGGCAGGGCTTTGCCCGCGTACACGATCTCCACGCCGTCGAGGGTCCGGTGGAACCGGCGCGCGCGGCGCCGGATCTCGGCCTCGGCCAACACCTGGCACGGGGTGCCGAAGCGGGCCGCGACCTCGGTCATGGCCACGCCGCCGACGGTCACGTCACCGCCATCGACCACCCGGGTTCCCGCGGGCCACAGGTCCTCCTCCAGGGGCGGCGCACCGGCCAGGCCGATGCTGGGCACCAACTCCGCGAGCGTCACGGCTCCTCCACATCCGCGACAACCGCTGCTCCGCCAGGGCGCACGCCCCGATCAACGCTTCGGTTTGACACGATCATTGAAACTCCTCGTTCGGTTACTTCGAGGAGACGCCGGAACGGTGCCGCTGTGGGGAATCCAGACGCGGTCTTGACGCGTCACGGCCCGATCGTTGCGGCGTCCTGACGCTGTCCACAGTGGAGCATGGCGTGGGTCACATCCAGCCAAGGGTCAGCCGCGGCCGACCATCTCGTCGGCCCAGCGCGTCACGAAGTCGTGGTAGGCGGGGGCGTCGGGGGCGAAGTTGATCGCGTGACCGTAGCCGTGGTGGACATAGGCGCGCAATCGCGCGGCGGGCGAGTAGTACAGGGCCTCGGCGCCGCGCAGGCCCTCGGCGCTGGAGCAGTCGGTGCCGAGCAGGCCGCAGAAGGCCGGGTCGTCGCCGAGGGCGAGCAGTACCGGCACGTCGATGAGCCGGGTGTAAGGGATCACCGCGCCGATCAGCGCGCCGTCGAGGACCTCGCCGGGGGCGACCACGTCCTTGGTCGTCTCGTCGGTCCCGGTGACACCGGTGTCCCTGGGGCCGGGGCTGTGGAAGGAGGTGTAGCGGGTGCCCGCGCGGGTGGTCAGGTAGCCGATGTCGAGGCCGAGGCCTGCGAACTTGCTGTCGAGGGCGGCTGGGATGAGTGAGCTGAACAGCGGCAGCGTGCCCAGCACGCTGAGCCGGTGGGCCATTCCGGTGATCAGCACGCCGTCGACGTCGTGGTAGGTGCCCGCCTCCATCATCGCGATGGCCGAGCCGAGCGAGTGCCCGCCGAGGATCACCTTGTCGAACGCCGGGCCGAACGTGCCCGCGCGCAGCTTCCGCACGACCTGGTGGATCGCGTCGGCCTGGCCGATCGCGGTCACGGTGGCGCTGAGCGGCTTCGAGCTGCGCCCGGAGCCGAGCCGGTCGACGGTCAGCGTGGCGTAGCCCGCGTGGTTGGCCGCGAGGCGGAACGACCGGGTTGCCGCGTCGTAGGGGGAGTCCCAGTACGTGCTGTTGTAGGTCCCGCCGGGGATGAGCACCTGCACGGTCCGCGCGCCGTCGGGGACGCAGAGCTTGCCGTACATGGTCTGCGGTAGGCCCGCCAGGGTGACCGGCATGTCCAGCTCCCGGCAGGTGATCTCACTGGCCTGCGACTGCGCGGCGGGCAGCAGCACGCTCAGGCCGAGTGCGGCGACGCCGATCGCGCAGGCGCGGCGAATCCGCTTGAGTCCACTGTGGAACACGGTAAGAACCTCCAAATAGGACTAGTATCCGCACGGCGCTAGTGGGGGAACGGTCGTCATGGGCAGGCGGCTGGGGAACGCTGTCGAGGTCACCTTCACCACGACCGGACTATCTGGGCATGGTCGTCATGGGCAGGCGGCTGGGGTACGCCGTCGAGGTCACCTTCACCACGACCGGCTTGCCCGGCACCGGGACCAAGTCCCAGCGGGCGGCGACGGTGGCCACCACGGCGATGATCTCGGTCAGCGCGAACGAGTTCCCGATGCACTGGCGGGTGCCCGCGCCGAACGGGATGTAGGCGCCCTTGGGCAGCGCCGCGGACCGCTCGGGGGTCCAGCGGTCGGGGTCGAACCGCATCGGGTTGGCGTAGGAGTGTGGGTCGTGGTGCAGCGCGTGCGGACTGACGATCACCTCGTCGCCCGCGGTCAGGCGCACGTCTCCCAGGTCGACCTCGGTGGTGGCGCGTCGCATCAGAATCCACAGTGGATACTTGCGCAGGGTCTCGTCGACCACTCGGCGCGTGTATTCCAGCTTGGGGACATCGTCGAAGGTGATCGTCCGTCCTGAGAGGACCTCGTCCACCTCCGCGTGCACCCGCTGTCGCACCTCCGCGTCGCGGCCGAGTTCGTGGAAGATCCAGGCCAGGGCCAGCGCGCTGGTCTCGATGCCCGCGCTGAGCAACGTGATGACCTCGTCGTGGACCTGCTCGTCGTCCATGCCTGCACCGGTCTCGTCCCGCGCGAGCAGGAGTCTGGACAGCAGGTCGCCGCGGTCGACCCCCGTGGCGCGGCGCTGGGCGATCAGGTCGAGCACGATGGCGCGCATGCGCGCGGTGGCCTCGTCGAACCGGCGGTTGACCGGGATCGGCAGCCGCTCCAGCAGACTGGGGGACAACACGCGCAGCATCCCGTATTTGATGACAAGGGGAATCGACCGGCGCGCTTCCTCGATGGCGGCGCGGCCGAGTCCGGCGGAGAACAGCGTCTCGCCGACGATGGTCACAGCCACCGCTTGCATGTCCTGGTCGACCTCACGGACCGCGCCCGGCTCCCAGGAGTCGGTCAGGTCTGTCGTCGCGCGCACCATCGTCTCCGGGTAGCGCGCGAGTTCGTCGCGGTGGAACGACGGCTGCATCAGCCTGCGCTGTCTGCGGTGGAACGCGCCGGAGGACAACACGAGACCATTTCCCACGTAGGCGCGGAACTTGTCGAACATCGCGCCCTTCTCGAACGCGGCGCCCTCGGTCACCAGGACCCGGTGGGCCAGTTCGGGAGTGGTCACGACATGGGCGGGCATCGGCCCGAGATCGATGCGCACGACATCGCCGTACTGGCGCAGCGACGACGTGAAACCCAAGCGGTGTCGCAAAATCGCCGGGGTGTGACCGAGAACGGGCCAGCGGCCGGGGGCGACCGGGACGGTCATCCGAGCTCCTGGGTCCGAGAAAAGGGAGGCCCCACCTTAGAACCGTTCGGTAGCGCACCAAAGCCCCCGAATGGGTTAGGGATGATCACTCTGTCGGGTGGACTTGGACTCGGCCGGAAAGCGGTACTCTGCTGGCCTCTCCCCAGAAACTCCGTCGAAGAGGGTGTTCGCCGTGAACCTGTCTGAGTGGCAGGGTTGGGTCCCGTCGAGCGTCGATGTGTCGGTGCCGAGCATTGCTCGCGCGTACGACTATCTGCTCGGCGGCGCGCACAACTTCGAGGCCGACCGCGAGCTGAGCCGCAAGGCCGAGCAGATGCTGCCCGGCCTGCGCCAGCTCGTTCGGATGAACCGCGCGTTCCTTGGCCGCGCGGTCCGGTTCATGATCAGCCAAGGTGTCCGGCAGTTCCTCGATGTCGGCGCGGGCATCCCGACCGTGGGCAGCGTGCACCAGGTCGCCCACGGCGAGGACCCGACGTGCCGCGTGGTCTACGTCGACCGTGACCCGGTGGCCGTCGCGCACAGCGAACTGATGCTGGCCGACCAGGACCAGGTCGCCATCGTCCGCGCTGACATCCGGGACCCGGAGGGCATCTTCGACAGCCCGGAGGCCCGCCGCCTGCTCGACCTCGACGAGCCGGTCGGCGTGCTGATGCTCTTCATGCTGCACTGGGTCCCCGATGACTGGGACCCGATCGGCCTGTTGGCCAAGTACAACGAGCGCCTCGCCCCCGGTAGCATGCTGGCGATCACCCACGCCAGCGCCGACCGCAAGACCGAGGAGATCACCAAGGTGGCGGGCCTGGTCGAGCAGAGCAAGAGCCGCGACCTGGTCCAGCTGCGTTCGCACGCCGAGATCGAGCCGCTGTTCGCCGGATTCGAGCTGGTCGAACCCGGGCTGGTCGGGTGCGGGCTGTGGCGACCGTCCGGGGCGGGCGACATCGCGGGCGAGGCCGACATGAACTCCCAGTTCTACGCGGGAGTGGGCCGCAAAATCTGAATAGGCGCTGAGGAAGGGATGCCGTGAACCGGCCCCTGGAGCGCGACGACCACTCGCCGCCGGACGACGGCGCGCGCGAGCGGTTGATCCTGACCAGGAAATGGGCGTACCTGCTCAGCGATGTCGGGTTCGTCCGGATCTCCCGCGAGGCGCTCGAACGCGAGCTGGCGGCGATGGTCGACGCGCTGTGCGCCGACGTCCGCGACCCGAACGACACCGGACGCGCGCGGGCGGCAGGCGCCCGGCTGGTCGAGTTGGAGGTCATCGGCGAGGGCACCCTTGAGCGCACGGTGGAGGTCCTCAGCCGGGGACTCTCGGCGCTGCCGGGGCTGGCGGGCGAGCGGATCGCGCTGTGCGTCGGCGCCCTGGCCTGTGGTTTCGCCGCGGCGAACCGGGACAGGACGCTGCTCCAGCAGGACAACATCAAGCTGTCGCTGCTCAAGGCGGTCCGCGACGCCAAGTGGCACCTGCGCGAGAGCGAGGCGCGCTTCGACGGCGTCGCAACGGCCTCGGCGAACGGCATCGTGATCACCGACCTCGACGGCGTCATCGTGCGCGTCAACGGCGCGATCGGCGAGATCGTCGGCCACGCCGCCGACGAGCTGACCGGCCAGGACTTCTTCGCCATCGTCCATCCCGACTTCGCGCCGATCCTGCGGGCGGACTACGCCGCCCTGTTGGCTGGCAAGCGTTTGCGGATCAAGCAGTCCCAGCAGTTGCTGCGCGCCGACGGTGACGTCGCCAGGGTCACGCTGACCGCGTCGCTGCTGCGCGGTGGCGACGGCGGCCCGCGCCAGTTCGTGACGGTGGTCGAGGACGGAACGGAACTGATGCTGCTGCAAAGCGAGTTGAGCCGCCAAGCGCTGCACGATGTGCTCACCGGTCTGCCCAACCGTCAGTTCTTCGACTCCCGCCTCGAAGGCGCGCTACAGCGGGCCGACCCGCGCCACGGGATCACGCTGATCCACCTCGGCCTCGACGCTGTGGCCGCGGTGGGCAACAGCCTGGGCAGGCGGGCCGCGGACCGGCTGCTGACCATGACCGCCCAGCGGCTCAGCGCGGTCGTCTTCGCCGAGAAGTCCATGGTCGCCAAGTTCGAGGGCGACGAGTTCGCGATCCTGCTGGAGAACTCCGCGACCACCCCCGACGTCGCCGCCACGGTGTCCGCGCTCACCGCCGAGCTGGCCGAAGTGACCTATGTGGACAGTGTGGGCGTTGCCGCGCCCGCCTGCTTCGGCGTGGTCCACCGCCCCCACCCCGACCTCGGTCCAGCCGAGGTCCTGCGCGCGGCCGATGTCGCCCTGCGCCGGGCACAACGCAGCGGGCCAGGTCAGTGGGAGCTCTACGACGTGGACCAGGACGCCGAGGACCGGAGCGCCTACGCCCTCGCCGCCGCCATGCCGGGCGCGTGGGAGACCGGTGAGCTGACGGTGCGCTACCGCCCGCTGGTGCGGCTCGCCGACGGCGCCACGGCGGGGGTCGAGGCCGGGCTGTGGTGGGACCATCCCGATCTTGGTCCACTTCCGCACGAGCGTTGCCTTGCCCTCGCCGAACAGACCGGCCTCGTCCTGTCGATGGGCGCGTGGGCCTTGGGCACGGCGGCCATCCGGGTGCGCTGGTGGCCGGGCCGCCGCGCCGGGCGCCCCCTGCTGGTCGGCCTCACCGCCCACCAGTCCGCCGACGCCGACCTGGTCGCCCGCGTCCGCGCCGCGCTGCACGAGAGCGGTCTGCGACCCGAGGACCTGCTGCTGGGCATGCCCACCCACGTAGTGGCCGCGGACCGGGGCGAGAGCGTCGCCAACCTGTCCGGCCTGTCCGACATCGGCGTGTCCCTGTTCCTCGACGGCTTCGGGGCCAGTCCCGGTGACCTGGCTTTGGTCGAGGACCACCCGGTCCACGCGGTCCGTGTCGCCCGCACCCTGGTCGCCCGGCAGGCCCGCTCGCCTGATTCGCCGGTGAGCGTCGCGTTGGCCGCGCTTCCGTCGCTTGTCCATGACGCGGGTGTCAAGGTCATCGTCGATGGCGTGGGTACGCCCGCTCAGGCTCAGTGGTGGCGGGCGGCGGGCGCCGACTTGGCCTTGGGCGACCACTTCGGTCGTTCGGCCACCGACCTCCCACAGCTCACAAGACCGTCAGATCCTTGATCGAGCCGAGAAAGTCGCGGGCGTCGAACACCGATCCTGGGGCCAGGACGCCGGTGCGGTCGGACTTCAGGACGCGCTCGGTGGCCTCCACCACCAGGGGAGCGCTGATCGCGTAGATGTCGCGGCCCGATGCGGTGATCCGGCGTTCCTGGCCTGCCTGGTGGACGACGATCTCGATCAGGAACGCCTGGTCCGAGCGGCCGCGTTCGTCGGTGGGCGCCGGTGGGGTCGCGCCCGCCAGGTCCTGGACCGCGTTGGCCGCCATGTAGGTGCTGATCACCGGCACGTCAAGGTGTCGGGAGACGACGATCGAGTCGGCCATCGTGAACTCCGCCTGCACAGGCACGCGGCCGATCGGCGGCGGGAACGTCCACTCCGTGCGGGTGGCCGTGTCCTCGCGCAGGGTCAGCCTGCCGTCGACCATGACCGGACGCCTGCCGTCGCGGCGCTGGCTGGACACCTGGCCGGAGGCCAGGGTGCCCCCGGTGGGGTGCCAGCTGCTGAGCCAGTAGGCCACGTCGATCCGGTCCGGCGTGGTCCAGTCGTCCAGGGCGGCGGTGGTCAGCAGGTCGCCGAGGCCGCCGAAGAACGCCATCGCGGGGATGACCGGGACGCCCGCCGCGACGGCCCGGTCGTGGTGGCCGTAGGCGTCGGCGACGGCTTCGAGTTCGGCGGCGACGTCGAGGTACGGGATGCCCGCCCGCAGCGCGGCGTCCACCACGGGAGTGGCTGTGGCGGCGAACGGGCCTGCCGCGTTGATCACCGCGGCCGACCCGGCCAGCGCCTTGTCCAGCGTTGCCGGGTCGTCCAGCGCGGCGGGCCGGACCTCGCCGCCGAGTGCGGCGAGCTTGTTCGGGTCGCGGCCGGACAGCACCGGGGTCAAACCCCGTTCGCGCAGCTCGGCGACGATGAAGCGTCCTGTGTGTCCGGAGGCGCCGTAAACGGTCACTGATGTCATGCACCTAGTTTCGACTCGATCGGGTGCCGAGTGTGAGTGGCTGGAACGCCACGTGCCGTACACTTCCGGCCATGAGATCGATCGCGCTGGCCGTCGTCGCCGGGGTGCCGCTGTACGAGCTGGCCGCCCCCAGCGATGTCTTCGGCGTCAATCGGCACTGGCTGGCCGACCCCTGGTACGACTTCACCGTGTGCACCCCCGACCGGGACCGCCTGTCGGCCTGGTACCCGCCGGGGAGCGTGCGCGGCTTGGACGATCTCGCCGCCGCCGACACCGTGGTCGTCCCCGCGGTCCCCGACGTCGACTCAGCCCCACCCGCCGACCTGGTCGACGCGGTCCGCGCCGCCCACGCCGCGGGAGCGCGCGTGGTCTCCCTGTGCACGGGCGCGTTCGTCCTGGCCGCCGCGGGCCTGCTCGACGACAAGCGGGCCACCACCCACTGGATCCACGCGCCCGTCCTGGCCGCGCGCCACCCGGCGGTGCAGGTGGACCCGAGCGTGCTCTACATCGACAACGGCACGATCCTCACCTCCGCGGGCAAAGCCGCCGCGATGGACCTCTGCCTGCACATAGTCCGCACCGACTACGGCGTCGCGGTGGCGAACGCGCTGGCCCGCGTCCTGATCGTGCCGCCGCACCGTTCCGGCGGGCAGGCCCAGTTCATCGCCAACCCGGTGCCTGAGGAGCGCGGCCATCCGCTGTCGGACCTGTTCGCCTGGCTGCTCGCCAACCTCGACCAGCCGCTGACGGTCGCCGACATGGCCCGTCGGATCCACTTGAGCGCGCGCAGCCTCACTCGCCACTTCGCCGCTGTCACCGGCACCTCACCCCTGCAATGGGTGCTGACGCAGCGCATCCACCGTGCGCAGGAGCTCCTGGAGACCACGGCGGACGGTGTGGACGCCATCGCCACCCGCACCGGCATGGGCACGGCCACCACCATGCGCCGCCACTTCCACCGCGCGGTCGGCGTCTCGCCGGACACCTACCGGCGCACGTTCGGGACCGCCAAACCTGTTCCCTAGAGCGGAGTCGGCCGGGCAAGGGCGCGACGGTTTCGGAGTGTCCCCACCCACAGAGCTGCACCAGACCGCCTGAGCAGCATCGGGTGAAACTGGGCGATCACGCTGTGTCTGGGGGGACGACGGCCCCTAAGCTGCTTGGCGTGTGGGGTGCCTTATCCGCCACCGCTTTTTCCCCACAGGGGCCGTCGTAGGGGCCCCGGGCACAGCGTGATCGCCCAGTTTCACCCGATGGTGCGGCCCCAAGCCTGACGAGCCCGGCCCCCGATGTCGATCTTGTGGGTTGGGCTGGGCCGTCTGGGTGGTTGGCCGGCGGGTTACGGGCGGGCAATGATCGCTTTGGGTGTTCGAGCGTGTGCACGGTGGTACGTTGCCCGCCGGGACCGCTCACTCGGGCGGGTGATCATCGGGAGTGGACGTGCCAGGCGAGCGGCGGCACCGCGGTGGATCTAGCTGAGCTGGCGGAGCGGTGGGCGGGGGCACTCAACCAGGATTCGGGGGTACGGGTCCGCGTCGGGCGTGAGCTGATCGGATCCGTGGAGCGACTCGTCGAGGTGCTTGGCGCCGAGCCGTTCGATTCGCACGCGGCCGCTGAGGTCGGTGCGCTGGTGGTTGAGGCGGGCTTGGTCGAGCCGAGCGATCTCGACGCCACCACGACTGTGTTGGTCCAGGGACTTTCCCGCGTCGTCGGGTTGGACGGGCGGGTCGAGTCGGTTCTGGCGGCGTTCGCGGCCGGGGTTCGGTTGGCCGCGGCGGAACACGCGTTGGCGACGAGTGAGGAGCAGTCGCGGCTGCTGTTCAGCCTCGCCGCGGTTGGGGTGTTGGTGACCGATCTCGACGGCACGGTGATCCAGGCGAACGGCGCGGCGCTGGCGATCCTGGGGCGCAAGGCGAATGGGATGCCGGGTACGCCGCTGGCCGATCTGCTGCACCCGCTGGACCGGGAGACAGTGCTGGCGGGCTACGCCGAACTGCTCGACTCGGATGAGGAATGGGGGCGGCCGAGGGAACGCACGCGGCTGATCCGGGCCGACGGGGACCTGGCCTGGGTGCACCTGGCGGTGCTGGTCCAGCGGGACCGGGCCGGGCGGCCGGACGCGGTGGTGACCCTGGCGCAGGACGTGTCGCACCTGCACCTGCTCGAACACCGGCTGGGCTACCAGGGCACCCACGACCCGCTCACCGGGCTGGCCAACCGGCACGCGTTCATCGGCAAGCTGGAGGAGGCCCTCGGCGGCACGGCGTCCGCCTCGGTGCTGCACCTCAACCTCGACGCGTTCTCGGTGATCAACCACGGGCTTGGCTGGACCGTAGGCGACGCGCTGTTACGCGCGGTCGCGGCCAAGCTGAACTCGGTGGTGGGCGACGCGGCGTGTGTGGCGCGGTTCGGCGCCGACGAGTTCGCGGTGTTGTTGCGGCGTGGGCGCGACGTCGCGGCGCTGGCGCAGCGGATCAACGTCGAGCTCGCCGAACCGACCTATGTGGACGGTCATGGGGTCGCGGCGTCGGCGACCATCGCCGTGGCCCGCGATGTCGAGCCCGGCGCCGACCCCGTGGAACTGTTATGCGCGACCGCGATCACGCTGCGCGCGTTGAAGTCCGGTGGTCGCGGTCAGTGGGGCCTGGTCGACCCGGTAGCCGATCAGGCCAGACGCGCCCAGCTGCGGCTCGCGGCCTCGGTGCCCGGCGCGTGGGGGAGCGGGCAGATCCAGGTGTGCTACCGGCCGATCATCGCCTTGGCCGACAACCGGACCGTCGCCATCCAGGCGTCGCTGCGGTGGCGGCATCCCGAAGTGGGCCTGCTCGACCACCGCGCGTGTCTGCGGGCCATCGCCGACACCGGGTTCGGCCCGCGGATCGGCCGCTGGCTGCTCGAAGAGGGCGCCCAGCAGGTCGCCGGTCACGACGCGGTACGGCTGTACCTGGAGCTGACCAAGGAAGAGGCGGTCGACCCCGATCTCGTCGCCTCGGTCCGCGGCGCGCTCGACGAGGCCGGGTTGGCGCCGTCGCGTCTGGATCTCGGGTTCCCGGTGCCTGCCCTGCACGCGCCGGACCGGCCCGCTGAGGACAACCTCGAAGTACTCGCGGGCCTCGGCGTGGGCATCATCCTCTACGGCTATGGCGCCGCGAGCCGCGATCTGACCTATTTGGACTCTATGCCGCTGCGCGCGGTGCGACTGGTCGGATCGGTGGCGACCTGGGTGTCGGAGAACGCCAAGTCCGGCCTGCCCGGGGTGCTGGCCGCCCGAGGGCTGGTGCCGCTCGTGCGCTCGTCCGGTCTGTCGATGATCGTCGGCGGGCTTAAGACGGCTCGGGAGGCGGCCTGGTGGGCCGAGGTCGGGGTGGACCTCGGCGAAGGCCCGCTGTTCGGTGAACCAACGACGCTGGACGAGATCACCCGCAGGTGACCCCGTCCAGCGTCGAAATGGTCTAGTTGATCAGGTACTCGATCGCTCGATCCATCACCTCGTTCAGCGAGACTCGGGCGAACGCGTCTAGTTGATCAGGTACTCGATGGCGCGGTCCATCACCTCGTTCCGCACGGCGGCGCCGCTGATGCCCTCGAAGCCGAATCCGAAGTAGAGGGTGTCGGCGGTGGCCACGACGGCGCCCTCGGGGAAGCCCGCGGCGGTGGCTCGGATGAAGTTGTTCGGGTTGGGGGCGCTGCCCGCGGCCGGGCCGGTCGCCGCCCAGCCGTCCAGGCCGGTCTCGAAGGAGGTCGTTCCCTCGCCGGTCGTCATGACGATGTCGTCGATGAAGGCGCCGAGGCCCTGGATCGACCAGTCACTGGCGTAGGCGATCGAGATCTCCACCGACTGACCCGCGTAGGCGGCCAGGTCGACATTCCACTGCTGCCAGCCGTGCGAACTGCCGGAGGACGAGTTCCACACGCCGCCCGCGCCGGTCGGCGAACAGGTGCCGTCCGGGTTGAGGGTCTGGTAGCGGTCGAGGTGCGGGTGCAGGTCGCGCCACCCGGCCAGGCAGCTCTCGCCCGGGTCCGCGGTGGTGTGGCCGTTGAGGTCGGGCAGCGTGGTCCAGTTGTCGCCGCCCGCCGTTCGGGCCTCGACGAACAGGTGGTCCCACGCGGGTTCGGTGTCGTACGACGTCCAGAACGAGAGTTGGGCGCCGCCCGCCGGGACGGCCAGGGTTCGGGTCAGCCGCTTGTAGGAGATGTCACCGATCTGGGAATAGACGTAGAAGTCGCCGGTGTGCGGGGCGAACGGACCGCCGGGGCGGTCCCAGCCCGCGGCCACGGTGCTCGCGAACTGCGGGTACTGGCCGACCGGGAGCAGGCCACTGGTGGTCAGGAACGACGCGGTGTGGTTCTGGTTCTGCGCGCTGTCGGCGCCGTTGAGGCTCAACGCGAGCCCGGTGTACGGGTCGGAGACGCCCTTGACGTCGAACGGATCGCCGGTGTCCGGATCGGTTCCGGCGTCCTCGTTGATCGTCGACGCGCCGAACCAGTACTCGATGACGTCGTTGATGTTGTCGCCCGCGCCGCTGAGCGGGCGGCAGCGGGCCTGGATCGCCGGGTCGGCGCGGCACTGGGCGTTCTCGAACGGGTCGTAGAGCATGGTGCCGTGGCCGGTGGCGTACTGGTGCCCGGCGAACTTGCCGGTGTAGAGCACCTTCCCGCCCTCGTTGAGGTAGTCGCGGATCTCGAACAGCTCGGTCTGGGCCAGGCTCGACGCGTTGCCCGGGCCCCATCCGAGTTCTCGGGTGATGACGTCGTTGCCGGTGTACCAGACGACGGCGTCGTAGTGGCTGAGCACGCCGAGCGCGTCCGGCGCGACGCGGCCGTTGGCGTCGACGTCGTACACGTCGTGGCTGATCCCCGAAGCGGTCAGCGCGTCGGTGTAGTACGACAGGAACTGCGGGCTCGTCACCCCGGGCATGGGCGGGGACGCGCCGGTGTAGTCCTCGGCCGCGAGCACGAGCACGCGGTCGCCGGTCTCGGCGACGGCCTGGTACTCGAACGACGGGCTGGTCGCGCCGCCGCCCTCGAACCACACCTTCACCTTGTCACCCGGACTCGTCCCGGTGACCTCGCCGCTGACCACGTGGTAGTAGTTCGCGTTGCCGACGCCGTAGCGCTCGCCGCCGGTCCACTCGGTCGTCGGCGCGCTGTGCGTGACGCCGTCGATCTCCCACTTCGCCGTGACGGCGCCGAGGGACTTCTTCGCCAGGACCCGCACCTGCTGCGGGTCGCCATAGGAGACGTCGAAGGTAAAGTCCATCATGGACAGTGGGCCGTTCTCCGGGTCGATGTCGGCCTGGTCGAGGTAGAACGGCGCGGCGGTGATGCCGACCGCGGACTTCGGGTTGGCCGGGTCGGGCGCCGAGCGGGCCAGCGACAGCGCGAACGGCAGTGTCCGCTGGAACTGGGCCTCCACGAGTGCCGGGTCGTCGGGGAACACGAAGCCGCAACCCTCGCAGCCCTCGCTGAGTTCCGGGGTGAACGCGACGGTTCCGGCGCTGGTGTCGGCGTAGTCGGTGGTCTCGCCGTTGGTCACGTACAGCTCGTCGGAGCTGATGCCGGGGTCGAACCCGGCGATCGCGGGGTTGGCGTCGGTGCCCGCCAGCGCCACGTAGATCGGGTTGTCCGCCTCGGGGGTGCCGGTCTGCCAGCCCTGCGGGTAGAGGATCCACTCGCCCGCCGAGTGCCAGTTGGACTGGAACTTCGGCTTGATCCGGTCCAGCAGCCCGGCCATGGCCCGGGTCTCGGGCTCGGAGGCCGCGTTCGCCCCGCGGTAGGTCTCACTGGACGTGGCCGACGACGACCCTTCGGCGTCGTAGTTCCAGTGCTCGTTGAAGTTGCGGTTCGGGTCGACGCCGTCACCGACGGTCGTCACGCCGTTGTTGTCGTTGTCCCTGAGGTTCTTGCGCCACAGCCGCTCGGCGTCGAACGAGTACTGGTAGCCGTCGGGGTTGGCCACCAGGATGAACCAGAGCTCGGTGTCCTTGAGCAGCCGCTTGATCTCGGGATCGTTGGCCTTGAATCGGTCGACGTAGTGGTTGAGCAGCCTGCGGTTGACCTCGGTGCTGATCCACTCCCGCGCGTGCTGTGTGGACGAATACAGCACCGCGGGCCGACTCCCGTCGGCGATTCCCGGCGCACCTTGGGTGACCTTGACCGCGATGATCTCGCGGCCCTGCCCGGTGTGCCCCAGCACTTCCAGCTTGACCAGGTTCCTATTGGCCCGCGCCAGCGCGTAGATCTGGTCGCGGATCCCGCCGGGCTCGTCGTAGGACCGCCACACGGTGAACCCGTTCGCCGCCTGCTCGGCGGCCAACTGCCGGGTGGACTTGCCGTCCTTGGTGCGCTTCACCTTGACGTCGAGCCCCCGCCCGACCAGCCGGTCACGCTCGCTGTCGGCCAGCACGACCTCGACTTCGACCTGGTCGCCCACTGTCCGCGCGGCCACCACGTCGAGGCCATCCCTGGCTAGCTCGCCCGCCGTCTCGGGGGACGTCAGGACGTTGTAGACCTCCAGCGATTCCGACGTGGGAGCGGCTTGGGCGGGCGGCATCACCACACCGGAGAACACCAGGGCGAGAGTGGACAGGATGACCGCGGTCCGCTTCATGGCGTCACCTTTCGACCGTGCGTGCTTAGCGCAAGTCCACGGCGGAGGCTACGCCCGCAGGCGGCCAGGTTTATGGGCCTTTGGACCCCATCTGGGTGCGGATTGAGTCACCGATTGACCAACACTGACGACATCACGTTTGCGCCATCTGGCGTATTTGCGACATCAGAGTGCGTCGTCAGAATGTGTCGCGTCGCGGGCGCGGGTGTGCTCGCTCTGGGGTTTGGAGAATCATGGGGGCTTCTTCGCGCGCGTCCTCGCGCGAGCGGATGCTGGTCGTCGTCCTCGCTGTCGCGTTGAGCGTCACCGGCTTGCCCGTGTTCGCGTCCTCGGCTGCGGCGCAGCGTGGGCTTCCGGCCGGCGCGAGCACCGACCGGCCGAGCCAGGTGGCGGGCCACGGCGCGGGCCGCGGCCACGAGGTCACCGGCGGCGAGCCGCAGACCAGCGAACCCGCGCCCAACACCCGCCCGGAGGTGGTCGGGGCGCGGGTTCCGGCCGCCGACCCCGCCATTCCCGGGGCCGATGTGCGCGCGACGGTCAGCGAGGTGCCGAAGCGGTTCGGCGGGTTCGACCCGAACCGCTCCACTGAGGACACCGCCAAGCGCACCACGACCACCACCGAGTTCGCCAACCCCGACGGGACCCGCACGCGCCGGGTGTACGCCGGTGAGCGGTACAAGAAGGGCGCCGACGGCAAGCTCGCGCCGATCGACACCGCCCTCGTGCGGGGCGCCGACGGTCGGGCCCGGCCCAAGCACGGGTCCAAAGTCGACATCGCGGGCCGGGGTTCGGACGCCGCCCTGGTGGCGATGGACCTGGCGTCGGGCCGGGTCGAACTCGGCCTGGAGCAGTCCGCCGACGTGGCCGTCGACGCGGGTGGGCACGGGCAGGGCAAGGCGAAGTTCCGCGGCATCCGGCCCGGCGCCGACCTGGAGTTCACCACGGCAGGCTGGGGCGTCAAGGAGGACATCGTCCTGCACTCGGCGAACGCGCCGACGGTGTGGGACTTCACGCTGAAGCTGACCGGCGGACTGCGCGCCGAGGTGGACCCGAAGACCGGCGCGGTGCGGTTCGTGTCGCCGAAAGGCGTGGTCGAGGGGCTGATCCCGCCCGGGTTCATGACCGACTCGGCGATCGACCCGCGCTCTGGCGAGGGTGCCCGGTCCAACGGCGTGCGGTACAGCGTGACCAAGGAGCAGGGCCGCACCCGGCTGCGGGTGGAGATCGACGCGGCGTGGCTGGCCGACAAGGCGCGCGTGTTCCCGGTCTATGTCGACCCGACCCTGCGCGACAACGTCGACGCCGACGACACGTATGTCATGTCGAACGCCACCCCGGGCGTGAGCGCGTGGGAGACCGAGCTGAAGGCGGGCACCTGGGACGGCGGCGGCCACGTCGCGGCGTCCTACCTGCACTTCAACGAGGCATTCAACAGTCTGCGCAACCACCAGATCCTCGGCGCCTCGCTGAACGTGCACGAGATCTACTCGTATTGCTGCCCGCCCAGCGCGCGCGACCTGTACGTGTTCCGAGTGACCCAGCCGTGGGGCACCGAGGTCGACCGCTGGCCGGGCCCGGCGTTCGACTGGTCGTCCGTCGGCGTGATCAACGCCTCCTACGGCACCACGGCGGCCTGGCTGACCATCCCGCTGCTCACCGAGCCCATGACCCGCTGGGTGCACGGCGTGGAAGCGTTCCACGGCTTCCGCCTCGGCGCGTCGTACTCCGACTCCTACGGCTGGAAGCGATTCTCCTCGGCGCAGTCGCCGCAGGCGGGCAACGTGCCTTTCCTCGACATCAGCTACTCGGTGGAGGGCGCGTCCTACGCGCTGGCGACCGGCGGGTTCACCACGCAGGTGACCGGGACGACCGACGGCGTGCTGCCGGTCAACGCCACCAACTGGGGCGTGAGCACCTGGCCGACCGCGAGCAGCGGCGCGAGCACCTACGTGCTGCGGCAGTCGATCTACAACGGCGCGGGCGAGGAGATGATCTCCAAGCTCGGTTCGTCCGGCCTGGTGAACTACAGCCAGTTCAACGTGCCGTCGGCGACCGGCCCGCACCAGACGGTCAAGATCGATGTGAAGGTGCCGATGCTGCCGCCGGGCACCTACCGGACGGTGCTGGGCATGGCGCAGTCGGGGGCGCTGTGCTCCAGTGGGTGCGCGTACGCCCCGTTCGGGGATGTGCCGCGGTTCGAGGCGACGTTCACCGTGCCGAACACACCGCCGACGATCACCGCACACCACCCGGCGAACAACGCCACCGTCGACTCGCTGCGCCCGACGCTGTGGGCGGCCTACAGCGACCCGGACAACTGGCCGAACACGGGGAAGAAGTACTGGTTCGAGGCGTGCGGCGGGCCGTCGAACGCGCCGGTGCGCTGCGCGAACTCCGGTTGGCAGGACCAGCCCAACTGGACTGTCGCGAATGGACCATTCCGGTGGAGCGACGGCGGCCACTGGTACGTCAAGCTCTCGGACAACAACAGCGAGAGCGACAAACTCGGCCCCTTCCACCTTACCCCGGTGGTGCCGCAGCCGCAGATCACCTCGCGACTGGTGGGCACCGCCGACGGCGGCGACCTGGCCGGGGTGAACCCACAGGCGGGCAACTTCGGCGCCGGGGTGCTCGACGCGCAGGTGTCGGTGCCTGGCCCGCCGCTGTCGGTGCGCCGCACCTACAACTCGCAGGACCCGCGCGTCACCGGCGCCTTCGGCGCGGGCTGGACGACCTCGCTCGACCAGCGCCTGGTCGACGACGGTGACGGCTCGGGCAACGTGGTAGCCACCCTGGCCACGGGGCTGCAGTTGCGGTTCGGCCGCAACGCCGACGGCACCTTCGCCCCTCCGCCCGGGGTGAACCTGACCCTGGTGCGCACCGCGACCGACTCGACCGTGCGCGACGCGACCGGCACCCGCCGGGTGTTCGACACCGTGGGCAGGCTCACCAAGGTCGTCGACGCCTCGGGAAACACCCAGTCGCTGGTCTACGACGGCACCTCGACCCAGGTGTCGACGATCAAGGATGACATCACCGGCCGGGCGCTGCGCCTGACCTGGGCAGGCGGGCACGTCACCGCGATCGCGGCCGACCCGCCCGCCGTCGGGGCCGCCGCGCCGACCTGGGCCTACACCTACGCCGGGGACCGGCTGACCAGCGCGTGTCTGCCGCACGACCCGAACGGGTGCACCGCCTACGACTACACCGAGTCCGCGCACTACCGCTCGGCGGTGTTGGACGACAACCCGGCCGCCTACTGGACGCTGGGTGAGGCGAGCGGCTCCACGGCCAACAACCAGGCCGCCCGCACCACCGGCGAGGGCAACGGCACTTACCAGAACGTCGCCCAGGGGCAGCCGGGCGCGATCGGCGGGTCGACCGACTTCGGCGCCACGTTCGACGCCGCCAGTGGCTCGACCGTCTCCGCGCCGTCCGAGCTGCTCAGCAAGTCCATGGCCTTCGGCGTGGAGATGTGGTTCAAGGCCGAGCCCGGCAAGGCGGGCGTGCTCGCCACCGAGCAGAACACCGACATGGGCACGCCGCCGACGATGTACACGCCGCTGCTCTACGTCGCCAACGGCGGCAAGCTGCGCGGTAACCTCTGGACGACCACCGGCAGCGCGCAGATGGTGTCCGCGGGCCGGGTCGATGACGGCCAGTGGCACCACGTGGTGTTGTCGGCGGCCGTGGACACCCACACCCTGTGGCTCGACGGGCAGCAGATCGGCCAGATCACCGGGCGTCCCGTGCACCACGACTTCATGCCGAAGGTGTTGGTGGGCAACGGTTGGACGAACGTGTGGCCCGACGCGCCCGCCGGGTACTTCCCGTTCACCGGGTCGATCGACGAGGTCGCGTTCTACCAGCACGCCCTCGGCGCCAACGCGGTGCGGGCCCACCACCGGCTGCGTGCGCCGACCCACCGGCTGAGCAAGGTCACCGAGCCCGGTGGCTTCGTGGCCACCCAGGTCGGCTACGACGGGCAGGGCGGGCGCGTGACCTCGCTGACCGACCGCGCGAGCGCGACCTGGAATCTTGACCTGCCGGTCGTCGGCGACAAGGTCCGCTCGGTCACGCTGCGGTCGAGCGTGCGCAGCGACATCACCTATACCTACGACACCGAGAACGGCAACCGGATCAAGGAGCGCCGCGACGCGCTCGGCTCGACCAAGTGGGAGTACAACGCCAACGGATTCGTCCACAAGACGATCGATCCGCTGGGCTGGACGACCTACACCGACACCGACGCGCGCGGCAACATCATCCGCACCGCGCGGTGGCTGGGCCGGTGGAGCTACCGCGGCTACGCCTACTACCTCAACGCCGCCGACCCGCTCGACCCGCGCAACGACACCCTGCTCTGGCAGACCAACGGCCAGGGCTGGGGGCATGAGGAAGCGCACAAGACCAGCTACGAGGTCGACGCCGCGGGCCGTGTGGTGAAGGTGACCTACCCGAAGCCCTCGGGCGTGACGACCAGCCCGGTCGAGACGCACGCCTACGCCAACGGCACCGAGACATCGGTCGACGGCGGCAAGGTCCCGGCGGGCAAGCTGCTGCGCCACACCGACACCCGCGGCGGGATCACCCAGTACTACTACTGGAAGACCGGCGACTTTGGCAGCGTGGTCGACCCGGTCAACCTGCGCCACGAGCACGGCTACGACGCGCTCGGCCGGGTCACCCAGCGGACCGCGTCGATGAAGGTCGACGGCGCGTGGGTCTACACGGGAACGACAAGCTACGAGTACAACGCGCTCTCCCAGGTCACCAAGACCACCGAGCCGTCGGTCACCAACACCGTCACCGGCGTGGCCCACCAGCGCGTGTCGACGGTCAAGTACGACGCCGCGGCCAGGCGCGCCGAGGAGACGGTGTCCGACGCCGTCGGCGGCGACGCGCCCCGCACCACCAAGTACGGCTATGACCCGGCGGGCCGCCTCACCTCGGTCACCGGGCCGGACAACACCGTCACCCGCCAGGAATGGGACGCCGCGGGCGACCGCGTCAAGACCATCGACGCGGGCGGCCGTGTCCTCGAACACCGCTACGACGACCGCCACCTGCTGACCGAGACCACCGCCGTGGGTGCCGGGGTCGACCCGCTCGACGCCGCCAGCACCAGGCTGGTCGTGGAATCGCGCGCCTACGACGTGCTCGGCCGCGTCGCCTCGGTCGTGGACGCCCAGGGCCGCGAGCGGAAACTGACCTACCACGGCAACGGGCCGCTCAACCGCGAGATCCTGGTCAAGCGGAACGCCCAGGGCGTGGCCACGGAGGAAACCCTCGCGTGGCGCAACTACGACCACGCGGGCAACGTCGCGGACTTCTGGAGCCGGTTCGCCAGCTCGCACACCTTCGTCTACGACGACGCCAACCTGCTGCAGGCCGAGGTCGACGACAGCGGCTTCCTGCGCCGGGGCGCGACCTACGTGCGGGACGCGGCGGGCAACGTGATCTCCGAACGCAAGCACACCGGCATCGCGTTCCAGAGCCTGAGCGCGCACGCGAACTCGATGGATCCGGGCCAGCCTGACACCTCACAGATCGATGGGGTGGGCGCGCGGTTCGCCGACAACGACAAGTCCTGGACCTACCGGTTCCAGCTCCCGACGCCGTCCAACTCGCTCAGCGGCGCCACTCGGTCGTACACATCGATGAAGGTCGCGCTGCGGCTGTCGAACCAGTACCTGGTCGAGGGCAGCGCCGATGGGGTGACCTGGACCGAGTTGGCCCGCGAGACCAGGCCGATCACCGACACCTCCAACCTGGCCGAGCACGTGTTCGACCTGGCCCCGTTCATGGCGAACAAGCTGCCCCGAGTCCGGGTGCGGGACGCCAAGCCCGCCGACGGCTGGGGCGGCCGGGTGTCGTCGGTGCGCCTGGAGGCCGCCGAGGCCGCGGCCCCGACCAACTCCACCCGCTACGAATACGACGCGGCGAACCGCCAGACGGCCATCGTCGTCGAGAACCCGGGCGCCACACCGGCCGAGCTGCGTTCGGTGATCACCCGGGACCCGCGCGGCAAGATCGTCGCAGGCACCGATCCGGCGGGCGCCACCACCGACTACACCTACGACGCCGTCGGCAGGATGGTCAGCACCACGCAACCCGCCGTCGACACCTGGGTGGCCGGTGTGCGCACGCCGGGGACCCGGGCCGCGAACACGGTCGGCTACAACGCCTACGGCGACGTGACCGAACAGCGCGATCCGCTGGGCTCGGTCACCCGGACCCAGGTCGACGCCCTTGGCCGCCCGACCTCGGTGACCTCACCGGACTACACCCAGCCGGGCGGCGCGACGCTGACCGCGACCGCGACGACCCGCTATGACGAGCGGGGGCTGCCGGTCGAGGCGATCGACCCGCGCGGCGGGGTGTCGACGGTGGCCTACGACTACTTCGGCAGGCCCACCAGCCGCACCCAGCCCGACCCGGACGGCACCGGTCCCGCGCAGGCCCCAGTGTCCACTTTGGCCTATGACAGGGTCGGCCAGGTGCTGCGCGTCACCGACGCGACCGGCGCCGTCGTCGAGTCGACCTACGACGCGTTGGGCAACCCGCTCACCAACACCCGCGCCGAGCGCGTGGACGGCCAGACCGTCTACTTCACCACCAACCACGAGCGCAACAGCAAGGGCTGGCTGACCAAGACCACCACACCCACGGGCGTGCAGACCAGGTTCGGCTACAACCAGGTCGGCGAGCTCAGCGACGTGACCGGCCCGGACGGCGTGGTGACGTGGATGCAGTACGACCACGCGGGCAGGCTGCTCGACCGGATGGTCGGCGACCGCCAGGGCATCAGCCTGCGCTACGACGCGGCGGGCCGCCTGGTCAAGGAGACCGACCACACCGCGACCGGCTGGGCCGGGTTCTCCGCGCCGCTGCGCACCCGCACCTACGGCTACGACGCCGCGAGCAGGCGCACCGAGACCCTCAGCGCCGAGGGCAGGCGCACGCAGTGGGGCTACGACGCCGCGGGCCGCACCACCGCCATCACCCAGTTCGCCACGGCGAACGACCCGGTGACGGTGCAGCTCGGCTATGACGCGGCGGGGCACCGCACGCGCATGGTCGACGGCAACGGCAAAGCGACCGACTACACCTACACCCGGTGGGGTGCGCTCGAATCGATCATCGAGCCCGCCACCGCCGCGCACACCGCGGCCTCGAACCGGACCTGGACCACGACCTACGACGTCGCGGGCCGCCCGGTCAAGGACGCGCTGCCCGGCGGGGTCACCGTCGAGCGCGCCTTCGACGGACTTGGCAGACTCACCGGCGAGACCGGCGCGGGCACTGTCGCCGCGACCGCGCCGAAATCGCTGTCGTACGACGCCGCGGGCCGGATCACCCGGTTCTCGGGGCCGGGCGGGGACACCACCGTCACCTGGAACGACCGCGGCCTGCTCACCGGCACCTCGGGCGGGTCGGGCACGGCGTCGTTCGCCTACGACGGCGACGGGAGGATGGTCAACCGGACCGACAAGACGGGCACCACGACCTTCGGCTATGACACGGCGGGTCGGCTCGCGAGCACGGCCGACCCGCTGACCGGCCGCACCCTGTCCTACGGCTATGACTCGCTCAGCCGGATCACCTCGGTCGGCTACGGCGCCGGGGCGGCCACCCGCGGCTTCGAGTACGACGACCTGAGCCGCGTCACCGGGGAGAAGCTGGCCAAGCCGGACGGCACGGTTACCACGTCGACCGCCTATGCCTACGACCGCGACGACCTGATGACCGGCAAGACCGTCGCGGGCCTGACCGGAGCCGGTGGCAACACCTACGCCTACGACGGCCTCGGCAGGCTCGCATCGTGGCTCGGCCCGGACGGCGACCAGCGGACCTACGGCTGGGACAAGGCGTCCAACCGCACCACGGTGACCTCGGCGAGCGGGACCGTGACGTCGACCTTCGACGCGCGCAACCGGCTGCTGTCGACCTCGGGGCCGTCGGTGCCGACGGTCACCAACACCTACAAGGCCCGCGGCGTGCTGGCCTCGACCGAGACCCCCGCGGGCCTGGCCGAGTACCAGTTCGACGCGTTCGAGCGGCTGACCAGCGCCACCAAGGGCGGCGCGTCGGCGGCCTACGCCTACGACGCGCTTGACCGCCTGGTAACCCGAAACGGCGCCGCGTTCAGCTACGCAGGCCTCGCCAACGACCCGGTGGCCATGCCTTCGGGCGGCGGGGAGTCGCTGATCTCCCGCGACGCAGGGGGAGCCCCCGTGTCCGACCGGACCTCCGGCGGTACGACCCGATCCGTGCTGACCGAGGCGGGCCACGGCGACGTCACCGGCGCGTTCGACCCGGCCACCGGGCTGCCGGTCGCCTCGACGGCGTTCACCCCGTTCGGTGACCCGGCCTCGGTGTCGGGGGAGCGGCCCGCGCTGGGCTACCAGGCCGGGTACACCGACCCGCTGACCGGGCACGTCAACGCGCACGCGCGCTGGTACGACCCGAGCCAGTCGGTGTTCGTCTCGCGGGACACCTGGACGCTCGAACCCAGTCCGGTGGCGCAGGCGAACCGCTACACCTACGGCAACGGCAGCCCGATGAGCCACAGTGACCCCTCGGGTCATCTCGTCTGGTTCGTCCCCGTCATCCTTGTCGTCATCGGCACTGGTGCCGCGGTGGGGACCGGGGCGGTCATCGCCAACCAGATGAAGCCGTCGCAGTCGACGGTCTATGTCCCGTGGTGCACCTACGCGGGCGGGTGTGGCAACAACCGCACGCAGGCCGACAACGACTTCCGACAGAGTGAACGGAACTCGCTCACTCCACCGACTCCCAACCCTGGCACGAAGCCGACCGGAACCAAACCGAACGGAACCAAACCCGGCGGCACCAAGGGCGGCAACAACGGCAGTGGCAAGCCCAGCGGGACCCCAGGCAAGGCCGCCCCGCCGCCGCCGCCTCCGCCTCCGCCGGTCGCGGTGGTGAACAACAACAAGCAGACGCCACGTCCGTCCACGACGCAGACGCTGCCCAACACCAACCGGCCCAACCCGTCGGCGCCGCCGACCGGCACGCCCGTGGTCGTCACCGGCCTTGCCGGGCAACCGGTGGTGGGCTACCTGGTCACCGACGCCAACGGCAGCGAGGCCGCGGACTGCGGTGCGCGGTGCCAGATCGCCAATGGCATCTTCAGCCTTGGCGAATACGCGTTCAACGCGGGCGCGGACGTCGTCGGGGTCGGGGTCAACGCGCTGGAGTGCACCGTCGGCCTGCTGGAGAACAGCCAGCCGTGCAAGGACAACATCAACAGCGTCGTCGGCACGGTTGACTACGCGCTGAGCGACCCACTCGGATACGGCGGCAGCGTCCTCGACGGGGCGACCAAGGACGTTCGCGACAAGTGGAACAGCGGCAACTACGGCGGCGCCGTCGGCGCGTCGCTGGGCATGTTGGGCGATCTGCTGCTCGGCAGCCACGGCGCGGGCAACGCGCGGCACCTCGACGCGCCGAGTTGCAAGCCGGGCAAGAGCTTCATCCCGGGCACCGGGGTCCTCATGGCCGACGGCACCACCAAGCGCATCGAGGACATTCGGCCCGGCGACAAGGTGGCCGCCGCCGACCCGGAGACCGGTGAACGCGGCGCCCGGGAGGTCACCGCGACCCGGGTCGACAGCGACCTGAAGCGGCTCGTGCGGATCACCGTCGACGGCGGCGCGGTCGTCACCGCAACCGACGGCCACCCGTTCTGGTCACCCGGCCGGAGCGAGTGGGTCCGCGCCGACGAGTTGCGTCCGGGCGACGACCTGTTGACGTCGGATGGGCGCCAGGTGCTGGTCTTCGGCACCCAGTTGAGGTACCAGAACGCCACGGTGCACAACTTCACCGTCGCCGACCTGCACACCTACCACGTGCTCGCGGGCGACACCCCGGTCCTCGTGCACAACTCCGGGTGCGAGGAACTCGACGGCCAACGAGAATACGATGTGTTCGACCCGGACACCGGCAACAAGATCACCGACATCGATCACTTCGACGGCGGTGTCCTTTGGGAGGAGAAGAGCGCGTTCTACGCCGACGATTCCTGGATGGTGAAGCAGGTCGACGTGAAGCTCGCCAACTACCTCAAGGCCCGCGAGCACGTGCCCGGATACGAGAACGCGCCCATCGGGTTCCGGTTCACCAGCTCGCAGATGGACCCGAGGTTCCGTTCGGCGCTGGAGGCACACTTCGACGCGCTGCGGACGGCCTACCCGGATCTGGACCTCAGATTGGAGTTCACCGGGTGAGTTACACGTTCGAGGTGGGGCGGGAGACCGTGTGGGATCCCGCCCTGCGGATCGGGCAGCTGTACCTGTCCCTCGCCGACGCGGCGGGGGAGCGGTTCGGGGTGCCCTCCGGGCTGACCCCGCGGGCGGACGGCACCTGCGCGGTGGACGTGCCGGTGTTCCGGCGGTTCGTCGAGGCGATGATCGAGGTGCACGCGTCGACCCGGCATCCTGTGATGCACGGTCTGTTCCGGGGCGTGTTGCTCGCCTCTCTGGTCATGCTGGAGCGCGCTGACGGGGAGCTCGTCGCCAAGTCGGAGCAGGAACAGGCGCTGCTGGTCGAGGCACGTGAGTTCGGGCGCTCGATGTAGCCATGGAAGAGACGACGGTGAGGGCTCGCGCGATGGTCAAGGCTGGTCGTCCGCTGTCTGAGATCATCGCCGACTTGCGAAGCGACGAGACCTTCAACCTCACCCCGTTCAATTTCATTCACCTGATGGTCAAGGGAGTGGGCATGAGCCTCGCCGACGCGCGGGCGCTCCTGGACGACTTCGCCCCTGAGCTTGAGCCGTTGATCCCGGTGGAGGAGACGGAACGGCACGCCGAAACGATCTTCGCGCGTTACCGGTAGACGTCGCGGCCGGGGTTGACCGGCCTCAGGCAGGTCTCGCCTGGTGCGTCGCATTTGGACCCGACCAAGCTCACAGCTGGACGGTCATCGACCCGTATCTGCTCAGTGCGATTCGGTTCGGTTCGCCGGTCTTGGCGATCAGGCTGGAGACGTGCTTCTCGACCGTGCGCGGGGACAGGTGCAGTTGGTCGGCGATCTCGCGGTTGCCGAGTCGTTCGACCAGGAGGCGTAGGACTTCGAACTCGCGGACCGTGACGCCTGCCGTGCGTAGCGCCGGGGGGACCTCGTCGGTGCCCTCGCGGCGTTGGCCGACGATCGCGCCGCCCTTGCGCAATAGGGCGCGGCAGGTGCCCGCGACGACGGGGAGGTCGGTGCGGTGGAAGTGCTCCTCGGCCACGCGTAGCCAGTCCAGTGGGGTGCCCCAACCCATTTCCAGGGCGGCGGGGGCGATCAGGCGTAGGCCGAGGTGGCGGGCCATCGCGTACGGGGCGCCCATGGACATCGCCTTTGCCGCCGCCTCGGTGGCCTCGTCGGCATGACCCGACCGTCCCAAAAGGACAGATCGGGCGTACTCGGCGAACATCCGGTCCCAGCGGAGCCTGCTGGCCGGAGCCGCGGTGACGATCTCGAACTCCGCTGGGTCGAGGTCGCCGGAGATGGCTCGTAGCAACAGGTCCAGGCCGTAGCGGCCGGCGAAGTGGAACGTCGTGGGGTTCTGCTTCTCGGCGTGCAGCGCCGCCGCGCATTCCGCGCGGGCGCGGGCGTGGTCTTCCTCCATCAACGCGCAGAAAGCGCCCGCGAGGCCGTGGATGCGGGGGGCGTGCTGGGCGTTGTCACCGCCCCAGCGCCGCAGTTCTGCCAGCGCGGTGTCCATGTCGGCGCGGCGGCCGCGGTGGCCGCCGAGCACGGCGCGGTGCAGGAGCATGTACTGGGTGGTCTCCACCAGCTTGAGCCGGGTCGTCGCATCGAGCACCTGGGCGGTCAGCCGGTCGGCCTCGGCGAAGTCGCCGCGCAGGATCAGCTGCATGGCGATGTTGACCTCGGCCTGGTAGCGGGCGGTCACCGCGCCGATCCGTGAGGCCTGGTCGCGGGCCAGCTCCAGCCGGTCGATGGCCCCGTCGCGCAGCGCGTCGTCGTGGCCGAGGCGGACCAGGGCGTGCACCTCCCAGATCGGCAGGTTGTGGTCGACGGCGATGGCCCGGCTGCGTTCCAGCAGCGCGGTCGCCTCCGTCGGGTCGTGTCTGCGGGTGAGGGCGCCGAGCAGCTGCCATGCCTGGCACGCGACCGCGGGAAGATCTGTGGACTCGGCCACGAGCGCGGCCCGGCGGGCCATCTCCTCGGCTTTGCCGAGCTGGTCGGGACCCGGCACGTCGAGTTCCAAGTGTGCGGCCACGACATCGATCGGCGCGGTGTCCACCGGCGCGGCGTCGGGGCCCAGCAGCGAGCGCGCGGCGGCGACCAGGCGCAGGCCCGCGTCGCAGCGGCCCGCGTGCACCGCCACCCAGGCCAGGCGGGTGTGCAGCCGCGCGCGGCGGCGCGGGTCGAGGCCCTCGACCTCTTCGAACATGTCGACCATCGCCAGCGCGCGGTCGACCCCGCCCACCTCGGCCAGCGCGTAGAGCTGGGTCTCCATCGCGTCGGCGCGGTCGCCGGTGTCGGGGGCGAGCAGCTCACACGCCTTGGCCAGCAGCGCGACCGCCGACTGGGCCGCGCCCTGGCTCAGCGCCCGCTTGCCAGCCACCGTCCACAGCCTGCCCGCCTCCAACGGCCTGCCCGCGTCCAGCTTCAGCGCGGCGGAGAACTGGCACCACTCGCCAGGCAGCCCCGGATAGACCGCCTCGACCGCGTCGGCGACCCGCCCGGCCAGCTGCGCCCGCTCCCGCGGCGACAGCAAGGTCAGCAGCGCGTCGACGATCAGGGCGTGCTGGAAGGCGTACCAGTCGGGGACCTGGTCGTCCGGCGCGACCAGATGCGCGGCCTGGTCGCCGTGCAGGTGGCTCAGCAGGTCGCGATAGGTCAGCCTGGTCACCGCCTGCAGCACCGCCAGCGGGAAGCGGCGGCCGAGGATCGCGCTGGTCAGCAGCACCTCGCGGGCGGCGGGCTCCAGTGCCTCGACCCTGGCCGCGACGGTGCGCAGCAGCGTGGTGGGCGGGTTGGGGCGTTGTGACTCGGTGACCTGCCAGCCGCCCGCGCCGCGCACCAGCAGTCCGTTGTCGATCATCCCGTTGAGCATCTCCTCGACGCGGAACGGGTTGCCGCCGCTGCCCGCCCACAGCAGGCCCTCGACCGAGTCGGGCACCTCGTCGGCGGCCACGCCCAGCCGGGAGCCCGCCATCCGCCGCAGGTCCGCGCGGTCCAGGCGGCCCAGTTCCAGCATCGTGGCCGTGCCGCGGGCGTTGGCCGCCCTGGCCAGGCTGAGCGCTTGGCCCTGGTCGGCGCGGATGGTGCCCAGCAGCAGCGTCCGCTGGTCGGCCAGGTTGTCGATGAGGTAGTCGACGACGGCCAGTGTCTCCAGGTCCGCGTCCTGCAGGTCGTCGAGGATCATCAGGCAGCCGCGGCCGCCGGAGGCCAGCGCGGTCAGCCGCAGCACGGCCTCGGCCAGGATGACCAGCGAACCGGTCTCCCGGTCGGCGGTCGCTGGGCCGAGGTCGGGGATGAGTCCCGCAAGGATCGGGCGGTACGGGCCGAGGGCGTCGAAGTCGATGGTGTCGCCCGCCCGCAGCAGCGAGAGCAGCGCCTCGGTCAGCGACCGGTACGGCACCATCGGGCCCAGCGCGCTGCCGCGGCCGCGCAGCAGCCGCATATCCGTGCCGAACCCGAGATCGGCCGCCGCCGCGGCCAGCCGGGTCTTGCCGATGCCGCTCTCGCCGACGAGGAACAAAGCGCCGCCGCGGCCGTCACGGGCCGCGGTGAGAGCGCTCTCGATCGCCTGGAGTTCATCGTCGCGACCCACGATGCGAGACGACCGATTCACCACGAGCGGTGACAGTAGCCAAGACACGTTTGCCGGTCTAGCCACCAAACGGCAGGCTGGATGGGGCGTGATGGACCCGGATTACCGCCGAATCCATCACGCATCCGGTCTAGGGGGAGTCCCCTAGGCTGAGCCAATCGAGTGACCGACTACTTAGGGTCCTCGGGGCAGCACGTGGTGCTCGTCGGCCAGATGCCCGACAGCGTCGCCGGGTCGTCGAACGCTCCCGCCAGCGCTCCCGCCGCCGACGCGCCCGCGGTGATCACCAGACCCGCCAGTGCCGCCGCCCGCACGCCGAAGGTCACCGCGGGCAACAGCCGAAGGTAGGCCGCCCGAGCCTCCTCGCCGAGGTTGCGATCGCTGTCACCCATGTGTTCTCTCCCTTTGATCAACTGACACTTCTTCCTTGTCAACCGCGGACTGGAGCAGCAGGACCGAGGGAACCCGGTCCGCGAAGCCCAGCCGCAGCAGGCCGTATCCGATCCCGGAGACGCCGCTGAGCAGGCCGGGCGTGCTCACCCCGCCCGGCGTTCCGCTCAGCGGGCCGTACCGGGCGAGCGCGTCGAGCAAGATGGCGGTGCGGGAGCGCAGGACGGGCACGGGACAGTGGCCCGCGGCGACCAGCACGGTCAGCGCCTCGGCGATGCCGAACTCGCCGTGGCACAGGCTAAGGTCCCGCACCACCGGCCGTCCGGCGCCTGCCACCAGCGGGACCGCGGCGTCGGGCAGACCAATGGGGCCTGCTCGAAGGCCGCCTGACCCGGTCCGGTGTCCATGCTGATCTCGGTGCCGCGCGGCGTCGGTTCGATCAAGGAGCCGGTCGCCCGCGAGCGCGCCGACGGCGATCCCGGCCGCACCGGAGCACCAGCCCAGCCGCCACGCCTTGTCGCCGGGTTCCGCCGCCACCCGCGCCGCCGCCCGTGCGGCCGCGACGAACCGGGAGGTCGTGGGGTCGGTGATGTTGGCCCCGTCGGCGGCGGCAGTGCGCTTGGTCTCGACATACCGCGACAGCGCCCACGCCATTCCCGCCGCGCCGTCGGCGAAGCCGGGCGCCAGGGTGTCCTCGGCCTGCTCGACGTGGCTCGCGACGATCTCCGCGGCGGCGTCAGCGGCCCGGCCCGCGCGCCCGCAGCCGAGTTCGGCGTCGGCGGCGAGAAGCGCCGCCAGGCAGCCCGCGGTGCCGGTGTCCCAGCCGTGGGGGCCGGTGGGCGCGACCGTCAGCGCGGTCAGGTCCACCGCCTGCTCCGCCCACCGGCGGACCTCGGCATCGTCGAGCAGGTTCGACAGACGGGCCAGGGCGTAGGCGATGCCGCCGAGACCGTGTTGGCCGCCGCCACCGATGGCATGCACGAGCTGGGGGGCGCTCATGATCGTGGCGAACAGGTGGGGGACGGCGCCGATCGCGTCCCTGGCGGCCTCGCGGTAGCGGGTGATGCCGCTGGTGTCGGCCAGCTGCGCCAGGAACAGCGCCACGCCCAGATAGCCGTTGGCCAGTCCCGCGCCCATCGGCAGGACGAGCCACTGGCGGTCGTCAACGAGTTCGAGGTTGAGCCAGTTCACCCGGCCGCGGCCCGCGTGGCTCGCGGCCACGAGTTGGTCGCCGAGGCCGCAGGCGGCCACGAGCAGCCGCTCGGGATCGGCCGCGGTGCCCAGCAAAGGGCCTGCGACCGGGGCCTGGCTGTGGTGTTCGAGCACCGGACGGCGGGTGGCCAGGGTCGCCGAGACGATCCAGGCCTGGTCTCGGCGGTCGGCCTCGGCCATGACGGCGATCTTGTCCAGCGCGCAGTCCAGACCTGGGCGATCAATCTGTCCGGCCAGCGCGGTGCCGTCCGCGCTCACGACGATGGTCGAGTCCGGACGCGCGGCGAAGATCGGGACGTCACCCGCCCACAGGTCCGCGCGTTCGCGGGCGGCCACGTCCGGCCGGTCGGCGAGCGTGTCGAGCATCCGGTCCCGGTCGCGCGCGTCGCGCAGCATCGCGGGGTCGGTCGACGCGGTGAGCAGCGCGGCGTAGCCGCGGGTCGGCCGGATCACCACCCGGATCTCCAGGTCGGCGCACGCGCGCAGCAGGCCGGTGTACTCGTCGCGGTGGCGCAGGACGGCGTCGTAGGCGGTGCGGAAACCCGCGAGCAGCGCGGCTTCGTGGTCGACCGGGTCGAGTTCGCGGCCCGCGTACCGGGGGCGGTTGGACCCGCCGGTGAACTCGGGCGGGCGGCGCACCGGGCGCATCCGGTCGGTGCCCGGGTCCGCCCAGCCGACCGACGTGCCCGACCACACCGCGCCGCGGTCGCCGCCGAGGCCCGAGATGTCCACCGCGCCGTGCTCGCCGATCGCGATCACCGGCAGCAGCGCGGTCCGGTACACCGAGTCGGAAAGGGTGGCCGCCGCCGGGTCGTCGGTGCCGACCGGCGCGGGCAGCCGCGGGTGCAGCAGGGTTTCGACGTCCACCAGAACCGGCTGGTCGCCGCACGCGATCACGTTCTCGTAGTGCATGTCCGAGGCGTGCAGCAGGTGCAGCAGCATCAGCAGGGCGCCTTGCCTGCGGTAGAAGCGCTCGGCGGCGGCGATGTCGGCCAGCGGCTCGGCGGCGATGTGCTCGATCCAGCCGTGATCCGCCCCCGCCACGACCGCCGCCGCACGCAGGTCCAGGTCGGGCACGTGCCGGTTCATCCGCGCGATGAACGTGCCCAGCGCGACGTGGGTGCCCACGTCGCGGGGTCGGTAGACCACCTCGCGGCCGTCGGCGAAGACCAGCGCCGCGACCGCGCGGCCGCGGCGGTGCGGGTCGCCGAGCCGGGGGCGCAGGCCGGTGACCGGGCCGGGATCGACCCCGCCGAGCAGGTCCCGCACGATCCGGGCCCGGTCCTGGGCGAAGTGGCCGAGCAGCTCGGCGCACGCGTCGGCCGAGGTGGCGCACGCCTGCGCGAGCACTCGGGCGAGCACGGGGAACTCGGTGAACAGCGCCGCCCGGCCCGCGGGAGTGTCGATCTGCCTTACGAAGTCGGCGAACCGCTGGCCGCCGTCGGCCCCGGTGAGCAGGCCCTTCTCGGCGTGGCGGTTCAGCGTCGCGACCAGGGCCCGGCTCGCCAGGTTGACGAGATGGCTGTCGAGCCAGTCGACGTAGGACTGCCCGACCGCGTCGAGATCGACGTCCGGCGTGGCTCGGGCTGTGGCTCGGGCACACGCGGCGGTGACCAGCGGGCGGAACGGGAGCGCGAAGGCCGACTTCCACTGCTCGGGCACAGGTTGGCCGCCGCCCGCCTGGCACACGGCGCGTTCGACCGAGTCCACCCAGTCGGGGCGGGGTTCCGCGCGCTCGCCGCGGGCGAGCGCGGGCAGCCACCAGTTCGGGTCAAGGAGGTCGGCCGACCCCGGCGCGCACGGTCCGGCCGCCTGTCTGATCACAGGTGGGACCCTGGCACGGATGGGTCGTGGGGTGATAGGTAGAAGTTACCTATTTTCTGCTCTGGCGCTCTGACCTGGGGCGATCAGGGAGTGGTCTCCCATTCGGCGCCGCTGTCGGTCTCGGCGGGGTCGTCGAAGTCCTCGAACTCGTCGAGCTGCTGCTTGGTGAGTTCCGGCAGCAGCTCGCCGGTCGGCGCGGTCACCTCGACGGCCCGCTCGGACAGCGCGGCCACGGTCTGCAGGTCGAAGATGTCCCGCACGGTCAGCGCCAGCCCGGCCTCGTGCGCGCGGGCGACGACCTGGAGCGCGAGGACGCTGTCGCCACCCGCGTCGAAGAAGCCCTCGTGCGGATCGACCTGATCGCGGCCCAACGTCGCGGCGACGATGTCGGCCAGCCTGCGCTCCCGCTCCGCCCGCACCGTCTCGTCCGCGGAGATCCCTGCCGTGGCCATCGCCACCCCTTTCACTCGCGCACAACAGTGGCAGTGGTCTCTGACCGCGCGCTGACGAGTATCTGATCTTCGGGCGTCAGCGATATGCAGGCGAATTGTCAGAGCGACCTGGCAAAGTTGTCCTTGCAAGCGGGCCGGAGGTTCCCGGAAGGGGACGGAAAAGCCCAGGGAGAGGTGCCCGGAGTGGTTTATCGGGGCCGGTTTCGGCCGGCGGGTTAACGCCTACGCAGGTTCAAATCCTGCCCTCTCCGCGCAGGACAACTGATTGCTCGACCCAGGAGAGGTGCCCGGAGCGGTTTATCGGGGCCGGTTTCGATCGGCGGGTTAACGCCTACGCAGGTTCAAATCCTGCCCTCTCCGCGTGACAACTGAATAGCTCGGTCTAGGAGAGGTGCCCGGAGTGGCTTATCGGGGCCGGTTTCGATCGGCGGGTTAACGCCTACGCAGGTTCAAATCCTGCCCTCTCCGCTTCGCGACTGTTGTGAACGGACGGGATTCGATGACTGAGACAGACCAAGTGAAATCCGCCCTTCTGCGCTTTCCCGGCGTCGCACGCGCGCGTGTCGACCGATCCGAAACGGGTCGGCTGATCGCGCGCGTCTTGCCGTGGGGCAGGCCCTCCGGCAACGCCGAGACCGGCGCGCTGAGCGAGTTGGCCGAGATCTCCCCGACCGAGACGCGCTTCCTGCACGACGAGATCTTCGTCGCCGAGTCCTACCTGCAGGGCGGCGTCGTCCTGCGGGAGGACGCGATCGTGTTCGACGTCGGGGCCAACATCGGCATGTTCACCCTCTTCGTCGCCGCGCGCTGCCCGTCGGCGAAGGTGTTCGCCTTCGAGCCGGTCCCCGAGGTGTTCGAGCGGCTGCGGACCAATGTCGAGGGACGCGGCATCCCGGCGCGGCTCTTCGAGATCGGACTGTCCGAACAGGACGAGCGGATCCGCTTCAACTTCTACCCCGAGATCTCGATCATGTCGTGCCGCGCGGACTACGCCGCGTTCGACAACGAGCGCCATCTCATCCAGACCTATGTCGACCACGAGCGGGCCGCGGGCCCCCAGGGTCGCGAGACCCACCTCGACGCGGTCGAGGCGATCCTCGCCAAGGACTTCGAGTACGACGAGCGCAAGTGCGTGCTGCGCCGGACCTCCGCGGTGATCGACGAGGTCGCCGTGCCGGTGATCGACCTGCTCAAGATCGACGTCCAGCGGGCCGAACTCGACGTCCTGCGCGGCATCGACGCCGCCCACTGGCCGCTGGTCCAGCAGGTGACCATGGAGGTCCACGACGAGCCGGGCCTGCCCACCGCGGGCCGGGTCGACACCGTGCGCGGGATCCTGGCCGAGCTGGGCTTCGACGTCCAGGTGACCGAGCCGAAGATGCTCGCGGGCAACGGCCGGTTCTCCGTGCAGGCCATCCGCCCCGGCTACGCCGACGACCCGCGCCCGGTCGTCGCCGCGGTGGGCAACGGTCGCCCGCTCGACGGCGCCGAGCTGCGGACCTGGCTGGCCGAACGGCTGCCAGCGGACCTGGTGCCCGACGAGGTCGAGGTCGTCTCCACGCTGGTCTGAGCCACAAAGCGAAACACCCCCTGCCGCGCGCGGCAGGGGGTGTTTCAGTTGGTACTCAGTGGCGGGCGTCGTCGCTGACCTTGGCCAGGAAGCGCGCGACCTCGGCGTAGGACTGCCACACCGAGACCTCGACGTAGGGGATGTCGTTGCGCTGGCAGTACTCCATGACCAGCGGGCGCACCCGACGCAGGTTCACCCGCGGCATGCTGGGGAACAAGTGGTGCTCGACCTGGTAGTTCAGGCCGCCGTAGACGAAGTCGGTGAAGCGGCTCGACCGGATGTTGCGGGAGGTCAGGACCTGCCGGTGCAGCCAGTCCAGCTCGACGTCGTCGCGGTAGACCACCATTCCCTTGTGGTTGGGCGCGAACACCATCCCGAGATACACGCCGAACACCGCCTTGTTGACCAGGATGAACACCACCGCCGTCACCGGCGACAGCACCGTGAACACGGCGGTGAGGTAGAGCGCGGCGTGCAGGAAGATCAGGCCCAGCTCCAGGCGGACCTGGCGCAGGATGCCCGCCTTGGCCGCGCGGAACCCCGACATGTGCAGCCGCCACGCCTCGTGTCCAAGTAGGACGAAGAACATCACCGACTGGAACCGGATGATGAACCGGCCGAACGCGGTGGTGGACTTGGCGGGCAGCTCGTCGACATCGAAGATCACCGGGCGGCGGATCGTGTCCGGGTCCTTGTCGAGGTTGTTCGGGTTGTTGTGGTGGCGGTTGTGGTGGTTCACCCACCACCCGTAGGACACCCCGAGCAGCACGTTCATGTGCAGCATGCCGAGGAACTCCGACCGCCGCTTCGACGTGGTCACCTGCTTGTGCCCGACGTCGTGGGCCATGAATCCGGTCTGCACCAGCGCGATCGCCAGGGCCACGGCGGTGAGCAGCTGCCACCACGAGTCGCCGATCAGGAAGAACGCCACCTCGCAGCCCGCCAGCAGCGCGAAGGTGGCGATCGACTTGGCCACGTAGTAGCCGGGCCGAGGGGCGGTCAGGCCCGCCTGTTTCGCCAGCCGCGACAGCTCATCGAAGCTGCCGGTAGGGGAGAGGGTCAGGGAACCCGGTTGGGCGGGCATGAGGTCTCCTCGAAGGTGTGGGTCAGGCGCCGGCCAGGACAAGAACCGCGTTCTGGCCGCCGAAACCGAAGGAATTGCTGATCGCGACCCGCATCGGCAGCGTGCGGGGAGCGCCCGCGACCACGTCGACGTCCACGCCGGGGTCGATGTCGACCAGGTTGGCGGTGGGCGGCACCACGCCGTGCTGCAAGGCCAGCGCGGTGAAGCACGCCTCGATCGCCCCGGCCGCGCCGAGGGTGTGGCCGGTGACGCCCTTGGTCGAGGTGACCACGGGGCGGGCGCCGAGCACCTTGCGCAGCGTGGCCGCCTCGGTCACGTCGCCGACCGGGGTGGACGTGGCGTGGGCGTTGACGTGGTCGACCTCGTCGGGCAGCACACCCGCGTCGGCCAGGGCCGCCCCGATGGCCAGCGTCGCGCCGACGCCGTCGGGGTGCGGGCTGGTGGCGTGGAACGCGTCGGCCGACGCGCCGTAGCCGAGCAGCCGGGCGCGGACGCGGGCGCCGCGGGCAACCGCGTCGGCGGCCCGCTCCAAGACCAGCACGCCCGCGCCCTCGGCGATGACGAACCCGTCCCGCGCGGTGTCGAACGGCCGCGACGCACGCGCCGGGTCCTCGTTGCGGGACAAGGCTTTCATCTTGGCGAAGGACGACACGATCGTCGGCGTCGAGCTCGACTCGGCGCCGCCGGTGATCACCACGTCGCAGGCCCCGGACCGCAGCAGGCCCATCGCGGTGCCGATGGCGGTTGCCCCCGACGCGCACGCGGTCGCGGTGGCGAAGTTGGGGCCACGCGCGCCGTGGTCGATGGCGATGTACCCGGCGGCCATGTTGACCCCGAGCATCGGGATCAGCATCGACGAGACCTCGACCGGCCCGCGCTCGCGCAGGTTGGTGTGCTCCCGCTCGAACGTGCCGATCCCGCCGATGGCGGTGCCCAGCACCACCCCGACCCTGGCCCCGTCCCACGTGCGCGGGTCGAGGCCGGAGTCGGCGATGGCCTGCCGCGCGGCGGCCATGGCCAGCTGCTCATAGCGGTCCAGCCGCCAGGCCAAACGCTTGCCCACCTGCTCGTCCGGGTCGAACCCCGGCACTCGGCAGCCGAAGTCCACCGGCAGCCCGGCCAGGCCGGGGTCGGCCGCCGCGGCGGGTTCCGCGCGCAGCAGCCTGGCCCAGTTCTCCTCGATCCCGATGCCCGCCGGGGTCAGCAGGCCGATCCCGGTGACGGCGATGTCGGCCGCCATCAGACGAGGGCTTTCTTCCGCTCGATCAGGGTGACGACGTCGGCCATGGTGAAGTCCTTGCTGATCTCCTCCTCGTCGATGGCCACGCCGAACTCCTTCTCGGCCATCAGCGCGAACTCGACCAACGCCAGCGAGTCGACATCGAGTTCGGCGAGGGTGACCTCGGCGCCGACCTCCTCGGCGCCGACGCCGAAGCTGGCCACGAGCAGCGTCCTGACCTGGTCGAGGGTGACGTCCATGATGATCTCCTTCTGTCCACAGTGGAATAGCGAGGGGTTCAGACCGCGGTGATGGCGGGCCAGCGCAGGGCGGTGGAGCCCCAGGCGAGCCCGCCGCCGAACGAGGTGAGCAGGACCCGGTCGCCCGGCCGGATCCGGGGGGCGGCGTCGGACATGGCCAGCGGGATCGACGCGGCGGCGGTGTTGCCGACCCGGTCGATGTTGCTGACCAGGCGTTCGGCGGGCACGTCGAGCGCGGCGCCGAGCGCGTCGATGATGCGCTGGTTGGCCTGGTGGCCGATGACCCAGTCGACGTCCTCGGTGCGCCAGCCCGCCTCGGCGAGCACAGCGCGCGCGGAGGACGACATGCGTTGCACGGCGTGCTTGAAGGTCGCTTTGCCCTGCATGGTGAAGAAGAGGTCGCGCGGGTCGTCGGCCAGGCGCTGCCGGGACCCGCCCGCCGGGATCATGACCAGGTCGGCATGGTCGCCGTCGCTGCCGAGGTCGAACGGCCCCAACGCGCCCGGTTCGTCTGGCTCGCCCGCGCGCAGCACGACCGCGCCCGCCCCGTCACCGAAGATCATCGCGGTGCCGCGGTCGGTCGGATCGAGGATCGTGGAGAACGCGTCGGCGCCGATCACCAGCACGTCACCGGCCACGCCCGCGCTGATCAGGCCTGCGCCCGCGGCGAGCGCGTAGACGAATCCGGCGCACACCGCGCCGATGTCGAAAGCGGCCACGCACGGCAGGCCCAGCCGCGCGGCGACCTCCGGCGCCGACGCCGGACACGGCCGGTCCGGGGTCGTCGTGGCGAGCACGACGGCGCCCACCTCGGTCAGGCCCGCCGACTTCAGTGCCCGCGCGCCCGCCTCCGTGGCCAGGCCGACCGTCGACATCCCCTGGTCGATCCAGTGCCGCCCGGAGATGCCGGTCCTGGTCTGGATCCACTCGGCGCTGGTGCCCAGCCGCGGCGCGATCTCGGCGTTGCCGACCACCCTGGGCGGCAGCCAGCCGCCGAGACCCGCCAAAACCGCGGCGGCGCCATGATTGCCTGCCCTCATGACACTGACCCTGACCAGTCGCGCCAAGCCCGCGGCCCGATGCCCGCGGCAGGCTGAGCCTCAACGGCCAGGTGCATGCCGCCGCCCCAGTCGCCGCTGATTCGCCCGAGCGACGGGAAGCGGGCTACGTGGCCGTCCGGCCCGACGCCTGCCGCGTTCACCCCCGCGCCGCACATCTCGCGGCCCCTTGTCGGCAAGCCGCTCGCGGTCACCTCGCGGCCTCTTCCAGGCCCATGTCGGTGAGGCGCTTGCGCTTCATGTCCGTCGACCAGCGGTCGGCGGTCTCCAGCCGCTCTTCCGGCGTGGTGTCGATCAAGCGCCTGCCCGGCCAGATCTCGTAGTCGCCCACGACGGCGGCGTGCTCACGCAGCCCCTCCTGGAACAGCTTCTCCCGCCGCAGCACCATCTCGTGGGTCGGCAGCTCGCTCCACAGCTTCATGCCGCGCTGGATCAGCTCCAGCACCCTGGCCCGGTCGCCGGGATGGTCGATGAGGTGCTGCTTGGCGATGGCCGCGCCGACGGTCAGGTGCCGGATCTCGTCGATGCCCGCGCCCTTGTCGATGTCGGCGGCGGCCGGGTCCAGCGGGCGCCACTTGCGCTCGCTCAGCTCGGCGGCGGGCGCCAGCGCCCCTTCGAGGATGATCGTCATCATCACGACGCCGCCGATGAAGTCGCGGTCGTCGCGCATGATCTCCAGCGCCATCTGCTCCAGCGGTTCCAGCACCGAGTCCAAATAGGACCCGGCGAACGCGGGGATGGCCTCGGCGAGGCGGTCGGCCGGGGTGCCCAGAGCGACCAGGTGGTTGCGGAACACCATCGCGTGCCTGCACTCGTCGAACACCTGGGTCGTGTAGAACTCCATCGTGTCGGTGTCCGGCGCGATGGGGATCAGGTACGCCAAGCCGCGCGTCGCCTTCTCCTCGGCCACCGAGCGGAAGGCGTACTCCTGGGTGATCGCCGCGTACAGCGGGCCCGACTTCATGTGCTCCGGCACGACCAGGTCCGGGTCGTGGCCGTCGGGCCTGCCGCGCAGCGTGCCCTCGGGAACGGCGTTGAGCCAGTACCGCAGGTTGCAGTCCTGGGCGGTCATCTCCAGGTCCATCGCGCCGTCGATCAGGCTCGGCGCGGTGTCCCAATCGGCCTCTCGCGGGACCTGGATCGGGATCTGGGTCGGGATGTGCGCGGTCATGTGTCCTCGCTCTCGATGGCTCCCCGGTGCAGCGCGCCGGCGAAATACAGCAGCGGTGTGCGGCCCGGCCCGTCGCCGAGCCCGGCCACGGTGGCCACCACCAGTTCGTGGTCACCCGCGGCGATGACCTCGTGCGGCCTGCAGTGCAGCCAGCACACGGTGTCCGACAGCCGGGGCACGCCCGCCTCGCCCGCGGTCCAGCCGACACCGTCGAACTGGTCGGCGCCGCGAGCGCGGCTGGCGAAGCGGCGGGCCACCGATTCCTGGTCGCTGGCCAGCACGTTGACAGTGAACGCGCCATGGTCACGGATCAGGCCGAGCACCCAGCTGCCGCGGCGCAGGCAGATGGACACCAGCGCCGGTTCTCTTGACAGGAAACAGAAAGTGCTCACGGTGGCGCCGCGGGCGGTCGCACCCGCGCCCGCGGTCACCACCGAGACGCCGGTGGGGAACCGCTGCGCCACGGTCCACACGGCCTCGGCAACGGAACTGGTCACCCCGTCAGCACCTGTTCCGCCACGGCCGACGGCGCGGGCGCGCTCGCGCTGGCCGGGGACTCCACCTTCTCCCGCAGCTGCGCGAACGCGGGGTGCACGACCGGCTCGAAGGTCACCGAGAACGGCTTGAGGAAGTTGCCGAACAGCGCCCGGTCGCCGCACAGGTGGATCGGCAGCGCGAGCAGCGCCCACTCCGGCCCGAAGGCCAGCGACCACACCAGGGCGACCGCGGCCTGGGTGACCAGGCTGTGCATCGTGTTGTAGAGGACGTAGTAGACCTTGGAGATCTGCTTGGTCGTGCTGCGGTGGAAGGCGATCGCGCCCGGGATGTAGCCGATCAGGTCGATGTAGAGGAACAGCCCGGCGAAGACGAACCAGTTGATCTCGCCGATGTGGTCGACGAACAGGTACATCGACAGGGCGAGCGCGGCCAGGTACTCCAGCCGGATCAGCCGGTAGGTGGTCTTGGAGTCGAACAGGTTCGCGGCGTCCATCAGGGGTCTCCTTAAACGGTGCCCGGTAACGCCGGGACGGTGGCGGTGGCGTCGGAGTAGCCTGCGGCGCCGGTGGCCGCGGCTTGGGCGGCGATCGCGGTCGGGACAGTGTCGAGATCGGTGAGCGCCTCGGCGCCTTCGAGCACGTCGATCGGGCCGAACAGCCCGCCGAGCACCTGCACCGCGGCGCGCTTGATCACCCGCTCGGCGATGGGGTCCATGAGCCCGGACAGGCTCTCGATGCCGAAGTCGTAGGTGACCTCGAACCGCACGTCGGACCCGCCATCGGCCACGGTCACTTGCCAGGCGCCGCGGAAGTCGTCGAAGTCGCCGTCGCTCTGCTCGAAGTCGATGCGCAGCCGCTCGGCGTCGAACACCTCGGTCTCGTGCCAGCGCATGATCCCGCGGCGGAAGTTGACCTCCCAGTACGTCTCCTGACGGGTCCCGGGCGGCCCGGTACGGGCCTGCCGGACGTCGTCGGCGAGTTCGGGGTAGCGGGCGAAGTCGGACACCGCGGTGTAGGCGGTGGCCGGGTCGGCGGGCACCCGGACCAGCAAGTGGATGGATCTCATCGCAAGTCTCCTTTTAGGGCGTGTCCTGTGGATCACGGTGGGCGGGATCCGTGATCCGCGTGGTTCCTGGCCGCGCCGCAGGGGCGGTCGCGTACTGGTTGTCCGTGGCCGTTCCTGCGGTGCGGTCAGGGGCCGCGCGGGCGCGGATAGCGCCCGCCGTGATCCGCAGGACACGCCCTAGGACACGACCGCGCGGGCGGCCCGGTCGAAGGCGTCCAGCAGCATGTTGACTTCGCTGTCGTCGAGAATCGCGGGGGGAGTCAGCCGCAGCACCGCGGGCGAGTTGAGCGAGTGGTTGGCCACCACGCCCGCCGACAGCAGCTCGATCAGCAGGTCGCCCGCGAGCCCGTCGACGGTGAACTCGATCCCGATCAGCAGGCCGGCACCGCGCACCTCGCGGACCCGGTGGCCCAACACGGACTCGGCGATCTCGGCCAGCCTCGGCCGCAGCCGCGCGCCGAGGTCGGCGGCCTTCTCGACCAGGCCGTCCTCCTTGATCGCCGCGATGGCGCCTTGGGCGGCGGCCATCGCCAGCGGGTTGCCGGAGAACGTCGAGGTGTGGATGAACGGGTCCTTGTCGAACGGCCGGAACGCCGCCGCCGTGGCGACCATCGCCGACACCGGCACCACGCCGCCGGACAGGCCCTTGCCCACCAGGAGCACGTCCGGGGTCACCCCGGCGGCGTCGGCGCCCCACCAGCGGCCGACTCGGCCGAGCCCGGTCTGGATCTCGTCCAGTACGAACAGCGCGCCGTGCACCCGGCACAGCCGCTCGACGTCGCGCAGGTAGCCGTCGGGCGGGAGGATCACCCCGGCCTCACCCTGGATCGGCTCCACGATCACGCAGGCCGAACCCGGGTGGGCCCGCAGCACCTGTTCGAGTGCCTCCGCGTCGCCGAACGGGACGTGCGAGACCTCGGGCAGCAGCGGCCGGAACGGGGCCTGGAAGACCTCCCGCGCGGTGACGCTCAACGCGCCGAGCGTCTTGCCGTGGTAGCCGGACTCCATGGACACCAGATGCCGCTTGCCTTGTGCCCGCGCGAGTTTGATGGCGGCCTCGACCGCCTCCGCGCCGGACCCGGCGAAGTACACCCGCTCCAGACCCGCGGGCGCCACGCCGACCAGCGCCTCCGCGGCGTTGGCCAACTCGGGTTCGAGCAGCAGCCGTGAGGCGATCGGGTTGGTGTTGATCTGGCGGATCACCTCGGTGACCACGCGCGGGTGGCGGGCCCCCATCAGGAACACCCCGTACCCGCCGCAGTTGAGCAGGCTGCGCCCGGCGGCGGTGTGCAGCCACGCGCCCTCGGCGGCGACCTCGACGTCACCGCCGAACATCTCGCCGAGGGCGGCGCGGCCCTTGCTCACGAACGTCCGGTACTTCTCGGCGACGTCCCCCGGCGCGATCTCGATCACGTCACTGGACGGCCTGGTGGGCTCAGTGGTTGGTGGGACTGTGGTGGGTTTCGGCGCCGGAGGAACCGTGGTCGGCTCCATGCCGGGGGACGCGGTGGTCGTGGCGGTCACTCGACCACCAGCGGCTCGCCGCCGTAGTAGCCGAGCATCCCGTCGATCATGCTGGTGCGTGACGGCGGGTGGAACGCGATGGCCTGCGCGGCGGCCGACAGGTAGGCCACGTCGGAGGAGGACACGAACGCCATGCCGCCCAACAGCTCCACGGCCTGCCCGACGATGTCGCGGATGAGGTCCTGCACGGTGAACCGGCTGGCCAGCGCCTGCGCCAGGCAGTCGTTGTCCATCTCGCCGTCCATCAGCCTGCGGGCCAGGCCCTCGACCAGCGCGGCGGCGGACTCGACGCGCACGACCAGGGCCGCCCGGTCGGACGCGGTGCCGCGCTTGGCGGCCAGCACGCGGTCGACCAGCGCGCTGGCGATGCCGGTGTAGGTGGCGCAGACGGTCATCTCGAACCAGATCAGGCCGACCTGCTGCAGTTCGCTCAGCTCGTCGAGCAGATCGGCGGGCGGCTGCAGGATCTGGGCGTCGGTGACCTTGACGTCGGTCAGCCTGACCTCGTCGCTCTGCGCGCCCGCCAGCGCGAAACTGCCCCAGAACGGGACCACGCTGATGCCGGGAGTGTCGGCGGGCAGCATCAGGAAGCCCATCTCCACGGTGCCGTCCTCGCGGCGCATGCCGACGCTGCCGGTGAACAGGTCCATCGACCGCGACAGGCTGCACGGCTTCTTCGACCCGGAGATCAGGTAGCCGCCGTCGACCGGCCGGGCCTCCATCGTGGGGGCCAGGATGCCCTGCTGGGTGCGGCCCTCGGCGAAGCCGGAGGCGACCAGCCAGCGCTTCTCGGCGATCTGCTTGAGCATCATGTCGTCGAGGTCGGTGCCCTGGCCGAAGGACTCGGCCACCCCGAACAGGGTGCCGACGGAGAAGTGGTGCATGGCGGTGGCCACCGCCATCGACGGCGCCGCCGCGGCCAGCGCGCGCACCACCCTGGCGGCCTGCAGCGCCGAGGCGTCCAGGCCCCCGTAGGCCGCGGGGACGACCAGGTTCGTCCCGCCGTGCGCGCGGAACAGCTCGATCGCCGGGTTCTTCTCGCTCTCCAGCTCGGCGAGCGGGACCTCGGCGATGGCGCTGAGCAGCCCGGGCAGCAGCTCGTCACACGTGAGCCGGTCAGCCTCCATGAACCGCATTGGCTTGCCTTCCTGTCAGGAATTGGGTGTACGCGTCGAACACCGCGGCCCGGGGACGGATCCCCGCCGCGACGCTGATGCCTTGCAGGCGGGAGGTGCGCAGCATCGGGTAGTTCGCCTCGCCGAACGCGCCGCCGGTGCGGCCGGGGCCGCCATGGGTCGGCAGGAACGGCAGGAAGCCGATATGGGAGTCGTTGACCTTGAGCAGCCCGCAGTTGGTGATCCGGTTCACGAACTGTTCGACCACGGATTCGTCGGTGGCCCACAATGAATTGCGCAGGCCGTAGGGATTGGCGAGCACGTGCGCCAGCATCGCGTCCAAAATGGACTCGTCAGATCCTGGTTCGCACACGATGATCGGCAGCAGTGGGAAGAACGTCTCGAACCGAACGGCGTCGATCTCCCGGCCGCGTTCGATCCCGTCGACCCGCAGCACCGTGGGTTCGAGGAACATGCCCGTGTCGGACGGGGAGCCGTCGGTCTCCAGCCGCCTGCCGCCGTGCACGATCTCGGCGCCTTTGCCGAGCGCGTCGCGGATGAAGGCGAAGAACTTCTCGCTGCGCAGCACCGGGGACAGCAGGACACCGGGCTCCTCCGGCGGTCCCGGCCGGATCTGGCCCGCTGCCACCTGTAGCCGGTCGAGCAGCTCGTCGGCGACGGCGGGGTGGACGAGGACCTGGTTGGGCACCATGCAGATCTGGCCGGAGCCGAAGAAGCACTCGGTCAGCGCCTCGGTGGCCAGGTCCAGGTCGGCGTCGCGCCAGACCACGACGCAGTCGTTGCCCGCCAGCTCAAGGATCACCTTGGTGCCGTGCTTGGCCGCGTCCTGCTCCAGTTTGAAGCCGGTCTCCACGCTGCCGGTGTAGAAGACGGAGTTGACCAGCGGGCTTTCCAGCCAGTTGCGGATCGCCGGGCTCGGCCGCGAGCACAGCACGTTGAGCGTGCCGGGAGGCGCGCCCAACTCGTCGAGCGCGGGCGCGACCAGTTCGCGCATCGCGTACATCACCCCGAGGGGCGCGCTGCGCGGGGCCCGCACCACGACCGCGTTCCCGGCCAGCAGCGCGGTGATCCCGAACAGCGCGCTGGCCGCGGGCGCGTTCTGCGGCGGGTTGATCGCCACCACGCCGTCGGGCACCCGGCGCAGGCGCAGGATCCGCGAGCCGAGTCGGATCTGGTGTTCCATCTGGGTGGCGCACCAGCCGATGGTCGTCTCGCCGAAGGTCTCCAGCAGGCCCGCGACCTGCCACTCCGCCAGCGCGCGCGGCGTTCCCTCGGCGATGAGCACGTCGACGAACTCCGCGTGCTTCTCCTCCAGCCGCTTGCGGATGCCCGCGGCCAGCGACAGCCGCACCGCCAGCGGGGTGGCCGCCCAGCCCGGCGCCGCCGCCGCAGCGGCCTCGGTCGCCGCGGCGATGATGTCCTCGTCGGCCATCGCGCAGCGCCCGACGACGAAGTCGGCCGCGTCGGCCGGATCGACCGCGCCCTGTTCCAACCGCCGCTTGAGGGTCAGCGCCTCGAAGACGTCGGCCAGCACCGCCGACGTCGTGACCGTGTAGACGTATCGGCTCGACGGCACCTGTGCGCCCCCGACATACGAGTCGTATGTCGTCACCGATCGCATCAATTCAGTTCCCCTTTTCTTGGACGCGGAGAACCAGTCCGCGGCGCCGAAGCTAACAGCACGATCGGATAAGCCGCTGACGCTGCGCTGATTGCTGACGCGGTGCTGACACTGCGCTATTCGCCGGTTTCCTCCCGGCGCCGCGGCTGCTTAGCATGTGCCACGTCCGATGCCGCGTTAATAGCCGGACAATTCCCGAAACCCTGACGTGGAGGCACTCGGTCATGACGCCCGACCTGACGATCGCGGAGTTGGTCGACCTGCCCGTGGTCGAGCGCAGGGAAGCGCTGGAGGCCGCGCTCGAGCCGGAGTTCCGGCACGCGCTGCTGATGACCGAGGACGACGACCTGCCGCACGACCAGAGCTTCTTCGACCTCGGGCTGACCTCGCTCGGGCTCACCGACCTCAAGCAGCGGCTCGAACGGCTCCTCGGCTGCGAGATCGACGCGAACGTGCTGTTCAACAGCCCGACGCTGGAAAGCCTGCTGACCTACCTCGTCGACCTCGTCGATCAGAACTAGGGGAGATATGTCCACGGAGTCCTTGGCCGAAACGCCGCCTGGAGGAGGCGTGTCCACCGAATCCTCGGCCGAGTTGGCCGCGGCCCGCGCCACCATTCGCGAGCAGGACGAGGTCATCGGCAGGCTGCTGCGGGAGAAACACGAGCCGATCGCCATCGTCGGGCTCGGCCTGCGCTTTCCGGGCGACAACGACACCCCGGCCGCGCTCGCCGAATTCCTGGACCAGGGCGGAGTCGGCACCGGGCCATTTCCGGCGGACCGGTGGGACGTTTCCGCATTCGCCGCCGAAACCGCGGAAAAGGGTCGGATCAACTCGTCCGGCGGCGGTTTCCTGACCGGGATCGATGAATTCGACGGACCGTTCTTCACCATCTCGCCCAAGGAGGCGCGCTGCCTGGACCCGCAGCAGCGCCTGGTCCTGGAGACCACCTGGGCGGCCCTGGAGCACGCCAACATCGACCCCACCCGGCTGCGCCACGGCACCGGCGGGGTCTACTTCGGCGCGAGCTCGATGGACTACGCCCTCGAACTCGGCGCGCTGGCCGACGAGGACCTTGACGGCTACCTTGCCGCGGGCATCCTGCACGCGGGCGTGTCCGGCCGGATGTCCTACTTCCTCGGGCTGCGCGGCCCGTCGATCACCCTCGACACGGCTTGCTCGGCCTCGCTGGTCGCGCTGCACCTCGCGGTGCAGGGCCTGCGCGGCGGCGAGTGCGAGATCGCGCTGTGCGGCGGCGTCAACGCGATCCACCACCCGCTGAGCACCGCCTTGCTGTCGGACATGCGGGCGCTGGCCGCGGACGGGCGGTGCAAGACCTTCGACGAGTCCGCTGACGGCTACGCCCGCAGCGAGGGCTGCGGAGTGCTTGTGCTCAAACGGCTTTCCGACGCCGAACGTGACGGCGACACCGTGCTCGCGCTCATCCGCGGTTCCGCGGTCCGGCAGGACGGCGAGAGCGCGGGGCTGACCGCGCCCAACGGAACCGCGCAGGTCGCGCTGATGCGCGCCGCGCTCGCCAACGCCACGCTGACGCCCGCCGACATCTCCTACGTCGAGGCGCACGGCACCGGGACCCCGCTGGGCGACCCGATCGAGATGGCCGCGCTCGACGAGGTGTTCCGGGACTCGCACACCGCCGACGACCCGCTGTTGGTGGCTTCGCTGAAGACCAACATCGGCCACATGGAGGCCGCCGCGGGTGTCGGCGGCGTGATCAAGACCGTGCTGCAGCTCCAGCGCGCCACGGTCTACCCGCACCTCAACATCGACACACCTTCCGGGCGAATCCCGTGGGACACCTACCCGGTGCGGGTGCCAGACAAGTCCGAGCCGTGGCGGGCACCGGTCCGCCGGGCCATGGTCAACTCCTTCGGCTTCGCGGGCACCATCGCCTCCGTCGTGCTCGAACAGGCCACGGTGTCCCCTCGGCAGGCCGCGCCCGCCGACGCCGGGGGAGTGTTCACCGTGTCGGCCAAGTCGGCCCCGGCGCTGGCCGACCAGCTCCGCGGCTACCAGCGCCTGCTGGCAGACGAGCCGGACCTGGCCGTCGCCGACCTCTGCTACACCGCCAACGTCGGCCGGGCGCACTTCCGGCACCGGATCGCCGGGGTGGTTCGCGACCGCGACGACCTCGCCGCGCTGCTGGCGCGTTCGGCGGAGACGGAGTCGACCGCGACGGCCGCGCGCAAGGTCGCGTTCCTGTTCACCGGACAGGGCGCGCAGTACGCGGGCATGGGCGCCGGGGCCTACCGGCGATACCCGGCCTTCGCCGCCGCGCTCGACGAGTGTGACCGGCTGCTGACCCCGCTGGTCGGCCGGTCGGTCAAGGACCTGGTGCTCGACCCGGCCGCGCCCGACCTGGACGAGACCCGATACACCCAGCCCGCGCTGTTCGCCGTGGAGTACGCCACCGCCAAGCTCTGGCTCTCCTGGGGCGTACGCCCGACTGTCCTGATAGGACACAGCATCGGCGAGGTGGTCGCGGCGACGATCGCCGGTCTGTTCAGCCTGGCCGACGCCGCACGGCTCGTCGCGGCGCGCGGCAGGCTGATGGGTTCGGTGCGGTCGCCGGGCGGGATGGTCTCCGTGCCTGCGGCCGCCGAAGACCTGGCCGACCTGGTCGACGCGTACCCCGATGTCGCCGTCGCGGCGGTCAACGCACCCGGGCAGACCGTGTTGTCCGGCGGCGAGGCGTCGCTCACCGAGATCATGGCTGCCTTGGCGGACCGTGAAGTGACGGCGAAACGGCTGACCGTGTCGCACGCGTTCCACTCGCCGCTCATGGCCGAGGTGGTCGACGAGTTCCGCGCCGCGATCGCCGACGTCGACTTCCGGCAGCCCGAGGTCACCCTGGTCTCCACGGTCACCGGCCAGGTCGCCCGGTGGCGCGAACTGGCCGACGTCGACTACTGGGTCCGCCAGATCGTCGCCCCGGTCGACTTCCTCGGCGCGGCGCGGGCGGCACAGAAGCGCGGCAAGCACGTCTTCATCGAGGTCGGCCCCGGCTCTACGCTGACCTCGCTGGCCAAGCGGTGCGTCACCGCGACCGACCACGCCTGGCTCACGAGCCTGCGCCGGTCCGATGTGGACGCCGAGTCGCTGCCCGCCGCGGTCGCCAAGGCCTACGCGGCGGGCTTGGCGGTGTCGTGGCCCGACTTCCACGCCGGGGCCGTCCACCGCAAGGTCGACTTGCCGACGTATCCGTTCGAGCGCAAGAAGTACTGGCTCGCCACTCCCGCGGACACACAGTCCGAGCGCACGCCCGCGGCGTCGGCGCCCAAGGCCGAGCCCGCTCGGCTCGACCCGGAGGTGCTCGCCGACCCGTTCCGCCGCCGCCCGGCCGTCGAAGACCTCATTCAGCGGATCCTGGCCGCGGCCATGGACTTCGCCCACCCCGGCGAGGTCGGCCTCGACGCCGAGTTCGGGGACCTGGGCATGGACTCGCTGGTCGCCACCGAGCTGCGCAACGCGCTGATCGCCGCGCTTCCCGTGCCCTGTCCGGCTTCGGCGGTGTTCGACCATCCGTCGGTGCGCAAGCTCGCGGGTTTCCTGGAAGACCAGTTCGTCTCAGAGAGGATCGGATAGCGCGATGGTGCAACCGGAGCTGATCACCGAGATCACCGGCTTCCAGGCCGCCGCTCGACCCCGGCATGTGGCGATCACGTGCGAGGGCAGAGAGGTCACCTACGAGCAGCTGCACCTGGGCAGCAACCGCACCGCGAACGCGCTGCGGGCCTGTGCGCTCGCGCCGGGGGCGCGGGTGGCGTACCTGGGCAAGGAATCCGAGCGGTACTACGACATCGCCTTCGGCTGCGCCAAGAGCGAGACCGTGCTGGTGCCGGTCAACTGGCGGCTCACCGCCCCCGAGGTCGAACACATCCTGCGCGACTCGCGGGCCGAGTTGCTGTTCGTCGAGCGGGAGTTCCTCGGCGTGGTCGACCGGGTCAAGCCGTCGCTGCCGAATCTGCGACTGGTGGTCGAGTTGGACACCGAGGACCGGCGCGGCGGCGGGTTCGAGGAGTGGTGCTCCGGCCAACCGACTCTCATTTCGCTTCCGCGCATCACCCCCGACGCGCCGTTCGCGCAGCTCTACACCAGCGGCACCACCGGCCTGCCCAAAGGCGTGGTGTTGCCGCACCGCAGCTTCTTCACCCTTCGCGACACCATGGCCGCCCACCAGCTCGACTGGTTCGACCTGCGCCCGGAGGACCGCAGCCTGATCGGGCTGCCCGGCCTCAACACCGCGGGCCTGTCCTGGGCTATGCAGGGCTTCACCGCGGGGGTCACCAACGTCGTCATGCGGATGTTCGTGAGCCAAGAGGCCGTGGAGCTGATCCGCACGCTTGGCGTCACCACGACCTTCGTCGCGCCGACCATGCTGGCGATGATGTTCGCCGAGCCCAACGCGTCCAGGGAAGCGTTCGTGTCGATGCGGCGGATCGTCTACGGCGGCTCCCCGATCTCGCAGACCCTGCTGCGCCAGTGCTTCGAGATGATCGACGGCGAGTTCCTGCAGGCCTACTCGGCCACCGAGGCGGGTAACGCGGTGACGCTGCTGCCCGCGGTCGACCATGTGGTCGGCAGCAAGCTGCTGGCCTCGGCGGGCAAGCCGTGCCCGGACGTCGAGCTGAAGATCATCGACAGCGCGGGCGACCCGGTGCCAGACGGCGAGGCGGGCCAGGTGTGCGTGCGCACCCCCGCGGTCATGCTCGGCTACTGGAACCAGCCCGAGGCCACCGGCCGCGCCATGGTCGACGGGTGGCTGCGGATGGGCGACACCGGCTATCTCGACGACGGCTACCTGTTCCTGCTCGACCGGCTCGACGACACGATCATCGTGGCCGGTCAGAACGTGTACCCGGTCGAGGTGGAGAACGCGCTGGCCTGTCACCCGGCGGTGGCCGACGTCGCCGTCGTCGGGATGGAACACGAGCGCTGGGGCGAGGCGGTGCACGCGTTCGTGGTGCTGCGACCCGGAGCGAAGGCCACCGCGCGGGAACTGATGCTCTCGGTGCGCGGCGGCCTGGCGGACTACAAGGTGCCCACCCACTACGAGTTCGTCGACGCGCTGCCGCGCAACCCCATGGGCAAGGTTCTGCGACGTTCACTGCGCTCAGCGGCCACTTCAACCTGACGGAGAAACTCCATGACGAAAACCGCGGAACCCCTGGCGCTGGACGCGATCCAGCGGCACACCCAGGCGGAGAACCCGAGCGCGTTCCTCGCGTGCAACGACGGCACGACCTACTTCACCGCCGCCGGGCTCGACGGCGTGGTCGCCTACCGCCCCGTCGGCCGCTACTTCGTGCAGTTCGGCGGCCCGTTCGCCGCGGCGGCGGACTATCCGGAGCTGCTGCGCGCTTTCCGCGCGTCGGCCCACGAACAAGGCTGCAAAGTCGTCGCGGTGCAGTTGCAGCGCCACGACGCCGAGCTTTACGCCGAAGCGCGTTTCACCGTCAACCAGGTCGGCGCCTCCTACGCCATCGAGCTGGCCGAGTTCTCGATGGACGGCACCCGGTTCATGCGGCTGCGCAACAAGATCGCGCGCGCGGGCAAGGCCGGCTTGCAGGTGCGCGAGGTCGACTTCGACGAGTGGTCGTCGGCGATCGACGAGCTGGACCGGACGTGGCTGCGCAGCAAGGGCGAGGACACCAAGGAACTGGGCTTCCTGGTCGGCCAGCGCGGCGGGGACCTGCAGCCGCACCGGCGCCTGTTCGTCGGCCTGCTCGACGGCAAGCTCGCGGGCTACATCTCGTACTCCCCGGTCTACGGCACCCGCGCGGGCTGGATGCACGACCTGAGCCGCCGGATCCCCGGCAAGCTGCCGGGGATCATGGAGGCGATCAACTCCGCCGCGATCACCCAGTTCACCGCCGAGGGGATCGGCTGGCTGCACTTCGGCTTCACCCCGTTCACCGGCTTGGACGACTCGGTGCAGGTTCCCGGGTTCCACCACGGGTTCAATCAGATGACCAAGCTGCTCTGGGAGTACGGCGAGGCGCTCTACCCGGCCAAGACCCAGCTGGCCTACAAGCAGAAGTGGTTCCCCCACCTCGTGCTTCCCGAGTACCTGGCCTTCGACGGCGAGGCCGACATCGCCGCCTTCGCCCACGTGTTCCGGGCCGCGGGCGCGTTCTGACCACCAGGGAGTCACCGGTGCCGTTTGCCTGAGCGTCGTGGGGATGTTCATGGCTGTCTGCGGCGCGTCCCGATGACCCTGTCGCGTTCTGACCACCAAGGAGCCACCGGTGCCGTTTGCCTGAGCGTCATGGGGATGTTCATGGCCGTCTGCGGCGAGCCCCGATGACCCTGTCGCGTTCTGACCACCAAGGAGCCACACATGTCCGAAGCCGAGATCATGGAGCGGATCGGCGCCGCCTGCCAGAACGTCATGGGGATGTTCATGGCCGTCTGCGGCGCCCCCGACGACCCCGCCGTGGCCGAGCAGGCCAACGGCGCCCTGCGCGAACTGGACGCGCTCATGCGGGCGGTGGCCGGTGCCTGAGCCACGCTGGTTCACCCCCGACCGGCCCGACGCCGAGATCCGGGTGTTCCTGCTGGCCCACGCGGGCAGCGGCGCGGTGGCCTACCGGGGCTGGGACCAGCTGCTGCCCGCCGCCGTCGCCGTGCAGGCGGTCACCCTGCCCGGCAGGCAGGGCCGCCGCGGCGAGCCGCTGCCGACCGACTGGGAGGCGACGGTGTCGGAGCTGCACTCGGCGTTCGTCGCCGAGCTGGACGAGCGACCGTACGCGGTGTTCGGGCACTGTCTCGGCGCGCAGCTGGCCTACCGGCTGGCGGTGCGGATGGAAGCCGACGGCGACCCGGCGCCCTGCCTGCTGGGCATGTCCGGCTGGGCGCCGACCGGCTTCTTCCGCGCGCCCGCCGACCACGAGGACATCCCGATGGCGGACGTGGTCACCTGGATCAGGGACCTGGGCGCCATCCCGGACGTGGTGGCCGCCGACCCGGACATGCTCGACCTGGTGCTGCCGCCGGTGGTCGCCGACTTCCGGCTCGCGGCCGACCACACCGACGACGCGGCCGTGGTCGACTGTCCATTGGTGACCTACGTCGGCCGCGAGGACCCGCTGATGCTGGAGCCCGCGGCGATGCGGTCGTGGTCGGACCGGAGTCGGCGCTACCTGGGCCACCGGGAGTACAGCGGGACCCACTTCTACCTCGACGAGCACAAGGCCGCCGTGATGTCCGACTTCGCGGGCCACCTGACCAGGCTCGTCCCCGTCGGCTAGGGCCTCTTCAAACCCATGACCATCCTGAGTGGATCGGCCGCACTTTGGTCGACCTCTGGCACGGTGATGGCGATCGTGGCGGGTTGGATCGCGGTGGCGCGGCTTCGGTGTTGAGTCGGTATGGGTTGGCTACTCGCGAAGCGTGGTGTGGTTGGCGCGGGTGTGCAGGGCGGGGTGGTGCACGAGGATGGCCTTCTCGTGGTTGCGCAGCGTCCTGGTCGGCTGCACGCCGAGTTCGTCGTCGAGGCGGTGGCGCATCCGCCGGTAGGTGGCCAGGGCCTCGGCCTGGCGGCCCGACCGGTACAGCGCCACCATCAGCTGCTCGCAGAACCGCTCGTTCAGCCCCGACGACTCCACCAACTCCCGCAGCCTGGGGATGATGTCGACGTGCCTACCGGTCTGCAGCTCGGTGTCGAACAGGGTCTCCAGCGCCATCGTCCTGGCCGCCTCGTAGCGGTGGGCGGCGGCCCGGCACAGCGGTCCGCCCGCGACCATCGCGAACGCGGGACCACGCCACAGCGACAGCGCCGACCGCAGCACGTCGGCGGCCTCGGTGGGGTCGGCCGCGGCGATGGCGCGGGCGTGGGCGACCTGGCGGGTGAACGTCGTGGCGTCGAGGTCGGTCTCGGCGACCACGAGGCGGTAGCCGGTGGCCAGGCCGATCAGGCGGGCCGGGTGCTCGTCGGCGATCGAGGTGAGTCTTCTGCGCAGCCTGCTCACGTGCGCCTGCAGTGCGTTCTCCCACTGATCCGGTGGCGTGTCGCCCCACAGTTCGGTCACCAGGGACTCGACCGACACCGGTCGCGACTCGGTGGCCAGCAGGGCGGCGAGCAGGCTGCGTTGCAACGGTCCGCGGATATCGATCTGACGGTGCCCTGACCAGCATTCCAGCGGTCCGAGTACGGCGAATCTTGTCATGGCTTCTTCCTTGTCAGCGGTTTGTCCGTGCCCCTAAAGGTTTAGTCGCGTCGGGCCGTGGCCGTATGCGTGCCGGATACCCGACTTCGTTCCGGATACGACCGGAGCCGGGTGGGGCCGGGGACCTGCCACTACCCCGCCCGACACCCTCACCCACCGTCGATTCACGGCCTCTACCAGGGGTATCGGCGCAACCGTGGGGGCCTCCGATCGGGTGGGTGCCCAGTGGGTGGCGGGGCCGGGAGCGGAAACTGGGTAGAAACTACCGTTGTCAGAAATCAATGCGATTTATGCGCGCCTGCATTAGTTCAGTTGGCGGCCGGGTCGATCAGAATGCCGTCAGCGGCGAGTCAGTCGCCCCTGCGAGGATCGCCTCGGACTTGGGCGCCGACTTTCTGGAGTTGAATTCGTGACGAATCCATTTGAGAACGAGGACGCGGACTACGTCGTCCTGGTCAACGACGAGGGCCAGCACTCGCTGTGGCCCGGCGGGTTCGATGTGCCCGCGGGCTGGTCGGCGGTCTTCGGCCCGGACCGGCGCGCGGCCTGCCTCGACCACGTCGAGGCGACCTGGACCGACCTGCGCCCCAAGAGCCTGGCCTAACCCTCTCCGTGCCTGGGAGCAACCGCGACATGACCCGCACCACGACCGTCGAAGACGTCCTTCCGCTGACGCCACTGCAAGAGGGCCTGTTGTTCCACGCCCGGTTCGACGAGAGCGGACCGGACGTCTACACGATGCAGTTCTCCGCGCTGCTGGAGGGACCGCTCGACGTGGTCGCCCTGCGCGCGTCCTGTGCCGAACTGCTGGCCAGGCACCAGAGCCTGCGCGCCTGCTTCCGGCAGGACCGCGAGGACCGCACCGTGCAGGTGGTCCGCCGCGAGGTCGCGCTGCCGTGGCGTCAGGTCGACCTGGCCGGCCACACCGGCACCGAGCAGGCGGAGCGGCTGGCCGAACTGACCCGGTCGGCGCAGGGGGACCGGTTCGACCTGTCCCGGCCGCCGCTGCTGCGGTTCCTGCTGGTGCGATTGGGGCCCGACCGGCACCGGTTCATCGTCACCAACCACCACATCGTGGTCGACGGCTGGTCAACGTCGGTGCTGATCAACGAGTTGTTCCAGCTCTACGCGCGCGGCGGCGACGGCACGGGGCTGCCCGCGCCGACCCCGTACCGCGAGTTCTATTCCTGGCTGGCCCGACAGGACAAGCCCGCCGCCGAGCGGGCGTGGGGTGCCGCGCTGCGGGACCTGGCCGGGCCGACCCTGCTGGCCCCGGCCGACCCGACCCGCCAGCCGCTGGTGGCCGACGAGATCTCCATCGAGCTGCCCGAGGACCTGTGCGCGCGGCTGCGCGGTTTCGCACTGAGCCGCGGCCTGACCCTGAACACGGTGTTCCAGGGCGCGCTGGGACTGGTGCTGGGCGGGGTCACCGGTCGCGACGACGCCGTCTTCGGCGCCACGGTGTCCGGCCGTCCCGCCGAGCTGCCCGGCATGGAGTCCATGGTCGGCCTGTTCATCAACACCGTCCCGGTGCGGGTGCGCCCCGGCCACCGTGAGACCGCTGCCGAACTGCTGGCGCGCGTGCAGGCCGAGCAGGCCGCGCTGGTGGCCCATCAGCACCTCGGGCTGGTCGACATCCAGCGCGCGGCGGGCGTCACCGAGCTGTTCGACACCCACTTCGTGTTCCAGAACGTCCCAGTCGGCTCCGCTCTCGGCGACAGTCCTTTCCAGATGTCCGATGTGGACATCCAGGGCGGCACGAACTTCTCGTTGAGCGTCACGGTCCGCGCTGTCGGCGCGGCGCTCGGGCTCGACGTGGAGTACCGCGCCGACCTGCTCGACCGCGCCTTCGCCGAGGGCGTCGCCGCGCGCCTGGTCCAGGTGCTGGAGTCGATCACCGACGACCCCGACCAGCCCGCGCGGCGGATCGATCTCCTGCTGCCGAACGAGAGCGCGCTGGTGGCGCGGTGGCACGGGCCGACGGCCGCGCCCGCCGAACTCCCGCCCGCGGTGTTCGCCGCCCAGGTCGCCGCCACCCCCGACGCGGTGGCGGTGGTGTGTGACGGCGTCAAGGTGACCTTCGCCGAACTGGACCGCCGGGCCAACCGGCTGGCCCGGCTGCTGATCGCCCGCGGTGTCGGCCCCGAGAGTCTGGTCGCCCTGGTGCTGCCGCGCTCGGTTGACCTGGTCGTCGGGCTGCTGGCCGCGTGGAAGGCGGGCGGCGCCTACGTCCCGGTCGACCCGGCCTACCCCGACGACCGGGTGGCCATGATGCTCGCCGACGCCGATGCGGCCGCCGTGGTGACGCTGGCCGAACACCGCTCGCGGGTGGCGGGCACCTCGGTGGTCGTGCTCGACTCGCCGGACACCGCCGCCGTGCTCGCGGGCTTCGACCCGCGCCCGCTGAGCGCCGTGGAGCGGCCAGGGGCGACCGAGGCCTGCCACCCGGCGTACGTGATCTACACCTCCGGTTCGACCGGGCGACCCAAGGGCGTGGTGGTCAGCCACGGCGGCCTGGGCAACCTGATCGCCCACCACCGCGCCGAGGTGATCACGGCCGACCGGCCCAAGCGGGTCGGCCTGATCCAGTCGCTGTCGTTCGACGCGTCCTGGAACCTGTTGGCCTGGCTGCTCACCGGGCACGAGCTGCACGTGTTCGACGACGAGCTCCGCCGCGACGTCACCGGGTTGGTCGCCTACGCTCGCGAGCACGCGATCGACGTGCTGGAGGCCACGCCCACCTACGCCGAGGAACTGCTCGCGCAAGGTCTGCTCGACGGCGACGTCCGCCCGTCGGTGCTCTTCCTCGGCGGCGAGCCCGCGGGCGCGCGGCTGTGGCACCGCCTGCGTTCAATGAGCTCGAACAGCACTATCGGCACGACTGACCTGCGAACAGCCGCGGCTGCGGTTGTCTCCGTCGACGGTGTCGCCACGTTCAACATGTACGGCCCGACCGAGTGCACGGTGGTCACCGCGATCGGCAGGCCCGCCCACAGCGAGCGCCCGGTGATCGGCAGGCCGGTGCGCAACACTCGCGCCTACGTCCTGGATCCCGCGCTGCGCTTCGTGCCGCCCGGCACCACCGGTGAGCTGTACCTGGCAGGCGATCCGCTCGCCCGCGGCTACCACCGCAGGCCTGCGCTGACCGCCGAGCGCTTCGTCGCCGACCCCTACGGTCCACTTGGGACCAGGATGTACCGGACCGGCGACCTGGTCCGCTGGACCGCCGACGGGCAACTGGAGTATTTGGGCCGAGCCGACCACCAGGTCAAGATCCGCGGGTTCCGGGTCGAGCCGGGCGAGGTCGAGGCCACCCTGCTCGGCCACCCGTCGGTGGCCAGGGCGGCGGTGGTAGCCCGCGCCGACGGCGACACCGGGCCGCGCCTGGTCGCCTACGTCGTCTCCGCCGGCGGCGAGCTGGACTCGCTGCGGTCCTTCGCCGAGGCGCGGCTGCCGGACTATCTCGTCCCGGCCGCGTTCGTCGAACTCGACCAGCTTCCCTTGGGGGCCAACGGCAAGCTGGACCGAGCGGCGTTGCCGGAGCCGGATTCGCGCGGCTCGGCCGCCCGTGGGCCGCGCTCGGCCCGCCAGGAGATCCTTTGTGGACTCTTCGCCGAGGTGCTCGGCGTCGACTCCGTGGGGGTGGACGACGACTTCTTCGCCGTCGGCGGGCATTCGCTGCTGGCCACCCGGTTCGTCAGCCGCACGCGCGGTGTCTTCGGCGTGGAACTCTCTTTGCGCACCCTGTTCGGTGCGCCGACCGTGCGCGAACTCGACCGCTACCTGGACCTGGCCTCCGGCGCCCGTCCGGCGCTGACCAGGCGGGAGCGGCCCGAACAGGTGCCGCTGTCGTTCGCCCAGCGGCGGATGTGGTTCCTGAACCGGCTGGAGGGCCCGAGCGCCACCTACAACATCTCCGGGGCACTGCGGCTGCGCGGACCGCTGGACCGCGACGCCCTGGCCGCCGCGCTGACCGACGTCGTCGGCCGACACGAGGCGCTGCGCACCGTGTTCACCGACGTGGAAGGTGAGCCCTACCAGCGAATTCTTGGTGCGGACCAGGTCGGGCTCACCCTCGCGGTGGTCGACTGCGACGCCGCCGGGCTCAAGCCCGCCCTGCACGCCGCGGCCGTGCGCCCGTTCGACGTGGCCGCCGGTGAGGTTCCGATCCGCGTCGAGCTGTTCGCCGCGGGTCCCGAGGAGCACGCGCTGCTCGTGGTGGTGCACCACATCGCCTCCGACGGCTGGTCGATCGCTCCGCTGCTGCGCGACCTGGGCACCGCCTACACCGCGCGCCGCGCCGGACACGGCCCCGACTGGGAACCGCTGCCGGTGCAGTACATGGACTACAGCCTCTGGCAGGCCGAGCTGTTCGGCGCCGCCGACGATCCCGAGAGCCTGGTCGCCAAGCAGCTCGACTACTGGGGCACCCAGCTCGCGGGCACGCCGGAGTGCCTCGCGCTGCCGACCGACCGACCTCGACCCGCCGCCGCGAGCCATCGCGGTGACACCGTCCGGTTCCGGGTCGACGCCGACCTGCACGCCCGGATCGCCGACCTGGCCCGCGCGGGCGGGGTCACCCTCTACATGGTCCTGCACGCGGCGCTGTCGGCGATGCTGACCAGGATCGGCGCGGGCACCGACATCGCGGTCGGCTCGCCGATCGCCGGCCGCACCGACGAGGCCCTCGACGACCTGGTGGGCTTCTTCGTCAACACCCTCGTCCTGCGGGTCGACACCGCGGGCGACCCCACCTTCCGGGAACTGCTCGCCAGGGTCCGCGAGACCGACCTGGCCGCGTACGCCAACCAGGACGTGTCGTTCGAGCGGGTGGTCGAGCACGTCAACCCGACGCGCTCGCTCTCGCACAATCCGCTGTTCCAGATCCTGCTCATGCTGTCGAACACGCCACCCGCCGCGGGACTGCTGCCCGGCCTGACGATCGACATCGAGCCAGTGGACACGGCCACGTCGAAGTTCGACCTGACCTTCCGCGTCAACGAGTCCCACCGGCCGGACGGCACCCCGGACGGGCTCGACTGGGACCTCGAGTATGCCGTGGACCTGTTCGAGCGCGACACCGTGCTGGCCATCGCCGACCGGCTGGTCCAGGTGCTCGACGCGGTCACCATGGCCCCGGAGGCGGCGCTCAGCGCCATCGACGTCGTGCTGCCGCGCGAGCGGCGGCGCGTGCTGGAGCAGTGGCACGGCCGGACCGAGGCGCCGGGCCCGCTGCCCGTCGAGGTGTTCGGCAGGCAGGCCGCCGCTACCCCGAACGCGGTCGCGGTGGTGTGCGCCGACGAGTCGGTGACCTTCGCCGAACTGGACCGCAGGGCCAACCGGCTGGCCCGCCTGCTGGTCGCCCGCGGCGTCGGCCCGGAGCGCCTGGTCGGGCTGATGCTGCCCCGCTCGGCCGAGGCGCTGGTCGCCTTGCTGGCGGTGTGGAAGACCGGCGGCGGCTATGTGCCGATCGACCCGTCCTACCCGGCCGACCGGGTGCGGTTCATGCTCGACGACGCCCGCCCGACCGTGGTGCTCACCGCGGGCACGCCGGTCGAGGGAGTGGCGTCGGTGGTGCTCGACGCGCCCGAGACCCGCGCGGAGCTGGCAGGCCTGGCCGACGGCCCGCTCGATGTGGTGGTGGAGCGGCGGCACCCGGCGTACGTGATCTACACCTCCGGCTCGACCGGCAGGCCCAAGGGCGTGGTGGTGTGCCACGAGAGTCTGGCCGGGCTGTTCGACTTCCACCGCCGCGAGGTGATGGCCCCCGCGGCCACCGCCGCGGGCCGGGCGCTGCGGGTGGCGCTGATCGCGTCGCTGTCCTTCGACGCCTCGTGGAACCTGGTGTTCTGGATGCTGGCGGGCCACGAGCTGCACGTGCTCGACGACGACGTGCGCCGCGACGTCACCGCGCTGATCGACTACGTGCGGGGCCGTGGGATCGACGTCCTGGAGGCCACGCCCAGCCACGCGGAGGAACTGCTGGAGCAGGGTCTGCTCGACGGCGGCACCCGACCTTCGGTGGTGTTCCTCGGCGGCGAGGCGAGTGGCCCCCGGCTGTGGGAGCGGGTGCGGGCGGCCACCGGTGTCACCGCGTACAACCTCTACGGGCCGACCGAGTGCACGGTGGTGACCGCGGTCGGCAGGCTCGCCGACAGCGAGCGCCCGGTGATCGGCCACCCGATGTGGAACACCCGCGCCTACGTGCTCGACGGCTCGCTGCGCCCGACCCCGCCGGGAACCCCCGGTGAGCTGTACCTGGCGGGCACCCCGCTGGCCCGCGGCTACCACGGCAGGACGGCACTGACGGCGGAGCGCTTCGTCGCCGATCCGTTCGGGCCCAACGGGTCGCGGATGTACCGCACGGGCGACCTGGTCCGCTGGACGGCCGCGGGCGTGCTGGAGTTCCTCGGCCGGGCCGACGACCAGGTCAAGATCCGGGGCTTCCGGATCGAGCCCGGCGAGGTCGCCGCCGTGCTGGCCGACCACCCGTCGGTCACCCGGGCCGTGGTGGTCGACCGCGAGGACACCCCAGGTGCCCGGCGCCTGGTGGCCTATGTCATCGGCACGGCCGACGAGGCGGAGCTGCGCGCGCACGCCGAGGATCGGCTGCCCGAGTACATGGTGCCGTCGGCGTTCGTCGCGATCGAGGAGGTTCCGCTCACCCCGAACGGCAAGCTGGACCGCCGCGCCCTGCCCGAGCCGGGCACCAAGGCGGCGCCGACCTCGCGCGGTCCGCAGTCTCCTCGCCAAGAGAAGCTGTGCGAGCTGGTGGCCGAGATCCTGGGCCTGGAGTCGGTCGGCATCGACGACAACTTCTTCACCCTGGGCGGGCACTCGCTGCTGGCCACCCGGTTCGTCAGCAGGGCACGCGCCGCGCTCGGCGTCGAGCTGTCGCTGCGCACGCTGTTCCAGGCGCCGACGGTGGCCGGGCTGGACGAGCTGCTCGACCAGGCAAAGCCCGCCCGCGCCGCCCTGCGGGCGCGGCCGCGTCCGACCACTGAGGACACTCGATGATCCCGCTGTCGTTCGCGCAGCAGAGGCTTTGGTTCCTCAACCGGCTGGAGGGCCCGAGCGCGACCTACAACATCAGCGGGGCGCTACGGCTGCGCGGACCGCTGGACCACGTGGCGCTGGCCGCGGCGTTCGGCGACGTCGTGGTCCGGCACGAGGCGCTGCGCACTGTGTTCGGCGAGGTCGACGGCGAGCCCTACCAGCGGGTCCTGCCCGAGGCCGACTCGCGGCCGGACTTCTCGATCGTCGGGTGCGCCCCCGACGAGGTCGCCGAATCGGTGCGCGCCGCGGCGGGGTACGTCTTCGACCTCGCCGCGCCGACACCGCCGATCCGGGCCACCGTCTTCGCGATCGGGGCCGAGGAACACTCCCACATGAGTGCCGCGGTGGGGGACCGGGCGCATGTGAGTTGCCCACCGCCCGATCCGGTCGCCGAACACGTCCTGCTGCTGACGGTGCACCACATCGCCGCCGACGGCTGGTCGATCGCGCCGCTGCTGCGCGACCTCGGCGTGGCGTTCGGCGCGCGGCGCTCTGGCGCGGCCCCGGACTGGGAGCCGCTGCCGGTGCAGTACGTGGACTACACGCTGTGGCAGCGCGAACTGCTCGGCGACGCGAGCGACCCGGACAGCCTGCTGGCCGAACAGCTGGCGTATTGGGGCAAGGAGTTGGCAGGCCTGCCCGAGTGCCTGACGCTGCCCACCGATCGCCCGCGCCCGCCCGCGTCGAGCTACCGCGGCGGCAACGTGTCGCTGGTGATCGAACCCGAGACGCACGCCAGGATCGCGGAACTGGCACAGGCGAACGGCGCCACGGTGTTCATGGTCCTGCACGCGGCGGTGGCCGCGCTGCTGTGCGGGCTCGGCGCCGGGACCGACATCCCGATCGGGTCGCCGATCGCGGGCCGCACCGACGAGGCCCTGGACGACCTGGTCGGGTTCTTCATCAACACACTGGTCCTGCGCGCCGATGTCAGCGGCGACCCGACGTTCCTGGACCTGCTGGCCAGGGTGCGCGACACCGACCTGGCCGCCTACGCCAACCAGGACGTCCCGTTCGAGCGGGTGGTGGAGTTGCTCAGCCCGCCGCGGTCGAGCGCGTACAACCCGCTGTTCCAGGTCATGCTGGCGCTGCAGAACAACCAGCGGGCGGCGAATCTGCTGCCCGGCCTTGAGGTCGAGGTCGAGCCTGTCGGCGTGGCGACTGCCAAGGTGGACCTGACGTTCGCACTCGCGGAGTCCTTCGATCAGGGCAGGCCGGACGGGATCCGGTGCGACATCCAGTTCGCCGTCGACCTGTTCGACCGGGCCACGGTCGAGGACTTGGCCGAGCGGCTGGTCCGGGTACTGACCGCGGTCACCGTCGACCCGACTGTCGCAGTGTCCGAAGTGGACATCATGGGTGCCGCCGAACGCCACCGGGTGCTGTCCTGGAGCAGGCCCGCGTTCGCCGACCCGATGCTGACGGGTAACGGTAGTCCCGCGAGCCGCCCGGCGGGATCAGATGCGTCGGGTAGCCGTCGTGCTCGGGCGCGACGATCCGCGTCGTCGCTGGCCGAGTCGTTCGCCAGGCAGGCCGCCGTTTCCCCGGACGCCGTCGCGGTCGCCTGCGACCGCGAGGAGCTGACCTACGCCGAGCTCGCGAGTCGGGCGAACCGGCTCGCTCGGCGCCTGATCGCCGACGGAGTCGGACCCGAGGATCGGGTCGCGCTGCTGCTGCCCCGTTCTGTCGAACAGGTGGTCGCGGTGGTGGCAGTGGCGACCACGGGGGCGGCATACGTCCCGGTCGACCTCGCCTACCCGAGGGAGCGGGTGGAGTACGTGCTCGCCGACGCCGCGCCGAAGTGCCTGATCACCACGTCCGAGTTGGCCGATGGCGGCTGGGCGTGCCCGGTGCTCACCACGGACGCAGGTAAGTTCTCCGACGCCCCGGTGACCGACGCCGACCGCGTCCGGCCGCTGGTCGACGCGCACGCGGCCTACGTCATCTACACCTCCGGCTCCACCGGCAAGCCCAAGGGCGCGGTCATCACCAACCGCAACGTCCTGCGGCTCTTCGACTCCACTGAGGCCTGGTTCGGGTTCGGCCCGGATGACGTGTGGACGATGTTCCACTCGTACGCCTTCGACTTCTCCGTCTGGGAGATGTGGGGCGCGCTGCTCTACGGCGGCAAGCTCGTGGTGGTGCCGTTCGAGGTGAGCCGCAGCCCGCAGGACTTCCGGCGGCTGCTCTCCGACGAGGGTGTCACCGTCCTCAACCAGACCCCGTCGGCCTTCTACCAGCTGATTGAGGCCGACCGCGACACCGACCTGCCGCTGGCGCTGCGCTGGGTGGTCTTTGGCGGCGAGGCCTTGGAGCCCGCGAAGCTGCGCGACTGGTACGCCAAGCACACCGACCCGGTGCTGATCAACATGTACGGGATCACCGAGACCACCGTGCACGTCAGCTACCTGGCGCTCACCGGGCCCGACCACGCGGGCATCGGCGTGCCGATCCCCGATCTGCGCATCTATGTCCTGGACGAGCGGCTACGCCCGGTGCCGCCCGGGGTGGTCGGCGAGATGTATGTGGCGGGCGAGGGGCTGGCCAGGGGATACCTGGGGAGGCCGACGCTGACTGCCGAACGATTCGTCGCGTGCCCGTTCGAGACGGGCCAGCGGATGTATCGCACGGGTGACGCGGCTCGGTGGACTCGTGGCGGTGAACTCGTGTACGTGGGTCGGGTCGACCAGCAGGTCAAGATCCGGGGATTCCGGATCGAGTTGGGCGAGATCGAGGCCGCCGTGGCCACGCATCCGTCGGTGGGCCAGGTCGCCGTGATCGCCCGGGAGGACACTCCTGGCGATCAGCGGCTTGTCGCCTATGTGGTGCCCGAGGCGGACGGGGCACTTCACGGGCACGTGGCGGCGATGCTGCCGGACTACATGGTGCCCTCGGCGTTCGTCGGGCTGGATCGCCTTCCCTTGACCACCAACGGGAAGCTCGACCGCCGTGCCCTGCCTGCCCCTGAGCGCACGGCTACCGGCCGCGCGCCGCGCACCGGCCGTGAGGAGATCCTTTGTGGACTCTTCGCGCGCACCCTCGGGGTCGACGCGGTCGGCGTGGACGACAGCTTCTTCGCCTTGGGCGGCCACTCGCTGCTCGCCACCCAGCTGATCAGCCGCGTCCGCGCCGCGTTCGGCGCCGAATTGTCGGTGCGCTCGCTGTTCCAGACGCCCACGGTCGCGGGCTTGGCCGCTGTCCTCGACAACGGGGAGACCGCGCGGCGCGCGGTGCGGCCGGAACCCCGGCCGGACCGAGTCCCGCTCTCGTTCGCCCAGCAACGGCTTTGGTTCCTCAACCGGTTGGAGGGCCCCAGCGCCACCTACAACATCCCAGGCGCGCTGCGGTTGCGCGGGCCGGTGGATCTTGCCGCGCTGGAGGCCGCGCTCGGCGACGTCGTGACCCGTCACGAAGCGCTGCGCACCGTGTTCGCCGACGTGGCGGGGGAGCCCTGCCAGGTCGTGCTCGCCGACCATCGGCCCGAGCTCGCGGTGGTCGAGTGCGCCGAAGCCGAGGTGTCCGAGCTGGTGCGCGCGGCGGCGGGCGCCGTGTTCGATCTCGCCGCGCCGCAGTTGCGGGTGACGTTGTTCGCGACGGCGCCGCAGGAGCACGTGCTTCTCGTGGTGGTGCACCACATCGCCGCCGACGGCTGGTCGATGGGTCCGCTGTTGCGCGACCTCGGCACCGCCTACCAGGCCCGAGTCGCGGGCCATGGGCCCGGCTGGGCGCCGCTGCCGGTGCAGTACGCGGACTACACGCTGTGGCAGCGTCGACTGCTTGGCGACGCGAACGACCCGCGGAGTCTGCTGTCCGAGCAGCTGGCCTTCTGGGGGGCGAACCTCGCGGGCTTGCCCGAGTGCCTCGCCCTGCCCACCGACCGGCCCCGGCCCGCCGTCTCGAGCTATCGCGGTGGCACCGTCTCGGCGCTGATCGACGGGCACCTGCACGCAGGCATCACGGACTTGGCCCGGTCGAACGGCGTCACAGTGTTCATGGTGCTGCACGCGGCGCTGGCGGCACTGCTGACGCGGCTGGGTGTGGGCGGCGACGTCCCGATCGGGACCCCGGTCGCGGGCCGCGTCGACGAGGCGCTCGATGACCTGGTCGGCTTCTTCGTGAACACCCTGGTCCTGCGCACGGACACCACGGGTGACCCGACGTTCGCCGAGTTGCTGGATCGGGTGCGCGACACCGACCTGACCGCGTTCGCCCACCAGGACGTGCCGTTCGAGCGGGTGGTCGAGCACCTGAACCCGCCGCGGTCGCTGTCCTACAACCCGCTGTTCCAGGTCATGCTGGTCCTGCAGAACACCCCAGGGGCGGCGGGCGTCCTGCCCGGCGTCGAGATCGCGCCCGAGCCGGTCGGCGCGGCCACCGCCAAGGTCGACCTGACCTTCGCGCTGGCGGAGACGTTCGACGACGACGGCGGGCCGACCGGGATCCGGTGCGACGTCCAGTTCGCCGTCGACCTGTTCTACCGGGCCACGATCGAGGATCTTGCCGAGCGGCTGGTCCGGGTGCTCACGGCGGTCACCGCCGACCCGGCTGTCGCTGTGTCCGAAGTGGACATCATGGGCGCGGCGGAACGCCATCTGGTGCTCACCGAGTGGAATCCGGCGGCGTCGTTTGAACTGGGCACCGGCACCCTGCCTGAGCTGTTCGCCCAGCGGGCGGCGGCCATGCCGGACGCGGTGGCGGTGTCCTGTGGCGCCGAGTCGCTGACCTACGCCGAGCTGGCCGCGGCCGCCAACGGTGTCGCGCGTGAGCTGATCGCCGCGGGCGTCGGCGCGGAGGACCGGGTGGCGCTGCTGCTGCCGCGGTCGATCGGGCAGGTGGTCGCGCTGCTGGGCGTGGTGACGGCTGGGGCCGCCTATGTCCCGGTCGATCCGACCTATCCGGCCGACCGCGTGCGCTACGTGCTCGATGACGCGCGTCCCGCGCTGCTCATCACGATCGAACCGGACGCGCCATGGTCAGGCCCGGTCATCACGCTGGACTCGATCGACGCCGACCCGAATCCGGTCACCGACGACGATCGGCGTTCGCCGCTGCGGCTGGAACATCCGGCCTATGTGATCTACACCTCGGGCTCGACCGGCAAGCCGAAGGGCGCGGTGATCACCCACCGCAACGTGGTCCGGCTGTTCGAGTCGACCGAGCCCTGGTTCGGCTTCGGCGCCGACGACGTGTGGACGATGTTCCATTCCTACGCCTTCGACTTCTCGGTGTGGGAGATGTGGGGCGCGCTGCTGTACGGCGGCAGGCTCGTGGTCGTCCCGTTCGACATCAGCCGGAGCCCGAGCGAGTTCTTCCAGTTGCTCGCCGATGAGCGGGTCACGATGCTCAGCCAGACCCCGTCGGCCTTCTACCAGCTGATCGAGGCCGACACCGGGGCCGAGCTGAGCCTGCGGCACGTGGTGTTCGGCGGCGAGGCACTCGAACCCGGCCTGCTCGGCGACTGGTACGGCCGCCGCCCGGACGCGCCGGAGCTGGTGAACATGTATGGGATCACCGAGACCACCGTGCACGTCAGCTATCTGCCGCTGACCGCGGGCACTGGTGGCGAGCGCGCGGGCAGCCCGATCGGCCGCCCGATCCCCGACCTGCGCACCTACGTCCTCGACGCGCGGCTCCAGCCGGTGCCGCCCGGGGTGGTCGGCGAGCTGTATGTAGCCGGCGAGGGCCTGGCCAGGGGGTACCTGGGGAGGCCGACGCTGACTGCCGAGCGGTTTGTCGCGTGTCCGTTCGAGACGGGCGAACGGATGTATCGCACGGGTGACGCGGCTCGGTGGACTCGTGATGGCGAACTCGTGTACGTGGGTCGGGTCGACCAGCAGGTCAAGATCCGGGGTTTCCGGATCGAGTTGGGCGAGATCGAGGCCGCTGTGGCCTCGCATCCGTCGGTGGGCCAGGTCGCCGTGATCGCCCGCGAGGACACTCCTGGTGACCAGCGGCTCGTGGCCTATGTGGTGCCCGAGGCGGACGCGGCACTTCACGGGCACGTGGCGGCGATGCTGCCGGACTACATGGTGCCCTCGGCATTCGTCGGACTCGATCGTCTTCCCTTGACCACCAACGGGAAGCTCGACCGCCGTGCCCTGCCCGCCCCCGAGCGCACGGCCACCGGCCGCGCGCCGCGCACCGGCCGCGAAGAGATCCTTTGTGGACTCTTCGGCGAGGTGCTCGGACTGGACTCGGTGGGCGTCGACGACAACTTCTTCGCCATGGGCGGCCATTCGCTGCTGGCGGCCCGCCTGGTCGGCCGCGTCCGGGAGAGCCTGGGCGTGGACCTGCCGGTCCGCGCCCTGTTCCAGGCGCCGACCGTGCTCGGCCTGGCCGACGCCATCTCCTCGGGAACACCCGCGCGGATCGATCCGGTCGTGCCCATCCGCCCCCACGGCGACCAGCCTCCGCTGTTCTGCGTCCACCCGGTGTCGGGGGTGGCGTGGTGCTATTCGGTGCTACAGCGCCATGTTCCTGATGGCCTGCCATTGCACGGCCTGCAGATCGATCTCGACACCTGGCCGCTCGACCTCGACGAGCTGACCGCGGGCTACGCGCGCCGGATCAGGGAGGTCCAGCCCGAGGGACCGTACCGGCTGCTGGGCTGGTCGCTGGGCGGGAACATCGCCCACGCCGTCACCGCCAGACTTCAGCGCGAGGGCGCCGAGGTGGAACTGCTGGCCCTGCTCGACTCGTTCCCGCCCGACGGGCAGTCGACCCTGCCGGACTGGGGCGACCAGATCGAGCGCGCTCTGCTGACCACGATGGCCCAGGACCTCGGGTTGGCCGTGGACGACGACACCGACCGGCTGCGGTCGGCGGTGGCGGCCGGATTCGGCCTGCCAGAAGACATGCTGACCCGCCTGGCCGACGCGTCGGGCAACCTCATCCGGGTCCTGGTGGGCGCCCCGACCGACGTGGTCGACGGCGACATCCTCTACGTGACCGCCGAACGCAGCGCCCGCACCCGCGGCGGCGGTGCGGACCTCTGGCGGGACTTCGCCACTGGGCGGATCGACGACCACGGTGTCGACTGTGGACATTTCGACATGATGAAGCCTGCGCCGATCGCGTGTGTTGGTCAGTTGGTGACGGCGTGGTTGGGGGAGCGGTGAAGATGGCCGCGCGGCCAAGTGCGTTGGGTGAGAGTCAGTTGGTCACGATGTGGTTGGGGGAGCGATGACGCAGGTGGCCGCGCGGCCCAGTGTGCTGGGTGAGCGGAACTTCATGCTGTTCTGGGCCGGGCAAGCCGTCAGCAAGACCGGCGGCGCGGTGACCACCGTCGCCCTTCCGCTGGTCATGATCCAGGTCCTGAGCGCGGACGCGTTCACGATGGGCGTGCTCAACGCCGCGATCTGGTTGCCCTGGTTGGTGATCGGCCTGCAGGCAGGCGCCTGGGCCGACCGGGTGCGCAAACGCCCGCTCATGATCGCCTGTGACATCGCGTCGGCGGTGCTGTTGGCCAGTGTGCCGGTCGCGGCCTGGCTCGGGGTGCTGACGCTGGCACACATCCTGTTTGTTGCGTTCGCCGTCGGCTGCGCGACCGTGCTCTTCACCGCCGCCTACAGTGCCTACGTCCCCTTCCTCGTCGGCCGGGACAACCTGCTGGGGGCCAACTCCCGCCTGCACATGACCGAGCAGGCGGCCAAGGTCGCCGGGCCAGGCATCGGCGGTGTCCTCGCGACCGTGACCGGCGCGGTGGCGGGTCTGATGGTGGACGCGGCGAGCTTCGTGGTGTCGGCGCTGTGCCTGCGGTCGATCCGGGCCGTCGAGCCCGCCACCGAACCCAAGCCGCGGCGCGGCATCCTCGCCGAGGTGGCGGAGGCCCTCAAAGTCGTGGTCCGCGACCCCTACCTGAGCGTGCTCACCCTGCACTCCGGCGCGGTGAACTTCTGCATGGCGGGGCTGCAGGCGCTGTGGGTGCTGTTCCTGGTGCGTACCGCGGGTCTCGGCGGCTGGGTGGTCGGCGCGCTCACCGCGGCCATCGCCATCGGCGGCGTGCTCGGCGCCACCCTGGCCCCCTGGTATAGCCGCCGTGTCGGGTCGGCCAGGGCGCTGCGGCTGGGCAGTCCGGTGACCGCGCTGTTCGGGCTGCTGTTCCCGCTGGCCGATCCCGGCATCGGCATCGTGCTCGCCCTGGTCGGGGTGATGGGGTCGAGCATGGGGACCGCGGCCAACAGTGTGATCGCGGTGAGCTTCCGCCAGGCGTACTGCCCGCGCGAGATGCTCGGCCGGGTCGCCATGAGCATCCGGTTCGTGATCTTCGGCGTCAACCCGATCGGCAGCCTCCTCGGCGGCGTGCTCGGCACCGTCCTCGACCTGCGCACCGCGATCTGGATCCTCGTGATCGCCAACATCGCCGCGGGTTTCACGTTGTACATCGGCCCGATCCGCACGGGCCGCGACCTGCCTGTTCCCACACCTGAGGAGAAAGCATGACCGTCCCCAAGCAAAGCGATCCACCCAAACAGGCACCGTCCAGCGGAGCCCAGCAGGTCGGCAGGCAAGATCCCTCCAGTATCCGCGACACCGCGGCCGACAGCCTCGATGTCCGCACGGACGCGGGCAAGCCACCCATCGCGACCATCGCGGACATCCCGGACATGGTCGCCGCGGCGGAGTGGCTGACCACGAACCTGCCCAGGATCCGGGCCACCGTCCAGCGGCTCGGCTGCGTGCTGGTCCGGGGTCTGCCGGTGGTGACCACAGCGGACTTCGCGGTGGTCAAGGACCTGCTGCTGCCCAGCCCGGCTGGCTACCGGGAGAAGGCGACGCCGCGATCCGACTACGGCCACGGGGTGTTCTCGTCGACCGACCTGCCCGCGGTCCAGCCCATCCGCCTGCACAACGAGAACAGTTACACCCTGGAGTTCCCGGGCTTCCTGCTGTTCGGCTGCCTTATCGCCCCCCACGAGGGCGGCGCCACCACCGTCGGCGACATGCGCGAGGTGCTGCGCCTGCTCCCGGACGACCTGCGGGCACGGTTCGCGGAGAAGGGGTGGCTGCTGGTCCGCAACTACTCCGATCTCGCGGGCCTGCCGTGGCGCACCAGCTTCGCCACCACCGACAAGGCCGAGGTCGAACGCTACTGCGCGGAGAACACCGTCGGCTACGAGTGGACCGAGGACGACTCGCTGCGCACCCGCCAGCGCCGCTCCGCGATCATCACCCACCCCGTGACCGGCGAGCAGGTCTGGTTCAACCACACCGCTTTCTGGAACCACTGGACCCTTGACGACGAGGTGCGTGAGGTCCTGATCGAGGCCTTCGGCGCGAACGGCATGCCCTTCTGCACCTTCTTCGGCGACGGCACCCCCCTCACCCAGGACGAGGCCGACGCCCTCAACAAGGCCTACGACCAGGTGACCATGCGCGAGTCCTGGCAACCGGGCGACGTGATGCTGGTCGACAACATCCTGTGCGCCCACGGCCGCGAGTCCTACAAGGGCGACCGCAAGATCGTCGTCAGCATGGGCGACCCGATCGCGCTGTCCGACTGCGCCCCGACCACCGAACCGGCGGCCGTGACCGCGTGAGTATTCAGGGTCGAGTGGGGCGGTGGCGCCCCACTCGACCCTGAACCGCTTACGGGTACCGGGTTTCGATCGCCTCGATGATCCGCGGCCGCAGCTCGGCGGCCCGGATCACGGCGTCGACCGAGCCGACTTCGACCGCGCGTTCGATGTTGTGGACGCGGTCGAACTCGACCGCGACCTCGCCGAGTTTCTCGGTCCGGACCGCAGCGCGCAGCTCGTCCAGCTCGGCGGTCAGCGCGGCCCGGTCCGTACCGACGGCCGCCGCGCTCCGGGTCTCCAGGTCCCGCACCCGCGGGTCGGCCGCGGTCCGGGCCGCGACCTCGCGGGTGAACACCACCGCCGCGGCGGGGGCACCGCCGAGCACGGAGGCGAACGAGCCCTCCAGCGCGAGCACCGTCATGTTCGGGTTCAGCGCCTTGGAGAACACCACGAACGCGCCGCCGTGGTACCTGGAGATCACGCAGAACACGATCGGTCCGCGGAAGTTCACGATCGCCCGCCCGATCTCCGCGCCGTACTCGAGCTGGAGTTTGCGCATCGACTCGGGTGAACCGTCGAACCCGGACAGGTTCGCCAGCACCACCAGCGGCCGGTTGCCGCTCGCCGCGGTGATCGCCCTGGCCACCTTCTTCGACGACTTCGGGAACAGGGTGCCCGCGGTGTAGGTGTCCGGGCCGTCGGTGGGCGGGAAGCCGCGCCGCTGCACCGACTGGGACTCGATTCCCACCAGGCAGACCGGGATACCGCCCAGGTGCGCGTCCTGCACCACGGCCGTCTCGGCGTCGGCCATGCCCGCCCAGCGTTCCAGCACCGGGCGGTCCTGATCGGACAGTGCCCTCATCACGACCCGGATGTCGAAGGGCTTCTTCCGGTCCGGGTTCGTCGCGGCGGAGAAGATCTGCCCGACGCTGGTGAAGTCACTGTCCGGCACCTCGTGCGGGTAGCCGGTGACGTCGCGGTCGCGCGGGTCGGTGGTCTCCACCCGGCGAGGCCCGGCCTCCCCAGGAGCGACATAGGTGTGGTCGTAGTACGTCATCAGCAGTTCCCGGGCCGCGGCCAGGTCCGGTGCCCAGTACTGCGCCTGCCCGTTGGGACCCATGACGCGGTCGTAGCCGCCGATCCCGAAGTTGTCCTCGGCGGAGACGCCGCCGGAGAAGTCCAGCGACTGCTTGCCGGTGAGCACCATGGCCGAGTCGGGCGTCATCACCAGGATGCCCTTGGTGTGCATGAGCATCGTGGCCTCGGCGTTCCAGTACGGCTGGGCGCCGACATTGATGCCCGCCACCACGATGTTGATCTCACCGCCGTCCTGGGTGAACGTGACGATCCGCTTGAGCGCGGCGGCCACCCAGTCCATGTTCTCGGTGCCCGACTCCATGGAGATGCGGGCACCGGAGGACAACGCGTACCACTCCACCGGCACCTGGAGCCGTTCGGCCAGGTCGAGCCCGGCGATCACCCGGCGGCACTCCGGTTCGGACAGCGCCCCGAGCGAGGTGGTCGGGTCGCCGAGCAGCACGACCCGGGTGACGCCCTGCGGGTGCCGCGCGGTCGGGGTGCTGACGACGCCCGCGACGATGGCGGCGGAGTTGCTTCCCCGTGGCCGGTCCACCGGCACCAGCGTGTGGTCCGCGTCCAGGTCGTACTCGGTGAACTCGCCAATCACGCTGGTGATCTCGTAGGGGTACACGGTGTTCCGGCTGCTCGCCCGCAGCACCTTCTGGCGGTAGCCGTCCAGCGGCGCGATAGGCGCGTCGGACGGCTCGCCGATGGTGAGAGCCGGGTTGCCCGCCGCGTCGAAGGTGATCCGCAGCGCGATCCGCACCAGCTCACCGGTCTTCGGGTTCCGCTGCCGGAGGATGAACTCGATCTCCTCAAGGCAGGCCCCCGCGGTGGTCGGCAGGATCCGCTTGGCCAGCTGCTCCAGTTCGGCGGGGGTGATGTCGCTGGCAGGCCAGACGTAGACCACGACGCGGTTGGTGTTGAACCGCGTCGCCGACGACCGCCGGGACTGGGCGCGGCGGATCGAGTCCAGGCAGGTCGCCAGGGTGTTCTCCGCGGTCGGCAGGGCCACCAGGCGGCCGTCGTGGTCGCGCAACCCCACCAGGTCCCTGATCTGGGTGAAGGCGACCAACCGCTCGTCGGCGCGGTTCCCTCGGGCGACGCAGTGGAACAGGTACACGTCCTCGTCGGCGGAGGGCAGGCGCGTGAGGTCGAACTCGCGCAGCCGCTCCAGCCGCATCCGCTGGGCGATGTACGGGTGCAGGCCGCGGATCAGCCGGTCCTCGGCCATGCCCGAGTCCGACGGGCGGAAGGTGACGTGCTGGTGCATCACCTCGTCGCCGCGGCCCGCGACGGCGATGGTGAGCCTGCGGACCTGTGCGGGCAGCGGGTGCGCGTTGACCACGGCGGCCAGTTCGGTGGCCAGCTCGGCGGCGTCCTCCGGCTGGTCCCGCCACGCCAGGTAGATGTCGGCTTCCAGCGGGCCCGCGCCCGCGGCCAGCGCGCCGAGGCCCCGCAGCGCCTCGTCCAGGGCGTCGTGGCGAGCCGCGGTGGACACCACGGTGAAGTCGGTGCGCTCGGCGGTCACGAAGGTCCGACCGCCGATCTCGCTGGTTTGGATGTCCACGAGGCGCTGGTTGCCGTAGTACCGCCGGGTCAGCACCTCCAGCATGATCGCGTTGTCGCGCGTGTTCCGCTCCAGGTACTGGCTGAGCAGCCGCACCAGGGGTTCGGTGGTCCGCACCATCTGGGCGATCCGCTCACCGCGGTCCGCGGCGTCCGGGTCGGCGGCCAGGTGCCGAACGTGCCTGCGGACGTCGGCGTACACCCTGGCCCGGTTGCGGCGCAGCAGCGGCTGGCCGAGCCAGGCGAACACGACGCCGCGAGCGAGGTCGGCGACCACCGGGAACCGGACCTGGGTCGCGGACACCAGGTGTTCCATGGCGAGCCCGACCGGTTCGCGCAGCGCGTCGTCCGGCGGCGGCTCCCGCAGCCAGGCGCGCAGCAGCGTGGCGACGACACCCGCGTCGGCGGACGCGCGCTGCTGGGCGAGGAAGATCCGGAACACGGCTGATTCCAGCTCCGGGGTGCGTTCCAGGTCGGTGACGCCGTAGTGGCTCAGCGCCTTGGCGAGCCTGACCCGGAACTTCTCCGGCAGCCCGGCCCGGTCAACGTCGAGGCTCTGCAGGTAGGTGTGGAAGTACTCCCGCGCGCTGTGCAGGTGGCCTTCGCCCGCGACGTCCTCGCCCGCGGGCCGGTTGCGGCTCAGCTCGGCCAAGTCGGCGAACGCGGTCATCAGGCCTACTTCGGCCGCGAGCGGCCGGTGGCCCGTCTCGATCGCGGTCCGCCTGGCGGCGAGGTAGTCCTGCAGCACCCTGCCCTCGTCGTGCGGGTCCACGTCGAAGCCGAGCAGCTGTCCGCTCAGCTCCTGCACGAGGCGCTCGACGCGCTCGGTGGCCGAGACCCGCGGGAGGGCCGCGGCCAGATCCAGTTCCACCGGTTCTGCTGCCTCGGCGTCCGCCGCGCCGGTCTCGGCGAGCGGTTCCAGCCGCAGCAGCGGGGCGCCGGTCTCCACCTGGCTGCCCACGGCCACCGCGCACTCCTTGATCCGGGCGGCGAACGGCGCCCGGATCACCGTCTCCATCTTCATGCTCTCGAGCACGAGCACCGGCGCCCCGGCCGCCACCTCGGCCCCGGCCGCGACCGGGGTGGCCACGACCAGCGCGGGAGCGGGGGAGCGCACGACGCCACCCTCGTCGCGGCTGACCCGGTGCGCGACCCCGTCGACCTCGACCAGGACCACCGGGCCCGCGGTGCCCAGGAGCAGGCGGTGCCGGGTGCCGTTGACGCAGATCCGGCCGGAGTGCTGGTCGAACCGGTCGAGTTCGACGTCGGCGGTGCGGACGTCGCCGCCCGCCTCGATGCCGACCCGGAACCGGATCGCCCCGACCCTGGCGACCCGCACCCGGTACGTGGCGCCGCGCAGCTTGAGGTCGAGCTTGCGGCCGCTCTCGTGCCGCACCTGCGGGCGGCCGCCGAACGCGGTGGACAGCAGCCGCTGCCGTTCGGCGCTCTCCTCTTCCTCGTAGGCCTGGATGGCGGCCGCGGCGATGGCCACGGCGGAGTGACGCCGCGCGACGAGCCTGCCTTCGCCGCGGACCCGGTCGATCCAGCCGGTGTCGGCGCTGGCGTCGACCACCTCCGGCTGGTCGAGCAGGTCGAGCACGAAGCTCTTGTTGGTCGCGCCGCCGTCGATGATCACCGTGGTGTCGGCCATGGCCCGGCGCAGCCTGCTCAGCGCCTCGGCCCGGTCGCGGCCCTGGGCGATGATCTTCGCGATCATCGAGTCGAAGTCGGCGGGGATGGTGTCGCCCTCGCTGAACCCGGTGTCCACCCGGATACCGGGGCCGGAGGGCAGGTCCAGCCTGGCGATGCGGCCGGGGGACGGCGCGAAGTCCCGGTCCGGGTCCTCGGCGTTGAGCCGGGCCTCGACGGCGTGTCCCCGCTCGACCGGCGGCTCCCCCTCCAGGCGGTTCCCGGCCGCCACCCACAGCTGGGCCTTGACCAGGTCGAACCCGGTGGTGGCCTCGGTGATCGGGTGCTCCACCTGTAGGCGGGTGTTGACCTCCAGGAAGGCGAACATCTCGGTCCCGGGGTGGTACAGGAACTCCACGGTGGCGGCGCCGCGGTAGCCGACCGCGACGGCCAGCCGCTCGGCGGAGGACTTGAGCTCGGCGGTCTGCGCGGCGCTGAGCACCGGGGACGCCGACTCCTCGATGATCTTCTGGTTGCGCCGCTGGATCGAGCAGTCCCGCACGCCCAGCGCCCACGCGGTGCCCTGCCCGTCCGCGATCACCTGCACCTCGACGTGCCGGGCGCCGGTGACGAGGCGCTCCAGGAACACGACCCCGCTGCCGAAGGCCCGCGCGGCCTCCTGACTGGTGCGCTCGTAGGCGTCGGTCAGGTCGGCCGCGCCGGTGATCACGCGGATGCCCCGCCCGCCGCCGCCCGCGGTGGCCTTCAACATCAGCGGGTAGCCGATCCCGGCCGCGGCCGCCAGGGCGGCGTCCAGCGACTCCACCGGTCCGCGGCTCCACGGCGCGACGGGCACGCCGACCTCTTCGGCGATCAGCTTGGACCCGATCTTGTCCCCGAGCTTGCGCATCGCCTCGGCGCTCGGGCCGACGAAGGTGACGCCGACCTCCTCGCAGAGCGAGGCGAACGCCGGGTCCTCGGCGACGAAACCCCAACCCACCCAGGCGGCGTCGGCCCGGGTCTCGACCAGCGCCTTCTTGAGCACCTTCAGGTCGAGGTAGGGGCGGGCCGACGCGGGCCCCAGGTCGTAGGCGACGTCGGCCTCACGGACGAACGTGGCGCCGCGGTCGACGTCGGTGTGCAAGGCGATCGTCTCGACCGCCGTCCCGGTCTCCGCGGTCAGTTCCCGGGCGGCGTGGATGAGCCGCATCGCGGCCTCTCCACGGTTGACGATCGCGATACGGCGGAACACCCGACCGACCTTCCCTCTGCGTTATGTGTGGCGGACACCGAGCCGCCGACCAGCAGACTACGCGCGCCGAACCTGGGCACTAGGCCGCGGACCGATCCTGTCCGCAAGTGATGTCAGGGTGGTTCCATCGACACCGACGCCCTCGAACGGAGCCACCCCGATGAGCCGCCACCTCCAGGTCACTTTCGACGCCCAGGACCCACGAGCCCTGTCGACCTTTTGGCGTGAGGTGCTGGGCTACGTCCACCCCGGCCCGCCCGGCGTCGACCTGCCCGAGGGCGCCGACCCACTGGCCGCGTGGGACGACTTCCTGGCGCGCGTCGGCGTGCCGGAGGACCAGCGCAACACGAGGTCGGCCATCGAGGACCCGGATGGGGAGGGGCCGCGGCTGTTCTTCCAGCGAGTGCCGGGGGACAAGGTCGCCAAGAATCGGGTTCACCTGGACGTCCGCGCCGCGCCCGGCCTACAGGGAGAGGAGCGGATGGCGGCGTTGGAGGCCGAGTGCGCCCGGCTCGTCACCCTGGGCGCGACTCGGGTGGAACGCCACGAGCCCGCAACCCCGATGAGCGCGGGCCACATCGTGATGACCGACCCCGAGGGCAACGAGTTCTGCCTGGACTGACACGGCCCACGTACGTCAGGGCCGCACCGCGGGCCCGAACCCCGTCCACCGCAGGTCGCCGTCCAGGTGACCCATGTCGTTGTGCACCAGCAGGGTCGGCGCGACGCCGTCCCGGTACTCGATCGCGGTCAGCGCGGTGTTGCCCACGGGCAGGCCGAGCCAGGACACGGGCGGCGCCGCCAACGCGTCCCGGACCAGCCACGCCACCGGGTAGGCGTGCGTCACCAGCACCTCGTGGACCTCGGTCTCGGCGGGCCGCGCGAACCGCGCGACGAGCGCCTCGGCGATGCGGGTGCCCGAGGCGGCCTCGGCGCTGTCGTAGCCGTCGAAGAACCCCGCCCAGGCGGGCGGCACCGGGTCCGGGACGTACGGCACGTGGTCCACCAGTTCCGCGGCCTCGGCCACGGACGCGGCGGGCAGGTACGCCTGCAGGATCCGCGCCGTGGCCACCGCCCTCGGCAGCGGCGAGTGCCATACCGCGGTCACCGGGAGGTCCGCGAGCCGCTCCCCGAGCAGTGCCACCTGTCGGCGCCCGACGTCGGTCAGCTCGCCGAACGTGTCCGCGGCGCCGTGCCGCACCACGTACACATGCCTGGTCGCCATGATGGTCATCCTTTCGCGGCGAACCGCAAAACATTCATTGGGATGAGGGTGAACCGCAGGTTCGAATGAGTGGCGAGCCGGAGAATGATTCCTCAGTGCGTCCGGGGAATGCCGAGCGTCACGAGCAGGTCTTCGTGCAGCTGGAACCAAACCGTGTGATAGGAGTTGGTGTTGTCGGTGACGTAGTCGATGTCGCCGCCCTTGGCCCGGTCGAGCGCGTCGGTGAGCCTGCGGTGGTAGTGGTCGAACCGAGGCAGGGCGGCGGACAGCTCGGCGCACACGGTGGCCGCGCGCTCGTGGAAGTCCGCGAACAGACCCATGACGCGCGCGTCGTAGTCGGCGGCGGAGTGGTCGTTGGGCAGCATGGTCCCGTCGACAGAGCGCATCTGCCACGCGGAGCAGAGATCGAGCGCCTCCGGGTTGAGGACCATGAACGCGGCGAAGGTCGCCGTCACCGCCTCCCGCGCGCCCGCCCGGTCGAGTTCGTCGGCGATCAGCCGGGCGTCCTCGGCGGTACCCGCCGGGGTGAGTCCCCAGCCGCCGAACTCGCCGGGGGTCTTGGTGACGAACCCGGCCACCCCGAGATCGATCAGCGTGGACTCGACGGTCGACTCGGTGAGGCCGGTCGCCTGGGTAATGCGAAGTGGGATGGTGAAACCCGCGCACCGCAGGAAATGCAGTACCGACAGCGTGGTTCGGTCGGGAAATTGTTCAGACACCGCGCCATGCTATCCGGATAGCGGCAGGTAGCATTCGACGGACGGGCCGATGTGAAAGAACAGGGGGCGAACGTGGGCGCAGCCCCGTTCGGGAAGTGGGTTCACCCGGTCTCCGCCGAGGCGGAGGAAGACGTCAGCGCGCTTGGCGGCAAGGGCAGCGGTCTGGTCCTGTTGCGTCGCCTCGGGTTGCCGGTGCCGCCCGCGTTCGTCGTCGGCACCGAGGCGTGTCGGATCTTCCTTCGCGACGGGCGGTTCCCCGACGGCCTCGACGACGAGCTCGACGCCGCGATCGCGGTCCTGGAGGCCGACACCGGCAGGCGATTCGGCGGGACCGATCGGCCGCTGGTCGTGTCGGTCCGCTCCGGCGGCAGCGTGTCGATGCCGGGCATGATGAGCACAGTGCTCGACCTCGGGCTCACCGACGCCACCACCGCGGCGCTGGCCGCCGAGACCGGTGACCGCCGCTTCGCCCTCGACTCCCGCCAGCGGTTGCTGACCAGCTTCGCCTCGGCCGTGCACGGGCTCGGCGCCGAGGAACTGGCCGCCGCCGCGCGCCGGGGCGCCAGGGCGCCGGAGAGCCCGGAGGCCAACGCCGCCGCCGCGTTGGCCGACGTCGAGGCGTTCCTGCTCGAACGGACCGGCGACCGGGTCCCTGATGACGCCCGAGATCAGTTGGACGTGGCCGTGCGGTCGGTGTTCCGGTCGTGGAACACGCCGCGCGCCCGGACGTACCGCACCCTGCACGGCATCCCGGACGACCTCGGCACGGCCGTGGTGGTGCAGGCGATGGTGTTCGGCAACCGCGACGACCGCAGCGGCAGCGGCGTCGCGTTCAGCCGCGACCCCAACACCGGCGCGCGCACCCCGTTCGGCGAGGTGCTGTTCGCGCGCCAGGGCGAGGATGTCGTGTCCGGGACGTCGGCGACCGAACCGCTCGGCGAGCTCGCCGAACGGGAGCCGGAGGTCTGGGCCGGGCTCCTGGACGCGATGGGCCGCATCGAGGAGCACTACCGCGACTCGTGCTACGTGGAGTTCACCTTCGAGAGCGGCCGACTGTGGCTGCTGCAGGTCCGGCGCGGCCGCTTCACCGGGGGCGCCGCGACGCGGGTCGCGGTGGACCTGGTCGACGAGTCGGTCATCACCCGCGACGAGGCGCTGCTGCGGGTCTCGCCGCAAGACCTGCGCGCCCTCCACACTCCGCGCGTGGACACCGCGGCCGGGGCCGTCGTGCTCACCCGAGGCCTGGGTGCCTGCCCGGGCGTCGCGGTCGGGCGCCTGGCCACCACCGCGGACAAGGCCGTACGCATGGCGGCGGACGGCCCGGTCGTGCTGGTGCGTCCGCACACCTCGCCCGCGGACATCCATGGCCTCGCCGCGGCCGCTGGCGTGGTCACCGCCCACGGCGGCCCGGCCAGCCACGCCGCGGTCGTCGCGCGTTCCATGGCCAAACCCGCGGTCGTGGGCGCCGCCGACCTCACGGTGGACGCCGCCGAGGGCCAGGTCCGCGTCGGCGCCCGCACCCTCACTGACGGCGACACCATCACCATCGACGGCGGCAGCGGCGAGGTCGTCCTCGGTGAGTCTCCGGTCACCACCGCGACCGCCGACCCCCGGCTGCACCGCCTGCTCGACTGGGCCGACGAGGTGTCCGGCCGCACGGCGGGCACCGAACAGGACCGCCTGGAAGCCGCCCACGCCGTGCTGCGCCCCGACGCCTGACCACTGTTGACATCAGCCCACTGCCCGCCGGGCAGCGGGCTGATACGCGTTGGAACGAAGCTCAGGCACCGTCGCGCCTGCGCCTTCACCGAGCCATTATCCGCGGATGAAATAGCCTATCGACATATTGTCACATCTACATGTCGCGCTTTTATAATATGGCATTCGGAGCAATTTGTGCCACGCAATCGGTGGTCGTGCTAGATTCGCGAACGACTCCATGGCGGGTGCCTTCGGCCGTCGCCGATGTCCTCTGTCCTGCAGTGGTGGAAACGCGAATTGGGGGAACTTTGTCCACGGAACTCCAGTTACGTCCGCGTATGGGCGAATCCATGCGGGAAATAGTGCAGGAGTCAAGCACCCTGTTCACCATGGTGCGAGCGCTGGGCTCTCCGCTCAACGTCGTGCTGCCGCGCCAGATAGTCGACAACGTGGCCGAATATCGCCGCGTCTACGCCAAGCACCACCTCTCCGGGGGTGTCTACTTCGCGCACAAGGCGAATCGGTCGAGTGCTTTTATCAGGGCGTTGTCGGCCGAGGGGACCGGCGTCGACGTCGCCTCCCTCGCCGAACTCCAGCATGTTCTCGCCTCCGGGATCCCCGGCGAGCGGATCATCGCCACCGGGCCCAAGAGCGCCGAGTTCCTCTGGCTCGCCGCGCGCGTCGGGGCGTTGATCAGCGCCGACTCGCGCGAGGAACTGATCGAACTCGGCGCGCTGGCGGTCCGGGCCAGGGTCACGCTGCGGTTGTCGGCCTTCGAGTCGACCGGTGTCACCGTGCTGAGCAGGCCGAGCCGGTTCGGCGCGCACGTGCGGGAACTGCCCGGCCTGCTCGACGTGCTCGACAAGCACCGCGACACCCTCGACCTGGTCGGGGTGGCCTACCACCTCGACACCAACGGCCTGCCGGAGAAGGCGCTGGCGCTGGAGGGCTGCCTGCACGCGATGCGGGAGTGCGCGCGGCGCGGGTTCCAGCCGACGGCCGTCGACATCGGCGGCGGGTACGGCGTCAGCTATCTCGACGACCTCGCCGAGTGGGAGAACTACACCACCGAGCTCAACAACGCCGTGCTCGGCAAGCGGCCCGCCCTGACCTGGCAGAACCACGGCTACGGCCTGCGCGCCGAGGCCGGGACGCTGCGCGGGGCGCTGGGCCTGTACCCGGGGTTCCGGCCGGTCGCGGGCGCGCGCTATCTCGATGAGCTGCTGTCGCGGGACGCGCCGTCGCTGCGCAGGCCGCTGGCCACGCTGCTGCTGGAGAACCTCTACGACCTGCAGATCGAGCCCGGCCGCGCGCTGCTCGACCAGTGCGGACTGACCCTGGCCAGGGTCGAGGAGGTGCGCCGGATGAATTCCGGCGACACCCTGGTCCGAATCGCCGCGAATTCACGCGACATCAGCATGGAAGACCACGCGGTCATGATGGACCCGCTGCTGGTCAAGCCGCCCGGCGCCGACCCCGGCCCGCCCACCGGGGTTTATCTGTCCGGGAACCTCTGTCTCGAAGACGATCTCATCACCCGCCGCAAGGTGTTTCTCCCCGCCGCGCCCACGCCCGGTGATCTGCTGGTGTTCGCGAACACCGCGGGCTATTTCATGGATTTCGCGGCAGATCACGCGCTGATGCAGCCGATCGCCCGCAAGGTGGCGATGTTCCGCGCCGGGGAACAGTGGCAGTGGTGTCTCGACGAAGAATACTGGCCGACGAAGGACGAACGAGCATGAAATACGACAGCATCACCGACGTCATCGGCGACACGCCATTGGTCCGGATCGCACCCGAGGTGCACGGACTGCGCAACATCGATCTCTACGCGAAGATGGAGATGCTCAACCCGTTCGGCTCGGTCAAGGACCGGCCGGCGTGGAACATGGCCCGCGCGGGGCTGGCCGAAGCCGTCGAGCGGGGCGACTCGATCGTGGAGCTGTCCAGCGGCAACACGGCCAAGGCGCTGGCCGTCATCGCCGCCATGCACGGCCTGCCGTTCAAGAGCGTCACCAACCGGATGAAGGTCCCCGAGATCAAGGACCTGCTGCTGCTGTTGGGCGCGCAGATCGAGGAACTGCCCGGACAGACCGAGTGCCTCGACCCGACCGACACCGAGGACCCGCTGACCCGGATGTACCGGATGCTCTCCGAGGAGGGCAACGGCTACCTGCACACCGACCAGTACTTCAACCCGCTCAACCTCGACGCGCACCGCTCTGGCACCGGCCCGGAGATCATCAAGGATCTCGGCGGCCGCACCCCGGACCACTTCATCGCCTGCGTGGGCACCGCCGGGTCGTCCTCCGGGGTCACCGCGGCGCTGCGCGACCACAACCCGGAGGTCGACATCATCGGCCTCGTGGCGAACAAGTCCGACTTCATCCCGGGCATCCGCAACATCGACGAGGTCAACGAGGTCGGCCTGTTCGACCCCGGCACCTACGACACGATCGAGTCGGTCACCGCGCAGCAGGCCATCGACGGGATGCTCACGCTGAACCGCCGCTGCGGGATGCTCGGCGGGCCGACCGGCGGCGCGGCGTACTTCGGCGCCGTGCGCTACCTGGCGATGCTGGACGAGTCGCTGACCGAGCGGCACACCGCGGTGTTCATCGTGTGTGACCGGGTCGAGAGCTACATGAGCTATGTCCGCGAGCGCAGGCCGGAACTGCTCAACCAGCCCCCGCGCGCCAACTCGGTGGCCTCGCTGACCGCGGCCGAGATCGACGCCGCCGACGCGGTCGACGTCGACCACGCACGCCAGTGGATCGCCGAGGCGAAGCCGCTGGTGGTGGATCTGCGCGGGTCGTTCGCCTACTCGGCGCTGCACATCGAGGACTCGGTCAACATCGTCGACGAGCTGTTCGAGGAAGTGCTGCACGGCGGGCTGCCATTCGGGGCGGGCAAGCCGGTGCTGCTGGTCTGCCCGGTCGGGGAGAAGTCGGCGCGGTACGCGGCGCTGCTGACCAGGATGGGCCACCGGGACGCGCGCAGCCTGCGCGGCGGCGTGGTGGCGTGGCGGGACGCGGGCGCTCCGCTGGTTCGGGACTGACATGACCACCCTCACCTCGCCGCTGGAGCGGCTGCACGACTGGCAGTGCGATCTGCGCGCGCAGTTCCCCATCCTGACCGCGAATCCCGCCGTGGCCTATCTCGACAGCGCGGCCACGGGCCAGAAACCGCGCGCGGTGCTCGACGCCGTCGCCGAGTTCCTGACGACGACCAACGCCAACATCGGCCGCGGCTCCTACCCGTGGGCCAACACCGCTACCGAGCGCGTCGCCCAGGTCCGGCAGCGGGTCCGGCTGGCGCTGGGCGACACCGCGGGCGACACAGCGTCCACAGTGGAGTTCGTCAGCGGCACGAGTCACGGCCTGCGCGCGGTCGCGAACGACTGGCTGGCCGACATCCTGGCCGACGGGGACGAGATCATCGTCCCGTTCGGCGACCACCAGGCCAACCTGCGGCCGTGGCTGGACCTGCGGGACACGCTGGCCTTGCGCGGCGTGCGGATCGGGGTCGTGCCCATGCCGGTCGACCCGACGTCCGGCGACTACGACCACCGCGCGCTGCCCGCGCTGGTCACCCCGCGGACCCGGTTCGTCGCGGCCACCCACGTGCACCACGTCTACGGCGCGAACATGAACGTGCACCGTATCCGCGAGGCGGTCGGACCGGACGTGCCGATCTGCCTCGACGCGGCGCAGAGCGTCGGCCACGGCCCGGTGTCGGTCGCCGACCTCGACGTCGACTTCATCGTGTTCTCCGGGCACAAGATGCTCGCGCTGACCGGGGTCGGCGCGGTGTGGGCGCGCAACCGGCGCGGCCCCCATTTCGCGCTGCGCGGCTGGGAGGGCACGCCGAACACGGCCGGGATCGTCAGCCTGGGCGCGGCGTTCGACTGGCTCGACGCCGCGGGCCTCGACCGCGTCCGGGAGTGGTCCACGGCGCTGGGCGTGCTGCTCACCGACAGCCTGAGCCGGATGGCCGACGTCGAGGTGCTGGGCTGCCAGCGCAGTCTCACCGCCGACTCGGACGTGCAGCGCCGCGAGGGGATCGTCACGTTCCGGCACCGCAAAGTCCGCTCCGACGACCTCGGCTTCGTGCTGGCCGACGAGGGGATCATGGTCCGCGCCGACAGCCACTGCCAGGCCGGACGCGACAGCGCCGACCGCGCGGTCCGGGTGAGCCCGCACGTCTACAACACCCCCGACGAGATCGACCGCCTGCTGTCGGTCGTGCGTCGCTGCGAAGGGATCTGAGATGGGCAAGACCGTGGTGATGGTGGACGTCTACGCGCCGACCCTGGCGCTGGCCGTGGCGTTCCTCGACACGGGCGCCTCGGTCGTGCGGGTGCAGAGCACGGTGGACGCGCTCCCGTTCTACCGCAGCCATCCCGACCTGAGTTGGTTCGCCGACAACATCGTCCACTTCGGTGACGTCGACGCGACCAGGGACGCGGTGGCCAAGCACCAGCCCGACCTTGTGATCACCGCAGGTGAGCCTGGTGTCGAACTGGCCGACCAGCTCAGCGAGGCGCTGGGGCTGCCCACCAACGGCACCCACCACAGCGCGGCGCGGCGCAACAAGTTCGCCCAGAACGAGACGCTGCGCGCGGCGGGCCTGCGGGCCACCCGGCAGCTGCTGGTCACCGGGGAGGACGAACTGCGGGCGTGGCACGCGGGTATCGGCGGCCGGGTCGTGGTCAAACCGATCCGCAGCGCGGGCAACGACGGGGTGACCTTCTGCGCGACGCCGGAGGAGTCGGTGGCGGCGTACCAGGCGATCCTGGGCAGCACCAACATCTTCGCCGAGCGCAACGACGGCGTGGTCGCGCAGGAGTACCTGGTGGGCGCCGAGTACGCGGTGAACACGGTCAGCAGCGGGGGAAGGCACCGGGTCACCGACATCTGGCGTTACGCGAAGATGACCGTCAACGGCGTGGTCGACCGCCACGCGGGGGTGTTCTCGGTGCCGGTCGCCGACGTTCCCGATCTCGTCGGCTACGCGGCGGCGGCGCTCGACGCGCTCGGTGTCGGACACGGGCCCGCGCACCTGGAGATCATGCGCACTCCCGACGGGCCGTGCCTGGTCGAGGCGGGCATCCGGCTGTGCGGCGGCGGCGCCGCGCACTACGCGACGCTCGCGGGTGGGGAGTCCCAACTGGAGTGGACGGTCGACGCATACCTCGCGCCGGAAAGGTTCGCCGAGCGGTACCAGCGTCCGCACACGGTCGAGCGGCACGTCGTCATGGCCTATCTGACGTCCCCGGTGGAGGGAACGCTGGTGGGATATCCGCTGCTGGACCAGGTCCGCGACCTGCCGAGCTTCCACAAGGCACACGTGGGCGTGAATCCGGGGGAGTGGCTGCCGCGCACGGTCGACGACTCGACCGAGCCGCTGATGATCGGGCTGGCGCACCCGCTGGCCGAGGTCGTCGCCGACGACTTCCGCGCCGTCAACTACCTGGACGGACACGGCTTCTACCAGATCGCCGAGTCGTGACACCTCCTGGTTCGACGGATCCGGCGCCAGGACTGGTGCGGGCGGGGCAGGCGGTGGAACCGGTGGGGGGCGGGTGGGACCGGAGCCGGGGCAGGTGCGGGTGACACCACATATCGTCGTGCCGCACCGCTGGCGCGACCGGTACGCCGAGTACGCCCGCCACCTCGACCACGACCGGCACGCGGTCACCTATGTGACGACCGACGTCGGCGTCGACTCGGTGCCGCCGAACGCCGCCGAGGTCGTCGTCGTGCCCGCCACCGACGACCTGCCCGCCGTACTGGCCGAGGTGCGGGCGTTGGCGACCCGCTGGGACCCGCCGACCGGGGTCGTCGCGCTCAAGGAGGACGACCTGATGGTCGCGGCCCGGCTGCGCGCGGAGTGGGGTTGCGCCGGGCCGACCGAGGCCGAGGTGGCGCTGTTCCGGGACAAGCCGGCGATGTGCCGGACGGTGGCGGCGGCGGGCGTGGACGTGCCCGCGTTCGCCCCTGCCGAGTCCGCGGCCGACGTTGTCGGGTTCGCCGGGGAACACGGCTGGCCCGTCGTGCTCAAGCCGCGCTCGGGCAGTTCTAATGCTGTGTCCATGAGCGTTGTCGGGCTATCGGCGGATCCAGGTTTCCGCTGGGCGTGCCGCCGGAATGCCGCTCGTACTGGGTGTACTTGGGCGTTTCGGCGGTGCGGCCTGCGGGAAGCTGGGCCGTCGAGAGCCTGGCAACGTTCGTGGACACAGCGTCGTGCAGTTGCGCGAACACAGACCGAGCGCGCGCTCGTCGGTCCGCTTCGCCGGGCTTGACCGGGTACGCGGTGGTACGCCATCCGCTCGCCTGCCTGCCGGTCGGCGCCATGCAGCTGCGCGAACACAGCCGGCGGAAGCGGAACGCGCATCCGTCGGTCCGCTCCGCCGGGGCTCAGCCGGGTAGGTGGTGGCACGCCACCCGCTGCCCGCCTACCGGTAGCAGCTGCGGCGCCACCCGCTCGCACCGCCTCCGGTCAGCCCCGCACAGCTCCGCGAACACCGGACAGCGGAAGCGGAACGCGCACCCCTCGATTCGCTCGGCCGGGTTCGGGATCTCCCCGCGCAGCGTGTGCCGCGTCCTGGCCCGCTCGGCGCGTACGTCGAGCAGCGGCGTCGCCGCCACGAGCGCCCGTGTGTACGGGTGCAGCGCGGCGTCGAGGAGGGGCGCCGGTCCGGTCTCCACGATCCGCCCCAGGTACATCACCGCGACCCGTTCCACCGTGCGGCGGGTGGTGGCGATGTCGTGGGACACCATCAGGAACGCCAGGTCGAGCCGGTCGCGCAGGTCATTGAGCAGGTCCATGATCCCGGCCCGCAGCGCGGTGTCCAACGCGGACACCGGCTCGTCGAGCAGCACGAGACGCGGGGCCGGGGCCAGGGCGCGGGCGATCGCGACCCGCTGGCGCTGGCCGCCGGACAGCTCCGTTGGCCCGCGGTGCGCGCTGTCGGCCGGAAGGTCCACCAGGCCCAACAGCTCCTCGACCCTGGCCCGGCACGCGGCCCGGGACTCGCCGTGCACGCGCAGCGGCTCCGCTATCAGGTCGGCGACGGTCATGCGCGGGTTCAGCGATCCCGCCGGGTCCTGCGGCACCGTCTGGACCTGCCTGCGCAGCGCGGCGCGGTCGGCACGGCTCAGCGCGGCGAGGTCGTGGCCGAGCACCTCCACCGAGCCCGCCATCGGCTCCCGCAGCCGCAGGACTTCGCGCAACACCGTCGTCTTGCCGCAGCCCGACTCGCCGACCACCGCCACGGCCTGACCCGCCGCCAGCTCCAGGTCGACCCCGTCGACCGCGCGGAGCACGCGGCCGCGGCGCAGCGGGAAGTGCCTGCGCAGCCCGGTGATCCGCAGCACCGTCGCACCGCCCGCGCGCCGCGGCTGGGTCGGCAGGGACCGCGCGGTCAGCAGCTCCCGCAGGTGGGCGCTGCGGGGCCGGTCGAACAGCGGCTCGACGTCGCCGTGTTCGACCAGGCGGCCATGGTGCAGCACCGCGATCCGGTCGCACGCGCGGGCGACCACCCCGAGATCGTGGGTGATCAGCAGCAGCGCGGCGCCCGTGCGCCGCCGGACGTCGTCGAGCAGGTCGAGGATCTGGGCCTGGATGGTGACGTCCAGCGCGCTGGTCGGCTCGTCGGCGATGATCAGGTCAGGGTCGTTGGCCAGCGCCATCGCGATCGCCGCCCGCTGGCGCATCCCGCCGGAGAACTCGTGCGGCAGGGCGCCTGCCTGGCGGCCGGGGTCGGCGATGCCCACCAGCTCCAGCAACTCGACGGCCCGCTCGCGCGCGGCCCGCCGGGACAGGCCGCGCTGGTGGACCGTGACGGCCTCGGCGATCTGCGCGCCGACGGGGATCACGGGTGTGAGCGCGGCCAGTGGATCCTGATACACCATCGCGATCCGCCTGCCCCGGATCGCCGACAGTTCCCGGTCCCGCAGGCCCAGCAACTCGCGGCCGTCCAGGCGCACCGACCCGGACACCGCCGCCGCCGCGGGCAGCAGCCCGAGCACGGCGTTCGCGGTGACCGACTTGCCCGACCCGGACGCGCCGACCAGCGCGATTGACTCACCCCGGTCGATCGCCAGGTCGAGGCCTTCCACCACGCGGCGCGCGCCGAACGTCACGGCCAGGTCGCTGATCTCCACCAGAGCGGTCATCCCGTCCCCTCCTCGCCGCGCAGACTCTCGCCGACTAGGGCGGTGGATTCACCGCTGTCGACCGTCAGGTCGAGGCCTTCCACCACGCGGCGCGCGCCGAAAGCCACCGCTAGGTCCCCGATCGTCAGCAGAGCGGTCATGTCGTCCCCTCTTCGCCGCGCAGCCCCTCGCCGACCAACCCGACACCGATCACGGTGACGACCAGAAATCCCACGGGGGCGAGGAAGACCCAGGGGAATGTGAGCGCCGAGCCGGTGCCCGCCGCCACCAGCGAGCCGAGCGAGACGTCCGGCGGCTGCACCCCGAACCCGAAGTAGCTCAGCCCCGCCTCGGCGAGGATCGCGGTCGCGACGTTCATCGTGCAGTCGATGGCCAGCAGCGGCAGCATCTGCGGCAGCAGGTGGCGGACCACCACCCTCGGCACGGACGCGCCCATGTTCTCGGCGGCCACGACGAACCCCGACGACCGCAGCGCCCGCGCCCTGGCTCGCAGGGCGCGCGCCGTCAGCATCCATTGGAACGCCGCGATCGGCACGACCAGGACCAGCCAGGACTGCCCGCGCAGCGTGGGCGAGACGACCGCCACGATGAGGATCGACGGCAGGACGAGCAGAACGTCCACCACCGTCATCAGCACCCGGTCGGCCAGGCCGCCCAGGTACCCCGCGAGTGTGCCCACCACCGCCGAGAGCACGGTCGTGACCACGGCCGCGAGCAGCCCGAGCACGAGCGACTTCTGCAGGCCGCGCAGGCACTGGATGAGCACGTCCTCGCCCAGCCGGGCCGTGCCGAGCGGGTGGGCGAGCGATGGCGGGGCGAAGATCGCGTCGAGGTTCTGTTGGGCGTAGTCGTATGGCGACAGGGCGGGCCCGATGACGGCCGCCGCGGCCAAGGCGAGCAGCAGGCCCACGCCCACCGCGAGAGTGCGGCGCTGGGTGGTCGTCATGTGCGAGTCCTGGGGTCGAGCAGGGTCAGGGCGATGTCGGCCAGCCAGCCGACCACGGCCACCAGCACCGCCAGCAGCAGTGTCGTAGTGGCCACCACCATCGCGTCCTGTTCGCTGATGCTCGACAGCATCCAGTCGCCCAGGCCGTGCCAGCCGAAGACACGTTCGGTGAACACGCCGCCCGCCAGGTGCAGGCCGAAGCTGAACGCGACCAGGGCGGTCATCGGGATCAGGGTCATCCGCAGCCCGTGCCCGCGCACCGCCTGGCCGCGTCGCAGGCCCTTCGCCCTTGCGGCGCGCAGGAAGTCGCTGTTGAGCACCTCAAGCATGGCGGCGCGCTGGTAGCGGCTGTAGAAGGCGATCTGGGGCAGGGCGATGGTGATCGTCGGCAGCACCAGGTGCCGGACCCGGTCGCCGATGTCGGCCCAGCCCGTCAGCGCCGAGCCGGGCGTGGTCTCGCCGGAGAACGGAAGCAGGTCGGTGCCCGCGGCCTGGTTCATCGGCAGCCACAGCATCTTCAGCAGCGTCCCGAGCACGAACACGGGGATCGCCAGCAGCACCAGCGCCCCGAACATCGACAGCTGGTCCGACAGCCGCCGCGCGCGCAGCGCGCCCCACACGCCGAGCGCGATGCCCAGCACCACCGCCAGCACGCTGCCCGGGGCGAACAAACGCAGGCTGGTACCGGCCCGCCGCCACACCTCGTCGGCGATGTCGGCGCCGCCGACGGTGAGGCCGAAGTCGCCCGCCGGGACGCCCGCCAGCCAGTGCAGGAACCGCAGCGGGATCGGCTCGTCGAGACCCAACGCGGCCGACCGCGCGTCCAACACCTCCTGCGGGGTGGGCGGCTGGGTGGCGCGCAGCTCGGCGAGCGGGTCGAAACTGAGCGAGGCCAACAGGAACGTGAGGAACGTCGTGGCCAGGCACAGCGCGACCCGCCCGCCGAGTCTGCCGATGAGCCGCGGCGTCACTTCATGAACCCGGCCACGGCGAACCCGTAGACCCCCAGCCCGCGGGCGCCGTAGTTGGCCAGGTCCTTGCGCACCGCGTACGCGCCCGACTCCGGGTACAGCGGCAGGTGGTGGGCGTGCTTCCAGGCCAGCACGTCGATCCGGTCGGCCAGCTCGGCGCGCTTGGCTGGGTCGAACTCGGCGATCGCGCTGTCGTAGAGCCCGTCGATCTCGGCGATGTGGATCCGACCGAAGTTGTTGCCCGCCTTGTCTCCCACCGGCTTCTGGAACACCGGCCGGTCATGCGAGATCGGATACGGCGACTTCGTCCACTCGAACGCGATGATGTCGAAGTTGCCCGGCAGCAGGTAGGTGTCCTGGAACCGTTCTGTCGGCACCGACTCGACCTTCGCCAGCACGCCGATCGCGGCGAGCTGCTCGGTGATCACGCCGGACACCGTCCGCCCGGTCGGCGTCGCCTGCACCACGAATCGCAGGCTCAGCGGCTTGCCGTCCTTGACCCGCACACTTCCGTCCAGCTTCCAGCCGAGCGAGTCGAGCGCGCCCCGCGCGGCGGCCGCGTCGAAGGGCAGCACCCCAGAGTTGTCCTTGTGGCCCGCGTATCCGGGCGGGACGATGTGGTTGCCGACCGCCTTCGCGCCCGGCGCCATCGGGCCGACCAGCACCTTCGTGACGGCCTGCGGGTCGACGCCCTGGGCGATCGCGGTGCGCAGCTTCTCGTCTGCCAGCAGCGCGCCGTCGGCGCCGTTGAACGTCAGCTGGCCCGCGCGCCGTTCGGTGGCCTGCCGGATCTCCACGTCCGGCATGGCCTTGGCGCGGGTGAAGAGATCGATGTCACCGCCGATCGGATACAGGTCGATGCCGTGGTTGGCCAGTTCGTCGGCCCGCGCGGACGGGGCGAGCACGCGGAAGATGATCCGGTCCAGCGGCGGCTTCTCCTGCCACCACTGGGCGTTGCGACGCAGGGTGACCGTCTTGGCCGTGGTGTCAACGGTCGCCACCTCGAACGGCCCAGCCGTCACCGTAGGCCCGGTGAGCCACGACTTGTTGAACGCCTCCGGGCTCGCGGTCAGCTCCGCGGGCACCAGCGGGCGGAACAAGCCGGGCCAGTCGGCGAACGGGCGGGCGAAGGTGAGCACCGCCTCCCGGTCCGACCCGCCGCGCTCGACGCTCGCGACGTCGCGGTAGCCGACGTGGTTGTTCACCTCGAACCGCTTGTCCTCTCCGCGCAGCGCAAGCCAATGGCCGTGCAGGTCCGTCCAGGTGAGCGGCCTTCCGTTGCTCCATTTGGCGGCGGGCGCGATGGTGTAGCGCACGACCTGCGGCGCGGTGGACACCAGTTCGATCTTGTCGAAGAACGCCTTGTTGAGCAAAGGAATGCCGTCGGCGCCGTCGAGGAACGCGCTGGGCAGGATCGCCTCGGCCAGCTGATAGTTGACCACCCTGGCGCCGTTGACCTGCTTGGGGTTGAAATTGGCAGGCAGCGCGTCGATCGGCACCCGCAGGTCGCCGCCCTCGCGCAGCGCGGACCTGGGCTGGGCGTTGACATCCGGCTTCCCGCCCGCCGCCGGACCGGGCGCGGCGGGTGCCGATCCGGTCGCCGCGCATCCCGACACCGCCAGCACCGCGGCGAGCACAGCGCCGCCCAGCGCGACGGCCTTGCGCCGAAACTCCATGTGTCCGTACTCCTCGTTGTTTCGGCAATGCCTTGGCCTGCCTTGCGAACCTCTGAGCGCCGCGACCGTAACGCAAAGGGTAATCGTTTTCAATAAGGTTCGGATGTGAGAACGGTTTTCATTGTCTGTGCTAGCCTGCGCGAGTTCGTCGACTCGCCCTGAGGGGGGCCCGATGCATCGAGGTGCGCGTGACTGAAGTTCGTGACCCGGAGGCCCTCCACCCGCAAACCCTGTGGCGGAACCGGAACTTCAGCCGGTTCTGGTTCGGCGAGACGGTCTCGCTGTTCGGCGTGCAGGTCACCAACCTGGCCCTGCCGCTGACCGCGGTACTCGTCCTGCAGGTCACCCCCGAGCAGCTGGGTCTGCTGCGCTCGTTCGCGTTCCTGCCGTTCCTGTTCTTAGCCCTGCCGTTCGGCGTGCTCGCCGACCGCAAGGCCAAGCGGCCGCTGATGATCTACGCGAACCTGGTCCGCGCCGTACTCGTCGGCCTGGTCCCGATCCTGGCCGCGCTGGACGCGCTGACCCTGCCCGCGCTGGCCGCGATCGTGCTGGTCATCGGCGTGTGCACGGTGCTGTTCGAGGTGTGCTGGCTGTCGTACGTGCCGGTCATCGTCAGCCAGGAGCACTTGGTCGCGGCCAACGGCCGGGTCTCGGCCTCGTCGTCGGCCGCCGAGTTCGCGGGGCCCGGCCTGGGCGGCCTGCTCGTGCAGTGGCTCACCGCGCCCCTCGCGCTCGTCGCGAACGCGGGGTCGTACCTGGTGTCGGTGGTGTCGCTGTGGTTCATCCGGGTGCCGGAGGTCGTAACGCCGTCACCCAAACGGCACATCGGCAAGGAGATCGCCGAAGGCGTCAAGTTCATCGTCGGCCAGCCCTACCTGCGCGTGCTGGCCGTGGCGGGCGCGGCGTTCAACTTCTGCTACATGTTCGTGGAGGCCCTGTTCGTCATCTACGCCGTCCGCGAACTGCACTTCAGCCCCGGCCTGATCGGCCTGATCGTCGCGATGAGTGCCATCGGCGGCGTGCTCGGCGCCGCCGTCGCGTCCACTTTGGTCAGACGGTTCCCGTTCGGCAAGGTGTACGTCGGCGCTGTGGCCGTCGGGTACGCGGGCCCGCTGCTCATCCCGGCGGCGGCCGGGTCGACCCTCACCATCGTCATCGGCGTCACCGCGGGCTTCTTCCTCATGCGCGCGGGGCTGGCGGTGTCGAACGTCGCGGGGACAAGCCTGCGCCAGGCGGTGACGCCACAGGCGCTCATGGGCCGGATGACCGCGGGGATGCGCACCATCATGTGGGGGATCGGCACGACGGGCGCCATCGCGGGCGGTGTCGTCGGCGGCTACCTCGGCCTGCGCGCGGGCCTGTGGGTGGCGGCGGTCGGCTTCCTGCTCGCCGCGCTGCCGATCGTGCTCTCCGCCATCCCCCGCCTCAAGGACATGCCCACCCGCGAGCAGGCGTCGTAGGCGGGACGACCGGTTCAGGCGATGAGCAGACGCACGCCAAGCTCCGCCGCGTCGAGATCGACGGAGTCGCGGTTGCTTTCGGCCCACCGGCCGGATGCGAGGTCCTCACGGAGGCAGCGCACTGCCCGCTGTTCGGCGACCGGCCCGACTCTGGCCCAGACCGACATTCCGCGGCGGATATCCTCATCCAGGTACGCTTCGGGCCTGCGCCAGTAGGCTTCGTAGAAGCCGTCCGCGCAGTCCCACGGAATGAGCACCGGTTCCACCCGGGCTCCGATCGAGCGGGCCAACTCGGCCAGCGGCGGCCTGCCGACGAGAAGGCCTGCGCGCTCGGGCAGATAATCGCGATCCAGCCAAAACAGATCGAGGGCACTGAAGTCCTTCGTGAACACCACCACGCGGCGAGCGACACGCCGCATCTCGCGCAGACCCGCCATCGGGTCCTGCCAGTGATCGATGGTGGCGAAAGCCATCGCGGCGTCGAAGGACTGGTCGTCGAACGGAAGGCTCTCCGCGAAGGCGGCCACGCACGGCGCCGCGCCCGCGGAGCGCTGCGCCCGCATGATCGCCGACGGCTCCACCGCGGTGACGTCACGGTCGGGCGGCTCGTAAGAGCCGGTTCCCGCCCCGACATTCAGCACGGTCCGCGCATCGCCGAGCGCGGCCCAGACCTGGGACGCGATCCGCGGCTCGGTACGCCGCGTCACGGCGTAAGCGGCTCCGATGGTGTCATACAACGACATGACACTGCCCTCCTGACTCTGGCGCCTGCTTCGGAATGAACGGGCCGGGGCACACGACGGACAAGAACCACCTCGCCAGTCTCCCCCAGCCTGCAGTGATCACCTATCCGGCGTGGGACGCGCGGAGGTGGGTGAGGACGGCGAGGACACGGCGGTGGCCGTCGTCGGACTCGGCCAGGTCCAGCTTGAGGAGCACATGTCGGACGTGTCCTTCGACTGTTCGCTCGCTGAGAACCAGGCGCCGGGCGATCGCGGGATTGTTGAGTCCTTGCGCCATCAGTGCCAGGACTTCACGCTCGCGGTCGGACAGCGCCGAAAGCGGGTCGTCGGTGGGACGCGGCCGCATGAGAGCCCCGACGACCTGTGGATCGAGCGCTGACCCACCGTCGGCGACCCGCCGAGCGGCATCGAGGAACTCGTGGACGGCGAGCACGCGGTCCTTGAGGAGGTAGCCGAATCCGCTGAGGTTCACGAGGGTCATCGCCTGTGTGGTGTTGATGTGCTGGGACAGCACCAGGACTCCGATCTCCGGGTGCGTCTGCTTGATCTCGCGTGCGGCTTGGGTGCCTTCGTCGGTGAAGGTGGGCGGCATTCGTACGTCCACCACGACCAGGTCGGGACGGTGTTCAGTCGTGATGTCCAGCAGCCGCGTGGCGTTCCCGACCGCGGCCACGATCTGGTGGCCGCGATCCTGGAACAGCCGTGCCATGCCCTCGCGAAGGAGAACCTGGTCCTCGGCGATCACAACACGCATGGCAGCTCCGCGATCACAGTGGTGCCGGATCCGTTCTCGCTCTCGACGCGGATCCGCCCGCCCTGGGCCGCGACCCGGTCGGACAGTCCGCGCAGGCCGGTTCCGCCGGATGGCAGTGCGCCGCCGACACCGTTGTCGCGGACGGTCATGACGAGGTGATCGTCGAGTCGCTGGGCGCGCAGCTCGACGCCTGTCGCGGCGGAGTGTTTGACGGCGTTGGTCAACGCCTCACAGGCGACGAAGTAGGCGGTCGCCTCGATGTCGGTGGGGTACCGCTCGGCGCCGACATACACGTCGATGGGCAGCGGCGTCCGGCCTGCCAGCTCCCGAAGCGCCATGTCGAGCCCGTTGTCCAAGTACGCGGGTCGGACACCGTTGGCCAGCTCACGAAGATCGGCGATGGCGACGGTGAGCTGCTCGACGGCCGCGTCGATGGTCCGCGCGATGGGGGAGTCCCCGAGCTCGAACTGGGCGTTGCGCAGCACCAGTCCGATGCTGACCAGCCGCTGCTGCGCACCGTCATGCAGGTCGCGTTCGAGCCTGCGTCGCTCCTCGTAGCCCGCGGCGACGATGCGGGCCCGCGAGGCTTCGACCTCGGTGAGCTGGTGACGCACCTCGGCCCGCAGCCTGGCGACCTCGATCGCCAGGCTGGCACGGGTCAGCACCTCGTCGAGCAGACCGGGGGAGTCCTCGGTGGCCCCGGTGTGCACGACAGCCAGGGGCGTGCCCGCCCGTTCGACCAGCCGCTCCGCGCGGCGTCCCGCGACGCTGACCTCGACGTCGCGCCCGGCGCCATCGATTTGGTGCGTGGTATGTGGAAGCAGGTAGCACACCTCGAGGTCCGGTTCGGACATGATCTCGCGCAACAGTTGTTGGAGTGTCTCGGGATCCGCACGCCCGGCGCGCACGTCCTCGAGGAACGCGTCGACCCGGGCGAGGGCGTCGTAACGGGCGCGGCGGAATCGCCGGTCCACGGCGTCCTGGATCCGCGCCCGCAGCGGACGGAACGCCCCGGCGACAGCCAGCGTGGCCCCCGCGGTCACCCAAGGCGAGTCGCGCCCGCCCAGGGCGGCACCCAGCACCAGCGCGGTCGCCAGGTACGCGGCGGTGAGCAGGACGGTCAGCGCACCGTAGACGAGCGTGCGGTTGATGACGACGTCGATGTCGTTGAGCCGGTAGCGCAGGATCGCCACACAGATCGCGATCGGTAGCGCGGTGACGACAACGGCGATGGCGATGCGAACCAAGGCGCTGTCGTTGTAGGCGAAGCCCGCCAACGGGCCGACCACCGCCAGCACGCTGACCACGTAGACGATCCATTTCAGCTGCTGACGCTCGACGCCGGTCGACCGGTGGAACCGGTGGACCAGCGATCCGATCGCGGCCAGCAGAGTGACGTTGAACAGCACCTGCCCGGCGACGTATACCGGCTCTAGCCCGCCGATCGCGTACGGATTCGTACCGGAACCGAACGCCGGGTCGGACGAGTGCCCGAACGCCGCGCCGACCGCCATCAGTGCCGTCGCGACGGCACCGGTCCACACCAGCGCGCGCCTGCCTTGGGACAATGCGCGCCCGGAGGGGAACAGCGTCAGGAGCACCGACGTCGCCCCGATGCCGAGCATGTTCGCCCAGTTCGTGAACCACTCGATCGGCACCGCCCATGGCCACCCCGAGTGGTTTCCGTACCCCTCGGTGAACTCGACCCACGCCGCGTCGAGGCCGATGCCGATGAGCACCCAACCGATGGGATTGTCCCGCTGGTGCGAGGCAATCAGGGCACCGGCCAAGGCCAGCGCCACCGCGTGCAGGGCATACAGGACGGTGTCGTAGCTGGGTTCCAGCCCGACCGAGATGGGCACGGACGCGACCGAGACAAGGCTGGTGACCACGAGGAACGCCGCGGGCAGCGGCCTCATCCCCATCCTCAGCATTCATGGATGATCGCAACGCCCTCGTCCGCGGACAAGAGTGCAGGCACCTGCCCGCGAACGAGTGCCCGCCCGGATGACCCACCACGATGCCCTGAGCCACCGTGACGACGTCCGACAAACGACGTCACGTGGAACCCGTCATGACCTCACCACGCACCACCGCCCTGGTCGCTCTGCTGATCACAGCCTGCGCCGTGCTCTACACCGCGAGCGCGGCCCTCACTGGTTGGAATCCCCCACTCGGCTGGCTGATCCAGTCCGTCATCCACATCGGGGAACTGCTGGCAGTGCTCGCCTTGATCCGCTCACCCGCCCGCCCCGGAGTCATCGCCCGCACCGGCCTGGGCGCCGCGATACTCGGCCAGGCAACCCTCGCGGGCGCCGAAGTGATCTGGCCAAGGAGCCCCGACCTCGCCGATGCGCTGTTCGCCATCGGCCCGACACTCACCGGTGTCGGTCTCGTGGTCGTGGGAATCCCCATACTGCGCGGCAGGCGATGGACAGGCTGGCGGCGGTTCACGCCTATCGCGGTCGGAGCCTACGTCTTCATCGTCCTCACGCCCACAATGATCGGCTCAGGTGGCCCACCGGCCCGCGCCGCGCTTTGGTCTATCGCGGGGTGGGACGTCCTCTGGGCACTCATGGCCATCGCGGTACTGACCATGGCACCCACCACCGGCAGCGCCAGCCATCCCGTCAAGACAAGAGCCAGCTGAACCGGGCCGATCTTTCCCGATCGGTTGCTCCCGAATTACTCCCAGAAACGCCGAACGGCCCGTCGGTGAAGATCACCGACGGGCCGTCTGACCAGCGTAAACGCTCGGTGGGCGATACTGGGATTGAACCAGTGACCCGTTCCGTGTCAACGTAGATCAAAAAGGGTCCTGACCTGCGGAAACCTGCCTTCTGCAGGTGGTGTGGGTGCCGGTGTGCACGGTTGGGAGCCGTTGGGTGCGGTTGAACGCGTCCGGCGGCTCCCAATTTGCTCCCATGCGGTGCTCCCAGCGGCGGGTCAATGTGCGTTTGTGCTCCTGGTGTGATCCGGCTGGGATCGCACCGGTCGGGGTGCCGGGCCGGCCGCTTGATCGGGTGGTTGTGCCGATTCGGCGCCGAGGACGCGACGGTTTCGCCATCACCCGCACGAACTCGCACAGGTCGAGCACGACATATCCGCAGGTCACCTGTGCGAGTTCGTGCGGGTGATGGCGGAAGTCTCGTTTCGCCGGACGGGAACCTCTTCGATGGGCACATCACGACAAGTGCGCGTGCCGAGTGCAAGGGGTGGGACTTCTTATGATCAGGAAACCGTTGGACGCTGACCGTGTCGCGGGCGGCGAAGCGGACACCATTGGCAAGGGAATGGGGGCGCGGTTCCTGCGGACGGTGTTGGCCGCGCTCGTCTTGGCGTTCGGCTTCTTGATCCCAGCCGCTGGAACCGCCACTGCCGCGCCTGCCTGTTATGGGCAGAGCTGTTACGGCCAGGATCCCAATGCCATGGGCTGCACAGGGATCGAGACTCTCGACTCGTTCGAACATCCGTCCCGACTCGTCAAGGTCGAGCTCCGCCGGTCCTATGGGTGTAACGCCGCCTGGGTTCGCTACACCAACCCCCACGGACACACCGGAGCCGTGTACACGAAATCGCTGAGCACCGCGGGAATGGCGACGCGTAAGAACTTGGCCGCATATCCGAACGAATCAGGCCGGACCGCCATGGTGTCGTTCAGCGAGACCGTCATCGGCTGCTACGCGTTCTACATCGATTCCGTCGGATGGAACACGACCTGCACGAAGTCGTTCTGAACCCCTGACGAGGGCCCCCGCGGGCGGGGCCCTCGCTTTCACCGATCTTGACCGAGATGAGCACAGATGCCCAATCCGAGATTCAGCCGCAGACATCGAGGGGTCACGTGGCCGCGGCCGGTCGTCGTCGCGATGGCGGCGACGATGATGTTCACCGCGACCGCGGGTCAACCGGCCGTAGCCGCACCCACGCCACAACCGCCGCAGGTAGCCGAGGCGCCCCCAGCGGAGCTCAATCGGTCCACGGTGGACCCCAAGCTGCGCGATGCGGTCCTGCCGAAGGGCTGGGCCCGCTCCGAGGACAGGGCGTGGACCTCCTCCGGGGATCCTGCAGGCCTGCACCTGCTTGTCGCCGAGGCGAAGACGGGATACTCATGGCGGACCGTGGCTACGCTGGTCGAGCCAGGATTCGACACGGATCTCTGGATCGGCAACGTGTGTTTCACCGGTTCCGGCAGGCGTGCCGTGGTCGTCTACGGTCCGCGCCAGTTCGTCAATCGCGAGGAGACCTTCCAGCGCGGTGGGTTCGCGGCCGTGGTCGATGTGGTCGACGGCACGGTGACCAAGCTGGGCACCACGGTGAGCCTCGCCTATCACAACCCTGGCTGTGGAGCGGGTGAAACCGCGGTGTTGGCCCAGAACGGTGGCGCCAAGCTCGGCAAGACCCGGCTCCACGTAGTGGACACCACGACCGCCAAGGACATCCGCACCCACGACCTCGCCGGGCAGGTCACCTCGGCGATTCCGGTAGGAGACACGGTCGTTGCCGCAGGCGGGGCGGGCATCGTCGAGATCGATACCGCGGGTCGGAGCAGGAAGCTGACCGCCACCACGGGCGTGCCGTCCTCCCTGCGCGCCGACGCCGACGGTGGCGTTGCGTTCCTGGAGGCGGCGAGTGACACCATCGCCGTGGCGAAGCACCTGCCCGCCAAGGCGGGCTCGGCCCGGGAAGTCGCGCGTGGTCCGTTAGGGCTGGCCGCGGGCAGTGGCGGCCGGGTCTTCCTCACCGGCACCCCGGTCGGCGCGACCGCGCTGCCCCGGACGATGACCAAGGTCGACGCCGCGCCTGGATCGGATCTCTCGAGCCTCGGCCAGGTCGAGATCACCCGCGGTCAGGCGTCGCGCAGCGCCGCGGACGGAATCACGCAGCCGGTCTCGCTCACAGCGAAGATGACCGGATCAGGCAAGACCGTGGACTTCGGGTTCGCCCCAGCCAGTACGTCGAACGACGCCGCGCGCGCGACGCAGGAGTCCGCGACCGCGCAGGCGGGGTCACCCACGAACCCGGTCGACGAGGATCGCACCTGCGCCGTGCAGCGCAACGACCCGAAGACCCAGGTCTTCCAGCCGCACTGGAAGCAGGTGGAGTGGGCGGTGAACCTGGCGGTGCAGAACGCGCTGACGGTGCCACGGCCCGCCAACTGGAACCAGTCGGGGCTGCCTGCCTGGAGTCCGCAGGCGATCTTGCCGTCGCTCCCGCTGGAAGGTGGCGGCCGGGTTCCGGCCCAGGTGCTGTTGGGCATCCTCGCTCAGGAATCGAACCTGTGGCAGGCGTCCAGCCACGCACTGGAGGGGATGACCGGCAATCCGCTCGTCGGCGACTTCTACGGCAGGCGCGCGTCGACCTCCGACGAATGGTCGGTCGACTGGGCGCACGCCGACTGCGGCTACGGCGTCGCGCAGGTCACCGACGGCATGCGGGTGGGGCAGCAGGCCGAGTTCACCCAGCGGGCGATCGCGGTGGACTACGCCACCAACATCGCGGCGGGTCTGCGCATCCTGCAGGACAAGTGGAACCAGACCTACCGGGCAGGCATCAAGATCAATAACGCGGACCCGGCCAAGATCGAGAACTGGTTCGCGGCGCTGTGGGCCTACAACTCCGGCATCAACCCGCAAGCGCACACCGGAAACACAAGCGGATGCACTCCGGGTCCGACGTGCACCGATTCCAGGGGGAACTGGGGTCTGGGCTGGTCCAACAATCCGGCCAACCCCGACTACCCGGTCTTCCGAAAGCCGTTCGGGGCCGACCCGATGGACGCCAAGAACCCGCAGCGGTGGCCGTATCCGGAGAAGGTGATCGGCTGGGCCGCGTACCCCATCACAAAGTACGACTTCCGCAAGACTGGAACCGCCGGATGGTCCGCGGGCTACAACCAGGCGTGGTGGAACGGCGCCGTGCTGCGGGATACGGCCAGGCCGCCGATCGCCGCGTTCTGCGACAACGGCGCGGACGGAAACCGATGCGACATCAACCAGTCTCAGCCATGCCTGGAGAGCGACTACCACTGCTGGTGGCACAAGCCGGTGACCTGGAAGGTGGACTGCGCGCACTCGTGCGGCAACGAGAACATCCGCTTCCCAACGGACTACCCCGAACCGGTGTTCGCGCTCAAGGCTGAGGAAGAGACCGCCAGGAAGATGCCCGTCGAGCACTACCGGCCCAACTGCGATCCCTTCGATACCGACGAGGGCGGGGTGAACAAGATCCTGGACAACTCGCTGATCATCGACAACGTCGCGGACTCGGTGAACTCGGTCCGACCGGGTTGCCTGCGCAATTGGGTGAACAAGGGCACCTTCGGCTTCACCTTCGCCGAGGACCACACCGGGCACTACCGGTCGAAGATCGATCTGCACCAGCTCGGGGGCGGTCTCGGCGGGCACTTCTGGTTCGGCCACACCAGGAAACCGGGCAGCGCCATGGACATCACCGGAACCTGGAAGCTGAACCAGCCGCTCAACTCCTGGGCGCGGGTCATGGTCCACCTGCCCAGTCACAGCGCTCACACCCAGCAGGCCGTCTACAAGATCGATCTCGGGGACGGCAGCAAGCCACGCGAGCGCATCATCCCGCAGCGAGTCCTCGAACACCGCTGGGTGTCACTTGGTGTGTTCAAGTTCGCCGGGACGCCGAAGGTGTCGCTGGCGAACGTGACCGGCGACGGTGACGGCAACGAGAAGATCGCGTGGGACGCGATCGCCTTCCAGCCGCTGCCGGGCAAGCCGAGGAACATGGTGGTGTCACTCGGCGACTCCTTCGCCTCCGGCGAAGGCGCGTCATCCGATGCCAAGGCTCACTACTACCGAGAGACGGACAACACCGGTGGCGACATTGAGGGTTCCTACAAGGATCCCGGTTACAAATGGCTGTACGGCAATGCCTGTCACCGATCCAAGTACGCCTGGTCTCGGCTGGCGAGCCTAGGCGACGGCAGCACCCCGATCGGTCAGCGGGCCGATGCCTGGGACCCGAACGTGGATCACCAGCTTCTCGCGTGCTCGGGGGCGCGGGCGCAGAATCTGTTGCCCAGCAAGGCATTGGAGTCGAAGCCCGACGAGCAGATCACCGATGCTTGGGGTGACGGCGCCGCGGTGCGGTTCCACGAGGTCTCCCAACTGGACAGGGGCTTCCTCGACGAGAACACCACGGTGGTGACGTTGTCGATTGGCGGCAACGACGCGGGATTCACCGACGTCCTCAAGGCGTGCGTCTTGTCGATCGGCCCTGGCAACTGCCAGGACGAACCGCTGAAGGCTTCGAAGGACCCGCGTCCGCTCAGCGTCACCGGTCCCGAGCTGGTGCGAGACAAGGTGATTCCGTCGGTGGACACGGTGTTGCGGGCGATCCGCAATCGGGCACCGAACGCCACGATCGTGCTGATGACGTACCCAAGACTCATGTCCCGAAGCGGGGTCTGCCTCGGCACGAGCTTCGTGGTGAAGGGCGTGCGGGTGGACGTCGGCCTCAACCCCAGCGAGGCGGCTTGGATCAACGACAGCACCGACTACCTCGACAACCAGTTGAGCAACAAGGTGTCCGCCCTGGCGCTGGAGCTGAACGCGCCGATCACCATCGCCGATCCACGTCAGGAGTTCGAGGGCAAGGCGGTGTGCGGCGATCCGGAGAGCCTGCATAGCTTCGTGGTGACCAGGACCGAAGGGGAGTCTCCCTTGCGGGACGACATACCCGAACCGTTCGACACGATCCGCGCGTCCCAGCAGACCTTCCACCCGAACCTGGCAGGCACCCCGCTGTTCGCGACGGTGCTGAACCGCACCTTCGCCACGATGGGAATCTGACCGTTGAGAAGGACAGGAGTCTCGATGAGATCAAAGAAATTCGCCGCCGCCGCAGCCACCGTGGGGACAGCGATCGCACTGACGCTGTCAGGGGCCGCGCAGGCGAGCGCCGCGGCGGAGAAGCCGGGGGAGGAGATCTGCACCTACGAGGTGACCGTTGCTGGTGGGCTGAACTTCCGAAAAGGCTATGGCACCGGGTTCGACGTCGCCTACCGGCTCAGTCAGGGCACCCGTTTCGAAGCCTACAAGTCCGAAATCTGGTATCAACACGCCGGGTACGGGCGCTGGCGCATGGTCGAGTGGCACCCGGAATGGCTATCGAATGGGATCTTCTACTCGCTCGATGGCCCGTACGCCGCGCAGGTCAACAGCATTCCCTGCTACTACACCTGATCGGGCACGCGCGGCCGCGGTGAAGCACACCGCGGCCGCGTGGCCTGTCAGCATGGTGGTTGATAGGGAACGTCCTGGGCGTACTTGGTCCACTCCGACTCGGTGATGCGGTCTCCCGTGGTGCCGCACACGGTGTCGATGACCTTGTCCACCTCGGTGTCGACCAGGTAGATGTCGCCGGGGGCGCTGGTGAGGACATCGCCACGGGGGTGGAAGGCCACGTGCCAGTTGGCCGACCCGCCGGTGTCCAGGACCGCTTTCACCTGAGGGCGGGATCGGTCGCCGGCGTCCCAGAGCCAGACCTGGCCCGCGCCTGTTCCGGCGGCCAGCGTCCGGCCGTCCGGGTGGAACGCGAGCCCGTGGATCCGACCGTCCGGTCCGGTGATCGGTTCACCGGTCCGGATCGGACGGTCGTGGCCCACATCCCAGAGCTGGACGGTTCCATCGGCGGTTCCGGCAGCGAGCGTGGTCCCGCTGAACGCGACCGAGTACACATCGGTCCGGGACACCACCAGGGGATCGCCCACGAGCTTCGGCCGATCCGGATCGCGCATGTCCCACAGTGGCACCTGGCCGTGCGCGGTGGCCGCCGCGAGCAGCTTGCCGTCCGGGCTGAACGCCACCATGAAGATGATGCCCAGTTTGGGCTCCAGTGTCGGCAGCGGCTTGGCGTGAGCCGGGTCCGCGATGTCCCACAGCCGCACCGTCTCGTCGTCGCCCGCCGCGGCCAGCACTGTCCCACTAGGACTGAACTGCACCTGCTCGATGAACCCGGTCGCCCCGGTCAATGGTGGACCCACCGGCTTGGGATCGCGCGGGTCGCCGATGTCCCACAGCAGTACCGCGTTCCCGCTGCGCGTTCCCGCCGCCAGCAGCCTGCCGTCCGGGCTGATCGCGACATTGCCGCCGATACGGTCGAAGGGTTCCGGCGCACGCAAGACCGCGGGCAGTTGCGTGGGCCGACCCGGGTCCGTGGTGTCCCACAGCCGGATGTCGCCGGCGGACGTGGCCATGAGACCGCCGTCGGATCGGAAGGCGACGGTGGTGGTCGGGTGTTCGGTGGTCGCGAGCACCGGGCCGGGCAGCGTCCACAACCGGGCGACACCGTCGGCCGCGTTGGTCACCAGCCGCCGGTCGCCGTGCCGGAAGGCGACCGTGGTGACCGGATCCGGGTGCGGCAGCGTCGACACCACGGTCCGCTTCGACATGTCCCAGATGCGGACCACGCTGTCCGCGCCCCCGGCCGCGATCGTGCGGTCGTCGGCGCTGAAGGCCAGGGCGTTCACCCAGGCACTGGCCTGCCCGACCATGGGTTTCCCGGCGGTAGGCCGGGCCGGGTCGCGTACGTCCCACAGCTGGACCGCGCCGTCGTTGCTGCCCGCGGCCAGCAGCGTGCCGTCGTGGTTGAACGTGACCGCGTTGACCCGGCTCGCGCCGACCAGCGGCTCGCCGACCGGCACCGCACGCCCCGTGGAGACATCCCACAGCCGCACCGCGCCCGCCGAATCACCGGCCGCCAGCATCCCGCCGCCCGGTGCGAACGCCACGGCGTTGACGCTCTTCGCCGGCCCCTCGGCGACGCCGATCGCCACCGGGCGCTCGGCGACGCCGACGTTCCACAGGTGGACCTTGTTGTCCCTGGAGCCCGCGGCCAGCAGAACGCCGTCCGCGCTGAATTCCAGTGCTTGCACCGCGTCGGCGGGTCCGGTGAGCGGCAGGCCGATCGGCACCGGATGCTCCCGATCTCGCAGCGACCACAGCGAAACGACCTTGTCCGCTCCCGCCGTGGCCAAGATCTGGCCGTCCGGGCTGAACGCCGCCGCGTACACCATGCCGGTTGTGGGCAGCGCCGGGCCGACCCGGCGCGGTCCCGCGTGGTCGGTCGTGGCCCACAGCAGGATTTCGTGGTCGGTCTCCATGGCGCCCGCACCGGCGAGCAGCGTGCCGTCCTTGGACACGGCGAGCGCCTGCCGCGCGCGGCTCGGCCGCACGATCCGGGTCACCTCGGGGCTGGTGGAACCCGCCAGCAGGGCCGACCGCGCCTCGGTGGTCGCCGCCACCCGGTAGGCGACTAGCGCGAGCTGGTTGGCCAGCGCCGGGTCGGATTCCCGCAGCCGGGCAGCCGTGACCGCCAGCTGGCGCGACACCGCGATGTCATGCCTGGTATTGGCCTCCGAGCGCTGCCACAGCGAGTACCCGGTCAGCCCCGACGCCACGACCAGCAGCACCACCAGCGCCGCCACCAGCCGCTGCAGCCCGCGGGTCCGGCGGCGGGCGGCGGCCGCGTCGGCGCGTTCGGACTCGACGCAGGCGTCGAGGAACTCGGTTTCGAGTGGGTTGAGATCGGCCTGGTGGGCCTGATCGACGGCCCACTCGCGGGCGATGGCCAGCCTGCCGGTGCGCAGCAGCCCACCGGGGTCGCGGTCACCCTCGTCCCACGCGCGGGCGGCCTCGGTGAGATGCCGGTGGATGCGCAGCCCGGCGCGGTCCGCGTCGAGCCACTCGCCCAGTCGGGGCCACGCGGTGAGCAGTGCCTCGTGGCTGATCTCGACCGCGTCGGCGTAGGCGGTGAGCAGCCTGGCTTCGACGAACCGGTACAGCACGTCCTCGGTGTCGTCGGCGAGTTCGGAGTGCTCGACTCGCCTTCGGGTGTCGGCGACGCCATCGCCGATGTGGACCAGGCGCAGCAGCAGCCTGCGGGCGCGTTCACGGTCGGCGTGGTCGAGCTCGGCGTAGACGGTTTCCGCGGTGCGGGCTACGGCCCCGTCGAGCCCACCCGCCTGTCGATAGGCCTCGGCCGACATCCGCGCGTCGCCGCCGCGGTGTTCCCATGTCGTGAGCAATGCGTGGGACAACAGTGGAAGGGCGCCGGCGTTGTGGGCGCGATCCACGCTCGCCGGACCGATCTCCCGTAGGACGAGGTCGACAAGCGCGTTGTCCACATCGCAGTGAGCCTTGCGCGCGGGTTCGATCACCGCCCTTCGCAGGTCGGCGGCGCACATCGGGCCGACCACGACCTGGTTGGCCTGCAGGGCTTCGGCGAGCCTCGGGTCGCGCAGCGCGTCCGGGTAGAAGTCGGCGCGCAGGCCGATCACCACGGTCGCGCGCAGCGCGAACACGGCGTCGAGGAACCGCGAGCGCTCCGACTCGTCGGCGCAGGAGGTGAAGACTTCCTCGAACTGGTCGATCACCACGACCGAGCCAGGCGAGTCGGGTAGGCGGCTCATCGGATGGGCGCCCGGCGTGCACAAGGACCACGTTGTTCCCCGGCTGGTCAGTTCGGCGAGCACCCCGGCGCGCAGCGCGGACGACTTGCCGGAGCCGGACGGCCCGACGACCACGACCGGTGTGCGCGCTTGGTCCAGTCGAGCCAGCAGGTGTTCGGTGAGTTCTTCGCGGCCGAAGAACCAGCCCGCGTGCTCGACCTGGAAGGCCTCCAGCCCCCGGTACGGGGTCGCGCCGTCCAACGCCCGCCGCACCGGCAACCGGCGAACCCTTGTCAGGGCTGACAGCCACAGCTCCCGCTCGGCGGCATCCAGGACGCCGCACTCCGCCAGCACGCTCTCGAACGCGTCGACCTGTGCGGGCTGCGGCAGGCTCGCTCCCCGGAACCAGCCGCCAAGGGTGCCGAACGGAACGTTCGCGGCCTTGCCCAGATCACGCAGACTCCGGCGGGCCAGATGCCGCAATGTGGTCAGCTCACGGGCCAAATCGTCTCTGGTCGAGACCTCCGTCGGGTCCGGTTTGGCCGACAGGTGTGGAGAATTTTCCGCGCGCGAACCCACCATTGCTACCCCCCAGCGCATGGCCGACGTCCGTCGGCGCGCTGGAGCATAATGCTTCGCTCGCGGCTACGACGGCGGCGTGGCCACGGTGCGCACACCGTGGCCACGCCGCTGGTCATTCTTGGATCCGGGTGAACCTCGTCCCGCTAGTAGGTCGATCCGCACGTGTAGTCGTCATTGGGCATTCCCGGCACGAAGGCCATCGCGTCGAAGGCGATGTTCACGGTGCCGCTGGGCACGGCGTAATCGGTCTCCATGTTGTTCAGCAGCACCCTGACACCCCGACTCAGGTCGTAGTTGCCGATCGAGACCCACTTGTCCGAGCCGAGGGCACCCGGGACCGGGCTGGTGTCCTGGTCGATCTGGCAGGGCTTGCCGTCGTTCTTGTACGGGAACAGCTGTTTGTTGGCCTCGTTCAGCACCACGTACTCCGCGTGGTCGGTCTCGCCGCCATGGCTCGGCAGGTGGACCCAGATGTGGTACGGGTATGCGCCGGTGTCGCCTGGGTAGATGTCCAGGTCCGGGGCCCATGCCGCGGTGATCTTGTTCCGGGCGCTGGTCCCATTGAGGGTGTCCGGCCGGTAGGTGTGGGTGAACCACATGTGCCCGTTGTAGCCCGCGCCCGCCTGGTGCAGGTCGACCTGCGCGTACCGCGCCAGCGGATCATCGCCCGACGGATCGCCGAGCCGGAGGGTGAACTTGCCACCAGAGGCGGGCACAACACAGCCCAGGGCGTACTGCGACGTGTCGTTCAGGTTGAACACGATCCTGGACTTGGGAACGGACAGTTCCGGGAAGGTCGAGCAGTTCCGCGGATAGATCCGTTTCACCCCCGGCTCCGGAGTGCCCGCGGCGTAGGTCAACCTCTCCTTGGCGCACTGACCGCCGGGGCAGTCGGCGAAGCCGACCTGGCCGTGCCACCAGCAGGACTTGTTGAAGGCGGCGCACGGGCTTTGCTGTTGCGCCTTGGGTAGCGGCTTGTTCATGTCCACTACCGCCGGGTCGCAGTTGTTCCGGGCGTCGCAGAAGGTCTTGGGGGTGGCGAAGGTCAGCACCCCGCTCGCGCTCGCGCCGAAGTTCGGCTTGGCGTAGGCCTCACTGGACGGCATTCCCTTCAACTGTGGGGTCTCCACCCAGCCCATCACTCGTTCCGGGTATGACCATTCGTTCGGCCGTTCGGCGTCGGCGTAGGTGGCCCGCAGGAATGGCTGCCGGTTCGCCGGGTAGCTCGGGTTGGCCGGATTGTTCAGGTAGCCGACCCCGTAGTACCCCTGGTTCTGGGGCGCGCTGGTGCTCGGGTAGTAACCGCTGTTGTAGGCCCAGACCGCCAGCCACCAGTTCTCGATCCAGGTCGGGTCGCCGTTGTTGACATAGCTGCGCCCGGCCGGGTCGGTGTAGAGCTGGTTCCACTTGTCGATCAGGATGTTCATCCCCGCCGCGATGTTGGCCGCGTAGTCGGTGGCGATCGCGATCTGCTGTGGTCGGCTGTAGACGGTCGTCCCGTCGGCCACCCGCATGCCGGTGGTTACCTGGCCGATCCCGTATCCGCAGTCGGTCTGCGAGTAGTTGATGTTCTTCCCGTCGCCGTGGTTGCCGTAGTAGTCGGCCACCAACGGGTTGCCCGTGTCACCCGGCACGACATGCCACGACCCCTGGGAGAGATTCGTCTCCTGGGCGAGGATGCCGAGCATCAACTGCGCGGGCACTGTGCCGCCGCCTGCCAGTGCCTTGCGCGGGAACATCCCCTGGGGGGTGTACGCGTTCTGCCCGGTCTTGAGGTAGTTGGCGGGTCGCTGCACGTTCAGGTTGCCGTGCACCGCTTGGTCGACCGCCCACTCCACCATGTCCGCGCTCGGCTGGAACGCCTGGATCTTGGGGTCGTTGCGGCCGACCGCGCAGGTCGGTGTCGTCAAGTTCGGATCAGTCTCGGCCGCGGCGATGTCCGCACGCTCGATGACGTCCAGCGTCGGCGCGGACTTCGCGTCGACCGTGCCCGCGGAGACCTTTCCGGTTCTGGTCGCGCGCACGGTGACCCGGATCGTGCCCGCGTCGGCGGTGTCCAGAGCGGTCAGCGGCTGGGCGGCCTTGCGTTCGCCTTGCCGCGACAGCACCTCCGTCGCGAGCAGGTGGCCTTGGGCGGACACTCCGCGCACCTGCCGGTCACTGGCCAGCGGAACCAGGCCCGGCGTGCCAGACGACACGTCGCGGGTGTCTCCGACCACCGCGGTCCGCCCGCCGGTAAGGGCGAACACCTGCAGGCGGTCCCACGGTCCCGAGGCGAGTTGGGTCAGGCCGCCGCCCGCGTATCGCCGTACGACCGCCTTGTCGCCGTCCACCGACGCGATGTCGATGCCGTCGCGCGCGGTCGCGTTGACCGCGAAGGTCCGGCCTTGCGGCCGAGCGACCGGGGTCAGCCCACCGTCCGCGCCGATCCGGACCAGGTTGCCGTGGGCCATGCCGTAGTCCCCGTCAGGGGCAGCGGCCGGGGTGGTGAGCTGTGCGTCGACCCGCCGCGTGCTGATCACCTTGGCCGAGGCCGCGTCGACGGCGAGCAGATCGGTGCGCTGGCCGTCCGCGCCGACGCCGCGGGTCAGCAGGACCCGGTCGCCGGGCCCGCAGGCCGGATTGAAGTAGGCGGTCGACAGGCCGCTGACGACGTGCCGGGCTTGGCCGGTTTCGACATCCACCACCGCCGCGATCGCTCCGGCGTTCACCAGCTTCGGCTTGTTCACCGCCATCTTCGGGGCGAACACCGCGACCGCGTACTTCCCGGAGCCGGTGAGGCAGACCTGGCCGAACCAAGAACCTTCCGGCAGGGCGGACGCCTTCAGCGTGGCCAGCTTGTGCCAGCCGAACGCGTCCTTCTCCCGCGCGACGTACACGTGGAATCCGTCGGTGTCCCCGCTTCCGGTGACAAGGACGTCAGCGGACGTGCGCCAGTCCTTGCCCAGCGCGACGTCAGGGCCGCCGATCGCGGCCTGCCCGGCCGGTGCCGGGTCCGGTGCGGCCTTGGCATCGGCGGCCCCGGATCCCATTGTCAGCGCGACCACGACGGCCATTCCGGCGACCGGCAGTCTTGATCTCTTCATGGAAGTTCTCCTTGGCATCAACGCCACCTGGTGCAAACGTTCAGCCCGTCGTATTTGGTCGACTTGTCGATGTCGGGGTCGATCCCGAATGAGGTCGCACAGAACTTCACCGAGTTGTTCCACGAGGCCATCGCGGTCTGCCAGTGGCCGGCTCCGGTAACCACCTTGGTCACCGGGCGCTCGACGCCCCCGTACTCGGGCTGGACAAAGAGGACGATGTAGTGGCGGTCGGCGGCGTTCGTGGTCTGGTACTCACCCCAGACGGCCTTGCACGCGGCCGAGTAGTTGAGGTCGCCGAGCGGCTTGGTTCCCGTGCCGTCGATGACATCGAAACCCGTGATGGCGCGGGCGTCCGCGACGCACCCCATCTCCACCGCGTCCCGGCCTTCACACGTGACCCCACTGCAGTAGACCGGTCCCGCCGCGGCGCCGACCAAGATCTCCGGTGCGGCGGCGCCGGACGTGGTGCTGCCTGACGCGATGGTCGCGCTGGTCGCGGTGAATCCCAACGTGGCCATCACCGACAATCCGGATAAGTTTACCGCGATTCTTCTTCGCATCGATTCCCTCTCGGCGCTAGTCGGCATAGCAGGGGTAGCGGGTATCGCGAGACATCCAACTGACGCCGTTGGCGCCGGTCGCCGCGTAAATCCCGTAGGAAACCCATTCCGGGTGCGACTCCACCAACCTCCAGTCATAGTCCCGCCACACGATCAGATCGCGGTACGCCTCAAAGCGATCACCTTTGTTGAGATGTTTGGCGATGGGGAATCCCGTGCTGTAGCCCGTCCGGAGATTCAGGCCATCGGGGTTGGTGACGATGTAGGTGCAGATGATCTCGCCTGTAGGGTCGGAGATGCTGGCCTGAGCCAGACCCGCGGGCCCAAAGACCGTCACCGCGCCCGCGCCGAAGACCACGGCGACGGCCCCGGCGAAGAACTTTCCCCTCGACTTCGCGGCGAATCGGACCCGCCGCCACACCTTCTTGCGCATATTCCCCAGTGCTCCCTCTCGTCGGTGACCACCGGTCGCGATCACCTGCCCATCAAAGGAGGAGCGGCGAGGGCGAAGCGAGACTTCGACGATCATCCGCACGAACTCGCACAACCTTGGGACACCGCATCGCCGCCGGATGGGCGGCAGACCTGCGAGAACAGCGCGGTGCGCGGATACCGGAACCGGCTGGAACCTTCGCGGGGTGTCCCAGCGCTCACACTGGACGGAGCGCAGTGGCAGCCGTGTCCGACAATGCGCCACTCATGTAGTGGACGGAGTTAGTTCTCGGTTGACCCAGTTGCCCTTTGCGGCGATTCCTTCCAGGATGTGGAGGGCGTGGCCGAAGCCGGAGGCGTCGAGGTTGATCTCGGAGAGCGTGGTTGGATTCTCTTCGCTCGTGGATTTGAAGTCGTTTTGGTCGACGATTCGGAAGCTGTTCGTTGGGCCGTTCATCAGGGTGATATCGAGGGTGTAGGCGAGTTCGCTGGTCTCGTTTACCTGGATCGATGACACGGCATCGAATCGGTAGTTGTTGCGTGCCAGCCCGTCGCGTGAACTGGTGGCGAAGTCGAGTTCGGTGTCGACTTCGCGGACACCGTCCTGGGTGATCAGGAACAGTCGCAGGCTGTAGCGGGAGTACCGCCATGGGCCGCCGGGCACCCGTGCCCGACTGTAGTTGTCGGCGGGAGTCTGGAGGAATGCGTAGGCGATGATGTCGTGCCAGGCGAGGCGGTACCGGCGTAAGACCTCGTCGAGGAAAATTGTCTTGTCGCAGTTCAGCCAGGTTTCCATTTCGCGTTCGGATGGCCGTCGCGAGTCGAGTTTGTCCTTCCATTTCAGGTACGCCTGGCGTCGCTGGGCCAGCAGACGATCGGACTCCGCTTCCTCGTCGGCGAGCCGCCGTTGCTCACTCTTGATCCGCAACCAGCGGGAGTCCAGGTGCCCGACCTATCACTCTGAGTAACGATCGGTTGATCGGTTCGATAGACACTTTCAGGATGACGTGGAGATTGCTCGAACTGTGAGGGGTCTCAAAACGTGCAGGCGGGACTCCGACGGCTTGGGGGTGATCGAGTTGACCGCCGTCGTGACCCGGTTGGCGAACCGGGATGCATTTCTGCGCCGGTCGAATCGGTGGTGGCGCCAACTGCTTCGAATGCCGGTGCCACCGTGGACGCCCCAGAGTTCCAGGCCGGCTGCTCCTCGGGGACGTACACGGGATTTGCATGACCGACGAGGGCTGCGATGGCGGTCGAGGTGTCCGACGTCGAGCGCACCAAAGCAGCCTGGATGGCGACCACTGGGATCGCTACGACCTGTTTTCGGTTGCGTTGGACGTCATTGACCAGGTGGCGCTCGCGATGGGCATTCGCGGCAGGACGGACCTGGGAGGAGACCCTCGACTACGCGGCAGTCCAGGCCGCGCATAGGCTGACCCGGTTGTGGGGTCGGGTGTCTGTGGGGCGGCGGAGTGCGGCGGTGCGTTGCCAGCGGCTTTCGAGTGCGATGCGTGTGATCGGGGCAGGTGGACCCAAATCGACAGGGTGACGCGGCCCGCCGGTGAGACTCACCGGCGGGCCGCGCTGACTGCTAGAACTCGATTTCAGGTGGCCAGGTTGATGCCGCGGTGGCGACCGCATCCGCGATTGCGGAGTGGTAACTTGCGTTGGGCTGGTTGTTGGTCAGGTAGTTCGGTCTGACCGCCCCCTGGTTATTGGGATCACTCACTGCGTTGGTGATATCGACTTTGCCATGTGCGTTGAAGCCTCCGAAGTCGGTGTTGATGTCGGCGTTGACCGCGAGGCGCACGGCCTCTCTTGGGTCGTTGCTGGCCAAGCCGAGCGGGGCGATGGTCGTGAGAAGGACCTTGAGTTCGGAACCATCCGTCCGCTTGTACTTGCGGATTTCATCGGCGAGCGCGGCGATGTCTTGCCTGACCTGGAAGTGGCTCTGCCCGGCGAGGATGTCATTGGCTCCCAGGGAGATCATGACGGTTCGGACGGCCGGGTTGGCCAGCACGGTTTGCTGGATGGTCTTGCTGGAGTTGGCCGCACTGAGGGCGCCGAGCCCAGGTTCTGCGCCGGTGATGGGTCCTCCCTTGTGGAAGACCTTGACCTCGTCAGCGGTGGCGGCGCGTGGAAAGACCCGAACGTCAGAGATCATGCCGTTGAACTGGTTGGCGAGGGTTCCGCCGGTCAGTTTGGTGCCGCCGATGGCGAGGGGACCGGATGCGGCCCACGCGCTGGTGTAGGAAGCGGTACCGAAGTGCGATCCGTCGACGTAGAGGGCGATGGTCTTGGTTTCGGCGTCGTAGGTCGCGGTGAGATGGGTCCAGGTGTTGAGCGCCGCGGCGGTGCCGTCGATCTTGGTGATGGTGGGGTTGGCTTGGTCGGTGTGAGTGGCGACGTACGTCCACTTGCCGGTGTCTTGGCGGTATTGCAGGGCGATGCCGGGGGTGTTGGTCCCGCTCTGGCTGATGACGGTGCGGTAGCTGTTCGTGGTCGTCAGCTTCACCCAGGCCGACAGGGTGTAGCCGCGTCGGGTGTCGATGACGGGGCCGCTGGTGGCCAGGACGCCGGTGGTGAAGGTGGCTGAGCCGCCGCGTTCGGTGCTCCAGGCCACGCTTCCGCCCGTGATGCTGGCGTTGGCGCCGCCCGCGGTGTCGGCTGCTGTGCCACCGCTGGTTTCGTTGAGCCGCCAGCGCCCTGACTCGGATGCTCCGGCAAGGGTGCCGTTGACCAGGCCGCCAGGCAGCGGCGGGTCGACGCGGCCGGGCAGGAGGTCGACCCAGTTCTGCTCGAAGCCAGGAGCATTCGCGCTGAGCTGGTCGCCGAGCACCACGACGGTGCCGTCGACCGACTCTGAGGAGTTGGTGTCGACGCCGACGAGGTAGCGGCTGCCGTTGAGCGCTGTCGTGAAGCCGCTGTCGGAGGTGCTGGTGGTCTGGTTGCCCGCAGCGGACCAGGTTTGGGTACCTGGTGAGTAGTGGGTGGGTGCCAGGGCCACCGCGGTGGGGATGTGCAGGCTGACCATCAGGTTCCCGCTGCCAGAAATCGTGGCCGGGTAGGTGAGTTCGTCGCTGAGCATTTCGCTGCCTGCGGGCAGGGTCACCTGGGTGGATCCGCCGAAGCGGACCTGCGTCGGTGTGGCGAGGGTCGCCGCTCCGGTGCCGGTTTGGGCGGCGATGCTGGCCGCTCCGATGGTAACCGCGGTGCTGGTGTCCGGGTTGGCCACGCGGATGCGGACTTTGGTGCCGGTGACGCTGGGGCGGACCACGGTGCGCAAGGTCTGGTTAGCGAAGCCGGTTCCGCCGGGCGGTGCGATGGCGACGTCCGCGGGCGCAGCCCAAGTGCCCACCCAGCCGGTGTCAGCGGTTCGGGGTGCGATCGCCAACACGTGCAGGGCTGGCTTGCATACCCCCGGCAGCAGGCTGCTCCCGTAATTGGGCAGCGTCACGTTCTTGATCGTCTTGGTGGGGTTCGTGGCCATGAAGACGGAGAACAGCTTCACCGTTGGTGAGGTGAGTTCGGGGTTAACACCGCTGTTGCGGTAGGGCAAGGTGACGGCCGCTCCGGCGGCCGATCCGGTGATCCAGTCGGGAACGGCGGGTACATCGAGACGGTCGACTGTGCCATCGGTGTAGCCGACGGAGCCTCGCGTCACCGGCGTGGCGCCGCAGGTGCTGGCAACGAGCAGTCCTAACGCGCTGGCCTTGACCTGCTGGGCCGCGGAAAGGGGGATGGTCTGGCCCAGGGCGATCACGTTGTCGGTGCCGTCCGCGCGTGGCGCGGGCATGGTGTACTCGGCGCCGTTGACTCGGACCTTCGACTGCGGGGCGAACCCGGCGGCGGCGAGGGTTTGCGCGGAGATGGCCGACTGCGTGGTCAGGTCGATGTTCGCCGCCACGGTGTTGTCCGAGCCGATTCCGTCGTTGTTCATGGCCGCGGTGAAGTCGGTGGTGGTCATGTTGTTGAGGCGGGTGACGGTGAAGAAGTCGACGCCGATCTGGAACTTGTTGTCGGCGTTGGTGTCGACAGTGGTGGCGGTGAGCGTGTAGGTGCCCGCCGATAGGTGCGCTCCGCCGAGCGGGACGAACTTGGTGCCCAGGACGCCCGCGTTGGTGTTGACCGGCGTGGTGTCGGTGTTATTCAAGGGCGCTTTCTCGTCGCCTGCCCTGTTCAGGTCGAATCGGACCTCACCTTGCTGTGGCCCGGTGGTCAGGGCGACGCCGAGAGCGTGGTCGGCTTCGATCGGCACGGTGAAGGTCATCGACAGTGATTTGCCCGCGCTGGTCGCCGGGAAATTGATCTGTCCAGTGTTGGACCACGCTGGCATCGGCCGGAAGGTGATGTGGTCGACGCCGATGATGTAGCGAGCGCCCTGCGTCGCTGGGTTGGTTCCGGTCGATTTCGCGGTAATGGTGTGGGTTCCCGCGGTGAGCCGGACGATTCCAAGGCTGTGTGGTGTGGTGGTGCCGTAGGCGTAGTAGCTGTCGAACTCGGCGCCGACCGGCTGTCCGTCTACGGAGAATCCAACCTTGCCGTAGTGGGGAGACTGGGTCATCTGCATGAGGATCTCGTAGTCGCCGGTGGTCGGGACCGATGTGGACATGGAGAATTCACGTCCCTGGGTGTCGTTCCACAGGACGACTTGGGATCCCCCGGAGAAGGCGCAGCAGGCATAAGTGGTCGGCTGCAACGACTGCCCGCTCGGCACTGAGCGCGTCGTTGCCTCAGCCTCCACTGTGAACGCCGAGCAGCAGTTGGCCTGTGTGGACACTGGTACTGACTGACCTGCGGGCTGGCTCAAGGCGACCTGCGTGCTGTCCTCAGCCTCGTACTCGGTGAGCCCGCGCAGGATGATCACGTCGACCCCGGTGATGTACCGGTAGCCTTGGCTGGCCGGGTTGGTGCCAGTGACCGTGATTGTGAAGTCATGGGCCCCGGCGGTGAGCCGCACGCGACCGAGGTTGTGCGCTGCCGTGGGCAGTACTTGTGAGGAGTACGCGTCGAATTCGGTCCCCACGGATTGTCCGTCGATCTTGAACGCTACGCGCCCATAGTGGGAAGACTTGGTCATCTGGAAGGCGACTTCGTAGTCGGTGGTCGCCGCCACGTTCGTCCGCATGGTGAACGACTGGCCGACGGCGGTTCCCCACAGGACGGCCTGGCTGCCACCGGAGAAGTCGCAGCAGGCGTACGTGCCGGGCTGAACGCTCTGCCCGGATGGAGCGCTCAGTGCGGTGGACTCGGCTTCGATGCGCTGGTACGCGCCTCCCGAGGAGGGGCCGACGTAGATGGTGTATGCGGTCTCGGGGGACAGTTTGTGGGCGGCGTCGAAGCTGCGGACGTACAGCGTGTGGCGGCCTGGGGCGAGTCCTTGCGGGAGCGGGAGGACACCGTTGCCGTTGTTGTTGGACACCCAGCCCTGGGCGCCGGTGGAGCCGAAGGTGCGGTTGTAGAAGCAGTCCGTGGCGCTGGGTACGACCTGACTGCCCGACCCCGTGAAGGAGTAGGTGAACCCGGCGATGTGCTCACCGCCGTTTGCGTTGAACGTGATCGCCCCTGGCACGTCTGTAGGTGCGCCCCAGTAGTTATTCGGGTAGTCGAATGAGTTCACTGTCGGTGCTTGACGGATCGGCTTGGACAGAGTTGTGAAGTGGTACCACGGGCTGTAGCCGGCGTTGAGGTTCTGCGTGCTGCCGGGGTTGTTGTCGACGTAGACCCGGAACTTCCAGTTGTCGTTGCCCAAATCGTCGGGTTCGGGCCAGCTGCCGCGGGTGCCTGAGGCGATGCGGACGCCGCCGCCTCCGCTGGCCTGGCGGGAGTCGTCAGCCGCCCACACGTGGAACCACAACGCCGGGTTCAGTGGTGGATTGTTGTTGTCGGTTGCGATGGCCGACAGAGTCGGTTTGGCGTCCGGGGTGACGACCTTGCCGTCGCACTTGATCTCGTTGGACACTGCGAGGTCGGTGGCCGGGTTGGGCGGGAAGCTGAAGTCGACCTCGAATAGCGGGTCGTTGAGGAACTTCTTCCACTGCATTCGATCGTTCTCGTTCTGCGCGAGCAGACCGAAGCCGACGGTGCCCCACCCGAAGTTCGCCGCTCGCTGCGCGGTGTACTTGACGTCGAACATGACGTCGCTTGAGGGGCAAGGGCCGCCCGCGTTGGAGTACCGGGTGTCCACGCCGACGCTCGCGGGTCCCGGCCAGCGGGTGTTCGCGTCGATGAGCCCGGATTCCCAGATGACGGTGGGCTGACCGCCTTGACAGTTGTGGTCGGCACTCCAGATCTGGTGGACGAAGAAGTTCGCCCGCCATACGGTGGCGGTCTTGCCGTTGCGGGGCAGCAGTGGGCTGGAGTCCAGGTTGAAGTAGGAGCGGGCCCGCCACGCGGGTGATCCACAGCCGATCCAGCCCGAGCAGTAGCCGACCTGGGCGTGCTGGTTCGGGTCGTCGTAGTAGTGCCAGCCGTTGTCGGTGACGTTGGTCCAGTGCTGTTTGCGCACCGACAGCGACGGGTCCAAGTAGACCGGGTAGACCACGTCGGCGCCGGTGAGCCTGGCCTGGTCCACTCGCAGTGTCAGGTCGGTAATTGTGGTCGTGCCGCCGTCGCTGACTGCGTCGGCGGACACGGCCAGCGACGAGACCCGCCCGCTGCCGCGTTCGGTCGCGGTCGGAGTGGGTCCGACCTGGGCATCGACTCGCGAGTCCCACATGACCGCTCGCGGGCCGCGGAACACCTCCGCACCAGCCGCGTCAGTGGCGCTCAAGCGCCCATCCGCCAGCGTGGTCACCTTGACGCCGGTGCCGGTGGCACGCAGCGTGACTGAGCGCAGCGCCGGGTTCGACGCGGCTGCGGCGTCCTTGACGATCAACACCTGCGAGTAGCTGTCGGCGTTGGCCGCGACCTGCAGGTCGGCCCCTGGAAAGACCTCGGGGTAGGTCGCGGTGTTCCCAGTGACAACCGGCTTGGGCAGCGGTGTCGACCACGAGAACGCGACAGCCTTGTCACCATTGCGGACTGTGATCAGCGGCTGGTTACCGCCTCCGGAAAACGACACCGCCTGTGCGCTCGCGGTGGGCGTGAGCGAGCCGTCGGGGTTGGCCCGCAGCGTCGTGTCGACCGCGTGCCACGCGCCGCTCTTCTTCACCCGCACCGGCTTGGCGTGGGACTTGAGGGTGAATGTGCCGGTCGGGTTGGCCAGCACCTGCTGGGTCTCGGTGGTCTGAGAAGGGATCTCCACCGGCTTGCCGGTTTCTTTGGCCGCCCGCAGCGCATCGGTCTCGGTGACCACTGGGCCGCCAGTCGCAGGCTGCGCGGACGCCGACGTCGCGGCCCCTACCGCGACTAGCCCGGCGGTCAGCGTCAGCACCGAGACCCCGGTGACGAGCGTGCGCACGTGTATTTGGGTCGCCGTGCCGAGGGCGCGCGACAACAATCCCCTACGTTTCATGATCACCCCAGTGTCCCCTGCTGCGGTCGTCGCAGACGTGGCCGCACGGTAGCGGCAGGTTCGTACCAGCGCTAGATGCGCTGAGGCGAATACAGATCACACTGATTCGCCCGTAACGCGCTCACCCGATCGGCGGGTATTTCGGTACGAGGCGCGACGAACTACAGTTGCCGCCGCGGAGGCCGCGGTGCCTCCTGGAACTGGGGTGTGGGGGATATGCCTGAGATTGTGCTGCCCGCTGCTGCCGTGCGTCCGCGCTGGCGACTGCGACTGTGGGTGATCGTCGTGGTCTTGGCGCTGGCGGCCACCACCGTCACCGCGCTGTCGCTGCCGTCATCGCCGGAGCCCGAGCTGGCCCGCAGTGCCCCCGTGGACAAGCTGATCCCCCATGACGACGTCCACCCCAACCCGGTGCCACTGGCACACCGGGAACCGTCGGGCATTCGGAAAGAGTCCGCCCTGCCGGGCGGTGGTAGCGCGACCGTTCGGATCACCGCCGCTGGTGAGTCGGCGACGGCACGTGCGAGCGCGCTACCGGTGTCGCTGGCGGCCGTGGAGGAGCGGTCGGCGGGCGAGTACGAGGTGCGGATGCAGGAACCCGCCGCTGCCCAGCGTGCGGGCGTGCACGGCGCCCTTCTAGCGGTCACGCCGCGTTCTGAGAACGCGCGATCGGTGAAGGTCACGGTCCACTACGCAGACTTCCGCTACGCCGCGGGCGGCGACTTCGGGGCGCGTCTGCGCCTGGTCCAGCTGCCTGCGTGTGCGATGAGCACCCCGGAAGCCCCCAACTGCCAGGAGCAGCGACCGCTCGAGTACGCCAACGACCCCGGCACGGAGACCGTCACCACTAAGGTCGACTTCACCGACGCCCAACCCATGGTGATGGCAGCGGTCGGTAGCACATCAGGAGCGAACGGCACCTACGAAGCCAGCTCCCTGTCCCCCTCGGGCACCTGGTCAGTCGGTGGGAACACCGGGTCGTTCTCGTGGTCGTACCCGATCTCGATGCCGCCGGTCGCCGCCGGATCGGCCCCGTCGATCAAGCTCAGCTACGACTCATCCAAGGTTGACGGCCTGACTTCGGGAACGAACAACCAGTCATCCTGGATAGGCCAGGGCTGGGAGTATTCGCCCGGCTTCATCGAGCGCACCTACCGCGCGTGCAAGGACGACACCGCGCTGCCCGCGGCCCAGAAGACACCGGACCTGTGTTGGGCGGGCCACCTCCTCACATTGAGCCTCAACGGCAAGTCCACGCAGCTGGTATTCGACGACGCCACACAGACCTGGCGCCCAGCCAGTGACGACGGCGCTCGAGTCGAACAGCTCACCGGCGCGGTGAACGGTGCCCACAACGGTGAGTACTGGAAGATCACCACCACGGACGGCGTCCAGTACTTCTTCGGCCGCAACAGCGGTCCAGGGCACACCAGCCAGGAGACCACTAACTCAGCGTGGACCGTGCCGATCCACGGTGCCAACGGCGGTGCGGTCAAGGCGTGGCGGTGGAACCTGGACTTCATCCGCGACCCCGACAGCAACACCACTGCGTACTACTACGCACCTGAGACGAACTACTACGGTGCCGCCAACGCCACCACCGGCGTGCAGTACGTCCGTGGCGGAACCCTCAAGCGCATCGATTACGGCATGCGGGAGGCCAACGGCTCGATCTACACCGAGACCGTGCCCGGCCAGGTGGTCTTCGAGACCGCCGAGCGCTGCATCCCGTCCGGTTCGATCACCTGCGACCCATCGCAGTTCACCACCGCGAACGCCGCGTACTGGCCCGACACTCCGGTCGACCAGCAGTGTCTCGCAGCCGCGGTCTGCAACAACCACGCGCCCACGTTCTGGTCCACCAAACGACTCACCGCGATCAAAACGCAGTACAACGTAGGCAACGGCCCCATCGTGGTTGACCGCTACCAACTCACCCACAGTGTCCCGGCCGCGATTCCGGCGGTCGTGCTGGACTCGATCGTCCGCACCGGGTACGACGCGACCGGCGCCTCGGTGACCACACCGCCGGTCAGCTTCACCAGCCAAGCACACGACAACCGAGTCGTCGGTTACCACAACGCCGCCGCCATGCCGTTCTGGCGGATGAGCAACATTCGCACCGAGACCGGCTCGGACATCAAGATCACCTACAGTCCCACCGAGTGCACCAGCACCAATGTGCCTGGCGACCCGGCCAACGTGGACAAGCGGTGCTTCCCGGTCTTCCGGTACCTGCCGTACGAGGAAGAACCGATCCTCGACTACTACCACAAGTACGTCGTCATCCGTGTCGAGGTGCAGGACACGGTCTTCAGCGGGACGGTCGCGCAGTCACCGACACAGCGCACCGACTACACCTACCTGGGCGCGCCCGCGTTCCACTTCGACGACAACGAACTGGTCAAACCTCATCACCGCACCTACGGCCAGTTCCGCGGCTACGCGAAGGTCGAGACGCGCACCGGTGTCCTGCCGGAGCGGCAGACGTTGACGCGCAGCACCTACTTCCGCGGCATGCACGACGACACTCTGCCCGGTGGCGGGAAACGGTCGGTCGCGGTAGCCAACTCACTCGGTGAGTCGGTGACCGACACCGATCAGTTCGCGGGCACCCCCTTCGAAACCCAAACATTCGATGGCGACGGCGGTACCCAGATCAGCACCTCGGTCAACAACCCGAGCCTGATCACCACCACCGCCTCGCGGTCACGCGCCGGCCTGCCTGCCCAAACAGCGGCAGTGGTCGCCACCACCCGCTCGCGCGCGGTCACCAACCTCGCCTCCGGCGGCGTGCGCACCACGAGCACGGTTAACCAGGTCGACGATCTGGGCCGCGTCGTCTCGATCACCGAGTCCGCCGACGGACTGCCCGACCTGTGTACGACCAACGCGTTCGCCGAGAATCTCACTTCGTGGATCCGTGATCGGCTCAAGCAGACCACCACGTCGCAGCAGGCGTGCCCGACCGGCGGCACGCCTCAAGCGAACATCCTCAGCGCGTCCAAGACGTACTACGACAACGCCGCCCACGGGGTGGTCACCGGTGCCGGACACGCCACACGGACCGAAACGGCGACGGCGAACAGCTCGGGCACCCTTACCTTCGAGCAGACATCGTCCACCGTCTACGACGGCGCGGGCCGGCCGACGTCGCTGACCAACGCCTTGGGCAAGGTGTCCACGATCGCCTACACCCCCGCCGCAGGCGGGATCCTGTCCCAGATCCGCAACACCAACCCGAAGAACCAGAGCGCCACCGTCCACCTGGAACCCTCGCGCGGATTGACCGTCGCCACCATCGACCTCAGCAGCCGCCGAACCGATGTCGACTACGACGCGCTCGGCAGGCTTACCGCGGTGTGGATGCCCGGCCGCGCCAAGGCGCCCACCACAGACCCGAACGTGCGCTACGAGTACCTCCTTCGTAACGACGGCCACTCGGCGGTGACAACGAAGAAGTTGGTCGACTACAACACCGGCACCAACTACGTCACGTCGATCAAGCTGTTCGACTCGATCGGACAACCCCGGCAGATCCAAACCGACGACGTCTCCGACCCCAACGGTGTGAGCAACCGTGTGGCAGCGACCATGTTCTACGACTCGCACGGCTGGGTCGTCTCGTCCAACAACCGATTCGCCACCACCGGCACACCGAGCACCACACTGGCGTCGGTCCCCGACGCGAGCGTCGATGACCGCACCAGCACCACATACGACGGCACGGGCCGCCCTGTCGCCGTCACCGCCCTGCGTGGCCTGACCGCTGTAACCACCACGAACACCGTCCACGGTGGTGACCGCATCACCACCATCCCGCCGCAGGGCGGCGTGACCACGACCGCGGTCACGGACGCTCGCGGCCGCAACACCGCACTGCTGCACTACACCGCCGCCCCAACCGTGAACGGCAACTCCGTCACCGGCGGAGCAGCCCAAACCACCGGCTACCATTTCTCCGCGCTCGGGTGGCTGGAGAAGATGACCGACCATGCGGGCAACGAATGGCGCTACGAGTACGACTTCCTCGGCCGCCAAACCGCACGCGTCGACCCCGACGCAGGACGCACCACCACCGCTTATGACCTCGGTGGCCGCATCACCAGCACCACCGACGGCCGCGGCCAGGCCCTGTCCTTCACCTACGACGACCTCGACCGCAAGACCGTCGAGTACTCCGGGATCGACCTCGCGACCCGGGTCAAGCTCGCCTCCTGGAACTACGACACAGCGCAATACGGCGTCGGCAAGCTCGCCTACAGCACCCGACACACCCCCACCGGCGACTACAGGGTCGGCGTCACTGGATACAACCCCGCAGGCCTGCCATGGGACCAGGTGATCGGCGTACCAACGAGCGAAACCGGCCTCAGTGGCAACCACAAGACGACGTTCGCCTTCACCAGCACCGGCCTACCCAGGCGAATCACCCCGCCCACCAAGGGCGGTCTGCTTGGCGAGGACCTCAACACCACCTACGACCGCCACGGCAACCCTCGCACCATGACGAGCCCGAGTTGGGACTACGTCTCTGGCAGCACCGTCAATGCGTTCAGTGAGCCCGTCGCCCTGGAACTCGCCGGAGGCGGTTACGGCGGAACGCTGAGCATTGAGCGCGATTCGCACACCCATCGGCTTACCCGCTCCACCCTCAGCTCCAGGGGAGCCTGGCCACAGGTCGACGACCTCGCCTACACCTTCGACCCGTTCGGCAACGTCAAGCGGATCGTCAACGTTCAGGGTCACCCGCAGAACAACGCTCCGGTCCGTACCCAGTGTTTCGACTACGACGCCTTGGCGCGCCTGTCCAAAGCCTGGACGGCGACCGACAACTGTGCCGCCGCTGCCGGCGCGACCACGGTGGGTGGGCCAACTCCGTATTGGCGTTCGTGGGAGTTCGACGCTCTCGGTTTGCGGACCCGCGAGGTCCAGCATGCGTTGCCTGGTTCGCCGGGTGGGGACACCAGCACGATGTACACGTACCCGGCGCCGGGTGGTGTCCGCCCGCATGCGGTGTCGGCGACCTCCACTGCTACGCCCGGGGGCACCACGGGCACCAGCTACACCTACGACGCCGCGGGCAACACGCTGACCCGTGTGCTGCCCGCGGGTAGCCAGACGTTGACGTGGAATGAGAACAACCGTCTCGCCAAGATCGCCACACCCGCGGGTGACACCACCTACGTCTACGACGCCGACGGCAACCAGCTGATTCGTCGCGAACCGGGTACGACGACTCTCTATCTGCCTGGTCAGGAATGGGCTCGTAACACATCGACAGGGGCGATCACCGGTACGCGCTACTACAGCCACGCGGGTCAGGTCATCGCGATGCGGGTGGCCGGCGGAAACGTCCAATACCTGCACGCCGACCACCACGGCACCGCGCAGGTCGCGATGAATGCGGTCGGGTTCGCGGTGACTCGTCGTGAGCTCGATCCGTATGGCAATGCGCTGGGTGCGGCGCAGGGCGGGCCCTGGCCAGACAACCACGGGTTCTTGGGCAAGCCGACGAACCCGACGACCGGGTTATCCGATATAGGCGCCCGCAAGTACGACCCCACGCTGGGCCGCTTCATCAGCGTCGACCCGCTGCTGATCCCCGCCGATCCACAGAGTTGGGCCGGTTATACCTACGCCAACAACAATCCCACCACCGCATCGGACCCCACGGGCCTTTTCTGCGACGGCTGCGAGTCCAGGGGGAGCGGCGACAACCACGGCGTGGGTTGCTCGATGGACACTAGCGGCGGATGTGACTCCCAGGAAGACGTGCAGTATCAGCACCAGGTTGAGACCGGGACCGGAGACGGTCTCAACCAGCCGGTTATCCACGGGCATCGGTTGCCCACCCGCCAGGATATGCAACGGGGAGTCCCGGGCCGGCCGACCATGATGAAACCGGGTGAAACCTACGAACAGGCGATCGTCCATTGGGCCACCTACTTCTGCAACAGCGGAAAAGCGGCACCCGGATTTTGTGAGTGGTCCTACACAATTGGCAACCGGCCTGCGAACGAATGGGACGCCTTACTGCTCGGCCTGAACCTACTGCCACTGGGCAAGGGCGCTAACCTCGCCATCAGCCAGGCCGTCCGCGCTGGTGTCCGGAGCGTCGGAACCGCAGTCCGCAACGGAATCCGTCGCGCCTTGCACAATGTCAACAAGGTCCGTGGCACACAGAACTGTTCGTCTTGTGTCGTTGCTGGTGACGCGACATTGGCCGGGCATCCTGCTTCAGCGATCAAGCTGGACCCCGACGTACCCATTCCGTACGGGATGGACCAGATCGAAGCCCGTGCGGGGTCTCAATGGCGCTGGATGCCTAGTCGGGCTACCATTGAGTACGACCTTATTTCGGCCGGGAACGGCGCCCGTGGCATTGTCTATGGAGCGCGCGCGGACGGAACTGCCCATACGTGGAACGCGGTTGTAAAGAACGGTCGGGTAAAGTTTATTGACTACCAAATAGGTAGAGGTCGAGCGGCTTCCTTTGATGGATACACTGAGTTCGCCTTCATTAGGACAGGATGATGAATCGGATGGTCTTGCAGGACGCCTACGAGATCGCGCAGGGAATTTTGGATTCCCAAGTGCGGCCCGCGCACGGTGTGGATATTGTCATCTGTTCTTGCGTGGAATATCCCACGGCTTGGGTGTTTGGATATAACACCCGTCAATTCTTGGTTGGCAAGGAAATTAGGGCGTCCCTGGTGGGCAACGGGCCAGTGGTGGTGCCGAAGTCTGGAAAGGAGGCGTTCCTCGGATCATCCGGTAGCCCCATAGAACGACAGATCGGACACTTGTGAACCTTGACAGGTTGGAGGAGATCCCGTGGTGTGAGCTAACCGCCGAGGCGTGAACCCTGCCTTCAGATGGCAACAAGTTGGTGTTACGGAGAGGGTGCCACTACGGGCGCAGGTGGAACGACGGGGCGCGCTCGCAGTTCCAGGACTTCCTCAAGGGGCATGGTGTTGATTTTGACCACAAACCGTGTGGATGATGTCGGACGCTGGATTCCGATACTTTACCGTGGCGACGGCGCATGGCTGGGTTCGATGCCGTCCGGAGTGCTTGGTATTGGGATTGAATCCGAAGGCCGAGCAACATTAGTAGATGCTGACTTCGTTCCGATGTGGCCGTTTATGGAGCGGCCATTCGTGGATGTCCTCACAGAGCTGATTTCATGCCGAGAAGCGATCGAGCGAAACGGTGATCTAGCGATCGATGAACTCTTGGAGTCGACAGTTCTTACGGCCTGGCGTTCCGGTCGCAAATATTGGATGGACCTCGCCGCGCGCTGGGTTGAGGAAATGAAAGAGGAATCGCGAATTTCGAAGGATGTAGTGATACGTCTACGGAGCGAGCTCAGGGCGATGTAGGTGAATCGCTCGGCCGGTGCGCGATATGACGGGCAGATGAGGTGGAGGAGATCCCGCAGCGTGGGCTTAACGCCGAGGCATGAACACCTACGACCCGTTCGGCAACGTCAAGCGGATCGTCAACGTTCAGGGTCACCCGCAGAACAACGCTCCGGTCCGTACCCAGTGTTTCGACTACGACGCCTTGGCGCGCCTGTCCAAAGCCTGGACGGCGACCGACAACTGTGCCGCCGCTGCCGGCGCGACCACGGTGGGTGGGCCAACTCCGTATTGGCGTTCGTGGGAGTTCGACGCTCTCGGTTTGCGGACCCGCGAGGTCCAGCATGCGTTGCCTGGTTCGCCGGGTGGGGACACCAGCACGATGTACACGTACCCGGCGCCGGGTGGTGTCCGCCCGCATGCGGTGTCGGCGACCTCCACTGCTACGCCCGGGGGCACCACGGGCACCACCAGCTACACCTACGACGCCGCGGGCAACACGCTGACCCGTGTGCTGCCCGCGGGTAGCCAGACGTGCTGTCCAAACGACCGTGCCGCGCCGGCGACAGCTGCTACATCTCGTACCAGTCCTACTTCCTCAACCCGGCCGACCCGCTCGATCCCCGCAACAACCGGGTCACCGAACATCGTGACGGACGCTCGGCGAACGAGACCGACAACACCTACCTGACGACCTATACCTACGCGACGACCGGGAACCTGCTCAGCACGGCGACCCCCGGCGCCGACGCCGCCACCAAGCGCACGACGTCGTACACCTACACCACCGGCACCGAGGCCGCGGTCGACGGCGGAACCATGCCACCGGGCCTGCACCTGACCGCGACCAAACCCGGCGGCGGCGTGACCAGATTCGCCTACGTCGCCAACGGTGACCTCCGCCAGGTCACCGACCCGGCGGGCATGGTGACCACCTCCACCTACGACGGACTCGGCCGTGCGGTGGAACAGATCGCTGTGTCCGACGCGGTCCCCGCCGGAGCCAAGACCACCTACGTCTACGACGGCATGTCGAGGGTGACCGAGCAGGTCGACCCCGCCGTCACCAACGAGGTCACCGGCGTCGCCCACCAGCAGCGGATCAAGCACACCTACAACCCGTCCGGCACACCCGCGACCTCCGTCGTCGAGGATGTCGCGGGCAACGACCCCGCCCGCACCGTCGGGTTCACCTATGACGCTTTCGGGCGAACCGCGACGGTCACCGATCCCATGGGCGGTGTCACCAGGACCGAGTACGACACGACCGGGGCCCGCTCGAAGCTCGTCGACGCGGGCGGCACCGAATACACCTACACCTACGAACCCTTGCGGCACCTGCCCGCCACCACGACGGTCAAGGGATTCACCGGTGACGGGACCGCGGCCCACGACGTGGTCACCGAGTCCAACGCCTACGACCCGGCCGGTCGGCTGGCCGGCCGCACCGACGCCATGGGCCGCACCATCGAGTTCCGCTACTACGCCGACAACCTGCTCTTCACCGACATCCTCAAGGACTACACCGACCCGATCACCGGCACCAAGCACCCGCAAAGCCTGCGCGACCACTACTACACCGGCGGGTTCCTCTGGCAGACCGAGACCTGGGGCGGTCTGGCCATGCCGATGTCGCCCTCGACCGTGCGGCGGTCGGCGGGCAGCGCGACCGTCGCCGCGCGTTCACCGTCCACAGTGGATACAGCGGAGTAGACGTCGGTGGTGGCGCCGCCGACGTCCACGACGAGCACCGCGCCTTCTTCTTCGTCCCGCGCCAAGACGCCCGCCAGCCTGGACACGCCCGTCAGCACCGCGTCCGGGGTGACGGTCCGCACGAGCGAGCGGAAGCGGGGGCCGCGCGACAGGCCCTTGCCGCCGATCACGTGGCTGAGGAACACCGACCGGATCGCCGCGCGAGCCGGGCCGGGCGCCAGCTCCCCATGACCCTCTACACCCGGGACCCGGAAGGCCGCATCACCGAGGAAAAAACTGTCGACCAGCAGTGGGCCACCGGCTCCCACCGATGGGTGAAGCGCACGTACGACGCCGACGACAACATCACCTCGCTGGTCCAGAAGTCACCGCAGGGCGTCACCGAACGGCAGATCGACTACACCTACGACCCACTGGGCCGCGAGCTCACCTCGACCCAGCACGACGGCGCCGCCCGCCACCTCACCCGCACGACGCGAGACCAGCGGGGCCTGGCACTGAGCACAACCGACGCCAGGGGCAACGTCACCACCTACCGCTACGACGCGACCGGACAGCGCACCAAGGTCACCCAGCCGCAGGTTCAGGTCGAGACCAACGGCGCCGCAGCGACCGCCGCAGCCCCGACGATGTCCATCGGGTTCAACACCTTCGGGGAACTGACCGAGTCCGTCGACGCCAACGGCAACCGCACCACCACCGCACTCGACAAGCTGGGGCGGACTGCATCGGTCACACAACCTGCCTACACCCGTCCCGACACCGGCGCCGCGGTCGGCGGGCAGATCCAGTTCGCCTACGACGGCATGGGGCGAGTTCTCGAGTGGACCGACGCGGCGGGCGCCAAGACGACATTCGGCTACGACCAACTCGGCAACCAGACCCGACGTACCGATCCTCTTCTGCCCGGAAACAGCCAGCCGGGAGTGTGGACGGCCACCTACGACCCGCTGGGTGAGCAGCTGACCACCATCGACCCGACCGGTGCCACCAAGGCCTTCACCTACGACGAACTCGGCCGCAAGATCACCGAAACCGTCGTCGAGCGTATTCCGGCCCCGACCAGGAACCTCACGACCCGCTACCGCTACAACGACTTCGGTGGTCTGGCGGCCGTCACCACCCCGGACAACCGGGTCACGACCTTCGACAACGACGGCCTCGGCAGGCCGCTGACCACCATCGACGCCGCCGGCAAGAGCACCAAGTTCACCTACGACGGCTTCGACCGCATCACCTCGTCCATCGACCCCCTCGGCAACAAGGTCACCTACGGATACGACGGAGCCGGAAGAGTCAAGACCCGCACCGAACTAAACCCCGCCGGTCAAACCCAGCGGACGCGGTCGGTCACCTACGACCCGGTCGGCAACCAGCTCACCGCCACCGACGGAGCCGGTGTCACCACGACGAACACCTACGACGCGCTCAACCGACTGCGCTCGGTGAGCCAGCCGATCGCCGCGGGCCAGGCCATCACCACAAGCTGGGGATACGACCCGGCCGGGCACGTCACCCGCGTGACCGACGGCAACGGCAACCGCACCACCTACACCATCAACAGCCGCGGCCGCACCGAGTCCACCGTCGAGCCCTCGACCGCGGCGACCTCAGCGTTGTCCAACCGCACCTACACCGCGTCCTACGACGCCGAAGGCAGGCTGGTCACGATGGCCAAGCCCGCCGGCGTAACCGTGACCAGCAGCTACGACCCGCTGGGCAACATGGTGCGCCAGACCGGCAGCGGCACCGTCGCCCCGACCGCGGACCGCGTGTTCGGCCGCGACCTGCTGGGCAGGCTGGTGTCCGCCTCCGCCCCCACGGGCACCAACACCTACACCTACGACGACCGCGGCCACCTGGTCAACGCCAACGGCCCCGGCGGAACCTCGGCCTTCGCCTTCGGCGGAGACGGCCAGAAATCCTCGGCGACCACCACCGCGGGCACCACCACCTACACCTACGACACCGCGGGCAGGCTCGCCACCGCGATCGACCCCCTCAGCGGCACCACATCGACATACGGATACGACGACGCCAGCCGACTCACCAGCATCGGCTACGGCGCGGGCAAGGCCACCCGCACCTACGGCTACGACGACCTCAACCGCCTCGCCGCCGACACCACCAAGGACCCCGCCGGCGCCGTCACCGCCTCAATCGCCTACACCTACGACACCGCCGACCGGCTGACCGGCAAGACCGTCACCGGCCTGGCCGGAGCCGCCGTCAATACCTACGGCTACGACCAGGCAGGTCGGCTGACGTCGTGGAACAACGGCACCACCACCACCGACTACGGCTGGGACGGCGCGGGCAACCGCACCCGCGACGGACCGACCACCTCCACCTACGACGAACGCAACCGCCTACTCGCCCGCGGCGACACCACATACACCTACAAGTCGCGCGGCGTGCTCGCCTCCAGCACAACAAACGGAACCACCACCGCGCTCGCGTTCAACGCCTTCGACGAACTCGCCAGCGAGGCAACAGCCACCTACCAATACGACGGCCTCGGACGGCTCGCCACCCGCACCGGCACCGCCCTCACCTACGCCGGAGCCAGCCAAGACATCACCGGCGACGGCACCGGCACCTACACCTACCTGCCCAACGGCACCCCGCTCGGCGTTCGCCAAGGCAGCCTCACCGGCCTAGCCCTCACCGACCGGCACACCGACCTCGTCGGCGTCGTCGACCCCGCAACGGGAGCGCCCGCCGCGTCGCGCGCATACGACCCGTTCGGCCAGCAGATCGCCACCACCGGAACACAACCCGCACTCGGCTTCCAACACCAATACACCGACCCCACAACGGGCTCGGTCAACATGGGAGCCCGCTGGTACCGGCCCACCAACGGCGGCTTCGGCTCACGCGACACCGCGATGCTCGACCCGCGAGACCTGGCCAACGCCAACCGCCACGGCTACGCGGGCGGTGATCCGCTTGGACGGACCGACCCGACAGGTCACTACGCGTGCGCTGTGGCACTGGCCGGAGGCCCAGCCGCCCCGGCTTTGGCTGGCGCCTGCGTCGCTGGACACCTGATCGCTTTCGGATTGACCTTCATCGCGCAGGAGGCCGCGCAGGAGGCGATGACCGGTGGCAGCCTCAGGGGACAGCGGACACCGTGGCCCCGTCCAGATGCGAAGTCCAATCCCCGAGATGATGGGCCGTCGTGCCGCACCGACTGTTGGCGACCGCCTGCCCCGCCGAACACCCCGCCGAACCCGCCTGGCCCGTGGACCCCGCCAGGGCCTGCGCCGGGCAAGCGCAAACCGGCGTCCGGCGGTGGTGGCTCCGGTGGCGGTGGCGGTCATCGCACCGTGCAGGCGGACGAGAACAAGCTGCGGGCAATCCTCAACGCGCTCACCCCGCACACCAAGCCGGGCGCGACGATGTCGATTGCCGAATCGGTCGCTGACGGGATCGCGGACATTGAGGATGAAGTGCTGGTCGCTCTGGGTCTCCTCGACCCGACACCGACAGAGATCTTCGATCCCCAGGAAGAAGCCGAGTCGGCTGGACGCCCCCGATTCGATGTCGACCAGCGCAAACAGACCAGCCACTGCGAGTCCGACGCCAACGGCGAATACTTCAACAACGGCCGGGAATGCTTCTACCGAGCGATGAGCGCCAAAGAATTCTCCCGCCTCCTAGGCAACGGCAGACTTCAGCTGCAGGAAAATAGGACCGAGCTGTTCACCACCCGTAATCAGGAGTATTCGGCTGGATATCTCGGTTCCGGCTCCGCGGGGAAGAAGTACACGGTTCTGGTGGAGTTCGAGCTACACGGTGGTTCCACCAAGGCCATGTATGACCCCAATGTGGCCCGGCGTGGCGATATCCCGGACGGGCCGCGACGTGGATGGCACGACGAATACTTGGGCCTTGGGTCGGTTGCCGGCGCTGATGGACGTTCCGACATACTGCATGTCAAGGCAGAGAACCCCGCGGTGTCGTACGGTTTCCGTAAGCTTACGATCGACCAGTACTTCAATTCGAATGTCGTGAGTGCACGTGTGATTGGAGGCGTTGGGTGAGTAATCCGAGCGGGGAGTTGGACGAGATCTTCCGCGCCACCCATTTCCTCGTCGATGCAGCGGAGTCAATCCGGGCGGTCATGGGAGCTGAGCCAGCCATTGTCGCTCGCCTCGTTGAGGCATGGAATGCCAACGACTGGCGGACCTTCGAGCGCTACACGTATGCCGCCATTGTGCGCCCGTCGGAGGGGGTGGTCGAGGTGCTATGTGAGGCTTTGCTGGCCTATCGGTCGGGCATCGATGAATCACCATATTCACACACGTTGGTTACCGAGGCGTTGGGTGCTACTCGTTCCCCCGCTGCCGTGTCTGCCCTGGCGGATGCCCTGTGGTTGGGATGGCCCACGTGGGATGAGTGGGCCGTCGCCGGGTACGCGACGGCTCTGTGCTTGATCGACGATGATGCTGCTAGAACGCATCTCACCCGGGCGGCAGTGCTACATAGATCACTGGTGCGCGAGATCGCCGTCGCACATTTCGGCATCGAGCCATATTGGGACTATGTAGACGATCTGCCGGGCAGGTACGGTCCCGCCGAGTTCCCGGCGCTTGTCTTGAACGGTATCGGCCCCCATCCGGAACTGGCCGAGATGCAGAGGAAGATCGCGCGGGTGCCCGGGAACACGGGATCGCGGCTGCGGGTCGACCTTGTCGTGTCCGCCGCGGACGGATGGACGAGCCCTATCGCTGAGCCGACGCTCGGGGTCGACTTGATCGACGGAGAGCACCGTCTGCTGGTCATCGCGTTCCCGCCATCGCCGAACGAGCCCCTGCTCGACCAGATCCGCGAGACGTTGAGGTCTCTCGGCAGTTTTGATACGCAACTGGAAGTTCTCGCGCACCTGGGATGAGTTGAGATGGAGAGGACGCGGCAGGAAGGATCGGCTGCGGTGCCTCGCGCTGGACCTCCACCGCCTGTCAGCGGAGGTCGGCGACGCGGGCGCATTACAGGCTCCCCACCACTCCCAGGTTGGTGGCGAAGAGCCGGTAAACCGGCGAAGTCCCGTATTCGAGGGTGATGAGTTCGACCCGAACCGGGTCGGCCCGACATGGCATGAAGCGCCGGGGCCAGGTGCGCGATGCTTGATCGCATGACGATCGAGCCACGGAACCCGACGGGGTCCAAGGACGGCGAGCAGCAGCCGGTGCGGTACACCGTGCTCTCGCCGAGGGCGATCGCCGGCTGGGCGGTGTCGATCGTGGCGGTCGGCGTCGGGGTGGCGGTGTGGCTGCTGTTGGCCTACACCGGCGGCGACACCGAGGCGAACCGGGTACAGCTGGACGCCATCCGCACCGCGGGCACCATCGTGGTCGGCACCGGCGGCGCGGCGGCGCTGCTGCTGGCCGCCCGACGCCAGCGCACCGCGGAGATCGCACTCAAACAGAAGGACCGCGACCTAGCCGACGTCGCCCGCGCCTACGCCTTGCAGGAACGCATCGCCTTGGTCAGCGAGCACGATGCGGAAGCCCGCCGGATCACCGACATGTATGCCAAAGCCGTCGAGCAGCTCGGCTCGGACAAGGCGCCGGTCCGCCTCGGCGGTCTCTATGCCCTGGAGCGCTTGGCCCAAGGCAACGAGTCGCAGCGGCAGACCATCGTCAACGTGCTGTGCTCCTACCTGCGCATGCCATTTACGCTGCCGGGCGATCCGCCCGCAGCCGATGCTGATCCCGAGCAGCGCAGAGACTACCGCGACCTTGTCCAGGACCGCGAGGTTCGCCTTGCCGCGCAACGCATCCTGACGCACCACCTACGTCCCGGCGGCAACCGCGACCACACGGTCGATACGTTCTGGACCGATATCGATCTTGAACTCTCCAGCGCCGCTCTCATCCACTTTCCCTTGCTGGGTGCGCCGTTCGCGCTGCCTTCTTCGGCGAGGCCACCTTCATCGGCGACGCCCAGTTCGACGGGGCTGCCTTCACCGGCGACGCCTGGTTCCGCAAGACCGTGTTCACCGGTAACACTTGGTTCGGCGACGCCACCTTCACCGACGCCGCCCGATTCGATGGGGCAACTTTCCCGAGCACCCGCTGGGTCGACCGCACGACGTCGTCGCCGTGGACGACCTTCGCAGGCGCGCGATTCGAAGGGGGTGTGCCGCCGAAGGTGGCCCAGTTCGCGTCGCCATCGGCGAATGAGGCCGAGTCGCCCGCCGGAGACTGATCAACTGGTGAGGTCACGTATTCAACTGTCGCGAGTTTGCACGCGGTGCCGGTCTATGAGGACTGTGCCGATGTCTCGCCCTCGATGCCGTCAGCGCGGAGCCGCGCCGGTGATGAACCAGGCGTTGAGGCGCATCGGGTAGCCCTCGGACGTCTTCAGTGCCGCCATCTCCCGGAACGCGGCGGCGCGGAGGGTGGCCACGGCTCGCTCGTCGAGCTGTTCCAGGATTCCCCGCAGGCTGAACGACCAATGCCAGTCCCACCACTGCTGTTCGCTGGCGAAGACGATGTCGCTCTCGTCGTGGTGGGAACGCAGGTCGGCGAAACCGGCGTCGGCGAACAGCTCGATCACGTCTTCGGCCCGGTCGAATGGCCTGCGCAATGGCCTGCGCCGCGGTGTCCCGGCGGCGGCGAACAGTTCGTCCTCCCACGTCCACCTGTCGTCGTCTTCCGCCCAGGTGGACACCGCGAGACGACCGCCCGGCCGCAGCACTCGGCGGAACTCGGCCGCGGCGCGGTCGGGATGGGGCAGGAAGAAGAGCACGAAGGCTGCGGTCAGCGCGTCGAAACTCGCGTCGGGGAACGCGAGCCGCTCGCCGTCCATGACCAGCAGCTGAAACCCGTCGACACCGGCCGCGCGAAGCTCCGCCGAGGCGAGCTCGATCATGGCAGGGGAAAGGTCGATCCCGGTCAATGGCCCCGCCGTCTCCGCGGCCGCGAGCATCACCGCGCCCCGACCGCAGGCGACGTCGAGCAGCCGGGATCCTGGCGCGATACCGGCCAGTTCCACCAGCCGTCGCGCGAAACGCTCGTGGTAGGCGCCGCCGACCCGGTCGTAGGTGGGTGAGGCACGGTCGAACACCCCGGCCAGCCAGGACTTGTGCTCGTCCACGCGACAAGGTTACGACCGTGACAACCGCGAGGGACGAGTCAGATCGAGACCGCGGTGCTCGGCGGCCTGACAGACCGATCCCGCGATGGCGGGCGAATCGTGCGTCGGACGCACGAAAGCTAACCGAGCCTCAGGTCCCCGGCCTGCCGGCAGCCGTCACGCGATCAGGCACACCTGGATCGGGGGAGTCGTCGCGGGCAGCCCCACCTGCAGGCCGGAGCGGGAATACCTCGGCTGTGATGAGTTGTCGCGTCCAACGCAACTCATCACGTTTACCGGGTGATAATCCGCTGTATCACCCGGTCCAGTCGGTGCCCGCCGCTACCGTGCCCGGCATGATCGACGAGACCGCGCGCCCGCACCCGCTCGCCCCATTCCCACTTTGGCCGAGCGCGAGTCCGGGCTGCTGCCGCCGCCGGAGTACTTCGTCGACGTTCCCCGGCACATGGAGCGCCCGCTCGCGCAGTGGGTCAACCTGATCGCGCTTAACCACGGCGGCCTAGCCCAGCGGGTGCTGTCGAACTTGCTGCGCTGCACCCACTGCGGACCTCGGTCCAGGCAGAACGTCAGCGCGGCGCGGATGCCGTCCAGGCCTGCGACCTGCAGTTGAAGCGCGACGTCGCGGCTGAGCCGCAGCTGGGCGCGGGTGGCTGGGGAGAACAGTCCCAACCAGGTGTCGTCGTGCACGGCCAGACCGAGCCCGGCGCCCATCAGCAGCACCGCACAGTGGTCGTTGACGTCGCGCACGCCGCGGCCCATGCCCTGCTCGATGCGCTGCACGTCGCGGGCTCGTCGGGTAGGGCTGTCGTGGAGAGCGGACGCTTCTCGGCGCTCGACGGCGTCCAGCGGCCGCGGGATGCCGTCGATCACCAGCAGTTCACACGCGGTGCCGGGGAGGTCGACGCCGTCGTACTTGTTGACCAGCACGACCAGGCCGACATGCCCGGCGACGAGTTCGGCGACGCCCTTCTCCAGGTCCTTCACGTAGTGCACGCGATCAGCCAGGGGGCGCCAGAGGTTGGCCTTGGCAGTGCTGGGGACGAGCACGACCACGTTGACGCGCCGGGCGTCCATGACGCCGTCGGCGTCGCGGTCGCCGAGCGAGAAGTCTTTGGCCAGCTTGCGCACGGCCTGGTCGTCGAGTTTCGAGTTGATCTCGACCGGCGCTAGCACAAGGCGGTCGCCGAGGTCGGCCGCGCTGCCTGGAGCAGCAGGCTGCCACGCGCTGCTAGGTCTGCCCGACGGGACATCCGAGCAAGCCGTCGTGACCACCGCGCCGACCATGGGCGTCCGAGTCAACGGACTCGCCCACTACCGGTTCCCGCAAGCCGGCGCGGAAACCGAGCCGCAACCGCCCGCCCTCGTACTCGGATTCGGCAACGTCAACGAACCCCAGATCCGGAACGGTATCCGCACCATCGCCAAAGCCGTCCGACACCAGACCACACCCTGACAACGACATCGCCCCGCCGCATCGTCACCCTCCTCGCATGCTCCGAGGACCGCGCAACGAGCGCGAGCGATCACCACCGACCCGCACCACCACTCACCCGTGGTGCCACGGCGCGATCTAGGTACATCTGGCAACGCCCCAACACCCGCCATCCGATCATCGGCTACTTGAGCGTGCGTTCGGTCGCGCGGTCAGCGGCGTGTGCTTGGCCGCAGGTGTGCCGATCCCGGTCAGCGGCGGCCGGTGGCCAGGATGACGAGGAACTGGCCGCCACCCGCCTCGATGGCGGCGGTCACCGGCAGCCCCGGTACCAGTCGGGAAAACCGGTCCACCAGCCAATCCGCCGCCTCTTGGGCGTCCTGCTTGGTCGGACAACGGGCCACCATCTCCCGGCCCCCCTTGCGCTCCAGCCTCCCGGCAACAGTGATCAGCGGCGCGGGCTCGACCACGTGCAGGCGATCCGGCCAGGCGATGACCACCTTGACCGCGCCCTTGCGCGTATTGCACCCCCGGTGCGCGAGCCGCTCGGCGACTTTGGCCTTCCGGTCGGCGGTCCGACTGTCGACACTGGGCCCTCGCGGGTCGTTCACCGACATGTCTGGGTCGACCGGCTCGTCACACACCCAGCACCGCCAACCATCGCGCTCGGCCACATCATCAAGGACACTCACCCAGGCAACCTAACCTGCCCGGCCGCCGCCCCGAGCACCCCACCCGTCGGGTGATCCCAACGATCTCACGCTCACGCGTGATCCGCTCGACCGCTTGTGGTCATCGCGGGTAAGTCCGTCCGCGACGGTGGTGGAAAGAGCAAGCGAAGCCGCCGTCAGATAGCGCACGACGTGTTCACGGTCGCGGTTCTGCGAGAGCACCTGGCACGACTCGACCAGCAGAAGCGCGACTTTGGGGACGGATATCACGACGATGGCCTGGTCTTCTCCGGGGAGGACGGTCGACCGATCTACCCGGACACGATCAGCGAGAGGTTCAACCGCCTGGTGGACAAGGCGGGACTGCCGCTGATCACGCTGCACGGCCTTCGACACAGCTACGCCACCATCGCTCTTCGCTCTGGCGTCCATCCGAAGATCGTCAGTTCCCGACTGGGCCATGCCACGGTGGCGTTCATTCTGGACACCTACTCCGAGGACGTGCCCGACCTCGACCGCGACCCGGCGGAGAGCATCAGCGGGCTCTTCGTGTCGCCGCCGCCAGATGATCAGACGGTCCCTGGATCGCCCTGATAGCTACAGCTCTAGCTACCAGCAGCCCGTTGTGGGCTTACTCGCCATGCTCCGAAAACGCCACAAAGCCCTGACCGTGCTGGTCAGGGCTTTGTGGCGTTCTGTGGACCTTGTCACGGCTTATCACAACTTCGGGACCACGCTGGATCGCGAGTTGCCGCACCGTGGGGGTCTGGGGGGGCTCGGCCCCCCCCAGAGATGACGACGGGCGAGCCGGTTCACGCTTTCCGTGAACACGACTCGCCCGAGTCTGTGGGCGATACTGGGATCGAACCAGTGACCCCTTCGGTGTGAACGAAGTGCTCTCCCGCTGAGCTAATCGCCCGTCGCGGCCGGGGCCGCGTCGTTGGGGGAACTCTACAGGGTGGGTCCGATCATGTGAAAATCGGGGATCGCAGCCAGGGCCAGTCGATCCCGAACCAGCCCGCGATCAGGCCGAATCCGTTCAGCAGCCAGATGGTGGCCACGACGATCACCGCGGTCAGCAGCAGGATGAGGATGCGGACGGCGAGGTGTTGGCGGCCCAGCCAGTCGGTCCAGGCGTCGTATTTGCCGCGGGCGTAGCGCAGGAGGCGGTGGGCCCAGGTGAACTCGACGGCGAGGATGGCCAGGCCCGCGAAGACGACGAGCCAGCCGGGGCCGGGGTAGGGGATCATCACGATGCCCGCGGCGAGCACGATGCCGCCGACGACGCCCACCCCGACCCTCCAGATCATTCGGGTGGTGGCGTTGCGGTCGGCCCAATCGGGGCGCATGGCGCCGTTCTCGCGGGTGTCACTGGTCACGGGGACCGCCCTTCGCCCATTTGCACCATTGTGCTGCGCCCGTCGCCGGTTGGCATGGTGACGGCCGTGACCTGCGTCAACGTGGTTCTTGCCACAGTGTTTCGGTCAGCCGCAGGTCAGCCTCACATTTCCAATCTGGGAAATGTCAGCACGCCAACAATCAGGTGTCGGCCGCTACCAGGTTGGCCGAAAACCAGCCACTATGGAGGAGCCTCGCGATAGTTCGTGACAGAACGAAGCGGCATGACTGCCCAGCGCGCACGGGAGTGGCCCAGACGGGTGAAGAAAGTCCGTCAGGCGTCCTAATCGGCGAGTTGGGGCGTCACATTGTGCGGGACTCAGTCGTTCGACTGGGAAGGGAGCAGAAGGGTAGCGACGATGCGAAACGATCACGTCACGCTGCGGTCGACGGCGGTGTTCGACCTCTTGGCACCGAGGACCCCCGCGGTCCCGGTGAAGGTCGAACTGCGCTACGACACCCGTGACCCGTACGCCGTCGTCGCCGCGTTCCGGACCGGCCGGGCCGGGTGGGTCGAGTGGGTGTTCGCCCGCGATCTGCTCGCCGACGGCCTCATCGCCGAGGCGGGCGACGGCGATGTCCGCATCCGCCCCGCCGTGGACGACCCCGAGGTCGTCGTGATCGAGCTGAGCTCCCCCTCCGGCCACGCCGTGTTCGAGGCGTCCGCGCAGGAGCTCGCCGACTTCCTCGACCGCACCTACGACGTCGTCGTCCCGGGCAACGAACACCTCTGGGTCGACGTCGACGAGGCGCTCACGCACTTGATCTCCACCGACCTGACCTGAGGGAACAGGCCTAAGGGGACCCCCGATTTGGAGCGTCGGACGGGGGTCGGATAGAGTTCCTCTCGTACCACAGCGGAGGGAAACGAGGCGCCAACAAGGGCCTAGGACTCCCGAAACTCTGGGACTGCGGACGTAGCGCAGCTGGTAGCGCATCACCTTGCCAAGGTGAGGGTCGCGAGTTCGAATCTCGTCGTCCGCTCGGAAGTCGATCGGCCTCTGTGCCGGCCTCGAGTTTCTATTCGAGAAGTGACGGAGCGCCGAGCCTCGGAATTCTGTCATGGCGGAGTGGCCGAGTGGCTTAGGCAAGGGCCTGCAAAGCCCTGTACACGGGTTCGATTCCCGTCTCCGCCTCGGGCGATTAGCTCAGTGGGAGAGCACTACCTTGACACGGTAGGGGTCACTGGTTCAATCCCAGTATCGCCCACCACGCGTTTACGCTGGTCAGACGGCCTGTCGGTGATCTTCACCGGCGGGCCGTTCGGCATTTCTGGGAGCAATTTGGGAGCAGACGATCTTGACCACATCTCGGTTTGGGTAGAGGTCGCGCCCGGCTTGCTCCCACCGCTGCTGGAGTGCGGCGAGAAGGGTAGTGGTCATCACGTCGGTGACGTGGGAGTAGATCCCGCGAACCCCTTGTTTGCTGTGGCCAAGTCGGGCGTCTTGGAGGACGTCAGGGATGTTGTCTTCGATCATCCATGTCTTGTGGCTGTGGCGTAGGTCGTGAAAGTGCAGCCCGGTCAGGATCGGGTCCCACCCACGCAGGTGGTCACCGCCGACGGCGGGCAGCCAGGCGCGACGCCGAAGTTGCAGCGTCGGTGGTAGCCGCCGTCCGGGGACGGAAACACCGTCGGCCCGTGCCGCTGTTCCCGCCACGCGCGGAGCAGGTCAACGAGAAACGGTGGCAGGTGGATGGGCCGGACGCTTGCCGGTGTCTTCGGCGTACCGAGCGTCAGGCTCCCGCCGACCTCGTGCAATGCGCCCTGCTTCGGGTCGACCTTGATGAGTGGGGTGGGGGCGTCGAGGAGGACGTGCTTCCAGGCCAGCCCTGCCAGTTCGCCCCACCGCATGCCGGTATAGGCGGCGGTGACGGCCATCAGCCCATCACAGGCCCGCATCCTGCCCGCGATGGCCAGGACTTGGGCCGGGGTGGCGTGACTACTTCTGCCAGATCTTTGGGACTGGCGTTGAGGTTGGTCACCAGCACGCTGTCGTCGGACAGGGTTGCGGTCAGGTAGACACGGCCCGAGCGGGCCTGCGCCGCGGTCCAGCACCACCAGGAGGTCGGGGCCACCGCGTGCCCAGTCCACCGTCATGCCACCAGTACACCAAATGGTCTGCTCCACAGGTCCCTCACTGGACCTTCCGACTGGACCGCATCGGCCCCAAGGTCGATGCCGTGAACCTCGGAATCCTCCTGGCGCTCTCGTCAGCTCTCGCGTATGGCGCGGCGGACTACATCGGCGGCGTCGGCTCGCGCAGGCACTCCTCGTGGCAGATCGTCCTGGCTGGCTGGTCTGGATCGGAGTGCTCGCCGCACTTCCGGGATCTGGCTGGTCTCCCGCGAGACCACGTCGGATCGACCGGCGCGGACGCGGGAAGCCTCATCGATGGCACCATCGCGGGCGTGGGATTCGGGGTTCTCTTCGTCGCACTCGTCCAAGTTGCCGCCATGGCTCTCGGCTGAGCCAGGACAAGAACAGAGGAGACTCCATGTTGACGCAGGTTGCTGAGGGTGTGCTGGTCCACCAGAGCGAGTTGCTCCGGAACAACGCCGTTGTCGTGCAAGGCCGGGCAGGCGTGTTGCTGATCGACCCCGGGATCCGGGGCGATGAAATGGTCTGCCTGGCGAATGACCTTCGTGAGCTTGGCCGTTCCGTAGTAGCAGGGTTCTCGACGCATCCTGATTGGGATCACGTGCTCTGGCATCCCGAACTCGGCGACGCGCCTCGGTACGGTACCGCCCGCTGTGCGGCTGCCATGCGAGATCTGCTGGCGAACGCGGACTGGAAGGCCCGCGTCTCCGCGGGGCTGCCGCCGGAGATCGCCGAGGAGACACCGCTGGACCTGTTCGGCCTCATCACCGGTCTGCCCGCCGGAACCACGCGGATTCCTTGGGATGGCCCCCAAGTGCGCATAATCGAGCATCCGGCGCATTCCCCCGGCCACGCGGCACTGCTGATCGAAGAACGCAGGGTCCTCGTCGCAGGCGACATGCTCTCCGATGTCTTCATCCCGATGCTCGACGACGTGAACAGCACCAACAACCCGATCGAGGACTACCTCGTGGGGCTGCGACTACTCGAAGCCGTCGCGGGCGACGTCGATGTCGTCATCCCGGGTCACGGATCCGTCGGCAGAGCCGATCAGCTAAGCGCACGGATCGAACAGGACCGCGCGTACGTACATGCCTTGCGCGACAGGGAAGTTCGCGACGACCCACGGATCTCATCGGCCGAGCCTGGCTGGGAATGGGTCAGCGACATTCACGAAGGGCAACGCCTGCGCTTCGCCCCGGCAAGCGGGCGCGACGAGACGCCCGGCTAACGAATCCCTTGAATGGCCAGGGGTGTGTTAGTGGTAGCGGATCACGTGGGTGGCCAGGACGTCGTCCACGTCCAGTTCGGCCGCCTGGCCCGTGATGCCGTCGACCAGCAGGAGGCCGGTGTCGGTGGAAGCGGCGTTGGCGAGCATGCCGACCGACTCGCGTCCGCGTCGGTCCCGTCGGCGCAGCCACAGCAGCGCCCGCGCGCCGACGGGGAGCATCGCCAGCTCGACTAGAGCGGACCGCACGTCCGGATGCGTCGACGCGGACAGCACGGGGCCGAGCTGTGGCATCGTCGCGGCGAACCAGCTCGCCTCGCCCGAGCCAGGGGACGGGACCGCGTCGCACTCGCCGTTGTCCCATCGCTCCAACCATTGCCACGGTCGGGCGTTGGGCAGGCCGAACGGCGCGCGAGCGTCCTTCGGGACCACCAGTGCCCCGTCCAGCGTCTGGTCGCGCCAGTCGCCCCGCTCGACGTACCGCGCGGCGGCGCACGCGAACAGCCAGCCACGGCGCGACTCGTCCTGCGGCGCCGGGTCGATCAGCACCAGGTCGTCGCCGGGCCGCAGGATCAGCCAGGCCCTGGCCTTGGCGACGGCCGACGGGAAGTCCGGGGCGGCCGCCCGCCACGGCGCGGGCGTGGCGGCCGGACGGGGACGGTGCGAGAGCGCAAGGACGAGGTCGCGCAGGTTCTCGGTCTCCAGTTCGGCGAGTCCGCCTCGTTGGCCGTCCAATATGACCACAGCCCCGTCAGCGACGTGCGCGTGCACCAGGTTGCCGGTGATCAGCTGCCCGCGCAGCTCCCGGCGCACCCAGATCGCGCCCCGCGCGTCGGGCCCGGCCGACGCCATCGCCCCGATCACGGTGTCCCAACTGTCGAATGTGGACACCGCGGAGGACGGGAAGTGCTTTTCCACCAAGCGGTCCCACCAGCCGGGTGACTCGTGGTCGGGGTGCCATGGGACGGCGGAGGCGGTGCCGCCGTCGATGGCGGCGTCCACCGCGACGAGGTAGCCGCGGGCGTTGGTGCGGCGCGCCTGGAGAGCGGGGGAGCGGGCGGCGAGGTCGTCGGCCAGGTCTGACCAGGGGTTCGCGGTGGCCGGGTGGAACGGGCTCGCCCCGGATCGGGGGACCGCGACTGCGGCGGTGAGCAGTGGGGTGGCTGCCGGGTCGAGCGGGTGGCAAGCGAACGCGACGGCACCGGCCGTCTCCGCCACCGGTTGCGGATCGGCCAGCCCGACCCGCCCGCCGTGCACGTGGTCGAGCCAGGCGATGGCGGCACGCACGGCGATGAGGTCGTTCACGGGTGGGTGACCATGAGGCTCAGCAGCCGAACGCCCGTTGGCTCCAACTCGGCCAGCGTGCCCAGCTGCGCGTCGACGTAGACGACACCGTCGCCGGTCCGCAAGACGTTGATGACGTGCGAGGTGCCGTCTGTGCGTTCGATGGAGACGATGCCGCGGCCGCCGACCGGCAACGCGTCCACCGTCGCGGTGATGGTGTTCCACCTGGTGCCTGCGTTCTGCCGCGGGGTGCCGATGACCTCCCAATCCCGGCCGTACAGCTGTGCGACGGTGTCCTCCTGGACCATGTTCGGGCGTCGCCTCGCGACCTCGGGCGTGCCCCGCCGCATCATGCGTTCGAAAGCGACCGCTGCGCGCGCGCAGTTGGTTCTTGCCCAGCGCAGGTTCTGCTGGTAGGCCTGTGCGTTGATCCCTTCCAGGTGGGGGAAGATCTTCCTGAGGTAGTCGGCGGCCGTTGCCTCAGGCATGGTCCCGGCGTGGATCGCCGGTGTGGTGCTCGGCGGTCTGGCGGTCGGCGGTCTTGCGGTCGGTCGGCGGGCGCCGAGGCGGGGCGAGGTCTTCTTTGGGGCGAGCTTGGCGATCACCTGGTCGTACACGTCGATCAGCGCGGGCACCTTGGCGCGCAGCGTCGCGAACGACCGGGAGAGCTTGGCGACCAGTTCGGAGATCACGCCGGTGACGCGGAAGATCTCCGCGATCGCGGTGCGGACCGCCTGGGTCGCACCGAACGGGCCGGTGAGGACCACCCACCCGATGGACTGCACGAGCCAGCTCACCAGGCCGGCGATCAGCTCGCGGACAGTGGCCCGAACCGCTCCGACGACGGCGGCGATCAGGGTGGCCTGCCCGCTCGCGGTGGCGCACAGCGTGGACGCCTCGCGCAGGCCGGTGACGTGCTCGGCGATCTGCGCCCGGTAGGTCGCGGCCGCGTCGCCGGTCCACTGCGCCAGGTCGGTGGAAACAGCCTTCTCGATGTCCTCGGCAGTGGAGGCCAGCAGGCCGGACACGTTCTTCCAGGTCGCCGCGTGCGCCTCGATGACCGGCGGGTTCCCGCCGAGCCAGTCGAGGAACCGCTTGGCCGGTTCGAGTCGCTCCATCAACCACGACGCCGCCCACCGGATGACCGTGCCGATCGGGTCGAACCAGGTGGAGACCGCCTCGGCGGCCAGACCGACCGTGCCCAGGCCGGTCTGGACCCAGCTGCCGTTGTCGAACCCCTCGGCGATCGTGTCCAGTGCCTCGATGGGACCGATGCCGGTGAACCACGACACCCCGGCGTCAGGCTGGGCGACCAGCGGGTTCGGCGCCGGGGGGATGGGGGCCGTCACGGCTGGATCCGGTTGAACGCCTCGGCGCGGCGGTCCTCGACCGCCGCGTACTGCTCGTCGACCTCGGTCAGGATCGCGCGAATCTCCTCCACCCGGGCGATCGCGTTGCGCACCGCGCTGATCCCGCGCTCATGCACGGAGCCGGTGAACCAGCCGGGCAACCCGACCTGGCTCGCGAGCACCCCGAACGCGTCCTCCGGAACGCCCTGGGCGTTGGCCGCGTCCTGGGCCGCGTCCAGCTTGCCGCAAATGGCGCGCACCTTGTCCGCGTGCGCGCGCAGGGTGTCCTCGGTGACGCTGTACCCGTCGGCCATCAGAGGTGTTCCCACCGGATCGGGCCGTCACCGGGATCGTCGGGGGGATCGGGTCGGGTGCCCCGCGATCGCGGCTGCGGGGCCTCGGTGCCGCCCGTTTCACCCTCCGCGTCGTCGGGGCGGGCGAACTGGGCACGGAACTGCTCGGCCAGGCCGCGGCTCATCGGGTCGTCGCCCATGGTTTCCGCCGCGGTTTCGGCGAGCCGGTCGGCCAATGTCTGCTGCGCGCGGCGGATGCAGGCCAGCACAGCGGGCCCGATCTGATCGGTGCGCAGGGTTTCGAGGCGGTCGTTGGTGATGATCTCGACGACCTGGCCCACGGCGTCGCAGGTGACTTTGAGCCCGCCGTCGGCGGCGGTCTCGGTGACCCGGAGCGCGGCCGCGGCCTGCTGCATCCGGTCGAATTTCGCGGCGTGGTCGGCGAGTTCACGCTGCCAGCGTTCGAGGCCGTCGGCCACCTGGTCGGGATCGCCGAGCCGCAGAATGCGGCTCACGTCGTCGCTGAACACCGGCTGCCCCCAAATCCCCGTCGAAGCCGATCTTCATCTGATCCTAGCTGTGGAGGGCCGGATGAAGATCGCCTTGACGGATGGTTCGACTAGGCCGGATGGCAGGGGAGATGCGGCCGACGGACCGCAACTTGCCCATGACTGTGCGATTTAGATGGTGATGACGACCTTGCCCCGGGCGCGGCCTTCCTCCAGGTAGCGGACGGCCTGGGCGGCGTCGGCGAGCGGGAAGGTGCGGTCGATGACCGGGGTGAGTTTGCCTGCCTCGATCAGCGTGCGTAGTTCCTCGATGTCCTCGCCGCGCTCCACGGAGATCACGCCGCCCAGGCGCTGGCTCACGAAAGGGGACAGCAGGATCGCTCGGAGCAGGCGGTCCATTCCGCCGAGCCATCGGCCGCCGCCCTCGCCGCCGACGATGATCAGCCTGCCCTTCGGGGTGAGGGCGCGGCGCAGGTGGGACAGTCGCCGCATCCCGGCGATGTCGATGATCAGGTCCCAGTGCCGTGTCCCGTCGGCGAAGTCCGTTTGGGTGTAGTCGACGACGTCGTCCGCGCCGATCGAGCGGACCAGGTCGATCTTGCCGGTGCTGCACACGCCGGTCACGGAGGCGCCGTAGGCCTTCGCGAGTTGCACCGCGAACGTGCCCACCCCGCCGCCCGCGCCGATGATCAGGACCTTGTCGCCGGTCTTGACGTTGTCGCGCAGGCTGTGCAGCGCGGTGAGGCCCGAGACCGGGACCGCGGCCGCCTGTTCGAGGGTCAGGTTCGCGGGCTTCGGCACGCATCGCGCCGCGGGCACGCACGCGTACTCGGCGAACGAGCCTGCGCAAGTGCCGAACACCTCGTCGCCGACCCGGAACTTCGTCACGTTGGCGCCGAGCGCCTCGACCGTTCCCGCGACATCCCGGCCCAGGATGGGGTTCCTGGGTGCGCGCAAGCCGAGGGCCGCGCGGGCCGGGAGCGGCAGCCCGGTCATGAGGTGCCACACCCCGTAGTCCACCCCGGCCGCGTGGACCCGCACGAGTACCTCGTCATCGCCGGGCTTCGGTGTGTCCATGTCGGCGAGCCGTAACACGTCCGCCGGGCCATATCTGTCGTACACGATCGCTTTCACGATTTCTCCCCTGGGTACTGAAAAACGTCATCGAGTGGAACCTTGAAGACCCGCGCGATCTGAAATGCCATCTCCAGCGACGGCGAATAACGCCCCTGCTCGACGGCGATGATGGTTTGCCTGGTCACGCCGATCCGTTCCGCGAGCGCCGCCTGGGTCATCTCGCCGTTGGCGAACCGCAGTGCCCGGATCGAGTTCGTGACCTTGGTCGACTTCACCACGACTGAAATCCCCGACGGTAGGCGGATATCTTGGCCATGGAAGCGATTAGGCCGGACAGCGCGAACGCGAGGTAGATCGCGTTGGCGATCCAGAAGTGGTCGACCTCGGCCATGGCCATGGCCAGCGTCGATACCCCGCCGATGGCGGTGAACGAGTAGCCGGTGTACTCACCGAACCGCTCGATCCCTCGGTCCCGCTCGTCCTTTTTCCGGGAGTCCTTCGGCGTGGTGATCTCGGCGGCGATGCTGAGCACGATCGTCACGACGATCGCCACACCAATGGTCCACAATAGAGCCGCGACATAGGGCGTCTCAGTCAGCGGCCCGTCGCCTGCGCGGCTCAGGATGATGACGAGGTAGGTCAGATACGTGCAGGCGGTGACCAGCCCCATGATCCACGCGCGCTTCTCTTCGAGTGCCACGCCGACCCCCAATGTAAAACAACTTTGACATCGTCGAATGTAAGGTGTCGCGGACACCATGTCAAGAGTCTTTGACTCCGATGTTTGGTCAAAGGCGGCTGCGTTGACGAGAGTCGCGTCGACCGCGGGCCGTTCCTCGCGCAGAGGTTCTCACGCCTCGTCAGAAAAGGGTCTGCATCGGATCCGTTGTCGGGCCGTGCCTGCGCAACTCGATCCACGCGCGGCGGAGGCGGGTCACGGTCTCGGTCAGCACCTGCACCGGGAAGGTGTAGGGGAGCCGGATGAAGGTGTCGTGGTCGCCCGACGGGTCCGTGGCCGAGCCGGGGACGATCTCCACGCCGTGGCGCAAGGCGACCTGGGCGAAGACCTGGGCGTCGGTGTCTGGCAGCTCGATCCACAGCGCCGACCCGCCGTCGGGGACCCGCCAGCGCCACTGGGGGAGTTGGTCGGTCAGCAGGTGGCACAGGTGGTCCAGCCGGGGGCGCAGCCGGTGGGCGCGGTCGCCCGCGATGTCGACGATCTTGGGCAGCAGGCTCACCGCGATGGCCTGGTCGAGGACCGGGCTGGCCAGGTCGGCCCGGACCTTGTGCCGGGCCAGGCGCTCGATGACCTCACCTGGCCCGCGGATCCAGCCGATCCGCAGCCCGCCCCACACGGCCTTGGCGAGTGAGCCGACGGTGAGCACCTCGGCGGTGCCGCCTGCGAAGGCGGCGATGGCGGGCGGGTGTGGCCTGCCGTCAGTGGTGGCGAAGGCGCTGTAGGCGTTGTCCTCGACGATCGGGACGTCGAAGCGGGCGGCCAACTCGGCGATCTGCCTGCGCCGATCGGCGGACATCAGCGTGCCGGTCGGGTTGTGGTAGGTCGGCATGAGGTAGGCCAGCGCGGGAGCGTCGGCGAAGGCATGGCTCAGGCCGTCGGTGCGCACGCCCTCCTCGTCCAAGGGCACGCCGACCAGCTTCGCCCCCGCCGCCCGGAACACGTCCAGGCAGCCGGGCCAGCTCGGCGACTCGACCACGACCGTGGCGCCGGGGCGCAGGTACATCTGGGCGATCAGGCCGATGGCCTGCTGGGCGCCCGTGGTGACCAGGACCTGGTCGGGGACGGTGGGCAGGCGGTGCTGGGTGAGGTGTTCGGAGATCGCCTCCAGCAGCGGCGGGTAGCCGCGCGGGTGGTAGCCCGAGTCCGACATCAGCTCGGGCAGCCCGTGCCGGACCAGCTCGGCCAGCGCGTCGCCGACCTCGTCGGCGGCGGGCTCACCCGCGAACGCCAGGGAGATCAGCTCGCTGGGGCCGTCGACCATCCGCTGGAAGATGGACGTGGCTCGGCCGCCGGGCACCCGCCCGTCGGCGGCGGCCGACCTCGGCCGCACCTTCGCGATCACCCTGGTCCCGCTGCCGCGCAGGCTCTCGATGAGACCGGCGCCGCGCAGCTCGTCGTAGGCCGCCACGACGGTCGCGCGGCTCACCGCGAGCGTCTTGGCCAGATCGCGCTCGGACGGCAGCCGGTCGCCCGTGCGCAGCACGCCCTCGCGGATCAGCAGGCTCAAGGCCTCGGACAGCTTGCGGTAGAGCGGCCCCTTCCGCGCCGCCCAGTCGCCGATCAGGCCGGCGAGAGCGCCGGCGTCGCTCGACCGGTCCACTTCGCGCTCCATTGGCATGGTCGTTGCCCTCTCGTGGATCGCAGACGCTAGCGCACAGCGCCGCGACCGTGAAGCACACGACGGTGGATTCCCTGATGTGGCCCGATTCCGATCCACCTTGGTCCGAAATGGCACGGGATCGCACCCGGTCCACCCGGCAGGCTGCGGCACGTGACCACCCGCGCCGCGGGCTCGCGGTACCGATTGTGAGGGAGTTCCCGTGTCCCCATCCACGCCACGTCCGAACCGAAACTGGCGGCGCCGCTGCGCCGTGGCCGTCGCGATCGCGGGCACCGTGCTCGCCACGACGCCCGCCGCCCACGCCGCGCCCGCCGACCCCGCCGCGCTGGGCACCAAGCTCGCCAAAGCGGTGACCGCCGACAACATCAACCGCCACCTCATCGCCCTGCAGCGCATCGCCGACACCAACGGCGGCACCCGCGCGGCGCACACGCCGGGCTACCAGAAGAGCCTGGACTACGTCGCGGGCAGGCTGCGCGCGGCGGGCTTCGACGTCAGCACGCCGGAGTTCACCTACAACCGCATCGTCGTGGACGCGGCCACTGTCACGGCGGGCTCGGTCCGCGCCGTTCCCTTGCAGATGACCGACTCGGTGAGCACCCCCGTCGGCGGGCTCACCGGTCCGCTCGTGGCCGTCCCCGTCGACGCCAACCCCGGCTGCCAGATCGAGGACTACGCGGGCATCAACGCCACGGGCGCGATCGCGCTGATCAAGCGCGGCGGCTGCTCCTTCACCCAGAAGCAGCTGGTGGCCGCGCAGGCGGGCGCTGTCGCCGCGCTGGTCTACAACCACGTCGAAGGCCCCGGCTACGGCGGAGTCGACCCGGCCCAGTCCAAGATCCCCACCGCGGGCCTGACCACCGCCGAGGGTCTCGCGCTCACCGCGGTCGCGGGTACGCAGACCACTGTGGACATTCGCACGCACCGGGAGATGACCACCAGCCGCTACCTGGTCACCCAGACCCGCACGGGCCGCACCGACAACGTGGTCATGACCGGCGCGCAGCTCGACAGCATCCCGACCAGCGCGGGCATCAACGACACCGGCACCAGTTCGGCGGCCCTGCTGGAGATCGCGCTGAAGCTGGGCCCGGCCCCGCGGGTCAACAACGCCGTGCGTTTCGCCTGGTGGGGCGCGGAGGACGTGGACAAGACCGCCGCAGGGTTCTACCTGAAGTCGCTGACCTTCGAGCAGCAGCTCGACATCGCGATGTACCTGAACTCGAACTCGATCGGGTCGAGGAACGCGGGCTACTTCGTCTACGACGGCGACAACTCGACCGGCTCGGTGGGTCCGATGCCGTACGGCTCCGCGCAGATCGAGCAGGCGTTCGTGCGCTACCTGGCGGGACGCGAGATCCAGGCCGATGGCAGCAACTTCGACCGCCAGTGGGACCACAGCCAGTTCATCATGGCCGCGATCCCGACCGGCGGCCTCTACGCGGGGTCCTACCGCCAGAAGACCCCGGCGCAGGCCACCAAGTGGGGCGGCACCGCGGGTGTGTCCTTCGACCGCTGCCACCAGCAGGCGTGCGACAACCTCGGCAACGTCGACCGTGCCGTGCTCGACCGCAACGCCGACGCGCTGGCGTTCGTGCTCGGTGGCTACGCCACCAGCACCGAGGACGTCAACGGCGTTCCCGCGCGGGAACAGCGGGCGCAGGCCCGCGCCGCCGTCGCGCTGAAGGCGACCACCTTAGGCGGTGCCGAGTGAGCCGCGGCCGCGGTGCGCTCGCCTTGGCAGTCCTCGTCCTGGCGGCACTGCCGGTGGCCACCGCGCACGCGGCGCCGCAGGCCAGGCCGACCCTGGCGGAACGGCTCGTCGAGCGGGTGACCCTCGACGGCGTCAACCGGCACTTGATCGCCTTCCAGCGCATCGCCGACCGCAACGGCGGCCACCGCGCCGACCCGAGCCCCGGCTACACGAAGACGCAGGACTACATCACCGACTCGCTGCGCACGGCCGGGTTCGACGTCACCTCGCACGAGTTCACCTATGACCGCGTGGTCATCGACCGGGCCGTGGTGGCCGCCGGGGCCACCAGCCTGGCGCCGAACCCGCTGATCGGGTCGCCGGACACCGCGGTCGGCGGCGTCACCGGCCCGCTCGCGGTCGTGCCCGCCGACGCCGACTCCGGCTGTCAGGCCGCCGACTACGCGGGCCTGACCACCTCCGGCGCCGTGGCGCTGGTCAAGCGCGGCGGGTGTCCCTACACCCAGAAGCTGTTGGTGGCGACCGGTTTGGGTGCCGTCGCGGTCGTGTTCTACAACCACTCCGTCGGAGCCGTGGGCGGCGTGGTCGACCCGGCGCAGGCCCGGATCCCGGCGGTCATGCTCGGGTCGGCCGACGGCGCGAGGCTCACCGGGCTGGGTGGGGTGTCGACGAACGTCGAGGTGCGCAGGCACGTCGAGGCGACCGTGTCGCACAACGTCATCGCCCAGACCCGCACCGGGCGCAAGGACAACGTCATCCTGCTCGGCACCCACTCCGACAGCGTCACCACGTCGCCCGGCGTCAACGACAACGGGTCGAACGGGGCGGCGACGCTGGAGTTGGCGCGCAAGCTCGGCGGCTCCCCGCGGATCAACAACGCGGTGCGCTTCGCCTTCTGGGGCGCCGATGTGCCGCACTCGGGCGCGGCGCCGTACCTGAACTCGCTGAACGACGAACAGCGGCTCGACATCGCGATGTACCTCGACGTGGGCCCGCTCGGCTCGCCCAACGGCGGCCACTTCGTCTTCGACGGCGACAACTCCGCGGGGCAGGCAGGGCCGATGCCCTATGGGTCGGCGCAGATCGAGAAGACCTTTGTGGACTTCATGACCGGGATCGGGGTGCAGACCGAACCCGCTCCCGTTGTCGGCCAGGGCAACTACGCGACCTTCATCGCCGCGGGCATCCCCACCGGCGGGCCGTTCGCGGGCATCCCGCACATCAAGTCGCCCGCGCAGGCGGCGAAGTGGGGCGGTACGGCCGGAATCGCCTTCGACCCGTGCAACCTCGCGCCGTGCGACAACCTGGGCAACATCAACCGGGAGATCCTGTCCCGCAACGCCGACGCGCTGGCCTTCGCCACCGGCACCTACGCGATGTCCACCGAGGACGTCAACGGGGTGCCGCCACGGGACCGCCGGGCGTCGTCGCGGGTCGTGTGGGCGGCGGTAACGGCCACAGTGGACGGTGAGCGCGCGTGAGGGCGCCGTCGTAGCGGTCAAGCGACGACCATGGGCGTGTGGGAGTAGCGGGACCCGTTTGGCCGGGCCGGGTGGGGCGATCACGCCCCACCCGGCCCTGCGCGTTCACCGGCACGGGCCAAAACGATCCATTCGCGGACGCTTTGGCTCGGGTGGTGGCCGGGGCGCGCGGCCAGAGTGGATACCGGTGACCCGCGTCGATCGGGCGGGCGGACCAGACTCGCGGAGGCCAGCACATGTCGCAATCCCCAGCGTCGTACCGGCCGCGGTTCCCCGGCGGGGACACCGCGCCCATGCCTGAGCTGTTCGAGGCGGCGTGCGCGGCCGACCCCGGCGCGATCGCGGTGGTGCACGGCGGGACCGAACTGACCTACGCGGAGCTGGACGCGCGGGCGAACCGGCTGGCGTGGCGGCTGATCGACGGGGGCGTGGGGCCGGGTGACCTGGTCGGGCTGGCGGTGCCGCGCTCGCCGGAGATGATCGTGGCCTGGCTCGGGGTGCTCAAGTCGGGTGCGGCGTACCTGCCCATCGACCCCGGGTACCCGGCCGACCGCATCGCCCTCATCCTCGGCGACGCCCGGCCCGCCGTGGTCGTCACGACCGAGGCGGTGGCGGCGACCCTCGACGCCGACGTACTGCTCATCGACGACGCCACCGCCGACATCGGCCCGACCGACGCCGACCGGACCCGGCCGCTGTCGCTGGACGACGCCGCGTACGTCATCTTCACCTCGGGGTCCACCGGCACGCCCAAGGGCGTCGTGGTGACCCACCGGGGTGTCGGCGGCATGGCCGCCGAGCACATCGACCGGCTGCTGATCGGGCCGGGGAGCCGGTTCCTGCTCGCGGTGTCGATCAGCTTCGACGTCTCGATGGCTGACATCGCAATGACCCTGTTCGCCGGTGCGACCCTGGTCGTGCCCGGTCCCGACGAGCAGATGGCGGGCGACGTGCTCGCCGATGTGATCGAGCGGCACGGGGTGACCCACACCGACCTGGTGGCCGCGATGCTGGCGTCGCTGCCCGACCGCCCGCTGCCCACCATGACCAGCGTCATCGTCGGCGGGGAGGCGTGCTCGCGCGAACTGGCCGCGCGGTGGGCGCCGGGCAGGCGGCTGGTGCACGTCTACGGGCCGACCGAGTCCACTGTGGTCGCCACGATGAGCGAGCCCGCCACCGGGGACGCCGCGCCGCCGATGGGCAGGCCGATCCGGGGCGTCGCCGCGCACGTGCTCGACGCGGCGCTGCGGCCGGTGCCCGACGGTGAGCCGGGGGAGCTGTACCTGGCGGGCGCGGGGCTGGCTCGGGGCTACCTCAACCGCCCCGCGCTCACCGCCGAGCGGTTCGTGGCCAACCCGTTCGACGCGCCGGGCACCCGGATGTACCGCACGGGCGACCTGGTCAAGCGGCTGCCGAGCGGGGACCTCGTCTTCGTCGGTCGGGCCGACAATCAGGTGAAAGTACGCGGGTTCCGCATCGAACTGGGCGAGATCGAGGCCACGATCAGCGGGCACCCGGCGGTCCGGTCGGCCGCCGTGGTGGTCAACGAGGACGCCGCGCAGAAGCGGCTGGTCGCCTATGTCGTGCCGGACGGGCGCCCGGTGGATCCGGCCGAGGTGCGTGCCCACGCCGCCGAGACGCTGCCCGAGTACATGGTGCCCGCCGCGGTCGTGGTGCTGGACGAGTTCCCGTTGACCCCCAACGGAAAGCTGGACCGCAAGGCGTTGCCCGCGCCGGACTTCGCAGCCGTGGCCTCGCACCGTGGCCCGCGCACGCCGCGTGAGGAAGCACTGTGCGGTCTGTTCGCCGATGTGCTCGGCCTGCCGCGCATCGGCATCGACGACAGTTTCTTCGACCTCGGCGGCGACAGCATCGTCTCCATCCAACTGGTGAGCCGGGCGCGGCGGGCGGGCATCGACTTCACCCCGCACGAGGTGTTCACCCACCGCACCATCGAGCGGCTCGCCGCGGTGGCCAGGGACACCGGGGCGGTCGAGGTGGAGGCGCCCGGCGCCGGGATCGGGGCGGTCCCGCTGACGCCGATCATGCACTGGCTTCGGGACCGGGGTGGGCCCATTGACGCCTTCCACCAGTCGATGCTGGTGCAGGTGCCCGCCGACCTCGGCCTGGAGCGGCTGACCGCCGCGCTTCGCGCGGTCATCGATCGGCACGACATGCTCCGCTCCCGGCTCGGCCGTGACGGTACACAGTGGACACTGGAGGTCCAGGACGTCGGTGCGGTCACCGATTGTCTGACTCGGGTCGACGTGAGCGGGCTGGGCGACGATGAACTCGCCCGCGTGGTCGCCGAAGAGTCCGAGCGCGCGGTAGCCGACCTTGACCCGGAGCGGGGCGTCATGCTTCGCGCGGTGTGGTTCGACCGCGGCCCGCTGCGGCAGGGACGGCTGCTGCTTTGTCTGCAACACCTGGTGGTCGACGGGGTGACCTGGCGGATCCTGGTGCCCGACCTGGCCGAGGCGTGGGCCGACCTGGGCACCCCGCCGGAGCTGGTCGCCACGTCGTTCCGGCGCTGGGCCCAGCATCAGGCCGAACGTGCCCACGATCCCGCCGTCGTCGCGGAAACCGAGCGCTGGCAACAGATCCTGGCCACCCCCGACCCGCTGCTGTCGAGCAGGCCGCTCGACCCCGCGCGCGATGTCGTCGGCACCGAGCGCTCGGTGACCATGACGCTGCCAGAGGAGCAGACAGCCGCGCTGCTGACAGCGGCGCCTGCCGCCTTCCACGCGGGCGTCGAGGACATCCTGGTCACCGCGCTCGGCCTCGCGGTCGCCGCGTGGCGGCGCGACCGCGGGCTCTCCGATTCGACCCAGGTCGTGCTGGACCTGGAAGGCCACGGCAGGCGCGAGGAGGACGCCGCGGGCATGGACCTCTCGCGCACCATCGGCTGGTTCACCTCGATCCGGCCGGTGCGGCTCGACCTCGGCGCCGTGGACTGGGCGTCGGTGTGGTCCGGCGGGGCCGCGGTCGCGGGCGTCGTCAAGCGGGTGAAAGAACAGCTCCGCGCGGGCTCGACCGGCCAGACCTTCGGGTTGCTGCGCCATCTCAACGACGACACCGCGCCCGCGCTCGCCGCGCTGGGCACCCCGCAGATCGAGTTCAACTACCTGGGCCGCTTCGGCGTCCCGGCCGAGGGCACCGACTGGGCCGCCGCGCCCGAGACCGCCGCGCTCGGCGAGGGGGAGGACCCCGGCATCCCGTTCGCGCACCTGCTGGAGATCAACGCCATCACCGAGGACCAGCCGACCGGGCCCCGGCTGAGCGTGACCTGGGCGTGGCCGGGCGAGCTGCTCGCCGAGGGCGACGTGCGGCGACTGGGTGAGCTGTGGTTCCGTGCGCTGACCGCGATCGCCACGCACACCGGGAAGCCCGCGGCGGGCGGCCACACGCCGTCGGACTTCCCGCTCGCGTCGGTCACCCAGTCCGACATCGATCGGCTGGAGGCCGCCCACCCCGACCTGGCCGACGTGTGGCCGGTGACGCCGTTGCAGGACGGTCTGCTGTTCCACTCGCTCTATGAGGACAGCGCCGACGTCTACCTCACCCAGCTCGTCGTCGGACTGGACGGGCCGCTGGACACCGACCGGCTGCGGGCCGCGGCGGACGCGGTGCTGCGCGACCATCCGCAGCTGCGGGTCGCCTACCGGCACGAGGGGCTGTCCGCCCCGCTGGCCGTCGTCCCCGCCCGGGTGTCGGCGCCGTTCGAGGTCGTCGACCTGACGGCGGGGGACGCCGCGGCAGGCATGGCGCGGCTGCTCGCGGCTGACCGCGCGCGGCGGTTCGACCTCGCCGAGCCGCCGCTGGTCCGGTTCACCGTGGTCCGGGTGGGTGAGGCCGCGCGCCAGCTGGTGATCACCAGCCACCACCTGATGCTCGACGGCTGGTCGATGCCGGTGCTGCTGCGCGAACTGCTCGACCGCTACACCGGGGCCGCCATCGTGCCCGCGACCCCGTACCCGGCTTACCTGGCCTGGTTGGACCGCCAGGACCGGGCCGCGGCCGAACGCGCGTGGCGCGACCTGCTGGCCGGGGTAGACGAGCCGACCTTGGTCGCCGCTGCCGCGCAGGGGACGCGGAGCGTGCGTTCGCAGGACCTGGTCGTGGAGGTGCCCGAGGAGCTGACCGCCGCGCTCGTCGCCACCGCCCGCGGCTGCCAGCTGACCATGAACACCGTCGTGCAGGGCGCGTGGGCGATGCTGGTCGGCTCGCTGACCGGCCGGTCCGACGTGCTGTTCGGCACCTCCGTTGGCGGGCGCCCGGCCGAGGTCGTGGGTATGGACTCGATGCTGGGCATGTTCGTGGGCACCATGCCAGTGCGGGTGCGCCTTGACCCGGCGCGGTCGGTGGCCGCGGTCCTCGCCGACCTGCAGGACCAGCTGTCGGCGATGACCCCGCACGCCTACGTCGGCTTGGCCGAACCGCAGCGGGCCGCCGGGATCGGCGAGCTGTTCGACACCCTGACCGTGTTCGCCAGCTACGCCGACCACGCCGACCTGTCGGCGGACGGCCTGCGGGTGACCGGGATCGAGGAACTCGACGCCATCCACTACCCGCTAGGCTTGGCCGCCACGCCGGGTCCCCGGCTGCGCCTGCGGCTGTGCTACCGGCCCGACGTCTACTCCACAGTGGACGCCGAGGCGATCGTGGCGCGGCTGGTCCGGCTGCTGGAGTCCTTCGCCGCCGATCCGACCGTGCCGCTGAGCCGCGTCGACGTGCTCACCGCGGGGGAACGTGCCCTCGTCCTGGACGGGTGGAACGACACCGGGACCGCCGCCACCCCGGCGACCCTGCCCGCCTTGGTCGAGGCGCAGGTCCGGCGCACCCCGCACGGCGACGCGGTGGTGTTCGGCGACACCGTGTTCAGCTACGCCCAAGTCAACGCCGCGGCCAACCGGCTGGCCCACCACCTGATCGGCCGGGGCGTCGGTCCGGAGACGCGGGTGGCGCTGGCGCTGCCGCGGTCGGCGGAGCTGATCGTGGCCTGGCTGGCGGTGCTCAAGACCGGCGCGGCCTACGTGCCGGTCGACCCCGGCTACCCGGCCGAGCGGATCGAGTTCATGCTCGCCGACGCCACTCCCGCGGTCGTGCTCACAACCACCGAACAGGCCGACTCCAAGATCGGCACCGCGCTGATCGAGGAAGACGACCGCCGCGCCGCGCCGGTGATCACCCTCGACACACTGGACCTCGACGGCGCCCCCGAGACCGATCCGACCGACGCCGACCGGGTGCGCCCGCTGTCGGTGCGCCACCCCGCCTACGTCATCTACACCTCCGGGTCGACCGGCACCCCGAAGGGCGTCGTGGTCACCCACCACGGGGTCGCCGACGTCGCCGCGGTCCACATCGATCGGATGCGGCTGGACGAGACCAGCCGGTTCCTGCTCGCGGTGTCGATCAGCTTCGACGTGTCGATGGCCGACATCGCGATGACCCTGTCCTGCGGCGCGGCCCTGGTGCTGCCGCCGCCGGGCAGCACCCTGGCCGGGGCCGAACTGGCCGCGCTGGTCGACGACCACAAGGTCACCCACACCGACCTCGTGGCGCCGATGCTCGCCTCGCTGCCCGACGGGGACCTGCCGACCTTGCGCGGATTCGTCGTCGGCGGTGAGGCCTGCCCCGGCGAACTCGTCGCCCGCTGGTCGCCGGGCAGGCGGATGATGCACGTGTACGGGCCCACCGAGTCCACTGTGGTCGCCACCATGTCGGACCCGCTCAGCGGCGCCGACGCCCCGCCCATCGGCAGGCCGATCCCCGGCACCAGCGCGTACGTGCTCGACGCGGCGCTGCGGCCGGTCGCCCCTGGCGTGGTCGGTGAGCTGTATCTCGCGGGCGCGGGGCTGGCCAGGGGATACCTCGCCCGGCCCGGTCTGACCTCGGAGCGGTTCGTCGCCAACCCCTTCGCGTTGGACGGTGCGCGGATGTACCGGACCGGTGACCTGGTGCGCTGGACGGCGACCGGGAACATCGAGTTCGTCGGCCGCGCTGACCACCAGGTCAAGATCCGCGGCTTCCGAATCGAGCTGGGTGAGGTCGAGGCCGCCGTCGCGGCCTGCCCCGGTGTCCGGCAGGCCGCGGTCGCCGCCATCGCGGGCCGGGGTGGGGCCAAGAGCCTGGTGGCCTACGTCGTGGCCGAGCCGGGAGAGACCGTCGACCCGGTGGCGCTGCGCGCCCTGCTCGGCACCCGGCTGCCCGAGCACATGGTGCCCGCCGCCGTGGTCGGCTTGGCCGCGTTCCCGCTGACCGCCAGCGGCAAGCTCGACCGCCGCGCGCTGCCCGCGCCGGACCTGGCGGCGTCGGCCGCGGTGTCCCGCCCGCCGAGGACACCGCGCGAGGAGATCCTCTGCGACCTGTTCGCCGAGGTGCTCGGGGTGGCCACGATCGGCGTGGACGACAACTTCTTCGACCTCGGCGGGCACTCGCTGCTGGCCACCAGGGTCGTCGGCCGGGTCCGGTCGGTGTTCGGCACCGACCTCACCATCGGCGCGCTGTTCGCCGCGCCGACCGTGGGCGGTCTGGCCGAGGCGATCGACACGACGGCCGCGGTCGCCGCGCCGCTGCGGCCGGTCGCGCGACCCGAGACCGTGCCGCTGTCGTTCGCCCAGCAGCGGCTGTGGTTCCTCAACCGGTTCGAGGACGCGGGCGCGCTCTACAACGTGCCCACCGCGCTGCGGCTGTCCGGTCCACTCGACGTGGCCGCGCTGGGCGCCGCGCTGGGTGACGTGGTCGCCCGGCATGAGGTCCTGCGCACCGTGCTGCCCGAGCGGGACGGCACCGCGCACCAAGTCGTGCTCGACCCGCCGTCGTTCCGGCTGGACCCGCACGATGTCGAGCCGTCCGCGCTGGCCGCGCGCGTGCAGGTCGCCGCTGACACCGGGTTCGACCTTACCGTCGACCTGCCGGTGCGGGCGACGCTGTTCCGCACGGCGCCGACCGAGCATGTTCTTCTGCTGGTGCTGCACCACGTCGCGGGTGACGAGGGCTCGCTGGCTCCGCTGCTGCGCGACCTCGGCACGGCGTACACCGCCCGCGCGGCGGGTGGCGTGCCGCAGTGGGCTTCGCTGCCGGTGCAGTACGCCGACTATTCCTTGTGGCAACGGGAAGTCCTCGGCGAAGAGTCCGATTCGGACAGTCCACTCGCCGCGCAGCTGCGGTTCTGGCGGCAGGAGCTGACCGGCCTGCCCGACCAGATCGACCTGCCCCTCGACCGGCCGCGGCCCGCGGTCGCGTCGAACCGCGCGGGCGAGGTCGCCTTCGGGATCGACGCCCGGCTGCACGCCGCGCTCGTGGAACTGGCCAGGGCCAACCAGTGCAGCGTCTTCATGGTCGTGCACGCCGCCCTGGCCGCGCTGCTGACCAGGCTCGGCGCGGGCACCGACATCCCGATCGGCTCGCCCATCACCGGCCGGTCCGACGAGGCGCTCGACGAGTTGGTCGGTTTCTTCGTCAACACGCTCGTCCTGCGCGCCGACACGTCCGGCGACCTGACCTTCGCCGAGCTGCTCGGCCGGGTCCGGCGGGCCGACCTGGAGGCCTACGCCAACGCTGACGTGCCCTTCGAGCGGCTCGTCGAGGCGGTCAACCCGGTGCGGTCGCTGTCGCGGCACCCGCTGTTCCAGGTGATGCTCGCCGCGGTCACCGAGGGTCCCGGCGGATTCGAGGTGCCGGACCTCGTGGTCGAGCCGGGGCCGGTCACGGCGGCGACCGCCAAGTTCGACCTGACGCTGCACTACAGCGCGCGGCGTGCCGAGGACGGCGGCTCGGCGGGCATGGACTTCCTGCTCGTGTACGCGGCCGACCTGTTCGACCACCCCACCGCACGGGCATTGGGTGACAGGCTGGTCACGGTGCTGGAGCAGGTCGCCGCCGACTCGGCGGTGCGCGTCCAGGCGCTGGAGGTCGTCGGCCGGGGCGAGCGGCACATGCTCGTCACCGGGGTCAACGACACCGCCGTCGAGATCCCCGACCTGCGCGTGCACGAAGTGATCGAACGGCACGCCCGGCAGACCCCGGACGCCGTCGCGCTGGTGTTCCGCGACACCGAGATCACCTACGCGGAGCTGAACGCCTCGGCCAACCAGCTCGCCCGGTGGCTGTGCGCGGCCGGGGTGGGCGATGGTGACCTTGTCGGCCTGTGCGTCGACCGGGGGCCGGACATGGTCGTGGCATTGCTCGCGGTTCTCAAGGCGGGTGCGGGCTATGTCCCGATCGACCCGGAGCACCCGGTGGGCCGGGTGCGCGCGATCGTCGCCGAGGCGGAGTTGACCTGGGTCGTCACCCAGCCCGCGTCCGCCGGGATGTTCGACGGCGTCGACCATGTCCTGCTCATCGATGAGCAGATCGACGGCGCCGCGGCCGAGAGCCGCGAGGACCTGATCGTGCCCGGTGGGCCGCGGTCCACCGCGTGCGTGCTGTTCACCTCGGGATCGACGGGCAGGCCCAAGGGTGTCGTCTCGTCGCACCGCGCGATCACCAGGACATTCCTCGGGCAGGGCTATCTCGACTTCGGGCCCGACCAGGTCTGGGTGCAGGCCGCGCCGGTGTCGTGGGACGGCGCCGTCCTCGAACTCTTCGGCGCCCTGCTGCCCGGCGGAACCATTGTGCTGCAGCCGGGTCAGAGCCCGGAGCCCGCCGAGATCGCCCGACTCGTGGCCCGCCACGGTGTCACCACGCTGTTCCTGTCCGCCGGGCTGCTCGCGGTGATGGTCGACGTGCACCCGGAGGCGTTCGACGCGGTCGCCCAGGTGATCACCGGCGGCGACGTGCCCTCGGCCCACCACATCGCCGAACTGCTGCGCAGGCGTCCCGAGCTGCCGGTGGTGAACGCCTACGGGCCGGTCGAGGGCATGGTCCTGGCCACCAGTCACCGGATCCGCGCCGAGGACACCGAGCGCGCGCCGCTGCCGATCGGGCTGCCCGTGGCGAACTCCAGCGTGTACCTGCTCGACGCCGAACTGCGGCTGGTGCCACCCGGTGTGGCAGGCGAGTTGTACATCGGCGGCGCGGGCCTGGCCGACGGCTACCGGGGTGAGCCTGGCATGACCGCGACCCGGTTCGTGGCCCACCCCTTCGGCACGCCGGGCGAACGGCTCTACCGCACCGGTGACCTCGCCCGGTGGCGGCCGGACGGGATGCTGGAGTTCCTCGGCCGCGCCGACCACCAGGTCAAGATCCGGGGCTTTCGGATCGAGCTGGGGGAGGTCGAGGCGGCGGTCGTCGCGCATCCGGCGGTCTCGGCCGCGGCGGTGCTGGCCAGGGAGGATCGCCCCGGCGACAAGCGGCTGGTCGCCTATGTGGTGGGCGCGGCGCTGGACACCGAGGCGGTGTCGGACGGGGAGGATCGGCCCGGCGACATGCGGCTGGTCGCCGATGTGGTGGGTGCGGTATTGGACACCGAGGCGATACGGGAGCGCGTCGCTCGGACGCTGCCCGACTTCATGGTGCCGTCGGCGTGGGTCGAGCTGGCCGAACTTCCCTTGACCGGCAACGGAAAGCTCGACCGGGCCGCGCTGCCCGCGCCGGACTGGCGGCAGGCGCCCAGCCGTCGGCCCGCCACCCCGACCGAGTCTGTCCTGTGTGGACTTTTCGCCGAGTTGACCGGGCTGCCCGAGGTGGGGGCGGACGACAACTTCTTCGCCATCGGCGGCCACTCTCTGCTCGCCACCCGCCTGGTCGGCCGCATCCGGTCGGCGCTCGGCGTGGAGATGGGCATCCGGGCCGTCTTCGAGGCGCCGACCGCGGCCGCGCTGGCGCTGCGGCTGGCGGACGCGACGACGTCGAGCCGCGTCGCCCTGCGGCCGATGTCCCGACCAGACCGTGTCCCGCTGTCGTTCGCCCAGCGCAGGCTGTGGTTCGTCAACCAGTTCGACACCGCGGCGGCGATGTCCAACGTGCCGTTGGCGCTGCGGCTGCGCGGCGACCTCGACGTCGCGGCGCTGCGGCTGGCCATCGCCGACGTGACCGAGCGGCACGAGCCGCTGCGGACGATCTTCCCCGTGGTCGACGACGAGCCGTACCAAGAGGTGCTGGCGGCGGCGTCGGTCGACCTGCCGGTGTGTGATCTCGCCGAGGCGGATCTGGCCGTGACCGTGGCCGCCGCGGCGTCGACCGGATTCGACCTGGCCGTCGAACCGCCGCTGCGCGCGGAGCTGTTCCGGTTGGGCGAGCGCGACCATGTCCTGCTCATCGTGATGCACCACATCGCCACCGACGGGTGGTCCCTGGCGCCGTTCACCGCCGACTTGGGTGCCGCCTACGCGGCCCGGGTCCAAAAAGACCGGCCACAGTGGACTCCGCTGCCCGTCCAGTATGCCGACTTCACGTTGTGGCAGCTGGAACTGCTCGGCGGCGAGACGGACGCCGACAGCCCTGCGGGCAAGTCGCTGGCGCACTGGCGGTCCGCCCTCGCGGGTGTGCCGGATCGGCTGGACCTGCCCGCCGACCACACCCGCCCCGCCCTCGCCCGACACCGCGGCGACGCGGTCGACTTCACTGTCGACCCTGGCCTGCACGAGCGGATCCTCGGGTTGGCCGCGGACACTGGGACCAGCGTGTTCATGGTCCTGCACGCCGCGCTCGCGGCGCTGCTGACCCGGCTCGGCGCGGGCACGGACATCCCGATCGGGTCGCCGATCGCGGGCCGGACCGACGCGGCGCTCGACGATCTCGTCGGGTTCTTCGTCAACACCCTGGTCCTGCGGGTGGACACCGGGGGGCAGCCGACGTTCCGGGAGTTGCTGGACCGGGTCCGCGAGGTCGACCTGACCGCCTACGCCCACCAGGACGTGCCGTTCGAGCGGATCGTGGAGGCGGTCAGCCCCACCCGGTCGCTGTCGCACCACCCGCTGTTCCAGGTGCTGCTCGCCTTGCAGAACACCGAGTCCGGCGCGGTCGAGCTGCCGGGCCTCGACGTGGCCGAGCAGGAGATCCCGGTGGAGACGGCCAAGTACGACCTGAGCTTCATGCTCGCCGAACGGCCCGATTTGGGCATCGACGGGTCGCTGACCTACGACGTCGACCTGTTCGACCGCGCCACCGCGCGGACGCTGGCCGACCGATTGGTGTGCCTGCTCGACGCCGCCGTCGCCGCGCCGGACGAGCGCGTCGGCGCGTTGGACATCCTGACGCCGCACGAACGCGCTCGGCTGGTGGAACGCGCCGGTACGCCCGCGGCGGAGACCACACTGCCCGATCTTGTCGCAGGCCAGGCCGCACGCACTCCGAACCGCCCTGCCGTCCGCGTCGACGGCGTCGAACTGTCCTATCGGGACCTCAACGAGCGGGCGAACCGGCTGGCGGGCAGGCTCGCCGAGTTGGGGGCCGGGCCGGAGCGGATCGTCGCGGTCGTGCTGCCTCGCTCGGCCGACCTGGTCGTGACGCTGCTCGCGGTGCTCAAGTCGGGCGCGGCGTACCTGCCGATCGACCCGGACTACCCGACGGCGCGCGTCGGATACATGCTGGCCGACGCCAAGCCCACGCTGGTGGTGACCACCGCGGCGCTCGCCGCCGACTTCGCGGGCTTCGCTGTGTTCGTGCCCGACGCCGACGACATCGCGCGGCACTCGCCACAGGATCCGCTCGTGCCCGGCAGGCGCGGCACGGATCCGGCGTACGTGATCTACACCTCCGGGTCGACCGGACGGCCGAAGGGCGTCGTCATCGAGCACCGGGCGCTGGCGGCGTACCTTGGCTGGGCCGGGGTCGGCTACCCGGACGCGGCGGGGGTGGCGCTGGTGCACTCGCCGGTGGCGTTCGACCTCACCGTGACCGTGCTGTGGGGGCCGCTGATCACCGGCGGGTGCGTGCACCTGGCCGCGTTGGACGACACCGGCGGCACGGTCGAATCACTGCGGCGCGCGCCCGTCACGATGCTCAAAGGCACGCCGAGTCACCTGCCGCTGCTGTCCGCGCTGCCCGACGAGTTCGCCCCCAGCGGCACGCTCATCGTCGCGGGCGAAGCCCTGCACGGCGCCCAGATCGAGCCGTGGCGGGCCCGGCACTCGGACGTCACCGTGATCAACTCCTACGGTCCGACGGAGATCACGGTGAGCTGTATGGAGTACCGGGTCGAGCCGGGCGACCCACTGCCCGCCGGGCCGGTCCCCATCGGCACGCCGTTCGACCATGTCCGGCTGTACGTGCTCGACGCGGGGTTGATGCCCGTGCCCGACCAGGTGGTCGGCGAGCTGTACATCGGCGGCGCCGGGCTGGCGCGGGGCTACCTGAACCGGCCCGCGCTGACCGCGGAACGGTTCGTGGCCAACCCGTTCGTCCCCGGCGCCCGCCTCTACCGCACCGGCGACCTGGTCCGCAGGCGCGCGGACGGGACAATGGTGTTCGTCGGGCGCGTCGACCACCAGGTGAAGGTCCGCGGGTTCCGGATCGAACTCGGCGAGATCGAGTCCCGGCTGGTCGCGCACGAGGACGTTCGCCGCGCCACGGTGATCGTGCGCGAGGACCGGCCGGGCGACCAGCGGATCGTCGCCTATGTCGTCGGTCCGGTCGACAGCCTGGCCGCCCACGTCGCCGCCGCACTGCCCGAGGCCATGGTGCCGTCGGCGTTCGTCGAGGTGGACGAGATTCCGTTGACCCCCAACGGAAAGGTCGACCGCGCGGCCCTCCCGGCGCCGGACGCGCCGACCACGACCGGCCGCGCGCCGAGCACGGCGGTCGAGCGCGCCCTGTGCGAGGTGTTCGCCGACGTGCTGGGCGTGCCGGAGGTCGGGTTGGACGACGGGTTCTTCGACCTCGGCGGGCATTCGCTGCTCACCACCAGGGTGATCAGCCGGGTCCACGCGGTGCTGGGGGTGCGGCTGGGCCTGCGGGCGCTGTTCGAGACGCCCACCGTCGCCGGGCTCGCCTCCAGGATCGCCGAGGGCGCCCCGACCGGCGGGGACGCACTCGACGTGCTCCTGCCACTGCGCGCGGGCGGGGACCTGCCGCCGCTGTTCTGCGTGCACCCGGCCGCGGGCATCAGCTGGGTGTACTCGGGCCTGCTGCGCCACCTCGACCCGCGCCGACCGGTGTACGGCTTGCAGGCCCGCGGTCTGACCGAGCCGGTGACGGCGGACGTGGCCGACATGGCTCGGGACTATGTCGCCGCGATCCGTCGGGTGCGGCCGACGGGCCCGTACCACCTGCTTGGCTGGTCGTTCGGTGGCCTGGTGGCGCACGAGATGGCTTCGGTGCTGCGGTCCGCGGGGGAGGAGGTGGCCTTCCTCGGCCTGATGGACTCCTACCCGGCCTCCGCGCGTGGCACGGACTACCCGGACCCGCCTGTTGACGTGTCCGCGGCACTGTGCGGCGTGCTCGACTCACTCGGCTTCCCCCAGGCCGAGGGCCCGCTGACGGTGGCCGACGCGTTGGCCGAGCTGCGCGCGGCGGACAGCCCACTGGCAGAACTGGGCGAGTCCGGCATCGCGGCCGTGGCAGGCGTGTTCGCCGCGACCGTCGAGGCCAGTGCCCGGCACACCCCGGCGACCTTCGACGGCGACGTGCTGTTCTTCGCCGCGACCGCCTGCCGGGCACCGGGTCTGACCGCGCAGGCGTGGCGGCCGTACGTGGCCGGGCACGTGGAAGAACTACCGATCGACTGCACCCATGGCGCGATGACCCAGCCGCGCCCCCTGGCCGAGATCGGCAAGGCCATCGCCGCCCGCCTCGACCCCGCGACCGACGAAGGACAGCCATGACGACCCGCGAAGCCAGGTGCTTGTCCGGTATGGCGGCTGATGGAGGACGGCGATGAGGATCTGTGACCGCAGGCCGGGGTCGGGCGAGGCGTCATGGCGCTTGCTCGGCGTGGCCGCTGATGGAGGACGGCGATGACGACGACCCGCAATCCCTGGACCGTGCTGTTCGCGCTCTGTGTCGGACAGTCCCTCGGCCTGCTCAACTCCACCGTGGTCAACGTCGCCCTCCCGGCGATCGGGGACGACCTCGGCGCCACCCTCGAACAGCTGCTCTGGGTGGTCAACGTCTACATCCTGGTGCTCACCGCGCTGACCATGGTCGGTGCCCGGTTCGGCGACTTGTTCTCGCCGAAGCGCATGTACCTGATCGGGCTGGGCGTTTTCACCGCCGCATCTGTCCTGTGTGGACTGGCGATGAGTCCTGGCCAGCTCATCGCGGCGCGGGTGGCACAGGCGGTCGGGGGCGCGCTGATGTCGCCGCAGACGCTGTCGATCATCACCAAGATCTTCCCCGCTGACCGGCGGGGCGCGGCGATCGGCGTGTGGGGGTCGTTCGCGGGGGTCTCGGTCGCGGCGGCGCCGACCGTCGGTGGACTGCTGGTGTCGGTGTTCGACTGGCGGTGGGTGTTCTTCGTCAACGTGCCCATCGGGGTGGCCGGGTTCGTGCTGGCACTGCTGGTGGTGCCGGATGTCAAGGCATCGGCCACCCGCAAGCTGGACCTGGTCGGCATCGGCCTGGTCACCGCCGGTCTGTTCCTGATCACCTATGCGCTACTCGAAGGCGAGCCGCACCACTGGGGTCGCGTGTGGGGACCGGTCACCGCGCCGATGCTGCTGGTGGCGGGACTGGCCGCGCTGGTGGGTTTCGTCGTGGTCGAGCGTGGACGGCAGCACCGTGACCCGCTGCTGCCCTTCGCCGTGGTGCGTGACCGCAACTTCGTGCTGATGTCGGCGGTCACGGCGACGATCGCCTGTGGGATCGGCTGCGTCTTCCTGCTGGTGTTCCTGCACCTGCAGAGCGGCGCGGGCATGAGCGCGCTGGCCTCGGGTCTGGCGGTGGCCGCGGCGCCGTTCGTCTCGATCTTCTTCTCGCCGATCTCCGGGCGGCTGACCGACCGCTTCGGCGGCAAGTGGGTGCTGGTCGGCGGCCTGGTGCTGGCCGCGGCTGGCGTCGGGATGCTGGCGCTGGCGACGCGGACGGACACCACCTGGTCGGCGCTGCTGCCCGCGCTCATCGTGCTCGGCATCGGCATGGGGGTGATCTTCTCCCCTGGTGGGGCGATCGCTATGCGCGACATCGAACCGGAATACTCCGGCGCGGCGTCAGGGTTGCTGAGTCTGAGCAGGTTGACCGGCAGCGCGATCGGCTCAGCTGTTGTCGGGGCGCTGCTTCAGGCCAAGGTCGCTTCGGCGGGCCGGGATCTGTCGGACTTGCCGCCGCAGGTACTGACCGACGCGGTGCGGTTCGCTTATCTGGTGCCGATCGGCGTTCTCGTCGTCGGGATCGCTTTGACCATGGCCGCTCGCACCGCTAGCCCCAAGTCCGAACCGGCGGCGGTGAGGTGACCTGGCGCCGTCGGTCTCGCGAGGTGGCGTTGTGGGTGCCTGTTCGGGTGGTTTGCCTTGATTTGGGGCCCCTCGAATGGGCCTGTGCGGGTCAAAAGGCGAGCTCAAGGAACCTCACCCGCACCGCGAGTTTAGGCCCATTCACCCCAAATCAAGGCAAACCACCCGAACAGGCCGTTCGGGCTGGCGTGCGCGTGTGGCAGGTGTGTGCGTTTGTCAGGCGTGCGCGCGGCGCGGTGGGCCGGTCCAGCGGGTCGCGTTGGGGAGGTCCAAGTCGAACTGGTCTAGCACGCGTGCGCAGATGTGGGTGACTAGGTCGTCGATGGTCTGCGGGCGGTTGTAGAAGGCGGGCATGGGCGCGGCCATCACCGCGCCCATCCGGGTCAGCGCGAGCATGTTCTCCAGGTGGATCTCCGACAGCGGCAGCTCGCGGGGCACGAGCACCAACCGCCTGCGCTCCTTGAGGGTGACATCGGCGGCGCGGGGGATGAGGCCCTCGCCGTAGCCGGTGCGGATCGCCGCGAGTGTCTTCATGCTGCACGGGGCGATGATCATCCCGTCGGTGCGGAACGACCCGCTGGCGATCGGGGCGGAGTGGTCGCCCGGGCCGTGGCTGTGGTCGGCCAGCGCCTGCACATCGGCGGCGGTCAGGTCGGTCTCCATCTCCAGGGTCGCCCGGCCCCACCGGCTCAGCACCAGGTGGGTCTCGACGCCGAGGTCGCGCAGCGCGGTGAGGATGCGCACGCCGATGACCGCGCCGGTCGCCCCGGTGATCCCCACGACCAGCCTCATGGTTGCCCGCCGAAGCTGCGGAAGACGTTGTGCCGCAACGAGAATGGTGTGGTCGCGTCGACAAACGAGCGGTCGGACCTGCCTTCCCTCCACGTCGCGCTGTGTGAAGGGTCCACTGGCAGTGGGCCGAACCCGGAGATGGTCCCGGTGTCGGTGCCGAGATTGGTCCGGGTGGTCATCGCCCAGAGCACGTCCTCGGGGGCGCGGATGTCGACGTCGGGGTCGGTGAACACGACCAGCTTGACGAAGAAGTGCTGCCGGAGGATCCGCTCGGCGAGGTCGGCCAGCGCGCCATCGTCGTCGGCGCTGGTCTTGCGCACCGCGGCGACCAGCAGCAGCATGCCGCCGCCCGCCGCGCTGAAGTGCAGGTCGTGCAGGAGGTGACCGTGCGGCCCGGTGTCTGACAGCGCGACCGACACCGCCCCCGCCAGGCCGAGGATCACCGACTGCTCCCGGCCGGGGCCGATCACCGCGTGGAAGAGGGGGTCCCGTCGGGTGGTCACGGCGGTCACGGTGATGACCGGAAGGCCGGTCCGCGCTTCACCGTCGTAGCCGAGGAACTCGGGCAAGGACACGCCGGGCGGTCCGTCGAGGGTCTCGTCGGCGACGGTGTCGTCCAGGTATCCCTCGATCACGATCTCCGAGTCGGCCAGCACGGGAACGGCCTGACTGACGCCAGTGGCGATCCGCGCCGGCGCGCCCGCGAGCGCACCGGCCATCGAGAGCTTGTCGACCCCGGCGGGCAGGAACGCCGTGCCGAGAGCCGAGGCGACCATCGCGGCGGGCGGGGCGCCGATGTTCACCGACACGGCCAGCCTGCCAGTGGACTCGTGCAGCCGCCGCAGCGCGCGCCCGGGAACCATCCAGATCGCCAACCGGGTGGCGTCGAGCACGAGCATCCGGTGCACCGACATCGCGACATCCCCCGCCATCACGATGCCCGTCGTCAAGTAGGGCCCCGCGTCGCGCGGCGTGGCGGTGAGAGCGGGAAGCGCGGTGAGGTCGCCCGGCATGGAAACGACCTGCGCGCACACCGGATCGGCGACGGTCACCGGCGCGATAGCCGCCGCGGCGAGTCGGTGTGCGGCGGCGCGGTCGGTGCGGTCGGGAAGACCGGGCAACCAGTCGCGCACCCGCCGCTCCGCGCCGTACGCGCCCAGCAGCACCGGCATGGCCGAGCCGGGAACCTGATAGGTCACCGCCGGTTCGTCCCTGGTGAGCGGCGTGGCCGGAATCCCGGCGAAGTGCTCGGCGAAGTGCCGCGCGATCTCGTCGGCGGGCAACACGACATCCATCGCCACCGGATCCACCGCATCGCGCAGCGACAGCGCGGCGCCCAGTCGCACCGGATCCACGGTGTTGCGCGGGGACGGCGCGGCGTCCGTTCGCGCCGAATCCGCCGCAGGCACCGCGACGCCGGGGATGGGTTGGTCGAGGGGGCGCGGGTCGGTCTTCTGGCCTGGCTCACGGAGGATGTCGGTCATTACCCGGCCTCGTTCAGATGCGTGGCGAGGGTGCCGAACCACTCGGCTGGGTCGGTCGCGCGCAGCAGGCCGGTGCCGACCAGCAGGCCCCGGTAGCCCGCCGCGAGCAGCGAGGCCGCCTGTGCGGGGTGCTCGATCCCGCTGGCGCTGACCGGGTACGGCGTCCCGGTCGCCTGGACCGTCGCCAGTAGGTCCGCGCCGCGGCGGAGGTCGGCGGGGGTGCGTTCGCGGGTGCTGATGTCCTTGTTGTTCACCGCGATCACGCACTCGGCGGCTCGGGGCACGATGGCGATCTCGGCCTCGTCTGTCACCTCCACGAACGGCGTGATCCCGTGCCCGATGGCCGCGTCCACCAGCCGTCGCATCGAGGTGGCCGTCAGCAGCTTCACCGTCAGCAGGACCGCGGCGGCCCCGCAGTCCGCCGCGGTCTCGATGTGGGCGTCTCGGGTGATGAAATCCTTCTGCAGCACCGGAAGCGGGCTCGCGGCGGTGACCTCGCGCAGCAGGTCGACGGTGCCGCCGAACCAGCGGCCGGTCACCACCGACAGGCAGGCCGCGCCCGCGTCGGCGTAGGCCGCGGCGATCGCGGTGGGGGTGCGGCCGCGCAGGAGGTCCTCCCCGTCGGCGGTGCGGGGCTTGATCTCGGCGATCACCGGCGGACTGCCCGCCGCCAGCGCCTCGGTGAACCGGGTCATGGCACCTCCTCATCCGTGACAACCTCGGCGTCGCCAGAGCGCGTGTTCCGATCAACGCTTGGGTTCGACCCGATCTTTGAAAACTCCTGAGCTGTCCAGCCGCGCTTGATCGCGGCCACCTTGGCCGGGTCGATCCGGCCCGTGTCGTCGCGGGCCCCGGTGTCCACGTCGATCCCGGCCAGCCGCGGATGGGTCAGCAGCGACCGGAACTGGTCGGCGTTGTCGGCGGTGAGCCCGCCCGCGAGCATGACCGGCACCGTGGTGGCCGCCAGGACCTCGGCGACGGCGGACGGGTCGACCCGCACCGCGGTGCTGCCGATCCGCCCGTCCGCGGCGAGGGTGTCGACCAGGAACATCCGCACGCCCGCCCGTTCGTAGGCCCGGATCAGTCCGCGCTCGACGCACTCGCCGCCGCGCACGTGCAGCACCTTGATCACGTCGACCTCGGCGGCCATGGCCCGCACCATCGCGGGCGGCTGGTACCCGTGCAGCTGCACCCAGCCCACCCCGGACCGCTCGACCGCCGCCCGCACCGCGGCCACCCCGGAGTCCAGGGTGACCAGCACGGGCGCCGGTCCGGCGAGGGTGGCCGCGGCGGCCAGCGAGCCGAGCGCGTCCGCGCTCAGCTCGGCGTGGCCGCCGCGCACCCCGTGCCACAGGCCGATGAAGTCGACGCCCGCCGCGGCGAGCACCTCGATGTCGGCGACGCCGGCGGCGCCGCAGATCTTCACCAGCACCGGAGACCCGCCGTTCGGTCAGGCATCGGGGACGGTCGGCAGCTCGGCGAGGGCCTTGTCGGCCATCGCCGGGTCGTAGTCCTCGTCGCGCAGCTCGCCCGCGAGGTACGCCCCGTAGGAGCCGAGGTCGAAATGCCCGTGCCCGGACAGGCCGAACACGATCGTCTCGGCCTTGCCCTCGTCGCGGCAGCGCATCGCCTCGCTGATGGCCACCGAGATGGCGTGGGTCGACTCCGGCGCGGGCACGATGCCCTCGGACCGGGCGAAGGTCAGGCCCGCCTCGAAGCAGCGCGTCTGCGCCTCGGCCCGCGCCTCGACCAGGCCGCGGTCGACGACGGCGCTGACCAGCGGCGACATGCCGTGGTAGCGCAGCCCGCCCGCGTGCACCGGCGGCGGGATGAAGCCGTGGCCGAGGGTGTGCATCTTCAGCAGCGGGGTGAGCCCGGCGGTGTCGCCGAAGTCGTAGGCCAGCTTGCCCTGGGTGATCGTGGGGCAGGCGGCGGGCTCGGCGGCGATGACCCGCACGTCCCGGCCGCCGCGCAGCTTCTCGCCGAGGAACGGGAAGGCCAGGCCGCCGAAGTTGCTGCCGCCGCCGGTGCAGCCGATCACGATGTCCGGGTAGTCCTCGGCGAGCGCGAACTGGGCGATCGCCTCCTGGCCGATCACGCTCTGGTGGAGCAGCACGTGGTTGAGCACGCTGCCGCCCGCGTAGTTGGTCGTCGGGTCGTTGACCACGAGTTCCAGCGCCTCGGAGGTGGCGATGCCGAGGCTGCCGGGGCAGTCGGGGTCGGCGGCGAGGATGTTGCGGCCGACCTCGGTCTCCTGGCTGGGACTGGGCGTGCAGCGCGCGCCGTAGGTCTCCATCAGCAGCCGCCGGTACGGCTTCTGGCCGTAGCTCACCTTGACCATGAACACCTGGACTTCGATGTCGAACAGCGCGCCCGCCAGCGCCAGCGACGAGCCCCACTGGCCCGCGCCGGTCTCGGTGGCCAGCCTGGTGATCCCGGCTTCCTTGTTGTAATACGCCTGCGCGATAGCCGTGTTCGGCTTGTGGCTGCCCGCCGGGCTGACACCCTCGTACTTGTAGTAGATCCGCGCCGGGGTGCCCAGCGCGCGCTCCAGCCTGCGGGCCCGGAACAGCGGGGCCGGGCGGTACTGGCCGTAGATCTGGCGGACCGGCTCCGGGATCTCGATCTCCCGCTCCCGCGACAGCTCCTGGACCGCCAGCGCCTCCGGCATGATCGGCAGCAGGTCCTCGACGGTGATCGGCGCGCCGGTTCCCGGGTGCAGCAGCGGTTCCAGGCCGGGCAGGTCGGCGGCGATGTTGTACCAGGTGCGCGGGATCTGGTCCTCGCCGAGCTGGTACTTGATCTGTTCGTACACGGTGTTCCCCAATCGTGGGTCAGTGGGTGGTGGCCGAGTAGGTGTCCGCGACGAGCGACCCGGCGGTGAACCGGTCCGGCTCGTCGAACAGCTTCGGGTGCGCGGCGCGCAGACCGGCGATGACGCTTTCGTAGGGCAGGTCAGCGAACTCGCCGTGGACGCGGACGAACTCCATGTGCTGTCGGCCCTGGGTGTCGAACGGGTGGTAGACGCTGTCCGCGGTGCCGTCGAACTCCAGCGGCGCCATGCGGTAGAGCCGACAGAGCGTCTTGTTGAACACCGGGGTCGCCTTGAGCCAGCGGCCGTCCAGATTCAGCGAGACAAGGCAGTGATAGGTGAACATGTCGCCGCCGACGAGCTCGCGGAGTCGGTCGGAGGCAAGGTGGTTGCGCACGTCGGTGAGCAGCAGCCTGCTCGGCACACCGACCGCGCGCAGCGCCGCCGCGTACACCACCGACTTGTGCAGGCACATGCCCGATCCCGTGCGCAGCACCGCGCTCGCGCGCAGCCCGGTCCTGGACAGGTCGGCGCCGTAGACCTCGTAGCGCACCCGGTCGCGGACGGCGTAGTAGAGCGCGACCGCCCGCGCGACGGTCGACATCGACGGATCGGACACCTTGTCGACCAGGGCCCGCACCTCGTCGGACTCGTGGTCGAGGAACTCGGTGGCCGCCAGTTCCGCGATCACTTGGTCACCCCCAGCATCGCCGCGACGCGGTTGCGCTGGATCTCCGAGGTGCCCGAGTAGATCGTCCCCGCCACCGCGTTGCGCAGGTCCTTCTCGACGCCGTACTCGGCCATGTAGCCGTTGCCGCCGTGGATCTGCACCGCCGCGAGCGCGGAGGCCAGGTTGTGCTCGCTGGCGACCAGTTTGGTGATGGCCAGGTCCGTGGTGATGCTCTCGCCCGCCGCGAACTTGGCAGCGGTGTCGTAGATCCACTTCGCGGTGGTCTCCACGCCGACCTTCATGTCGGCGATCTTGTGGGAGATCGCCTGGTAGGAGCCGATGGGCTGACCGAACTGGACCCGCTCGCGCGCGTAGTCGACGCACTGGTCGAGCCGGTGGCGCATCTCGCCGAGGGTGATGGCGAAGGAGCAGAGGATCTCCCACTTCATCACGTAGTCCAGCACCAGGAAGCCGGTTCCCACCTTGCCGACCACGTTGGCCGCCGGGACCCGGCACCCGTCGAGGAACACCTCACACAGCGGCGAAGTGCGCAGACCCATCTTGGCGATGGAGTTGCCCACGTGCAGCCCCGGCGTGTCCCGCTCGACCAGGAACGCCGTGATGCCAAGGGGTCCGCCCTTGGGATGGGTGCGGGCGTAGATCATGAACAGGCCCGCGACCGGACCGTTGCTCACGAAGGTCTTGCTCCCGTCGAGCACGAAGTCCGCGCCGTCCCTGGTGGCCTTCGTCCGCATCCGCAGTGCGTCGGACCCGCCGTCCGGCTCGGTGATCGCGTGCGCGCCGATGGCGTCGCCGGAGACGATTCTCGGCAGGTGAGCGCGTTTGAGCGCAGCGGCGCCGAACCGCTGCAGCGGGACGCCGACGCTGACCATGTGGGTCGACAGCGAGAAGCTCAGCCCGCTGTCGCGGCAGCCGCGGCCCAGCCCTTCCAGGACGTAGAGCGTGGTCAGCAGGTCACGGCCGAGGCCGTCGTACTCCTCGTCGAACGGCAGGCCCGCGATACCGCTCTCCTGGACCATTTTCCACTTGTGCCAGGGGAACTCCGCCGCCGCGTCGAGTTCGACGTGGTCGGCGGACAGCCCCGCGCACCACTGGTCGATCCCGGCCCGCAGGTCCCGCTGCTCCTGAGTCCACTCGATCACGTTGGTCAGCCCGCTCAGTAGTGGGAGAACTCTGCCGAGTCGAGCCGGTGGATCTCGTCGCCCTTGAGCGCCGGGCTGAACACGCACACCAGGCGCAAGTCCGAGTCCGGCGCGGCGACGAGGAAGTGGGCGTCGTGTTGGTCGAGGGCGTATAACGTGCCCGGCTCTATGGGGTGGGAGTTGCCGTCGGCGTCGACGACCTCGCCCGCGCCCTCGATGCAATAGCAGGCCTCCAGGTGGCGGCGGTACTCCAGCCGGGACTTGGTGCCCGCGCGGACGACCGTGTCGGTGACGGTGTAGCCCATCCCGTCGGATTCCAGCAGGAACCGGCGGCTCAGGCCGTTGCCCCATTCGACAGTGGCCACTTCGGACAGTTTGCGGACGATCACTTCGCACTCCTTGGGGTTGTCGGGTTGATGGACTTGAGCATGGCGACGAACTCGGCGAGGTCGGCGACGACGTCGCGGCGGTCCTCGGCCGCACGCTCGACGACGGCGACGGCCGCGCTGCCGACCACCGCGGCGTCGGCTCCCGCGCGGGCGAGGGCGGCGACCTCGCTGGGTCCCCGCACGCCGAAGCCGACCGCGATGGGCGCGCTCGTGCGGGTCCGCAGGTCGTCGATCACCGCGCCGAGTTGGGCGAACCCGTCCGGCGGCGCGGAGCCGGTGCGCCCGTAGTGGGCGACCAGGTACAGGTAGGCCGACGCGGTGGCCGCCGACTCGGCGAGCACGGCCTGCGCCGACTTCGGATAGCAGGTGGCCACGATCGGCATCCCGGCCGCGGCCGCCGCCTCGCGGTAGGCCCACCGCACGCGGGGCGGGAGCCCATGCACCAGCAGGCCGTCGACCGCGGCGTCGGCGGCCGTGGCGACGAACTCCGCGAGCCCTAGGGGGCGGACCGTGTGACTCCAGTCGGCGAGCAGCGCGATCTTGGTGTGCCGGAGTTCGCCGCGCACCGTGTCCAGGCACTTGAGCACCTCGGCGAGGTCGGTCCCGTCGGCCAGGGCCCGGTCGGCCGAGCGGCGGATCACCGGCCCGTCGGTGATCGAGTCCGGGAACGGCACCGCCAGCTCCACGCAGTCCACTTCGGACTCGTCGAGCGCGCGCAGCAGGTCGGGCAGCACGGACAGCGGGGGATCGCCCGCGTTGAGGAACAGGGCGAGGCCGATCTCACCCGGCCGCCGGTCGGCGAAGAAGGCGTTCTCAGGCATGGACGGCCGCCGGATCGGTCGAGCGCACCCGCGCCAGCAGGTCGGTCGCCGCGCCGCCGCGCACGGCGTCGCGGGCCGCGGCGAACGCGTCGGCCCAGTCGGTGAACCGGCCGCCCAGCACGCCAAGCGCGGCGGCGTTGAGGCACACGGTGTGCACGGCGGTCGCGGGCCCGGTCCCGGCCAGCACGGCGTGGAACTGCTCGACCGGGTTCGGCCACGGCCGCAGGTCCTCGATCGTGCCCTCGCTGGGCGCGGGCGACCCCGCGGCCAGGGTGAATGTCTCGCCGTCATCGGGATGCACGACGTTGTCGGTGCAGCTGATCAGCTCGTCGGCGCCGAAGTCGTTGCCGCACAACCACACCCGCTTGTTCGGGTCGCGGCGGGCGAGCAGCCGCAGCGCGGGCAGCATCCGCTCGTCGGAGAACCCGGTGAGCTGGGCGCCGACCGGCATCGCGGCCAGGAACGGGCCGACCCGGTTGACGAACGTGCCCACCGTGCGCAGGTCGAGCGGGACGATCTGGCTCGCCAGCCGGGCGATCTCGGCCGGGTAGACGAACTGGCCGGCGAACGCCACCCCCAGCCGGTCGAGGCGCTCGGCGGTGTCCGCGAAGTCCTCGGTCAGCCCGACGCCGAGGGCTTCGAGCAGGTCGAACGAGCCGTACTTGCTGGTGTAGGCGCGCGACCCGGTCTTGATCACCCGCACGCCGATCGCCGCGGCGACGACGGCCGCGGCCGTGGAGACGTTGAAGGTGCGCGGCCCGCCGCCGGTCCCGACGATGTTCACCGCGTCCGGGAAAGCCACACCGGGGTCGCCGCGCCGCTCGTCGAGGCTGTCGAACAGCGCGTGGAGCGTGTCGTCGTCGGGCATCGCGGTGGACAGCGACGCGAGCAGGGCGGCGCCCTCGCCGCGGCGCAGGTCGCCATCGGCCAGCCGGTCGAAGAACCCGTGCCAGTCGGCGCGGTCGATGGGGCCGTCCCTGGCGACCAGCCTGGTGAGCAGCGCGGTCACCGGGTGCTCGCGGGAGCCGTCCGCGCCTTGGCGACGAACTCGCCGATCGCGGTGACACTGCGCAGGCTGTCCGGGTCGAGTTCGATGTCGTCGACGGGCAGGGCGAAGCGGTCCTCCAGCCAGGCGAGCAGCTTGAGCAGGCCGAGGCTGTCGATCACGCCGTTCTCGATCAGGTCGAGGTCGTCGGCCAGTTCGCTCTCCGGCACGTCCGGCAGGAACTCGGCGAGCACGAACCGCTTGATCACCTGTGTGTCACTCATGATCGGGCCTCCAGATAGGTGCGCTTGATGCGCGTTCGGTCGGGTTTTCCGGTCGAGGTGGCGGGAAGCGGCTGGTCGACCAGGTGGATCACACCTGGCACGGCGGCCTTGGGCAGCAGGCGCGCGCAGTGCCGGCGGACGGCGAGGCTGTGCGGGCCGTCCGGCGAACGGCGTCGGACCACCGCGTGCAGCACCGTTCCGCCGAGCGGGTCGCCCCCGGCGAGCACGACGGCCTCGGCGACTCCCGGATGGGCCAGCAGCGCCCGCTCGACCTGCTGGGTGTTGACCTGCACGCCGCGCACCTTGACGTGGAAGTCCTTGCGGCCTGCCAGGGTCAGCGTGCCGTCGGTGTGCCGCTCGACGATGTCGCCGGAGCGGAAGTACCGGCGGTCGTCGGCGCCGGTCGGGTGCGGTCCGAACGCGAGCCGAGCCTGGTCGGGGTCGAGATACCCGGGGCTGGCGAACGGTGTGCTGACATACAGCTCGCCGGTCCCCGCCCCGGTCACCGCCGCGCCGTCGGCGTCGATGATCACCGTGCGCACCCCGTCGATGGGCTTGCCGATCGGGATGGTCGACGCGGTGTCGTCGACGACCTCGTGCAGGAAGCTGTCGTTGGTTTCCGTGCAGCCGTAGAGGTTGTAGAGGCGCGCGGCGGGGAACCGCGCGCGCAGCGGCGGCAGGCAGCGCACGGGGAGCGCGTCCCCGGTGAAGATCACCTGGTCGGCTCGGTAGGAGCCGCCGTGCTCGGCGAGGAGCTGGTAGAGCATCGGGACGGCCTGCACCACGTCGACCTGGTGGGCGGTGAGCAGGTCGGCCAGGTACGGGGCCAGCGTGGCTTTCGCCGGGTCGACCAGCACGACCCGGCCGCCCGCGCCGAGCGTGGTCCAGATGTCGAGCAGGCAGAGGTCGAAGTTGAGCGGCGCGTAGTTGAGCACCGTGCGGCCGGGGGCGATGTGGAACGCGGCCGCCGCCCAGTCGGCGAACGCGGCCACCGCGCCGCCGGTCAGCGGGACGATCTTCGGCACCCCGGTCGAGCCGGACGTGGTGAGCATGAAGCCGACCGAGTCGGGGGTCGCCACGGTGCGCAGTTCGCCCGTGGCCTGCTCGACGGCGATGACGTGGTCGATGAGACCGGCCGCCTGGTCAGGTCTGGTGGACAGGACGGCCGCGCAGTCGGCGGCGGTGAACAGGGCGGCGAGGGTCGCGTGGGGGAGTGTGGCCGAGGGCAGCAGGAACGCCCGGCCCGCGCCAAGCAGGGCCAGGATCAGCGCGATGGCGCGCGGATTCTTGTCCAGCACAAGGCCAACCGGCCTGTCCGCGGGAAGGTCGAGCCGGTCCACCTCCCGCTGGGCACCGCGGGCCAGCGCGTGCAGTTCGCCGTAGGTGATCTCCTGATCGGCCCAGATCAGGGCCACCGCCTGGGGTGCGCGGTCGGCCTGGTGGACGAAATGTTCAGCGAGGTTCCCGGATTTCCCGGCAATTGGTCCCAACGTCCATCCCCTGCGCCCGTAGTTCCCGGTCCAATTGCGCCCGAATGACGGCGGAAGAGTCGCAGCACTCCCATGCCGCGCACATGGGAGTCACGCACCCAATTTTCTTGCCGGGTAAGCCTTTCGGCCGTGACCGGAAGCAACCCTAGGGGGCGGTCAGGCCGGGCGAAGGGCTTGCGCCACTTGATCGTGTTCACTTACGGTAGTTGAACGAACGCAAGGCGCTGTCCCTGTTGTCGCCGCCGGACCTGCGTGGAGAGCGGCAAAAGGGGGTGATTTTCACCCATGACACCGGTCGGATGCCGTGACAGCGTGTGGCTTTGTGAGTTCGATGGCGACGCTCGCGGCAGGCGGTGGCCGCCGATGGCTCGATGCCTACCTGCCACCGGGTTGGTGGGCGCCCGGTTTGGCCCTGCACGAACGGATCCGGACGCCGGTCACACCCGGCGACGGCCCGTCGGACCCCCGACTCGACGCCTGGCGAGCGGTCCATGGGCCGGACGGCGCGGCGCGGTTCGCCGCCCGGTTGGCCGAACAAGGACTTGATGAACAGCGATTGGCCTGGTTGCTCGCCGAGCCGCCGTCGGCGCTCGCCGCCCGGGTGCCGCGGCCCGCGTGGGCCGACACCGTTGAACGCGCCCTGATCGCGGCGGTGGACGAGCCGGTCGACGTGCCCGAGGCGTGGCGGGACGCCTTCGCCGTCGTGCTGCGCCCGTTCGTCGCCGACGCGGGCGACCGGCTCACCACCGCGCTGGTCGGGATGGTCGGCATCGATCGACTCGCCGTCGTCCTGGACGCCCGCGCCCACTTGAGTCGCAGGCTGGTCGGCATCGCGACCAGGATCCTGGTCCGGGAACTGGGCGCCCGCCGCGCGGCCGGGGTTCTGACCGGGGTCACGTCTTCGGACCGGTTCGCCGACTTCGTCCGCCAACTGGCCCGGCCCGTGGAGCTGGCAGCCGCGTTGGGCCGGTACCCGGTGCTGGCCCGGCTGATCGCCCAGGCGTGCGACGCGGCCGTGACGGCCTGCGCGGAGCTGCTCGACCGGTTCGTCCGCGACCGTGCGGACATCGTGCGGGACCTGCTCGGCGGCGTGGACCCCGGCCTTGTCGTCGGCGTCGACCTCGGCCAAGGAGATCCGCATCGAGGCGGGCGCGCGGTCGCGGTGCTGCGGTTCGACGACGGGCGCCGAGTGGTCTACCGGCCCAGGGACATCGAGGCCCACCTGCGGTTCGGCGCGATGATCGACTGGATGAACCGGCTGGCTCCCGGACTCGGCCTGCGCGCGGTCGCGGCGATCGCCCGGTCAGGGTACGGCTGGCTGGAGTTCATCGACCGGGCCCCGTTGCCCGACGCCGCCGGGGCGGATCGCTTCTACCGCAAGCTAGGCGCACTGCTCGCCATCGTGCACGTGGTCCACGCGGGCGACCTGCACTACCAGAACCTGATCGCCGCGGGCGACACACCGGTGCTCGTCGACTTGGAGACGCTGTTCCACCCCCGGCTCGCGGCCCCCCGCGCGGCAGGCGACGACCCCGCCGCCGACGCGCTCGCCGACTCGGTCTACCGGACCTCCCTGCTGCCGGTGATGGTCGTCGGCGACCACGGCGCGGTGGACTGCTCCGGCCTCGGCGGCGACGCGGGGCCGCTGGAGCCCGACAGCGTGCTGGACTGGGCCGACCCCGCGACCGACCTGATGCGGCCGGTCCTCTGGCCGCGGCCGTTCCGGCCCGCGGGGAATCGGCCCAGGCTGGACGGCCGCGAGATCGAGCCCGGCGACCACGAATCCGCGCTGCTCAACGGTTTCCGGCTCGGCTACGACGCGCTGGTCCGGCACCGCGACGACTTCGCCGTGCTGCTGCGCGCCTGCGTGGACACCGAGGTTCGGGTCGTGGCCCGGCCGACTCGGGGGTACGCGGCGCTGCTGGCCGAGGCCACCGATCCCGAGGTGCTGGCCGACGGGCTCGACCGGGACCGGATGTTCGAGGTGCTGTGGACCTCGGCGGCGGCCGACCCGGTCCGGTGGCGGCTGTGTCCGGCCGAGACGGCCGACCTGTGGGCGGGCGACGTGCCGCTGTTCGCGGGCCGCCCCGGTGGCACCGACCTCTGGACCTCGACCGGCGCCCGGGGGCCGCGGCTGCTGGACCGCGCTGGGCTCGCGGTCGCCATGGGCAAACTCGCCGCGCTGGGCGAGATCGACCGCCGCGACCAGGAGTGGATCATCGCGGCGACCCTGGCCACCCGCCGCCCAGCGCGTCCGCACCGCGCGCCAAGACCGATGCCCGGGTCGATCGCGGGCACGTCCGCGCCCGCCGAGCGGCTACTGGTCGCGGCCTGCGCGGTCGGCGACCAGATCGTCGCCAGGGGGATCGCCGACGGCGGCGCGGTGAGCTGGATCGGGCTGGAACTCGTCGACGAGCGGCAGTGGCTGGTGCTGCCGATGGGGGTGGGCCTGGCCAACGGGACCCTCGGGGTCGCCCTGTTCCTGGCTCAGCTGGCCGAGTTGAGCGGCATCGACCGCTACACCGACGTGGCCGGTCGGACGCTGCGCGGCACCGCGGCCCTGATCGAGCGGTTCGCCGACGCGCCAGAGTCGGCGCCTGCCGTGGGGTCCGGTGGGCTGCACGGATTCGGCGGCATCGCCTACGCCTTGGCCCGCATCGCCCGCCTTCTCGACGACGGCGACCTCCGGCGGCTGGCCGCGACCTCGGTCGATCTCGCGGCCGCCGCCGCGGACGGCGCTCCCGGCTGGGCCACCGGCGGCGCGGGCTGCCTGGCGGCCATGGGCGCGGTGCACGCGGAGTTGGACCTTCCCGCCGCCGGGACGCTGGCCCGGTCCTGCGCGGACGGGCTCGTCCAGCTGGTCGCCGATCCCGGTGACGATCCGCCCAGCGGGTTCGCCGACGGGGTGGCCGGGGTGGCGTGGGCACTGTCCCGCTACGCCGAGTCGGTCGCCGAGCCCGGCTACGCCGAGGCCGCGCGGCGGGCGGCGGCCCTGGTGGCCGAGGACCCGGGACAGCCGCCGGGGTGGTGCGCGGGTACGGCGGGTCTGCTGCTGGGACGAAGCTGTGCGGCCGACGGCGGTGGTCCCCGGATGGCCGACCAGGTCCGGGACCTGGCCTGGCGGCCGGTCCTGAGCGACCTGAGTCTGTGCTGCGGCGAACTCGGCGTCATCGACACCGTGACCGCTCTGACCGCGCGCGTTCCGGGTGTCGCCGACACCCGCCGCCGGTCGGCCGGGCTCGTGCTGGACGCGATCACCCGCCACGGCGCGCGGTGCGGCACCCCAGGTCAGGTGCCCACGCCGGGGCTGCTGAATGGCCTGGCCGGAATCGGCTATGGATTGCTTCGGCTCGGTTTCGCTAATCGGGTCCCATCGGCGCTGTTGCTCGAATCGATCCAGCATGATGCCAATTGACGCGCTACGGCGCGAGTGTGAAAGGAAGAAACCGATGAGTGGAGAACGCATGTCCGAGATCGCGGCGACCCCGCAAAAACTCGAAGTGGTCGAATTTTCAAGAATCGGCACCCTGGGCAGAAGATGGCAGGCACCCGCGGTCGCCTTCGGGATGAGAGCGGCCGCGCTGGCCGGTATCGCCGTAGCCGTCGGCACCGGCGGGGTCGACGCGCTCAACGGTATCTTCGCGGGCCCGGACGCGGTGGCCTCCTACAGTTGGCCCATGGGCTCGACCTGCTGCATCGAGGACGTCTGACCGCGATAAGGCGATTGGGACTGGGCCGGTCGCCCGATTGGCCCGGTCCTTGTCGGCCCAATTTGGAGGGCCGAATGCCGCAATGGGGACCAGGGGCTCACCGAATCGGTACTGTTCGGCATGTGGGAAATCGCTCGTCGGTCATCGTGGGGCGCGATGACGAACTGACGGCCCTCGACACCGCGCTGAGTTCGGTTCGCGCCGGTCGCGGTGGGGCGCTATTTCTGGTCGGTGAAAGCGGCATTGGTAAATCGCGTTTGGCGGCCGCCGCCGCCGAACGCGGTTTCGCCGCAGACATGCGGCTGCTGCGCGGCCGGGCCAGCGCGCTGGGCCCGATGGTGCCGTTCCGGTCGCTGACCGAGGCCATGTTGTCGCTGGTCCGGCTGGGCGAGCCGATCGATGTGAGCGCGCTGGGCCCGTACCGCCCGATCCTCGCCAAGCTGATCCCCGACTGGGGCGAGCCGCCCGGCGAGCAGGAGGGCGCGTCGCTGGTCATCCTGGCCGAGGCCGTGCTCCGACTCACCGCGCTCGCGGGCCGCGACCACGGCTGCGTGGTCACCCTCGACGACCTGCACAACGCCGACCCCGAGACTCTGGCCGTGGTCGAGTACCTGATCGACAACCTGGCCGACCAGCCGACCCTGCTCGTGTGCGGCATCTGCGACGAGGAGCCGTCCCCGGCGCTGCGGCTGGCCCGGTCGGCGGGCCAGCGACGCGACTGCACGGTGCTCGACCTCGGCCACCTCGCCCGCGCCGACCTGCCCACGATGGTGGGCTCCTACGTCGGCGTGCGCGCCGACCGGGTTCCCGAGCCGGTGATCGACCTGATCTGGGCGGGCAGCGACGGCAACCCGTTCCGGGTGGAGGAACTGCTCGACGGGATGCTCGACAGCGGCGTGCTCGTGGTGGACGGCGACAACTGCGCGCTGACCGCGCGCCTGGAGACGAACCTGCCGGTCACCTTCGTGCGGAGCGTGACCCGGCGCATGGATCTGCTCGACACCCAGGAACGGCAGGTCCTGTCGGTCGCCGCGACGCTGGGCCGCCGGTTCCCGCTCGCGGTCGTGCGGCGCGTCGTCGGACTGGACTACCGCGACCTGCTCAGCCACCTGCACTGCGACGCCGTGGCGCGGATGGTCGGCCAGGACGAGCAGACCCCAGACTGGTACGCCTTCCGGCACTCGCTGATCACCGAGGCGCTGCTGGCCGCCTTCACCCCGGCGCAGCGGGCGCAACTGGCCGGGCAGGTCGCTGACGCCGTCGAGGAGATCTACCCCGGCCTGCCCGGCGAGTGGTGCCAGGTGAGCGCGGCCCTGCGGCTCGACGCGGGCCAGCAGCCGCGGGCGGGCCTGCTTTTCGCCGAGGCGGGCAGACGGGCCCTGGCGCTCGGCGCGGCGCACACCGCGGTCGTCCTGCTCGACAAGGCCGCCGACCTGCTCACCAACGCCGCGGCCCGCGCCGACGTGCTGGAGGCCCGGCTCGACGCGCTGGCCGAGGCCGGACTCATCGACCGGGCCCTGGCCACCGCCGAGGTGCTCGACCAGTTCGGCGGCCAGGTCGACCACCGGCGCCGGGCCCGGCTGCACGCGCGGCTGGCCTGGGTGGCCAACCTCGACGGCCGCACGGTGGAGGGTCTGGGCCAGGTGGAGACCGCGCGGGCGCTGCTGGGGCCCGACGCCGAGCCGCAGGACGTCGCCCCGCTCGACGTCGTCGCCGCGTACCTGCGGCTGGATCTGCCGGGGCCCGGCCGGATGGCCGAGGCCGAGGCCATGGCGCGGCGCGCGGCCGAGGTCGCCGAGCGGGTGCCGCTGCCGGTCGTGGCGTGCCAGGCCTGGCAGCTGCTGGGCGCCCTGGTCCGGCCGCGTGACCCGAAGGAGGCCGCGCACTTCCTGGAGCGCAGCCGGTCCATCGCGGTCCGCCACGACCTGCCGATCTGGGAGATCCACGCGCTGGTCCGGCTGGGACTCAACGACGCGCTGCAGGACGCTGGCATCGAGCGACTGGAACAGGCGCGGCAGAAGGCATCCCGCATCGGCGCGGTGACCGCCCGCTACCAGGCGGAGGTCAACATCGCGCTGCAACTGGTGCTGCGCGGGGACTTCGCCGCCGCCCAAGCGGTCATCGACCAGGTGCTGGCGGCCACGACCCGGCTCAAGCTGATGGAGATCACCCAGTTCATGCTGCTCAACCGGGCGGTGCTGGCCGCCCACCGAGGGCGGCGCAGGGACATGGACCGCGCGCTCGCCGAACTGCGCAAGTGGGACGTCGAGCCCGGCCAGCACCTGTCCAGGGTGCACGGGCTGGCCAAGGCGTTCTGCGCGCTGCTGGAGGAGGACCGGGCCGCCGCCCGCCATGAGCTGTGCCTCGCGCTCGACGCCGAGACCCGCAACCCCACCCCGTTCCGCCTGGCCGGGCGTAACGGGCTCAACTTGCTGCTGGCCGCGCTGGAGATGGAACTGGACCCGTCTGACTTGCGCTCGGTCACCGAGGCCCCGGGCGGCCAACTGCGCTGGGACCGGCAGTTCGCGCTGTTCGCCGAGGCCGTGCTGGCCGGCCGCGACGGCCGCGCGGACGCCGCCGCCGCGCTGGTCGCAGACGCGCTGCGGGTCGGCGAGCCCTACGCCATGGGCCGACACCTCGGCCTGCGCCTGGTCGCCGAGGCCGCCCTCGCCGACGGGTGGGGCACCCCACTGGACTGGCTGCGCGAGGCCGAGTCCTACTTCCACGACACCGACGTCGCCGCCGTCGCGGGCGCCTGCCGCTCCCTGATGCGCCGCGCGGGCCACCGGGTCACCCAGCGCCGGGCCGGGGTCGCCGACATCCCGCCGTCGCTGCGCGCGGCCGGGATCACCGCGCGGGAGTACCAGGTGCTGCGGCTGCTGGTGGGCAGGCTGGGCAACCAGGAGATCGCCAAGACCCTGCACCTGTCGCTGCGCACGGTCGAGAAGCACGTGTCGAGCCTGATGTCCAAGACCGGCCAGCCGAACCGGGTCGCCCTGGGCAAGTTCGCCGTCGCGGACGAGTGAGTCCAATCCCTGCCAATCCTGCCAATCTTGCCAATCCAGTCCACTCGCCTCGGCAATGGCTCTGGGGCGGCGCGCGGGCGCGAGCAAGGCTGGTCGGGCAACGATCTCGCAGCGACGGAAGGACTGCCGTGACCAACCCGTTCGAAGACGCCGACGGCCGCTACCTGGTGCTGGTCAACGAGGAGGGCCAGCACTCGCTGTGGCCCGCCTACCTCGCCGTCCCGGCGGGCTGGACCCAGGTGTTCGGCGACGCGCCCCGGCAGGAGTGCCTGGACTACACCAACGAGCACTGGACCGACCTGCGCCCCAAGAGTCTCGTCGATTAGCGGGCCGTCCGAGGTCAACTTAGGCTGCCGGAATGCGGACGCGGGTTTCCTTCGTGCTGGCGGGAATCGATGCGGCCATTGTGGACATCGTGCCCCTGCTGGTGCGGCGGTGGCGGGAGCTGGCGTTCGCCGACGACGGTGTGCTGGTAGTGGACGGTGGTCGGCGCGAAGGGCTCGCCGTCGAGGCGGGAACGCACCCGGCCGCCGGGACGCGCTACAGCCTCGTGACGGTGGGGGAGCGGGCCGGGCACTTCGACATCGAGTTGGTCGAGGACGGCGACTCCGTCTTCGCCGCGCGCATCGAGCAACGTGGTGACGTGCCGATCGAGTTCGAGTTGACCAAGCCCGCGCGGCGTGCCGTGCTCCGGTTCGCGGGTGAGGTGGATGGCCCGTGGCCGATCGGCGGGCATGTCAGTGGGGACGCGCGGATCGACCTCGACAGGTTGCCAGGAGACGGCGACCCGCCAGTCGTGATGTCGATCGAGCACCCGCGGCTGGTGGGTGACCTGCGGGCGTTCGTGCGGGCCGTGGACGGCGGCTGGCAGGTCGACGTCGACGTTCACCTGCGGGGCAACGGGATACACCGGGTCGTGCTCGCGCCGGTGATCATGTTCGTGGGTCGACGGGCGGTCCGCGACCTCATCGACAAGGTCGCGGGCGAACTCGACGCCGTTGTCCAGGGGCTTGATCCAGTGAAGGCGGCCGACCGGGTGGCGCGGAGGTTCTTGGACTCCGTTGCGCGGTACCGGATCCAGACATGAAAGAGAGGGGCCCGCGTGGACCCCTCTCTTCCGTTGCCTAGCGCTTACTTCTTGAAGTGGTACTGAGTCTGGACGTTCAGCTCAGACCACTTGTGGCCACGCGCGACGTTGGTGCGGGCGTCGTTGATGTCGATGACATCGAAGCCCTTGCCGATGTCGGAGGCGTAGATATAGCCGTTGTAGTAGTACGCGGACCAGAAGCCACCGGACTCGCTCGGGTTGGCCGCGGGGCCGCGCTCGAAGAAGCCGATCTCCACCGGGTTGGCCGAGTTGGTGAAGTCGATGACCTGCAGACCGCCCATGTACCAGGCCTGGACCATGATGTCGCGGCCAGGGATCGGGAGCAGTGAGCCGTTGTGCGCGACGCAGTTCTCCGAGTCGGTCTGCGTGCGGTTGATCTTGTAGAAGCTGCGGAACTCCAGCTTCCGGTTGTCGCCGCGGCCGGTGATGTCGTAGATGCCGTCGGCACCCCGGGTCGCACCGATCTTCGGGTTGCAGGTCGCCGCGCCGCCGCCGCCGAGCTCGTCGGTGAAGACGACCTTGGTGCCCTCGTTGTTGAAGGTCGCGGAGTGCCAGAACGCGAAGTGCGCGTCGTCCTGGACGGTGGTGATCACCCGTGGCTTGGCCCGGTCGGAGATGTCGAGCAGCACGCCGTCACCCATGCACGCGCCCGCGGCCAGGTCCTTGGCCGGGTAGACGGTGATGTCGTGGCAGCCGCTGGTCGGCACGACGTAGCCGGTGTCGACGTTGCCCGGCTTGCCGGGGTTGCCGCCGTTGGGGAACAGGTTCGGCGTCGCGACGATGGCCGCGGCGGCCGGGTTGTTCAGCGGAACCTTGATGATCGAGATCTTGTCGTGCGGCGGCTTGCACTTCGACAGCGACGCCGCCGGGCTGTAGGACGAGACGTAGAGGTAGACGTCCTTGCCGCGCTTGTCCGGCACCAGCGTGTGCGTGTGCGACCCGCAGTCGGTCTCGACCGCGGTGATGTACCTCGGGTTGGTCTTGTCGCTGATGTCGAAGATCTTCATGCCCTCCCAGTACGGCTTGGTGCCGTCGGGCTGGGCGACCGAGTTGCAGGAGTTGTCGCTGCGGCGCGAGTCGGTGGACACGAACAGCAGATCCCCGCTCACGGAGACGTCGTTCTGGGAGCCGGGGCAGAGGACCTGGCTGGTGATCGTCGGCTTCTTCGGGTGCTTGATGTTGTAGATCGTGAAGCCGAGGTAATTGCCCGCGATGGCGTAGTCGCCGGTGAACGCCAGGTCGGTACCCACCGAGCCTGCACCGGCCAGCGGCGCGGTCGCGGGGATGTTGGCGATATGGCTGATGTTGGGACTGGTGACGATTTCGTCCGGCGCTGGGAATTCGCCCTGCGCGGACGCAGCGGGCAGGCCCAGCAACGTCGATGCCAGGATCGTCGCAGCTCCGATGATCGCCGCGGGCGCGGTGCGGCGCCGGTCGCGTCGGGGTGATGGCACGCGTGTACCCCTCTCGTGGAGTCGGGAACCGCAGTATGGCCCGTCTGTCATCTCCTAACCAGCTTTATTTGTCGCGTTTCTTCGTCATTTGGGAATGGTTTGTTGTGTGGCGGATCGGCGGGGTAAGTTCCCTCGGGCTCAATGCGGATGCCGGTAAGGGGATGTCCAGATGAAGTCGTTGCGCCATTTGGTCGTCAGTGTCCTCGCGGCGGTGATCGCCCTCGGGATCTCCGGCTGTGGTGACGATGTCGCGCGACCGGACAACCCGGTGCTGCAACCGGGGAAGCCGGGGGAAGATAACAAGACGCTGTCGCCGGACGAGGCGGTCTCGGCCATCCCGACCTACAAGCCGAACGAAGCAGACATCACCTATGTCCGCGACATGATCGTCCACCACCGGCAGGCGGTGGAGATGACCGCGCTGGTGCCCCAGCGTGGGCGCAACGAGCAGGTCAAGGGTTTGGCCTCAAGGATCTCCGACGCCCAGCAGCCCGAGATCGAGGCGATGAACCGCTGGCTGAGCACCAACTTCCAGCCGCCGGTCGACCCCGGCCACGGCCATGTGCCCGCCGACATGCCGGGCATGGCCACCCCGGAGCAGCTCGCCGCCCTCAAGCAGGCCTCGGGCGCCGAATTCGACAAGCTGTTCCTGCAGCTGATGATCAAGCACCACGAGGGCGCCATCGCGATGGCCAACAAGGCACAGCAGTCCGGCGCGGACGTGAAGGTGCAGGAGATGGCCGACCACGTGGTCGCCGAGCAGGGCGACGAGATCCGCCGCATGCAGACGATGCTCGCGGGCTGACCCGGAGTTACCGAGGTCGACGAGTCGGTGGTCTTGGACGACACCGAGGAGGGCCCGGACGCGGTGCGGGTGTTTCCTGTCCCCCGGTTATCCACAGGCAGACGAAACCGGGCGGCGGCCTGCCCGGGCGGCTCGATAACATCCTCCTGTCGAGGTCACAAGACCGTGATCGCGCGAGAACCCGAGGAGTCATCGTGTCCGAGCAGCCCGCATCCGTCGCACCCGCCACGAGCGTGGTGGTGTCGGCGGGCACTACCGCGGGCGCGGCGGTCCGTGAGGCCGGGCTGCCCGGCAAGGGGCCGGACGCGATCGTGGTCGTGCGCGACCAAGAAGGCAGGCTGCGCGACCTCTCGTGGAGCCCCGACGCCGACGTGACGGTCGAGCCCGTCGCCGCCGACACCGACGACGGCCGCGCGGTGATCCGCCACTCCTGTGCCCATGTGCTGGCCCAGGCCGTGCAGCAGCAGTTCCCGGCGGCCAAGCTCGGCATCGGCCCGCCGGTGCGCGACGGCTTCTACTACGACTTCGCCGTCGACAAGCCGTTCACCCCGGAGGACCTGCAGGCGCTGGAGAAGCGCATGAAGGCGATCATCAAGGGCTCGCAGCGGTTCTCCCGGCGCGTGCTCGAGTCGGTCGAGGCCGCCAAGCAGGAACTGGCCACCGAGCCGTTCAAGCTCGAGCTCGTCGACATCAAAAGTGATGTGGACGACCCAGAGGTGATGGAGGTCGGCGGCGGCGAGCTGACGATCTACGACAACCTCGACCCGCGCAGCGGCGACCAGGTCTGGGGCGACCTGTGCCGCGGCCCGCACGTGCCGACGACCAAGCACATCCCCGCGTTCAAGCTGACCAGGGTCGCCGCGGCCTACTGGCGGGGCAACGACAAGAACCCGCAGCTGCAGCGCGTCTACGGCACGGCATGGGAGTCGCAGGAGGCGCTCGACGCCCACCTGGTGCTGCTGGCCGAGGCCGAGCGCCGCGACCACCGCAAGCTGGGCGTGGAGCTGGACCTGTTCAGCTTCCCCGACGAGATCGGCTCCGGCCTGGCGGTGTTCCACCCCAAGGGCGGGATCATCCGCAAGGCGATGGAGGACTACTCGCGCTCCAGGCACGAGCAGGAGGACTACGAGTTCGTCTACTCGCCACACATCACCAAGGGCACGCTGTTCCAGACCTCCGGCCACCTCGACTGGTACAAGGACGGCATGTACCCGGCGATGCACCTCGACGCCGAGCACGACGAAGAGGGCAAGGTCCGCAAGCCCGGCCAGGACTACTACCTCAAGCCGATGAACTGCCCGTTCCACAACCTGATCTTCCGCTCGCGCGGCCGGTCCTACCGCGAGCTGCCGCTGCGCATGTTCGAGTTCGGCTCGGTCTACCGCTACGAGAAGTCCGGTGTGGTCCACGGCCTCACCCGCGTGCGCGGCATGACGCAGGACGACGCCCACATCTTCTGCACCCCCGAGCAGCTGCAGGACGAGCTGAAGTCCCTGCTCTCGTTCGTGCTTGGCCTGTTGCGAGACTACGGCCTCGACGACTTCTACTTGGAACTGTCGACCCGCAACGAGGAGAAGTACGTCGGCACCGACGAGGCCTGGGCGGTCGCGACCGACGCGCTGCGCGAGGCCGCGGAGTCCTCGGGGCTGGACCTGGTTCCGGACCCGGGCGGCGCGGCCTTCTACGGCCCCAAGATCTCCGTGCAGGCCAAGGACGCGCTGGGCCGGACCTGGCAGATGTCGACCATCCAGGTCGACTTCCAGCTGCCGGAGCGCTTCGAACTGGAGTACACCGGCTCGGACGGCAACCGTCAGCGCCCGGTCATGATCCACCGCGCGCTGTTCGGCTCGATCGAACGCTTCTTCGGCGTCCTGACCGAGCACTACGCGGGCGCCTTCCCGGCGTGGCTGTCCCCGGTCCAGGTCATGGGCATCCCGGTCGCCGAGGATCACGTCGAACACCTGCTGCAGGTGTCGAAGGCGTTGCGGGCCAAGGGAATCCGGGTTGAGGTCGACGCCTCGGACGACCGGATGCAGAAGAAGATCCGCAACCACACACTGCAGAAGGTGCCCTTCCTGCTGCTGGCAGGGGCGAAGGACGTGGAGTCGGGTTCGGTGTCATTCCGCTTCCGCGACGGAACCCAGGTCAACGGCGTCGCGGTAGACCAGGCAGTCGCCGCCATCGAGGGCTGGATCGCCCGCAGGGTGAACGAGTCCCCAACCGCGGAGACCTTCTCGCCCGCCGAGTGAGTCGTGGGGGAGCGGCCGACCAGGTCGCTCCCTCCTTAGGATCAGCACCCACAGAACGCAAGCGGCCTGGGCCGTGGGCACCTGATTGGGTGGTTCGCCTTGATTTGGGGCCCCTCGAATGGGCCTGCGCGGGCTAAAAAGGTGGGCGAGGTGAAGCCCACCCGCGCCGAAAGTTTAGGCCCATTCACCCCAAATCAAGGCGAACCACCCAATCAGGCCGCTGGGTTCGGCCCGTTGCGTTTCGTGGGGGCTGGTGGTGGACCTGCCTACACAGACTCGGTCGCGAACCGTGCCCGCAGCTCTGTCAGCGTCTCGGCGTCCGGCGTAGTCCCGGCCCTCATCAACTCATCGATGAGCCGGAAGTAATCCTCGTAGCCCGCTGGGGTGAAGGTTACGATGCACGCCGCAGGCTTGTCCGACACGTTGCGGAACCCGTGTGCCTCCCCTCGCGGAACCGACACCACCCCACCCGCCGGAACCAGCACCGCCGACTCGCCCGTGTCGAACGTGATCTCACCCTCAGTCACCACAAAGTCCTCCTCATGCCCATGGTGAACATGCGGCGCCGCGCCGATCGCGCCGGGAGGAAGGATCTGTTCGACGATGGCCAGACGGCCGCCCGTGTCCTTGCCGGAAAGCAGCACCCGATACTCACCCGCCACGGCTTGAAGACGGTCGACATCGGCGGGGGATTTGATCAGCAGGCTCACACCGGGAGCCTACGAACCGCTGGTGGCGGGCAACATGGCCAATCCACGACAACTGGCCGCACCCGGCAGGCCCTAGGATCGGTGCATGGCCGCCGCACACGAACCGGAGCTCGTCGCCCAGGACGGGGTTGGGGTTCCTGATGCCCTGCAACGGCTCTGGACGCCGCACCGGATGGCCTATATCCGCGGTGAGAACAAGCCCGAGCACGATGAGCAGGACGGGTGTCCGTTCTGTGGGCTGATCGCCCTGGACGACGCCGACGCGCTGATCATCGCGCGCGGGGAGCTCGTCTACGCGGTGCTCAACCTCTACCCGTACAACCCCGGCCACCTCATGCTGCTGCCCTACCGGCACGTGGCCGACTACACCGAGCTGACGCGGGCCGAGACCGTCGAACTGGCGGAGTTCACCCAGCGGGCGATGGTGGTCGAGCGCAAGGTGGCCGCTCCGCACGGCTTCAACATCGGGATGAACCAGGGCGTCGTCGCGGGCGCGGGCATCGCCGCGCACCTGCATCAGCATGTCGTTCCCCGGTGGGGCGGCGACTCGAACTTCATGCCGGTCGTCGGCCACACCAAGGTGCTGCCACAGCTGCTCAGCGAGACCCGCGCTCTACTCGCGAACGCCTGGACTGCTTAAGCGTCCTGGCGGAGGACGGCCTCCAGCTCGATGTGGATGTTGATCTTGTCGGACACCACGGCGATGCCGTTCTGGACGCCCTCGAAGTTCACGTTGAAGTCCTTGCGGTTGATCTCGGCGTCGCCCGAGAAGCCGATGCGGGTGCCGCCCCACGGGTCGGGGCTGAAGCCGTTGAGCTCGAAGGTCAGCGGCACGGTCTTGGTGATGCCTTTGAGGGTCAGTTCGCCGTCGAGGACGTAGCGGTCACCCTGCGCGCGCACGCCGGTGCCGCGGTAGGTCAGCGCCGGGTAGGTGTCGACCTCGAAGAAGTCGGCCGACTTGAGGTGGCCGTCGCGCTGCTCGTTGTGGGTGTTGATGGTGCTCAGGTCGATGACGACCTCGACGCTGGAGGTCGCGAGGTCATCGGTGGTGACCAGGTGGCCGGACACGCCGTCGAAGCGGCCACGGACCTTGGTGACCACCAGGTGCCGCACGGTGAAGCCGACGTCGGAGTGCGAGGCGTCGATGTCCCAGGTGCCAGCGAGGAAGCCGGGGATCTCGGTCAGCGTGGGGGTGCTCATGGAGTCTCCTTGGATAGTTGAACGCTTAGTGGTTGAGCGCTCAACAGAGACTCTAGCGCACATCCGTTGAGAGCTCAACTATGGGTTAGAATGTGAGACATGGCAGACACCCGATGGCTCTCCGACGGCGAACAGGAGATATGGCGCGCGTTCGTCACCATGCTCAGCGCGCTCAACGACCAGCTGGATCGCCAACTACAGCGCGACTCGACGATGCCCTACACCTACTACGAGATCCTGGTCGTGCTGTCCCACGCCCCGGGCAGGCAGATGCGGATGAGTGAGCTGGCGGGCCTACGCGGCTCGTCGCGCAGCAGGCTGTCGCACGCGGTCTCGCGGCTGGAGGAGGCGGGCTGGGTCGAGCGCCGCGAATGCCCGACCGACAAGCGCGGCTCGCTGGCCGTGCTCACCGACACCGGCTTCGCCGCACTCGCCGCCGCCGCGCCCGGCCATGTCACCGAGGTCCGCGAGAAGCTGTTCGACCGGCTGACCCCCGAACAGGTGCGGGTGCTCGGCGAGATCAGTGTCGCCGTGCTCGACGGCCTCGACCCGGACAGGTTGCTGCTGGGCCGCGGGTAAACCTGCTGATCGGCCGAGGGATCGAGGCGGTTAGGGCGTGTCCTGTGGATCTTGGTGGGTGGGATTCGTGATCCGCTTGGTTCCTGGGCGTGCCGCGGGGGCGGTCGCGTACTGGTTGTCCGTGGCCGTTCCCGCGGTGCGGTCAGGGGTCAAGCGGGCGCGGATAGCGCCCGCCATGATCCGCAGGACATGCCCTAGGCTGCCCGGGCCAGTTGGTCTCACCGGATAGGTGCACTCGACGCCCCCATGCTGAATATCTTCGCTCGTGCCTCGGTCAACCGCGTCACCGATCCGATCGGTGCGTCGCTGGTGCGGATCGGCTTCACCCCGAACGTGGTGACGGTCGTCGGCACCGTCGGCGCCGTGGTGGCTTCGCTCTGGCTGTTCCCGACCGGGCACCTGTTCGTGGGCACCGTCGCGGTCACCGCCTTCGCGCTGTTCGACCTGATCGACGGCGCCATGGCGCGCGCGCAGGGCGGCGGCACCCGCTACGGCGCGGTGCTCGACGCCAGTTGCGACCGGATCGCCGACGGCGCGCTGTCCAGCGCCATCGTCTGGTACTGCTTCGCCGTGGCCGACAACCGGACGCTCGCCGCGGCCGCGCTGATCTGCCTGGTCGCGGGCCAGGTGATCTCCTATGTGAAGGCCCGCGCCGAGGCGGCGGGCCTCAGCGCCGACGGCGGCGTGGTCGAACGCGCCGAGCGGCTGATCATCACCCTGGTCGGGACCGGACTCAGCGGCCTTGGCGTCCCCTACGCGCTGCACGTCGCGCTGTGGGTGCTGGCCGCGGGCTCGGTCGTGACCGTCACGCAGCGGCTGCTCGCGGTGCGGCGAGCGGCCAAGGAGGAGAGCGCATGAACTTCGGCGAACGCCTCGCCGGCCTGGGCTACGCGGCCGGGTGGCGGCTGGTCAGGGTGCTGCCCGAGAGCGTGGCCAAGGCCGTGTTCGGCTTCGGGGCCGACCTCGCCGCGCGCCGCCAGGGCCCGGGCGCCAAGCAGCTGCGGGCCAACCTCGCCCGCGTCGTCCCGCAGGCGGGCGAGGACGAACTGGACGAACTCGTCCGCCAAGCCCTGCGGTCCTACGCGCGGTACTGGATGGAGGCCTTCCGCCTGCCATCGATGGACCACGACGCCGTCCACCGCTCCATCAACGCCGAGGCCACCGGCCATGAGAACCTCGACGCCGCGCTCGCCGAGGGCAACGGCGTGATCCTCGCGCTGCCCCACTCGGGCAACTGGGACGCGGCCGGGGTGTGGATGGTGGGCCTGCACGGCAAGTTCGCCACCGTCGCCGAGCGGCTCAAGCCGGAGTCGCTCTACCGCCGGTTCGTCGACTACCGCGAGTCCCTGGGCTTCGAGATCCTCGCGGCCAGCGGCGACGAGCGGTCCCCGTCGGAGGTGCTGGCCGAGCGGCTGCGCGCCAACGGCATCGTCTGCCTGCTCGCCGACCGCGACCTGACCCCGTCCGGGATCCCGGTGACGTTCTTCGGCGCCGAGACGCGCATGCCCGCGGGCCCGGCCTACCTCGCGGCGAAGACCGGTGCGGCGCTGCTGCCGGTCGGGCTCTGGTTCACCGAGGACGGCTGGGGCCTGCGGCTGCACCCGCGGATCCGGGTGACCGGCATCGACGGCGTCCAGGCCGCCACCCAGGCGCTCGCCGACGTGCTGGCCGGTGACATAGCCGCGCACCCGGCAGACTGGCACATGCTGCAGAAGCTGTGGGTCGAGGACTTGTCCGCCGACCGCCAGAAAGCGCTCGCCGCGCGGGAGGAACCCCGGCAGCCGTGAGGATCGGGATTGTGTGCCCCTACTCCTTCGAGGTCCCCGGAGGAGTGCAGGCCCACGTGCTCGACCTGGCCAGGGCGCTGCGGGCGCAGGGCCACGAGGTCGACGTGCTCGCCCCGGCCGACGAGGACGCCGAGCTGCCCGACTTCGTCCACCCCGCCGGGCGCGCGGTCGGCATCCCGTACAACGGGTCGGTGGCCCGGCTGTCCTTCGGCCCGGTGTCCTACGCGCGGGTCCGCCGCTGGATCCGCGACCACGACTTCGACGTGCTGCACCTGCACGAGCCGACCGCGCCGAGCCTGTCGATGCTGGCACTGATGATCGCCGACGGGCCGATCGTGGCGACCTTCCACACCTCGACACCGCGCTCGCGCACGCTGAGCGCGCTCCAGGGCGTGCTGCAGCCGTTCCTGGAGAAGGTGACCGCCCGCATCGCGGTGTCGGCGCTGGCCCGGCGGGTGCAGGTGGAACACCTGGGCGGCGACGCGGTGGAGATCCCCAACGGCGTCGACGTCGGCTTCTTCCGCGACGTGCCGCCGCTGGCGGGCTACCCGCGAGCGACGGGCACGATCGGCTTCGTCGGCCGCTACACCGAACCCCGCAAGGGCATGCCGGTCCTGCTCGACGCCATGCGGCGGCTGGACCTGCCGGACGTGCGCCTGCTGGTCGTCGGCCGCGGCGACGCCAACGAGCTGCGTCAGCTGGCCGGTCCGGAGCTGGCGGGCCGACTCGACCTGCTCGGCCAGGTCGACGACAAGACCAAGGCACGGGCGCTGCGCAGCGTCGACGTCTACTGCGCGCCGAACACCGGCGGCGAGAGCTTCGGCATCATCCTCACCGAGGCGATGTCCGCGGGAGCCGCCGTCGTCGCCAGCGACCTCGACGCCTTCCGCCGCGTCTTGGACGACGGCCGCGCCGGGGTGCTCACCGCGGTCAACGACTCCGACGCCCTAGCCGCAGGCCTGCGCTCGGTCCTGACCGACCCGGCCCGCCGCGCCAACCTGATCGCCGAGGGGGAGCGGCGCGTGGCAGCCTTCGACTGGTCGGTCGTGGCGAACCAGGTCCTGCGGGTCTACGAACAGGCGGTCGCAGCCGACCCGCGCGGGGTGGGTGAGGTGCCGTGACCGGCCTTGAGATCACCCTCCTCGTCGTCGTCCTGGCGCTGGTCGTCGTCATCGGCGTCTGGCTCGTCGGCACCGCCAACCGCCTCGACCGCCTCCACATCAGAACCGACGCCGCCTGGGCCGCCCTGGAGGCAGCCCTCGCCCGCCGAGCCGTCGTCGCCAGGGCCGTCTCCGGCGTCCTCGACCACGACCGATCCGACCCCCTCCGTGCGGTGTCGGAACGAGCCGAGCGGGCCGCCCGCCCCGACCGCGAGGCCGCCGAGAACGAACTCACCCGCCACCTCGCCGCCGTCGACCGCCAATCCCTCCCCCTCACCCTGGCCGCCGAACTGATCGACGCCGAACACCGAGTCGTCATCGCCCGCCGCGTCCACGGCGACGCAGTCCGCGACACCCTGTCCCAGCGACGGCGCCGGTTCGTCCGCTGGTTCAAACTCGCGGGCACGGCCCCGGAACCGCAGTACCTGGAGATCGCCGAACCCGAACTGGGCGAAGAAGTCCCCCGCCCAAGACCCGCCGCCCGCGTGGTCCTCCTCGACGCCGACGACCGCGTGCTCCTGTTCCACGGCCACGACCCCGTCCGCGCCGAGGACACCTACTGGTTCACCGCGGGCGGCGGCGTAGAGCCGGGCGAAGACCTCAGAACAGCCGCCTCCCGAGAACTGGCCGAGGAAACCGGCGTGGAACTCCCCCCGGAAGCGCTAAAAGGCCCCCTATGGCGTCGACGCGTCGCCTTCAGTTTCGAGGGCCGAAATTACGACGGCGAGGAATGGTTCTTCCTCGGTCACCTCCCCGACGGCGTCACAATCGACACCACCGGATTCACCACCTTGGAATCCCAAACGATCGCCGAACACCGCTGGTGGACCACCACCGAACTCCGCCAGACCACCGACACCGTCTATCCCGTACAACTCGCCGACTTGATGACCTCAGTCCGCGACTGGGACGGCACCGTAAAAGCAGTCCGCTAACCAACCCAGACCAAGCCAGACCAGGCCGCACGGAAGAAGCGGAAGAAGCGGAAGAAGCGGAAGAAGCGGAAGAAAGAGCCGACTCCCACAGAACGCAAGGGGCACAACAGAACGGCCTGTTTGGGTGGTTCGCCTTGATTTGGGGGAAATGGGCCTAAAATCGCGGTGCGGGTGAGGTTCCTTGAGCTCGCCTTTTGACCCGCACAGGCCCATTTCGAGGGGCCCCAAATCAAGGCGAACCACCCAAACAGGCGCCGCCGCGTAAAACGGCCGAACTACGCGAATTGCGCAGCAAGAGACTCCGGCAACGGATCGAACCGCGCAAACCCCCGACTGAACGTAGCCGACCCAGAAGTCATGGACCGCAACTCGATCAGATACCGGGGCAACGCCGTCGCAGGCACCTCAGCGAGGATCACCGTGTACCCATCACTATCCGACTCGGTCCCCAACACCCGCCCCCGCCGCGAAGAAAGATCCCCAAGCACCGTCCCCAAATGCTCATCCGGCAACCGCACCCGCACCGAGTCGATCGGCTCCAACAACGAGATCCGCCCGTGCCCGGCCGCGTCCTTCAATGCCAATGACCCGGCCGTCTGGAAAGCGGCGTCCGACGAGTCCACGCTGTGCGACTTCCCGTCGACCAGCGTCACGCGGATGTCCACCACCGGATGCCCACCATGCAACCCACGCTCCAACTGAGCCCGCACACCCTTCTCCACCGACGAGATGAACTGGTGCGGCACCGCCCCACCGACCACCTTGTCCACGAACTCGAACCCCGACCCGGTCGGCAGCGGCTCCACCTCGATATCGCACACCGCGTACTGCCCATGGCCGCCCGACTGCTTCACGTGCCGTCCGTGCCCGCGCGACGGCGCCGCGAACGTCTCTCGCAGCGACACCTTCACCGGCTCGGTCTCCACGTCCGCCCCGCCCGCGCGCAGGCGGGCGAGCACGACGTCGGCGTGGGCCTCGCCCATGCACCAAAGGACCAACTGGTGGGTCTCGGGATTGCGGTCCATCCGTAGCGTCGGGTCGCCCGCGACCAGCCGGGACAGGTTGCGCGCCAAGGTGTCCTCATCGCTGCGGGTCTTGGCGACCACGGCGACCGGGAGCAGCGGCTCGGGCATCTGCCACGGCGCCATCAGGATCGGGTCCTCCGGCGCGGACACGGTGTCCCCGGTCTCGGCCGAGCCGACCTTCGTCAGGGCACAGAGGTCGCCCGCCACGCAGTAGGGCACCTCGCGCAGGTTCGCGCCGAGCGGTGAGTAGATGTGGGCGACGCGCTCGTCGACGTCGTGGTCCTCGTGGCCGCGGTCGGCGAGCCCGTGGCCGGAGACGTGCACCGACCGCTCGGGGCGCAGGGTGCCGGAGAACACCCGGACCAGCGACACCCGCCCGACGTAGGAGTCGACCGCCGTGCGCACCACCTCGGCGGCCAGCGGACCGTTCGGGTCGGCGCTCAGCGCGGCGTGCGGTTTGCCGTACGGGTCGGTGACCATCGGCAGCGGGTGTTCGAGTGGGGACGGGAAGGCCCTGGTCAACGCCTCCTGCAGCGCGGACAAGCCGACGCCGGTCTGCGCGCACACGGGGATCACCGGATGGAACGAGCCCCGGGCGACCGCGGTCTCCAGGTCGGCGATGATCGTCTCGGTGTCGATCTCCTCGCCCGCCAGGTAGCGGTCCATGAGGGTCTCGTCCTCGCTCTCGGCGATGATGCCTTCGAGCAGTTCGTCCCGCGCCTCGGCGACCCTGGCCAACTCGCCCTTGTCCGGCTCACGCACGGTCGGCGGATGTCCGGCGGAGTGGTCGAAGTGGCGTTGGGTGATCAGGCCGAGCAGACCGTCCTTGGTTGGCAGGTACAGCGGCAGCACCCCCGCGCCGAACGCCGCCTGGCACTGGGCCAACTCGCCCGCGAAGTCGGCGCGCGGATGGTCGAGCCGGGCGATCACCAGCGCGCGCGGCATCCCGACGGCGGCGCACTCGTTCCACAGGGTGATCGTCGCGGAGTCCACGCCTTCGGCCGCGCACACCACGAACAGGGCGGCGTCGGCGGCACGAAGACCCGCGCGCAGCTCGCCGACGAAGTCCGCGTAGCCGGGGGTGTCGATGAGATTGACCTTGATCCCGTCGTGCATGAACGGCGCCACGGCGAGTCCGACCGACCGCTGTTGGCGCACCGCGGCCGGGTCGTGGTCGCACACCGTCGTCCCCTCGGTGACCGACCCCGCGCGCGGCAGCACGCCCGCCGCCGTCAGCAGCGCCTCGACCAGGGTGGTCTTGCCTGAGCCGGAAGGCCCGACGAGGACGATGTTGCGCACCTTGCTGGGGTCGTCCGCCGCGACACCGGACTCGGCCAGGCCGTTGTCGGAGTGCTTGCTACCCATGTCGCCCACCTCCCACTAGTCGGAGAGCCGCCGGGGCTCCCATCGGCAGTTGTGTCCGATCTCACACCCGTTCGACGGCGGGGACAACCCCGGCCAGCCATGCGGGGCAAAGTGGCCTTCGAGAGTCGTCTCGGATTGGCATGCCAGAGCGGGCCACCTGCGACGTACGCTGTGGTCAGCGGCGCCGCTGCTGCCCCCATCGCCAAGCTCGAAAGGTCCCATCGTGTCCGACGCACAGACCACCGCTCCCGTCCCCGAGACCGGCACCGTCCGGGTCAAGCGCGGCATGGCGGAGATGCTCAAGGGCGGCGTGATCATGGACGTGGTCGACGCCGAGCAGGCCAAGATCGCCGAGGACGCGGGCGCGGTGGCCGTCATGGCCCTCGAGCGCGTCCCCGCCGACATCCGCGCCCAGGGCGGCGTGGCCCGGATGAGCGACCCCGACCTGATCGACGGCATCATCGAGGCCGTCTCCATCCCCGTGATGGCCAAGGCCCGCATCGGCCACTTCGTCGAGGCCCGCGTCCTGCAGTCCCTCGGCGTCGACTACATCGACGAGTCCGAGGTCCTGACCCCGGCCGACTACACCAACCACATCGACAAGTGGCAGTTCACCGTGCCGTTCGTCTGCGGCGCCACCAACCTCGGCGAGGCTCTGCGCCGCATCACCGAGGGCGCGGCGATGATCCGCTCCAAGGGTGAGGCGGGCACCGGCGACGTCTCCAACGCCACCACCCACATGCGCAAGATCCTCGGCGAGATCCGCCGCCTGCAGAACCTGGCCGAGGACGAGCTGTACGTCGCGGCCAAGGAACTCCAGGCGCCGTACGAGCTGGTCCGTGAGGTCGCCCGGGCAGGCAAGCTGCCGGTCGTGCTGTTCACCGCGGGCGGCATCGCCACCCCGGCCGACGCGGCGATGATGATGCAGCTCGGCGCCGAGGGCGTGTTCGTCGGCTCCGGCATCTTCAAGTCCGGCAACCCGGCCCAGCGCGCCGAGGCCATCGTCAAGGCCACCACGTTCCACGACGACCCGGACGTCATCGCCAAGGTCTCGCGCGGCCTGGGTGAGGCCATGGTCGGCATCAACGTCGAGGACGTCCCCGAACCCCACCGCCTGGCCGACCGCGGCTGGTGATCTCGGCTGATGGGTGGCCCTTCCGGGCCACCCATCAGGACGGCGGGTAAAGCTCGATCGTCGCGTTGTGGCTGTTAGAGCCTGCCAACTTCGCGTCACAGGTCACCAGGGGCGCGTCCAGTTCCTCGGCGAGGGCGATGTAGGCGGCGTCATAGACGCTGATCGAATGTCGGAGCTCCCAGATGCGCGTCATGAATGGCTCATGGCTGGAGCGCGCCACCGGGAGGTTCGAGAGTCGGGAAACGGCGCGGCCGGCTGTTTCCAAGTCCATCTCGCCTCGGCGGACGTGTTTGGCGAAGGCGCTCAACGTCTCCAGGATGAGGACCTCGGGAGCGAACAGCCTGCTCGTGAGAATCCGATGGATCAGAGGTTGGTGCGGGTTCGCGGAGCCGAGCGCTTCGACAAGGGCGGACGCGTCGATGACTATGTCGTTGGTCAACGGTCACGGTCCTCGCGAATCGCCGCGGCGATCTGTTCGCGGGGGACACCGCCGGAACGGTACCTGTCGGCGTCCGCCAGGATCTCGGCCATCGTCGGCCCCTCGAACTCGGCGTGCCAGCGTTCCAAGTTCTCTCGCACGCTGAACGGCCGACTGATCGACGCAGGACGTCCGCCGGTCGAGTTCGCCGGAGGCCGAGCGGGCCGGCCAACAGGTTCATCGTGGGCGTGTTCTGTCATGACTCAAGGTTAGACCCGATCACCGACAGTTCCAGTCCCATTTCACACGTGTTCGGACACCATGCAAGCCGTAGTGCCAGGTTGGAGGGCCTCGAACACATGAGGCAGGTCACCCGGGTAGGCGACGTAGTCGCCGGGACCGATCTCGATCGGATCGTCGGCCAGCCCGAGCAGTGCGCGGCCCGAGACCAGCACCACGTGCTCCACCACCCCCGGCATGTGCGGCGCGGACTCACGGCGGCTGCCCGGTTCGGCGGTGATCAGGTAGATGTCGCGGCGGGCGTGCGGTGGGCAGGAGGCCAGCAGGGTGGCCACGTAGTCCGCGCGCTCGGAGTAGATGGCCGGGCCCTCACCGGCGCGGATCAATTGAACTCGCGGGCGCGGTGGCTCGACCAGGCGGCTGAACGGCACGTTCAGGGCGACGCCGAGGGCCCACAGGGTCTCCACACTCGGGTTGCCCGATGCCGACTCCAGTTGCGACAGGGTCGACTTGGCGATGCCCGCGCGTTTGGCCAGTTCGGACAGCGACAGTCCGATCCGCTCGCGCTCGCGGCGCAGCGAGTGGGCGATCACTTCCAGGGGCGCGCCGCTCATGGCTCTCCCGTTCGATATGGCGTACGCGACGTTCGCCTTGACGAACGTCGCCCTGGGCGTTCAGGATATGAAACCATGCGTTCGATCTGGCGAACACTCGATGCCGAGCTGTGGCGCGGCGTGCTGGCCATCGCCGTCGCGGCGGTGGTCAACGGCCTGTCCTTCGGTGCGATCTCGGTCGCGGCGGGTACCCCGGTGTGGGTGCCGGTCGTGATGTCCCTGCTCGTCTTCGCGGGCGGCTCCCAATATCTGGCAGTCGGCGTGGTCGCCGCGGGCGGCAGTCCGGTGGCCGCGGTGCTCGGCGGGCTCATCCTCAACGCCCGCCACCTGCCGTTCGGGTTGGCGGTCGGGCAGGTGATCGGCACGTCCTGGCCCGCGCGGCTGGTCGGCAGTCACCTTTTGATCGACGAGTCGGTCGCCTTCGCGATGGCCGAACCGGACCCGCGCCGCGCGCGGGCCTCGTTCTGGCTGTGCGGCGCGGCGCTGTTCGCGGCGTGGAACCTCGGTGTGCTCGGCGGCGCGCTGACCGGGCAGTTGGTCAGCGACCCGGCGGTGTTGGGGCTGGACGCGGTGTTCCCCGCGATCATGCTGGCGCTCGTGCTGCCGTCGCTGACCGACTCGGCCAAGCTGCGGCCCGCGCTGCTCGGCGCGGCGGTCGCGCTGGCCACCACGCCGTTCCTGCCCGCTGGTGTCCCGGTGTTGTTGTCGCTGGTCGGCCTGCTCGCCGTGCCGCGTCGGGTGAAGGAGGCGGTGTGACTCTCGTTCCCATCCTCGTGCTCGCGCTGGGGACTTTCGCCTTCCGGTTCGGCGGGGTGCTGCTGCGGGAGCGGGTCGAGTTCCCCGACCACGTCCGGGAACTGCTCTCGACCGCCGCCATCGTGCTGCTCGTCGCCCTGGTGGCCACATCGTCGCTGGTCAAGGGGCAGTCCTTCGCCGGGTGGGCGCTGCCCGCAGGCGTGTTGGTCGGCGGAGTCCTGGCCTGGCGCAAGGCGCCGTTCGTCGTCGTCGTGGCCGCCGCGGCGGCCACCGCGGCACTGCTCCGGCTCGCCGGGGTGGCCTGAGTAGGCTGGTTGAACCATATGGAGGGGTCGAAGTGTCCGCAGATCGTCCGCTGATCGGTGTCCTCGCGTTGCAGGGCGACGTCCGGGAGCACACCGCCGCGCTCGTCGCGGGCGGCGCCAGGGTCATCCCGGTGCGCCGGGCCGGTGAGCTGTCCCAAGTGGACGGACTGGTGCTGCCCGGCGGCGAGTCGACCACGATCTCCCGGCTGCTGGAGACCTTCGAGCTGCTGGAGCCGCTGCGCGCGCGCATCGCCGACGGCATGCCGACCTACGGCTCGTGCGCGGGCATGATCCTGCTCGCCGAGAAGGTCCTCGACGGCAGGCCCGACCAGAACCAGCTCGGCGGCCTGGACATGATCGTGCGCCGCAACGCCTTCGGCAGGCAGGTCGACTCCTTCGAGGAGGACCTCGACATCGAGGGAATCGACGGCGGACCGACACACGCCGTGTTCATCCGCGCGCCTTGGGTAGAGTCGGCGTCCCCGGCTGTTCAGGTCTTGGCCACCGTGCCCGAGACACCAGCCGCGGGCGCCGCCGCCGGTAGGATCGTCGCCGTTCGGCAGCGCAACGTGCTGGCCACGGCGTTCCACCCGGAACTGACCGGCGACCACCGGGTGCACCAGCTGTTCGTGAACATGGTCGAAGAGTCATGACGGAGGAGAGATGAGCGGCCACTCCAAGTGGGCGACAACCAAGCACAAGAAGGCCGCCCTCGACGCCAAGCGTGGCAAGCTCTTCGCGAAGCTGATCAAGAACATCGAGGTCGCGGCCCGCACCGGCGGCGGTGACCCCAGCGGCAACCCGACGCTGTTCGACGCCATCCAGAAGGCGCGGAAGAACTCCGTGCCTGCTGACAATGTGGAGCGCGCGCGCAAGCGCGGCGCGGGCGAGGAGGCGGGCGGCGCCGACTGGCAGACGATCATGTACGAGGGCTACGGCCCCAACGGCGTCGCTGTGCTGATCGAGTGTCTGACCGACAACCGCAACCGCGCCGCGGGCGAGGTGCGCACGGCGATGACCCGCAACGGCGGCACCATGGCCGACCCGGGCTCGGTCTCGTACATGTTCAACCGCAAGGGCGTCATCATCCTGCCCAAGAACGGCCTGTCGGAGGACGACGTCCTCATGGCCGTCCTGGAGGCCGGCGCCGAGGAGGTCAACGACCTCGGCGACAGTTACGAGATCGTCTCCGAGCCGACTGACCTGGTGGCGGTCCGCACGGCCCTGCAGAACTCGGGCTACGACTACGAGTCGGCCGACGCCAACTTCGTGCCGTCGGTGACGGTGCAGCTGGAGGCCGAGGGCGCCCGCAAGATCTTCAAGCTGATCGACGCCCTCGAAGACTCGGACGACGTGCAGAACGTCTTCGCCAACTTCGACATTTCCGATGAGGTCATGGCGGTTGTCGATGCTTAGAGAAACGTCTTCGCGCTGTGTCATCTTCCACATTTCCGATGAGGTCATGGCGGAGGTCGACTGACCTGTGGCCCTGAACGGCATCACCGCCGAAGACGAGAACCTGCGCCAGTGGCTGCTGCGCACCGCTGACGAGGACGGCCACGCCGTTGTCGAGATCGCGGGCGACAACGACGGCGCTCCCTACGCGTTCTCCGTCGGCGCGTGGCGTCGGTTCGGGGCCCCGGAGGCGGTGGTCATCGGCCTGCCGGTCGACCTGGCCCGGCCGCTGATCGACCTGTACGTGCGGAGGGCGAGCGCGGGGGAGCGGTTCTTCCCCGGCTTGCCCTACCTCGACTTCTTCGACGGCGTTCCAGTCGTGGTCGAACGCGTCCACAAGGGCCACTACCCGGAATTCCTCGGCAGCGCCTTCCTGCTCTACCCCTCCGGCGAGTTCCCGGCCCTGCAGCTGATCGTCGCGACGCCCCAGGGCAAGTGGCCGTGGAGTCCCGACGCGCCGAAGGGTTTCGACATCTGGCAGCCGGTTCTCACGAATAGCGGATTTCCGGAAAGCTGGCGGCCCGGTATAGACGGTCCATGACCACTCCAGCGCCGCGCCCTCGGCCACGGGACATGACCGAGGGCGAACTCGGTTTCGTGCCCAAGCCCGCTGTCCGCTGGCTGGCGCCCAAGGTGCTCATCAGTACCGGGATCCAGTCGGTGATCGCGACGATCTTCGGGTCCTACGCCGACAAGCGCGAACTCCAGGGCAGCCTCCCGGCCAAGATCCACCGCTACGACGACGATGACGAGCTCTGGATCGACTTCGTCGCCGACGTCGGGGACGGGTTCGATCCCACCTACTCGGTGGCCACCCTCCTGGCCGCGGACAAAATCGACATCGAGGGGCACGGCGAGCTGCCGCGCGGCAGGCTGCTGATCATGGGCGGCGACCAGGTCTATCCCTCCGCGTCCACTCAGAACTACGAGGACCGCACCAAAGGCGTCTACCGGGCCGCCTTCCCCGCGGCCGAAGGTGATCCGCCGACGCTGTTCGCGCTGCCCGGCAACCACGACTGGTACGACGGGCTCACCTCGTTCCTGCGCGTCTTCGCCCAACAGCGCGGCTTCGGCGGGTGGGAGACCGCGCAGGCCCGGTCGTACTTCGCCATCGAGCTGCCGCACCGCTGGTGGCTGTTCGCCATCGACACCCAGTTCGACGACTACGTCGACGCCCCGCAGCTGGAGTACTTCCGCAAGGCCTCCGCCGAGCTGCGGCCCGGCGACGGCGTCATCCTGTGCACGTCCGCGCCGGTGTGGGTGGACGCGGGCTCCGGTGGACACACCAAGAGCTACGACACCGTCGAGTTCTTCGACCGCGAGATCGTCCGCTCCCAGGGCGCCGAGATCCGGGTGATGCTGTCGGGGGACCGCCACCACTACGTCCGCTACGTCGAGCGCGGCGGCACCGGCCAGCGGATCACCTGCGGCCTCGGCGGCGCCTACCTCGCGGCCACCCATGAGCTGCCCGATGCGCTGACGCTGCCGCCGCGGACCTCGCGGGTGCGCGAGCCCGCGACACCGGTCGACTACGACATCGCCGAGCGCTACCCGGACCGGCCGACGTCGCGGCGGTTCGCAGGCGGGATCTTCCGGCTGCCGTGGCGCAATCCCGGGTTCTGGGCGCTCACCGGTGTGTTCCAGACCCTGATGAGCCTGGCCGTCCTCTATGGACTCGTGCAGGTCCTCGGCAGCCACGGCCCGTCGGGCTTCTTCGGGCTGGTCGCGAGCTGGACGCCCGCCATCCTGGTCGGCTTCGGACTGGTCCTCGGCGCGCTCGCCTTCGCCCGACTGGAGGACCCACGCCGCGGCCCCGCGGCGACCGTCGCGGGCATCCTGCACGCGGCCGCGCACATAGCCCTCAGCACGGGGTGGGCGTTCGCCGTCATCTGGCTCTACACCTCGGTTCTGCCCGACGGGCCGATCGGCGACTGGGCGACCCTGGTGATCGTCATGGTCGGCACCCCGCTGCTGATCGGGTTCCTCGACGCCGAGTTGGTCGCCGTGTACCTGATGATCGCCAGCCGGTTCGGCATCAACCTCAACGAGGTCATGGCCGGTCAGAGCATCGAGGACTTCAAGGGATTCCTGCGGCTGCGCGTCGACGACCAGGGCGGGCTGACGATCTTTCCGGTCAAGCTGGAGTCGGCCTGCCGGTCCTGGACCCCCGCCCCGGACGCCGCCGCGCACACCCCTTGGCTGGTCCCCGACGGCGAGCCGCTGCGGCCGGAACTCATCGAGGACCCGATCAAGGTGCCCCGCGCGCGGTGACCCGGCGTGTCCCCCGGGCAGGCGGCGCCGACCTGGGTACTCTCTCGAACGAGTGTTCAAGGTGGAGGAGAGTCGTGCGCGTGCTGGGAGTCGACCCAGGGCTGACCCGCTGTGGTATCGCGGTGGTCGACGGCGGGGTCGGGCGCCAGGTGCGCGCCGTGGCGGTCGATGTGATCCGGACCCCGGCGGACGACGAGCTGTCGGTCCGGCTGCTCAAGGTCGCCGACGCCGTCGAGCTGTGGTTCGACGAGCATCACCCCGAGGTGGTCGCCATCGAGCGGGTGTTCAGCCAGGTCAACGTCCGCACCGCCATGGGTACCGCCCAGGCCGCCGCGGTCGTCGCGCTGGCCGCGGCCCGGCGGGGCCTGCCGGTCATGTTCCACACCCCCAGTGAGGTCAAGGCGGCCGTCACCGGCTCCGGCCGGGCCGACAAAGCCCAGGTCACGACCATGGTCACCCGCCTGCTCGGCCTGACCGTCGCGCCCAAGCCCGCCGACGCCGCCGATGCCTTGGCCCTGGCCATCTGCCACCTCTGGCGGGCCCCGATGCGCAACCGCCTCGCCGAGGCCGAGGCGAAGGCGGCCGAGATCGCCCGCACCCACCGGGCGCGATTGACCGCGGCCGCCGTCTCCGCGCGCAAAGAGAACTCCCGAAAAGGGAAATAGTGGATGGGGCGTTCACGGTCGCAGGACGCCCAGTTCGCGGCCGCTTCGGTGCCGTCAAGCACGCCTTGAGGCAGAGCTCTGGGCGGCCGGAATCGGCCCCGGAGTGTCTCGGGTCGACGCCGAAGTGGATCCCCTAAGCTCGAACTAGTGTTCTCGACGACAAGGCAGGTACAGCGGTGATCTCCTCGGTGCGCGGCACGGTGGCGGCGGTCTCGCTCGACCACGCGGTGGTCGAGGTCGGCGGTGTCGGGTTCGCCGTGCAGGCCACGCCGCACACGCTGGCCACGCTGCGCCGGGGGGAAGAGGCGGCGCTGGCCACCGCGCTGGTGGTGCGGGAGGACTCACTGACCCTGTTCGGCTTCGCCGACACCGAGGCGCGGGATCTGTTCCGGCTGTTGCAGACCGTCTCCGGGATCGGGCCCCGGCTCGCCCTGGCGACGCTGGCCGTGCTGGAGCCCGACCAGCTGCGCGCCGCGTTGGCCGACGGCAACATCACCATCCTCACCCAGGTGCCCGGCATCGGCCGCAAGGGCGCCGAGCGGCTGATCATCGAGCTGCGCGACAAGGTCGGTGCCGTCACCTCGGGCGCCGAGCCCGCCGCGCCGGTCGGGCACGTGCGCGGGTCGGTCGTGGAGGCACTGGTCGGGCTCGGGTTCGCGGTCAAGCAGGCCGAGCAGGCCGTCGACGGCGTGCTCGCCCGCAACGGCGTCAGCGACACCTCCGCCGTGCTGCGTGAAGCGCTGACCACCCTCGGGCGCAAGCGCTGATGGACCCCGAGGAGTGGGAGTCCCAGCTCTCCCCGGTCGCCGAGCTCGGTGAACAGGACGACGAGACGACCCTGCGGCCGCGGCGGCTCGACGAGTTCGTCGGCCAGCCGCGGGTGCGCGAACAGCTCGACCTGGTTCTCCAAGGCGCGACCCGCCGCGGCTCCCCACCTGATCATGTGCTGCTCTCCGGTCCGCCCGGGCTGGGCAAGACCAGCCTCGCGATGATCATCGCCGCCGAACTGGGTCGCCCACTCCGGATCACCTCCGGTCCCGCCCTCGAACGCGCGGGCGACCTCGCCGCGATGCTGTCGAACCTCAGCGAGGGCGAGGTCATGTTCATCGACGAGATCCACCGCATCGCCCGCCCCGCCGAGGAGATGCTGTACCTGGCGATGGAGGACTTCCGGGTCGACGTCGTCGTCGGCAAGGGCCCCGGCGCCACCAGCATCCCGTTGGAGATCGCCCCGTTCACCCTGGTCGGGGCCACCACCCGCTCCGGCGCGCTCACCGGTCCGCTGCGCGACCGCTTCGGCTTCACCGCCCACATGGAGTTCTACGAGCCGCACGAACTGCGGCGAATCCTGCGGCGAAGCGCCACGATCCTGGGCGTCGATCTGTATGAGGACGGCGCCGAGGAGATCGCGGGCCGCTCGCGCGGCACACCCCGCATCGCCAACCGGCTGTTGCGCCGAGTGCGTGACTTCGCCGAGGTCCGCGGCGACGGCACAGTCACCCGCGACGTGGCCAAGGCCGCCTTGCAGGTCTACGACGTCGACGAACTCGGGCTCGACCGGCTCGACCGCGCGGTGCTCGGCGCCCTGGTCAAGTCCTTCGGCGGCGGCCCGGTGGGCGTGTCGACGCTCGCGGTGGCCGTCGGTGAGGAACCGACCACCGTGGAGGAGGTGTGCGAGCCGTATCTGGTCCGGGCCGGGATGCTCGCGCGCACCCCGCGCGGCCGGGTCGCGACCGCCGCGGCGTGGACTCACCTGGGTCTGCCCGCCCCGATCGAAGCCTTTGGGCAGGCTGGGCCTACTCTGTTCGATGAGTGACCGACCGCGTGTGGGTCGTGTTCGCACCGCTCACACCTGGCACACTCGGGTGATACAACCCGAACAATCGGACTTTTCCCGCGCTCGCCGGGATGGGTTCCCGAACGGAGAGAAATGAATCAGGCTTTGCTCCCTCTGCTCCTCGTCGCTGTGCTCGCGATCCCGCTGATCCTGGGGTCCCGCAGGCAGAAGAAGGCGATGGCGCAGCAGCAGGAGCTGCAGGACTCGCTCGCCGTCGGCGACCGTGTCATGACGACCTCCGGCATGTACGGCACCGTCTCCGACACCTCGGACTCGGCCACCATCAGCCTCGAGATCGCCCCGGGCGTCGAGACCGAGTGGCTGCGTCAGGCGATCCGGGAGAAGGTCGGCCCGGACGAGCACGAGGACGATGACGACGAAGCCACCGACACCGCGGACACCGACTCGACCGCCCAGGTCGCGCCCCCGCTGGACCACGGCAAGTAGTCCGTAAACAGTTATCCGCGGGGTGACCCAGGCAACACTGGGTTCACTTCGCAAGAGGTACGCTGCGCCCTCACCCACACGTGTGACTCGGGTGTGGGCGCAGCGTCATGACCGCCAAGTGCTGGTCGACCGCGCCCGCGCGGGAGACATGCGTGCACATCCGAAGCTAGCCGAGGAGACGGACCGACCGTGGCACCACCGGCCGGGCAGATCCGCCCAGGACGCTATCTGGCGTTCTTCGTAGCAATTGTCGCTGTCCTGTACTCCCTGGTGTTCTTCACCGGGGACGGCCTGGCGAAGCCCAAGTTGGGCATCGACCTGCAGGGCGGTACCCGGGTCGTGCTCACCGCGCGGACCGAGAGCGGCGATCCGACGAAGGAATCGCTCAACCTGGCGCGAGAGATCATCGAGACGCGGGTCAACGGCAGCGGTGTCAGCGGCGCCGAGGTCATCCTCGACGGCCAGAACATCGTCATCACCGTCCCCGGCGAGAGCGGCGAGAAGGCCAAGGACCTGGCCCAGCCCGCCCAGCTGCGGTTCCGCCCGGTCATCCAGGCGATCCCGGCAGGCCCGCTGGAGCAGACCACGACCCCGCCGACCAGTGGTGCGCCGACCTCGGGCGCCCCGACCTCGGGCGCGCCCACCTCTGGTGCGCCGACTTCGGCCGCGCCGCCTACGGCCGGTGCTCCGACCTCGGCCGCGCCGCAGGGCCGCCCGGCTCCCGCCCAGGCACAGCAGCCGGCGCCGACGACCACGGCGGCCCAGCCGCCCGCGTCGGACCCGGCCGCGCCGCCCGCCCCGATGCCGACGACCGAGGCGTGCACGAAGTACGCCGACATCCTGAAGGACCCCAAGGCTGAGGACGGCGCGCAGATCACCGCCGCCAAGGCCTGCCGTCAGGACCCGAAGCTGGCTCCGAGCAAGGGCGCTGACGGCGCCGAGGTCCCGGCCGACCAGTCGGTGCAGCTGGCGGCGCTGACCACCCTGGACTGCACGCCCGGCAAGCAGGACCCGCTGGTCGGCAACGACGACCCGACCCTGCCCGTGGCCGCGTGCGACCAGGATGGCAACGAGAAGTTCATCCTCGGCCCGTCGTTCCTGGAGGGCAAGGAGATCAGCGGCGCGATCGCGCAGGTCGACACGAGCGGCGTCGGCTATGTGGTCAGCTTGAGCTTCACCAACACGGGCACCGAGATCTGGTCGAAGTACACGGCCGCGCACGTGCAGGAGCGCGCCGCGTTCGTGCTCGACACCGCGGTCGTGTCCGCCCCGACCATCCAGGGCGTCATCAACGGCGACACCCAGATCACCGGCGGCGAGGGCGGCTTCAAGTCGGCGGAGGCCACGAAGCTGGCCAACGTGCTGAAGTTCGGTTCGCTGCCGATCTCGTTCGAGCCGTCGGAGGCCGAGACCGTGTCGGCGACGCTGGGCCTGTCGTCGATGAAGGCCGGTCTGCTCGCCGGTGGTATCGGCCTGCTGCTGGTGTTCGTGTACTGCCTGTTCTACTACCGCCTGCTGGGCGTGCTGATGATCCTGTCGCTCGTGCTCTCCGGCATCGTGGTCTTCGCGGTGCTGGTGCTGCTGGGCCGCTGGATCGGGTTCACTCTCGACCTCGCCGGTATCGCCGGATTCATCGTGGCGATCGGTATCACCGCGGACTCGTTCGTCATCTTCTTCGAACGGTTGAAGGACGAGATACGCGAGGGCCGGACATTCCGGTCCGCGGTGCCCAAGGCGTGGATCCGGTCGCGGCGGACGATCCTGTCCGCCGACGCGGTCCAGTTCCTGGCCGCCGCGGTCCTCTACGTGCTGGCGGTGGGGCAGGTGCGCGGGTTCGCGTTCACCCTGGGCATGTCGACCGTGCTCGACCTGGTCGTGGTGTTCCTGGTGACCCACCCGCTGCTGGCGATCGCCTCGAAGTCGAAGTTGCTGTCCAACTCGAAGCTGTCGGGCCTCGGCGCTGTCCAGCGGCCGACCGCGCGCCCCGCGGCGCGGGTCGGCGCGGGTTCCGCCGCCGCGAAGGAAGTGTGACGTGTCCAGCAAGGAAAGCGTGTTCACCCGCCTCTATGTGGGCAACGGCGCGTTCGACATCGTCGGCAAGCGCAAGCGCTGGTATGTGATCTTCGGCGGGATCGTGCTGATCTGTCTGCTGTCGATCACCTTCCGGTGGTTCAACCTCGGCATCGACTTCGAGGGCGGCACGAAGATCTCGATGCCCGCGGCGAGCGCCTCGGGCCCGATCTCCACCGAGCGGGTGGAGTCGGTGTTCCGCGAGGCGGCGGGCAAGGACCCGTCGGCGGTGCAGCAGGTCGGCACCGGTGGCTCCGCAAGCATCCAGATCAAGTCCGAGGCCCTGTCGGTCGCCGAGGTCAGCAAGATCAAGAACGCGCTGTTCGAGCAGCTCAAGCCGCAGGGGTCGGGCGGCGAGTCCAGCGTCGCGCAGATCAGCGACAGCGCGGTGTCGGGTAGCTGGGGCGGGGAGATCAGCAGGCAGGCGCTCATCGCGCTGGCCGTGTTCCTCGTGCTGGTGACGATCTTCCTCGCGCTGTACTTCGAGCGGCTGATGGCGATCGCGGCGATGCTGTCGCTGCTGCACGACATCGTGGTGACCGCCGGTATCTACTCGATCATCGGCTTCGAGGTCACCCCCGCGACGGTGATCGGTCTGCTGACCATCCTCGGCTTCTCCCTCTATGACACCGTCGTCGTGTTCGACAAGGTCAAGGAGAACACCCGGGGCCTACTCGGGCTGACCCGCCGCAGCTACGCCGAGGCGGCCAACCTCGCGCTGAACCAGACCCTGCTGCGGTCGATCAACACCGCCCTGATCGCGCTGCTGCCGGTCATCGGCCTGCTCGTGGTCGGTGTCGGTGTGCTCGGTGTCGGCACGCTGCAGGACTTGGCGCTCGTGCAGGCCACCGGCATGCTCGCCGCCGTGCTGTCCTCGATCTACCTGGCCACCCCGCTGCTGGTCGACCTCAAGATGCGCGACGCGAAGTACAAGCAGCAGGCCGAGCGGGTCGCCCAGCGCAAGGCCAACCAGGCCCGCAAGGCCGAGCTGGGCAGCAGCCTCGATGCCGCCGAGAAGGCCGAGTCCGAGCTGGACCTCGACGACGACGAGGCGGTCAACGCCGAGGTGCGCCGCGAGAAGGCCATGGCCATCGCGGCCGGGGTCCCGTCGCGCACGCCCAAGGCCAGCGACGCCAAGCGCAAGCCAGGCGGAAGGCCCTCGGGCAAGCGGAAGCGCTGACCGCGTGCTCCTGGAGAACGCGCTCGCCCTGGTTCGGGAAGTCCCTGACTTCCCGAACCAGGGCGTTCTCTTTCGCGACCTGACCCCGCTGCTGGCCGACGGCGACGCGTTCCGTGCGGTTGTCGACGCCCTGGCCAAGGACATTCCGGCCGAGGTGACCACGGTCGTGGCCCTGGAGGCCCGCGGTTTCCTGTTCGGCGCCGCGCTGGCGGTCGTGCGCGGCTACGGCGTGGTCCCGGTGCGCAAACCGGGCAAGCTGCCCGCCGTGGCCGACCGGATCACCTACGACCTCGAATACGGCTCGGCCACTTTCGAGCTGCCAGAAGGCGCGCTGCGCGCCGGGGAACAGGTCGTGGTGGTGGACGACGTTTTGGCCACCGGCGGCACTCTGGAAGCCGCCATGGGGCTGGTGGACCGGGCCGGAGCGAAGGTCGCGTCGGTGGCCGTCGTCCTGGAAATCGGAGCGCTGGGCGGTCGGCGTCGACTAGGCGCCGCGAACCTGACAGCGCTTCTGACCGTCTGACTAGGTCACTTAGGCGCCCCAGCGGACGTTCGACACCAGTTCCGGAGTTATCCTCGGTACCCGGGCCACACCAGTGACCCGGCGACCGACTGCCGGGAGCCTGGGTGACCCACGACGTTGACAGCGCGGCGACGGGGGCCGGTGAGCCGCTCACGCCCGCAGGCCGCGAGCCCTCCGCGACTCGTCGCGTTCGCGCCCGCCTGGCCCGCAGGATCACCGCGCAGCGCGCGGCCCCGGTCAAGCAGGTACTCGAACCCCTCGCCGCCGTCCACCGGGAGCTGCACCCGAAGGCCGACCTGGCCCTGCTGCAGCACGCCTACGACGTGGCCGAGGAGGCGCACCGCGAGCAGCGGCGCAAGTCCGGCGACCCGTACATCACTCACCCGCTCGCCGTGGCCACCATCCTGGCCGAGCTGGGCATGGACACCACGACGCTGGTCGCGGCGCTGCTGCACGACACCGTCGAGGACACCGACTACTCCATCGACCGGCTGCGCGCCGACTTCGGCGACGAGGTCGCCCACCTGGTCGACGGCGTCACCAAGCTGGACAAAGTGCAACTCGGGTCCGCAGCCGAGGCCGAGACCATCCGCAAGATGGTCATCGCCATGGCCCGCGACCCCCGCGTGCTGGTCATCAAGCTGGCCGACCGGTTGCACAACATGCGCACCATGAGGTTCCTGCCGCCGGAGAAGCAGGCCAAGAAGGCCCGCGAGACCCTGGAGGTGCTGGCCCCACTGGCCCACCGGCTCGGCATGGCGACGGTCAAATGGGAGCTGGAGGACCTGGCCTTCGCCATCCTGCAGCCCAAGAAGTACGACGAGATCGTGCGCCTGGTGGCCAACCGCGCGCCCTCGCGCGACACCTACCTGCGCACCGTGGTCGACCAGCTCGGCGCCGACCTCGGCGGCTCGCGGATCACCGCGAAGGTCGAGGGCAGGCCCAAGCACTACTACTCGATCCACCAGAAGATGATCGTCCGCGGCCGCGACTTCGACGACATCCACGACCTGGTCGGCGTGCGGATCCTGGTCGACGACGTGCGCGACTGCTACGCGGCCATGGGCGTGGTGCACGCGCTGTGGCAGCCGATGCCCGGCCGCTTCAAGGACTACATCGCCCAGCCCCGCTTCGGCGTCTACCAGTCGCTGCACACCACGGTGATCGGGCCGGACGGCAAGCCGCTGGAAGTGCAGATCCGCACGCACGAGATGCACCGCACCGCCGAGTACGGCATCGCCGCGCACTGGCGCTACAAGGAGACCAGGGGCACCCACAGCGGCGCCGATGTCGACGAGATGGCGTGGATGCGCCAGCTGCTCGACTGGCAGCGGGAGGCGGCCGACCCCGGCGAGTTCCTGGAGTCGCTGCGCTACGACCTGGCCGCGCGGGAGATCTTCGTCTTCACGCCCAAGGGCGACGTGGTCACGCTGCCCGCCGGGTCGACGCCGGTCGACTTCGCCTACGCGGTGCACACCGAGGTCGGCCACCGCTGCATCGGCGCGCGGGTCAACGGCAGGCTCGTCGCCCTCGAGCGCAAGCTGGAGAACGGCGAGGTCATCGAGATCTTCACCTCGAAGGCCGAGGGCGCGGGGCCGTCGCGCGACTGGCTGGCCTTCGCCGGGTCGCCGCGGGCGCGGGCGAAGATCAAGCAGTGGTTCGCCAAGGAGCGCAAGGAAGAGGCGATCGAGGCCGGTAAGGACGCGATCACCAAGGAGGTCCGCCGCGTCGGCCTGCCCATGCAGCGTTTGGTGTCCGCCGAGTCGGTCAACGCCCTGGCCCGCGAGCTGCGCTATCCCGAGGTCAGCGCGCTCTACGCGGCGGTGGGGGAGGGCCACACCTCCGCCCGCCACGTCGTGCAGCGGCTCGTGGCCCTGCTGGGCGGGGTCGAGCACGCCGAGGACGAACTGGCCGAGCGGTCCACCCCGTCGACCATCACCCGGCGCCGCAGCTCGGGCGACGCGGGCGTCATCGTCAAGGGCGCCAGCGACATCTGGGTCAAGCTGGCCCGCTGCTGCACCCCGGTCCCCGGCGACGACATCCTCGGCTTCGTCACCCGCGGCGGCGGTGTCTCGGTGCACCGCACCGACTGCACCAACGCCGACGACCTGATGGACTCGCCGGAGCGGCTGCTGGAGGTCGAGTGGGCGCCGTCGGAGACGTCGGTGTTCCTGGTGGCCATCCAGGTCGAGGCGCTCGACCGGCACCGGCTGCTGTCGGACGTGACGAAGGTGCTGGCCGACGAGAAGGTCAACATCCTGTCGGCCACGGTGACCACGTCGCGTGACCGGGTGGCGGTGTCGCGCTTCTCGTTCGAGATGGGCGACCCGAAGCACCTGGGGCACGTGCTCAAGGCGGTGCGCGGCATCGAGGGCGTCTACGACGTCTACCGGGTGACATCGGCGTCCTGACGTCCGTTTCGTTCAAGACGCGCGGGTTGGGCCGGGCCTACGTTGGCCTGGTGACTTCCTTTTCGCGCGCTTCAGACTTCATCCTGCGGACCGCCCGCCTGCTCGACCGCCGCCGCTTCGACTTCCTGTTCGGCGCGGGCTCACCCGACGCGGTCCTGGCGGCACTGGCCCCCTACCGCAACCCGGACGGCGGCTACGGCAACGCCTTGGAACCCGATGGCCGCGGCCCGGGCAGTCAACCGGTGACGGTTTTGGCGGCCTTGAACATCCTGCACGAGGTCGGCGCGGCCCCGGACGGCGTCGCCGACTACCTGGAGTCGGTCAAGGCCCCGGGCGGCGGTGTCCCTTTTGTCCATCCAAACGCGACGGACTTCCCGCGCGCGCCTTGGTGGGTAGTGCCCGCGGTCTATGAGGGTTCGCTGCTGCCCACGGCGAACCTGGTGGGTGCGCTGTGGCAGGCGGGCGCGACCCACCCGTGGATCGACGGCGCGGCGGAGTTCTGCTGGCACCGCATCGAGTCGCTGACCAACACCCACCCGTACGAAGCGTTGGCGTGTATCGAATTCCTGGACCACGCCCCGGACCGCGACCGGGCTTCCCGTGCCGCCGCGTCGATCGGCTCGATCGTGCGGTCCCGCGGCCTGGCCCGGATCAACGGGGTCGCGACCGTGCCGGACGGCTACGCCGAGGGCGAGTTGCACGATCCCCACGACTACGCGCCTTCCCCGGACAGCCTCGCCTACGAGTGGTTCAGCGCGGCCGAGATGTCGGCCAGTCTGGACGCGCTGGCGTCGGCTCAGGGCCAGGACGGTGGCTGGCGGGTGCGGTGGCCCGCGTGGACCCCGGTGACGGAGTTCGAGTGGGCGGGCTGGATGACCGTGCACGCGCTCAAGACGCTGCGCGCCCACGGCCGAGAAGTTCGGTGAGTGTTGTGCCCGCGAGGGCTTTGACCTCGCGGGCAAGGTGGGCCTGGTCGGCGAACCCGCACTCGTAGGCGACGGCTCCGGCCGGTCGGCCCGCCCGGACGGCGTTGAGCGCGCGGTCGAACCGCAGGACCCGGTGCAGAACCTTGGGCCCGTACCCGAACGCGGCAGCGCTGCGCCGAAGCAGTTGCCGCTCGCTGAGCCCGATGGTGTCGGCGATGTCGCGCACCTTCCCGGTTCGGCAGGCCAGCCCCCGAATCGCGGCGACCGTCGGGTCGGGCCGGACGGGGAAGGCGTCGAGCAGGAGCCGGTGCGGATCGGGGGAGTGGGCGAGTCGGTCGGCCAGCTCACCGGCGTCGGCCCGGAAGTCGGCGAGATCGACCCGCCCGTCCCGGATCGCGTCCGCTGGTACCCCCACCGCCGCCGCTCCAGGCAGGAACCGCAATCCGATCAGCGTCCCGGGTTCCCCGATGCCCACCTGGGCTGTGGTGTCGGGGCCCGCGACGAACAGCCGCCCGCTCTCGCGGTGCCAGATCACGTCCGCGCACCCGTCCGGCACGACCCGGTGCTCGACGGGCACGTCAAGCGTCCGCGACCACAGACAGGCGATCCCCGGCCGTCCCGCCGAAGTCTCCCGATACCCCATGTTCGGCACGATGCCACGCCCCACCGACAAGGCCCGTTCGCAGGCTTCGTGAGGCGGCTCACTTGTCCGCAATCTTTGTGAACATGTACGTTCATCAAGCGGTCGCCTGGGTGGTTCAACGGCCGCGACTCCTCGGGCAACGCCTTGCCCGAGGTCGGGTTCGGTTCTCTGGAGGGGGTCGGGGACATGACTGTCCTCGCGTCTGCTCGTGCGCGCGGAAGAAGCCTGGTTCTGGTCTTGATCGTCGCGTTGGCGGCGCTGGGGGTGGTGCCGCCGGGGTGGATCGCGGTGTCGGGCCCGGCGGCCGGTGGCGCGGATGGGGCGGTGACGGCCCCTGAGCATCCGGAGGGCACGTCGTTCAACCCGAACCAGATCAAGGACATCAAGGCCGCCGATCCGGGCACCGGGGTGAACCTGGTCGAAGCCCCCTCGGCGAACAACAGCGGTGACGCGCGGATGTCGTATCCGCTGGAGGTGCCGAAGGGCCGCGCGGGCCTGGAGCCGAAGCTCGCCGTCGGCTACAGCTCCTCGGGGGCGAACGGGTGGCTCGGCGTCGGGTGGGACGTCAGCACGCCGATGGTCACGGTCGACACGCGGTGGGGTGTGCCGCGATACGACGCAGGCCTGGAGACCGAGACCTACCTGCTCAACGGTGAGCAGCTGACCCCGGTCGCGCACCGGAGCGAATTGCGGGCTCGGTCAGCGGAGAAGGTGTTCCACAGCCGGGTGGAGGGCCGGTTCGACCGGATCGTGCGCCACGGCGACAACCCCACGAACTACTGGTGGGAGGTCACCGACAAGCAGGGCGTCCGCACCTTCTTCGGCGGCGCGGCCGACAGCACGCTGGCCGACGGCACGGGTCGCATCGCCACGTGGGCGGCGCGGGAGATCCGCGACGGCAACGACAACGTCATGCGCTACCGCTACGCCAAGGTGGCCGACGGCGGCTCGGCGGGCTCGGCGGTGCCGGGCAGCAACCTGTACCCGCAGAAGATCACCTACACCGGCCGGGGGACACCGACGGCAGGTACTCGGTGACGTTCATCCGCGACCGTGAGCGCGGCGAGGCCCGACGCGGCGACGTGCAGATCGACGCCAGGAACGGGTTCAAGAAGGTCACCGCCGACCTGCTGCGGCGGGTCGAGGTCAAGCTCGATGACCAGCTGATCCGCGCGTACGAGCTGAACTACCGCACCGGCGCGTACGCGAAGACGCTGCTGGCGTCGGTGTCGCAGTTCGGCGAGGACAACCAGGTCTTCAATACGCACACGTTCGACTACTTCGACGATGTCCGCGATCAGGCGGGCAACTACAACGCCTTCAACGACGCCGCGGGCTGGTCGGTGCCCGATGACGACCTCGGTGTGAACATCCGCGAAGGCGAGGCCAGCGCGATCTCGGCGAACACGTCGGTCGGTTTTGGTGCGCATCTGTTCGCCGGCTACAACGTGCAGGGGCTGCCGACCAAGGAGGGCAGCGTCGGGTTGAAGGTCGGGTTCAGCGCGGGCCAGTCCGACGGCCTGTCGACGTTGGCCGATGTGAACGGCGACAACCTGCCGGACAAGGTGTTCCGCAAGAACAACGAGGTGTTCTACCGGCCCAACCTGGCCAAGCCCGGTGGTGAGCCGAAGTTCGGCGACACCCCGGTCAAGCTGACCAACCTGCCGGGTATCTCGACCGAGCGCACGTTGTCCGGAACCATCGGCATCGAGTCGTACGTCCTGACCACGTCGGCCCAGCTGGATTTCGTGGGCACCACGACCACGTCGGACCGGTTCCTCCACGACGTCAACGGTGACGGCATCACCGACCTGGTGAACAACGGCGGCGTGCTGTTCGGCTACCTGGACGCCAATGGGCAACCCGCCTACAGCGCCGACTCCGCGCGCACTCCGGCACCGGTCGGGGGCGGTGCGGTGACCGGCGAGATCGTCGGCGACCAGACCGCACAGTTCAACCAGCAGGTGGACAACTCGCCGCTGCTGGACTCGGTGCGCCGCTGGGTCGCGCCGTTCGACGGCAACGTCCGCGTCGACGGCCGCGTGCAGCTGACCCAGGACCCCTCCCCGGCGCGGGCCGCCTACACCAAGGCCGACGGTGTTCGGGTCACCATTCAGCACAAGGACGCCGAGCTCTGGGCGCAGCGGATCGGCCCGGAGGACCACACCGCGTTCACCCCGGCCAATGTGGCGTCGATTCCGGTGAAGAAGGGCGAAGCCCTCTACTTCCGCTCGCAGTCCATTTTGGACGGCAAGTACGACACGGTGGCGTGGGACCCGACGATCACCTACACCAACATGCCGACCAGCACGGACGTGAACGGCCTGCAGAACACCGTGTTCCGCGCGTCGTCCGACTTCACCTTCGGTGGCAGGCCGTCGCTGGTGACGGTGCCGGTGAACGGCACGCTGCGGCTGACCGGTGATGTGCTCAAGAACAAGGCGACCTCGGACGACGTGACCGTCGTGATCGAGAAGGGCAACGGCGTCCACGCGGGCACGGAGGTGTTCCGCAAGGTCCTGCCCGCCGCGTCGACCGGTACTTCCGCGATCGACGTGAGCATTCCGGTCAGCATGTTCGAGAAGATGTCGTGGAAGTTGAAGACCGACTCCCCGATCGACGCTTCTGCGGTGAGCTGGGCGCCGAAGGCGCACTACACCGCGGCGCAGGGTGTCGAGTCGCTCGTCGATGCCGCGGGCAACCCCACGCTGGTGATCACCCCGCCGTACGACCTGGACATGTACCCGGCGAACACCCTCACCACCCCGCAGCAGTCCTACAAGGCGACCAAAACCGGCCAGGTGAAGGTGCGTCCGAAGGTCGCGTTGCAGTTCGGCACCATCAACGGGAACGGCAAGATCGCGTTCACGGTGAAGAACCGCCAAGGGCAGCTGCTCGCCAAACGGATCGTCGAGATCACCAACGGCCAGTACGGCAAACCGGGCGAGAAGTTGGACCTGACCGTGCCCGTCACCGTCGGCGACGAGCTGTTCTTCGACCACTCCACGACCGACCCCAATCTGCTCGGCAGGATCGCCGAACAGTCGGCGGGGGTCACCTACGACCTGACCTCGTACTTCCCGACGTTCACGCCTGCGCCGAGCGCGATGCACGGCTCCGTCGCGCAGGGCGCGTTCGCACAGCCCTACCGTGGCTGGGGCGTGATCGGCTACCAGGGCAACCGCGACCGCGCCACCCAACCGCTCAAGCAGCTTGAACTCACGCTGGACCAGAGCTTCAAGGACGCGCTTCCCAAGGAGCCCAAGGAAGCCGACGTTCCGGGATTCACCGCGAACCCCCGACTGAACATGCCCCGACTGGCGGTGTTCGCCCCCAACCCGACCAAGGGCGGCTGGGCCGCGCAGGACGAGTCCTCCTGGATCACCGCCGCGATGGCGACCAGTTCCCGCCTCGGCGCGGACACCATCGACATCGTCACCGACGCCGACGTGGCGGGCGACCGCGCGGTGATGCGCCGGGGTGTCACCGGCCAGGTGTCGGCCACCCTCGCCGCGGGCCCGTTCGGTGGCACCGTGGTCGGCGGGATCACCGCGGGCTCGGTCGACTACCTCGACCTCAACGGTGACCGCTTCCCGGACGTCGTCGGCGCCAAGGAAATCCAGTTCTCCGACTCGACCGGCGCGCTCGGCGCCACGCGCGGCACCCTCGGCGGCAACGTCCGCGAGTCGGCCAACGTCTCCGGCAACGTGTCGTACTCCGCCGGTAGCGAGTCCGCCACCATCGCCAGCGCACTGGGCATGGCCGCGCCCGACGCGGGCACCAGCGCCAATACCGCCTCCACCGGCTCGGTCCAACCGTCTCTCGGCATCGGCGGCAGCCTCGGCGGCGGCGAGTCCGACACCAGTCTCGAACTGATGGACATCAACGGCGACGGCCTGCCGGACAAGGTGTTCGGCAACGGCGACGCCCAGCTGAACCTCGGCTACTCCTTCGCCGCACGCGAACCCTGGGCGGCCGGAGCGATCAACGACGCGTCCACCCGCAATGTCGGCGTCAACCTCGGATTCAACGTCGACCGCTACGGCTTCGCGGGCGGCCTGTCCGCCGAGCTGGGAACGTCGTTCACCAACGTGAGCATGATGGACGTCAACGGAGACGGCCTCACCGACCGCGTGTTCACCGACGGCGCGAACCCGATCAAGGTCGCGATCAACACCGGCACCTCCTTCGCCGCGCCGACTCCCTTCCGCGGCAGCTTCGCCGACATCGCCGTCGACAAGAACGCCAGTCTCGGCGCGGGCGTCTACTTCACCGTCGGCCTGCCCACCCCCGTCGGCGTCTTCGTCTTCAACCCCGGCGTCAACGCCTCCACCGGCATCAGCCGAGCCGAAACCATCCTGCGCGACGTCAACGGCGACGGCCTCGCCGACCATGTCAAGTCCACTCGCGACAACGAGTTGTTGGTCGCGGTCAACAAGACTGGCCGCACCAACCTGCTCCGGGCCGTCTCCCGGCCGATGGGCGCGCGCATCGATCTCGACTACACCCGCACCGGCAACACCTACGACCTGCCCGACTCGAAGTGGGTCCTGTCCCGCACCTCGGTGTTCGACGGCCACACCGGCGACGGTGTCGACAACCAGGTCTCCACATATCGCTACGAGAACGGCAAGTACGACCGGGGCGAGCGCGAGTTCCTCGGATTCGGCAAGGTCATCTCGGAGGTCCGCGACCCCGGCGCCGGAGATGCCGTCTACCGCGCCGTGACCGACGACTACCGCACCGACGGCTACTACACCCGTGGCCTGCTCACTCGCACCCGCACCACCGATGGCGCTGGGAAGCCGTTCGTGGAGACGGTCAACACCTACCGGCTCCACGACACCGCCACTGGCACAACGGCTGATCCGGTAAGCCCCACCGCGACCGTGTTCCCCCAGTTGACCCGCGCGGACAAGAAGTTCTATGAGGGCGCGCAGGAACCCGCGAAGACCACGCACACGGTGATGGCCTACGACGAGTACGGCAACCTGACGGGTTCGTTCGACGCCGGGGATGAAGGCATCGAGGACGACGTCCAGACCGACTTCGGGTACACCACGTCCGACCAGGCGTGTCGGGACCGCAACCTGGTCGGGTTGGCCAGATCCGTGTCCCAGCGCGCGACCGCCACAGACACCCCGCTGCGGTACCGCGAGTCCACGGTGGACTGTGCGACCGGGGAGACCCGGCAGATCCGGGCATTCGTGACCCAGACCGACATCGCGGTGACGGACCTGGAATACCACCCGGACGGCAATCTCAGGAGTGTTACCCGCCCGGCGAACAAGGCTGGTCAGCGGTACAAGCTGGAGTACGGCTACGACACCGTCGTCGGCGTGCACGTCGAGTCCGTTGTGGATAGCCTCGGCTACCGATCGACGGCCACGCACAACATCAAATACGGTCTTCCGGACCGCACCGTCGACCAGAACAATCAGCAGCTTCTGCGCTCCTACGACACGGTCGGCCGCATCGACACCATCACGAGCCCGTACGAGATCGGAACGGGCCGACCGACCATCGACTTCGACTACCACCCCGAAGCCGCTGTCCCATACGCGGTGACCCGCCACACCGACCGCTCAGCGGCAGGCCTGCGCACCGACACCATCGACACCGTCACGTTCACCGACGGCGTCCAACGCGTCGTGCAGGTCAAGAAGGACGCCACCGTCGCCACCAACCCCGGCGACACCCAGGCCGCGGTGATGACCGTCTCCGGTCGCACCAAGGTCGACGTCCTCGGGCGCGTGGTGGCCGCCTACCAGCCGATCACCGAACCGATCGGCGCGGCCAACACCACGCTCAACCCGACGTTCGACTCGGTGGCACCGACCCGCACGACATTCGACGTCCTGGACCGCGCGGTCACCTCTACGTTGCCCGATGACACCGTCTCCAAGACGGAGTACGGCTTCGGCCCCGACCGTGCGGGCATCACCAGGTTCCAAACGACCGTCACGGACGCCAATGGCAAGCAGCGCCGCACTTACACCGACGTACGTGAGCTGACCACCGCGGTCAAGGAGTCCAACCCCTCCGGTGGCCAACAGGTCATCTGGACCAGCTACGCCCACGACCCGGTCAAGCAACTCACCGCCGTCGTCGACGACCAGAACAACACCACCCGCGCCGAATACGACGGCCTCGGCCGCCGAACAGTGCTCGACAACCCCGACACCGGCCGCGTGGAAAGCCGATTCGACCTGGCGGGCAACGTCATCGCGAAGATCACCCCCAACCTCCGCACGGCCGCGAAGCAGGTCGAGTTCGACTACGAATTCACCCGCCTCCGCGCCGTCCGCTACCCGACCTTCCCGGCCAACGACGTCACCTACGGCTATGGAGCCCCCGGTGCCACCGACAACACCGCCAACCGCATCGCGGAGGTCCGCGACGGCGCAGGCACCGCCACCCGCGGCTACGGCCCGCTCGGCGAACTGACCCGCGAAACCCGCACAGTCAGCTTGCCCAACCAGGCCGCGAAGCAGTTCACCACCCGCTGGGCGTACGACTCGTTCAACCGGGTCCTGCACATGACCTACCCCGACGGTGAACAGCTGACCTACGACTACGACACCGCCGGACTCGTCTCGACGGCGACCGGTGTCAAAGCCGGAACCAGCTACACGTACCTGGCTCGCACGGACTACGACAAGTTCGGCCAGCGCCTGATGCAGGAAACCGGCAACGGAGTCCGATCCACCTACACCTACGACCCCGCCAAGCGCCACCTCGCCACCCTGAAGTCCAAACTGGCCGACGGCACCGCGTTTCAGGACATCACCTACACCCGCGACAACGTCGGCAACATCACCAGGCTCACCAACGCGGCGCCCGCGTCCGGCGGAATCGGCGGCCCGAGCACCCAGAACTACGGCTACGACGATCTCTACCGCCTCACCTCGGCGGGCGGTGAGTATGTCGGCGCCGACGCCAAGTCGAACCGCTACACGCTGTCGATGTCGTACGACTCGATCGACAACGCCACGTCGAAGGTCCAGGCCCACACCATTGTCGGCAGCGAGTCCCAATTCACTCTGGCCGCCTACGACCAGGGCCAGCCCCTAGGCCCGATCGAGCCCGTCGAGGACTCGTCGAACCCGCTGGATGTCCAGGACAAGACCACCTACTCCTACGACTACGCCTACAGCGGAAGCCACCCTCACGCCCCCAACCGGGTCGGCCCGATCACCCAGGCATACGACGCCAACGGCAACCTCACCGACACCGTCAACACCGCCATCACCCCGGCCAAACGCCGCCAGTACGTCTGGGACGAAGACAACCGCCTGGCCTGCAACGAAGACCACGCGACCACCGCCGTCGCCCAGGACCCGACCGGCTGCGCGAACGCCACCGTCAAGTACCTGTATGACGCCAGGGGCGACCGGGTCGCCAAACTCGGCAGCGCCACGTCGATCTACCCGAACAACACCTACAGCGAACGCGACGGCACCGGCTTCAAACACATCTTCATCGGCGACGCCCGCCTTACCACCAAAACCGTCAAGACCGACGCCACCGCCGAAAACGACCAGTCCTACTACCACGCGGACCACATCGGTTCCGCCGGATATGTCACCAACGACCGCGGCGAACTGGTTCAGCACCTCGAATACTTCCCCTTTGGTGAACGCTGGGTCGAGGAACAGGTCGCAGGCGCCACTCCCACTCCCTACAAGTACACCGGCAAGGAAGCGGACGAGGAAACCGGCCTCAACTACCACGGCGCCCGTTACTACAACCCCAGAACGCAACTCTGGGCATCACCCGACCCCGCCATCCCCGATTTCATGTCCGGCTACACGGCCGCGGGCGGGATTCAGAACCCCCGCAACCTCGCCGCCTTCACCTACACCCACAACAACCCGATTCAGCTCACTGACCCAACGGGCAGGGAGCCCCGGCAGGATCCCACCGAATGGTTGCTGGCCACAGCTCTGGGCGAACTCGGTCAGGGTGCGGGCGCGCCGGACGGCGACACGAAGTACGGCCGGTGGTATGAGCCGAATGCTCCAGCCGCGGCCTGGTGCGCGCGATTCGTCTCCTGGGTCTTCTGGAAGGCCGGTCAACCGCTGCCCGACATGCAAGAGGGCGATTCGAGCGACACTGGATTCCAATACACCGTAGCGGGTGTGGAGTGGGCGAAGGAGAATGGCGCCTGGCACGACGGTGTCGACGGTATTCAGCCAGGAGACATCGTGATGTTCGGCTGGAACAATGGTGGTGATGAAGTGGATCACACCGGTATCGCCATGACCGGCGTCAATGAAGACGGAAAGGTCGTCACCATCGAGGGCAACGGATCCGAAGTCGAAGTCAGCATCTATAATCGCGGCCCCAATGTGATCGTGGGCTACATCCGACCGCGCGACGAGTCTCCCTCGGCTCGTCACCTCGAGTGACTCGCCGTGTGACATAGCGATCGCGTTCGGCGTTGATCTGTACCGGAAGTTCGGGGAGGAGAGTTTGCAAATTGAGAAACCTCAACCTACATATCCGGAACAACTTGGAGTGGCTGGGCCGTAATGGGAGCGAGCTGATCAAAGAACGGCCGAAGTAGCGATCCGGTGGTGGTCGGGTCAGGCGCCCGACCACCACGTGGCCGTGAACATTCGTACAGATCACCGATGCCCGCCCCTCGTCAGAGGGGCGGGCATCAGTGATCGTCGATGTGGAAGCTATCCGTCGGTCTTGGCGGTCTGGATCTTGACGGGGACGGTCGGGGCGCCGTCCTGCTCGCCGCGCTGGGGGGTGATGCCGCCGTTGGCGACCTTGTCCAAAACCGCAAGACCGGCGTCGTCGATCGTGCCGAAAACGGCGTAGGTCGGCGGGAGCATCGAGTCGGCGTAGACCAGGAAGAACTGGCTGCCGCCGCTGTTGGGCCTGCCCGTGTTGGCCATGGCGACCGTGCCGCGCGGGTAGATCACCGCCTCGGCGACGCCGGAGGGCTTCAAGGTGCCGGGGTTCTCGTCCGGGACCGTATAACCGGGGCCGCCGATGCCCTTGCCGGTCGGGTCGCCGCACTGCAGGACCTTGAGGCTGTCGGCCGACGTGAGTCGGTGGCACGGGGTGTCGTCGTAGAACTTCTTCGACGACAGGTGCAGGAAGCTCCGGGCGGTGCAGGGCGCGGTGTCGGTGGCCAAGGTGATGCCGACGGCGCCTAGGTTCGTGGTCAGGGTGACCTTCGCCGGGGCGTCCTTGGCTCGTTCCGCGGGCTTGCCCACGTCGCGGCCATCAGGTGCGGGTTGGCCGGTCGCGGTGGCGTAGCGGCACGCCTTGCCGTCGCCTGCCGAAGTCTTGCTGGTCGAACCCGAACTCGAACCCGAAGCCGAACTGGCGGCAGCAGCGGTGGTGGTCGTGCTGCCATCCGTCGAGTCCGCGCCGACCGGGTTGCCGCTGGTGGCCGTCGAACAGCCTGCGAGGGCCACCAGCAGCACTCCGGTCAGCGCGGTACGGGACATGCTCAGGCCACCGTCACGGTCTTGATCGCGACGGGGTTCTTCGGGGAGCCGTCGCCGGGAGCGCCCTGGCTGACGGTGCCCGTCTTGGCGATCTCGTCGATCTTCTTGAGGCTCTCGGCCTCGACCGTGCCGAACACGGTGTAGTTCGGCGGCAGTTCGGCGTTGCCGTAGACGATGAAGAACTGGCTGCCGTTGGTGCCCTTGTTGGTCTGCGGGTTCTTGCCCGCGTTCGCCATCGCCAGGATGCCGCGGCCGTACTTGATCTCCGGGAAGACCTCGTCGTCGAAGCTGTAGCCGGGGCCGCCGCTGCCCTTGGCGGTCGGGTCGCCGCACTGCAGGACCTGGATGCCCTCGGTGGTGAGGCGGTGGCAGGTGGTGTCGTTGAAGTAGCCCTGCTTGGCCAGGCTCACGAAGCTGTTGACCGTGCACGGCGCCAAGGCGCGGTCCAGGGTGATCTTGACGTCGCCCACGGACATGCCGATGGTGGCCGCGATGGTGCCCTCGGCCGAGACGTTGTCGGTCGGCGGGGCCTGCGCGGGCTTCGAGGCGGGCTTGCCCTCCTCGACCGGGTAGGCGCAGGTGGCCTTCGCGGGCAGCGCGGTGGGCCGCTTGGGCACCGCGGCGAGCTCGGTCGGGATGTTCGCCGGGGTGGCGACCTGGTCCGGCGCGGGCTCGGTGGTCGGGGCGGTGCTGGCCGCGGGGTCGATCGTGTCGTCGCCGCTGCGGTTGGCCAGCCAGTAGATCAGACCCACCACCAGCACGACGCCCGCGACGGTGCCCACGACACCGAAGATCCGGCGCTTGCGCGCACGTTCGGCCCGGTTCGCCAGCTGACGTTCCAGCTTGCGCTTGGCCGCCTCTCTGCGCTGCTCGTTGCTCGGCACCTGGCATCCTCCCTGACCTACACGTTCCTGGCAGGCGCGCAGTCTATTGGTGACCCCGGTAAGAACCGTGTGGTGGTACCGCCCACTAGGCTGAGAAGCAGCCAAGAATTCCGTCGACCGGAGGTTCGCCGTGCTCGTCGTCGGGTTCCCGACCGGGGCCTTCCAGGCCAACTGCTTCCTCGTGGCCCCCGCGAACGGTGGCCCGTGCGTGATCATCGACCCTGGTCAGGACGCCGAGGAGCCCATCGCCGACGCCCTGCGCGAGCACAAGCTCTCGCCGGTCGCGGTCCTGCTGACCCACGGGCACCTCGACCACGTCTTCTCCGTCACCCCGGTCTGCGACGGCAACGACGTGCCCGCGTGGATCCACCCCGACGACCGCTACATGCTCAGCGACCCCCTGCGCGGCCTGAGCCGCGAGACGGCGGCCTTCTTCGGCGGCCTGCAGCTGCGCGAGCCCCGCGAGGTCCGCGAGATGACCGACGGCGTGGAACTCGACCTCGCCGGTCTGAAGATGACCGTCGACCACACGCCCGGCCACACCGAGGGCTCCGTGGTGTTCCGCTCGGCCACCGAGGAGGGCGGCCAGCTGCTGTTCGCGGGCGACACCCTGTTCGCGGGCTCGATCGGCCGCACCGACCTGCCCGGCGGCTCCATGGACCGGATGACCGAGTCGCTGCGCACCAAGATCCTCACGCTGGACGACGAGACCGTCGTGCTCCCCGGCCACGGCGGCGCCACCACCATCGGCCGCGAGCGCGTCAGCAACCCGTTCCTGACCGGCATGGTCGACCTCAGTGACCCGTCGTCGGCCCACCGTGGCCGGGGCCGGGGCATCTGAGCATGACCGAGCCGATCGCCACCCCCGAGCCGGAGCGCCTCCCGCTCACCCTGGCCGACACCTCCCGCCGCCGAGGCTGCGCCGCGGCCGCGATCTCCGTGATCCTCGGCGCCGCGGTCGGCGGTGTCGTCGGCCTCATCGGCGGCCGGATCCCTGGTCTGATCACCGCCGCCGTGGTCGCCGGGGTCCTCGGCCTGCTGACCTGGGCCACGGCCCGCCGCAAGATCTGGCTGGCCGGCCATCGCGTGGTCGCCAGGACGATCGGCAGCAAGAGCGTCGACCTCCACGCCGCCGACCGTCTGGAGCTGATCGTCACCGACGTGCGCGGAGTCCGCACCGTCGGCCTGCTCGTCGCCGAGAAGCGCAAGACGATCAACCTGTCCTTGGCGGTCTACTCCGGCACCGGCGGCCGTGAGCTGGGCATCCTCGCGCTGCGGAAGCTCGCCGACGCGCTGGCGGGCAGTTCGAACACCGCGGGCCTGGTGTTCTCCCAGCTGCTCGTCGCTCAACTGCGGGCCGAGGCCAGAGGCGAGGCGGCGCCGGACCGGCCGCTGTTCCAGTTGGCGTCCGTGGCTCCGTCGGGCAAGCTCGCGCAGCGGCTCAAGGCCGAGGCCGTGACGAAGTTCGTCGCCAACCTCCCCTAACGGCCCACGGCGTACCCCTGCATTCCGCGTGGGTTCGCCGCTGCCCGCAGCAGCCCCCGATCCCGGCCGACCGCGCACATCCGCCCCAGCGACCACGGGCCCGCGTCGACCACCAGGTGTCCGCGCCGCCTCAGGTCGTCCAATGCCGTCGCCCCGACGCGTGACTCGACATACGCCTCGCCCGGGTTGGACGCGCGTGGATAGAACGAGCTGGGGAACGCCGTGGAATGCCAAGTCGGCGCGTCGATCGCGGCCTGCAGGTTCAGCCCGCCCAGCATGTGGGCCAGCCAGAAGCACAGCTGCCACTGGTCCTGGCCGTCCCCGCCCGGGGTGCCGAACGCCAACGCGGGTTCGCCGTCGCGCAGTGCCAGGGTCGGGGTGAGCGTGATCCGCGGCCGTTTGCCGCCCGCCAGCGAGTTGGGCAGCCCCTCGGTCAGCCAGAACATCTCGGCGCGGGAGTTCAGACAGAACCCGAGTGCCGGGATGGTCGGCGACGACTGCAGCCAGCCGCCCGACGGGGTCGCGGAGATCATGTTGCCGTGCCGGTCAACGACGTCGACGTGCACGGTGTCGCCCCTGGTCCGGCCGTCGCGGCTGATGACGTGCTCGCCGACCTCGACCGACCGGAGCACCTCGCGCGGGGCGGGCGGCTCTGGCAGCCGGGGGACGCGGCCGCCGGGCGATCCTGGACGCAGCTCAAACGACGCCCTGTCGCCGACCAGCGCTCGCCGTTCATCGGCGTAGGCCGGTGCGAGCAGGCCGTCCAGTGGGACCTCGGTGTCGCCGTACCAGGCCTCCCGGTCGGCGAACGCGAGCTTGGCGCATTCCAGGACAGTGTGGACGGTCGCCGCCGTGGGTATTCCATCCACATAGGACAGATCGAACCCGTCGAGCAGGCGGAGCTGTTGCAGGAGAACAGGTCCTTGGGTCCACGGGCCGCACTTCGCCACGGTCCACTCGCCCTGGTCGATCGAGACCGCGTCCTCGTAGGTCGCCGACCACCCCGCCAGGTCCTGGCCGGTCAGCAGGCCCGCGTGCGCACGGCCCGAGCTGTCGCGGACCGCCGTGCGGCAGAACGCGTCGATCGCCTCGGCCACGAAACCCTGCGACCACGCGGCTCGGGCGGCATCGATGCGCGCCTCCCTGGTCGGCCCCACCGCCTCGCTCAGCAGCCGCTCCCAGGTGCCCGCGAGGACAGGGTTGGCATGACGGTCGCCGGTCACGCCGAGCCAGTGCGCGGAGGTCGGCCAGTGGTCGGTGAACAGCTCCCGCACCTGGTCGATGACCGCGCGGATGTTCGGCACCAGGGGGAACCCGTCGCGGGCGTAGGAGATCGCGTACCGGAGCACGTCGGGCAGTTCCTTCGTGCCGTGGTCGCGCAGCAGCAGGAGCCACGCGTCCCACGAGCCCGGCACGGTCGCGGCGAGCAGGCCGGTGCCCGGGACCAGGTCGAGCCCGAGGTCGCGGTAGCGCTGGACGCTCGCGGCGGCGGGCGCGACGCCTTGGCCGCAGAGCACGCGCGGGGTCGGGTCGGCGGCCGTGGTGAACAGCGCGGGCACCTCGCCGCCAGGGCCGTTCAGGTGCGGTTCGACCACCTGCAGCACGAATCCGGTGGCGACGGCCGCGTCGAATGCGTTGCCGCCGTCCTCCAGCACCGCCATCCCCGCAGCCGAGGCCAGCCAGTGCGTCGAGGACACCATCCCGAACGTGCCGACCAGCTCCGGGCGAGTGGTGAAGCGCATCTCTACTCCTCGTGGATCGCCACCCAGGCGGCGATCGCGGTGGTGACGGGGACGGCGGCGACCAGCCCGATGCTGCCGACCAGTGTCCGCACGATTTCCTGGGCGATCGACTGCGAGCCCAGGATCGTGCCCAGGCCGACCCCCGAGATCGACGAGTAGAGCAACACCGGCAGCGCGGCGCCCGCGTAGGCCATGACCAGCGTGTTCACCGCCGACGACACGTGGTCGCGGCCGATGCGCCCGCCCGCGGCGTAGAGCTCGCGGAAGCCCAGCGCCGGATTCGCCGCGCGCAGTTCCCAGACCGCGCTCGTCTGGGTGATCGTGACGTCGTCGAGGACACCGAGCGCGCCGATGACGATGCCCGCGAGCAGCAGGCCGCGGGTGTCGATCGGGGTGCCGAGCGAACCGACGAGGTTCGCGGTCTCCTCGTCCAGTCCGGTCAGCTTGGCCGCCGCCGCGAACGCCGCGCTGAGTACTCCGATGAGCGCCAGGCTGACCATCGTGCCCAGGACCGCGGTCGTCGTCCGCGCGGACAGCCCATGGGTCAGATAGAGCACCACGAACATGATCACGCCCGCGCCCGCGACGGCCACGAGCAACGGGTTCTCCCCGCGCAGGATGGCCGGGAGGATGAACAGCAGCAGCACCGCGAACGTCGCGCCGAGCGACACGAGCGCCTTGAGGCCCTGCCAGCGGCCCAGCGCCAGCACCGCGGCGGCGAACAGCGCGGCCAGCACCGCCAGCGGCACGCCCCGCTGGAAGTCCACGAGCTGGTAGGAGCCGCCGCTGAGCGGGTCGCCGCCGCTGTAGGCGAGCACCACGTCGTCGCCGACGGCGAAGCGCGGGGTGCTGGGCTCCACGGGGACGGTGGTGCGGATGTCGCTGCCCGCGGCCTTCCCGTCGGACATCAGCACGGTGACGATCAGGCACTGCTTGTCGTCGCCGCCCTCACCGCAGGGACCGGCCTGCGCGGCGGTGACGGACCCGAGGACGGGCTGTTGGCCTACGTCGGCCGGACCGTCGCCGGTGGGGAAGAGCAGCGCGACCCCCGCGACCGCGGCGAGCGCGAACGGCGCCACCAGGGCGATGAGCAGCTTGCGCACCCGCGCGGAGACCGGGGTGGCGGGCCCGTGGCCGTGCCCATGTCCGTGCCCTGATCCAGGGGAAGGTTCCGCGGCGGCCGGGACCCGCGGGATCGGCTGCGTGTCCCAGTCATCCACCGCGCAATCCTATGGACCGCGCGCCGTCACCCGGCCAGGACTCGCCCGGCGATCCACGCGATGTCGTCGGCGGTCTGCGCTGGTGTCGCCGAGGGCTGCATGACGTGGCTGAGGACGAGCCGCACGACCATGTCGATCACCACTTCGAGTTCGTGTTCATCGAGCGCCAGGTCGAATGGCCGCAGCCGGTCGGCCACCACGGCCTTCGCGGTGCTCAGCAGCGACCCGGCGTGGGTGGTCAGCAGCGGCAGCAGTTCGGTGTCGGCACCGTGGGTGGCCGAGACGACGGCGTGCAGCAAGGTGTTGCCCTGGGCCAGCTCCAGCGCGCCGCGCACGGCCTCGGTGATCGCGGGGATGAGGTCGCCGGGATGGTGTTCGAACGCCTTGTCGACCACCGCGAGGAACCGGGCCAGCTCGTCGAGCACCATGGCCTCGGCGAGGGCGGGCTTGGAGCCGATCTCGTTGTAGACGGTCTGGCGGCTCACCCCGACGATCTCGGCCAGCCGCGACATCGTCACCGACGCCCACCCCGACGTCACGGTCAGCTCAGCCGCCGCGGCGATGATGCGCTGCCGGTGCGGGCCCACCTCGTCCGAACCGACCGCCGTCATGACTGCCACCTTAGATAGCTGTAATCACGCCACTCCCACCCGCTTGGCCGCGGTGACGTTTCGGGTGCGTGAACGCGCCGACGAAGTCTGGCGTGTTCACGTGCCCGAAACGTCACCTTGAGGCGGCCAAGCGCGCGTCCCCGAAGGGGGCGCCAAAGGGGCCGCCAAAGGCAAAAAGTCCACTTTGTCGCGCACGCCGCAGTCGGGACAGGACCAGGTGTCCGGGACCGTGCTCCACGGCGTCCCGGCCGGGAAGCCTTCGCGTGGGTCGCCCACCGTCTCGTCGTAGACGTAGCCGCAGCCGGGGCACTCGCCCGCGTGGCAGGCGGCCACCTCGGTCACCCGGGAGACGCGCGGGTCGGCGGGCTCGGCGCGGTGGGCGGGGGCGTCGTACTCGGCCAGGATCCTGGCCCGCTTGCGCGGGGAGATGTTGGCCCGGCTCATGTCGCCGTCGAAGTGCGACAGCACGCGGTAGTCCATCACCCGGCGCCACAGCGGTGGGATCAGCGCCAGCACGATCATGCCCGCGTACCCGGTCGGCAGCACCGGCGACTCCTCGAAGTCGCGCAGCGTCTGGTAGCGGCGGGTCGGGTTGGCGTGGTGGTCGCTGTGCCGCTGCAGGTGGTAGAGCAGCACGTTGGTGGCGATGTTGTTGGAGTTCCAGCTGTGGCTGGGCTGCACCCGCTGGTAGCGGCGCTTGTCGGGGTCGCCGACCTTCTGGCGCAGCATGCCGTAGTGCTCCATGTAGTTGACGACCTCGAGCAGCGAGAAGCCGACAACGGCCTGGATCACCAGGTACGGCAGGATCTCGACGCCGAACGCGATGGTCATGCCGGTCCACAGCACCGCCGACATCAGCCAGGCGTTGAGGACGTCGTTGCCGATCCGGAACGGGTGCTGGTCGCGGCGGGCGTAGCGCTTCTCCTCCAGCCGCCACGCGCTCTTGAGCGAGCCGATGACGGTGCGCGGCCAGAACTGGTAGAAGTTCTCGCCCACCCGGCTGCTGGCCGGGTCCTCCGGGGTGGCGACGCGGACGTGGTGGCCGCGGTTGTGCTCGATGTAGAAGTGGCCGTAGAAGCTCTGGGCCAGCGCCACCTTGGACAGCCAGCGCTCGTGGCTCTCCTTCTTGTGGCCCAGCTCGTGCGCGGTGTTGATCCCGATGCCGCCGATACAGCCGATCGAGATCGCCAGGCCGATCTTGGCGAACGTCGACATCTCCGTCGTGCCGATCATCCAGAACGCGGCGATGAAGCCCGCGTACTGGATCGGCAGGAACGCGTAGGTGATCCAGCGGTAGTACTTGTCGTTCTCCAGCGTCTCGAGCATGTCGTCGGGCGGGTTGGTCCGGTCGAGGCCCGCGATCAGGTCGATGGCGGGGACGACGCCCAGGATCACCACGGGGCCCAGCCACAGCCAGATGGCCCAGTCGGTGGCGAAGTACAGGCCGATCGCCACGAAGGCCAGCGAGGGCACCACCAGGCCGATCAGCCACAGGTAGCGCTTGCCGTCCCGCCACGCCTCGGTGGAGCCCCGCGGGATGGTTCCTGACGTCTCCGTCGACATGGTCCTCGCCTCCCGGCTGTCGTTGACAAAACCATAAGGTTTGTAAACAGCGTTTGACAAGAGGGAGACTTTTGTAAAGGGCGAAGGTGAATTCGCTTCGGATCGCCGCGTCGCACGCGCGGACCGCCCGCCGGAGTCGGTGCTCGTGGTGGGCGCGCACGCGTCGGCGTAGAGGCCGTCTCCGTTCGTTGACACCGGTTCGAACATGTGTTCGACTGGTGTCGTGCGATGGGACGGGCAGTTGGCGGCGGGTGGTGAGCAGGCACTGCCTGGTCTGCCCGGACTGGTGCGCAGCGTACGTACCCCGGAGTTCTCGGGCATGGTCTTTCACGAGGTGCTCGCCAAGTCCGTGCTCAACAAGGTGGCGGGCGGCTCGTCGCTGCCGTTCGGCTGGACGGTCAACCCGTATCGGGGCTGCTCCCACGCGTGCAGCTACTGCCTGCACGGCGACACTCCGATCCTCATGGCGGACGGCACCACCAAGCCGATCTCCGCGCTGCGCGTCGGCGACCGGGTCTACGGCACCGAGCGTCGCGGCAGCTACCGGCACTACGTGACGACGGAGGTGCGTGACCATTGGTCCACCGTCAAACCCGCCTACCGCGTCACGCTCGAGGACGGCACCGTCCTCATCGCCAGCGGCGACCACCGCTTCCTCACCGAGCGCGGCTGGAAACACGTCACCGGGGCGGTGGCGGGCCCGGACCGCAGGCCACACCTCACCGTCGGCAACAAGCTGATGGGCACGGGAAAGTTCGCCCCGCCGCCCAAGGACACCGCCGAGTACCGCCGGGGCTATCTGTGCGGCGTCGCCAGGGGCGACGGTGGCGCCGCGCCCGCCGAGCAGGTCCAGGCCAGGGTCTCGGCCTATCTGCTCGACGACCTCGGCCTGAGCCTGCCGGTCGAGTGGCCGGACACGCCAACCGACGAGTGGCGCAAAGGCTTGCTCGCGGGCGTGTTCGACACCGACGGCGGCTACGCCCACCGCATCGTCCGCTTCGCCAACCTGAGCGAGCGCACGGCCACGGCGGTCCTGGAAGCCTTGGCGCGCTTCGGCTTCCAGTCAGCGGTGGAGGAACGGAGGGTCCCCGGCGGGCGGTGCTGCGTGCGCGTCGACGGTGGCCTGGCCGAACACCTGCGGCTGTTCCACACGGTGGGTCCCGCCGTCACCGCCAAGCGCACGATCACCGACGCGGCGATCAAGTCGGCGGCGCGGCTGGGCGTGCTGGAGATCCGCCCGTTGGGCCTGTCGCTGCCGCTGTTCGACATCACCACCGGCACCGGCGACTTCATCGCCAACGGCGTGGTGAGCCACAACTGCTTCGCCCGCAATACCCACACCTACCTGGATCTCGACGCGGGCCACGACTTCGACAGCCAGATCGTGGTCAAGGTCAACGCCCCGGAGGTCCTCGCCCGCCAGCTGCGCGCGAAGAGCTGGACCCGCGAACACGTCGCGATGGGCACCAACACCGACCCATACCAGCGCGCCGAGGGCCGCTACCAGCTGATGCCGGGCATCATCCGCGCGCTGGCCGACTCCGGCACCCCGTTCTCCATCCTGACCAAGGGCACGGTCCTGTTCCGCGACCTGCCGCTGCTCACCTCGGTCAGCGCGGACGTCCCCGTCGGGCTGGGCGTCTCCATCGCCCTGCTCGACCGCGATGTCCAGCGCCGCCTGGAGCCGGGCACGGCCAGCCCGCAGGCGCGGCTGGAACTGGTCCGCCGGGCCAGGGAGGCGGGCCTGCCCTGCGCGGTCATGGTCGCCCCGGTCCTGCCCGGCCTCACCGACTCCCGCGAACAACTCGACGCGCTGCTCGCCCAGATCGCCCGGGCGGGCGCGACCGGGGTGACAGTGCTGCCCTTGCACCTGAGACCAGGCGCGAGGGAGTGGTTCGCCGCCTGGCTCGCGCGCGACCACCCCGCGCTGGTCCCGCTCTATCGCCGGATCTACGGCACCGGAACCAACGCCGACATCCGCTACCGACGCGCGTTGGGCACCCGGGTCGGGCCCTTGTTGCGCAGACACGGATTCGCCGGGCCCGACATTCCCGAACCACGATGGCCGCGCGGCAGCCTTCCCCACGGCGCACCGGATGTGCCCGTTGCGCAGGACCAGTTGACATTGCTCTAAACGCCGAATTGGCCGGAATCCGTACCCATACCTGTCGAAATACGGATTGTTTGGCGGTCGCGCGCCCGTGAAGGTGATCTCTTCCGTGTGAGGAGATCCGTGTTCGAGTCCCGTGTCCGCTCGGGCGACTTCGCCGTGTCCGCCGAGCCGCTGTCGGTGCGCTTGGGCGCCGACAACGACGCCACCGTGGTGGTCCGCACCCGCTGCGGCGCGCGGCCGCAGTCGGTGGCGATGTCGGTGTCCGGCCTGCCGTCCGGTGTCGCCGCCCGCTTCGACCAGCCGTTGCTGACCGCGGGCGGGGTGACACGGTTGTCGCTGGCGTGCGCGGACCGCGCCTTCAGGGGAATCCACCCGGTCACAGTCACCGCGACCAACCCCGCGGGCGAGATCGCCAGTGGCTACTTCTCGCTGACCGTCGATCCCCGCGAAGACCAGGCAGGTGCGGCAAGGGTGTGGCTCAACCCGACGATCGAGACCGCCCAAGCCGGGTTCCTCGCCCAGACCAGAGTGACCGTCACCGGTGGCGGGGCGGTCCGGCTCGGCATCCGCGGCGAACCGCCCGGCGCGCGGGCGACGTTCAGCCCCACGGTGGTCTATGAGGGCGGGCAGGCGATCGTCTGGATCTTCACCGCACCGGACACCCCGCCGGGCCGGTACCCGGTGACGATCACGGCGACGGACGCCCGCGGCCGGGCGGGCGCGGCGGTCTTCACCCTGGCGGTGAACCGCTGGAAAGACTGAGCGGGTCGAGGGGAATCCCCTCGACCCGCTCAGTCGAAACCACTAGCTAGGCCATTCCCAGCGCACGCACAGGATTCCCGGACCGAAGTCCAGTGCCACCGTGTGCGCCTTGCCATCCGGCGAGATCTCCAGCTTGCGCCGGTTGGTCATCTGCTCCTCACCGTCCACTGTGTACTGCTCCAGATACGCGGGCAGTGCCAGCGGGTCGAAGCGCAGTTCGAGGACGAACTCGCGCACCGGCGTGGTGAACTTTCGGCAGTAGCTGTCGTCGCCGCGCGAGTACGGCGGGCCGGGGTGGCGCAGTTCGTAGTCCACGATGGCCGTCTCGCCCCGGCTCAGCGGCTGGGCGAGCAGGAACTCCGCGGCCACCAGACCCGCACCCGCGTCGTGCGCGGAGCGGCCCAGCGTGCAGTTCTCCCCAGCCACGATGGTCGGGAACGGGCGACCCGGACGTTCCAGGTCGTACACCATCACCGTCCGGTCCGCGCCATCGTGCTCGGCGCGGAAGACCTGGCGGATGTGGATGGACTTCTCGCCGCGGTCGGCGGCGATGACCATCCGGTCGTGCTGGCTGAGCTTGGTCATGGCCGCGTCGGTGGTGAAGTCGATGCGCTTGAGCAACTGCGAGACGGGCTCGCTGTTGCCCCACAGTGCCTCCACCGTCAACCGTGAGGACTCACGGTTGACCCGGCCGCGCGGCCGCGGCGGGCCGAGCAGTGCGATCAGCGACCCCGTCGGGACACACAGGACGTCCTCCAGGTGCCCGAGCGCCGCCAATGACTCGGCACGCTCCGGCCTGCGTCTTCCCGATTGCCAATAGCTCAGTGCCGTCACGCTGATCGAGACCCCGCGCGCCCTTAACCGGTACTGAATGCGGTCCAGGCTCAGGCCGCTGGCCTGAATGGCTGCTCTCAGCGCGGTCGGAAACGCGTCCGCCGCCATGGAGTCCGGCTCGGCCGTCATCGCATGGCGGACACTCCCGTTCTGGTGAAGTTCACGAACTGGCTCGCGGGTGATACCGCTACCCATGTTCACTCCCTGGGTTACCCCTTACGCCCTGGTGGTCACAGTACGTCTTGGACGACCCATTGGGTAGCGCCAATGTTAATTCGTGGGTAACCAATTCGCTGCCTTCAGTGACTAGATAGCCCGTAGGGACCTATTACTATGCACCCGAATGGTCCAAACTCTTGACACGGATGGCTGACTCCGATGGTCGTCGGCCATCGCGTCACACACTGTGCTAAGGCAGTCAAGTCGCAGGTGGAAACCTGGTCGACAGAAGCCGTGGGCCATTGGCTAGCCTGACCCGTACACCTGCCGTCTGGTCCATGACTCGCCATGACGGCGTCCCAAGATCTGGACAGGAGCACCGCACCCGTGATCCGCACGCACGAGGCCGGAACCCTCCGCGCCGAGCACGCTGGGCAGACCATCACCCTTACCGGCTGGGTGGCCCGCAGGCGCGATCACGGCGGCGTGATCTTCATCGATCTGCGCGACGCCTCCGGCGTTGCCCAGGTCGTCTTCCGCGAGGGTGAGATGGCCGAGCGCGCCCACCGGCTGCGCGCCGAGTTCTGCGTCAAGGTCGTCGGCGAGGTCGCCGCGCGCCCCGATGGCAACGAGAACCCGGAGATCCCGACCGGCGCCATCGAGGTCCTGGTCACCGAGCTCCAGGTGCTCAGCGAGTCCGCCCCGCTGCCCTTCCCGCTGGACGACCACATCACCGTCGGCGAGGAGATCCGCCTGCGTCACCGCTACCTCGACCTGCGCCGCAGCGGCCCGGCCAAGGCGATGCGGATGCGCAGCGAGGCCAACCGGATCGCCCGCACCGTGCTGCACGACGAACGCTTCGTCGAGGTCGAGACCCCGACGCTGACCAAGTCCACCCCCGAGGGCGCGCGCGACTTCCTGGTCCCGGCCCGGCTGGCGCCCGGCTCCTGGTACGCCCTGCCGCAGTCGCCACAGCTGTTCAAGCAGCTGCTCATGGTCGGCGGCCTGGAGCGGTACTACCAGATCGCCCGCTGCTACCGCGACGAAGACTTCCGCGCCGACCGGCAGCCCGAGTTCACCCAGCTCGACATCGAGATGTCCTTCGTCGAGCAGGACGACGTCATCGCCCTCGGCGAGCGCATCATCAGCGCGCTGTGGAAGGAGCTGGCGGACTACGAGATCCCCAAGCCCATCCAGCGCATCCCGTACCTGGAGGCGATGGCGCGCTACGGCAGCGACAAGCCGGACCTGCGTTTCGACCTCGAGCTCACCGAGCTGACCGAGTTCTTCGCCGACACCCCGTTCCGCGTGTTCCAGGCGCCCTACGTCGGCTGCGTGGTCATGCCGGGCGGAGCGGGCCAGCCGCGCAAGCAGCTCGACGCGTGGCAGGAGTGGGCCAAGCAGCGCGGCGCCCGTGGACTCGGATATGTGCTGGTCAACGAGGACGGCACCCTCGGCGGCCCGGTCGCCAAGAACCTGTCCGACGCCGAGCGCGAGGGCCTGGCCAAGGCAGCAGGCGCCGAGCCGGGCGACTGCATCTTCTTCGGCGCGGGCACCAAGTCCGAGGCGCGCGCGTTGCTCGGCGCCGCCCGCCTGGAAATCGGCAAGCGCTGCGGCCTGATCGACGAGTCGGCCTGGTCGTTCGTGTGGGTCGTCGACGCCCCGCTGTTCGAGGAGGCGTCCGCCGCGGTCAACGCGGGTGACGTGGCGGTCGGCTCCGGCCAGTGGACCGCGGTGCACCACGCGTTCACCTCGCCCAACCCGGAGTGGATCGACCGCTTCGAGGAGGACCCGGGCAACGCGCTGGCCTACGCCTACGACATGGTCTGCAACGGCAACGAGATCGGCGGCGGGTCGATCCGTATCCACAACAAGGACGTGCAGAAGCGCGTCTTCAAGCTGATGGGCATCGGCGAGGAGGACGCGCAGGAGAAGTTCGGGTTCCTGCTCGACGCCTTCGCCTACGGCCCGCCGCCGCACGGCGGCATCGCCTACGGCTGGGACCGCATCGTCGGCCTGCTGGCCGGTGAGCCGTCGATCCGCGAGGTCATCGCCTTCCCGAAGTCCGGCGGCGGGTTCGACCCGCTGACCAGCGCACCCGCGCCGATCACCCCGGAGCAGCGCAAGGAGGCGGGGGTCGACGCCAAGCCCGCCGCGAAGGCCGAGCCGAGCGCGTAAATGCTCCATCTGCGGATCGTCAGCCCTCCGGAGTCGACCGCCGACGTGCTCACGCTGCTGCGTGAGCACGTCGGCGCGACCCACTTGGTCCACTTCCCCGGCGCGGCCGTGCAGCCCGCGGGCGACGTGGTCGAGGCCGACGTCGCCCGGGAGGCGACCGACGAGATCCTCGCCGGGCTGTGCGCGATGGGCATCGACCACAGCGGCGGCATCACCCTCGAACAGATCGACACCGCGCTGTCCGACGCCGCCGACCTCGCCGAGGACCGCGCGCCAGGAGACGCCGCCGACGCGGTGGTGTGGGAGGAACTGGTCGCCCGCACCGGCGAGGAGTCCCGGCTCAACGCCACCTACCTGGCCTTCCTCACCATCGCGTGCCTGCTCGCCGCGGTCGGCGTCATCACCGACTCGCCGGTCACGATCGTGGGCGCGATGGTCGTCGGCCCGGAGTTCGGTCCGCTGGCCGCGGTCGCGGTCGGCCTGGTCCGGCGCCGCTTCGATCTGGTGAAGCGGGCGTCGGTGGCACTGGGTCTCGGCTTCCTTATCGCCATCGCGATCACCGCGGGCGGCACCTGGCTGGGCTCGCTGGCCGGGCTGTTCGACGCCAGTGTGATACTCGGCAATCACAACGTCGACTTCGTCTACCAGGTCGGCCCGTGGTCGCTGATCGTCGCCGTCCTGGCGGGCGCGGCCGGGATGCTGTCGATGACGTCGGCCAAGTCCGCGGCGCTCGTCGGCGTGTTCATCTCGGTCACCACCGTGCCCGCGGCGGGCTATATCGCCGTCGCCGCCATCCTCGGCGAATGGCAGCGGGTGCTGGAGTCGGCCGGTCAGCTGCTCGTCAATCTGGTCGGCATCGTGGTGGCCGCGGCCCTCGTGCTTCTGCTGCGTAACAAGAGGGCGGCCACCGACGACGCCCCCCGGCCACTTTCTCTCGGGTGAGTTTCACGGATTGGGAGTACAACACCTCCATTCCGGGTACACCGTTATTTCTTGACAGGCCCCTCCCGCGGGCTCCGCGGTACCACTACGGTCTCGGGGACAACCAAGCCCTGGGTCGGGGACCTACGATCGGGAGTAGGGTCAGAGGAGATGAGTGTGGAGATCACCGCCGACCCACCGGAGGCAGGCACGACCGCGCAGCCATCGGATCCGCGGCCGGAGGTCTTGGCCACCGTTGTCGCGGCGGAGTCGGTGCTGAGCAAGCGGTTCGGGGCGCGCATCCAGCTCGGTGAACCGGAAGACCTCGGCGGGAGCGACCGCTCGATCGTCCTGCGGGTGAAGGTCGCGTCCAGCCCGTTCTCTTTACCGCGCACGCTCGCGGTCAAGCGCTACATCCGCCCCGAGAGCACCACCCCGCACGACAGCTGGATCCGCGAGGCGGTCAGCTACCAGCTGTTCACCGCGCTCACCGCCGAAGACCGGATGTGCCCTGAGCTGTTCGCCCACGACAGCGACTCCCGCCTGCTGGTGATGGAGGACTTGGGCCGCGCGCCCACCCTGGCGGGCAAGCTGCACGGCTCCGACGCCCGCGCCGCCGAGGGCGCGCTGCTGTCCTGGGCCCGCTCGCTGGGCCGCCTGCACGCCACCACCGCGGGCCGTGAGGCCGACTTCGACGCACTGCTGCGTCGGCTGAGCCCACCCAGCGCCAAGGACCCACTGTCCGAACACGGCCCCACCGCGGTCGCCGCCCTGCCCGCGCTGCTGGCCGCCGAGTTCGGCGTCGCCACCTCGACCGACGCCGCCGACCACGCCCAGTCGACCCTGGCCATGCTCGACGCGACCCGACACCGCGCGTTCAGCCCGTCGGACTCGTGCCCGGACAACAACCTGATCACCAGCCGCGGCGTCCGGTTCCTCGACTTCGAGGGCGGCTGCGTCCGAAACATCATGTTCGACGCCGCTTACCTGACCGTGCCGTTCCCCTCCTGCTGGTGCGCCTACGGCCTGCCCCCCGGTATGACCGACGCGATGCTCGCGGCTTGGCGAGCCGAGGTCCGCGTCATGTGGGCCGACCTGGACGACGACGCGGTCCTGCTGCCGCGCCTGCTGGACGCCCAGGTGTTCTGGGTGTGGCTGACCACCTGGCAGTACCTGACCGTCCCCGACATCGAACAACTTGGCTCCGGCGGCGCGGTGGACACACCCCACCAGAGCGACGTACTGGTCGCCCGCTGGGCGGACCTGGCCAAAGCCGCCCGACGCGCCAAGGTCGAGGTGGTGGCCGAACACGCCGACGCCGTAGTCGCGGCCATGAAACGCGAGTTCGGATCGCGATCGCTGGCCCTGTACCCGGCGTTCCAATGACACTGGAGTCACGGCCAAGGAACGCGAATTCGGCTCCCAGTCCCGTGGCCTGTACCCCGGCGTTCCAATGACACCTTCGTGGGTCCGCGTTCGTCAGTGCTCCACCTGGTGTTCCTGTCGATCTTGACGCGCGTCCCCTGGCACCGATTCTTCGCTGACGTGTCCCTCGACGGACACCCTGATCTCACCCGATCGGCGCTGGCGGGCTCGATCGTTTAGCCCGTGACAGCGGTGGCGTATACCTCGGCCTGGACGGCGACGCGGCTCGCCGTGCTTGGGGATTCGACGACATTCGGTGTGGGGGATCCGCTGGCCAGGGGTGGCTGGCGCGGGGTGGGTCCACTGCTGGCGAACGCGCTCGACGCCGAGATCGACAACTTCTCCTTCACCGGCGCCCGGATCGGGTGTGTGCGGGAGCGGCAGCTCGCCCCCGCGCTGCTCGCGCGGCCGGACGCGGTGATCCTGATCGCGGGGATGAACGACACTCTTCGGTCCGACTTCGACCCCGACCAGATCCAGGCCGACCTGATGCACATTGTCACCACGCTCAACGCACAGGGCGCGGTGGTGCTCCTGGCCCGCTACCACGACCACGCCCGGGTCTTCCGCATCCCCGGTCCGCTGCGGCGCGCGCTGCAGGCCAGGATCACCCGGCTCAACCAGGTCATCGATGACGTCGTCGCCGCGACCGGGGCACCATGTCTCGACCTCGACCGGCTGCCCGGCGCCTACGAGACCAGTTCGTGGGCCGTCGACCGCCTGCACCCGTCGGAGCTGGGCCACCGGATGCTCGCCACCGGCTTCGCCGACCTGCTCGCGGGGACCGGCTGCGCGGTGCCGAACCCGGTGAGCATGGTGTGCGAGGGCGGCAGGCCCGCCAACAAGGCCGAGCACATCGCGTGGCTGATCATCAAGGGGATTCCGTGGCTGTGGCGGCGGGGGCGCGACCTGGTGCCCTATGCCATCGGCATCATCATCCGGTCCATGTTCGACGGTGATCGGCAGGCGCCCGCAGCCGTCCCCGCCCCGGTTCCGGCGGAGGCCGTGGTCCATCCGTAGGGTGCTGGGCATGGCACTGGTTGATCGCGTCCTGCTCGGCCCCGGCCCATCGAACCCGTATCCGGAGGCCACCGCCGCGCTGGCCGCCCCGCTGCTCGGTCACCTCGATCCCGAGTTCCTGCGGGTGCTCGACGAGACCTGCGCGCGGCTGCGGACGGTGTGGGCCACGGAGAACGCCCGTACGCTCCCGCTGTCCGGCACCGGCTCGATCGGCATGGAGGCCGCGTTCGCCAACTTCGTCCGGCCCGGTGACACCGTCGTCGTCGGCGTCAACGGGCTGTTCGGCGAGCGGATGGTCGACGTCGCGGGTCGGTATGGGGCCGAGGTCGTGCGGGTCGACCACGAGTGGGGGCAGCCCATCGACGTCGAGCGGATGCTCGCCGCGCACCCGGCGCCGAAGCTGGTCGGCGCGGTGCACGCCGAGACGTCCACCGGGGTGCGCAGCGACATCGCCGCGCTCGCCGAGGCCGTGCACGCCCGCGACGACCACGCGCTGGTCCTCGCCGACTGTGTCACCTCGCTCGCCGGGATCGTGGTCGAGATCGACGCCTGGGGCGTGGACATCGCCTACTCCGGCTCCCAGAAGTGTCTCGGTGTCGCGCCAGGTCTCGCGCCGTTCACCGTGTCCCCGCGCGCGTGGGAGCGGCGCACCGAACACCCGCCGACCTGGTATCTCGACCTGAACCTCATCGGCGCCTATGTCAACACCACAGCTGGTTCAGGCGGCCGGACCTACCACCACACCGCCCCAGTGGCCATGATCGCCTCGCTGCACGCCGCGCTCGGCCGGGTGCTCGACGAAGGGCTCGACGCGGTCTGGGAGCGGCACCGGGCGGTCGGGCAGCGACTCCAGGATGGCCTGGTCGACCTGGGCCTTGACCTGTTCGCCGCCGAGGGCCACCGGCTCCCGGAACTCACGACGGTCCGCGTGCCCGACGGCGTCGACTCGGCCAAGGTCCGGTCGATCCTCCTCAACGAGTACAACATCGAAATAGGCGCGGGTGCGGGCGCGTTCGCCACTAGCGTGTGGCGGATCGGGCTCATGGGGCACAACGCCCGGCTCGACCGCGTCGAACTCGTCCTGAGCGCCCTGGCGAGGGTGCTCGGCCGATAAGGAGAACCCTCATGCGCGCGACAGTGCTCCACGGTGCCAAGGACGTCCGGCTCACCGACGTCGCCGACCCGCGCCTGCGCCACCCGACCGACGCGGTGGTGCGCGTCGTGGCGGCCTGCGTGTGCGGGTCGGATTTGTGGCCGTACCGGGGGATCGCCCCGACCGAGCGGCCCCGGCGCATCGGGCACGAGTTCGTCGGGATCGTCGAGGAGGTCGGCGCCGAGGTTCGGACGGTCAAGGCAGGCGATTTCGTCATCGCCCCGTTCGCGGTCAGCGACGGCGACTGCGTGCACTGCCGCAATGGCGTCCACACCTCGTGCGTGCGCGGCGGCTACTGGGGCGGCACGTCGGCCGACGGCGAGGCCATCGACGGCGCCCAGGCCGAGTACGTCGTGGCCCCGTTCGCCGACGGAACCCTGGTCGCCACGGCCGAGGTGCCCGACGCCGCCATGATCCCGAGCCTGCTGTCGCTGTCGGACGTGATGGGCACCGGCCACCACGCCGCCCGCGCCGCCGGGGTCGGCCCGGGTAGCACAGTCGCGGTCGTCGGCGACGGCGCGGTCGGCCTGTGCGCGACGCTGGCGGCTTCCCGGCTCGGCGCCGAGCGGATCATCGTCATGTCCCGCCACGACGCCCGCCAGCGCGTCGCCCGGCGGTTCGGCGCCACCGACATCGTCACCGAACGCGGCGACGAAGGCGCCGCCCGGGTCAAGGATCTGCTTGGCGGCATCGGCGCGGACGCGGTGCTGGAGTGCGTCGGCACCAAGGAGTCCATGCAGCAGTCGCTCGACTCGACCCGCCCCGGCGGCCGGGTCGGCTATGTCGGCGTCCCCGCGGGCGGACCGGAACTCCCCGTGTCGCAGATATTCAGAAGCAACATCGGCGTCGCCGGGGGAGTGGCCCCGGTCCGCGCGTACATCGAGGAACTGCTCGCCGACGTGCTGTCCGGCAAGATCAACCCGGGGTTGGTCTTCGACGCCGAGTATCCGTTGGCCGAGGTCGCGGGCGCCTATGCCGCGATGGACGCCCGCGAGGTGATCAAGCCGCTGCTGCGGCCGTGACCTACCGGCCCAGGTAGCGCAGCAGGCGCACGGTCGTCGTGTCCTCTTCGGTTGTGGCGCCCGCTTCGGCGTAGGCGCCCCACTGACGCAGCGGCTCGACGATCTCCTGGGCGACGGCCAGCAGGAACGCCGACAGGTCCTCGGTCAGCGGGGAGGGCTGCCCGGTGGCGGTCGCGATGTCCCACGCGTGCACGGCCGCGTCGAGCGCGCAGGCGCCCGCGGCGATGGTGACCGGCAGCTCGCCCTGGGGCAGGGGGGTCGCGGCGGTGTCGGCGGTGTGGCGGGCCCACGCGTCGGCGGTGCGCACGATCGCGGCGCGGACCAGGGCTTCCGGGCTGCCGTCGATCGTCCCGGAGGGGGCGAACGGGTCGTAGTCGGGGCCGTCGCCCGCGCCGAGCGTGGCCGCGTAGGCGAGCTGGTCGCCAGCGGCGTGCTGCACGACCTGCGTGACCGTCCACTGCGAACACGGCGTCGGCGCGTCCCACTGGTCGTCCCGGACCGCCGCGACCACCGACTCGAGCGCCTGGTGGGAGGCCGCCAGCGCCGCGCGCCAGGTGAGCTGCTGGGTCGTGTTGTTCGCCATGTCGGTGCCCTTCTTCGTTCCTTCTGTTAGTTCAAAGCCTATGACCCTATTAGGCTGTTTTCGTTCCTAATGGGAGGACTTTCATGGCCGAGACCGCGGGACGGCTGCTCCGACTGCTGTCGCTGCTGCAGGACCAGCGGGCGCGTACCGGCCGTGAGCTGGCCGAACGCCTCGACGTCACCGACCGGACGCTGCGCAACGACATCCAGCGGCTGCGCGAACTCGGCTACCCCATCCACGCCGCCCGCGGCGCGGTCGGCGGCTACCGGCTCGGCAGCGGCGCCACCATGCCGCCACTGCTGCTCGACGACGACGAGGCGGTCGCCGTCGCGGTGGCCGTGGGACTGGCGGAGGACGGGTCGACCGGCATCGCCGACGTCGCCGACAGCGCCGCGCGGGCACTGGCCAAACTCGACCAGATCATGCCAAAACGCTTGCGCCGCAAGGTGACCGCGCTGCGCAAGGCCACCGCCATCGGACCGGCCGTCACCGGCTCCCGCGAACCGGACGCCCCCGTCGGGGCCGCCCTACTCGACACCATCGCGGGCGCCATCCGCGACACCACCACGCTGCGAACCCAGACCGAGTTGGAGCCCTACCGCCTGATCAACTGGCAGCGCCGCTGGTATCTCGTCGCCTACGACCTCGACACCCACCGCTGGCGTGCCATCCCGGTCGCCCGAATCGACGCCGCGGCGTTGGGGACCAGACGCTTCGCGCCCCGGCGTCCGCCAGACGACGACCTGGTCGGCTTCGTCCTGCGCGAGATCGCCTCGACCGGCTGGAAGGTGCACGTCCGGATCACCGTGCTCGCGCCCGCCGACGTCGTCATCGCGCGGATCAACCCGACCGTCGGCGTCGTGGAATCAGTCGACGCGGCCACCTGCGTGCTGATCACCGGCGCCGACACACTGGAGACGATCGCGATCTACGTCGGCATGCTCGGCATGGACTTCCGCGTCGACGGCCCGCCCGAACTGGTCGGCCACCTACGCGTTCTCGGTGAGCGCTATTTGGCGGCGCTGCCCTGAGCGACCGCGAGGTCGCTGAGCACGCGCAGTGCCTGCGCGGGCGTGCACGGCCGCATCCCGGTCGCAACACACCGCCGGACGACAGTCGCGTGGTCGTGCCAGAGTTTGATGCCCCGGCGAACCAGCACATGCACGGCCTTGCGCGACTCGGCGACATCGCGGACCAGTCGGCGGGTGAACGTGCGCCCGGCGCTGGGAGTCAGCACCAAGGCGTCGGCCAGGACCCCTGCGTCGCGGGCGCCCGCGACGATCTGGTCGGCGAACAGGCCCTCGGCCACGAACACCGCCGCCGCGCCGACGTCCAGCTGGTAGCCGCCGATCCTGCGGTCGGCGCCGATCTCGTAGTGCGGCGCGTGGACCGTGCCGGTCCGCGCGAGTTCGATGACCGCCGCGAGCGCGTCGGCGGCGTGCCACGAGGTCGGCAGGTCCCAGTCCACCCGACCGGTGGCGTCGCGGGGGAGTAGCGGGTCGTCGCCCTCGCGGTAGAAGTCGTCGAGGCGCAGGACCGGCAGGCCCGCCCGCGCCGCGAGTGTCGACTTGCCCGACCCGGAGGGACCGGCGAGGAGCACGACTCTGGCGCGTACGGCGGACGAGGTCACGGGAAGCGATTGTCGCACGGGTAGCGTCGGGCGCATGGAACAGGAGTTCGACCTGGATCTGTTCGGCGCGCCGCGCGCCGACGCCCCGCGGCGGAACGCGAACGCGCCGCTGGCCGTGCGGATGCGGCCCGCGACCCTGGACGAGGTCGTCGGCCAAGACCACCTGCTCGGTCCCGGCGCCCCGCTGCGCCGCCTGGTCGAGGGCGCCGCGCCCGCCTCGATCCTGCTCTACGGCCCGCCCGGCACCGGCAAGACGACGTTGGCCACGCTCGTGTCCAGCGCGATCGGCCGCCGGTTCGTCGCGTTGTCGGCGCTTTCCGCGGGCGTCAAGGAAGTGCGCGCGGTCATCGATGAGGCCCGCAAGCGGCTGACCCACTCCGGCGAGTCGACCGTGTTGTTCATCGACGAGGTCCACCGCTTCTCCCGCACCCAGCAGGACGCGCTGCTCGGCGCCGTCGAGGACCGCATCGTCCTGCTCGTCGCCGCGACCACGGAGAACCCGTTCTTCTCCGTGGTGTCGCCGCTGCTGTCGCGCTCGCTGGTGCTCCAACTCCAACCGCTCACCGACACCGACGTGCGCGCCGTGGTCGACCGCGCGCTCACCGACGAACGCGGCCTCGCGGGCGCGGTTACCCTGGAGCCCGCCGCCGCGGACCACATAGTCCGGCTCGCGAGCGGCGACGCCCGCCGCGCGCTCACCGCGCTCGAAGCCGCTGCCGACTCCGCGATGGCAACCAGCGACGGCGCGATCGACCTGGCCACCGTCGAGGCCACCGTCGACAAGGCCGCCGTGCGCTACGACCGCCAGGGCGACCAGCACTACGACGTCATCAGCGCGTTCATCAAGTCCATCCGCGGCTCCGATGTGGACGCCGCGCTGCACTACCTCGCCCGGATGTTCGAGGCGGGGGAGGACGCGCGGTTCATCGCCCGCAGGCTTGTCGTGCACGCCAGCGAGGACATCGGCATGGCCGACCCGACCGCGCTGCAGACCGCTGTCGCCGCCGCGCAGGCCGTGCAGCTGATCGGCATGCCTGAGGCCAGGCTCGCCCTCGCCCAGGCGACCATCCACCTGGCCACCGCGCCCAAGTCCAACGCGGTCATCACCGCTGTGGACAGTGCCCTCGCCGACGTCCGCGCGGGCGGCGCAGGCCTGGTACCCGCCCATCTGCGCGACGGTCACTACCAAGGCGCCAAGCAACTGGGCAACGCCACCGACTACCGCTACCCGCACAACGTCCCCGACGGCGTCCTCACCCAGCAGTACGCCCCGGACGCGCTGGTCGGCCGCGACTACTACGAACCGACCAACCGCGGCGCCGAACGTCAGCTCGCCGAACGCGTCCCCCGGCTGCGCAGAGTGATACGCGGCGCCGACTGACCGGAGTGCCTGTCCTGAGCCGGACACGCGGGCGCGGTAGCCTGACGCGGATCACCTGGACATCTTCGTGGGAGGGCTCGTGACAGCAGGAGAGATCATCGCCACGGTCGCGGCGGGCGCGGCGGTGGTGCTGGTGCTGCTGTTCGGCATCATGGCGTTCAAGATCGGGCGTATGGCCGACGAGGCGACCATCGCCATCCGCAAGGCGCACGAGAACAGCGACCCGTTGTTCAACGGTGCGAACACCACGCTCACCCACGTCAACACCCAGCTTGAGCGGGTCGACGGCATCACCGCCAACGCGCAGGCCGTCACCGGCAACGTCTCCGCGCTGACCTCGGTCTTCACCGCCACGCTCGGTGGCCCGCTGGTCAAGGCCGCGGCGTTCTCCTACGGGGTCAGCAAGGCGCTCAAGGCCCGGCGCAAGGCCAAGGGCGAGATCGAGGGCAAGCACTCGCGGCCCGCCCGCCGCACCCGCAAGGGAGTGCGCAAGTGAAGCGGATCTTCTGGCTCGGCGTCGGCGTCGCGACCGGCGTCGCCCTGTCCCGCAAGGCCACCCGCACCGCCCACGCCGTCACCCCCGCCGGGATCGCGGGCAACGTCAGCGACGCCATGCGTGAGCTGGCGGGCGCCATCGGGGCGTTCGGCGCCGACGTGCGCGCGGGCATGGTCGAGCGCGAGGAAGAACTCACCGACACCGTCGAGCGGCGCAGCGGCATCACCCCCGGTGCCCGCCCGCACGCGCGAGCGCGCAGGGCGAACGGCTGAGCCCGTTCGCCGTCCCCGCCCGCCGTCGTTCCATTTGATCCATTGAGGACAAGACCGTGCAGACCCACGAGATCTCCAAGCGTTTCACCGACTACTTCACCGCCAACGAGCACACCAAGGTCGCCAGCGCGTCGCTGATCCTGGAAGACCCGAACCTGCTGTTCGTCAACGCGGGCATGGTGCAGTTCAGGCCTTACTTCCTCGGCGACGCCCACGCCCCGTACCCGCGCGCCACCAGCGTGCAGAAGTGCGTGCGCACCGGCGACATCGATGAGGTCGGCAAGACCACCCGGCACAACACGTTCTTCCAGATGGCGGGCAACTTCTCCTTCGGCGACTACTTCAAGGCCGGGGCCATCGAGCACGCCTGGACGCTGCTGACCAACAGCGTCGCCGACGGCGGCTACGGCTTCGACCCCGACCGCCTGTGGGCCACCGTCTACAACGACGACGACGAGGCCCTGGAGCTGTGGCAGAAGATCGCCGGGCTGCCGCTGGACCGCATCCAGCGCCGCGACGGCGAGGACAACTACTGGGACATGGGGGTGCCCGGCCCCGGCGGTCCCTGCTCGGAGATCTACTACGACCGCGGTCCTGAGCACGGCGTCGAGGGCGGCCCGGTCGCCGACGAGGACCGCTACCTGGAGATCTGGAATCTCGTCTTCATGCAGGACGAGCGCGGCGAGCTGAGCCCGAAGAAGGGCCACCCGCCGGTCGGGTCGCTGCCGCGCAAGAACATCGACACCGGCATGGGCATCGAGCGCGTCGCCTACTTGCTCCAGGGCGTCGACAACGTCTACGAGACCGACCTGGTCCGCCCGGTGATCACCAAGGCCGAGGAGATGTCCGGCCGCCGCTACGGCGCGGGCAACCCGGTCGACGACGTGCGCTTCCGCGTCATCGCCGACCACGCCCGCTCCGGCATGATGATCATCGGTGACGGCGTCACCCCAGGCAATGAGGCCCGCGGCTACGTGCTGCGCCGCCTGCTGCGCCGCATCGTGCGCTCGGTGCGGCTGCTCGGCGTGCAGGAGCCGGTGCTCGGCGAGTTCGCGGCGGTCGTGCGCGACACGATGTCGCCGTCGTACCCGGAGCTGGCCAACGACTTCGCGCGCATCGAGTCGGTCATGAAGAAGGAAGAAGAGACCTTCCTGTCGACGCTGGCCAGCGGCTCGAAGATCTTCGACCTGGCCGCGGACAAGATCAAGTCCGACGGCCGCGCGATGGTGCCCGGCGACACGGCGTTCCAGCTGCATGACACCTACGGATTCCCGATCGACCTGACCCTGGAGATGGCCGCCGAGAAGGGCCTGTCGGTCGACGAGAACGGCTTCCGCGAGCTGATGGCCCAGCAGCGCGCCCGCGCCAAGGCCGACGCCGCTTCCCGCAAGACCGGCTACGGCGACCAGTCGGTCTACCGCGACCTGCTCGCACTCGGCGCCACCGAGTTCACCGGCTACGCCGAACTGGCCACCGAGGCCAAGGTCCTCGGCCTGGTCCGCGACGGCAAGCGCGTCCCCGCCGCCGTCGAGGGCGAGATCATCGAGGTCGTGCTCGACCGCACCCCGCTGTACGCCGAGTCCGGCGGCCAGGAGAGCGACGCGGGCACCATCTCCGCCGAGGGCGTCGAGCTGGAGGTGCTCGACGTGCAGAAGGTGGCCCGCAAGCTGTGGGTCCACCAGGTGCGCGTGCGCAGCGGCGAGATCACCGAGGGCAAGCACGTCGAGGCCACCGTCGACCCGGAGTGGCGCGTCGGCGCCCGCCAAGGCCACTCGGGCACCCACGTCGTGCACGCCGCACTGCGCCAGGTGCTCGGCCCGACCGCGCTGCAGAGCGGCTCGTACAACAAGCCCGGCTACCTGCGCCTCGACTTCGCCTGGTCGGGCGCGCTGTCGGAGGAGACCAAGAGCGAGATCGAAGAGGTGTCGAACCTCGCGGTCCGCAAGGACCTCCCGGTCCGCGTCGTCTACACCGACATGGGCGGCGCCCAGCAGCTCGGCGCGGTCGCCCTCTTCGGCGAGACCTACGACGAAGAGGTCCGAGTCATTGAGATCGGTGGCGCCTGGTCGCGCGAGCTGTGCGGTGGCACCCACGTGGAGCACTCGTCGCAGATCGGCCCCATCACCCTGCTCGGCGAGTCCTCGGTCGGCTCCGGCAGCAGGCGCCTGGAGGCCTACGTCGGCATGGACGCCATGCGCTACCTGGCCAAGGAACGCGCCCTGGTGCAGAACCTCGCCGCGATGCTCAAGGTGCCGAACGTCGAGGTCCCCGCTCGCGTCGAGGCCCTGATCGAACGTCTCCGCAGCGCCGAGAAGGAACTGGAGAAGGTGCGCGCGGGCCAGCTGCTGTCGTCGGCGGGCACCCTGGCCGACCAGGCCGAGGACGTCAATGGCACCGCCCTGGTCGCCCTCCGCGCCCCGGACGGCGTCGGCGGCAACGACCTGCGCACCCTGGCCGGCGAGGTGCGCAACCGCCTGGGCTCCCGCCCGGGCGTCGTCGCGCTGTTCTCGGCCGTCGAGGGCAAGGTCGCCTTCGTGGTGGCCACCACGGCCGCGGCCAGGGAGAACGGCCTCGCCGCGGGCAAGCTCGTCCCCGCCTTCGCGCCCGCCATCGACGCCCGAGGCGGCGGCAAGCCCGACCTGGCCCAGGGCGGCGGCGCCAACCCCGACGGCATCGCCGAGGCGGTGACCGCCCTCCACCGGGCCCTGGCAGGCGCATGACCGACACCGGCTCCCACCCGCCACCCCACGACGGCAGGCCACTGCCGCCGCGCCCAGGCCTGCGCCTCGGCGTCGCGGGTGCGGCCACCCGGCCCGTGCGGCGCTCAGGCAGTCGCCTCGGTGTCGCGGGTGCGGCCAGCCGGTCCGTGCGGCGCTCAGGCAGTCGCCTCGGTGTCGCGGGTGCGGCCAGCCGGTCCGTGCGGCGCTCAGGCAGTCGCCTCGGCGTTGCGCGTGCGGCTTCCCGGCAGGCGCAGGCCCAATTCTGGGAGCTGGGCGTTGGCAGCAGGCCCGGCGCGCGTTCGGTTGCCGCTGGGGTGGCGCGGGTTCGAACGTCGGGTGCTGTCGGGCTGTCTGCCGTGCGGTCGGTTTGTGTCGAGCGCTGGTGGGAAGTCCGGTGTTGTGCTCATACCCGCCCTGCTGATGTCAGCGCGGGCTCGCGTGTTGGGAGCGGGCGGGCCCGTGCGGTCTGCTGTTCGGCGGGCGGGTGGGTACGGCCAAGTGGCGGTTGTGTGGCCGACGGTGTGTGGCCGACTGTTCGGGATGTTCGTGGAGTCCGGTGGACTGGCCCCGGTTGTTGGGAGTGTGGACGGGTATGAGCACCAAGCCTGATCGGCCGGGTGTGGACGACCCGGGGCGCGGACGCAGGCTCGCCGTGGACGTCGGCTCGGTGCGGGTCGGGGTGGCGCTGAGCGATCCGGCTCCGGTGCTCGCCACGCCGCTCGTTACGCTATCTCGCGACGAACGGTCGGGCAGCGACCTTGACCGGCTCTCTGAGCTCGTCGCTGAGCACGAGGTGGTCGAAGTGGTAGTCGGATTGCCGAGGACGTTGGCCGCGCGCCACGGCACGGCGGCCGAAGGCGCGCTCGCCTACGCGACCGAGTTGGCCCGGCGGGTGGCGCCGGTGCCGGTGCGGCTGGCAGACGAGCGGCTGACCACGGTGTCCGCGTCGCGGATGCTCAGCCAGCAAGGGGTACGGGGCAAGCGCCAGCGAGCAGTGGTGGACCAGGCGGCGGCTGTGGAGATCTTGCAGACGTGGCTAGACGCCCGGTCGGCCGCACTCGCGCGATCCGCGGAGGACTCATGACCGACGATCTCGGCCTCTTCGAGGAACGAACCACCCGCGAGCGCCCGCGGTCGGCCGCGGCCGCGCGCAAGGCGAGGTCCCGGCGCAACCGCAAGCGCAACCGCCTCATCGTCTTCGGCCTCGTCGTGCTGCTCCTCATCGGCGGCGGCGTCTGGTACGGGCTGCGTCAGCTCTCCGGCCTGGGCGGCTACGACGACTTCACCGGCGCGGGCGAGCGCGACGTCGTCGTCGAGGTTCAGGGCGGCGACACCACGGGCACCATCGCCAACCGTCTCAAGGACGACGGCATCGTCGCGAGTCCCCGCGCCTTCCTCGCCGCGGCTGAGTCCGAGACGAAGGTGCGCGCGATCCAGCCAGGGTTCTACGTGATGCGCACGAAGGTCTCCGGCAAGGATGCCGTCGCCAAGATCGTCAGCCCCGCGTCGAAGGTGGGGAACCTCCAGATCAAGGCGGGAACCCAGCTCGACGACCTGAGCAACGGCACCGCGGTCACCCCAGGCATCTTCACCCTGCTGTCCAACGCCTCCTGCGCGACTCTCGACGGCCAGAAGAAGTGCGCGTCCGTCGACGACCTCCGAAAGACCGCCGAAACCGCCGACCTGGCCGCCCTCGGCGTACCCGACTGGGCCATCCCGGACGCCTCCCGCGCCGCCGAGCCCAAGCGTCGCCTCGAAGGCCTGATCGCCCCCGACGTCTACGACGTGCGGCCCGGCTCCACTCCGGAGGAGCTGTGGAAGAAGGTCATCACCGAGTCCTCCGCGCGCCTGCAGAGCTACGGCATGCCCAAGATCGCCGAGGCCACCGGCCTGACCCCGTACCAGGTCCTGGTGATCGGCTCCCTGATCCAGCGCGAAGCCATCGCCGCCGACTTCGCGAAGGTCTCCCGGGTCACCTACAACCGGCTCGCCAAGTCGATGAAGCTCGAGTACGACTCGACCATCAACTACGTCCTCGACCGCCCAGCCATCACAACCAAGCCCGATGACCGGGCCAAGGCGGGCCCGTACAACACCTACGCGAACACTGGTCTCACCCCCACTCCGATCGCCGCGGTCAGCAAGGAAGCCCTCGCCGCCGCCGCCAAGCCTGTGGATGGGCCGTGGCTGTTCTTCGTCCGCTGTCAGAAGGACGGCATTTCCTGCTTCGCCGTGACCAATGACGAGCACGAGGCCAACGTGAAGCAGGCCAGGGCGAACGGTGCCTACTGACCGACCGACCGTTCGCGCCCCCGCCAACCGCGCGCCCACCGCCCACGCGCTGATCAACCGCGCGCCCGCCGCCCACGCGGCCGCCGACCACCTATCGACCGGTCCTGCGCTTGCCGACAACGCGGCAGCCGAGCACCCGCCGACCTATCCCGCATCGGCCGACCATGCGCGTGACGTTTCCGCGTCGACTGAGGAAGCGCGGGCCGTTCCCGTGTCGGCTGGCCCGCCGGGTACCAACCCTGGGAGGGGCAGGCGTGCGGCCGTTCTTGGGTCGCCTGTCGCCCACTCCCTGTCCCCGGTCTTGCACGGCGCCGCCTATGCCGCGCTCGGGCTGGCTGACTGGACCTACGAGCGCGTCGAGTGCGACGAGCACCGGCTGCCCGGCCTGGTCGAGTCGCTGGGTCCGGAGTGGGTCGGCCTGTCGGTGACGATGCCCGGCAAGCTCGCCGCCCTCCAGACCGCCGCCACCGCCACCGAACGTGCCGTCGCCGTCGGTGCCGCCAATACCCTCGTCCGCAAGCCCGACGGTGGCTGGCACGCCGACTGCACCGACATCGACGGCGTCACCGGAGCCCTCCGGGCCGCAGGTGGCTACACCCCCGTCCCAGGAGCCACGGCCACCCTGCTCGGTGCGGGTGGCACCGCCCGTGCCGCGCTGGCAGGCCTAGCCGACTTGTCCGTCACCTCGGTGACGGTCGTCGTCCGCGACCCCGACCGGGCAGGCGAAGCGCTTGCCTGCGCCGAGCGTCTCGGCTTGGCGGCTGCCGTCCAGCAGTGGTCGACCGCGGACTTCCCGGCGCTGGCCGCGTCGTCGTCCGTGGTGGTCAACACCGCCCCGGCCTCGGCAGTCACGCCGCTGGCCGACGCCCTCGCCAAGGCGCCCTGCGTGCTCGACGTGATCTACCATCCCTGGCCGACCCCGGTCGCCGAGGCCGTCGCCGCGTCGGGCGGTCGTCTTGCCACTGGACTGGACATGCTGCTCCACCAGGCGTTCGCTCAGGTCGAGCAGTTCACCGGCCAGTCGGCTCCCCGGGAGGCCATGCGGGCCGCGCTGCGGTCGGCCACAGGTGACGTGCTCGCCCTCCCGATTTGACGCCGGTCGGCGGGCGGCGGCGCGTCGTAGTTACCAACTTCCTCCTACGAGGTTGGGGAACGTCACGAAGACCGTGGCCGCTCCGAGCAGGCCGGGGCCATAGGGAATCGTGGATTTCCGGTGGATCGATTTGACTCCGCAATAGAGCGTCAGGGTGATAGCTGACGCTAGGAGCAGGGCCGGTGCGATTGTCGTCAGGTTGATTGCGCCGAGGGTCGCTCCAATCGGGTAGGCGATTTTGACGTCACCCGCGCCTAATGACGTCGGGCGCCACAGGTGGATCGCGGCGTGGAAGGCGAGGAACGCGCCGCCGCCCACGACGGCGTGCCAGGCTAAGGAGACGTCCGGGGAGGCTCGGGCCGCGACGGCGAGGGTGAGTCCGAGCGCGGGGTAGGCGGAGAGGGTCAGGGCGTTCGGGAGTCTTCGGGACCGGAGGTCGGCCACGGTGAGAGTGACCGCGAACCAGGTGAAGACAAGGCCTGTGGGTAGCCACATGCCTGGGATGTCGCCGCTGGTCCAGCGGGCGGTGATCACCGCCCAGATGGCGCCCAAGGGGAGAGCGAGCCAGGCCGTTGGCGCGTGGATCGGGCGGCGGAGGTGGCGCAGCAGGGCAGCCGCGGCCATGCCTGCGGGGAGTGCGAGGGCGACGGCCAGCGTCGGGAGACGCCAGGTGGCGGGGGCTAAGACGAATGAGGCCAAGGCCGCTGCGATGTAGAGGATTTCCCAGCGGACTACCAGGGGGCGGATCGCTTGTAGGTGCATGCTTCAAACGTAGTGAACGAGCGTTCGATCGTCATTAGCTCGATAGCATGGGGATGGGCGTTTGTCAGAATTGAGAAAATGTGTATCAGCCGAGCGTGCGCGCGAATGTTTCTCGGAGATCCGGCTTGCCGAGGATGGCGAACACGACTGTGTCGAACGCGGGCACGGTGGCCAGCGCCCGTGCGAACGCCGAAGCCACGGTCGACGGATCGTTGCGGAACACCCCGCAGCCCCACGCCCCGAGGACGAGGGTCCGGTGGCCGTGCGCTGCGGCGATGGACAGCACACGCGTGGCTCGGGTCAGCAGGATCGACGGAACCTGGGCGCGCTCATCATCCGTGCGCAGGGCGCCGAAGTTCGGGGCGGCGGCGGTGAGGAACGCGACCTCGTACGGGTCGATCAAGGCGCCGGTGTCGTCGCGGAAGACCGGGACCGACGGCGAGTAGATCACTCGGTCGCTGTAGAGCAGGCTCGGGGTGGCGCGGTGGTGCGCGTAGAACTCGGGAACGGCGCGGAGGCAGGCGCCGAGGCCGGAGGAACGGGCGAGGCTTTCCTCTTGGGCCTGCGCGCCGGTGCGGTAGCCGCCGCCAGGGTTGCGGGCCGAGGCGAAGTTCAGGCACGCGACGTCGCCGCCCAAGCGCCGCGCCGCCGCGAGGGTCGATTCGCCCGTCACTGAGATCGCCGGGCTGGCGCGGCGCTCTGCCTGCGACGCGGTAGTGGCAGACGGGTGGCCGGGCGACGTGCCGGAGGCCAGCGCATCGGGTGCGGTTGGGACGGGGTCCGACGGTAGGTAAAGGCGGGTTCCGGCGACCGCGGCGGCGGTCGCCGTCGCGTATGGGCCCGATTCCGCGAGGCGGTCGGTCTCGGCGGCGATCGCGGCCAGTGACTGTCTACTCACGACGCCGGAACGTAGTCGGCAGGTGAGGCGCCGGTCGACCGGGTTTCGTCACAGCCGGGCGTGGCGGCCGGGGGGTGCCATGACAGGATCAGGACGTGCTGCGCTGGATCACCGCCGGAGAGTCCCACGGACCCGCGCTCGTCGCTGTGCTGGAAGGCATGGTCGCCGGCGTTGAGGTCACCACCACCGACCTGAGCGATCAACTCGCGAGGCGGAGGCTTGGTTTCGGGCGTAGCCCGCGGATGGGCTTCGAGACCGACAAGATCGAAATCCTCGGCGGCGTGCGCCACGGCGTCACCCAGGGTGGTCCGATCGCGGTGCACATCGACAACGCCGAGTGGCCCAAGTGGGAGCAGGTCATGGCCGCCGACCCGGTGGACCCGGACGTGCTGGCCGAACTCGCCCGCAACGAGCCGCTGACCCGCCCCCGGCCCGGCCACGCCGACCTGCCCGGCATGCAGAAGTACGGCTTCGACGAGGCCCGGCCCGTCCTGGAGCGCGCCAGCGCCCGCGAGACCGCCGGACGCACCGCGCTGGGCACCGTCGCGCGTGCGTTCCTGCGCCAGCTCCTCGGCGTCGAGATCATCAGTCACGTCGTGTCCATCGGGAAGGCGCAGGCGGGCCCGGACAGCCCCACGCCCGGCCCCGGCGACCTCGCCGCGATCGATGAGAGCCCGGTTCGGGCGTTCGACCAGGCCGCGACCGACGCGATGGTCGCCGAGGTGGAGGCCGTGAAGAAGGCCGGTGACACCGTCGGCGGCGTCATCGAGGTCATCGCCTATGGCCTGCCGCCGGGTCTGGGCTCCCACGTGCACTGGGACCGCAGGCTCGACTCCCGCCTCGCGGGCGCCCTGATGGGCGTGCAGGCGATGAAGGGCGTCGAGATCGGCGAGGGTTTCGCCAACTCCGCGCGCTGGGGCAGCCAGGCGCACGACGAGATCGACCGGGCCGAGGGCACCGTCGCGGGCGTTACTCGCCGGTCCAACCGCGCGGGTGGCCTGGAAGGCGGAATCACCAACGGTGAGCCGCTGCGGGCGAGGGTCGCGATGAAGCCCATCTCGACCGTCCCGCGCGCGCTCGCGACCGTGGACGTCGTCACCGGTGAGCCCGCCGTCGCCATCCACCAGCGCTCCGACGTGTGCGCGGTCCCCCGCGCAGGCGTCGTCCTGGAGTCCGTGGTCGCTCTGGTCTTGGCCGAGGCGGCGCTGGAGAAGTTCGGTGGCGACTCGCTCGCCGAGACGCGGCGCAACGTCGAGGGGTACCTCGACGCGCTGCGGAACCGCTGGTGAGCCCCGCCGCCGTCGTCGTCGGTCCGCCGGGGGCGGGCAAGACGACCATCGGCGAGGCGCTGGCCGACGCGCTCGGCGTGTCCTTCCGCGACACCGACGCAGACATCGTCGAGGCCGCGGGCAAGCCGATCAGCGACATCTTCACCGACGACGGCGAGCCCGCTTTCCGCGCCGCTGAGGAACAGGCCGTCGCGACCGCGCTGGACGAGCACGGCGGTGTTCTCTCTCTCGGAGGCGGCGCGGTCCTGTCCTCGAAGACGCGCGCGCTCTTGAAAGAACACACAATCGTCTTCCTCAACGTCGGTCTGGCCGAGGGCGTCCGCCGCACCGGGCTGTCCGTCGCGCGACCGCTGCTGGCCGGGGTGAACCCGAGGGCCAAGTTCAAGGAACTCCTCGACGCCCGCCTGCCGCTCTACCGCGAGGTCGCGCGCATCGAGGTCAACACCGACACCCAGACTCCCGACGAGATCGTCGCCCACCTGGTCGCGGCACTGAAAGGATCATGATGCAGCCAGTGCGCATCCGGGTCGCCACGGACAAGCCGTACGACGTGGTGATCGGCAAGGGACTGCTCGACGAGCTGGTCGAGGCGGTCCAGGGCTCGTCCAAGGTCGCGATCATCCACCAGCCGACGCTCGCCGCCACGGCCGAGGCCACCCGTGACGAGCTGGCCGCCGCCGGGATCGACGCGCACCGGGTCGAGATCCCCGACGCCGAGGACGGCAAGGCGCTCTCGGTCGCCGCGTTCTGCTGGGAGGTGCTCGGCCGGATCGGCCTGGACCGCCAGGGCACCGTGGTCGCGCTCGGCGGGGGAGCGGTGACCGACCTCGCGGGCTTCGTCGCCGCCACCTGGATGCGCGGCGTCAAGCTCGTCAACGTCCCGACGACGCTGCTCGGCATGGTCGACGCGGCGGTCGGCGGCAAGACCGGCATCAACACCGAGGCGGGCAAGAACCTCGTCGGCGTCTTCCACGAGCCCTCCGCCGTGCTGGTCGACCTGGCCACACTGACCACGCTCCCGCGCAACGAGCTGGTCGCGGGCATGGCCGAGGTGATCAAGGGCGGGTTCATCGCCGACCCGGTCATCCTCGACCTGATCGAGGCCGACCCCGAGGCCGCGCTCGACCCCGAAGGCGATGTCCTGCCCGAGCTGATCCGCCGCAAGATCCAGGTCAAGGCCGACGTCGTGGCCAGCGACCTGCGCGAATCCAGCCTGCGCGAGATCCTCAACTACGGCCACACCCTCGCCCACGCGATCGAGCGGCGCGAGCGCTACCGCTGGCGCCACGGCGCGGCCGTCAGCGTCGGCATGGTCTTCGTCGCCGAACTCGCCCGACTCGCCGGGAAGCTCGACGACGCGACCGCCGACCGCCACCGCTCGATCCTGACCAGCATCGGCCTGCCGGTCGGCTACGACGCCGACGCGCTGCCGCAGCTCATCGAGGGCATGCTGAGCGACAAGAAGACCAAGTCCGGCGTGCTGCGGTTCGTCGTCCTCGACGGTCTGGCCAAGCCCAGCCGCCTGGAGGGCCCGGACCCGGCGCTGCTGGCGGCGGCGTACTCGGCCATCGCGGTCGAGAGCGGACCGAGCGGGGTGCTGCTGTGAGGGTTCTGGTGCTCAACGGCCCCAACCTGGGCAGGCTCGGCACCCGCGAGCCGGAGATCTACGGCAGCACGACCCACGCCGACCTGGTCGGCATCTGTGTCGACACCGGCGCCGACCTCGGCCTCAACGTCGAGGTCCGCCAGACCGACCACGAAGGCGACATGGTCGGGTGGCTGCACGAGGCCGCCGACCAGCGGATCCCGGTCGTGCTCAACGCGGGCGCGTGGACGCACTACTCCATCGCCGTCCGCGACGCCTGCGCGCTGCTGACCGTCCCGCTGGTCGAGGTGCACATCTCGAACGTGCACAAGCGCGAGGCGTTCCGCCACCACAGCTACATCTCCGAACTCGCCGCAGGCGTCATCGTCGGCCTCGGGGTCGACGGCTACGCCCTCGCCCTGCGGTGGCTGGCGGACAACGCTAAGTCCTGATTTTCACCCATCCGGGCGACGTTTTCCCTACACTGGGCGACCACAGTCAGTCGTTCCCGGAAGGCCCGCATGTCCCGCCGTCGCGCCGCGCTGGTCTTGGTCGTCGCGGGTCTGGTGTCGGCTTGCACGGTCGCCGAGGGCCAGCCGCAACCGGCGCCGACCGCCAGTCCCGCGGCGCCCGTCCCTGAGTCGGTCACCCTGTCGACCGACCGGCCGCGGCAGAGCCCCGGCGACGTCGCGGCGGGCGGCAACGGCGCCCCGTACAACTACGCGCCGACTTTGCTGCTCGAAGGCGGCAAGTACCGGATGTGGTGGTGCAGCCAGGTCAGCGGCGTGGGCCCGGCGGGCGACGACATCCTGGTCGCCGAGGCGGACTCGCCCGGCGGCCCGTTCAGCGCGGCGGTCCCGGTCTTCTCCGGCGGCGGCACGGGTTTCGACGCCCAGCACGTGTGCGACCCGTCGGTGCTCAAGGTCGGCTCGACCTACTACATGTACTACACCGGCGCCGAGACCGATCATCCGTACGGCAGCGCGATCGGTCTGGCGACCAGTCCCGACGGCCGGACCTGGACCCGTGCCAACGGCGGCAAGCCGATCGTCACCATGTCGCGCAACCACATGCGGGACAACGACTACGGCGCCGGACAGCCTGCCGCCGTCTACGTGAACGGTTGGTTCTATCTGCTGTTCACCGACACCACCGGTGCCGCCGCGGGCTGGAACGGCGCGGGCCAGTTCGTATTGCGTGCCAAGGACCCGACCTTCGCGGTGAACGTCGAGATCCTTGCCCCAGGCGGGTTCCGCCGCGACACGAGCACCCACGCCCGCCTGCGCTCGGTGGTCGACGCGTTCAGCGTCGACGTGATGTGGATCGACGCCCTCGCGGCGTTCGCCATCGCCCACGAGGTCGACGGCGGCACCAGGATCACCTTCTGGGACAAGGACTTCCGCGTCCAGCCGTACCCGCCCGCGATGATACCGGGACCGTGGAAGGAGGGCCCGGGACTCGTCCGCGACAGCGAGGGCCACGCGCCGCGCTCGGTCGACGACCCGTGCGAGCGTGTCCCGATCGACCTGGTCCGGGCGACCCGGATGGAGGCCGCCCCGACCGGCTTGGCCCACTTCGGCGCCGACCTGGTCGGCAGCCGCGCGTGCCTCGATCCCGACCGCGCGGCGGGCGCGCTGATCGGGTTCGCCGTGCCGTCGCCGCAGCGAACGATCGATCTGGTCACCACAGACGGGCTGATCCGCGTCGAACGCCGTGGGGTCGCCGAGAAGCTCGCCGCCCGGGTCATCGACACCCGTGTGCCCGGCCTGGACGGCGCTCCGGTTCTCGCCGAAGTCGACGCGGCGGCGAAGATCGTGCGCTCCGAGTCCGGCATCGGGTTCCTGCTCGACGGCAAGCTCTATCCGTTCGCGGACCCGGCCGTCGCGGCGCTCAACTCGTCGCCGGTCGCCCAGGTCAACGCCCGCCAGTGGGCCGAGTACGAGCGGGGTCCCTGGCTGGGCCCGTGATCAGGCGGCTTCCTCGTGCTTGCGCTCCAGCCGCGGTCCGACCACGAGGCCAAGGCCCGCGGGTACCAGGACGAGTAGCGCGGTGAACGCGGCCCCGCCGGTCAGCGCCTGACCCAGCGCGCTGACCCCGGTCTGGTCGACGAATACCGACCGGCCGATGACCCCGAGCACCGCGGCGCCCCAGCCCGCGATGAGCGCCGCGATGACCCACGCCCGGCCGCGGTCGGCCACCCCGCGCCAGCCGTCGATGGCCGCCCACGTAGCGGCGATGCCCACGAGCACGCCCAGCACGATGGCCTCGACAACCGTGCGCCCGGTCGGCTGCTCCGCCTTTAGCGCCGCCACGAAGACCGCCGCCACCCCGTGGACGACAGCCAGCACCAACCCCCGCACGAGCCAAGTTCGCATTACCGGAGAGTAAGCCCTGATGGCCCCAACGCGTCGCCCCGCTCAGTCGTACGCTCAGTTCATGCCCGAGGCACATGTGAAACGGCGAGCGGCTCTCCGGACGGCGATGCGGGAGTTGGAACTGGACGCATTGCTTGTCGTCGACCTGCTGAACCTGCGCTATCTGACCGGGTTCACCGGCTCCAACGGCGCGCTGCTGGTGCACGCCGCCGACGATGACCGGACGGTGTTTTGCACCGACGGCCGCTATCTCGCCCAGGCCGCCCGCCAGGTGCCGGAGTTGGAGCACGTGATCGAGCGGGCCAGCGTTCTCGCCCTCGCCGAGCGCGCCGACAAGGACGCCGCCTACCGCCGCACGGGCTTCGAGAGCCAGCACGTGTCCGTGGACAGCCTCGACGTGCTCGCCGACGCCGCGCCGTCGGTCGAACTCGTCCGCGCGCCCAACCTCATCGAGCGGCTGCGGCTGGTCAAGGACGACACCGAGGTCGAGGCGCTGCGGATGGCCTGCGCCGCGGCCGACCGGGCGCTGGCCGATCTCATCGAGCACGGCGGCCTGGCCGCGGGCCGCACCGAGCGGGAGGTGGCCCGCGACCTGGAGAACCGGATGCTCGACCATGGCGCCACCAAGCCCGCGTTCGAGTCGATCGTCGCCGCGGGCGCCAACTCCGCGATCCCGCACCACCGGCCGACCGACGCCGTGCTGCACCATGGCGACTTCGTCAAACTCGATTTCGGCGCCCAGATCGACGGCTACCACTCCGACATGACCAGGACCCTTGTCCTGGGCGCCCCCGCCGACTGGCAGCGGGAGCTGTACGACCTCGTGGCCGCCGCCCAGGCCGCGGGCCGCGCCGCGCTCAAGCCGGGCGCCCATGTCCAGGACGTGGACGCCGCCGCCCGCGACCTCATCGAGCGCGCGGGCCACGGCGACGAGTTCCTGCACGGCCTCGGGCATGGCGTTGGCCTGCAGATCCACGAGGCACCCGCCTTGGGCAAGACCGGTGAAGGTACACTTTCGGCCGGCATGGCGGTCACGGTCGAGCCGGGGGTGTACCTGTCCGGCAAAGGCGGTGTCCGCATCGAGGACACGCTGGTCGTGCGGGATGAAGGTCCCGAACTCCTCACGCTGACCACCAAGCAGCTCATGGTCGTCTGACGGGCACCCAGCCCGCTGGCGATCACCCCATGCGCGCGCGAACACAGGAGATCTAGCTCGTGGCCTCGACCAACGACCTGAAGAACGGCCTGGTGCTCAACCTCGAGGGCCAGCTCTGGACCGTGACCGAGTTCCAGCACGTCAAGCCGGGCAAGGGCCCCGCGTTCGTGCGGACCAAGCTCAAGCACGTCCTGACCGGCAAGGTCGTCGACAAGACGTTCAACGCGGGCGTCAAGGTCGACACCGCCACGGTCGACCGCCGCGAGATGACCTACCTCTACAACGACGGCTCCGAGTACGTCTTCATGGACGGCGACACCTACGAGCAGATCCAGATCACGCCAACGGTCGTCGGCGACGCCGCCAAGTACATGCTGGAGAACAGCACCGCGATCGTCTCCTCGCACGAGGGCTCGCCGCTGTTCATCGAACTGCCGACGTCGGTCGAGCTCGTCATCGAGCACACCGACCCCGGCCTGCAGGGCGACCGCTCCACCGGCGGAACCAAGCCCGCCAAGCTGGAGACCGGCGCGGAGATCCAGGTCCCGCTGTTCGTGACCACCGGCGAGAAGGTCAAGGTCGACACCCGCGACGGGCGCTACCTCGGCCGAGTCAGCGGCTGATAATGGGCGCCCGCAGCAAGGCACGCAAACGCGCGGTCGACCTCCTCTTCGAGGCGGCCCTGCGTGGCGACGACCCGGTCACCCTGTTGGCCGACCGGGTCGGTTCGCCCGACGTGCCCCCGGTGAACGACTACACCGTCACCCTGGTCGAGGGAGTGCGGGCCCACCAGTCCCGCATCGACGAACTGCTCACCGAACACGCCGAGGGCTGGACCCTGCAGCGCATGCCCGCCGTGGACCTCGCGGTGCTCCGACTCGGCCTGTACGAGATCCTGTGGGCCAACGACGTGCCGGACGCGGTGGCGATCGACGAGGCCGTGCAGTTGGCCAAGTCGCTGTCGACCGACGACTCCCCGAGGTTCGTCAACGGCGTCCTCGGCCGGATCGCGGGCATCGCCGACAAGCTTCGCGCGACGCTCTAAAGCGCTCTGAAACGCAGAGAAACACCCGACCGCGTCCGCGAGTCGGGTGTTTCTGCGTGTGGGGGCCTGGTCAGTCTTCCTTCGACGGCCGGGCCTCAGGCGGAAGCACCCCCCAGTCGATCAGCTGCTCGGTGAGCTCACCGGGCGTCATGTCGTAGATGATCGCCAACGACCGCAGGTCCTCGGTGCGGATCGAGAGCACCTTGCCGTTGTAGTCGCCACGCTGGCTCTGGATGGTGGCCGCGTACCGGGCCAGCGGCCCGACTTTCTCCGCCGGCAGCTGCTGCAGCCGCTCCAGATTGATCACGATCTTGGTGGCGGGCTCCGCGCCGGACGGCACCCGGCCCTCGGGAAGGAGCTCCACCACCGGCACGCCGTAGAAGTCCGCGAGCTCGGCGAGCTTCTGCACGGTGACCGCTCGGTCGCCGCGCTCGTAAGAGCCGACCACGACGGCCTTCCATCGGCCACCGGACTTCTGCTCGACGCCGTGCAGCGACAGCCCCTGCTGCTGGCGGATGGCGCGGAGCTTGGCCCCTAGCGCCTTGGCGTAGTCGCCCATGCGGCGGTTCTCCGTTCGTTCGCCCCGTCGGCGCTATGGCACCGCCGTGGGTAGCTTCAAATCAACACGCTGAGTAATGGTTACCCAGAGTTGTCACCAGGTCAAGCTGATCCGACTAGGACAGTTGTGTCAGGTGCCCGACACCACCCGCACGGCTGCTCCGATCGGCCTGATACGGTCGCTGTGAGCCCAGGTCAACTGGGTTGATCGACATCCTTTAATACCCGTCCCGTGAGGCGGGGAAGGAGTCCACTGTGGCGTCGCGAGATCGCGGCGCGACAGACCCGGCCGGGCAGCGGGAGCTGCTTTCGGCTGGCGACGTCGCGCGCACCATCGCCCGAATGGCCCATCAGGTCATCGAGAAGACCGCGCTGGGCGGTTCCGGGGCGAGCCCCGTCGCCCTGCTCGGCATCCCCACCCGCGGCGGTCCGCTGGCCGCGCGCCTGGCCGCGAAGATCGAAGACTTCGCGGGCGTCCAAGTGCCCTTCGGCACACTCGACGTGACGCTCTACCGCGACGATCTCCGCCGCAAGCCGACCCGTCCACTGGGCGCGACCGCGCTGCCCACCGGCGGGATCGACGACGCGCTGGTCATCCTGGTCGATGACGTGCTGTTCTCCGGCCGCACCATCCGCGCCGCCCTCGACGCACTGCGCGACGCGGGTCGCCCACGCGCGGTTCAGCTGGCCGTCCTGGTCGACCGGGGACACCGTGAACTGCCCATCCGCGCCGACTACGTGGGCAAGAACGTGCCCACCGCGCGCTCCGAGGAGGTCAACGTCCTGCTCTCCGAGACCGACGGCCGCGACGCCGTCCTGCTGAGTCGACCGGAGGCAAGCGCGTGAAGCACCTGCTCAGCACCGACGGGATCGACCCGGCCACCGCGCTGGCCATCCTCGACACCGCCGACGGCTTGAAGAAGACCCTGCTGGGCCGCGAGGTCCGCAAACTGCCGACGCTGCGCGGCCGCACGGTCATCACGATGTTCTACGAGAACTCCACCCGCACCCGCGTGTCCTTCGAGATCGCGGGCAAGTGGATGAGCGCCGACGTCGTCAACGTCTCCTCGGCCGGGTCCTCCACCAGCAAGGGGGAGTCCCTGCGCGACACCGCGCTGACGCTGGCCGCCGCGGGCGCCGACTGCGTGATCGTGCGCCACCCGGCCTCCGGCGCTGCCCACCGGCTCGCGGGCTGGCTCGCCGAGGTCGGCACCTCGGTGGTCAACGCGGGCGACGGCACCCACGAGCACCCCACGCAGGCCCTGCTCGACGCCGCGACCCTGCGAGACCGGCTCGGGTCGGTCGATGGCAGGCGCATCGCCATCGTCGGGGACGTCCTGCACAGCCGGGTCGCCCGCTCCAACGTGCACCTGCTGACCGCCCTGGGCGCCGAGGTGGTGCTGGTCGCGCCGCCGACGCTGCTGCCGACTGGCGTGGCCGACTGGGTGCCCGGCCTGCGGGTCAGCCACGACCTCGACGCCGAGTTGCCCTCGCTCGACGCGGTCATGATGCTTCGGGTGCAGGCCGAGCGCATGCACGGCGGCTTCTTCCCGTCGGCGAAGGAATACTCGATCACCTACGGGCTCAGCGAGGCGCGGGCGCGGATGCTGCCCGAACACGCGGTCGTCCTGCACCCCGGCCCGATGCTGCGCGGGATGGAGATCGCCGCCGCGGTCGCCGACTCGCCGCGCGCGGCCATCACCGACCAGGTCGCCAACGGGGTGCACGTCCGAATGGCTGTGCTGTACCACCTGCTTGCCGGAGAGGAAGACGGTTCATGAGCGAGCTCGCGAGCGAATCATCGACACAGTGCCTTCGCGAGTGGAGCCGCCGACCTTGGGAGATAGCCGCATGAGTTTGGTCATCCGGGGCGTCAAGCCCTACGGCGAGGACCCGGTCGATCTACTGATCGAGGACGGGGTCATCACCGAGATCGGTGACGGGCTCACGGGTGACGAGGTCATCGACGCGGGCGGGCTCGTCGCGCTGCCCGGGTTCGTCGACCTGCACACCCACCTGCGCGAGCCCGGCCGCGAGGACACCGAGACCATCGAGACCGGCTCGCGTGCCGCGGCCCTCGGCGGCTACACGGCGGTGTTCGCCATGGCCAACACCGACCCGGTCGCCGACAACGCGGTCATCGTCGAGCACGTCTGGCGCCGCGGCCGCGAGGTCGGCCTGGTCGACGTGCACCCGATCGGCGCGGTCACCGTCGGCCTCAAGGGCGAGAAGCTCGCCGAACTGGGCACGATGGCCAAGTCCCAGGCAGGAGTCCGGATCTTCTCCGACGACGGCCTCTGCGTCGCCGACCCGCTGATCATGCGCCGCGCGCTGGAGTACACCAAGGCGCTGGGCGCGGTCATCGCCCAGCACGCCGAGGAGCCCCGCCTCACCGTCGGCGCGCAGGCACACGAGGGCGAGATCGCCGCCCGGCTCGGCCTGGCGGGCTGGCCCGCGGTCGCCGAGGAGTCGATCGTCGCCCGCGACTGCCTGTTGGCATTCCACGTCGGCGCCCGGCTGCACGTCTGCCACGTCTCCACGGCGGGCACCGCGGACGTCCTGCGCTGGGCCAAGGCCCGGGGCACCCAGGTCACCGCCGAGGTCACCCCGCACCACCTGCTCCTCGACGACGAGCGCCTGACCAGCTACGACCCCGTCAACAAGGTCAACCCGCCGCTGCGCACCGCGACCGACGCCGCCGCGCTGCGGGCCGCGCTGGCCGACGGCACGGTCGACGTCGTGGCCACTGACCACGCCCCGCACGCCCACCAGGACAAGGACTGCGAGTGGTCGGCGGCCCGCCCTGGCATGCTCGGCCTGCAGACCGCGCTGCCGATCGTGGTCGCGACCATGGTCGAGCCCGGCCTGCTCGACTGGCGCGGCGTGGCCCGCGTGATGAGTGAGCGCCCGGCCGAGATCGCGGGCCTGCCCGACCAGGGCCGGCCGATCGCGGTTGGCGAACCCGCGACGCTGACCCTGGTCGACCCGGCGGGCCGCTGGACCGTGCGCGGCGCCGACCTGGCCAGCCTCGCGGCCAACACCCCGTACGAGGGCATGGAACTGCCCGGCACGGTGGTCGCGACGCTGCTGCGCGGCGAGGTCACCGCTCGGGATGGGAAGGCCGCGCGATGAGCGAGCTTGCGAGCGAATCCTTGACACAGTGTTCCGGTGCCCGCCACCGAGCGTGCGAGGTGGCCGGATGAACCGACTTGAGCTTTCGTTGGTCGTTTTGGCGGTGTTCCTGCTGCTGGCGGGCCTGATGTGGTGGGGCTACCGCAACCGCGCGCGCCGCCAGGCCGCCGTGCTGCCGACGTTCCCCACGGTCCCGGACGGCCTGATCGACCGGATCAACCGCGGTGAGGCCGAGGAACTGCTGCCCCCGCTGACCGGCGTCTACGCGAGCACGGTCACCGACAAGAGCTGGCAGGACCGGGTCGCCGTGGGCGACATCGGCTTCCGCGCCGACGCCACCGTTCACCTGCTGCCCACCGGCGTGCTGTTCGACCGGCTCGGCGCGAGTCCACTGTGGATCCCGGCGGACGCCGTGGTCGACGCCCGCACCGAGGCCGGAATCGCGGGCAAGGTGATGGGCGGCGACGGCGTGCTGGTGGTGCGCTGGAAGATCGAGGACCACCAGTTCGACACCGGCTTCCGAGCCGACGACAAGAGCGAGTACCAGAACTGGGCGCGGGCGGTCCGCGCCCTGCCCGAGACCCCGGAGGTTCCGCACGGTGAGTAGGAGCACGCGGACGGCCGCCGCGCTGGTGCTGGAGGACGGCCGGGTCTACCGGGGCGAGGCCTTCGGCGCCACCGGGACCACCTTCGGCGAGGTCGTCTTCTGCACCGCCATGAGCGGCTACCAGGAGACCCTGACCGACCCGTCGTACCACCGCCAGATCGTGGTGGCCACCGCCCCGCAGATCGGCAACACCGGCTGGAACGACGAGGACGACGAGTCCGGCCGCATCTGGGTGTCCGGCTATGTCGTGCGCGACCCCGCGCGCGTCCCGTCGAACTGGCGGTCCACCCGCGGCCTTGACGACGCGCTGGTCGAGCAGAACGTGGTCGGCATCAGCGGTGTCGACACCCGGGCTCTGACCAGGCACATCCGCGAACAGGGCGCCATGCGCGCCGGGGTCTTCTCCGGCGCCGACCTGACCGATGTGGACACGATGGTCGGGAAGGTCCGGCAGAGCCAGCAGATGCTCGGCGCCGACCTCGCGGGTGACGTCACCACCGCCGAGGCCTATGTGGTCAAGGCCGACGGCGACCGCCGCTTCCGGGTGGCCGCGATCGACCTGGGCATCAAGTCCAACACCCCGCGCATGATGGCCGCGCGCGGCATCGAGACCCACGTGCTGCCCGCGACCGCCACGCTGGACGACATCCTCGCCGTCGAGGCCGACGGGGTGTTCCTGTCCAACGGCCCCGGCGACCCGGCCACCCAGGACCACGCGGTCGCGCTGACCAAGTCGGTGCTGGAGCGGCGGATCCCGCTGTTCGGCATCTGCTTCGGCAACCAGATCCTCGGCCGCGCGCTGGGCCGGGGCACCTACAAGCTGCGCTACGGCCACCGCGGCATCAACATCCCGGTGATCGACGTGGCCACCGGCCGGGTCGCGATCACCGCGCAGAACCACGGCTTCGCCCTCGAAGGCGAGCCGGGGGAGCGCTTCGACACCCCGTTCGGCGCCGCCCAGGTCAGCCACTACTGCCCCAACGACGGCTGCGTCGAGGGCGTGCGCGCTCTCGAGGTGCCCGCGTTCTCGGTCCAGTACCACCCGGAAGCGGCGGCAGGCCCACACGACGCCGCCGACCTGTTCGACCAGTTCGTGACTCTGATGGAGGGCGGATCGAATGCCTAAGCGCGAGGACATCAAGCACGTGCTGGTGATCGGGTCCGGCCCAATCGTCATCGGCCAGGCGTGCGAGTTCGACTACTCCGGCACCCAGGCCTGCCGGGTGCTGCGCGAGGAGGGCCTGCGGGTCAGCCTGGTCAACTCCAACCCGGCCACGATCATGACCGACCCGGAGTTCGCCGACGCCACCTACGTCGAGCCGATCACCGCCGAGTTCGTCGAGAAGGTCATCGCCGCCGAGCGCGACGCGGGCCACCCGGTCGACTCGATCCTGGCGACCCTCGGCGGCCAGACCGCGCTCAACACCGCGGTCGCGCTGCACGAGCGCGGCGTGCTGGAGAAGTACAACGTCGAACTGATCGGCGCCGACATCGACGCCATCCAGCGCGGCGAGGACCGGCAGAAGTTCAAGAACATCGTCGCCGACATCGGCGCCGAGACCCCGCGCAGCCGGGTGTGCCACTCGATGGCCGAGGTCCGCGAGACGGTCGCCGAGCTGGGTCTGCCGGTGGTCATCCGGCCGTCGTTCACCATGGGCGGCCTGGGTTCGGGCATGGCGCACACCCACGACGAGCTGGAGCGCTTGGCCGCCAGCGGGCTCACCGAGAGCCCGGTCACCGAGGTGCTCATCGAGGAGAGCGTGCTCGGGTGGAAGGAGTACGAGCTCGAGCTGATGCGCGACAAGAAGGACAACGTCGTCGTCATCTGCTCGATCGAGAACATCGACCCGATGGGCGTGCACACGGGTGACTCCGTGACCGTCGCCCCGGCGATGACCCTCACCGACCGCGAGTTCCAGCACATGCGCGACGTGGGCATCGACGTGCTGCGCGCGGTCGGCGTGGACACCGGCGGCTGCAACATCCAGTTCGCCATCCACCCCGGCAACGGCCGCATGGTCGTCATCGAGATGAACCCGCGGGTGTCGCGCTCCAGCGCCCTGGCCTCGAAGGCGACCGGCTTCCCGATCGCCAAGATCGCCGCGAAGCTGGCCATCGGCTACACCCTGGACGAGATCACCAACGACATCACCGGCGAGACCCCGGCGTCCTTCGAGCCGACGCTGGACTACGTGGTCGTCAAGGTGCCGCGCTTCGCCTTCGAGAAGTTCCCCGGCGCCGACCCGACGCTGACCACGACGATGAAGTCGGTCGGCGAGGCCATGTCGATCGGCCGCAATTTCGTCGAGGCGCTGGGCAAGGCACTGCGCTCGATGGAGACCAAGGACGCGGGCTTCTGGACCAAGGCCGACCCGACGACGATGACCCAGGAGTCCATGTTGGACTCGCTGCGGACCGCGCACGACGGCAGGCTCTACAACGTCGAGCGCGCGCTGCGCCTCGGCGCCTCGGTGGACGCGGTGCACCAGGCCAGCGGCATCGACCCGTGGTTCATCGACCAGATCGCCTCGCTGGTGGAGCTGCGCGACGAGGTCGTGCACGCCCCCGTGCTCGACGAGCCGCTGCTGCGCCGGATCAAGCGGGCGGGCTTCTCCGACCGCCAGGTCGCCGCACTGCGCCCGGAACTGGCGGGCGAGGACGGCGTGCGCTGGCTGCGGCACCGCCTGGGCGTGCGTCCGGTCTACAAGACCGTCGACACCTGCGCCGCCGAGTTCGCCGCGACGACGCCGTACCACTACTCGGCCTACGAACTCGACCCGAACGCCGAGAACGAGGTCACCGCGCAGCACGACAAGCCCAAGGTGCTGATCCTGGGCTCCGGCCCGAACCGGATCGGCCAGGGCATCGAGTTCGACTACTCCTGTGTGCACGCGGCGATGTCGCTGCGCGCGGCCGGGTACGAGACCGTCATGGTCAACTGCAACCCGGAGACGGTGTCCACCGACTACGACACCTCCGACCGCCTCTACTTCGAGCCGCTGACCTTCGAGGACGTGCTGGAGGTCGTGCACTCCGAGCAGTCCTCCGGCACGGTCGCGGGCGTGATCGTGCAGCTCGGCGGCCAGACGCCGCTGGGCCTGGCGCAGCGGCTGGCCGACGCGGGCGTGCCGATCGTGGGCACCCAACCCGGCGCGATCCACCTCGCCGAGGACCGCGGCGCGTTCGGCGAGGTGCTGACCACGGCCGGGCTGCCCGCGCCGAAGTACGGCACCGCCACGTCGTTCGCGGGCGCCAAGCGCATCGCCGACGAGATCGGCTACCCGGTGCTGGTCCGCCCGTCCTACGTGCTCGGCGGGCGCGGTATGGAGATCGTCTACGACGAGGAGACCCTCGCCGGCTACATCGAGCGGGCCACCGAGGTCAGCCCGGAGCACCCGGTGCTGGTCGACCGGTTCCTCGATGACGCCATCGAGATCGACGTCGACGCGCTGTGCGACGGCGACGAGGTCTACCTGGGTGGCGTGATGGAGCACATCGAGGAGGCCGGGATCCACTCCGGCGACTCGTCCTGCGCGCTGCCGCCGATCACCCTCGGCCGCACCGACCTGGAGGCCGTGCGGCGCTCCACCGAGGCCATCGCCAAGGGCGTGGGCGTGCGCGGGCTGCTCAACGTGCAGTACGCGCTCAAGGACGACGTGCTCTACGTCCTGGAGGCCAACCCGCGCGCGAGCCGGACCGTGCCGTTCGTGTCCAAGGCGACGGCGGTGCCGCTGGCCAAGGCCGCCGCGCGGATCATGCTCGGCTCGACCATCGCCGAACTGCGGGAAGAGGGCATGCTGCTCGCCGTCGGCGACGGCGCCGAGCTGCCCGCGGGCGCCCCGGTCGCGGTCAAGGAGGCGGTCATGCCGTTCCACCGCTTCCGCACCAAGGAAGGCCACGGCGTCGACTCGCTGCTCGGCCCGGAGATGAAGTCGACCGGCGAGGTCATGGGCATCGACGCGTCGTTCGGCAAGGCGTTCGCCAAGTCGCAGACCGCGTCCTACGGCTCGCTGCCGACGTCGGGCAAGGTGTTCGTCTCGGTGGCCAACCGCGACAAGCGCGCGATGGTGTTCCCGGTGAAGCGGCTGGCCGACCTGGGCTTCGAGATCCTCGCGACGTCGGGCACGGCCGAGGTGCTGCGGCGCAACGGGATCCCGTGCACGGTCGTGCGCAAGCACTTCGAGGGCGAGAACAACATCGTCGACCTGATCCGTGGCGGCGGGGTCGACATGGTGATCAACACCCCGTACGGCAACCACGGCCCGCGCGTCGACGGCTACGAGATCCGCACGGCCGCGGTGTCGCGCGACATCCCCTGCATCACCACGATCCAGGGCGCGGCGGCGGCGGTGCACGGCATCGAGGCCCTGATCCGCGACGACATCGGCGTGCAATCGCTCCAGGCGCTGCAGTCGGCGCTGCGGGCGGCCTCGGCGGTGCGGGCGTGACCGCGCCGTTCGGCGCCCGGCTGGTCGAGGCCACCGCCAAGCGTGGTCGGCTCTGTGTCGGCATCGACCCGCATCCCGGCCTGCTGGACGCGTGGGGCCTGCCGCGTGACGTGTCGGGGCTGGAGCGGTTCGCGCTGACCTGTGTGGAGGCGCTGGCGGGGGAGATCGCGCTCCTCAAGCCCCAGTCGGCGTTCTTCGAGGCCTACGGGTCGCGGGGCGTCGCGGTGCTGGAGCGGGTCATCGCCGAGTCCCGGGCGGCGGGCGCGCTGGTCCTGCTCGACATCAAGCGCGGCGACATCGGCTCCACGATGGCGGCCTACGGGTCGGCGTACGTTGGCGACGGGCCGCTGGCCTCGGACGCGATCACGGTGTCGCCGTACCTGGGCTTCGGCTCGCTGACCCCGGCGATCGATGAGGCCCGGCGCACCGGGGCCGGGGTGTTCGTGCTCGCGCTCACCTCCAACAAGGAGGGCGCCTCGGTCCAACGCGCGATCGGCGCGGATGGTCGGACGGTCGCCCAGACGATCGTGGACGAGGCCGCCGCGCTCAACGCGGGCGCGGATCCGCTCGGCTCGGTCGGTCTGGTCATCGGGGCGACGGTGGGGGAGGCGGGGCTGGACCTGTCGGCCCTCAACGGCCCCGTGCTGGCCCCTGGCGTCGGCGCTCAGGGCGCGGGCGCTGATGATCTTGAAAGGGTCTTCGGCGGCCTGCGGAACGTCCTCCCGACGACCTCCAGGGACATCCTGCGGCACGGCCCGGACGTCGACGCAGTCCGCACGGCGGCCTTGCGTTCCCGCGACGAGCTGGCGGCCATCACGTCGTGACTCGATCGTTCAACAATTGAACGTTAGAATTGTTGAACAAGAGGATTGTTGGACGATGGGGCCGGGGTGGCTGGACGCCCCCGGTCCCATCGGCGTGCCCGGAATCTGTTCTCGCAGGTGGCGGGCGGTGGTCTAACCAGGTGTATCGACCACAACTCAGGGAGTGGCGGAAATGACACTTTCGCCTCGCGTGGGCACTCGATCGCGGTGTGTGACGATCCCGAGTGGGCGAATCCGCGTAGAGTTGTCGCAGGTCACGGCCTTGCCGTCACCGATCGTTGATCAACTTCTGTCGCGCCGTCACCGTCCGCACAGGGTGCCCCCGCGTTGTCTTCGCAGGCCAGGGGTCGGTAACGTCGCGGCACCGATCCGGAGAACCAATCCCCACGGAGGAAAATCGTGGCCCTTCCCCAGCTGACCGAGGAGCAGCGGGCCGCAGCGCTGGAGAAGGCGGCTGCCGCCCGTCGCGCCCGAGCCGAGCTCAAGGAGCGCCTGAAGCGAGGCGGTACCACCCTCAAGGACGTGCTGGCCCAGTCTGACAACGACGAGGTGCTGGGCAAGATGAAGGTCACCGCCCTGCTCGAGGCCCTTCCGGGCGTCGGCAAGGTGCGTGCCCAGCAGATCATCGAGCGTCTTGAGATCGCCCCGAGCCGCCGGTTGCGCGGTCTGGGCGACCGGCAGCGCAAGGCTCTGCTCGCCGAGTTCAGCGGCGAGTGACTGAGAGCGTCAACGGCCGTGGGCCGGGATCGGGCGTCGCTGCCCGGTCCCGGCTCACTGTCGTCTCCGGCCCGTCGGGGGTCGGCAAGTCCAGCGTGGTCGGCGAACTGCGCAGGCTCCACCCCGATCTGTACTTCAGCGTCTCGGTGACGACCCGGCGTCCGCGCCCTGGCGAGATCGACGGCGCGCACTACCACTTCGTCGACCGTGCCGAGTTCGACCGCATGGCCGACGCGGGCGAGCTGCTGGAGCACGCCGAGTTCGCGGGCAACCACTACGGCACCCCACGCGCGCCGGTCGAGGCCGCGCTCGCCGCCGGTCGGCCCGCGGTCCTGGAGATCGAGCTGCAGGGCGCCCGCCTTGTGCGCAGGGCCATGCCCGAGGCGCAGCTGGTCATGCTGGTGCCCCCGTCCTGGGACGTGCTGGTGAGCAGGCTCACCGGGCGCGGCACTGAGGACGAGGCGGTGGTGGCCCGTAGGCTGGCCATCGCCGAGGACGAGCTGGCCGCCGCCAAGGAGTTCGACGCGGTCGTAGTGAACGCCGATGTGCGGCAGGCTGCGAACGAGTTGCTAACCTTGGTACTCACGCCATCATCTGAGTGACCTGGAGCTGTTGCAGAGTGATCACCCCCACCGAGCTGGGCGTACTGGGCGAGCCGACGACCCCCCTCGAAGGCATCACCAACCCGCCGATCGACGACCTGCTCGACAAGGTCAGCTCGAAGTACGCGCTGGTGATCTACGCCGCCAAGCGCGCCCGCCAGATCAACGACTACTACGCGCAGCTCGGTGAGGGCCTGCTCGAGTACGTCGGCCCGCTCGTGGAGCCGGGGCCGCGCGAGAAGCCGCTGTCCATCGCACTGCGCGAAATCCACTCCGGTCTGCTTGAGCACACCGAGGGCGAGTGACCTCCCGGCCTCGGGTCGTCCTCGGGGTGGGCGGCGGTATCGCCGCCTACAAGGCCTGTGAGGTCCTGCGCAGGCTGACCGAGTCCGGACACGACATGCGGGTCGTGCCCACCGAGGCCGCGCTGCGGTTCGTGGGCGCGGCGACGTTCGAGGCCCTGTCCGGCCAGAAGGTGCACGCGGGCGTCTTCTCCGACGTCCCGGAGGTGCCGCACGTGCGGCTCGGCCAGGAGGCCGACCTGGTGCTCGTCGTGCCGTCGACGGCCGACCTGCTCGCCAAGGCCGCCCACGGTCTGGCCGACGACCTGCTGACGAACACCCTGCTGACGGCGCGCTGCCCGGTGCTCATGGTTCCGGCCATGCACACCGAGATGTGGGAGCACGCCGCCACCCAGGCCAACGTGGCCACCCTGCGCGCGCGGGGCGTCGTGGTGAGCGAGCCCGCGGCGGGTCGGTTGACCGGTGCCGACACCGGCAAGGGCAGGCTGGCCGACCCCGCCGAGATCGTCGACCTCGCCCGGCTGCTGCTCAGCAGGCCCGACGCGCTGCCGCGTGACCTCGAAGGCCTGCACGTGGTGGTCTCGGCCGGTGGCACCCGCGAGCCGCTGGACCCGGTCCGCTTCCTGGGCAACCGCTCGTCGGGCAAGCAGGGCTACGCGCTGGCCCGCACGGCCGTGCAGCGCGGCGCCAGGGTGACTTTGGTCTCCGCGCACACCCTGAACCTGCCGGAGCCAGCGGGCGCCGAGCTGGTCAAAGTCGGGACGGCCGAGGAACTGCGCCAAGCGGTGCACAAGGCCGCCGCCGACGCCGACGTGGTGGTCATGGCCGCCGCCGTCGCCGACTTCCGGCCAGAGCACCGGGCCGAGTTCAAAATCAAGAAGACCGACGCCGATCCCGATCCGATCGTGCTGACCCGCAACGCCGACGTGCTCGCCGAACTGGTGGAGAACCGGCGCCGGGAGCCGGAGTCGACGCAGGTCATCGTAGGTTTCGCCGCCGAAACGGGCGATACTGGAGCCGACGTCCTCGATCACGCCCGCGCCAAACTCGCCCGCAAGGGCTGTGACCTGCTGGTGGTCAACAGGGTGGGAGAAGGCAAGGCGTTCGAAACCGAGGACAATGAAGGTTGGTTGCTCAGCGCGGACGGCACCGAACGCCCGATCGAGTTCGGCGCCAAAGCGCAACTGGCGTCCGAAGTGTGGGACGCCGTAGCGGTAACCATCCGACGGTCGCGGCGCGACTCCGCGCCTGGATAAAGTGAAGGCGATTATGTCTTCGGATGAGGTGGGGTACGTGAGCGAAAAAGGCAGCCGCCGACTGTTCACTTCTGAGTCGGTCACCGAAGGCCACCCGGACAAGATCTGTGACGCGATCAGCGACTCGGTTCTCGATGCCCTGCTGGCCAAGGACCCGCGGTCGCGGGTCGCGGTGGAGACCCTGGTCACGACCGGCCAGGTGCACGTCGCGGGCGAGGTGACCACCGAGGCGTATGCCGACATCCCGAGCATCGTCCGCGAGGTCATCCTCAAGATCGGCTATGACTCGTCGGCCAAGGGCTTCGACGGCAACTCCTGTGGCGTGAACGTCGCCATCGGGTCGCAGTCGCCCGACATCGCCCAGGGGGTCGACACCGCGCACGAGACCCGCGTGGAGAACGCCTCCGACGAGATCGACCGCCAGGGCGCGGGCGACCAGGGCCTGATGTTCGGCTACGCCTGCACCGACACCCCGGAGCTCATGCCGCTGCCGATCGCACTGGCGCACCGGCTGTCGAAGCGGCTGACCAAGGTCCGCAAGGACGGTGTCCTGCCGTACCTGCGTCCCGACGGCAAGACCCAGGTCACCATCGAGTACGACGGAGACCGCGCGGTCCGCCTCGACACCGTGGTGGTGTCGTCGCAGCACGCCGAGGGCGTCGACCTGGAGAAGCTGCTCGGCGTCGACGTGCGCGAGCAGGTCGTGCTGCCCGAGCTGGCCGACCTGGACCTCGACACCGAGAACGTGCGGCTGCTCGTGAACCCCACCGGCCGCTTCGTCATCGGCGGCCCGATGGGCGACGCGGGCCTCACCGGCCGCAAGATCATCGTGGATACGTACGGCGGCATGGCCCGCCACGGCGGCGGCGCCTTCTCCGGCAAGGACCCGTCAAAGGTCGACCGCTCGGCCGCGTACGCGATGCGTTGGGTCGCGAAGAACGCGGTGGCCGCCGGTCTGGCCACGCGCATCGAGGTACAGGTCGCCTACGCGATCGGCAAGGCCGCCCCGGTGGGTCTGTTCGTCGAGACCTTCGGCACCGAGAACGCCGACCCGCTGAAGATCCAGCAGGCCATCCGCGAGATCTTCGACCTCCGCCCGGCCGCGATCATCCGCGACCTGGACCTCCTGCGCCCGATCTACGCCCCGACCGCGGCGTACGGCCACTTCGGCCGTCCCGAGCTCGACCTGCCGTGGGAGCGCACGGACCGTGCCGACGACCTGAAGCAGGCTGTCGGCGCCTGATTTGCTCGGTTCCTAGTGCCCTGACGGCCTCGCCGTCAGGGCACTAGGCTTTTCCGGTGGAACGCCCAGGCCCTTTGCGATGGTTGTGGTACGCGGTCGGCGGGACTCTGCCAGACCGGTACCGGCACTGGGTGCTGTGGGATCTGACGAGCCCCTGGTGGGTGTTGCGCCATGTCTCGCACGCGACGGTGCTGTTGGCGCCGTGGTGGTTGCTGCTGTTGGTTCCGGGTCCGTTGTCGTTGCGGTTCTCGATGGTGGCGTTGGCGTTGATCACGGGCTTCTACTTCTCGATGTCGTTCATGGAGGACGCGGCCGAGCGTCGGTTGATCAAGCACGGGTACCCGACGGGCTTGAACCGCCGGATTCGTGAGGAATCGACACCGGAGAACCGCGCGGAGATCGTCGCGATGTACGCGGCCTTCCATTCCAAGCCCTGAAACACCTACGCCATTCGTGTCAATCGCGATCCCAGCGAAATCTGATCTTATGAAGACATGGAGCTGGCCACACGGCTGACCGCGCTTCTCGCCCAACTCGACCAGGTTCGACACACCATCGCTACGGCCGCCAATCACCTCGACACATACGCGACGACGCTGGCAGCGGCGACCTTCGGTACGACCGATGCCGAGATCGACCAAACGATGGCGACCCTCGCAGGTACTGCGAGCGAGCTGCAGCGTTCGCGCGATGCCGTTGCCGCCGCCAATGAACATCTGCGTCGTTACCTTGACGGCCTCGGTTTCGGCGTTCCGAGGCCGCCCGGTTCGCTGTCCCCGTCGGTGACTGGCGTGGAGAACCGTCACGGTGATCGCTACCCAGTCGCTGCCTTGCCCTACTCCGATGATCTTCCTCCGCGCGTTCGCCGAGGCGCGCGGAACTCGCCGATGACCGGTCAAGTGGAGATCGACGGACGCTTCATGGGCACGGTGGGCGCTACGGCCCGCGATACGTGGACCGAGCAAGTCGTCCGGCGCGTCCAAGTGCTGGGCTTGCCGATCGAGGCGTTCGCGGTCGTCAACCACGTGGAAATGAAGACCGTCGCGATGCTGGTCATGGGGAACGGTCGACACGCCCGGGTCGTCATCAACCACGCCCCTTGTGGCTCCGAACCGACGGCGACGGTTGTAGGATGCGAGCAATTCCTGCCAGCGTTCCTGCCGAAAGGAAACACGTTAACGGTGCATGGGACCGACGCTCACGGGAACCCGTTCGAGCGGACGTACGTAGGCAGGGCCTCATGGTGACTCCCGCTGTTCTCGAAGTTCCGTTCATGCACCTCGACACCGTCGATGAGAGCCGCGACCTCGTGGGGGCCATCAAGGCACTCAACGCGGGCGGGGTGGAGATCCCGTGGGTCTGGTACATCTCGATCGGACCGACTGATCCGCTGGCCCACGGCAGGTCGACACTCGCCGTCGGGATCCACAACGACATCGGCGCGTTGATGTGGTCCCGCGACTCCGTTCGGTATGTGCCCGCCTGTGGAACCAACGATGACTGGGTGACGTATAACCTCGCCGGGCTGCACGACTCGCTTCTCCCGCCGCAGGTGGAGGTTCCCGTGGAGATCGCGTACGCGGCGCTCAGGGAATTTCTGGACACGCGCGGCCAGCCGACGTGTGTCCAATGGCAGGAAGCCGCCCCGGTGGAGACGTTGTATCAGCGATAGGCGTTTCCGGGCTGGAAAACGTCAGCCATTCGTGTCGGTTTGCGGTTACCGCCGAAACTGATCTCATGGAACACATGAGCGAACAGGTTCCCGCCCGCAGACGTGCCCTAGCCGCCGAACTGGCCGCGCTTCGACTGCGAGCAAACGTGACCAACAGCGACGCGTCCCGCCGGACCGGGATCTCGGCGGCGAGCCTGAGCCGGATCGAGAACGCCAAGAGGCCGGTGCGGCTGGAACAGGTCACGGCGTTGTTGGCCATCTACGGAGTGATCGGCAAGGAACGCGACGACACTCTGGCCATGGTCGAGGAAGTCACGTCACCGGGCTGGCTTGAGGACTCCCAACGACTTTCCGAGATGGTGGCCGCCTTGGTGCAGTTCGAGTCCCAGGCGGTTTCCATGGTGCACTTCGCGCCGTCGAACGTCCCTGGCCTGCTTCAGTCGCCCGCGTACGCAGGCGCGATTATGGCCGATGGCCTCGGCGAGGACACGGAGAAGCTGCTGGCCAGCCGAATGGACCGGCAGAAGGTTCTGCGCAAACTCGCCGCCCCTTCGTATGTCGCGATCCTCGATGAGGCGGTGCTCAGACGGCCGATGGGCGGCCGGTTCGTGATGGCCGAGCAGATTCGCTGGCTGATCGACTGCGCGAAGTTGCCCAATGTGGACATTCGGGTGATCCCGTTCAAGTACGGCGGCTACAGCAGCCCTGGAGACTTCACCGTGCTGAGCTTCCGGGACGCTCCAACCCTCGTCTATGTCGAACACAGTGGCGCTTGGGGATTCCTGCACAGCCTGGATGCGACCCGCCGCCTGCAAGCAATTGCGGCTAAGCTACTGAAGACAGCTTTGGATTCCACCGATTCGGTGAAGTTCCTGACCATGATGGCGGCCGATCACGACAGGAGTTGAAACGGCGTGCGCGGAGAGTGGCGGAAGTCCAGCTTCAGCGGCGGGGACCAGCCGAGCTGTGTGGAGGTCGCGTTCAAGGCCGACATCCGGATCCGTGATTCCAAGAATCCGTCGGGTGGCGCGCTGTGTGTGCCGGCCCCAGCGTGGGATCCGAGGTTGCTGATCAGCTTGCTCTCAGCGGTTGATCGCTGAACTCGCTTCAAGCCTCCGCGCGGTCAGTCTCACCGTCTACGGGCCGGATGGCTTCGTTCGCGAGAACAAGGGAGGTGCGACCTGATCGTGGGTTCCCTAGTCGTGTACTACTCGCGGTCCCACAGCTCGGCGCCCATCCGAGTTCAGACTGAGGACGAGGTGGACGCGCTTGTCGACCAAGTCCGCGAAGAGTCTCCTGCCGCCGCGCCCGTCCTGATGCAGTGCTACATCTCCGACGACATTCACTCCCAGGAGTTGAGTGTCGGCGTGGTCGACACGCGCGGTGTCATCCGATATGCCGGGGAAGACGCGTCGGATGGGGTCTACAGCACAGGCGTGGGCTCATCCGACGGCGAACCGCTTGCCTACTTCTACATGGACACCTGGACCGGATTCCCAGCCAACTCTGAGGTGTCGCTCGATGTCGTCCGACCCGCGTTGAAGCAGTACCTCTTGACTGACGGTGCACGCCCGACCGGCGTCTCTTGGCAGTACGGGCCAGAAGCTGATCTCTGATCAGCCCTGGATTCGGGGCCAGGCGTGCTGTTCCTCCAACCCGAACGCCACCTCGATCAACGTCCGCTCGTCCCCATAAGCCGTCGACAGTTGCACCCCGATCGGCACACCCTCACGAGACATCCCCATCGGCAGCGAGATCCCCGGCGTCCCGGCGATGTTGTTCAGCGGTGTGTACGCGCAGTACGCCGTCAGTCGGGTCAGCAGTTCGTCGAACGGCACCGTCGGGCTCAAGTGTCCAAGCCGAGGCGTTACGTGGGCCAACACCGGTGAGAGCACGACCTCATGCCGCGCGAACAGCCCCGCACAAGCGTGATTGACGTTGCGCAGCCGGTAAAGCGCCCCAGCCGTCCCGCGCATGTGGCGGCGGTAGTACCCGCGCAGACCTTGGGTCAGGCCGTCCAACCTGCTTGCGTCGAATGAGCGGTCCAGGGCGTACCGGCTGAACTTGGCCGCCATAGTCGCCAGCAGTCCCCAGTACAGCGTGAAGTCCGCCGCGAACCGGGCGTCCACCGGCAGCGCGATCGGTTCGACGTGGTGTCCCTGCTTCTCCAGCAGCGTGGCCGTGTACTCGACTGCCGCGCGGGTCTGCGGGCAGACCTCCGCCCCGGTCGCCGTCTCCAGCACCAAGCCGATCCTCAGCCGCCTGCGGGAGGGGCCGAGGATCTGGCCGACCGGCGGCAGGGAAGGGTTGCGCCAGTGGTCTTCCGCCGCGGCGAAGAAGGCGGCCGTGTCGCGGACCGAGCGGGTCAGGACGCCCTCGGAGATGATGTTGATCGGCAGTCTTCTCGCTTGTTCGCCGTCGCGGTGCCTGCCCCGGCTGGGCTTCAAGCCGATCAGCCCGGCCGCCGCCGCGGGGATGCGGATGGAGCCGCCGCCGTCGTTGGCGTGGGCGATGGGGACCGCGCCCGACGCCACGAGCGCCGCTGAGCCTCCGGAGGACGCGCCAACCGAGTAGTCGGTGTGCCAAGGATTGCGGACCGGGTCCTCGGCCATGTACTCGGTGGAGGCGTTGAAGCCGAACTCGGGCATGCGGCTCTTGCCCAGCACGGTCATGCCGGTGCTCAGGTACTGCCGGGCGTAGCGGCCGTCAGTGGGCGACGGTTTCGCCTGGTACGCGGCAGTGCCGTGGTTACAGGGCATCCCAGCCACATCGGTGTTGTCCTTGACCAGGGTCGGGACGCCGAAGAGCGGGGCGTGCCGGTCGGCGGAGCGGCGGGGGCGGTCGAAGGACTCGAACGCGACGGCGTTCAGTGTCGGGTCGACCTGTCGGATGCGCGCGATCGCGGCGGCCTCGACCTCTTGCGTGCTGACTTCGCCACGACGGATCAGGTCGGCGATCCCGACGGCGTCGTGGTCGGCGAGGACGTCGTCGGTGAAGGCGTGCACGCGAGTCTGCTCCATGTTGGCAGGGTGCCTGTTCGCGCGGATGATGTCTAGAAGAACTTCCAGGAAACTTGCTACGGTCTGACTGTGGAACCCCGCAAGCACCGCGTGAACGCCCAGGTCCGCCGGGACGCGCTCCTCAAAGCCACCGTCGAGGTCGCCGCGGAGAACGGTATCGCGGGAGTGACACACCGGGCGGTGACCGAGAAGGCGGGGTTGCCGCTGGCCACCGTGAGCTACTTCTTCGACTCGATCACCGACCTGGCCATCGAGGCGCTGCGGGTCTTCACCGAGGCCGACGTCGCCCGGCAGCGCGCCCTGGCCGAAGCGCTGCGCGACCAGCACAGCGAGCCCGACGAGATCGCGGTCGCCTTCGCCGAGGCCGCCGCCGCGCGGATGCCCGAGTCGCTCGCCCTGTTCGAGGTGTTCCTGCACGCCGCCCGTGCGCCGGAACTAAGGGCGGCGGTGGCCGAGGCGATCACGGCGGGCAGGCAGGTGGCCGCCGAGGCCGCCCGCGCGGCGGGAGCCGAGGATCCCGACGCCGCCGCGTTGCTGGCCCTGGCACACGGCTACGCGTTCCACACCATCGCCGCGCCCGACACCGTCGACCCGGGCGCACTGAGGAGGGCCTTCCGTGCGCAGTTCCTCGGCGGCCTCCTGGAAAGCGGCCAGGTCGATCTCGCGGTGCGTCTGGCCACCCAGGACCGGTGACAGTCTGTGGTCTCTGGTAGACCACCGGGTATGCCCAGCCCCGACCCCGACGCGCTCTTCCAGGTCGCGGTCGCCAAGAAGCCCGCGACGAAGGGCAAACAGCAGCCCGCCGCGGAACTGCCCGTCGCCAAGGTCTACGTCGACGTGCCCCTCGCGCACCTCGACCGCACCTACGACTACCTCGTACCCGACAAACTCGACGCCGAGGCCGTCCCCGGCTGCCGGATCCGGGTGCGCTTCGCCGGGCAGCTCGTGGACGGGTACCTGATCGAACGGGTCGCCGAGTCCGACCACCCTGGCACCCTCCAGTTCCTCGACCGCGTGACGTCGCCCGAGCCGGTGCTGGCCCCCGACATCGCGCGCCTCTGTCGGGCCGTCGCCGATCGCTACGCCGGGACGATGATCGACGTGCTGCGGCTGGCCATCCCGCCGCGGCACGCGCGGGTCGAGGCCGAGGATGTCGCCGAGACCGCCCCGCGACCGTCCACACCGGACTCGACAGGCTGGTCGCGGTATCCGCGCGGGGCCGCGTTCCTCGACGCCGTCCGCGCCGGACGCCAGGCGAACGCGGTCTGGCAGGCGCTGCCGGGGGAGGACTGGCCGACCCGGCTCGCCGAGGTCGCCGCGACCGCCGCGTCGGCCGGGAAGGGCGCGGTCATCGTCGTGCCCGACCACCGCGACGTCACCCGGGTCCACGCCGCCTGCGCGAAGCTGGCCGAGGGCGTCGTGGCGCTGTCGGCCGACCTCGGGCCCGCCAAGCGCTACCGGGGCTGGCTGTCGATCCGCCGGGGCGTCAACAACATCGTCGTCGGCACCCGCGCCAGCGCGTACGCGCCTGTCGCCGACCCGGGAGTCGTGATCGTCTGGGACGACGGCGACGACCAGCACTCCGACCCGCGCTCGCCCTACCCGCACGTGCGCGACGTGCTCATCCAGCGCGGCACCCTCGACCACACGACGGTCCTGGTCGCCGGGTTCGCCCGCACCGCCGAGGCCCAACTGCTCGTCGACTCCGGCTGGGCGCCCGAGATCGTCGCCACCCGCGACACCGTCCGCGCGGCGGCGCCCAGGGTCACCGCCATCGGCGAACACGACTCGCAGCTGGCCCGCGACCCGGCCGCCCGCACCGCCCGCGTCCCCTCGGTCGCCTTCGACGCCGCCCGCGCCGCGCTGAGCGCTGGGCATCCGGTATTGGTTCAGGTCCCGAGACGCGGGTATGCCCCATCCCTGACCTGCCAGGACTGCCGCACACCTGCCCGTTGCCGACGCTGCGCCGGGCCGCTGCACCAGGGCTCGTCGGGTCCGCCGTCCTGCCGCTGGTGCGCCGCCGCCGACGCCAATTACCGCTGTCCTTCCTGTGGCTCGCGCCGCCTGCGCGCGGTCGTCATCGGCGCCAAGCGGACCGCCGAGGAACTCGGCCGCGCGTTCGCGGGCTTCCCCGTCCGCACTTCGGGCGGCTCGGAAGTCCTGGCGACGGTGTCCGCCGACCCCGCCATCGTCGTGGCCACGCCAGGCGCCGAGCCGGTCGCCGAATACGGCGCCGCGCTGCTGCTCGACGCCTGGGCCCTGCTCAACCGCGCCGACCTGCGCGCCACCGAGGAAGCCCTGCGCCGCTGGATGACCGCGGCCGCGCTCGTGCGCCCGGCCGGGGACGGCGGCCGGGTCGTGGTCATGGCCGAGTCGGCGACGGTGCCTGTGCAGGCCCTGGTCCGCTGGGATCCGGTCTGGCACGCCCAGCAGGAACTCGCCGCGCGCACCGAACTCGGCTTCCCGCCCGCGGTCCGGATGGCCTCGGTCGACGGCACCCCCAGCGCTGTCGACACATTCCTCGGCGAGTTCCCGCTCCCGCCGACCGGCGAGATCCTCGGCCCCGTCCCGCTCGGCGAGCCGGACAACGACGGCCAGGCGGTTCGCGAGCGAGCCCTGCTCCGGGTGACCAGGGCCGAGGGCCGCGCCCTCGCGGCGGCCCTCGCGAAAGCCCAAGCGGTGCGGACCGCGCGCAAGGAGCAGTCGCCGCTGCGCGTCCAGCTCGACCCGCTCGACCTGGTCTGATCACTCGGCGAACAGCTCCCCGGCGTACACGACGGCCCCGTCCTGGCCGAACAGCGTCACCTCGACGCCGCGCGGCACGGACTCCGGCTTCGGCGCCAGATCCTCGGGGATCTCCATCGCGAACCCGGTCTCCACGATCGGCACAATGACCGGCTCCGCCGCCCCCACCTTGACCGTCATCGCGGTGACATTCGGCTGGACGAACCCCACGACCCGCGCGCCCTGGCCGGGATCGGCCTTCACCAGCCGGGCGTGCCGCAGCGGCTGGGCCCACAGGTCCTGGCCTGCGACCACCTCGAACGTCGACCGTCCAGTCTTCGAGACGCACACCGCCACAAAGTCGTTCAGTTGGGCCGTGACCACCTGGGCCGAGCCCACCGCCGCGGTCGCGCCGGGCTGCCAGAACAGCGCGTCGGCAGGCCGGGGACTGCTCGCGTCCACGCACTGACCGAGCCGCGCGCCCCGTTCCGACGCCCGGTCACCCGGCGGCAGCGGACGGTCGACCACCGACACGGCCGAGTCGTCCGGCCGAGGCAGCTCCCGCACCTGTCGACGCGGCACACCCGGCAGCGACGGACTCGCCCGCCACGTCACGTTCGCGTCCGTGGGCAGCGCCGGGAGGATCCACAGGCCCTCCCGGACGTCGGCCAGCTTGATCCGGTTGTCCCACTCGACCGCCACCGCTGCCCACGTCGGGTCCGCGATCCCGCCAACCGAGCCCGAGCCGGTGACCACGGTGACCGCGGTCCCGGTGCCCTCGACGTAGTGCGGGGTCGCCGCCGGGTCGGACACGGTCACCGAGGTCACCGTGGTCTCGCAGAACACCGGCGTCGCGCCCGCGCGGATCCCGATCACCGCCTTCCCCGGCTCCCGCGCGGTGACCACGGCCTTCCAGGTTGACCGCGGCGGGTAGCGGTCGGTCTTGCCCGCGCTCACCAGCGCCGCCCAGCAGCGGTCGATGTCGGCCGCCGCGTTCGGGGCGATCTCCGGGTCGCGCGCGGCCGGGGCGTTGCTGTCGCCCGCGGTCATCGAACTGAGCCACCCGCCCGCGATCACCGCCGACACCGCCGCGGCGACCACCAACTGAGTGCGCAGCTTGCTGTGGCTCGCCGGGGTGTCGTCGAACGTCTTGGCCCGGACCCGGTCGCGGATCTCGGGCGGCATGGTCCGCGGCTTGGCCAGGTAGGGCTTCCAGTCCTCGGTCACGACGTCTCCTCCAGCATCGCGCGCAGCCGGGCCCGCGCCCGCGACAGCCGGGATCGCACGCTCACCTCGGCCACCCCCAGCAGCGCCGCCGCGTCGGCCGTCGGCACCTCGCCCAGCAGGCACAGTTCGACCGCCTCGCGTTCGGCCTTCGGCAGCCTGCGCACGGCGTCGGCGACCTCGCGGGTCCGCCGGTCGTCGTCGACCCGCCGGACCACGGTGTCGGCGTGATCGGCCACGGTCTCGTCGTGCGGCAGCCGCCGCACCGCGCGCAGGAAGCGGGTCGAGCGGCGGTTCTCCGATCGCGCGATGTTGCCCGCGACCGCGTAGAGCCAGGGCAGCGCGCTGTCGCGGACCAAGGTCACCTCGCCGCGCCGGGTCCACGCGGTCAGGAAGGTGGCCGACGCGATGTCCTGGGCCTGGCTCCATGACCCGGTCAGCCGGTAGGCGTGGTTCCACAGGGACTCGACGTGCCGCTCGAACAGCACCGCGAACGCGGACCGGTCGCCGTCGGCGGCCCGGTCCCATAACAGTGCGTCGGTGTCGGGAACGGTGTCCTCGCTCAGCGCCGCCCCCTGACCCGATCGCGCGATGGTGGTCACGATAGGAGGTGTCCGATCCCGGCCGGGGCGTTGCGTGGCGATCGGGTGAATAGACTGGTTCGACCGCCCCCCGTCCGAGAGGAGCCCCGTGACCGTCCAGCCGATCCGCCTGTTCGGCGATCCTGTGCTGCGCACCGCCGCGGTCGAGGTCGTCGACTTCGATCTGGAGCTGCGGAACCTGGTCAAGGACCTCTGGGACACCATGGAGTCGCAGGGCGGCGCCGGGCTCGCCGCGCCGCAGGTCGGCGTGGGTCTGCGGGTGTTCACCTATCACTGCGACGGTGCCATGGGCCACCTGGTCAACCCGGTGTGGACCTCCGTCGGCGAGGACGTCCAGGACGGCCCCGAGGGCTGCCTGTCGATCCCCGGCTACTCGTGGGACTGCCGTCGCCACCTCAATATCGTGGCCCGTGGCTGGAACATGCACGGCGAGCCGCTGGAGATCGAGGGCTCCGAGTTGCTCGCCCGCTGCATCCAGCACGAGACCGACCACCTCGACGGCGTGTTGTTCCTCGACCGCCTCGACGAGTTGACGCGGAAGCAGGCGATGAAGGAGATCCGGACCGCCGAGTGGTTCGACGGCGCGGTGCCCACGATCAAGCAGAGCCCGCACTCGTTCTTCGGGGCGCGCTGATGCGGCTGGTGTTCGCCGGGACGCCGGAGGCCGCGGTCCCGTCGCTGCGCGCGCTGCTCGACTCCGAGCACGAGGTCGTCGCCGTGGTGACCAGGCCCGACGCGCCCGCGGGCCGCGGCCGCAAGCTGATGCGCTCGCCGGTCGGCGAACTCGCCGACGAACACGGCATCGAGGTCCTGACCCCGGCCAAGGCGTCGGACAAGGCGTTCCAGGCGCGGCTGCGCGACCTCGAACCCGACGTGTGTCCCGTGGTGGCCTACGGCGCCCTGCTTCCGCAGTCGGCGCTCGACATCCCGCGGCTTGGCTGGGTCAACCTGCACTTCTCGGTCCTGCCCGCGTGGCGGGGCGCGGCCCCGGTGCAGGCGGCGGTCTATCACGGTGACGAGATCACCGGGGCCAGCACGTTCCGCATCGTCAAGGAACTCGACGCCGGGCCGGTGTTCGGCGTGCTGACCGAGCCCATCCGCCCCGACGACACCGCGGGCGCGCTGCTCGACCGGCTCGCCGAGGCGGGCGCGGGACTGCTAGTGTCCACTGTGGACGGCCTGGCCAACGGCGGCATCGCAGCGGTCGAGCAGCCCGCCGACGGCGTCAGCTACGCGCCGAAGATCTCCGTCGAGGACGCCAAGGTCGACTTCACGCTGCCGGGCCTCGCCGTCGACCGGCGGATCCGCGCGGTGACGCCCGAGCCGGGCGCGTGGGCCGAGTTCCGCGGCGAGCGGGTCAAGCTCGGCCCGATGACCAGGGCCGAAGGGGTCGAGGCCGCGCCGGGTGAGCTGGTCGTGGAGCGCAAACGCGTCCTCGTCGGCACCGCCACCTGGCCGCTCAAGCTCGGCGAAGTACAAGCCCAAGGAAAGAAGCGCATGCAGGCGACCGACTGGGCGCGCGGCATCCGAATCGAAGCAGGAGAGCGACTTACGTGACGCAGCCAGGCAAGCGAGCGCACCGGCCGTCTCGGCCGGGCAAGGCCAGGCCGCCGCGCCGCCCGGACACCCCGGAGCGGCCCCCGGTTGACGACCCGGCCCGCCGCGCCGCGCTTGACACGCTGCGCGCGGTGCGGGCCGACGACGCCTACGCCAACCTCGTGCTGCCCAAGCTGCTGCGCGACCGGCGCATCTCCGGGCGCGACGCCGCGCTGGCCACCGAGCTGACCTACGGCACGTGCCGCGCGCTGGGTCTGATCGACCAGATCCTGGTCGAGTGCGTCGACCGGCCCATGTCCAAAGTAGAGCCGCTACTGCTCGACGCGCTGCGCCTGGGCGCCTACCAGCTGCTGCGCACCCGGATCCCGCCGCACGCCGCCGTCGCGTCCACTGTGGACATCGCGCGGGCCGACCATGGCTCGCGGGTGACCGGGTTCGTCAACGCGGTGCTGCGCAAGGTCTCCGAGCTGGACGAGGAAGCCTGGCTCGACCGGCTCGCCCCGGACCCGGCGGAGGACCCGGTCGGCAACCTCGCCGCCCGGCACGCCCATCCGCGCTGGATCGCGCGCGCCTTCGCCGACGCGCTCGGCACCACGGGCGACGAACTCGGCGCCGCGCTCAAGGCCGACGACGAGCGGCCGCTCGTGCACCTGGTGGCCCGTCCGGGCGAGGTGAGTGCCGAGGAGCTGGCCGCGATCACCGGCGGCGACGAGGCGCCCTACTCGCCGTACGGTGTACGACTTGAGGCCGGGGCGGGCGACCCTGGCGATCTTGAGCCGGTCCGCGAGCGATTGGCGGGCGTGCAGGACGAGGGCAGCCAGCTGTGCGCGCTGGCGCTGACCCGCCCCGAGATCGACGGACCTGACCAGCGCTGGCTCGACCTGTGCGCGGGCCCCGGTGGCAAGGCCGCACTGCTCGGCGCGCTCGCCGCGATCAACGGCGGCACCGTGGACGCCGTCGAGCAGGCCCCACACCGGGCGCGGCTGGTCGAGCAGATCACCCAGGGGTTGCCGGTCAAGGTGCGGGTCGCCGACGGCCGCAGCTCCGCGCTGGAAGGTGGGTACGACCGCGTCCTGGTCGACGCGCCGTGCACCGGACTCGGAGCGCTGCGCCGCAGGCCCGAGGCGCGCTGGCGCAGGCAGCCCTCCGACGTCGGCGACCTGACCAAGCTCCAGCGTGAGCTGCTGACCTCGGCGGTCGGCCTGGTCCGGCCGGGCGGCGTGGTGGCCTACGTGGTCTGCTCGCCGCACCTGGCCGAGACGGTCGGCGTGGTCAACGACGTGATCCGCAAGACCGGCGTGACCGTGATCGACGCCCGCGAGTTCTTCCCCGACGTGCCCGACCTCGGCGACGGGCCGTTCGTGCAGCTGTGGCCGCACCGCCATGGCACCGACGCGATGTTCTGCGCGCTGCTGCGTCGATGAGGGTGCTCGGCCTGGTCGCCGCCGCGGGCGGCGGCGTCGACCAGCGCCTGCGGGTCGAGGTCGCCGAGCCCGCGGTGGCCCGCGGGTGGCGGCTGGCGGTCACGTTCACCCCGGACGCGGGCCGGTGGATGGACGCGGTGGGGGAGACGGCGCGGGTGCAGGCGCTCACGGACCTGCCGGTGCGCAGCGTGTCGCGGCTGCCGTCGGAGCCGAAGCCGTACCCGATCCCGGACGCGTTCCTGTTCGTGCCCGCCACGGCGAACTCGCTGGCCAAGCTCGCGCTGGGGATCACGGACAACCAGGCCCTCACCGCGCTGGGCGAGGCGCTGGGCACACCGGGTGTTCCCATGGTCATCCGGCCGCAGGCCAATGCCGCCCAACGGGCGCATCCCAGGTGGGCATCACATGTGGACACGTTGATCGGCGCCGGGGTACACATCGCCGACGGCGCGGCGACCGACCCGTGGGAGCCGCTGTTGGATGTGCTGGAGGCGCTTTGAGCAAGGTCGCGATCATCGCGATGGGTGGCACCATCGCCATGGCCCCGAGCAGCGCGGGCGGCGTCGTGCCCGCCCTCGGCGCCGACGACCTGATCGCCGCGGTCCCCGGCCTCGCCGAACTGGACGTCGAGCTGACCGCGCGGACACTGCGCTCGCTGCCCAGCCCGTCCATCGGCTTCGACGACCTGGTCGCGCTGTCACACGCGGTCCGCGCCGAGATCGAGGCGGGGGCGACGGGGATCGTGGTCACCCACGGCACCGACACGATCGAGGAGACCGCGCTGTTCCTCGATCTGACCGTCGACAGCCCAGCTCCCGTCGTGGTCACCGGCGCCATGCGCGCTCCCGCGTCGGCGGGCGCCGATGGTCCCGCGAACCTCTACGCCGCCATCCGCGTCGCGCTGTCACCGGCCGCGCGCGGGCTGGGCTGCCTGGTCGTGATGTCCGACGAGGTGCACGGCGCCCGGTTCGTCCGCAAGAGCCACACCAGCAGCACCGGCGCGTTCGTCTCGCCCGGTTTCGGCCCCCTCGGTCTGATCGTCGAGGGCGAACCCCGCCTGCGCGGCACCCCGCGCGTGACGCTGACCCTGCCCGCGGGCGACGGCATCGCGGGCCTGCGCGTCGGCCTGATCACCATCGCGCTCGGCGACGACGGCGAACTCCTGCGCCGCTCCGGCGACGCGTTCGACGGGATTGTCATCGCGGGGCTGGGCGCTGGTCACGTGCCCGCTGGCATGGTGCCGCTGGTGGCCGAGTTCGCGGAGCGGATGCCCGTGGTGCTGGCCTCGCGCACGGGATCGGGATCGGTGCTGCGGCAGACCTACGGATATCCGGGCTCCGAGCGCGACCTGCTCGACCGCGGCCTGATCCACGCGGGCTTCCTCGACCCGGCCAAGGCCCGGATCCTGCTGCAACTCCTGCTCGCCGACGGCGCTGACCGCGACCGCATCGCCGCGACGTTCGACCTGTACCGATGACCGCGCTGTGGATCGGCCTCGGCGTGCTTGTCGTACTCGTGGTGCTGCCGCTGCCTCCGTGGTCGGCGCGCGGTTGACATCCAAGGTCCTGACCAGCCGCGATCCGATTGGATCGAAGATGGGTACGACTCCTAGCGGGTCGTTGGTTCAAGGCTTTCGCGCCGGACGCTGGCGGGCGCAGCGGCGGCTGGTGACAAACGGCGTTCACCGAATACCGAACCCACGCCGTTACCTGTCGAAGAGGGACCTCGTGCCTTGACGATCTCCTGCCTTCGGCGGACAGGGCCCCGGGTCGCCGATTAATGTACAAGCGTGTTCATCATGGAAGACGCGCTGGCCGACGCCCAGCGTAAGGTTGCCCGGCTGCGCCGCGTCGCCGCCGAGGATCCCAGCCACCGACCGACCCTGGCCATGACCCTCGACGGACTCGGGCTGCTCCTGGGCGTGTCCCGCCGCCGCGACCTGGCCGCCGCGGCTACCCAGGAAGCGGTCGACCTGTACCGCGACCTGGCGCGCGCCGAGCCCGCCGCCTACCGCGCGCCGCTGGCGACGACCCTGGCCAACCTCGGCGGACACCTGTCCGAACTGGGCAAGCACAGCAGCGCGGTCACCGTGATCCGCGAGGCCGTCGAGCTGTCCCGCGACCATCCCGCCGAACTCGCCTCCGCGCTCACCAGCCTCGGTCTCACGCTCTCCGACATGGGTAGGTTGGACGACGCGATCGCCGCGACGCTGGAGGCGATCGCGCTCTACCGCCCGATCGTGATCGCCGACGCCAAGGCGCACGCGGGCCACCTCGCCGCCGCGCTGGCGGGCGTCATCCAGCAGCTGCACGACGCGGGCCGGGCGGAGGATGCGCGTCCGTACGGCCACGAGGCCGCCGGGCTGCGCCGCTGGCTCCAGGTGGCGGAACCGGACATGGTCGCCTTCATCGACGACCTGATCGCCAAACACGGCTACGTCATCACCGAGGACGGCCGGTACACCAAGATCACCACGCCCGCCCAACCGTCCACAATGGACGAGACGGCGCGGCAGCGGGTGCGCACGCTCAACGCCCGCGGGCTCGACCTGATCGCGGAGAACCGGCTCAACGAGGCCGTCAACGAGTTCGCCGACGCGATCCACCTGCTCCGCGCGCAGCGGCCGACCGACGCGTCCGCGCTCGGCATGTGTCTCCACAACCACGCGCTCGCGCTCGGCAAACTCGGGCGGACCGCCGAAGCGCTGTACTCCCTCGATGAGGCCATCCACCTGCGCCGAATGCTGGTCAAGGGCAAGCCCGACCTCCACCAGCCGCTGCTCGCGGAGTCGCTGAACGATCTCGGCAGGCGGCTCGGCGAACTGGGCAGGCACGCCGACGGGCTGATCGCCCTTGAGGAATCCGTGGCGCTGTTCCGCAAGACGGACAACGCCGACGGCCTGGCAATGAGCGTCAACAACCTGGCCATCAGACTGTGTGACCTGCGCCGCCACGAAGAAGCGCTCACCGCCACCGATGAAGCCCTTGACCTCTATCGAAGGCTGAGCGCCGACAACCCCGCCGCATACCTGCCCCTGCTCGCGATGACGATGGACAACCTGGAGCTGCGATACCGCCACCTCGGCCGCCACCGCGACGCGCGCGCCGCGGCTCGGGAAGCCAAGGCCATCCGGCGCGGGATCGGCTAGATCGGCTTGAATGGGGTCATGGACATTCTCAGCCCCGCGATCAGCGACTACCTGCTCGCGCACTCGACCCCCGCTGACGCCCTGCTGCGCGACCTCGCGGCGGAGACTCTTGAGGCCTACCCCGACGCCTCGGTCATGCAGATCTCGCACGACGAGGGCGAGTTCTTCACCATGCTCGTACGCATCCTCGGCGCCAAGAACGCCGTCGAGGTCGGCGTGTTCACCGGGTACTCGTCGATCTGCGTCGCGCGCGGGCTCCCCGAGGACGGCAAGCTCATCGCGTGTGACGTCAGCGAGGAGTGGACGTCGATCGCCCGCAAGTACTGGGAGCGCGCGGGGGTCGCCGACAAGATCGACCTGCGCATCGCCCCGGCGATCGAGACCCTGCGGGCGCTGCCGACCGACCCGGTGATCGACTTCGCCTTCATCGACGCCGACAAGGAGAGCTACCCGGCCTACTACGAGGAACTCGTCCCGCGCCTGCGCCCCGGCGGCGTCATCGCACTGGACAACGTCCTGCGCGGCGGCCGCGTGGTGGACGAGTCCGCGCAGTCCGACGCCGATGTCGCCATCCGCCAGGTCAACGACCTCGTCGTGGCCGACCCCCGCGTTCACTGCGTGATGCTCCCCTTGCGCGACGGCGTGACGCTGGCCCGCAAGCTCTGATCAGACCCGCCACGAGGCGTCCGGCGGGAACCCGGTCCAGCGCAGCTGGGCGGGCAGGTGGCTCATGTCGTTGAACACCAGCACCGCCGCCGGAAGCCCCGGCGCGTAACGGATCACGGTCAGCGCCGCGTGGCAGTGGTTGAGGCCCAGCCACCGCCACGCGGGCGCGTCCACCGCGGCCCGGACCAGCCAGGCGATGAGGAAGTTGTGGGTGACCACCAGTTCGTGCCGGTCCTCGCGACCCTCAGCCGGGCCGGTGAACTGGTCCACCGCCGCCCGCGCCAACTCGGCGCCGTCGGCGATATCGAACTGGTTCAGGAAACCGAGGTAGAGCCGCGCCTCGCCGTGCCGGGTCAGATGGAGGGTGCGCGTTGCCACACCCCGTACCTGACGCGTGTGAGTCGATCAGGTCGTCGCGGTCAGAGCAGGGGCACGTCGGGCGGGATCTGCATGGCGATCGTGATCAGGGAGTGGATGCGGGCGCCGATGGCGGCGAGCAGGCCCTGTGACTGTGGCCCGGCGTGTTCGGCGGCGGCCTGGAGCAGGCGCAGGTCGGCGTCGATGCGACCGAAGACGGTCGTCACGTCGGTGGTTCGGGTGTTGAGCGCGGTGGCGATCTCGTCGAGGGAGACGCCGTGGGCCTCCAGCTGGCGGATGAGGCCGATGGTGGCGACGTCCTCCGGCTGGTACAGCCGGTAGTTGCCGGTGGTGCGCACGGCCGGGGTGAGCAGGCCGAGCGAGGTGTAATAGTCGACGGTGCGGGTGCTGACTCCGGCACGCACGGCGAGTTCGCCGATGCGTAAGAGTTCCTGGTTCAACGGACTCACCTCCCGGACGGCCCGACGGGCCGGATCAACCATACAGCGCCACGTGCTAGTGTCGGATTTGTGAGTTTCGACGCCGATGGGGACAGTAGCCGGCCGGGGCGAGCCCGGCTGACCAGGACCGCACGTAGTGGCGGGTGCGCGGGGTGTTGATTCTCGCCGGTGTGCTCGTGACGGTGGTGCTCACCGCGGCCACCGGATACTTCGTGGCCCAGGAGTTCGCCTACATGGCGGTCGACCGCGGCAGACTGCGGCAACTCGCCGAGGCGGGCGACAAGCCCGCGGAACGCGCCTTGCGGGTGACGCAGCGGTTGTCCTTCATGCTGTCGGGGGCTCAATTCGGCATCACCGTCACCGCGTTGCTCGTCGGTTACGGCGCCGAGCCGCTGCTGGGATCTGGGTTGGCGGAGCTGCTGGGGTTGGCCGGGATGTCGGCGACGGCGTCGTTGTCGTTGTCGGTCACGGTGTCGCTGATCTTCGCCACGGTCGTGCAGATGGTGCTGGGCGAGCTGCTGCCGAAGAACTTGGCCATCGCCAAGCCGGTGGCCCTCGCACGGGCGCTGAGCGGGTCGACGCTGGTGTACCTGAGCGTGGCGGGGCCGCTGATTCGGATGTTCGACGCCGCGGCGAACCGGCTGCTGCGGGCGGTGGGCATCGAGCCGGTCGAGGAACTGCCGCAGGGCGCGACCACCGAGGACCTGTCGCGGATCTTCGACGAGGCGGGCGCGCAGGGCCACCTGGACCCGGAGCTGACCCGGCTGCTCGACCGCGGCCTCGACTTCCGCGTCCTTACCGCGGAGCAGGCGATGACCCCGCGCGTGGACGTGCACACGCTGCGCGCGCAGGACCCGGCCGCCAAGGTGGTCGACATGCTCCACACTGGACATTCCCGGTTCCCGGTCGTCGGCCGGGATCTGGACGACCTGGTCGGCGTCATCGGACTGGCCGAAGTGCTCACCATCGCGCCCGAGCTGCGCGCGCACACCTCGGTCGGCGGGTTGGCCTCGGCCGCGGTCGTGGTGCCGTCGACGCTGTCGCTGCCCGCGGTCTTGGAGCGGCTGCGCGCCGAGCACCGGCAGCTGGCGTGCGTGGTCGACGAGTTCGGCGGGTTCGCCGGGGTCGTGTCCCTGGAGGACCTCGCCGAGGAACTCGTCGGCGACATCCGCGACGAGGACGACCTGGCCGAGGACCGCATCGAGCCCATGGGCGCGGACACCTGGGAGGTGCCGGGGCGGGCCCGCATCGATGAGATCGCCGACGCCACCGGCGTGCCACTGCCGCCGCACGAGGACTACGACACCCTCTCCGGGCTGGTCATGCACCAGCTGGGTCGAGTGGCCGTCGTCGGCGACGAGGTCGACATCACCGTGCGCACGCCGAGGGCCGATGTGGAGCTGACCCCGCGCAGGCTGGTGACGATGCGGGTGACCGCGGTCTTCCGGCATGTGCCGCGCACGGTGCTGCTGCGGGTCAGCCCCATGCCCGCCGAGGGCCGCGACCAGAACGGGTGGACGCGATGAATATCGGGTGGGCACTGGCCGCCTCGCTGGCCTTGCTGGTGGGCAACGCTTTCTTCGTCGCCGCGGAGTTCGCGCTGATCTCGGCCAAACGGCACCGGCTGGAACAGGCGGCCGCGGAGGGCAGCCGCGCCGCGCGCGCCGCGGTGGCGGGCACCCGGGAGCTGTCGCTGATGCTCGCGGGCGCGCAGCTCGGGATCACCTTGTGCACGCTGGGATTGGGCGCGTTGGCGGAGCCCGCCTTGGCCGCGGTGCTTGACCCGCCGCTGTCCGTGCTCGGGCTGCCCAGCGGGCTCACCCACGGGATCTCGTTCGGGATCAGCCTCGCGCTGGTCGTGTTCCTGCACATGGTGGTCGGGGAGATGGCGCCGAAGTCCTGGGCGATCTCCCACCCGGAGCGCTCGGCGCTGCTGTTGGCGGTGCCGTTCCGCGGGTTCGCCCGCGGTGTCCGCTGGCTGCTGGCCGCGCTCAACGGCCTCACCAACGCCATGCTGCGACTGGTCAAGGTCGTCCCGCAGGACGAACTCGCCCAGGCCCACCGGCCGGACGACCTGCGGATGCTGATCCGCCAGTCGGCTGAACACGGGCTCATCCCGGAGGCCCAGCAGCGGCTGCTCACCCGCATGCTCACCCTGCGGCACACCACCCTGGCCGACGTCACCATCCCCATCGCCGCCACGGTGACCGTCACCGACGCCGCCACCGCCACCGAGATCGAGGACCGCAGCCGCGAGTCCGGCAGATCCCGGTTCCCGGTGACCGACCGCCATGGCAGGTACATCGGCCTGGTCCACATCCGCGACGTCATGCGGGCCACCGCGACCGGCGACGATCCGACCGCCCGCGCCTTGATGACCACCCCGGTCACCTTGCGGGCGGACCTGCCGGTGGTCGCCGCGGTCACCGCCATGCGAGAGCGGCGCGCCCAGCTCGCCCTGGTCACCGACGGCGGGTCCGGCACCACGGTGATGGGTATCGCGGCACTGGAGGACCTCCTCGAACAGCTCATCGGGGAGTTCGACGACGAGACCGACACCCCCAGCTGAATGCGGCGCCACCCCCGGCGCCGTGTCATCCCCTACTCCTTCCAGGAGGAAACACCGATGTTCAAACGGATGCTGAGCGCCTTCGGTGTCGGCGGCCCCACCGTCGACACCGTGCTGGACTCTCCGCATGCCACCCCCGGGCAGGTGATCACCGGGCAGGTCCGGATCCAGGGCGGCAGCGCCGACGCCGAGATCGGCCAGGTGGTGCTCGCCCTCGTTACCAACGTCCGCACCCAGCAGAGTCACAACGCGGGCGCGGAGTTCCACCGCGTCGTGGTCGACCAGAACGTCCGGGTGGCGGCCGGGCAGCCGCTCAACCTGCCGTTCCGCCTGCACCTGCCCTGGGAGACCCCGATCACCGCCGTCGGCAACACGGCATTGCCCGGGGTGGGTGTCGGCGTGCGCACCGACCTGGTCATCTCCGGCGCCCCGGACAAGGGCGACCTCGACCCGGTGCTGGTGCACCCGATGCCTTCCCAGGACCGCGTACTCGACGCCTTCGGGGAACTCGGCTTCCAGTTCCGCAAGGCCGACGTCGAAGCCGGACACCTGCACGGCGTGCGCCAGGAACTCGGCTTCTACCAGGAGATCGAGTTCTACCCGCCCGCCCAGTTCGCCAACGTCGTCACCGAGGTCGAACTGACCTTTGTCGCGGATCCCGACCACCTCCACGTCATCCTCGAAGCCGACAAGCGCGGAGGTGCGTTCCAGTCCGGCGGCGACGCCTTCGGTCACTTCCGCCTCTCGCACTCCGAGGCCAAGGACACCGACTGGGCCGAGACGGTCACCCAGTGGCTGAGCGCGGTCGCGCAACGCCGACCCGCCTTCGGCGGCCACAACCCAGCCTTTGGCGGCCAGCCCGGGTACGGGCAGCAGGGCCACCATGACCAGCACCGCGGCCGCAGGGGACCGGGTATGGGCGCCATGATCGGCGGCGCGGCGGCGGGCATGGTCGGCGGCATGATCATCGGAGACATGCTGGGCGACGCCTTCGACGGCGACGACTCCGGCGGCGAGGAATAGCCGTCAGATCCGGTTGAACGCCTGCCCTCTCGCGCCAAGCGGGAGGGCAGGCGTCGTCAGTGGACTGTGGTCCCTGCCACGGTCGGGTGAAACATGGTTGAGTGAGTTTGCATAGCAGTGCATAATCATCCGCATGACGGTTCGGATCGCGGTCGCGGGCGCGAGTGGGTACGCCGGGGGAGAGCTGCTGCGGCTACTGCTCGCCCATCCCGACGTGGAGATCGGCGCGCTCACCGCGGGTGGCAGCGCGGGCACCCGCCTCGGGCAGCACCAGCCACACCTGCTTCCCCTGGCCGACCGCGTGCTGGTGGAGACCACCGCGGCGACCCTCGCCGGGCACGACGTCGTCTTCCTCGCCCTCCCGCACGGCCACTCGGCCGCCATCGCCGCCCAGCTCGACCCGAAGACCCTGGTCATCGACTGCGGCGCCGACCACCGGCTGACCGACGCCGCCGCCTGGGACCGCTGGTACGGCGGCGAGTACGCGGGTCACTGGCCCTACGGCCTCCCCGAACTCCCCGGCGGCCGGGAAGCGCTCACCGGCGTCAAGAGAGTCGCGGTCCCCGGCTGCTACCCGACGGTCAGCTCCCTTGCCATGGCCCCCGCCATGGACTTGGTCGAGCCCGAGGTCGTCGTGGTCGCCGTGTCCGGCACCTCGGGCGCGGGCAAGAGCCTCAAGCCCAACCTGCTCGGCTCCGAGGTCATGGGTTCGCTGTCGGCCTACGGCGTCGGCGGCGCCCACCGGCACACCCCCGAGATCACCCAGAACCTCAGCGCCGTGGCGAACGCGCAGGTCAGCGTGTCTTTCACACCGGTGCTCGCGCCGCTGCCGCGCGGCATCCTCGCCACGTGCAGCGCCACGCTCAAAGACCCGAACGCCGATGTGCGCGGTGCTTACGAGAAGGCGTACGCCGATGAGCCGTTCGTCCACCTGCTGCCCGAGGGGCAGTGGCCGACCACCGCCGCGGTCCTGGGCTCCAACGCCGTCCAGCTCCAGGTGACCGTCGACGCCGACCTCAACCGGCTCGTCGTGGTCGCCGCCATCGACAACCTCACCAAAGGCACGGCGGGTGCCGCCGTGCAGTCCATGAACATCGCGCTCGGCCTGCCGGAGACCACCGGCCTGTCCACTGTGGGAGTCGCACCGTGACCATCGACCGCGCCCTTGGCGTCGCCACCGCGCAGGGTTTCCGCGCCGCCGGTGTCGTGGCGGGCATCAAGACCAACGGCAAGCCGGACCTGACGCTGGTGGTCAACGAAGGCCCGACGACCCACGCGGCGGGCGTGTTCACCCGCAACAAGGTCAAGGCCGCGCCGGTGCTGTGGTCGCAGCAGGTGCTCACCACCGGCAAGCTCAAGGCCGTCGTCCTCAACTCCGGCGGCGCGAACGCGTGCACCGGACCCGAGGGCTTCCAGGACTCGCACGCCACCGCCGAGAAGGTCGCCGACGTCCTGGGCATCGGCGCGATCGATGTCGCCGTGTGCTCCACCGGGCTCATCGGCGAGCGGCTGCCGATGGACGCGGTCAAGTCCGGTGTGGACGCCGCGGCCAAGGAACTGGCCCACGGCAAGGACGCGGGCCTGGCCGCCGCCACCGCCGTGATGACCACCGACACCGTGCCGAAGCAGACCGCGTTCGTCCACGCCGACGGCTGGGCCATCGGCGGCTTCGCCAAGGGCGCGGGCATGTGCGCGCCGAACATGGCCACGATGCTCTCGGTCATCACCACCGACGCCCTGATCGACCCGTCGGCCGTCGAGCCCGCGCTGCGCACCGCCGTCGAGTTCACCTTCAACCGGCTCGACGTCGACGGCGGCACCTCGACCAACGACACCGTCCTGCTGCTGGCCTCCGGCGCCTCCGACGTCGCGGTCACCGAAGCCGAGTTCACCGAGGCGCTCACCGCCGTCTGCGCCGACCTGGTCGCCCAGCTCCAGGCCGACGCCGAGGGCGTCACCAAGCATGTGACGATCACCGTTCAGGGCGCCGCCAGCGACAGCGAGGCACTGGCCACCGCGCGGATCGTCGCCCAGGACAACTTGTGCAAGACCGCGTTCTTCGCCTCCGACCCCAACTGGGGCCGGATCGCGATGGCCGTCGGCAACGCGCCGACCGACTTCGACCAGCAGAAGCTCGACATCACGATCAACGGCGCGCAGGTCTGCAAGGCGGGCGGGCGCGGCGTCGACCGGACCGAGGCGGACATGTCCGGCCGGGACATCGAGATCGTGATCGACCTGCACGCGGGGCCGGGCGTCGGCACAATCCTCACCACCGACTTGTCTCACGCCTACGTCGAAGAGAACAGCGCGTACTCGTCATGAAGGCTTGGGAGCACAACACAGCTGCTGAGAAGGCCAGTGTGCTGATCGAGGCGCTGCCGTGGCTGCGGCGTTTCCACGGCGCGCTCGTCGTCATCAAGTACGGCGGCAACGCCATGATCGACGACACGCTCAAGCGCGCTTTCGCCGAGGACATGGTGTTCCTGCGGCTGGCGGGACTGCGCCCGGTCGTCGTGCACGGCGGCGGCCCGCAGATCAGCGCCATGCTCAAGCGGCTGGGCATCGCGGGCCGGTTCGAGGCCGGCCTGCGGGTCACCGACGCCGAGACCATGGACGTCGTGCGGATGGTCCTCACCGGCCAGGTCAGCCGCGAACTCGTCGGCCTGATCAACCAGCACGGTCCGTACGCGGTCGGCATCTCCGGCGAGGACGCGCACCTGTTCACCGCCGAGCGGCGCACCGCCGTGGTCGACGGCGCGGAGGTCGACCTCGGCCAGGTCGGCGACGTCGTAGAGGTCAACCCGGACGCCGTGCTCGACATCGTCAACGCGGGCCGCATCCCGGTGGTGTCCACCGTGGCGCCCGACCGCGACGGCCTGCCGCACAACGTCAACGCCGACACCGCCGCCGCCGCGCTCGCCATCGCGCTCAAGGCGGAGAAGCTGGTCGTGCTGACCGACGTCGAGGGCCTCTACGCGAACTGGCCGGACAAGTCGTCGCTGCTGCACGAGGTCCGGGCCACCGAGCTGGAGAAGCTGCTGCCCGGCCTGGAGAGCGGCATGGTGCCGAAGATGGAGGCGTGCCTGCGCGCGGTCGTCGGCGGCGTGCCCAAGGCGCACGTCATCGACGGCAGGCTCGCGCACTCGGTTCTGCTCGAAGTGTTCACCAGCAGTGGCGTCGGCACGATGGTGCTGCCGGATGAGGGGGAGTCATGATCGAGTCTAATGTGGACGGACAGGCGCGGTGGAAGTCCGCGCTGATGAACAACTACGGCACGCCCGCGCTGTCCATCGTGCGCGGTGACGGCGCCTACCTGTGGGACGCCGACGGCACCCGCTACCTCGACCTGGTCGGCGGCATCGCCACCAGCGCCCTCGGCCACGCGCACCCGGCGATCATCGAGGCGGTCAGCAAGCAGATCGCCACGCTCGGCCACACCTCGAACCTCTACATCAACCCGGTGGCCGTCGAGTTGGCCGAGACGCTGCTCGACGTCGCCGGGATGACCGGCAACGCCAAGGTGCTGTTCACCAACTCCGGCGCCGAGGCCGTCGAGGCCGCGTTCAAGCTGACCCGGCTCACCGGCAAGACCAAGGTCGTCGCCTGCCACGGCGCCTTCCACGGCCGCACCATGGGCGCGCTGACGCTGACCGGGCAGCCCGCCAAGAGCACCCCGTTCCAGCCGCTGGTCCCCGATGTCACGCACATCCCGTTCGGAGACGTCGAGGCTTTGAGGGGGGCTGTGGACAACTCCACCGCCGCTGTCTTCATCGAGCCTATTCTCGGTGAGGGCGGCGTCATCCCGGCTCCGGACGGTTTCCTGCAGGCGGCGCGGGAGATCACCACGAAGGCGGGCGCGCTGCTCGTGCTCGACGAGGTGCAGACCGGCATCGGCAGACTCGGCGGGTGGTTCTCGTTCCAGCAGGCGGGCATCACGCCCGACGTGTTCACGCTGGCCAAGAACCTCGGCGGCGGCCTGCCGCTCGGGGCGTGCGTCGGTGTGGGCGCCGCGGCCGACCTGTTCGGTCCCGGCCACCACGGCACGACGTTCGGCGGCAACCCGGTGGCGTGCGCGGCGGGTCTCGCGGTCATCCGCACCCTGGCGGCCGACGGCCTGCTCGACCACGTCGCCGCGCTGGGCAAGGACATCACGGCGGGGATCGAAGCCATCGACCACCCGCTGGTCACCGGCGTGCGCGGACGCGGGCTGCTGCTCGGCATCGGCCTGGCCAAGCCGGTGTCGGCCGCGCTGGCGAACGCGGCGCAGGCGGCGGGGTTCCTGGTCAACAACGTCCAGCCCGACGCGGTGCGGCTCGCCCCTCCGCTCATCCTCACCGACGACCAGGCGGGCGAGTTCCTGTCGGCGCTGCCCTCGATCCTCGACACCGTGGACCAGGAGTGACCATGACCGTGCGCCACTTCGTCCGCGACGACGACCTGACCCCGGCCGAGCAGCGGGAAGTCCTCGCCCTGGCCAAGGTCCTCAAGGGCGCCCCGCTGTCCCAGCGCCCGCTGGAGGGCCAGTCGGTCGCCACGATCTTCGAGAAGAACTCCACCCGGACCAGGTTGTCGTTCGAGGTCGGCATCCAGCAGCTCGGCGGCCAGCCGATCGTCGTGGACGGCCGCACCATGCAGCTCGGCCGCGAGGAGACCATCGAGGACACCTCGCGGGTGCTGTCGCGGTACGTCGACATGGTCGTCTGGCGCACCTACGCGCAGAAGCGCATCGAGGCGATGGCGTCGGCGTCGGCCGTCCCGGTGATCAACGCGCTCACCGACGAGTTCCACCCGTGCCAGGTGCTCGCCGACCTGATGACCATCGAGGAACGCCACGGAAAGCTCGCGGGCGTCACCGCCACCTACCTCGGCGACGGCGCCAACAACATGGCCCACTCGCTGCTGCTCGGCGGCGCGACAGCGGGCATGCATGTGCGGGTCGTGGCGCCGGAGGGCTTCCAGCCCAACGCGGAGTTCGTGCAAGACGCCAAGCACCGGGCCACCGAGACCGGCGGCAGCGTCACCCTGCTCACCGACCCGCACGCCGCCGTCGACGGCTCCGACGTGCTCGTCACCGACACGTGGACGTCCATGGGTCAGGAGAACGACGGCAAGGACCGGGTCGCCCCGTTCCGCAAGCTCCAGGTCAACACCGAACTGCTGGAGCGCGCCGCCCCCGGCGCGATCGTGCTGCACTGTCTGCCCGCCCACCGCGGCTGGGAGATCACCGACGAGGTCATCGACGGCCCCGCCAGCGCGGTGTGGGACGAGGCGGAGAACCGGTTGCACTCGCAGAAAGCGCTCATGGCGTGGCTGGTGACCCAATGACCAACTCCGCCTCCACCAGGGCCGCCCGCCAGGCGCGCATCGTCGAGATGGTGTCCGACCGGGCGATCCGCAGCCAGACCGAATTGGCCACGCTGCTGGGCGCCGAAGGCATCGACGTCACCCAGGCCACGCTGTCGCGCGACCTCGACGAACTCGGCGCGGTCAAACTCCGCGGCGTAGACGGCGGCGCCCCCACCTACGTCATCCCCGAGGACGGCAGCCCCGTGCGAGGCGTGCAAGGCGGCACCGACCGCTTGGTCCGCCTGCTCAGCGAGCTGCTCGTCTCGGCCGACGGCTCAGCCAACCTCACCGTGCTGCGAACCCCGCCCGGTGCGGCGGGCTTCCTGGCCAGCGCCATCGACCGGGCCGCGCTCATCGACGTGGTCGGCACGATCGCGGGCGACGACACCCTCATGGTGATCGTCCGGGAACCGCTCACCGGGCTCCACATGGCGGAGAGATTCACCGCGATGGCCTCCCGCAACGGGTCGAATCCAGCGGGAACAGACTTGCCGAAACAAGGAGAAAGCAATGAGTGACAGGGTGGTGCTGGCCTACTCGGGTGGGCTGGACACGTCGGTGGCCATCGGCTGGATCGCCGAGGAGACCGGTGCCGAGGTCGTCGCCGTGGCGGTCGACGTCGGCCAGGGCGGCGAGGATCTCGACACGATCCGCAAGCGCGCCCTCGAATGCGGCGCGGTCGAGGCCGTCGTCATCGACGCCCGCGACGAGTTCGCCGAGCAGTACTGCCTGCCCACGCTGCAGGCCAACGCGCTCTACATGGACCGCTACCCGCTGGTGTCGGCGATCTCCCGCCCGGTGATCGTCAAGCACCTGGTCGACGCGGCCAAGTTCCACGGCGCCACCACCGTCTCCCACGGCTGCACCGGCAAGGGCAACGACCAGGTGCGCTTCGAGGTCGGCATCGGCGCGCTCGCTCCCGAGCTGAAGGTCGTCGCCCCGGTCCGCGACTTCGCCTGGACCCGCGAGAAGGCCATCGTCTGGGCCGAGGACCGCAACCTGCCCATCGACGTGTCGAAGAAGTCGCCGTACTCCGTCGACCAGAACGTCTGGGGCCGCGCGGTCGAGACCGGCTTCCTCGAGGACATCTGGAACTCCCCGATCGAGGACGTCTACTCCTACACGTCGAACCCGGCCGAGCCGCGCGACGCCGACGAGGTCGTCGTCACCTTCGACAAGGGCGTCCCGGTGGCCATCGACGGCGAGACCGTCACCGTGCTGCAGGCCATCCAGGAACTCAACCGCCGCGCGGGCGCCCAGGGCGTCGGCAGGCTCGACATGGTCGAGGACAGGCTCGTGGGCATCAAGAGCCGCGAGGTCTACGAGGCGCCCGGCGCCATCGCCCTGATGACCGCGCACGCCGAGCTGGAGAACGTCACCGTCGAGCGCGACCTGGCCCGCTTCAAGCGGACGGTGTCGCAGCGCTGGGCCGAACTGGTCTACGACGGCCTCTGGTTCTCCCCACTGAAGTACGCCCTGGACGCCTTCATCGCCGAGACCCAGGCACACGTGTCCGGCGACATCCGGCTCACCCTGCACGGCGGCCGCGCGGTCGTCACGGGACGGAAGTCGGAACAGTCGCTGTACGACTTCAACCTGGCGACATACGACGAGGGCGACACTTTCGACCAGTCCTTGGCCAAGGGCTTCGTCCAGCTCTGGGGCCTCCCCAGCAAGATCGCCGCCAAGCGGTCTGGAAACTGAGACATGGCGCTCCCTTCGGTCGCGCGGCTCGGCCGCTTTTAGGTGACGATCCGGGGGCCCGCGAACACGAGCGACTGCGTCGCCGTGCCCGCGAACCCCCGGATCGCCACCGCGACCGAGCGGCTCGGCCGCTTTTAGGTGGCGAGCGCTTTGGCCCGAACCATCCACATCGGCCGAACCATCCACAACCCAGGCGCACACACCCACGCAAACCCCCCACCGCCGATAGACTGGCCAGGGGACGTCCCCCCGGGAAGGGTGGGGGCTGCGTGCGGGGCGTTCGAGTCCAGAAAGGACGATCGTGACCGAGCAGGAACCCACCGCGTTGTGGGGTGGGCGCTTCACGTCCGGCCCAGCCGAAGCCATGGCCGCACTGAGCCTGTCGACGCATTTCGACTGGCGGCTGGCCCGCTACGACATCGCCGGATCCCGAGCCCACGCGCGGGTCCTGCACGGCGCGAACCTCCTCACCGACGACGAACTCGCCGGGATGATCGAGGCGCTGGACGTCCTGGAGGCCGATGTGGTCTCCGGGGCGTTCACCCCGGTCCCCGCCGACGAGGACGTCCACACCGCCCTCGAACGCGGTCTGATGGACCGCGCGGGCCGCGACCTCGGCGGCAAGCTCCGCGCAGGCCGCTCCCGCAACGACCAGATCGCCACCCTCTTCCGCATGTACCTGCGCGACGCCGCCCGGTTCGTCGCGGGTGGCACGCTCGATGTGGTCGAGGCCCTCCTTTTCCAGGCCAAGACCCACCCCACCGCGCCCATGCCGGGCCGCACGCACCTGCAGCACGCGCAGCCCGTGCTGCTCGCCCACCACCTGCTCGCCCACACCCAAGCCCTGCTCCGCGACGTCGACCGGCTGCGCGACTGGGACAAGCGCACCGCCATCTCGCCCTACGGCTCCGGCGCCCTCGCGGGCTCGTCGCTCGGCCTCGACCCGGCCGCCGTCGCCGCCGAACTCGGCTTCGACGCGCCCACCGAGAACTCCATCGACGGCACCGCCGCGCGCGACTTCGCCGCCGAGTTCGCCTTCATCGTGGCCATGCTCGGCGTGAACCTGTCCAGGGTCTCCGAGGAGATCATCATCTGGACCACCGCCGAGTTCGCCTACGCGACCCTGCACGACGCCTGGGCCACCGGCAGCTCGATCATGCCGCAGAAGAAGAACCCCGACGTCGCCGAACTGGCCAGGGGCAAGTCCGGCCGACTGATCGGCAACCTGTCCGGACTGCTGGCCACCCTCAAGGCACAGCCGCTGGCCTACAACCGCGACCTGCAGGAGGACAAGGAGCCAGTCTTCGACTCCGTCGACCAGCTCACCCTGCTGCTGCCCGCCCTCGCGGGCCTGATCTCCACGCTGACCTTCCACACCGACCGCCTCGCCGAGCTCGCGCCCGCGGGCTTCACCCTGGCCACCGACATCGCCGAGTGGCTGGTGCGCGAGGGCGTGCCGTTCCGCGTCGCCCACGAGGCGGCGGGGGAGTGCGTGCGCCGCGCCGAGGAGAGGGGAGTCGGACTGGCCGACCTCACCGACGCCGAGTTCACCGCCGTCAACCCAGCGCTCACCCCCAAGGTCCGAGAAGTGCTCACGGTCGAGGGATCCATCGCCTCCCGCGACGCGTACGGTGGGACCGCGCCGCAGCGGGTCGCGGAGCAGCGGGACCGGGTCGTGCGGCGGATCGAGGAGTACCGGAGTTGGGCGGAACACAGCACGTCCTCACGCGCGACGACCTAGCGGTCGACCCCGTCATCGCGGCCAAGCGGCTCTTGGGATGCGTGCTCGAATCCCGCACCGACGAGGGCACCGTCGCGATCCGGCTCGTCGAGGTCGAGGCCTACCGCGGCGGCGACGATCCCGCGTCGCACTGCTATCGCGGCCGGACGCCACGCAACGAGGTGATGTTCGGCCCGGCGGGGCACCTGTACGTGTATTTCGTCTACGGCATGCACTTCTGCGCCAATGTGGTCTCGCTGACCGACGGCGTGCCCGGCGCGGTCCTGCTCCGCGCCGGGGAAGTGGTGTCTGGAGTGGACATTGCCCGCGCCCGCAGACCGGGGTCGCGCAACGACCACGAACTGGCGAAGGGCCCGGCCCGGCTCACCACTGTCCTCGGCCTCGAACGCCCGCACAACGGCGCCGATCTCACCGACCCTGATTCGCCGGTCCGCCTGCTCGCGGGCGATCCCGTGCCCACCGAGGACATCGCCGTCGGCCCCCGCGTCGGCGTGGCGGTCGCGATGGACGTGCCGTGGCGCTTCTGGGTCGACGGCTCCCGCTCAGTCAGCGCCTATCGCCGAGGCGGGAAAATGGAACGGGGGCGCCGGAGCGCCCCCGTTCTTTGAGCAGATATCAGCCGAGCTTGGTGATCCGGTTCGCCGGGCCCGCGGACACCGGGGCGGCGGCCAGGTGCGCGACGAGCGCGTCGACGTCGAAGCCGGGCGCGGTGGTCCGACCCGTGCCGTCCTTCAGCTTGGTGAAGCCGTCACCGCCGTTGGCGAGGAAGTCGTTCGACGTGACCTTGTAGGTCGCCGCCGGGTCCAGCGGGACACCGTTGAGTGCCATCGCGGAGACCTTTTCACCCACGGGCTTGGTGCTGTCATAGGAGTAGGTGAAGCCCGCCGAGACCTGCAGGATGCGCTGCGTGGTCTGACCCGCGAAGCCCACGAACTGCTGCTCGAGCACCTCCTTGACCTGGGCGCCGGTGAACGACTGGGTGACGACCAGGTTGTTGAACGGCTGGACGGTGAAAGCCTCGCCGTAGGTGACGTCGCCCGCGGGCTCGCCGCCCGGCGAGAACGCGTACGACAGGTCCGCGCGGATGCCGCCCGGGTTCATGAACGCGATCTGCGCCTGCTGCGAGCTGGTGTAAGCCAGCTGCGCGTCGGCGATGACATCGCCGAGCGGGCTCTCACCGGCGGAGTTGTTCGTCCGCGAGATGTTCTCGGTGATCTTGCCGACGACCCTGTTGGCCAGCGGTGCGACCGCGGCGCGGTACTTGTCGACGATGGCCTTCGCGCCCGCGTGGACCAGCTCCGGGTTGCGGATGAAGTTGCCCGCCGCGTCCTTGGCCCAGGTGCCGTCGGCCAGCTTGACGCCGTTCTCCGCGATCACGTTGCGCGCGTTCACCTCGGTGAACTTGCGGGTCTTGCGGTCGACGGTGAAGCCGATGTCGGTGACCAGGGTGCCGTTGGAGCCCGCGCTGGTGACCACGGAGTTGGCGCCCGAGGAGTTCGGCAGCGCGCAGCTGTAGAAGCGGTGCGTGTGGCCGGAGACGACCACGCCGTACTCAGGCCGCAGGCCCGCGACGATGTTGGTGATCGGGCCCGCGAAGTTCGCGCAGCTCGACGGGTCCTGCGGGCTCGGCGGCGCGCTCTGCTGGCCGCCCTCGTGGATCAGCAGCACCAGCGACTTGATGCCCAGCAGGCTCAGCAGCTTGGCGTAGTTGTTGGCGGTGGTCACCTCGTCGAGGAACTCGACATTGGCGATGCCCGCCGGGTTGACGATGCTCGGGGTGCCCTTGAGCGTCATACCGACGAACGCCACCGGCACGCCGCCGACGAACTTGATGCTGACCGGGCTAAGGATCGGCAGCCGGGTCTTCTTGTCGACCACGTTCGCGGCGAGGTAGCGGTACTTCGCGCCGTCGAAGCCGTCGCCGTCCTGGCAGCCGTCGGTCGGGTGGCACCCGCCGCGCTGCAGGCGCTTGAGCTCGGTGACGCCCTCGTCGAACTCGTGGTTGCCCACCGACGAGATGTCCAGGCCAAGCTCGGAGAGCACCTCGACGGCGGGCTCGTCGTGGAACGCGGCGCTGATCAGCGGGGTGGCGCCGACCAAGTCACCGGCGCCGACGGTAAGGACCTTCTCGCCGTTGGACTCGCCCTGCTCGCGCAGCCTGCCGACGTGGGTGGCCAGGTACTCCGCGCCACCGGCCGGGGTGCCGTTGACGAGGCCGCCGCTGCCCGTGGGCGGCTCCAGCGCGCCGTGGAAGTCGTTGAAGCCGAGCAGCCTGCCCTTCGCCACGCCTGCCGGGCCGGGTTCGGTGTGGGCCACCTTCACCGGGGACATCGGGGTCCAGGACGCGTCGGCGGACGGGACGCTGCTGGGCGCGGCGAGTGGGATCGCCACCATGACCGCGGCCGCGAGGGCGGCGGGCATCGCGTAACGGAGAAGCGGTCTTGCACCTGGCACGGGGTCGCCTCCAGTCGAGAGTTCACAGACCAAGGCATCCTCTACCCGTATGGCCGCTTGTGCATAGGACTTGGTTGATCGGGCGATGGCAGGCGGGCGAACAGGCGATGACGGCAATCCGCTCGCGCCCAGGTAGGGGCCGTGCGAGAAGATGACTGCCGTGAGTGAGCACATTCTCGACGAGCTGTCCTGGCGCGGCCTGATCGCGCAGTCCACCGACCTCGACGCCCTGCGCCGGGATCTCGACGCGGGTCCGCTCACCCTCTATTGCGGATTCGACCCGACCGCGCCCAGCCTGCACGCCGGAAACCTCGTCCCGCTGCTGATGCTGCGGCGCTTCCAGAAGGCGGGCCACCAGCCGATCGTGCTGGCGGGCGGGGCGACGGGCATGATCGGCGACCCGCGCGACAGCGGTGAGCGCACCCTGAACACCACCGACGTGGTGGCCGAGTGGGCAGGCCGCATCCGCGGCCAGTTGGAGCGCTTCGTCGACTTCGACGACGCCAACGGGCCGGGCACGGGCGCGATCCTGGCGAACAACCTGGACTGGACCGGCGGGATGTCGGTGCTGGACTTCCTGCGCGACGTCGGCAAGCACTTCTCGATCAACGTGATGCTGGCGCGGGAGACGGTCAAGCGCAGGCTCGAGACCGACGGTATGTCCTACACGGAGTTCAGCTACCTGCTCCTGCAGTCGCACGACTACCTGCGCCTGCACCGGGCGCACGGCTGCAAGCTGCAGGTTGGCGGGTCCGACCAGTGGGGCAACATCATCGGCGGGGTCGACCTGGTCCGCCGGGTCGACGGGGCTTCCGTGCACGCGCTGACCGCGCCGCTGGTCACCGACGCCGAGGGGCGCAAATTCGGCAAGTCCACCGGCGGCGGCAACGTCTGGCTCGACCCGGAGATGACCTCGCCGTACGCCTGGTACCAGTACTTCGTGAACGTGGGCGACGCCGACGTCGTGCGCTACCTGCGGCTGTTCACCTTCCTCGACAAGGACGAGATCGAGGCGCTGGAGCGGGACACGACCGAGCGCCCGCACCTGCGGGCGGCGCAGAAGCGCCTGGCCGAGGAGTTCACGACGCTGGTGCACGGCGCGCACGAGACACGGCAGGTCGTGGCGGCCAGCCAGGCGCTGTTCGGACGCGGAGAACTGGGCGAACTGGACCTGTCCACGCTGGACGCGGCGATGTCCGAGGCGCCGACAGGGACAGCACGGCTGGCGGACGAGCCGACCATCGTCGACCTGCTGGTGGCGTCCGGGCTCGCGGAGAGCAGGGGAGCGGCGCGGCGCACGGTGGGTGAAGGTGGCGCGTACGTGAACAACGGCAAGGTCACCGACGAGGCGTGGACGCCGTCGAAGGAGGACCTGCTGCACGGGAAGTGGCTGGTCCTGCGCCGCGGCAAGCGCAACACCGCTGGGGTCGAAGTCCAGCCCTGAGCCCGTCCGAGTGGTGCCCCTGTGGCCGTCGATCCCCTGGTGGATCGGCGGCCACAGCTGTTTGCGCAGGTCAGAGCGCTGGATACTCGATCTTCACGAAAGTTCGTGTGATCGCGGTCACATTCACACCGGAGATCACGTGGGTTACGTTGTCTGTAGACCCGACACAGGGGCGGTGACCTGCGGTTTCCGTCCGGCGCGGGCGCCTGGGGGTGCGATTTGACCCCAGGTTTGCGCACGTGTAACTTTATCCAAGTCAGAGCGGAACGGGCCGGGAAAACCGGAACGGGGCCTGGCGAAACCAAAGTCTTAAAGCCTCTTGCTGAAGCTGCTGTGTGTGGCTGACGCGGATGTGCGTGTGTTGTTTGAGAACTCAACAGTGTGCCGATTTAAGCCAGTAGAGCTTAAATGATTGAACCCCTTTGTGGGTTCCTTTGAGATGAATTGATGCCAGTTTTGGTGTCTTTTTGTCAGGCAGAGAACACTCTGAAACATTATTGGAGAGTTTGATCCTGGCTCAGGACGAACGCTGGCGGCGTGCTTAACACATGCAAGTCGAGCGCTGAAGCCCTTCGGGGTGGATGAGCGGCGAACGGGTGAGTAACACGTGGGTAATCTGCCCTGCACTCTGGGATAAGCCCGGGAAACTGGGTCTAATACCGGATATGACCACTTCACGCATGTGTTGTGGTGGAAAGTTCCGGCGGTGCAGGATGAACCCGCGGCCTATCAGCTTGTTGGTGGGGTAGTGGCCTACCAAGGCGACGACGGGTAGCCGGCCTGAGAGGGCGACCGGCCACACTGGGACTGAGACACGGCCCAGACTCCTACGGGAGGCAGCAGTGGGGAATATTGCACAATGGGCGAAAGCCTGATGCAGCGACGCCGCGTGAGGGATGACGGCCTTCGGGTTGTAAACCTCTTTCAGCAGGGACGAAGCGCAAGTGACGGTACCTGCAGAAGAAGCACCGGCTAACTACGTGCCAGCAGCCGCGGTAATACGTAGGGTGCGAGCGTTGTCCGGAATTATTGGGCGTAAAGAGCTCGTAGGCGGTTTGTTGCGTCGGTCGTGAAAACCTGGGGCTTAACCCTGGGCCTGCGATCGATACGGGCAGACTTGAGTTCGGTAGGGGAGACTGGAATTCCTGGTGTAGCGGTGAAATGCGCAGATATCAGGAGGAACACCGGTGGCGAAGGCGGGTCTCTGGGCCGATACTGACGCTGAGGAGCGAAAGCGTGGGGAGCGAACAGGATTAGATACCCTGGTAGTCCACGCCGTAAACGGTGGGTGCTAGGTGTGGGGAACATTCCACGTTCTCCGTGCCGTAGCTAACGCATTAAGCACCCCGCCTGGGGAGTACGGCCGCAAGGCTAAAACTCAAAGGAATTGACGGGGGCCCGCACAAGCGGCGGAGCATGTGGATTAATTCGATGCAACGCGAAGAACCTTACCTAGGCTTGACATGGACTGGAAACCTGCAGAGATGTAGGCCCCCTTGTGGCTGGTTCACAGGTGGTGCATGGCTGTCGTCAGCTCGTGTCGTGAGATGTTGGGTTAAGTCCCGCAACGAGCGCAACCCTCGTTCTATGTTGCCAGCGCGTGATGGCGGGGACTCATAGGAGACTGCCGGGGTCAACTCGGAGGAAGGTGGGGATGACGTCAAGTCATCATGCCCCTTATGTCTAGGGCTTCACACATGCTACAATGGCCGGTACAGAGGGCTGCGAGACCGTGAGGTGGAGCGAATCCCTTAAAGCCGGTCTCAGTTCGGATCGGGGTCTGCAACTCGACCCCGTGAAGTCGGAGTCGCTAGTAATCGCAGATCAGCAACGCTGCGGTGAATACGTTCCCGGGCCTTGTACACACCGCCCGTCACGTCACGAAAGTCGGTAACACCCGAAGCCCATGGCCCAACCCGTAAGGGAGGGAGTGGTCGAAGGTGGGACTGGCGATTGGGACGAAGTCGTAACAAGGTAGCCGTACCGGAAGGTGCGGCTGGATCACCTCCTTTCTAAGGAGCATCTGACCCCGTCCAGCTTGCTGGGCGGTGGGAGGGCCAGGCCGCCGGCGAATGCCCGGTGGGTGGTTGCTCATGTGCTGTGGAACTACTGGACGAGCTGAGACTCGCGGCGCCGGTCATGCGGCAAGTACTGCCACCCGCAAGGGTGTGCGTGGAACGTCAGTGATTGGGGTTGTGGAGTGGATGTGTGTCGGCACACTGTTGGGTCCTGAGACAACACCCGTTGGGGTGTTGCACTCTTCAGGGCTGGCCGCGGGAGCAGACCGCCGATACCTCAGCGAGGGTCGGGCTGGTGTTTTCAGGGATGCGGTTGTGCCTCTGGTTGGTGTTTGAGAACTGCACAGTGGATGCGAGCATCTTTGTAGCAAGATATTAAGGGCATACGGTGGATGTCTAGGCATCAGGAGCCGATGAAGGACGTAGGAGGCTGCGATAAGCCTCGGGGAGCTGTCAACCGAGCTGAGATCCGAGGATGTCCGAATGGGGAAACCCGGCATCAGTCATGTGGTGTCACCCGCACCTGAATCTATAGGGTGTGTGGAGGGAACGCGGGGAAGTGAAACATCTCAGTACCCGCAGGAAGAGAAAACAACCGTGATTCCGTGAGTAGTGGCGAGCGAAAGCGGATGAGGCTAAACCGTGTACGTGTGATACCCGGCAGGGGTTGCGTATGCGGGGTCGTGGGACCTATCTGGTCAGTCTGCCGGCTGGTCGGGGAGTGAGAAAACACTGTGTTAGCGGAACATGTCTGGAAAGCGTGACCGTAGTGGGTGAGAGTCCCGTACGCGAAAACTCAGTGTCTCCCGATGGTGTTCCCAAGTAGCAGCGAGCTCGTGGAATTTGCTGTGAATCTGGCGGGACCACCCGCTAAGCCTAAATACTTCCTGGTGACCGATAGCGGACTAGTACCGTGAGGGAAAGATGAAAAGTACCCCGGGAGGGGAGTGAAAGAGTACCTGAAACCGTGTGCCTACAAGCCGTCAGAGCCTTTCGGGGTGATGGCGTGCCTTTTGAAGAATGAGCCTGCGAGTTAGTGCTGCGTGGCGAGGTTAACCCGTGTGGGGTAGCCGTAGCGAAAGCGAGTCTGAATAGGGCGCTTGAGTCGCGTGGTCTAGACCCGAAGCGGAGTGATCTACCCATGGCCAGGGTGAAGCGACGGTAAGACGTCGTGGAGGCCCGAACCCACCAGGGTTGAAAACCTGGGGGATGAGCTGTGGGTAGGGGTGAAAGGCCAATCAAACTCCGTGATAGCTGGTTCTCCCCGAAATGCATTTAGGTGCAGCGTCGCATGTTTCACGCCGGGGGTAGAGCACTGGATGGTCTAGGGGGCCTACAAGCTTACCGAAATCAACCAAACTCCGAATACCGGTGTGTGAGAGTGCGGCAGTGAGACTGCGGGCGATAAGGTTCGTAGTCGAGAGGGAAACAGCCCAGAACACCAGCTAAGGCCCCTAAGTGTGCGCTAAGTGGGAAAGGATGTGGGGTCGCCCAGACAACCAGGAGGTTGGCTTAGAAGCAGCCACCCTTGAAAGAGTGCGTAATAGCTCACTGGTCAAGTGGTCCTGCGCCGACAATGTAGCGGGGCTTAAGCGCACCGCCGAAGCTGTGTCATTCACACAATACATCCCCGCCCTTTTGGGTGGGCAGTGGTGTGGATGGGTAGGGGAGCGTCGTGCAGCCATCGAAGCGGCGGAGTGATCCAGTCGTGGAGGCTGCGCGAGTGAGAATGCAGGCATGAGTAGCGAAAGAAGAGTGAGAAACTCTTCCGCCGGATGACCAAGGGTTCCTGGGCCAGGCTAATCCGCCCAGGGTAAGTCGGGACCTAAGGCGAGGCCGACAGGCGTAGTCGATGGACAACGGGTTGATATTCCCGTACCCGTGTGGACGCGTCCCTGGTGAGCTCGGTGATACTAACCGCCCAAAGCATGAGTCCCTTCGGGGGCGGAGTGTGGAGCGCGGGACCTGATCCGGTAGTAGCCAAACGATGGGGTGACGCAGGAGGGTAGCTCCGCCACCAGTTGGTGTGTGGTGTAAGCGTGTAGGCCGGTTGATAGGCAAATCCGTCAACCACATAGGCTGAGACGTGATGCATAGCCGAATGAGGCGAAGTAGAGTGATCCCATGCTGCCGAGAAAAGCCTCTAGTGAGTTTCCACGCGGCCCGTACCCCAAACCGACACAGGTGGTCAGGTAGAGAATACCAAGGCGATCGGGTGAACTATGGTTAAGGAACTCGGCAAAATGCCCCCGTAACTTCGGGAGAAGGGGGGCCACAGGACTTGAAGCCCTTCGCGGGCTAGGGTCAGGTGGCCGCAGAGACCAGCGAGAAGCGACTGTTTACTAAAAACACAGGTCCGTGCGAAGTCGCAAGACGATGTATACGGACTGACGCCTGCCCGGTGCTGGAACGTTAAGAGGACCGGTTAGTCCGCAAGGGCGAAGCTGAGAATTTAAGCGCCAGTAAACGGCGGTGGTAACTATAACCATCCTAAGGTAGCGAAATTCCTTGTCGGGTAAGTTCCGACCTGCACGAATGGCGTAACGACTTCTCGACTGTCTCAACCATAGGCCCGGCGAAATTGCACTACGAGTAAAGATGCTCGTTACGCGCGGCAGGACGGAAAGACCCCGGGACCTTTACTATAGCTTGGTATTGGTGCTTGGTTCGGTTTGTGTAGGATAGGTGGGAGACTGTGAAGTCCGCACGCCAGTGTGGGTGGAGTCAATCTTGAAATACCACTCTGATCGTACTGAGTGTCTAACTTCGGACCGTGATCCGGTTCAGGGACAGTGCCTGGTGGGTAGTTTAACTGGGGCGGTTGCCTCCCAAAGGGTAACGGAGGCGCCCAAAGGTTCCCTCAGCCTGGTTGGCAATCAGGTGTCGAGTGCAAGTGCACAAGGGAGCTTGACTGTGAGACAGACATGTCGAGCAGGGACGAAAGTCGGGACTAGTGATCCGGCGCTGGCTGGTGGAAGCGGCGTCGCTCAACGGATAAAAGGTACCCCGGGGATAACAGGCTGATCTTGCCCAAGAGTCCATATCGACGGCATGGTTTGGCACCTCGATGTCGGCTCGTCGCATCCTGGGGCTGGAGTAGGTCCCAAGGGTTGGGCTGTTCGCCCATTAAAGCGGTACGCGAGCTGGGTTTAGAACGTCGTGAGACAGTTCGGTCCCTATCCGCCGCGCGCGCAGGAGACTTGAGGAAGGCTGTCCCTAGTACGAGAGGACCGGGACGGACGAACCTCTGGTGTGCCAGTTGTCCCGCCAGGGGCACGGCTGGTTGGCTACGTTCGGAAGGGATAACCGCTGAAGGCATCTAAGCGGGAAGCTCGTTCCAAGATGAGGTCTCCCACCCCCTTTGAGGGGTTAAGGCCCCCAGCAGACCACTGGGTTGATAGGCCGGAAATGGAAGCCCAGTAATGGGTGGAGTTGACCGGTACTAATAGGCCGAGGGCTTGCTACAAACATGCTACGCATCCACTGTGCGGTGTCTGAGACACCAACCACCCCCACACACCCCGATACTGTCGGGTTGAGCGTGGGGTCGCTGGTTACTGTTTCATAGTGTTACGGCGGTCATAGCGGCAGGGAAACGCCCGGTCCCATCCCGAACCCGGAAGCTAAGCCTGCCAGCGCCGATGGTACTGCACTCGTGAGGGTGTGGGAGAGTAGGACGCCGCCGGACAATCATTCCCAAAGGGGCTTGTGGAGGTGCACGTTGAAGCGTGCACTGTCCACAAGCCCTTTTGGCGTCATCGGTGTATGTCGCGGGTCAGCCCGCTTGCAGGAGGATTAGGGTGTCGGAGTTCGGGCGACGGGACGATTCCAGCGGTGGCGACCGCCGAGGCGGTGACCGTCGATCCGGAACGGGTCGCGGCGACCGCGGCGACAACCGCGATCAGGGCGGCCAGCGCCGCCAGTCCGGCGACTGGAAGCCCCGCCGCGACGACAACCGCGGCGCCACCGGCGCCGTGTGGAAGCGCGACGACTCCCGCTCCGGCGAAGGCCGCCCACACCGCGGCGCCTCGCAGGACCGCGGCGGCTACCGCCCGAACCCCACCGACCGCGACGCGCGCGGCCCGCGCCCCGACCGGGATTCCCGTGGCTACAAGGGATCCGGGGACCGCGACTCCCGCCCCAGCGGCTACCGGCCCAGCAGCTCAGAAGACCGCGGGTCCTCCCGCTCCAACGACCGCGACGACCGAGGTCCCCGCACCACCGGCGACCGTCCGACGGGTGACCGCGGCGGTTACCGGTCAGGTGGCAGCGACCGCTCAAGCGACACCCGTGGCGGCTACCGGTCGAACGACCGCGGCGGATTCCGTCCCGGCGACCGCGACTCCCGCCCGGAGCGCGGCGGCTATCGCTCCGGCGACTCGTCCGGTGACCGCTCAGGCGGATACCGTTCCAGCGACCGCGACGACCGTGGCGGCCCCCGCACCGGCGGCGGCTACCGTTCCGACGACCGCGGTGGCAGCCGCTCGACCGGCGACCGTAGCGGCTATCGCTCGGGTGATCGCGACGACCGTGGCGGCGCCCGTTCCAGCGGTGGCTTCCGCTCTGGCGATCGCGATGAGCGCGGCGGCCCCCGGTCGGGAGGCTTCCGCTCGGGTGATCGCGACGACCGTGGCGGCGCCCGTTCCAGCGGTGGCTTCCGTTCCGGCGATCGTGACGATCGTGGTGCCCGCTCGACCAGCGGTGACCGTGGTGGTTTCCGGTCCGGAGACCGCGACGACCGTGGTGCCCGCTCGACCGGCGGCGGTGGTTTCCGCTCTGGCGATCGTGACGATCGTGGTGCGCGCTCGACTGGTGGCTTCCGTTCTGGCGATAGGGACGATCGTGGTTCCCGTGCCGGTGGCGACCGTGGTGGGTTCCGTTCCGGCGACCGCGACGACCGTGGTGCCCGTTCCACTGGCGGTGATCGTGGCGGTTTCCGGTCCGGAGACCGTGATGACCGCGGTGGCGCGCGTTCCAGCGGTGGCTTCCGTTCCGGCGATCGTGACGACCGCGGCGGCGCTCGTTCGGGTGGGTTCCGCTCGGGTGATCGTGACGACCGCGGTTCCCGTACCGGAGGTGCCCGCTCTGGTGACGACCGTGGTGGCCGCTCGGGCGGTTACCGCTCTGATGACCGCGGCGGTGCCCGTTCGACTGGTGCTGACCGTGGTGGCTACCGGTCTGGTGATCGCGACGACCGCGGTTCCCGTCCCAGTGGCGGCTTCCGCTCCGATGACCGAGGATCCCGCACCGGTGGCGGCTTCCGGTCTGACGACCGTGGCGGCCGCTCTGGCGGCTATGACAAGGACGCCCGTGGGGGCTACCGGTCAGGTGACCGGGACACCCGCGGCGCCTCCCGCTCCGACGACCGCGGCACCCGCCCCACCGGTGGATATCGCGGCAGTGACCGGGACGACCGCGACAGCCGCGGCGGTGCCCGGCCCGACAGCGGGTTCCGTTCCGGCGCAAAGGATTCCGGCTACAAGCGTGACTCGGACGACCGGCGGCCGACGGGCAAGAGCGACCGAGCCCCGCGCTCGGGCGACCGGCCTGGCTACCGCCCCGCAGACCGTGACAGCCGTAGTTCGTACCGCCCGTCCGATCGATCTGACGATCGTGGTTCGTACCGTCCGTCAGACCGCACAGAGGAACGTGGTTCATACCGTCCGGCCGATCGGTCCGATGATCGTGGTTCGGACCGTCCGACAGCCGACCTCGACGCCCGTGAATCCGTTCAGTCGGAGGCTCCCGACGAGCGCGTGCTGTCGGCCGAGGTTTCCGCCGTGTCGGACGTGGAGTCGGCGGAGACGGTTGAGCGCGCTGACAGCGGCGAGCGTTCGGTAGAGCGCCCTGCCCGTGATCGGGATGACCGTCCGCGCAGGCGGGACGACAGCCGTGACTCCGCGCCCGGCGAGTACGGGCCCCAGGTTCCCGAGGGTGCTGACTACGCCGCACTCGACGCTGAGGCGCGGGCCGGGTTGCGGAGCCTGCCGAAGTCGCTGGCCGAGATGGTCGGCAAGCACCTGGTGGCCGCGGGCATGCTCATCGACGAGGACCCGCAGCGTGCTCTGGTGCACGCTCGGTTCGCGCGGGAGCGGGCCGCTCGGGTGGCGATCGTGCGGGAGGCCGCAGGTCTGACCGCCTACCACGCGGGTGAGTGGGCCGAGGCGCTCTCGGAGCTGCGCGCCGTGCGGCGGATGAGTGGCGGCAACCACCACATCGCCGTGATGGCGGACTGCGAGCGGGCGCTCGGCAGGCCGGAGCGGGCGCTGGAACTGGCCAAGGAAGCCGGTTCCGACCTGTCCCCGGACGTCGCCGTGGAACTGCGGATCGTCAGCGCGGGCGCGCGCCGGGACATGGGTCAGCTCGAGGCCGCTGTCGTCGGGCTGCAGGGCCCGGACCTGGACCCGAAGCGCCGCGACCCGTGGAGCGCGCGGCTGTTCTACGCCTACGCCGACAACCTTGAGGCCGCAGGCCGCACCGAGGACGCCATCCGCTGGTTCCTCAACGCCGCCCAAGCCGACGACGACGAAGACACCGACGCCGCCGAACGAGCCTTCGCCCTCGGCGCCGACGAGTCCGAGGTCGCCTCCGCCCTCCCCGGCGAAACCATCGAGATCGAAGACGACGTCGACCCCGATGCCGACGCTGACAACAGCGCCGACACGGATGACGCCGACGGCGGCAGCACCATCGCGGATGGCATCGGGCACCGCGACAACGACGGCGCCGACGACACCGCTCACAGCGACGTCGCGGGAAGCGATATCGACGGTGTTGACCTCAGCGACGACACCGCCGATGTCGGCCGCGCTGGTGGCGATGTCGCCAGTGACGTGGATGGCGACGTTGCTGCTGCTGGCAGCCTCGCCAGCGGCGACATCGCTGTTGATGACGATGCCGCCGATCACAGCCTCGCCGATGGCGATGCCGCCAACGACGTCGACGGTGACGTTGCTGCCGAAGACGTCGCGGGTGTCTCCGCCGGCGATGTCGTCGACCGTGATGGCGGAGACGTCGATGCGAACGAGCCTCACTCAGACGACGCGCTGTCCCAGGGTATGGATCACATCGGTGACCTCCCCCCGGCCGACGCGACCACCCCGGCTGGTACGAATCCCTCCGACCGAAGCTGAGTCCCGCCCACACCGGAGTGCGCTGACCGATGAGTGATCGGCTGCTCGACATCTACGACGCCCTCCTGCTCGACCTCGACGGCACCGTCTACCGCGGCGGCGTACCCGTCCCCGGGGCCGAGTACGCCGTGACCGCCGCGCGGGCCGACGGGGTCGCGGTGCGGTTCGTGACGAACAACGCGTCGCGGGCGCCGGGGGAGGTGTCGGCTCACCTCACCGAGATGGGGATCGCGGCCGATCCGGCTGAGGTCAGCACCAGTGGGCAGGCGGGGGCGGCGGTGCTCGCCGAGCGGCTCGACGCCGGTGCCGAGGTGTTGGTCATCGGGTCCGACGCGCTGGCCGACGAGGTGGTCAAGGTCGGTTTGACGGTCGTGCGACTGGCCGGGCCGAACGTGCGCGCCGTCCTCCAAGGACTTTCCCCGAGGACGGCGTGGGCCGATCTCGCGGAGGCGTGTGTGGCGATCCGGGGTGGTGCGCTGTGGGTGGCTTGCAACGTCGACCGGACGCTGCCGACCGACCGCGGTCTGCTGCCCGGCAACGGGTCGCTCGTGCACGCCCTGCGGGTCGCGACTGATCAGGAGCCGGTGGTGGCGGGGAAGCCCGCCACGCCGCTCATGGCCGAGTCCATTCGGTCGGCGGACGCGTCGCGGCCCCTGGTGGTCGGTGATCGGCTCGACACCGACATCGAAGGGGCCGTTTCGGCCAAGCTCGACTCACTGCTCGTGCTCACGGGCGTGGCGACCCCGGCCGACGTGCTCGCCGCGCGCCCGCACGAGAGGCCGACCTACGTCAGCGCCGATCTCTCCGCGGTGACCGACGCCGCCTCGGCGCTCGAATTCACCGCGAAGGCGGGCTGGACTGTCGGCACGGACGCGGGCGGCCTCGTCGCGGGCGGTGACGGCGACCCGCTCGACCTGCTTCGCACCCTGTGCGCCGCGCACTGGGCCGATGGGGAGGGCCCGGTCGACGTCCGCCCCTGTGACGACGGTGCCGCCGCCGCGTTGAGCGCGTTGGGACTCAGCGGGCAACCGATCGGATAGCGTGGAGGGGTGCAGGTGGAATTCGACGCGAACAGGCCGGTCCCTGGGCCGCCGCCCGGACAGCAGCCGGTCAGCGACGAGGCGATCGCCGACGCGGTGGCCGGACTCGACGGGCTCGACCGGCTCCCCGTTGCCGACCACGTAGACCGGTTCGACACCGTGCACATCGCCCTCACCGCGGCGCTCGCCAGTATCGACAAGGTCTGACCGGTGCCGCCCCGTCGGGCGCGGCTCGATGCGGAGCTGGTGCGCCGAGGTCTGGCCCGCTCCCGCGACCACGCCTCGCAGCTGATCGCCGAAGGCCGCGTCACCGTTCGCGGCACCGTCGCGAGCAAACCCGCCACCGCCGTCGAATCCGACGCCCCTGTCGTCCTCCGCGACGACGTCGACGATCCCAACTGGGCCTCCCGCGGCGCCCACAAACTCATCGGCGCGCTCGACGCGTTCGACATCGGCGTCGACGGCAAGCGCTGCCTGGACGCCGGAGCGTCCACCGGCGGATTCACCGACGTCCTGCTTCGCCGGGGTGCGCGTCAGGTGGTCGCCGCCGATGTCGGGCGCGGGCTGCTCGTCTGGCGGTTGCAGACCGACGACCGTGTGCTGGTGCGCGACAAGACCAACGTCCGCGCCCTCACCCAGGAAGACACCGACGGTCCGGTCGACCTCGTGGTCGCCGACCTGTCCTTCATCTCACTTGGCCTGGTCCTGCCCGCCCTGCTGAGCTGCACGAACCCCGACGCCGACCTGCTGCCGATGGTCAAACCGCAGTTCGAGGTCGGCAAGGACCGGCTCGGCACGGGCGGCGTGGTCCGCGACCCGCGGCTGCGCGCCGACGCGGTGTGCGGTGTGCTGCGCGCGGCGGGGGAGATGGGCCTGCGCGCGCACGGTGTCGTGGCGAGCCCACTGCCCGGGCCGTCCGGAAACGTCGAGTACTTCGCCTGGCTGCGCCGGGGTGACCCCCTGGCCGACGCCGAGGCGGCGGCACTGGTCGAAACGGCCGTCCAGGAAGGGCCCCAATGACAGACCGCGAGATCCTGCTGGTCGTGCACACCGGGCGCACCGAGAACCGGCGCACCGCGGAGAAAGTGGCGGGCTGGTTCCACTCGGCGGGGGTGCGCTTGCGTGTCCTCGACGACGAGGCACCCGACCTTGATCCGTCCTGCTACAGCGAGGTGGTCGACTTCGGCCCCGCCGCCGCGGTCGGCACGGAGCTGGTGTTCGTTCTCGGCGGCGACGGCACGCTGCTGCGCGCCGCCGAGATGGCCAGGCCCGCGGGGGTGCCGGTGCTCGGGGTCAACCTTGGCCGCGTCGGCTTCCTCGCCGAAGCCGAGTCCGACGCGCTCGAAGAGGCCGTCGCGCTGGTCGTGGAGCAGGGCTACCACGTTGAGGAGCGCATGACGGTCGATGTCGTGGCCACCCGCGACGGTGAGGTCCTCGCCGACACGTGGGCGCTCAACGAGGCCAGCGTGGAGAAGAGCAGCCGCGAACGCATCCTCGACGTCCGGATCGAGGTCGACGGCCGCCCGGTGTCCTCCTTCGGCTGTGACGGCGTGCTGTGCGCGACGCCGACCGGTTCGACCGCCTACGCCTACTCCGCGGGCGGGCCGATCGTGTGGCCGGATGTACAGGCCATGCTCGTGGTGCCCAGCAACGCCCACGCGATGTTCTCCCGGCCGATGGCGGTGTCGCCGCGCTCGGTGGTCGCCGTCGAGGTCGACCCGGCGGGCCACCCGGCGGTGCTGTGCTGCGACGGCCGCCGCACCTTCGACATCCCGCCCGGCTCGCGGATCGAGATCGCCGGTGGGAAGCTGCCGATCAAGCTCGTCCGGCTGCGCGACGAGCCATTCACCGACCGGTTGGTCGACAAGTTCGACCTGCCCGTGCAGGGATGGCGGTCCCGGTGACGACGGTTTGTCATGTCGAGCCGCTAGGGTGCGCGTTGTGCTAGCCGAGATGCGTATCCAGGACCTCGGCGTGATCGACGAGGCCACGCTGGAGCTCCACCCCGGATTCACCGTCGTCACCGGCGAGACCGGCGCGGGTAAGACCATGGTCGTCACCGGCCTGCACCTGCTGTCGGGCGGCCGAGCGGAGGCCTCTCGCATCCGCAGCGGCAAGTCGAAAGCGGTGGTCGAGGGCCGGTTCGAGGGTCTGGCGGGGTCGGCGGCCAAGGTCGCGGGCGACGCGGGTGCCGACCCGGAGGACGACGGCAGCCTGATCGCGCTGCGCACGGTCAACTCCGACGGGCGCTCCCGGGCGCATCTGGGCGGCCGCTCGGTGCCGGTCGGGGTGCTGTCCGACCTCGCCGAGCAGCTGATCGCCGTACACGGCCAGAACGACCAGCTGCGCCTGCTGCGGCCCGCCGAGCAGCGCGCGGTGATCGACCGGTTCGCGGGCGACGACGTCGCCCCGGTCCTGGCCGACTACCACCGCGTGCGCGCCGAGTGGATCTCCGTCACCGAGGAACTGGCCGACCGCACCCGCCGAGCCAAGGAAATGGCCCGCGAGGCCGACATCCTGCGCCAGGGCGTCGAGGAGATCGCGGCGGTCGACCCGAAGCCGGGCGAGGACGTCGAGCTGGTCGACCAGGCCCGCCGCCTCGCCGACGCCGACCAACTTCGAGAGGCCGCCTCAGGCGCGAGCTACGCGGTGTCGGGCTCGCCCGACGGCGACCCGGACCTACCGGGTGCGTTAGGGCTGATCGGCGAGGCCCAGCGCAGGCTCGCCGCCGCGGATGATCCGCGCTTGAAGGAGCTGGAGCCACGGCTGGCTGAGGCCGCTGTGCTGCTCACCGACGTCGGTTCCGAGCTAACGGCCTACCTGGATTCCCTGGACGCCGATCCGGCGGTGCTGGAGCAGGTGCTGGCGCGGCAGGCCGAGCTGAAGGTGGTCACCCGGAAGTACGCGGCGGACGTCGACGGCGTGCTGGCATGGGCGCGGGACGCTGTGGACAAGTTGGCGGGCCTGGACACCTCGGAAGAGGCACTGGGCGAGCTCGCGGCGCGCAAGATCGCGTTGGCGCAGCAGCTCGCGGGCATCGCCGTTGGGCTGACCGCCGCGCGTACCAAGGCCGCAGAGGAACTGGCCAAGGCTGTGACGGACGAGCTGAGCGGCCTGGCGATGGGCCAGGCCAGCATCCAGATCGCGGTTCGTCCCCGACCGGCCGACTCGGGTGACCCGGTCGCCCTGGAGGTCGCTGGAGAGCTGCTGCACGCGGGCTCGGACGGCGTGGACGACGTCGAGCTATTGCTGGTAGCGCATGACGGCGCACAGCCGTTGCCGGTGCACAAGGGTGCGTCGGGCGGTGAGCTGTCGCGAGTGATGTTGGCGATCGAGGTCGTGCTGGCGCACTCGGATCCGGTGCCGACGCTGGTGTTCGATGAGGTCGACGCTGGAGTGGGTGGCCGGGCGGCGGTGGAGATCGGCAGGCGGCTGGCCCGGTTGTCGCGTAGCCATCAGGTCATCGTGGTCACGCACCTGGCCCAGGTCGCGGCGTTTGCCGATCGGCATTTGATCGTGGACAAGAGCGCTTCCGGTGGAGTCACGCGCAGTGATGTCCGAATGCTGGACGACACAAACCGGGTGATCGAGTTGGCCCGAATGTTGGCAGGCATGGACTCGACGGAGACCGGACGGGCACACGCCGAGGAACTGCTCGCGGTCGCCGATGGCGAGAAGCACGATTGGAAGCTGTCGGGAAAGCCCCGCCCTGGGCGGTGACGCCCCGGGTCCGAACCCAACAAAGTCACCAACAGAGCCGCACCTTCACCCGATGGTGCGGACCCGACCGAGCAAACCGACCGACGTCACCCACGAGTCGGGAAAAGAGACAGTTCGCGGCGTGGCGAACGGACCGAGAGCTTCCGGTTTGTCACCATCGGCGCATGAAGCTTCCCGGTGTCCTAAGTCGATCACAGCACGCCCGACCTGGGGTGACGGGCGTCGCACGGGTCGATCGCCGGACCGGGGACCTCTTGCGCCGGGTGTCCCAAGGAGACGTCGTAATACTCGACCAACTCGATCTCGACCGGGCGACAGCCGACGCGCTAGTCCGTGCCGAAGTGGCAGGCGTCGTGAACGCTTCCCCGTCGATTTCAGGACGTTTCCCGAATCTGGGCCCGGAGGTGCTGGTCGGCGCCGGGATTCCGTTGATCGACGGCGTCGGCCAAGACGCGCTGCGAGCGATCAAAGAAGGCTCGAAAGTGCGGTTGCTCGACGGCACCGTGTACGTCGGGGATCGCGAGGTGGCGCAAGGGACGCCGCAGACCGTCGAGTCGGTGGCCGATCAGATGATCGAGGCCAAGGCCGGGATGTCGGCGCAACTGGAGGCGTTCTCCGCGAACACGATGGAGTTCCTGCGCCGCGAGCGCACGATGTTCCTCGACGGTATCGGGGTTCCGCAGCTCACCACGGTCATGAAGGGCAGGCAGGTGCTGGTGGTGGCGCCGGGCCACGAGCACGTCGCCGATCTCAAGGCGCTCAAGCGCTACATCGGGGAACACCGGCCCGTGCTCATCGGGGTCGAGTCCGGGGCCGACGCGCTGCGTGCGGCCGGGTACAAGCCCGATGTCATCGTGGGCGACCCGAACGGGATCGCCACCGAAACCCTGCGGGCGGGGGCCGAGGTTGTCGTGCCCGCGCACCCGGATGGCCATGCTCCGGGGCTCGGTCGGATTCAGGACCTTGGCATCGGCGCGGTGACCTTCCCCGCGTCCGGCAACGCCGAGGATCTTGCGTTGATCATCGCGGACACGCACAACGCCGATCTCGTGGTCACCGTCGGGTTCCAGGCCACGCTGCGGGAATTCCTCGACCGGGGGCGGTCGGGCTCCAACCCGTCGACCTTCCTGACCCGGCTCAAGGTCGGCGGCAAGCTGGTCGACGGCAAGGCGGTCGCCGCGCTGCACCGCAGTCGGGTGTCCGTGCTGGCGATCGTGCTGCTGGTCATGGCCGCGATGGTGGCCATCGCGGCGGCGGTCGCGGTGTCGGGGGTCGGCGCCGCGTACACCGACTGGATCACCGAAACCTGGAACTCGTTCGTCGTCTGGCTCAAGGGGCTGTTCTCGTGATCTCGCTGCGCTACCACATCATCTCCATCGCCGCGGTGTTCCTCGCGCTCGCTGTCGGTGTGGTGCTCGGCTCGACCACGCTGAGCCGGACGCTGCTGTCCGGCCTCAACAACGAGAACAACGACCTGGGCACCCAGGTCAGCGAGCTGGAGGACCAGCGCAACGCACTCAACGCGCGGCTCGGCGACGCCGATTCGTTCGCCGCGACGGTGGGGCCGCTGGCGGTCAAGGGCGCGCTGGCCCAGCGCACCGTCGTGCTGGTCACCACCGCCGACGCCCGCCCGACCGACCGCGACGCGCTCAAAGGGCTGATCGCCAACGCGGGGGCCACCGTCACCGGCGAACTCCAGCTGACCGAGGCCTTCGCCGACCAGGCACGTTCCGACCAGCTCAAGGACATCGTCACCCGGCTGCTGCCCGCGGGGGTCCAGCTGCCCACCGCGCCCGACCCCGGCACGCTGGCGGGCGGGCTGCTCGGGCCGCTGCTGCTCATCAGCAAGGCTGACAACAAACCGCAGGTCTCCGTGGAGGAATCGGCCGCCGTGCTGTCGGGCCTCACCGACGGCGGGTTCATCAAAGCCACCCCGGACCTCAAGCCCGCGCAGCTGGCGATCGTGCTCACCGGCGGTGCCGCGTCGGGTGACGGTGCGGGCGACCGCGCGGCCACCATCGCGAGGTTCGCCGCGCAGGTCGACCGGTCCGGCGCGGGCACCGTGCTCGCGGGCTCGGCGGGCTCGGCCAACGGCACCGGCTCGGTGGGCGTGGTTCGCGCCGACACGGCCGCCACGTCGATCCTGTCGACCGTCGACAACGCCGACACCCCTGCGGGCCAGATCGTCACGGTGCTGGCGCTGGTCGAGCAACTGGACGGCAAATCCGGCCGCTACGGCAGCGGTGGCAACGCCCAAGCCCCCGCCCCTGGCGCGCCCGCCGAGTAGCGACGCGCGGACACGATCGGGTCACGCGCGCTCCCCGCACCGTCGAGGCCACGACACCGTTGATCCACGTTCGGATGGTTGGCCGACACGTTCGAGTGGGGGACCGTCTGACCTGCTCATTTCCCTGCAGGCTGGACCGATGTCGCCCGTAAAGGATCGATTCGGTGCGCCAGGCACAAGGGAGTCAGACATGCGAAACATCAGGGCAGCACGGCTCGGGTTCTGTGCCGCCGTGGCGGCGGCGGGCATGGTGGTGAGCGCCACCCCGGCGCTGGCGACCAACCCGGCGGGGGTCGCGGCGCTGGGCTCGGCCCAGTTCACCAAGGGCGGTGTGGTCAGCAGCATCCCGACGCTGGCCCAGTGCGCCGTCGACGGCACCACCTCGGGGTCCTCCGGTGCGGTCGTCAAGTCCGGCGTGCGCTTCGGCGGCGGGACCACGAGTTGCACCACGACGGTCGTCGACCCGGACAACGACGTCACCACCACCAAGTCCGAGGCGCTCGGCCAGCAGTTCGAGCTGTCGGCGTTGATCTCGGCAGGCGGGCCGCGGATCCGCATCGGCAACTGGCGCGTCACCTGCAACGCCACCCAGAACGGCACCAGCGCGAGCTGGACGTACTCGGGCATGACCGGGCTGACCGGCCTGCCGAACCCGATGCCGCAGAACTTCGTCAAGGAGATCAAGCGCTCCAACGGCGTTCTCCTGGCCACGGCCAAGTTCAACGAGGTCACGCTGCCGAACCCGAACGACGGCAGCATCGCGCTGACCATGCTGCGCATCACCTTCGCCCCAGGCTCCAACATCACCGGCGAGGTAGTCGTGGGCTCAACAGCTTGCTCACCCACGCCGTGACATTGCGCGCCCTCCGGGCGCGCGGCTCGGCCGCCTAGATGGCGGCGTTCGGGGCCCCGCGGACACGACCTCCTTCGTCGGCGTGCCCGCGGAACACCGAACGCCGCCGCGGCCGAGCGCGGGTCCGACACGCCAGCTGAAAGGGGCCAGGCGCGTGCGGCCGAAGGCCGCACCGTGTTACCGTGAAGTCCCGTGGAACGGCGGCGGAATTCGCCTTGCCGAAAGTGAGATCGACCACGGGAGCATCGTTGCCGCAGCATGCCAGGACGACCAAACACGTCTTCGTCACCGGAGGCGTCGCCTCCTCGCTGGGCAAGGGGCTCACCGCGTCCAGCCTTGGCCAGCTACTCACCTCGCGTGGGCTGCGGGTCACCATGCAGAAGCTGGATCCGTACCTCAACGTCGATCCCGGCACGATGAACCCGTTCCAGCACGGTGAGGTCTTCGTCACCGAGGACGGCGCCGAGACCGACCTGGACATCGGCCACTACGAGCGATTCCTCGACCGCAGCCTGTCCGGCTCGGCCAACGTGACCACCGGGCAGGTCTACTCCGCGGTGATCGCCAAGGAGCGGCGCGGGGAGTACCTGGGCGACACCGTGCAGGTCATCCCGCACATCACCGACGAGATCAAGGCCCGGATCCGGGCCATGGCCGAGCCGGACGAGAGCGGCCGGGTGCCCGACGTGGTCATCACCGAGGTCGGTGGCACCGTCGGCGACATCGAGTCGCTGCCCTTCCTGGAGGCCGCGCGCCAGGTGCGCCACGACGTCGGCCGGGACAATGTCTTCTTCCTGCACGTCTCCCTGGTGCCCTACCTGGCCCCGTCCGGCGAGCTGAAGACCAAGCCGACCCAGCACTCCGTCGCCGCGTTGCGCAACATCGGCATCCAGCCCGACGCGATCGTCTGCCGCGCCGACCGGGAGATCCCCGACGGCCTCAAGCGCAAGATCGCGCTGATGTGCGACGTCGACACCGAGGCCGTCGTCGCCGCGCCCGACGCGCCGTCGATCTACGACATCCCGCGCGTGCTGCACGGCGAAGGCCTCGACGCCTACGTCGTGCGCCGCCTCGGCCTGCCGTTCCGCGACGTGGACTGGGCGGTGTGGGGCGATCTGCTCGACCGCGTGCACAAGCCCAAGGAAACCGTGCGCATCGCGCTCGTCGGCAAGTACGTCGACCTACCCGACGCATACCTCTCGGTCACCGAGGCGCTGCGCGCGGGCGGGTTCGCCCACCGGGCCAAGGTCGAGGTCACCTGGGTGCCGTCGGACGCCTGCGAGACCCCGGCAGGCGCGGCCGCCGCACTGTCTGGTGTGGACGGTGTGCTGATCCCGGGCGGGTTCGGTGTGCGCGGCATCGAGGGCAAGATCGGCGCGATCACCCACGCGCGCACCCACGGCGTGCCGACCCTGGGCCTGTGTCTCGGCCTGCAGTGCATGGTGATCGAGACCGCGCGCAACCTCGCCGGGATCAAGGACGCCAACTCCTCGGAGTTCGAGGAGTCCACCAAAGACGCGGTCATCAGCACGATGGCCGACCAGGAAGACGTCGTCGCGGGCGAGCGTGACATGGGCGGCACGATGCGGCTGGGTTCCTATCCGGCCAGCCTCGCCGCCGGGTCGGTCGTGGCGGGCGTCTACGGCAGCCGTGAGGTCACCGAACGGCACCGGCACCGCTACGAGGTCAACAACGCCTACCGCGACCGGCTGACCAAGGCGGGCGTCGTCTTCTCCGGCACCTCCCCGGACGGCCGCCTGGTCGAGTTCGTCGAACTGCCCGCCAAGGCCCACCCGTTCTTCGTCGGCACGCAGGCCCACCCGGAGCTCAAGAGCAGGCCCACTCGCCCGCATCCGCTGTTCGCCGGGTTCGTCAAGGCCGCGCTGACCTACCTGCAGGCCGAGCGGCTGCCGGTGGAACTCGACGACGAGCAGCCGGTGCCCGCCGGGGCGCAGGCGTGACCGACATCGATGAGGCCGCGCGCCACGAGTTCACCGTGGCGTCCACTCGCGACATCCACATCGGACGGATCCTCGGGCTCCGGCTCGACCAGGTCGTCATGCCGGGCGGCAACACCGCCGCGCGCGAGGTGGTCGAACACCTCGGCGCCGTGGCGATCGCGGCCATGGACGACGACGGGAACCTGGTGCTGATCCACCAGTACCGGCACCCGCTGGGCCGTCGGATCTGGGAGCTGCCCGCGGGGCTGATCGACAACGCCGACGAGGACCCGGTCGACGCGGCCAAGCGGGAGCTGGTCGAGGAGGTCGGCCTGGTCGCCGAGGACTGGTCGGTTCTGGTCGATGTCGCCGCCTCGCCCGGGTTCACCGACGAGGTGGTTCGGGTGTTCCTGGCTACCGGCTTGTCCAGTGTGGAGCGTGAGGTGCACGGCGACGAGGAGGCCGACCTGGTGATCAGGCGGTTCCCGCTGAGCGAGGCGGTCCGGTTGGTCCTGGCAGGCGAGATCGTCAACGGCGCAACGGTCGGCGGCGTGCTCGCCACCCACGCGGTGGACTCCGGCGTGGTGCCGCCGCGTCAGGTGCACGCGCCTTGGCAGGACCGGCCGACGAAGTTCGCCAAGCGACGCTAGCGCGTCAGCGGGCCCGAGTCGGTGGTCGCCACTAGGCTCGGGTCGTGCTGGTTGGCGTTCCGCGCGAGGTCAAGAACCACGAGTACCGGGTGGCGATCACCCCTGCCGGGGTCATCGAGCTGACCGACCGCGGCCACCGGGTGCTGATCGAGGCCGGGGCGGGCGCAGGCTCGTCGTTCCCCGACCACGACTACCAGGCCGCGGGCGCGGAGATCGTGCCCACCGCCGACGACGTGTGGGGCGCGGCCGAGCTGGTGCTCAAGGTCAAGGAGCCCATCGCCGAGGAGTACCCGCGGCTGCGGCGCGAACAGACGCTCTTCACCTATCTGCACCTCGCGGCCAGTGTCGAGTGCACCCGTGCCCTGGTCGACGCGGGCACGACGGCGATCGCCTACGAGACCGTGCAGGCCGTCGACGGTTCGCTGCCGCTGCTCGCGCCGATGAGCGAGGTGGCGGGCCGGATGGCGCCGCAGGTCGGCGCGCACTGCCTGGAACGCGCCCAGGGTGGGCGTGGGGTGCTGCTCGGCGGGGTGTCCGGGGTGGCGGCGGGCAAGGTCGCGGTCATCGGCGCGGGCGTGTCGGGGATGAACGCGGCGAGTATCGCGCTCGGTATGCAGGCCGAGGTCGTCGTTCTCGACACGAACGTCAACCGGCTGCGTCAGATCGACTTCACCTACCGGGGCCACCTGCAGACCATCGCCAGCAACGCATACGAGGTGGAGAAGGCGTGCCGCTGGGCTGACCTGGTCATCGGCGCCGTACTCGTCCCCGGGGCCAAAGCGCCCAAGTTGGTCACCAACGAACTGGTGTCGCGGATGCGGCCGGGTTCCGTCCTGGTCGACATCGCCATCGACCAGGGCGGCTGCTTCGCAGACTCGCGGCCAACGACCCACGCGGACCCGACGTTCAAGGTGCACGAGTCCGTCTTCTACTGCGTGGCGAACATGCCGGGCGCGGTGCCGAACACCTCGACCCGCGCGCTGGCCAACGTCACGCTGCCCTATGCCATCGCGCTCGCGGGCGGGGTGCGCGCGGCGGTCGCCGCCGATCCCGCGCTGGCCAAGGGCGTCAACGTGGCGGGCGGCGCGGTCGTGCACCCGGAGGTCGCCGAGGCGCACGGGTTCGCCCACGTGCCGCTGGCCGACGCGCTCGGGGGTGCGCGCTGAGCCCGATCGCCGCGGCGCTGCGCACGTACCTCGACCACCTCGCCGTCGAGCGGGGCACCTCGCCGAACACGCTCGACGGCTATACCCGCGACCTGCGGCGCTACCTCGACCACCTCGCTTCCAGTGGCATCGACGACCTCGACGCGGTGGGGGAGCGGCACGTCGCGGGCTTTCTGGCAGTGCTTCGCGAAGGCGACGCCGATCACCCACCCCTGGCCGCGTCGTCGGCCGCGCGGGCGCTGGTCGCGGTGCGCGGGCTGCACAAGTTCGCCGTGCGCGAGGGGCTGACCGAGCACGACGCCGCCCGCGAGGTGAAGCCGCCGACTCCGCCGCGCAGGCTGCCCAAGGCGCTGCCGGTGGACGACGTGCTGCGGCTGCTCGACACCCCGATCGGGGAGGGGCCTGGAGTGCTGCGCGACCGGGCGCTGCTGGAGGTCCTCTACTCGACGGGCGCGCGGATCTCCGAGGCCGTCGGGTTGGACCTGGATGACATCGACACCGTCGAGCGGACTGTGTTGTTGGACGGCAAGGGTGGCAAGCAGCGCCTCGTCCCGATCGGCAGGCCCGCCCTCAACGCTTTGGACGCCTATCTGGTGCGCGCGCGGCCCGGGTTGGCCGAGCGGGGTCGGGGGACGCCTGCAGTGTTCCTCAATGTGCGCGGAGGTCGGCTGTCGAGGCAGAGCGCGTGGAACGCGTTGAAGGTCGCCGCCGAGGTAGCGGGTATCCGGGTCCCGGTGTCGCCGCACACCCTGCGCCACTCGTTCGCCACACACCTCCTGGAGGGCGGCGCGGATGTGCGCGTGGTGCAGGAGCTGTTAGGACACGCGTCGGTCACCACGACGCAGATCTACACGCTTGTCACCGTGAACACTCTCCGCGAGGTCTACGCCACGGCCCATCCCCGGGCGCTTGGCTGAAAACTACAGTTGTAGTTAGTGAACTACGGATGTAGTATCCAAGGATGTCCAGCCGTCGTGAAGATCTGCTTGACGCCGCTATCAGCGTGGTCGGCGAGCAAGGGGTGCGGGCGCTGACACACCGGGCGGTCGACGCGGCGGCCCGGGTGCCCGCAGGGTCGACGTCCAACTACTTCCGCACCAAGGACGCGCTGCTCGACGGCGTGGTGGAGCGGGTCGCCGCGCGGGAGATGGCCAACTGGGGCGAAGTCGCCACGCGGGTCCCGCCGACGAGCCCCGCCGAGCTGGTCAAGGCGGTCGAGGGGTTCGTCCGCGACATGGCCGGAATCCATCGGGTCCTGGTGCTGGCCAGGCACGCGATCCTCATCGAGGCCGCCCAGCAGCCGCGGCTGCGTGAGCTGCTCGCCGCCACGGGACAGGGGGTCACCGAGTGGTTCACCGACTGGCTGCGCGCGGCCGGGTCGAGCGAGCCCGAGCGGGACGCCCCGATCGTGATGAACCACGTGACCGGCCTGGTGTTGCACCAGCTGGCCATCCCAGATCCGTCGTTCGGCGCGGTCGCGCAGGTCGCCGCGCTCATCGAGGCCCTTTTGGAGGAGAAATGAACCGGGACGAGGTCTTCGCCGCGATCGACCGGCAGCGGTTGCGCGTCTGCGAGTTGCTGTCGGACCTCGCGGTCGAGGAGTGGGAGCGGCCGTCGCTGTGTGACGGCTGGACGGTGCGGGACGTGGCGGCCCACCTGACGTTGCAGCAGTTGGGCCTGCGCGACCTTGGGAAGGCGACGGTCGCGATGGTCCGGGCGCGGGGCAATCTTGACCGGGGGATCTGGGCGATGGCGAAGTCGGCGTCGAGCAAGTCGACGGACCGGATGATCGCGGAGATCCGGGGGATGGTCGGCTCGCAGAAGATCAATATGGGTGTCACCTACAAGGAGACGCTGATCGACATCCTCGTGCACAGTCAGGACATCGCGGTGCCGCTGGGGCGGACGCTGGAAGTGGAGCCCGCGCCCGCGGCGGTCGCGGCGGACCGGATCTGGGAGATGAAGGGGCCGTTCTTCGTGAAGAAGAAGTTCAGCGGCTACCGGCTGACGGCGACCGACACCGACTGGTCAGTGGGTGAAGGTGTCGAGGTCAGCGGGCCAGTGGACGCGCTCCTCCTGGTCTTGGTGGGCCGCCTCGTGGCCCTTCCGCGCCTCTCGGGAGCGGGTGTGGGAGCGCTTACCGCGCGGTTGACGTTCTGAGATCGACTCCTGAGTACGACTCAGAAAGCGGGTTGGCTTAGTCTGTGCGCCCTGGAGGTGCCGGATGAGCGAACTGGACGAGCCTGAAATCGCGCAGGTGACCCTGCCAGGTGTGCTGCACGCGCTCAGTGACCCGACGCGGCTCGCCGTGGTCGCGCAGCTCGCGCGGGCGCAGGAGATGTCCTGCGGGAACCTCGAGGTCGCGGTGGCCAAGTCGACTCTGTCGCAGCATCTGCGCGTGCTGCGCGAGGCGGGGGTCACCCACACCCGCCCGGACGGCAACCAGCGGTGGCTCTCGATCCGCCGCGACGACCTCGACCAGGCATTTCCCGGTCTCCTGGACTCCGTTCTCGGCGCGCTGACGCCTTCCGACACCTGACCTGCCCACCGGCGAGCCGCGTAGGTGGGGACCGGGTGTCCCTTTACTCTGCGGTAGACAGGTTCGCAGGCGACAAGGAGCTAGATCGCCATGTCGACACTTCCGCAATCGGGGCGCGGCGCGGTCGAGCTGAGCATCGCGCCGCGCGCCGCGTCCGACGAGGACGAACAGCTTGACGACTCGGGTGGTGGCAACGGCGTGGGGGCGACAGGGAGACCGCGCCGCCACATCCCGGAGCCGCCGCTGCTCAGCGGGCACGGCCCGGCCAGGGTGCTCGCCGTCTGCAACCAGAAGGGCGGCGTCGGCAAGACGACGTCCACGATCAACCTCGGCGCCGCGCTCACCGAGTTCGGCCGCCGCGTGCTGCTGGTCGACTTCGACCCGCAGGGCGCGCTGTCCGTCGGCTTAGGCATCCCGGCCCACCAGCTCGAACAGACCATCTACAACGTGCTGATCGAGCGGTCGGTCGGCATTCACGACGTGGTGATCCGCACGTGCGTGGAGAACATGGACCTGCTGCCGAGCAACATCGACCTGTCCGCCGCCGAGGTGCAACTGGTCACCGAGGTCGGCCGCGAACACACCCTGCTGCGCACGATCCGACCGGTGATCGACGAGTACGACTACATCCTGGTCGACTGCCAGCCCTCGCTCGGCCTGCTCACCGTGAACGCGCTGACCGCCGCCGACGGCGTGCTGATCCCGCTGGAGTGCGAGTTCTTCAGCCTGCGCGGGGTGGCGCTGCTCATCGACACCATCGACAAGGTGCGCGACCGGCTCAACCCGAAGCTGGACATCACCGGCATCCTCGCCACCATGTTCGACCCGCGCACGCTGCACTCACGCGAAGTCATGTCGCGGGTGGTCGAGGCGTTCGGCGAGACGGTGTTCGACACGGTCATCAACCGCACTGTTCGTTTCCCCGAGACCACGGTCGCCGGTGAGCCCATCACCACCTGGGCCCCACGCTCGGCAGGGGCGAAGGCGTATCGTCAACTGGCCCGCGAGGTGCTGGCGCGGTGACCTACCCACGTGGCACACCGCGGCAGAAGCACAACTCGAAGATCACGGTTTACGTCTCGGATGAGGAATTGCTCGCTCTCGAACACGCCCGTCTCGCCCTGCGCGCGTCCCACGGCCTGGCCGTGGACCGCGGCCGAGTGGTGCGCGAAGCCGTCGCCGTGATCCTCGCCGACCTGCAGGACCACGGCGCGGACTCCGTCCTGGTGCGCAGGCTGCGCCAGGACGACGAGCAGTGACCGCGGTGGCCGACGTTCCCACCCATGAACCAGTAGCCAGCGGGAAGTTCACCGTCCGGCTATCGAATTTCGAGGGCCCGTTCGACCTGCTGCTGCAGCTGATCTCCCAGCACCAGATGGACGTCACCGAGGTGGCGCTGCACCGCGTCACAGACGATTTCATCGCCCACATCAAGTCCCTCGGCGACGACTGGGACCTCGACGAGACCACCGAGTTCCTGGTCGTCGCGGCCACGCTGCTGGACTTGAAGGCGGCCAGGCTGCTGCCCCAGGGTGATGTCGAGGACGAGGACGACCTGGCGCTGCTGGAGGCCAAGGACCTGCTGTTCGCCCGGCTCCTGCAGTATCGGGCGTACAAGCAGGTCGCGGCCCTGTTCGCGGAACTGGAACAAAACGCGCTGCGGCGGTACCCGCGGTCGGTGGCGTTGGAGGACCGGTTCCAGCAGTTGCTGCCCGAGGTGATGCTCGGGGTCGATCCGCAGCGGTTCGCCGAGATCGCGGCGGCGGTCTTCCGGCCGAAGCCGCCGCCGACGCTGTCGCTGGATCACCTGCACATGGGGAAGGTGTCGGTCCGTGAGACCGCGGCCCAGCTGCGGGTGAAGCTGGCGGCGATGGGGACGGCGAGCTTCGCCGAGCTGACGGCGGACTGTGAGCACACCATCGAGGTCGTCGCCTGCTTCCTGGCGCTGCTGGAGCTGTACCGGGAGGCCACGGTGCTGTTCGAACAGCACGACCCGCTGGGCGAACTGCGCGTGGAGTGGACCGGTGGGACGGTCGCGGAGGCCGAACTGGCCTCGGGCGTGGCGACGGACGCGGAAGATGAGGAGTACGGGTGATCCCCGTGGATGGGGCAGCGGAGCCTGCCGAGACAGTCGAGACACCCGAGACGCAAGAGACACCTGAGACTCTCGGGACCGCTGATGCCGCTGAGGTTGGCGGGGCCGATGGGACAGCTGATGTCGACGGGAGTGCCGACGCGCCGGACTCTGGGGATCTTGTCGCGACCGGCTCCTTCCCCGACCTCACCGAGGACGACGACCTCGACTCCGCCCTCGAAGCCCTTCTGCTCGTCGTAGACGCGCCCGTTGAGGACGAGGTGCTCGCGCTCGCGGTCGATCAGAGCGTCGCGCGGGTGCGGTTGGCCCTGCGTCGGATCTCCGGGCGGTACGCCGGGCAGGGCAGCGGGATAGACCTGCGGCGCGTGGGTGAGGGGTGGCGGTTCTACACTCGTGACAAGTACGCGCCTGTCGTGGAGAAGTTTCTGCTCGACGGGCAGCGCGCGAAGCTCACCAGGGCGGCGTTGGAGACTCTCGCCGTCATCGCTTATCGGCAGCCGGTCACCCGGTCGCGGGTGGCCGCGGTGCGTGGGGTGAACGTCGACGGCGTGATCCGCACCTTGGTCGTCCGGGGCCTGATCCAGGAGACGGGCACGGACGCCGAGACCGGTGGGATCCTGTACCGAACAACCGAGCTGTTCCTGGAGCGGTTGGGGCTGTCCTCCCTGGAGGACCTGCCCCCGATCGCTCCGCTATTGCCAGAAGTGGATGCGATTGACGATGTCGAATAGTCCCGGGCCGGAAGGCATCCGGCTGCAGAAGGTGCTCTCGAACGCGGGAGTCGCCTCGCGCCGGGCCGCTGAGGACCTGATCGATCAGGGCCGGGTGAGCGTCGACGGCGAGACCGTGCGCGAGCAGGGCATGCGGGTCGACCCGCTCAGCGTCGTCATCCATGTCGACGGCGTGCGCGTCGTCGTCCGCGATGACCGCGTGTACCTCGCGCTGAACAAGCCGCGGGGGGTGCACAGCACCATGGATGACGACCGTGGGCGCCCGTGTGTCGGCGACTATCTGCGCGACCGCGTCGACAAGCTGTTCCACGTCGGCAGGCTCGACGCCGACACCGAGGGGCTGCTGCTGCTCACCAACGACGGCGACCTGGCCCACCGGCTGATGCACCCGTCGTTCGAGGTGGCCAAGACCTACCTCGCCGAGGTGCCCGGACCGGTCGCCCGCGACGTGGGCAAACGCCTGCGCGAGGGTGTCATGCTCGACGACGGCCCGGCGCGCGTCGACTCGTTCCGGCTGGTCGACAACTTCGCGGGCAAAGCGCTGGTCGAGGTCGTGCTGCACGAGGGGCGCAAGCACATCGTGCGCCGCATCCTCGAAGAGGTCGGGCACCCGGTGCTCAAGCTGGTCCGCACCCGCATCGGCGATGTCCACCTGGGCAACCAGCGGCCGGGGTCGATCCGCGCGCTCAACCGGCCGGAGGTCGGCTCGCTCTACAGCTCGGTCGGGCTCTGAGCCCGGCACGATTCATTCTTTAGCGCGGGGACCCTCCTGACAGGCAGGATGGTCCCATGACTGGCTGGGTACGTCCGATCAAGCGCGGTTGGATCGTCCGCTCCGAGGTGCCCGGACCGGACGTCGACGAGTTCGCCGAGCCGCACCGCGTCACCGCCGCACTCGCCCAGCCGGGTGCGGCGCGTGGGACGTTGCTGGCCGTGCAGCACCCACACCGCACCCCGGCGGCGCTGGCCGACGGCCTGAGCCTGCTGCAAGCGTTGCCCGCGGCTCGTCGCGCGCTTCAAAACCTGGTCATCGGCGCGTACCGGTCGGTCGACGACGTGGTCGCGCCCTATCAGGTGGACGGTCCGGACGGGTCGGCCACCGGCCTGCTCTGCATGGTCGACCCCGCCGCGGTGGCTGGCGACGGCACGAGCCGGGTCGTGCATACCGAACAGGTCTACCCGGACGTGGTGGCCGAGCGCGCCGCCGTGCTGGCCGGACTTGGCTGCGCGACGAGCGCGGCGCTGCTGGTCCCGGTGTCCGACGGCGAACAGCTCACCGCCGCGGTCACCGACGCCATCGCCGCGGCAGGCGCACCCGCTGTGTCCACTGTGGATGCCGCAGGGCGCAGGCACCGGCTCTGGCTGCTGGGCCCCGGCCTCATCCGGGACGCGATCATGGCGGTGGCCGCCGCCCAGCCGCTGCTCGTGGCCGACGGCAACCACCGGGTCGCCGCGGCCGCCGCCGCCAAGCTCGACGGCATCCTCGCCCTGGTCACCGCCGGTCCGCTGCTGCGCATCGGGGCGTTCCACCGGGTGCTCGTCGGCACGGGACTCTCGGCCGAGGCGCTGGCCGACGCGTGGCGTGCGTGCGGTCTCGTGGTCCGCGATGCCCCTGACGCGCCCGCTCCCACGGTGCCGGGCACGGTCGTGGTCCGGTGCGGCGGCCGATCACTGGTCGTGGAGCTGCCGCCGACCGATCCCGTCGACGCGCTGCCGCGCATCGATCACGCCGTGGTCGAGGAGCTGATGGTGCACAAGGCACTCGGGATCGACCCGGAGGGTCCGCGGGTGCGGACGCTGCCGAACGGCCGCGAGCCGGGCGCCGACGCGGAGGCGGTGATCCTGATCGCGCCGGTCCCGCTCGCCGACGTGCTGACGATCCACGCCGCGGGCAGGCGGATGCCGCGCAAGAGCACCTACTTCACGCCCAAACCGCGCAGCGGGCTAGTTCTAGCCGACCTGAACTAGTGTTCTGCACCCGAAATCCGGTGCATAAGTCGGTGGTCCAGGTTTCCGCTGGGTGTGCGGACGGAAGGTTCTCGTACTGGTTGTCCGTGGGCTTTTCGGCCGTGCGGCCAGCGGGAAGCTGGGCCGCCGAATTATGTGGCGGATTTCGGGTGCAGGACACTAGCTCGCGGTCTTTCGGCGCAGCGCGTTGGCTACCGGTTCGACCACGCGAGCGGCGACCGGGCCGATGATCGCCATCAGCAGGACATAGGCCGTGGCCAGGGCGGCGAGTTGGCCGTCGACGGCGCCGGCGGTCACGGCGAGGCCTGCGATGACGATGGAGAACTCGCCGCGGGCGACGAGGGCGGCGCCGGTGCGGGCGCGGCCCATGCGGGAGATGCCCTGGCGGCGAGCGGCCCACCAGCCGGTGGCGACCTTGGTCAGCGTGGTCACCACGGCGAGGCCGACGGCGTAGGCGAGGACCGGCGGGATGGTGGACGGGTCGGTGTTGAGCCCGAAGACGACGAAGAACATCGCCGCGAACAGGTCGCGCAGGGGTTCCAGCAGCTTCGTGGCGTTCTCCGCGGTCGACCCGGAGATCGCGATGCCGAGCAGGAAGGCGCCCACCGCGGCCGAGACCTGCAGCTGCGAGGCCACCCCCGCCACGAGCAGAGCCGCGCCGAGCACCCGGAGGAGGAACACCTCGGGTTCGGGGCTGTCGACCAGCATCGACACGAACCGACCGAAGCGCAGCGCGATCACCAGTACCACGGTGATCACGACCAGCGAGATCCCCACGGCGGTGAGCCCGCCCAGCAGCGTCGCGCCCGCCAGGACGGCGGTGAGGATGGGCAGGTAGACGGCCATGGCCAGGTCCTCGAACACCAGGATCGACAGGACGACCGGTGTCTCCCGGTTGCCCAGCCGCCCGAGGTCGCCCAGGACCTTGGCGATGATGCCTGACGACGAGATGTAGGTGACTCCCGCCATCACCATGGCTCCGACCGGGCCCCAGCCCAGGATCAGCGCCACCGCGACTCCTGGTGCGGCGTTGAGCACGATGTCCAGCAGGCCCGCCAGCCAGGACCGACGCAGACCGGTCACCAGTTCGTCGGCCGAGTACTCCAGGCCGAGCAGAAGCAACAGCAGGACCACGCCGATCTCACCGGCGAGTTCGGCGAACTCCTCGATGCCTTCCAGTGGGATGAGTCCGCCCGCGCCGAAGGCCAGGCCGCCGACCAGGTACAGCGGGATGGGCGAGATGCCGATCTTCCAGGCGAGCCTGCCGAGCAGCCCGAGGCCGAAGAAGACCGCGCCCAGCTCGATCAGGGCGATAGCGGGGTTGTGCACGGGCCGCTCAGCCGGTTTCCAGCAGATCCGCCGCGGCGGCCAGGCCATCGGTGGTGCCGACGGTGACCAGCAGGTCGCCACCGACGAACCGGAAGTCCGGCGTGGGCGACGGGTGCACGGTGCCGCCGCGGACGACCGCCACCACGGACACGGCCGTGCGGGTGCGCAGCGCGGTGTCGCCGAGCGTGCGATCGTCGAACGGCGACCCGGGCACGATCGGGAGCTGCCGGGTGGTGATCCCGGTGACTTCCTTGTGCTGCTCTTCGAGCCGCACGACCAGATGCGGCGCGCCGAGCAGGCCCGCGAGCGTGCTCGACTCCTCGGGGGTCATCGGGATCGACGCGACACACGAGTCGGGATCGTCCTGCTTGGACACGATCAGGTCGGTGTGGCCGTCGCGGTGCGCGATCACCCCGATCCGCCGTCCGGAGCGCAGCTCGAAGTCCTGGCGCGTGCCGATGCCCGGCAGGGGAGTCACCTCGACGTTCACCCTTTCACCGTAGCAAGCGCGCGTCCGGTGGCCGGGTGAGCGCGCGAGTTCTAGCGTTGGTCGGAACGACGATCCGGGAGGCGGAGCATGCGCACCAAGTTCCTGCTCGACGAGTCCGACCTGCCGACGCAGTGGTACAACATCGTCCCCGACCTGCCTGAGCCGCCACCGCCGCCGCTGCACCCGGGGACCAAGCAGCCCGTAGGGCCCGCGGACTTGGCGCCGCTGTTCCCGCAGGCGCTGATCCTGCAGGAGGTGTCGCAGGAGAGTTATGTCGACATTCCCGACGAGGTGCTGGATGTCTACCGGCTGTGGCGGCCGTCGCCGCTGTTCCGCGCCCACCGCCTCGAACGCTCGCTCGGGACGCCCGCGCGGATCTACTACAAGTACGAGGGTGTCAGCCCGGTCGGCTCGCACAAGCCGAACACGGCGGTCCCGCAAGCGTTCTACAACGCGCGTGAGGGCGTGCGGAAACTGACGACGGAGACCGGCGCGGGCCAGTGGGGGAGCGCGCTGGCGTTCGCGTGCGCGGTGTTCGGCCTGGAGTGCGAGGTATGGCAGGTCCGCGCCTCGTACGACCAGAAGCCGTATCGGAAGATCATGATGGAGACGTTCGGGGCCACCGTGCACCCGAGCCCGTCGGACCTCACCGCGTCCGGCCGCGCGGTGTTGGCCGAGCACCCGGACTCCACCGGCAGCCTCGGCATCGCCATCAGCGAGGCCGTCGAGATGGCCGCGGGCGACGCCGACACCCGCTACGCGCTGGGCAGCGTGCTCAACCACGTGCTGATGCACCAGACGGTGATCGGGGAGGAGGCGCTCAAGCAGTTCGAACTCGCCGGGGACACCCCGGACGTGATCGTCGGCTGCACCGGCGGCGGCTCGAACTTCGGCGGCCTGGCGTTTCCCTTCCTGCGGGAGAAGCTCGCGGGCCGGATGTCGCCGACCATCCGCGCGGTCGAGCCGTCGGCATGCCCGTCGCTGACCAAGGGCGTCTACGCCTACGACTTCGGGGACACCGCGGGCCTGACGCCGCTGTTCAAGATGCACACGCTGGGGCACGGATTCATTCCCGACCCGATCCACGCGGGCGGGCTGCGGTATCACGGGATGTCGCCGCTGATGTCGCACATCTACGAGCTCGGGCTGATCGAGGCGGTCGCGATCCCACAGGTGGAGTGCTTCACGGCGGGGGTTCGGTTCGCCCGCACCGAGGGAATCATCCCGGCGCCGGAACCGACGCACGCGTTGGCGGAATGCGTCCGGGAAGCGGTGCGCTGCCGGGAATCGGGCGAGTCAAAGGTGATCCTCACGGCGCTTTGCGGGCACGCCCATCTGGACCTGCCCGCCTATGACGCGTACCTGCGCGGGGAGATGGTCGACCACGAATTGCCGCAGGACGAAGTGGACCGTGCGCTGGCGGAACTACCCGCACTGGCATGAGGGGCGCACTCCGCACCTGTAGATCCACAATGGACGCATTCGTTCGTGGTGGCCGCCTCCGTCTCGGTGAAGCGGATGTCGGTGCCCAAGTCGAAGCACGAACGAGCCCACTCGTCAGAGGTAGCTGAACAGCGGCGGGAAGAGCAGGACCACAATCCACGCCCATGCCGCATAGACCGGAAGATACGTGGTCTGCCACCGTTCGAGTGTCGCAAAGGGAGCCTGCCGCCGGACGAGCCCGAAGACCAGCCAAGCCGACCACGCCAGGTTCGCCAGCAGAATGACGTTCTCCCCGAGCGCCGCCGCCTTGTTAGGAGTGGTGCCGTACTCGGTGATACGCCCGGTGATCTCCACCAATACCAGCACATCGATGGCCAGCGCGCTGACCACGAGGGCGAGTTGGAGCCTGTCGAACAGTCCGGGCGGGGCCAGCGGGTCGCGCGCCGAGATCGAGTACAGGAGCAATCCCAGGACCACGACCAGCAAAAGGTCGAACAGGATCAACGCCTCCCGCTCGACGTCGATGCCGGAGGTGGTGACCACGACGGCGACGAGGAACGCCAGCAGTGCCGCGGTGAACAGTGGGGTGAACAGGCGCGTGAGTACCGGGGCGATGTTCTCGACGACACTCTGCTTGGCCTCGACGAGCCACCCGGCCACCACGACCGCCGCGGTGGCGCCGCAAGGGAGGAGCCACTGGGTGATGAAGGTTTCCGGGGAGATCCCGATGGCCTCGAAGGTGCCGAACATGAAGGCGATCAGGACGCCGCCGCCGAGGGCGATCAGAACTGAGTAGACGAACCATTCGCCGGTGAAGCGGATGAAGTCCATGCGTCTGCGTGGCGAGCGCACGTCGTCGGCGACGTAGGCGAGGCCGACTACGAACCACAGGGCGATGGGGAGGTGGATGCTGGTCAGGACCACCGATTGGGAGCCGTCGGTGAGCGGATAGGCGTTGGCCGCGACGGCGCCGAGTGTGAACAGTGCGAGCAGGACGCCGATCAGTGTCTTCGTGGCGTGGCGGCGCCAGGCCAGGAACGCCGCCAGCCAGGGCAGCGCGAACAGGCCGATGTTCGGCCCATAGAACGCGCCGTCCTGTTCGAAGTCCATGCCGAACAGTTCCGGCACCTTGATGGACGCCGCCGCGCCCGCCGCGCAGATCGTCATCGCGAGCAGGTCGCGGCGGGATCGGGTGTCGGCCGCCGGGCTGTCGGTCTCGCCGGTCAGCACCAGTTGCGTCCACAGCCGGTCCGAGTGTTCCCTGGCGAACTCGCGGGACAGCTCGTCCAGGCTGCCCATGCGTTTGACCGCGACCAGGAACGCCTCGTCGGGGTGGAGGCCCGCGGTCACGAGCTCGTCGACGGAACCCCTGAGGTGGTCCTCCAGTTCCTCGACGTCGGCGGGCCGCAGCTCCCGGCGGCGCTGCACGTACTGGCGCCACTGGGTGAACTGGACCTCCAGTTCGTCCTGACCGTCGGTCATGCGTGGCCCCCCAACGGGATCGCGATCGACGGCCTGGTGTCGCCGGGCCAGATCTCCTTGAGTGTGTCCACCACCGTGTCCCACTGGCGGCGCTGCTCGGCGAGCTCAGCCCGGCCACTGCTGGTGATGCGGTAGTACTTGCGCCGCCGTTCCCCGGCGACCGACTGCCAGTTGGACTCCACGTGGCCTAGGCGCTCAAGCCGGTGCAGCAGCGGATAGAGCAGTCCCTCGGTCCAGTCCAGCTTTCCGCCCGACAGCTCGTTGATCCGCCTGAGGATGGCGTACCCGTAGCTGTCCGCCTCGGCCAAGATGCCTAACACCATCGGGGTCGCCGAGGCGGCCACGAGATCCTTGGTGACTTTCACGCGACCTCCGCTCGGCGACACCCTAGATGTGTAATGCATAGTAGTGTTAGGTATCGACGGACCGCAAGGATCACAAGGCCAGTCGGGGCCAGGACGCGGTGTCGCGCAACAGTTGCCGGTCGTGCGTGGCGATCACCACCGCGGCCGGGGTGGATCCGAACGCGGCGGTGAGCTCGTCGACGAGGGCGGCCGACAGGTGGTTGGTCGGCTCGTCAAGTAGCAACACGTGCGGGCGGGCGGCCAGTACCAGCGCCAGGTCCAGCCGCCTGCGGGCGCCGATCGACAGTTCGGCAACCGGCCGGTGCGTGTCGTGTCGGTCCAGCAGGCCCAGTTCTCCCAGACCCGGTCCCTGAACACCTGACCGGGCCAGATGTTCGTCGTAGACCTCCACCGCCGAGCGCCTGGCAGGTAGGTCGGACTCCTGGCCCAACCGCCTGAGCCGCACCGGCCGGGCCCGGGTGACGGTGCCCGTGGTGGGCTCCAGATCGCCCGAAAGCACGGTCAGCAGGGTCGACTTGCCCGCGCCGTTCGAGCCGGTGACCACCAGCCGGTCGCCTGAGTCCAGTGCCAGGTCGACTGGGTGCGCGAGCCTGCCCGCAACGGTGACCTCGTCGGCGCGGAGCAGGGTCGTGCCGCGGTGTTCCGGCAGGTCGGGCATGGCGAACCGGACCGGCGGCGGCGGGATCGCCACCACGTGCTCGGCCAGGTCCTCCTGGCGTCGGCGCACGGCTCGGACCAGGCCTGGTGCGCGGGTGGCGCGGGTGTGCTTGCCGTGGCCCTTGCCGGGCCGCCAGCTGTCCTGGAGCCGGTTCTGTGCCGCGGACAGGTCGTCGGCCAGTCGCTTCCGCTCGACGAGTTGCTCGGTGTGCAGTGCCTCCCAGCGGGCCCGCTCGGCGTGGCGGGTCTCGACATAGGTCACGTAACCGCCGCCGTAGACCCGTGGCTTGCCGTCGCTGGACGGGTCGAGGTCGACCACCGTCGTGGCCACGTCGGCGAGCAGTGCCCGGTCGTGGCTGACCAGCACGACCACACCGGGGTGGGCACGCAGGCGCTCGGTGAGATGGTCGAGGCCGGTGGCGTCGAGGTGGTTGGTTGGCTCGTCAAGCAACAGCACGCTGTGCCCGGCACCCAGCAGACAGGCCAGCCGCACGCGGTGGCGCTGCCCGACCGACAGGGTCCCGAGCGGACGGGTGCGGTCGCCGATGGCGTTCAGCGCGGCCAGTGAGATCTCGACCCGCCGATCGGCGTCCCACGCGTCGAGTGTCTCGGCCTCCGCGAGCGCGGCGGCGTAGGCACCGTCCGCGCCGGGACGGCCGTCGGTGAGCGCTTCGGTGGCGCTCTCCAAGCGGGACAGGGCATCGCGCGCGGCGGCCAGCTCCAGGTCGATCAGGTCGCCGACGGTGCCGTCCAGGGGAAGCTGCTGGTCGGCGACGCCGACCGAGCCCAGTCGGCGCACTTCCCCGCTGTCGACGGGCAGGTCGCCCGCGAGCACCTGGAGCAGGGTGGTCTTGCCGCGGCCGTTCTCCCCGACCACGGCGACCCGGTCACCGGCGGCGGCGACAAGGTCGACCCCGGCGAGCACGGGCCTGCCGCCGAAGGACAGGTGGACGTCGGACATACGGACGTGCGCCGCGCGCGCAGGGGTGAGCGAAACGTGAGATGACATGGGGAATTGCCTCCGAGAAAAGTGATGCGTGAAAGGACGAAGACGGCACCGCGGTCCGCGGTACCGGGGGAGGCGTTGTCCCTCAGAGGTAGAACTGTTGGTGCATCACGTTCACCAGGCTAGGTCAAGCCAAGGATCCGCTCATCCGATTTATGGCGAGACGCGGGCGTCACGATCTGCGTCACTTCGTTCGCCGGGCGAAGATGGTCACATGACGGAGGCCACCATTGCGCACCGCGTGTTGGAGGAGCTTCGACGCTGCGATCGCGCGTTGGATGACGACGAGTTGGCGTTCCGACTCGGGGTCAGCCCACGACAGTCGATCAATCAGGTGTGTCGCGGCCTGGAGCGCGTCGGCAGGCTGTCTCGCTACGTCGGCCCGAGTGGCAAGATCGTGAACGACCTCAGGCGCCCCAACGCGACGACGACCGCGATCACCGATGCTCCGGCATTGGTGCGCGCGGAGGACGTCGAGAGTCCGTCGGGCGATAGCCGCGAGCAGCGCGATGCCGAGCGCGCCATGCTTGATCTCTTGAGTACGAGGCTGGGGATCGCCCTGAGACCTCGTAGGTTCGCGCTTGCCGACGGCGTCCGGATCGAGGTCGATGGAGCTGATCAGCAGCTCTCGATTCTGGTCGAGGCTTGGGCGCATCACGGCCCTCCCAAGTCGGCTCAGAAGAACAAGGTTCTCGCCGACGTACTCAAACTCCTGCACGTCGCCACCACCCTGCCGACTCGGCCGAGGCTCATGCTCTGTCTCTGCGATTCGGATGCGGCCCACCACTTCACGTCAGCGCGGTCATGGGCGGCGCACGCGCTACGCGGGTTCGACATCGAGGTCGAGGTGGTCGAGTTGCCCGCCGATCTCAAGGCCGCCGTCCTCGCCGCTCAACGGCGCCAATACCGGTGAGACGTCAGGCGACCTTGGCGCTGAAGAGGAAGGTCAGTTTGGGCAAGTGTTCGGCTACCGCGTCCGGTTCGGCGACGTCCCAGGTGATGGCGGCGGGGTCCGGGTTGACGGGCAGGTCGTGTCCGGTTTCGAGCAGGGCCTGTTCCAGGCCCGCTTCGCGGCCGGTGGCGTCCTGGTAGGCCTCGTGGGCGGCGTAGTCGAGGCTTTCCCAGTCCGGCCAGTCCTGGTCCGACCAGGTCTTCATCGGGCGGGAGGCCAAGGCGCGCACCGCGTCGGTCTCGGCGAGGGTGTCCGGGTCGGCGACGACGCGTGCGAAGGTGGCGCGGCCCAGGGTGAGCAGCCAGAGTTGGAAGTACCAGAAGCTGTCGTCGGAGCAGAAGCCGTCCTGAATGACTCGGGCGGCGGCCCACATCGGCCAGGTGTCGGCGCGGAGGCGGACTTCGGACAGCTTGATCTGGAAGGCGACGATCTGGTCGACCGGCAGGCGGGTCAGTTCCTCGGTCAGCCACTCGGCTTGTTCCTCGCGGTCGCATGGCTGTTCGGCGGCGCGGGTGATCAGCAGCCAGAAGGCCTCTTCGGTCATGCGATCATGGTGGCATCAGGGACCGACAGGACGGAACAGGCTGCGGGCGATGATCTCGCGCTGGATCTCCGAGGCGCCCTCGTAGATGCGGGGGGCGCGCACTTCCCGGTACAGGTGTTCCAGCAGGTGGCCGCGTTCCAGGGCGCGGGCGCCGTGGACCTGGATGGCCAGGTCGACGGCCACCTGGGCGGTCTCGGTGGCGAACAGCTTGGCCATCGCCGAGAGGTGGCCGGTGTGGCCGGGGTCGGCGTCGTAGGCCGCGGCGGCGTCGTGGACCAGCAGGCGGGCGGCGCGCAGGCGGGTGGCGACGTCGGCGAGTTGGTGGGAGACGCCCTGGAAGGTGGACAGGGAGCGGCCGAAGGCGTGGCGCTGGGCGGCGTGGGCGACAGCGGCGTCGAGGGCGGCCTGGGCCATGCCGACGGCGAAGGCGCCGACGCTGGGGCGGAACATGTCGAGGGTGCGCATGGCCACCGACCAGCCGCCGTCGACCTCGCCGAGTACCCGCTCGCGCGGCACGCGGACGTCGGTGAAACGGAGTCGCCCGATCGGGTGAGGGGCGATGAGGTCGATGTGTTGGCCGGTCAGGCCGGGGGTGTCGCGGTCGACGGCGAACGCGGTGATGCCCTTGGCGCCGACGCCCTCGGTCGTGCGCGCGAACACCGAGTAGACCTCGGCCTCCGGCGCGTGCGAGATGTAGGTCTTCTCGCCGTTGAGGACGTAGTCGTCGCCGTCGGCGGTCGCGCTGAGGGTCAGCGAAGCCGCGTCGGAGCCCGCGTCCGGTTCGGTCAGGGCGAAACCGACCGCCGCCGAGCCCGCCGCGATGCGCGGGATCCAGCGCTCGACGACCTCGGGCGACCCGGCCAGCAGGATCGGGTACGCGCCAAGGCCCTGCAGCGCGAACGCGGTCTCGGCCTCGGTGCAGTGCCTGGCCAGGCCCTCGCGGATGAGGCACAGGTCCATCGCCGACGTCGGGATGTAGCCTTCGGCGCCGCGCTGGAAGATGCGGCCGAGCAGCCCGTGTTCGGCCAGCGCCGACAGCAGGGGCCGGTTGATCCGGCCCGCGATGCCGCGCTCGGCGATCTCCTTCAGTGGGCCCGCAGCGGCCTTCTCGGTGTGGGCGCTCAGCTCGTTCACGGTACGACCGCCGTTCCGATCAACTCGATCATGGCCTCGGCGTCGAACAGCTCGACCACGCCGAGCAGCGCGACCGCCGGGTAGTGCCTGCCGAAATGCTTGCGCCACAACGGGCCCAGCTCGGGCAGTGCCGCCTTGTACCCGGCCACGTCGGTCACGTAGATCACCAGCGACACCAGGTGTCCCGGCTCGCCGCCCGCCGCCGCGAGTGCGGCGACCACGTTGCCCGCGGCCTGGTCGAACTGCTCGGCCATGGTGGTGCCGACGATCTGGCTGTCGGCGTCCTGCGCGGTCTGACCGCCCAGGTACACCGTGCGTCCGGGCGCGGCGACGACGGCGTGGGCGAAGCCGACCGGCTTGGCCAGGCCAGGCGCGGTGACGATCTCGTGCGCGGTCACCGGCCGGTCCACTTCGGACGGCGGCCCTCGGTCCACGCGGTGTAGAACTCGTTGTGGTCGGTGGACTTCATGAGCAGGGCCTGGGTGATGGCCTCCAGCTCGATTGCGCTGCCCAGGTCCATGTCCAGCTCCCTGGTCAGCAGCACCTTGGTCGTCGAGTACGCCAGCGCGGGACCGTCAGCCAGCCTGCGGGCCAGCGCGTCGGTGGTCGCGGCGAGGTCGGCGTCGGCGACGACCTGGGTGGCCAGGCCGATCCGGTCGGCCTTGGCGCTGTCGACCTTGTCGCCGAGGATCAGCAGCTCGGTGGCCCGGCCCAGGCCGATCAGGCGGGGCAGCAGGTAGGCCGAGCCCATGTCCGCGCCCGCGAGGCCGACCTTGGTGAAGAGGAACGCGAAGGACGCCGACTCGGCCAGCAGCCGGAAGTCGCTGGCCAGCGCGATGACCGACCCGGCGCCCGCCGCCACGCCGTTGACCGCGGCGATCACCGGAAGCGGGCACTCGCGCAGCGCCTTGACCACGGCGCCGGTCATCCGGGTGAAGTCGAGCAGCTCGGCGGGTGCCATCTTCTGGAGTTCGCCGATGATCTCCTCGACGTCGCCGCCGGAGCAGAAACCCCGGCCTTCGCCGCGCAGCACGAGCACGCGCGCGTCGCCGCGATGGGGGAGTTCGGCGAGCAGGTCGCGCAGGTCGGCGTAGACGTCGAAGGTGAGCGCGTTCAGCTTCTCCGGCCGGTTCAGCGTCACCATGGCGACTCCGTCGGCGACTGTGAACCCGAAGTGCTCCCACTTCTCGGTAAAGCCGGGCGATGCCCTGAACGGACTCATGAAACTCCTCCTCCATCAAGCACGAGCGTCTGGCCGTTGATTGCCCCGGCCTCGGGCGCGGCGAGGAAACCCACCGCGAAAGCCACTTCTGAAGGTTCGATCAGCCGACCCAGCGGCGACATCTTCGCCAGCGCCGCTTCACCGTCGCGGCCAGTGCGTTCCTCGATCCGACGCACGGTTTCCGCTGTCATGTCGGTTCGCACGAAACCGGGGCACACGGCGTTGGCGGTCACGCCCGTCCCCGCCACCTCCGCCGCCACAGCTTTGGTCAGGCCGACCGCCGCGTGCTTGGAGGCCGTGTAGGCCGAGGTGTACTTCGACCCGGCGAGCCCGGCGACGGACGCGACGGTGACGATCCGGCCGCTGTCGCGCTCGGCCATCCCCGGCAGCACGGCGCGCGTGCACAGGAAGACGCCCGCGGCATTGGTGTCCATTTGGGACCGCCAGTCGGCCAAGGTGGTCTTCGCGAGTGGGGCGCTGGAGGCGATGCCCGCGTTGTTGACCAGCACGTCCACCGCCATCCCGGCGAAGAACGCGGTCACCGCAGATTCGTCGGTGACATCAAGATCCGCGCGGCCGACCGCGACCACCTTGTCGCCCGCGTCCCGGAACCGGGCGGCGATGGCCGCGCCGATGCCGCGGGTGCCGCCGGTGACCACCACGAGCCTCATCGCGCCACATCCAACTGCCGCAGCGCACGCCGGTCGAGCTTGCCGTTGATGGTGCGCGGCAACGCGTCCACGAAGATCACGCGTTCCGGGGTCTTGTGTGGCGACAGGCGTTCGCGGACGTAGGCGCGCAGGTCCTCGCCATCCAACTCCGCTCGTGCGACCACATACGCGTACGGCCGGACCAGCCCGTCGGTCTCGTGCCCGGTGACCGCGCACTCCACCACGTCGGGATGCCCGATCAGGCAGTGCTCGATCTCGCTGGGCGCCACCCAGATCCCGCTCACCTTGAGCAGGTCGTCGGCGCGGCCCTGATAGTGGAAGACGTGGTCGGCGTCGCGGCTGAACAGGTCGCCGGTATGCACGGTGTCGCCGCCCGGGAAGGTGCGCGCCGACTTCTCCGGGTCGCCGTGGTAGCCGAGGGCGGCGGTCGCGCCGATGATCTCCAGCGTGCCGGTCTCACCATCGGGCACCTCGACCCCGTCCGGGTCCACCACCCGCGCCCGGTAGCCGGGGACCAGCGTGCCGACGCCCGTCGACGCCGCGCCCGGCCGGTTGGAGATGTAGATGTGGTATGCCTCCGATGAGCCGATCCCGTCGACCACCTCGACGCCGAACGCCTTGTCCCACTTGCGGTGCAGCTCCGGCGGCAACGCCTCACCCGCCGAGGTGCACAGCCGCAGACAGCTCAGGTCCTGGTCGGCGGCGGCCGGGTGGGCGACCATCGCGCTCATCATCGTGGGCACGTTCACCAGGATCGTCGGCCGGTGCTCGGCGATCAGCTCGAAGATCCGCTCGGGCGTGGTGCGCTCGGCGAACACGATCCCGGCCGCGCCGACGCCGAACGGGTACAGCGCGGCCAGGTCGCGGGCGTAGCCGAAGAACAGCTTGGGCACCGGCAGCACGATGTCGTCGGCCCGCAGGTCCAGGACACCGCGTGCGTACCAGTCGTGGCTCAGCACTGGGGCGCGATTGGTGTGCACGCACGCTTTCGGCGTGCCCGTGCTGCCGGTGGTGAACTTCCACAGCGCCACGTCGTCGCGCAGGCTGTGGTGGGCCTCCAGGTCGGTCGGCGCGGCCGGGACCAGGGCGTCGAAGTCGTGTTCGTTGTCGCGCAGGTCCAGCCCGCCCGCGCCGACGACCAGCACCTGCCTGCCCGCCGTGCCCGCCTCGCGGACCCGGTCCAGCGTCACCGGGTCGACCACGACGACGTCGGCGTGGGTGTAGTCCAGGAAGTACGCGTAGTCCTTGGCGGGCAGGAATGTGTAGACCTCGGCGGTCACGGCGCCGAGCTTCTGCGCGGCGTACCAGGTGGCGACGAACTCGACGCCGTCGTTGAGTGCGAGCAGCACCCGGTGTCCGGCGCGCAGGCCCAGGTCGCGCAGGACGTGGCCGACCTGGTTGGTCAGGCCCGCGAGTTCGGCGTAGGTGGTGGGGCCGCCCGCGCCGAGCAGGGCTGTGCGGTCGCCGCGGCCCTCGTCGACGTTGCGGTCGAGGAAGTACGTCGCCAGGTTCAGCCGCTCGGGGAGGGTCTCGTAGCGCAACACCGCGTGTCCTCTCAGTCCTGCTTCGCCAGATCCCGGATGACGTCGATCAGCAGCTCGGTCAGCGTGTCAAAAGTGGACAGTCCCTCGGCGGCGGTGGCCTCGGCGGGCGAGCCGCAGTACGCCTGGTCCATGCCCATCGTTGGGAAATCGGTCCGCCCGTCGCGCATGGCGGCGGGCATGTCGACGATCAGCGGCGGCAGATCGCGCATCGCCGCGGTGTCGACCAGGTCGGGGTGGTCGGCCAGCACCAGCGAGGTCTCGTACCGGCCCGCGTGGCACGAGCCGGACCGGAACTCGTCGGTCAGCCGGGCGGCGGTGTGCCGCCGCAGCAGGTTGAGGTAGCGGACGCTGGGACTGTCGAGCGTCGCCACCGCCCGGAGCAGGGTTGAGACGTGCTCCGGCTCGAAATGGTTGTTGACGATGACGACGCGCGGGAACCCTTGCTGGGCAAGGGAAAGACAGACATCGACCACGATCGCGTGCAGAGTGTCCTCGCTGACGCCGACCGCGCCGGGGAACGCCGCGCCGTAGCGGGTGACGCCGTAGGGCAGCGGCGGCAGGATCAGCACCCGCACCTCGGGGTCGTCGGCCAGTCGAGCGGCGGCGCGGTCGCACATGCCCGCGGAGATGATCGGGTCGGTCGACAGGGGAGCGTGCGGGCCATGCGGCTCGATCGCCCCGACCGGCAGGAGCAACACCGGGATCCGGTCGTCGGCGCGGACTTCGGCGACGGCGGGCGAGGTCAGGTCGGCGAACCGGGTCACGACAGCACCACCGCCTCCACCGCCGACGGCGCGGGGCTGAGCACGCACAGGTCGGCCCGGCCCGCGGCGACGATCGTGTTCACCTCGTCGGGTGTGGTGAGGTAGCCGCCGACCATGGTCGGCACGCTCGTCTGGTTGCGTACCTGGTCGGACAGCGCGGTCAGGTAGCCACGGCGGAACTCCGGCCGGGCCTCGGCGGTGGTCTGGCCCGCGCGGACGTGGATCAGGTCGGCACCGTGGCTGTGCACGGCCGAGGCGAGTTGGATGCCGTCGGCCAGGGTCAGCCCGCGCGGGGTCCAGTCGGTGACGGTCAGCCGCACCGACAGCAATCGCGGCCAGACCGCCCGCACGGCGTCGATCACCGACAGCGGATAGGCCCAGCCGGTCCACTCGTCGTCGCGGCGGTTGGTCAGCGGGGACAGGAACCCGGCGAGCAGGTGCCCGTCGGCGAGGTCGAGTTCGAGGACGTCGATCCCGGCCTTCGCGGCGTGCCCGGCGGCGTCGGTGAACGCCTGGCGCACCCGGTCGAGGTCGGCGGCGTCCATGGCCTTGGGGGTCTGGGCGAACGGCGCGTACGGGACGGCAGAGGCCGCGATGATCGGCCAGGACTCGGCGGCGGGCAGCGGGATGTCGAGGCCGTCGGCGGGCGCGCGGGTGGCGCCGCGGGCGCCCGCGTGGCCCAGGCGCAGCCCCAGCAGGGTGCCGTTGTCGTGGACCTTGTCCGCGATGGCGGCCCAGTCGCCGGGGGAGTCCATGACCGGGGTGGCGGCGTGTGCGCGGCCCTCAGGGGTGACCGCGACCGGCCCGGCGAGCACGAGCCCGGCGCCCGTGCGGGCGGCCCGGACCGGGTCGGTGTCCTCGACGGCCAGCCGGTTCGGCAGCCGGGTCCCGCCGACGCGTAGCGGCGCGAACAGCGGTGGCGGGGCGACCGCGCCGGGCACCTGGTCGGCGCCGTGGGCGAACCACGCGTCGAGCACCCGGATCAGGTCCGGGTCGCGCTGGGCCAGGTTGGTGTGCGACACCCGGCCACTGCGGGTGAGCAGGTTGAAGGCGAACTGGATCGGGGCGAACCCGGTGTAGGTGGCGGTCCGGCCGAAGTAGGCCGCGCTCTCGCCCGCCGCTTGCTGGAACCGCTCGACCATGGGCTGACGGTCCAGTTCGTACTCGGTGAGCGCCGCGCCGAGGTCGGTGTGCCGGGCCAGCGCGGTGGTCAGGCCGATGGCGTCCTCCATGGCGAGCTTGGTGCCCGAGCCGATGGAGAAGTGCGCGGTGTGCGCGGAGTCGCCGAGGAGGACGATGTTGCCGTGGTGCCAGCTCGCGCAGCGGACCAGCGGGAAGTCCAGCCACAGCGACCGGTTCGACATCAGCCGGTGGCCCGCGAGGTCGTCGGCGAACAGCTTCTCGCAGAACGCGATGCTCTCCGCCTCGGTCATCGTGTCCAGGCCAGCGCGCCGCCACACTGGTTCGGCGCACTCCACGATCCATGTGCTCGTGTGCTCGTCGAACGGGTACGCGTGCGCCTGGAACAGGCCGAACTCGGTCTCCTTGAAGGAGAAGGTGAACGAGTCGAGCACCAGGTCGGTGCCGAACCACACGTATTTGCAGCCCTGCGGCGCGACGTTCGCGCGGAATCGCTTGGCGTCGCGGTTGCGGACCCGGCTGTTGGCGCCGTCGGCGGCCACGATCAGGTCGGCGTCGGGGAAGTCGAGGTCTTCGATCTCGACGCCGAAGCGCAGGTCGGCGCCCAGTTCGTGGGCGCGGCGCTGGAGGATGGCGAGCAGGTGTTTGCGGGCGATCGCGGAGAACGAGTGGCCGCGGGACCGCAGCAGCTTGCCCTGGTAGCGGATGTCCACTGTGGACCACCGGGCGAACGAGTCGGTGATCTCCAGGTGGGTGGCCGCGTCGGCGTCGCGCAGGGCGCCAAGGGTCTCCTCGGAGAACACCACGCCCCAGCCGAACGTCGCGTCCGGTGCGTTGCGCTCAAGGACGGTCACGTCGTGGCCCGCCTTGCGCAGCAGGATCGCCAGGTAGAGCCCGGCCGGTCCGGCGCCGACGACGGTCACCCTCATGACAGGGCCTCGGCGAGGCGGTCGAGCTCATCCAGATCAGCGACGGCCGGGAACAGGATCAGCTCGTCGCAGCCCTCGTCGGCGTAGCCGCGGATGAAGTCCTTGATCTCACGCGCGCTGGTCAGCGCGCCCGCGGCGATCTTCTCGGCGAACGGGCCGGTGAACGCGTAGTAGTCGCGCAGATAGTCACGGCCGCGTTCGGGGTCGCCCAAGGCGATGTAGCCCTGGCCCCACAGCGCGGGTTCGCCCGGCCTGCCGAGGTCGCGCCACGCGGCGCGGGCCTTGGTGGCGGCCGAGCCGAAGGCGCGCGGCGGGCCGCCGCCGTGGGCGTAGCCGTCGCCGTAGCGGGCCATGCGGGCCAGGGCGGCGCCGCTGGTGCCGCCGACGAGCAGCTCGATTCCCTTGGCGCCGAACGGGATCGCCGGGCCGATCTCGGCCGACTCGAACTCGCCGCGCAGGTAGGCCAGCTGCCTGGACAGCGTCGCGCCCCGGGTCTTGTGCTCGACGCCCGCGGCGGCGTAGTCGTCGACCCGGGCGCCGACCGCCAGGCCCAGGGTGAACCGGCCATTGGACAGCGCGTCGACCGACACCGCCTGCTTGGCCAGCATCGCCGCGCCGCGCAGCGGGCCGATGGCGATCATCGTGGCCAGACCGATCCGCGTGGTGACCGCCGCGGCGGCCGACAGCGCGGCGAACGGGTCGATGCTGTCGTAGCGCACGCGGTCGAGGACCGCGAGCGTGGAGAACGGCCCGCCGTCGGCCCGGCGTGCCCACTCCACGAGCGTCGCGCCATCGCATCCGGGAACCGTGTTGGGCAGTCCGATACCGACCTTCACCATTACGTCCTCTGCCGTTGGCGACCTGTGCCGTTGGCGTCCCCTTCGGGGACGCGCGCTCGGCCGCCTCAAGGTGACGTATCGGGCACGTGAACACGCCAGACTTCGTCGGCGCGTTCACGTACCCGATACGTCACCGCGGCCGAGCGGTGGTGGTGACGTAGCTCTCTTCTGAGAAAACCCTACGGTTGACCAGGCTCAGGTGTCAACTATGCTCCACTCGTGTTCGAACCCGCCCCGCAGGACCTCGTCCTGACCATTCTGGGAGCCCATGTCGGCCCCCGCTCGGGGGCGACCGTGTGGTCCGGCGGGCTGGTCGCGCTGCTGGCCGAGTTCGGGTTCACCGAAGGCGCCGCCCGCGTCGCACTGACCCGGCTCGTCCGCCGTGACCTGCTGGAACGCGCCAAAGACGGCCGGATGGTGCACTACAAGCTGACCCCGCGCGCCGCGACCGTGCTGGCCGAGGGTGACCGCCGGATCTTCGGCCTTGGCCGCGACAACGGCTCGGCCGTCCAGTGGACCGTCCTGTGGCACACGATCCCCGAGGACCAGCGGGTCGCCCGCGCCCGACTGGTGCGCAGGCTGCGGTTCCTGGGTTTCGGGCCGGTGCAGGACGGCACGTGGCTGGCCCCGCGCGATCGGACCGCCGAGGTCGCCGCCCTGCTCGACCAACTCGGGGTCAGCACGCACGCCGGGGTGCTGCTCGGCGCGCCCGCGCAGGTGCCCGACTTCGCCGGGTTCGTCCCCCGGGTCTGGGACCTCGACGCGCTCGCCGCCCGCTACGAGTCGTTCCTCGCCGACTTCGCCGAGACCGACGCCGAGGACGCGCGGACGGCCTTCGCGCTGCGGGTGCGTCTCGTGCACACCTTTCGCCAGTTCGCCATGCTCGACCCGGAGCTGCCCGCCGACCTTGTCCCACCACCGCCGCACCGGGCGGCGGCCGTGTCGCTGTTCCACCGTGCCTACCCGGCGCTCGCGCCGCAGGCCCAACGCCATTTCGACGGAGTGATGTCTCGTGAGTAGCACTGACACCCAGGCGGCTTTGACTTACACGTCGTACCTGGCGCTGGATGAGGTCTTGGGCGCGCAACGGCCGCGTTCGGAGGAGCACGACGAACTGCTGTTCATCGTCATCCACCAGGTCTACGAACTGTGGTTCAAGCAGATCCTGCACGAGGTCGCCGAACTGCAGCGGGTCCTGGAGTCGGGACACACCCCGCACGCGGTGCGGGTGCTGCGCCGAACGCTGACGATCTTCAAGGTGATCGTCGCGCAGATCGACGTCCTGGAGACGATGACGCCGCGCCAGTTCACCAGCTTCCGTGCCCGCCTCGACGCCTCCAGTGGCTTTCAGTCCGCGCAGTTTCGCGAGCTGGAGGCCGTGCTGGGCCGCCGCGACGACCACGCGTTCGCGCACTACCCCGAGGGCGGCGAGCAGCGGGCGCGGATCGCCGCGGCGATGAGCCGCCCGTCGCTGTTCGATTCCTTCCTGGCCTACCTCGGCACCCACGGCTACAAGCTCCCGGCCGAGGTGATCGGGCGCGACGTGGCCAAGCCCGCCGAGCCGTCGCGCGCGGTGCAGGAGGTGCTGCTGGAGGTCTACGCCGACGACTCCGGGCCGTCGACCGTCGCCGAGCACCTGATCGACCTGGACGAGGGTCTGCAGGAATGGCGGTACCGGCACGTGAAGATGGTCGAGCGGACCATCGGCAGCAAGATGGGCACCGGCGGCTCGGCGGGCGCGGCCTACCTGCGGTCCACCCTGTTCGCCCCGGTGTTCCCGGACCTGTGGGCCGTGCGGAGCGAGCTGTGAGTCTCGCCGAGCACTACACCCGCTTCGACGTCGCGAACCGGCTGCTGCTCACCGGCCACTCGCACCAGGCGTGGCCGGATGTCGCGCTGGAGGGACAGATCGAGGCGTTCGTCGACGCCGCGTCCACTGTGGACGACAAGTGGGAGCGGGCATTCGCCAAGGCCGACCGAGTCCGCAACTGGTTCCGCACGCTGCTGCACGACCCGTCCGGTGACATCGCGCTGGGTGCCAACACCCACGAACTGGTCGTGCGGTTCCTCTCCGCGCTCGACATGGACCGGCGGCCGAAGCTGGTGACCACCGACGGCGAGTTCCACACGCTGCGCAGGCAACTCGCCCGGCTCGCCGAGGAACGCGTCGACGTGGTCTTGGTGCCCGCGCTGCCAGCCGAGACCCTGGCCGAGCGGCTGGCCTCCGAGGTGGACGACCGGACCGCCGCGGTGCTCGTGTCGTCGGTGCTGTTCGAGACGTCGCGGATCGTGCCCGGCCTGGATGGGCTCGCCGAGGTCTGCGCGGCGCGCGGCGTGGAACTGCTGGTGGACGCCTACCACGCGCTGGGCGTCGTGCCGACGACGCTGGACGGGCTGGCGGACGCGTGGGTCGTCGGCGGCGGCTACAAGTATCTGCAACTGGGGGAGGGCAACTGCTTCCTGCGGCTGCCCCCGCACGCGCAGGAACTCCGCCCGGTCATCACCGGCTGGTACGCCGAGTTCGACGCGCTCGCCGACGAGAAGGACCCCACCCGGGTGACCTACGGACCGGGCGGCACCCGGTTCGCCGGGTCGACCTACGACCCGACCAGCCACTACCGGGCCGTGCGGGTGATCGACTTCTTCCGCGCGCAAGGCCTGACCCCGGAGGTCCTGCGGGAGATCTCGCTGCGCCAGACCAGCCTGCTCGCGGCGGCCTTCGACGAACTGGACCTGGTCGACGCGACCCGCGACCGGTCGACCCCGCGTAGCTCGTTCGGGGGATTCCTCGCCGTCGAGACCCCGCACGCCGCGCAATGGCAGAAGGCGCTCGCCGCGCGCGGGGTGCTCACGGACAGTCGCGGACACCACCTCCGCTTCGGCCCCGCGCCCTACTTGCGGGACGACCAGCTGACCGCGGCGATGGCGGCGTTGGGCGAGGTCAGCCGGTGATCGAGTCGCCGTGAGAGGGTCGCGGGTGGACGCTGGAACGGCCGTGACCGTGCCAGCCGAAGGAGACCGCGAATGACCACCGCGCGCGACATCATGCATGCCGGTGCCGAATGCATCAACGAGGACGAGAGCCTGCTCGTGGCCGCCAGGATGATGCGTGACCTCGATGTGGGCTCGCTGCCGATCTGTGGCAACGACGACCGCCTCCACGGCATCATCACCGACCGCGACATCGTCCTGAAGTGCTGCGCCGAGGGCCGCAACCCGGCCGACATGAAGGCGTCCGACCTTGCCAACGGTGCACCGCACTGTGTGAGGGCCGACGCCGACGTCAGCCAGGTCCTGCGCACCATGCAGTCCCACCGCATCCGCCGGGTGCCCGTCCTTGACGACAAGCAGCTCGTCGGCATGATCAGTGAGGCCGACCTGGCCCGCCACCTCAACGAGGAGCAGATCGCGGGCTTCGTGGAGAGCGTCTACGCCTGACCGCACCGCGACTGGGCCGCCCGCGGTGGGCGGCCCAGCCGGACGGGTCAGAGCCCGAGCACCGCCATCGCCCGCTCGGCCATCTTGGCCTCGCCGAGCGCGTTCGGGTGCACCGGGACAAAGTTGGTGCCCCACAGCGCGGGCTCGACCCAGCGGGTGCCGATCGGCTTGCACGCGTCGTGTCCCTCCGAGGCCGCCGCCAGGTCGACGAAGGTCACCCCGGTCTGGCTCGCGGCCGTGGCGATCACCTGGTTGAGGTGCGCCTGCAGGTTGCGCAGGTAAGGCACGTCGCCCTTGGCGATGGGCATGGTCAAGAAGCAGCCGTCGCTGGCGGGCATGATCCACGGGTAGCCCAGGATCGCCACCCTGGCGTTGGGCGCCTTGGCTCGAAGGTCACGCAGAGCCTGCAGAACCGCCGGGTACACCGTCGAGTCGATCTGGTTGTCGAAGTGGTTGCCGTAGATCGTCTTGCACGGGCTGCCGAACCCCAGCGTCACCACTCCGGCCGACCCGCACGCGGCGATCGCGCTGATGAAGATGTTCGCGTCGTTGCCGCCGATGGTCAGGGTGACCAGGTCTGTCTCGGCGCTCAGCGCGGTGAACTGCGGCTGGGTGACCAGCGGGTACTGCGCGGCGGCGAAGTCCTTGGTCTGGGCGCCGCCGCAGGTCATGTCGGTGAACTGGGCGCCGGTGGCCTTGGCGATCAGGTTCGGGTAGTTACGGGTCGTTCGCGCGCACAGCGGGGTGATGGCGGGATCGAGTGGCAACACGCCCGACCCCGCGCTGTAGGAATCGCCGAGGGCGACATAGTTCAACGGTTCCGCCGCCTGTGACGGAGCCACCGTGACCAGCAGGGATGTCGCGGCCAGGACGACGGCCAGCGCGATGCGACGCTTCATAGAGCTCTCCGAGATCGCAGGGGGCTACTTCCGAGTAACTTTCGCTTAACCCGGAGAGTGGTGCCAGTCACACCGCTGTGTCAAGCCCTGGCTTCGGAAATCCGGTGGTGGACCCGGCGGTCATCGCACTCCTAGCCAACGCGACACCACCCGCACAGGCGCCCACAAGACCCCCGCGATGTCGAAGACGAACCGTCACCCCGACGCCGCGATGTCGAAGACGAGCCGGGACATGGCCTTGGCACCGGCTGAGCAGCGGTTATGGCGCGGTGCGCAGCCGCTGCCAGAGTTCGGGCGCGTCAGGCCGCAGGGCGAGGCGGTTGGCGTTGGCGGGGTGGGGTGTGGTCGGCACGGTGGCGAACTCGATCGCGTCGGCGGTGAGTCCGCGCAGGTCGTGGGCCAGCGCCGCCAGGGCGGGCAGGGAGCCGAGCCCGGTGTCGGTGATCATGGATCTCGTGGCGATGTCGGCGAGCCGGTAGGCCTGCGCCGGGTCGGAGAGCACGTCCTTGGGCGCGAGCGCGGTGGCCATGGCGCGCAGGAACTGGTGTTGCAGCTGGATTCGGCCGAGGTCGCCGCCGTCGCCAACGCCGTGTCTGGTGCGGACGAAGGCGAGGGCGGTGGCGCCGTCGAGGTGGTGGGTGCCCGGTGCCAGGTGCAGGCCGCTGTGGTCGTCGTCGATGGCGGTGGTGACGGTGACGTCGATGCCGCCGACGGCGTCGACCAGGGTGGCGAAGCCGGTGAAGTCCAGTTGGATGAAGTGGTCGACGCGGATCCCGGTGAGCGCCTCGACCGTGCGCACCGTGCAGGCCGCGCCGCCGGTGGCGAAGGCGCTGTTGAACATGGCCTCGCCGACGGCGTTCCCCCGGCCGCAGTCGGGCCGGGGCACCATCAGGTCGCGGGGGATGCTGACGACGGTGGCCTGCTTGCGGTCCGCCGACAGCCGAACCAGCATCGTGGTGTCGGAGCGGGCGCCGCTGTCGGCGGGGCCGTAGCGGCCGTTCTCGCCCTGCCTGGTGTCCGAGCCGATCAGCAGCACGGTCAGCGGCTTGCCCGCGGCCAGCGGTGGCAGCGGCGGCGGCCGGTCGGCGCCGAGCGTGGCGTCCAGGTCGATGGTGGTGAGGTTGCCCTGGAGCCGGACGTACGCGGCGGCCGCGACGCCGCCGACCGCGCAGACCACGGCGATGGCCAGCAGCAGAACCAGGCGGGAGCGCTTCATACCGCTGAGGGTGCCCGCGCGGTGTTGTGAAGCTGTCAGTCGAATGTGACAGACCTATGAGTGTCCATATCGGACTCAACGAGCGTACAGGTTGCTCACAGCCGACGAACAGGATCATCACAACCGCTCGACACAGTGAGTCTCGTAAGCGATCAAGGCCGGGACTTGCCGGCACTCAGGGAATGTGAGCAACCATGAACCTCGCCCGCACACTCGGCACCGGCGTGGCGCTGGCGGCGGCCGCGCTCGTCATCGCGACGCCCTTGGCGTCGGCCGACCAGCAGCCGAGCACCACTGTGAAAGCGCCCGCCCCGTCCGCCGCGCCTGCGGTCACGCCCGCCCCCAAGGCGCCCGAGGGGCAGATCAAGGTGCAACCGAAGGGCGCGCCGGAGACCGGTGGCGGCCCGGCGGAAGGCTCTGACCTGGCGGTTTGGATCGTCGGCGCGGCCGGGCTGGCGACGGTCGGCGCGGGTGGCGCGCTGGCGCTGCGGCGTCGTCGGGTGACGAGCTGAGCGTGCCGAAATTCGGCAGGCAGGGCGGTCGCCGCGTCGTGGCGGCCGCCCTGCTGTTCGCGTTGGTGGCGGGATGCGAGGCCACGGCGAGCGTGGATCCGGCTCCGCCGACCACCACGTCCACCTCGGCGCCCGCGGGACCGACCACGACCACGACGACGACCGGCCTGGGCCGATCGACGCCCAACCGCGTCGAGATCCCCCGCATCGGCGCGACGTCCACGCTCACGTCGCTTGGCCTCAACCCGGACCAGACCGTGGAGGTGCCGCCGCTGGAGCAGCGCATGCAAGCAGGCTGGTACAGCAAAGGCCCGACGCCGGGGGAGGTCGGGCCCGCGGTGGTGCTCGGGCATGTCGACGGCCAAGGCAAACCGGGGATCTTCTTCCGCCTGCGCGAACTGCGCCCCGGCGACGAGATCCTGATCAGCCGGGAGGACGGCGGAAAGCTGACCTTCGTGGTCGAACGCGTGCAGCAGGTCGCCAAGGCGGAGTTCCCGTCGGACGAGGTCTACGGGGACACGGCCCGGCCCGAGTTGCGGCTGATCACCTGCGGCGGGACCTTCGACCGCGCCGCGAAGAGCTACCGCGACAACACGATCATCTACGCGGCCCTGAAAGGCGAAGGCGGACCGTGAACGTGGTGCCCTCGCCAAGGGTGCTCGCCACGGTGACGGTCCCGTCGTGCAGTTCGACCAGGTCGCGCACCACCGCCAGGCCCAGTCCGCTGCCGCCGGTCTGCCTGCTGCGCGACTTCTCCGCCCGCCAGAACCGGTTGAACACGTGCGGCAGGTCGTCGGGCGCGATGCCCGGTCCGGCGTCGGCGACCTCGATGACGACGTGGTCGCCGCGCTGGACCGCGCGGATCGTGACCTGCCCGTCGGGCCCGCCGTAGCGCACGGCGTTTCCGACCAGATTGCCGAGAACCTGCCGCAGCCGCACCGGATCGGCGACGATCTCCGGCACGGCGCGGACCTCGGCGGTGATGTCCACATCGGACTGGGCGCGGTGCGTGGCGACGACTTGGTCGATCAGGTCGGCCACGTCGACCGGCCGCGGGTGCAGCCTCAGCTTGCCCGCGTCGGCCAGGGCGAGGTCCTGAAGGTCGTCGATGAGCCGCTGCAGGACGACGCTCTCCTCCAGCAGCGACGCCACGAACGTGGGATCGGTCTCGGCGACGCCGTCCTGGGCGGCCTCCAGCCAGCCCCGGATGTTGCCCAGCGGCGCCCGCAGTTCGTGCGAGACGTCGCTGACCATGTCCTTGCGCTGGCGCTCCAACGCCTCGCGGTGGGCGGACAGCTCGTTGAAGACCGCCGCCAGCTGACCGATCTCGTCCTTGGACCGGACCGTGACGCGGGTGGCGCTGTCGCCGTCGCGCATCCGCTGCGCGGCCTCGGTGAGCGCGCGGATCGGCCGGGTGAGCCGGGTCGCCATCAGCACGGTGACCCCCACGGCCAGCAGCAGCACGGCCGCCGCCGTCGCGGCGATCCGCAGCGCGCTCGCGGTGGACAGCCCGGTCGGCGCGGCGGTGTCCCCGGCGGGGTCGGTGATGAACAGCAGCGCGGCCGGGCTGGTGTAGGGCAGGACCATGGCGCGGCGGCTGTTGTTCACGCAGGTCGAGACGACGTCGTTGGCTGACGCGGGCGCCGGCGCGGCCGTCACCGTGACCTCGGGGGCCCGCGGCGCGGCTGACGGCGGCTGGGCTGGGCGGCTGGTGGTCGGGACCATCGGCAGTGCGCCCTCGATCAGCCAGGACAGGTCGAGCTTGAACATGACCGGGTCCGCGTTCGCCGCGGTGAGACACGCGTTGACCGCGTCGTAGAGCGCGTTGAGGGTGTTCTGCTCGGTGGCCGTCAGCTTCGCCAGGCTCGGCACTCCGCATGACCGGACGCCGTCGACCGCGTCGATCGGCGTCAGGATCGTGCGCCCGGTGGGCTGCTCGGTGAGGGAGATGGTGAAGCCCTGTTCGCGCAGGCAGGACGCCGCCCGCTCGGCTCGCGACCGCACGTCCGCGCGCTCCTGGGGGGTCAGCGCGAAGGGTCCGACCGCGCGCGGGTCGATCCGGTGCGACGGAGCGTTGGGCACCAGCGCCGGGTCGACCGCGAGCGGGTCGACCACCGCCGAGGCGGTCTGGGGCAGCGTGGCGTTGGCGGACTGAGCGATGGGCGCGCGCGTGTTGTCGGTCAGCACGATCACCCGGCCGGTGTCGCGGGCCAGGTCGGCCACCACCTGGCCGACGCCGTCCCACTTCGGGTGCGTGGCGGCGTAGCCGAGCAAGGTGTCGTAGATCTTCGCGTCGGTGGCCAGCGCCGACCCCTGCTCGGCGCGGATCGCCCCCGACGTGGACCGCACCGCCAGCCACGCCGTCGCGGCGATGGCGCACGCCGCGATCAGGACCGACCCGGCCAGCAGCCGCACCAGCAGGCGGCGGCGGAACTCAACCCGCGCGGCCACAGAGCCGATACCCCACCCCGTAGACGGTCGTCAGGTAGACCGGTTTGCGCGGATCGGGCTCCAGTTTCTTGCGCAGGTTCATCACCCGCACGTCGATGGTGCGCTCGGTGATGAAGCCGTCGACCCCGTGCGCCTGCTCCAGCAGCTGCCTGCGGGTGAACACCCGGTCGGGCTGCCCGGCCAGCACCAGCATGATCTGGAACTCCGACGGCGTGCACTCGACCCGGCGCCCGGCCACGGTCAGCTCGTGCCGGATCGGGTCGACCACCAGGTCGCCCACGACCAGCGGTCGCTCTTGGGCGGCCTCGGTGCGGCTGACCCGGCGCAGCAGGGTGCGCACCCTGGCCATCAGCTCACGCGGGCTGTAGGGCTTGGTCAGGTAGTCGTCGGCGCCGAGGTCGAGGCCGAGGAGCAGGTCGTCCTCGGTGGACCGCGCGGTCAGCATGAGCACCGGCACCTGGTTGCCCTCGGCGCGCAGCACCCGGCACACGTCCAGCCCGTCGACCTTGGGCATCATCACGTCGAGCAGCAGCAGGTCGGGCCGCAGGCCGCGGGCGTCCTCCAGCGCGGCCCGGCCGTCGTGCACCACCGCGACCTGGTGACCCTCACGTTCGAGGTAGCGGCGGATCAGCTCGGCCTGCTTGATGTCGTCGTCGGCCACCAACACGTGCGCGCACAAACCGTGGACACCTCCCTGCCGCCGAGTATGGACATCGCGGCAGGTCGAAGCCAGCCCGGCACAGGTCGGTGACCCGAGCAGAACAGGTTCTTCACAATTCGCGCTCCGCGTCGCGGTAGGCCTGCACGGCGGTCGGCAGGGTGGCGAAGACCCGCTCGTCGCCGACCTTGTCGAGGAACGCCGCCCGGTCCAGGTCGTCGCGGAGGTCCTGTTTGACCCGCGCCATGGCGAAGACGATGCCGCGCCGGTCGAGGTCGGCGCGCAGCTCCTCCAGGGTGTCGATGGCGGTCAGGTCGATCTCGACGTTGGCCTCGGCGTTGAGCAGGAACCACCGAGCAGGGGTTGGCGCCTCCTCGACGGCGGCGAGCGCGCGCTGCCGGAAGTCATCGGCGTTGGCGAAGAACAGCGGGGCGTCGTAGCGGTAGACGACCAGGCCGGGGACCTGCTGGGCGTCGTCGTAGTCGTCGATGTCGTGCATCCCGGCGACCCCGGGCACATAGCCGAGGATGCCGTCGTGCGGCCGGGCGACCCGGCGTAGCAGGTCCAAGATGGACAGTGCGATGGCGGCCAGCACCCCGTAGAGGACGCCGAGCAGCAGGACCGCCAGAACGGTGGCCAGCGCGATGACGATCTCGCTGTGCCGGAACCGCGCGATCCGCCGGAACTCAGTCACCTCGATCAACCGAAACGCCGCGTAGATGACCAGCGCACCCAGCGCCGCCGTGGGGAAGTTGCCCAGAATCGATCGTCCGAACAGCAGCGCCAGCGCCACCACGCCCAGCGCGACAAGCGAATGCGCCTGACTGCGACTGCGCAGTGCGTCACCGATCGAAGTGCGGCTGGCACTGCTGCTCACCGGGAACCCACGCAGCAACCCAGCCGCCAGATTCGACGCGCCAAGGGCAAGCAACTCGGAATTGGCGTCGATCCGATAGCCGTTGCGGGTGGCGAACGAGCGCGCGGTGAGAACATTGTCGGAGTACCCGACCACCGCGACACCGATGGCGGGCAACAAAAGCGCGATCAGGTCGGCGCCCGACACGGCGGGCAGACCAGGCACCCGAATCTCGGCCGGAATCTCGCCGACAACGAGAATGCCGTAGTCCCGCAGGGAGAACATCGCCGTCACCGCCGTCGCCAGCAGCACCCCGATCAGCGGCACCGGAATACGCGGCCACAGTTTGCCCGCCGTCACCAGGAAAGCCAGAACCCCGGCGGCGAGCAGAATGGTCGGCAGGTGCGCGTTCGACGCCTCACGCAGGAACGACCGGACTTCCCCCACGATCGACTCGCCCTCGACGCTCACCTTCGCGACCTTGCCGAGCTGCCCCACCATCATGATCACCGCGATACCCGCCATATAGCCGACGAGCACCGGCCGGGACAGCAGATCGGCGAGGAAACCCAGCCGGGCCAGCCATCCCACCACGCAGAGCACCCCCACGACCAACGCCAGGGCAGCGGCAAGGGCGGCATAGCGGACCGGGTCCCCACCAGCCAGGGGAGCGATGGCGACGGCGGTCATCAGCGCGGTGGAGGACTCAGGACCGACGGAGAGCTGCCGGGAACTGCCGAAAATCGCGTAGACCAGGAGGGAGCCCATGATCGCCCACAGCCCCGCCACCGGCTCCAGCCCCGCCACCTCGGCATAGGCCATGACCTGCGGGATCAAGTAGGCCGCCACCGTCACACCCGCGACCACATCGGACCGCAGCCAACCGCGCTCGTAGTGGCTGAGGGCGACCGCCCCGGGGACGAATCGCGACAGCGCAGGCATGGCCGTCCTCCTAGGAAGTCATGGGAGGTCCAGTGTGCCGACCGGCGTCCGCGTTCGCTCGGTTAGCGCGGTGTGGGCCGTTGCGAGGCAGAAGAGTGACCCGTCTTCAAGCTGTCCAAGCGAGGAAAGTCCGCTGCTGGGCATCACCTAGACGTCGCAGGCGTGGGTGTCGGACCATGCCCGTGACGGCGGGCGTCGGGTGTCATCCACCCGGCGCCTGCCCGTGGTCAGGACACCAAATCGGGGTAATGGGAGGACTGTTCCATGACACGCACTGGGCTGTGGCTCATCGGGGCCCGGGGGTCGGTCGCGACCACCGCGGTCAGCGGGCTGCTCGCGCTGCGGGCGGGCCTCGCGCCGCCGACCGGGTGTGTCACGCAGAGACCCGAGTTCGCCGAGGTTCCGTTACCGGCCTGGGAGGACCTCGTCGTCGGCGGGCACGACGTGGTGGCGACGCCGCTGGAGAAGTGCGCCGAGCCGCTGGCGCAGGCGGGCGTGCTGCCGCACCACCTGCTCAGTCACATCGTGCCTGGTCTGCGCGCGGTCGACACCGAGATCCGCGACGGCTACCACCCGGTGACCCACCAGGGCAGCCAGGCCGACGCGGCGCGGCGGATGGTCGACGACATCGCCGGGTTCCGCGACCGGCACGGGTTGGCGCGGGTCGTGGTGGTCAACGTGTCCTCGACCGAGCCGCCCGCGCCGTTCGTCCCCGAGCACGGCGACCTCGCCGCCCTGGAAGCGGCCATGGCCGACCCGGGCCGAGCGGTCCTGCCTGCCAGTTCGCTTTCCGCGTACGCCGCACTGCGGGCGGGCTGCTCCTTCGTCGACTTCACGCCGTCGACCGGTATCGCCCTGCCTGTGCTGGACCAGCTGGCCCGTGAGCTGGCTCTGCCGTACGCGGGCCGGGACGGCAAGACGGGGGAGACCCTGCTGCGCACGGTCCTGGCGCCCATGTTCACCGCCCGCGCCCTGCGCGTCCGCTCGTGGGCGGGCACCAACCTGCTCGGCGGCGGCGACGGCGCGACCCTGCAGGATCCCGACCGGGCGGGCAGCAAGCTGGAGTCCAAGGCCCGCGGCCTGGCCGCGCTGCTCGGCCACGACGTCGTCGCGCCGCTGCACATCGACAACGTGCCGGACCTGGGCGAGCAGAAAACGGCCTGGGACCACGTCTCGTTCGAGGGGTTCCTCGGCGCTCGGATGACCCTGCAGTTCACCTGGACCGGCCTGGACTCTTCGCTGGCGGCTCCGCTGGTGCTGGACCTGGCCCGGCTGGTCGCCGCCGCGCACGCCGACGGCCAGTCCGGTCCGCTGGGCTCGCTGGCGGTCTTCTTCAAGGACCCGTTGGGATCCGACGAACACCGCTTCGCCGAGCAGACCCGCGAGCTGTACCGGTGGGCGGGGGAGTTGCGCGCATGAACCCCTACCTCGAACTTGTCCGCGCGCCCGCCGCGCTGACCGTGCTGGGCGACACCGTCGCGGGAGCCGCCGTGAGCGGTCGACCGCTCACCGGCAGGCGACTGTTGCTGCCGCTGGCGTCGGTGGCGCTGTACTGGTCCGGGATGGCGCTCAACGACTGGTCCGACCGCGGACTCGACGCGACCGAACGCCCCGAGCGGCCCATCCCGTCCGGCCGGGTCAGCCCGGGCGCGGCGTTGGCAACGGCCACGGCGCTCACCGCCGCGGGTCTGGGCATCGCGGCGTGGGCGGGCGGCCGGGACTCGGCGCGCGTCGCGGTCTTGCTGGCGGGTGCGATCTGGTCCTACGACACCGTTCTCAAGTCCACCCCGGCCGGGCCCGCCGCGATGGCGGCCTGCCGTGGGCTCGATGTGCTGCTCGGCGCAGGCCGTGCCCGGGCCGCGTCGGCCCTGCCCGCGGCGACGGCCATGGCGGCCCACACCTTCGCCGTGACCGCCTTGTCGCGCGGTGAGGTTCACGGCGGATCGCCCGAGGTCGCGCGGGCCGCGGTCGGCGGCACGGTGCTGACCGCGCTCGCCGCGGTCGGCGGACCGGCGCGCTCCTGGCGCCACCGGGTCGCGGGCGCGGTGGCGGCCGCCGGGTACGCCGCCTCGGTCGGCCGGGCGCAGTACGCGGCCGCGGTCGACCCGAGCGCGGCCACCGTCCGCGGTGCGACGAAGGCAGGCATCCACGGAATGGTGCCGTTGCAGTCAGCGCTGGCCGCCCGCGCCGGATCGGCGGCCGGTGCCGCCGTGGTCGCGCTGGCGCTGCCGCTGGCGCGGCGGCTGAGCCGGAAGGTGAGTCCGACATGAGCTTCGACCTCGGCTATGGCACCAACGGGTTCGCCAACCACCGGCTCGACGACGCCCTCGCGGTGATCGCCGACCTCGGCTACACCGGGGTCGCGCTGACCCTCGACCACCACCACCTCGACCCGTTCGCCGACGACATCGCAGGCCAGGCCAACCGGATCGCCGCGCGGCTGGACCAGTTGGGGCTCCGGGTGGTCGTCGAGACGGGGGCGCGGTACCTGCTCGACGCGCGGCGCAAGCACCACCCGACGCTGGTCAGCGAGGCACAGGACGTCCGGGTCGACTTCCTGCTGCGGGCCGTGCGGGTGGCCTCGGCGCTCGGCGCGGACTGCGTGTCGTTCTGGTCGGGCATCCGACCGTCCACTGTGGATCCTGAGGTGGCGTGGGACCGGCTGCGCGCGGGCGTGGGCGCGGTGCTTGACGGCGCGGCAGGCTACGGCGTGCCGCTGGGCATCGAGCCGGAGCCCGGCATGCTGGTCGAGCGGCTCACCGACGCGCTGCGGCTGCGGGCCGAACTCGGCTCGCCGGACCTGCTGGGCATCACCCTCGACGTCGGCCACTGCGTCGCGGTCGAGCCGAAGGACGCCGCGGCGTGCATCCGCGAGGCGGCGGGGCTGCTGGTCAACATCCAGCTGGACGACATGCTGCCCGGGGTGCACGAGCACCTGGAGTTCGGTGACGGCGTGCTCGACCTGCCCGCGACATTGGCCGCGCTCACCGAGGTCGGCTATCGCGGGCTGGCCGCCGTCGAGCTGCCCCGCCACAGCCATGCCGCCCCGGACGTGGCGCGGCGTTCGATCGAGGCGCTGCGGGCCGCGTTGCCAAAGTCCACTATGGACCATCCGTGGCTGGTCTCGGCCGAGCGGTCGGTGCGGTCGGCGCCGGACTCGATCCGCGCGCTGTTCCCGGCGGTCGGCCGCGAGGTGGGACGAGAGGTCGACGACGCGGCCCGGACCCGGCTGCTGGTCGTCTACGCGGCGGCGGTCGAGGCCGACGCGCTCGGCCAGGAGCTGACCGCGCTCTACCGCTACGGCGACGACGCCGAGCGCCGAGGCGTGCTGCACGCGCTCGCCGAGGTCGGCGAGATCGCGCCGGAAGCGGGGGTGGAGATCGTCAAGGACGCCTTGCGCGCCAACGACACCAGCCTCGTATCCGCCGCGCTCGGACCGTTCGCCGCCGACCACCTCGACCAGCACTCATGGCGCCACGGCGTCCTCAAGTGCCTGTTCACCTCGATCCCGCTGGCCGCCGTCGCCGGGCTCGACCGGCGGGTGGACGGCGAGCTGCTGCGGATGGTCGGCGCCTTCGCCGACGAGCGCCGCGCGGCGGGCCGCACGGTACCCGACGACGCTGTCGACCTGCTGAGGAGCCAGAGCTGATGCGCATCTTCGATCCCCACATCCACATGACCTCCCGCACCACCGACGACTACGAGGCGATGTACGCCGCGGGGGTCCGCGCGCTCGTCGAGCCCGCGTTCTGGCTCGGCCAGCCCCGCACGTCGGTGGGCTCGTTCACCGACTACTTCGACGCGCTCATCGGCTGGGAGCGGTTCCGGGCGGCCCAGTTCGGCATCCGGCACCACTGCGCGATCGCGCTGAACCCCAAGGAGGCCAACGATCCGCGCTGTGTCGGCGTGCTCGACCTGCTCCCGCGCTACCTCGCCAAGGACGGTGTGGTCGCGGTCGGCGAGATCGGCTTCGACTCGATGACGCCGGAAGAGGACCACGCGTTCGCAAGGCAGTTGGAGATGGCCGTCGAGCACGGCCTGCCCGCGCTGGTGCACACCCCGCACCGGGACAAGACGGCGGGCACGCGGCGCACGCTCGACCTGGTCGCCGAGTCGGGCCTGCCCGCCGAGCGCGTCGTGGTGGACCACCTCAACGAGCTGACCGTGCGCGCGGTCGCCGAAGCCGGGTGCTGGATGGGTTTCTCGGTCTACCCGGACACCAAGATGGACGAGACGCGGATGGTCGCGATCCTCAAGGAGTACGGCACCGAGCGGGTGCTGGTGAACTCCGCGGCCGACTGGGGTCGCTCCGACCCGCTCAAGACACACAAAACCGGCTTGGCGATGCTCGCCGCGGGCTTCACCGAGTCCGATGTGGACACCGTGCTGTGGCGCAACCCAGTGGAATTCTACGGGCAGAGCGGGCGGTTGGTGCTCGACGACGCGCCCGATGCGGCCGAGACGTTCGCGGGCAACTCGGTGCTGCGCGGTGAGCGCGCGTGATCCCGGCCTACTGCACCAACGTCCACCCGGCCGAGGACCTCGCCGGGATCGTCGCCCAGCTCGACCGCTACGCCGTCGCCGTCCGCGAGGAACTGGCGGTCGACACGCTCGCGCTCGGCCTGTGGCTGTCGGCGCCCGTCGCCCGCGCGCTGGCGGCGGACGCCACCGCCCGGCACGGGCTGCGGGCCGAACTCGACGCTCGCGGGCTGACGGTCAGCACCCTCAACGCGTTCCCCTACGGCGGCTTCCACGACGACGTCGTCAAACACGCCGTCTATCTGCCGACCTGGGCCGACCGCGAGCGCGTGGCCTATACGGCCGACTGCGCGACCGTGCTCGCCGACCTGCTGCCGGACTCCGCGGCCTACGGCAGCATCTCGACGCTACCGCTGGCCTGGCGCGAACCGTGGACCGCCGAGGATGACGCGCGGGCGCGGCGAGCGTTCGACAAGATCACCCAGGTGGTGCGGTCGGCGTCGGACCGGCCGATCCGGCTCGCGGTCGAACCGGAGCCGGGCTGCGTGCTCGACACCGTGGCCGACGCCGTGGCCTGGCTGGCCGGGCACGTCGACCCGGACTACGTGGGGATCTGCCTGGACACCTGCCACCTCGCGGTGTCCTTCGCCGACCCGGCCGACACCGTGTCGGCGATCCACCGGGCCGGGCTGTCGGTGGTCAAGGTGCAGGCGTCGGCGGCCCTGGAGGTCGCCGAACCGGGCACCGCCGAGGCCAGGGCCGCGCTCGCCGCGTTCGCCGAACCCCGCTACCTGCACCAGGTTCGGGAGAACACCCCGGTCGGCGTCCTCCCCGCCGACGACCTGCCCGACGCGTTCGACACCCTGCCCGCCGCGCATCCGTGGCGGGTCCATTTCCATGTCCCCCTGCACGCCGCTCCGCCCGCGCCGCTCACCTCGACCACCGATGTCCTGCTTGCCGCCATGGCGGCGCTGCGGTCCACTGTGGCGGTGCTGCCGCACGTCGAGGTCGAGACCTACACCTGGTCGGTCCTGCCCGGATTCGATCAGGCGTCGCTGTCCTCGGGCATCGCCGCGGAGCTGCGCTGGGCGGCCATGAGCCTGGGAGCGGCCGTATGAAGCCCTTGGTGGTCATCGATGTCGTCGGGATGACGCCCCGGCTGCTGGCGCACATGCCGAACCTGGCCCGCATCGGCGCCCAGGGCTGGCAGGCCGAACTCGGCACCGTGCTGCCCGCCGTCACCTGCAGCGTGCAGTCGACCCTGCTCACCGGCCGCACCCCCGCCGAGCACGGGATCGTCGGCAACGGATGGTACTTCCGCGACCTCGGCGAGGTGCACCTGTGGCGCCAGCACAACGCGCTGGTGGCGGGGGAGAAGGTGTGGGAGACCGCCCGCCGCGCGCACCCCGGCTACACCGCGGCGAACGTCTGCTGGTGGTACGCGATGGGCGCCTCGACCGACATCACGGTCACCCCGCGCCCGATCTACCACGCCGACGGGCGCAAGTCGCCGGACTGCTACGTCCGCCCACCCGAGCTGCACGACCGGCTCACCGGGTCGCTCGGCGCGTTCCCGCTGTTCCAGTACTGGGGGCCGACGGCGTCGATCGGGTCGAGCCGGTGGATCGTCGGCGCGGCCCGGCAGATCCTCGCCGACCAGCGTCCTGACCTGCTGCTGGTCTACGTCCCGCACCTGGACTACGACCTGCAACGGTTCGGTCCGGACTCCGCCCAGGCCGTCGCCGCCGCGCGCGACGTCGACGCCGCGATCGCCCCGCTGCTCGGTGACGCTTCGTCCGCGGGCGCCACGGTGGTCGCCTTGTCTGAGTACGGGATCACCGAGGCGCGCAGGCCGGTCGACATCAACCGCGCGCTGCGTGCCGAAGGTCTGCTGGAGGTCTACACGCAGGCGGGCATGGAGTACCTCGACCCGTGGACCTCGCGCGCCTTCGCCGTCGCCGACCACCAACTCGCGCACGTCTACGTGGCCGACCCGGCCGACGTGCCGCGGGTGAAGGCGATCCTGGACAAGCTGCCCGGCGTGGACACCGTCTTCGACCGCGCGGCCCAGGCGAGCGTCGGACTCGACCATGAGCGGTCCGGCGAACTGGTCGCCGTCGCCGAGCCGGACGCCTGGTTCACCTACTACTACTGGACCGACAACGACCGCGCGCCGGACTTCGCCCGAGGCGTCGACATCCACCGCAAGCCCGGCTACGACCCGGCCGAGCTGTTCTTCGACCCGGCCGACCCGCTCGCCAAGGCCAAAGCGGGGCTGACGCTCGCGCGCAAGAAGCTCGGCCTCCGGTACACGATGAAGGTCGTGCCGCTGGACCCGTCCGTCGTGCGCGGCACCCACGGCAGGCTGCCCGACTCCGCCGACGAGGGCCCGGTCCTGCTGTGTTCCGACCCGGCCGTGCCCGCCGCCGTCGAACGCGACGGCCGCATCGCCGCCACCGACGTCCGTGACCTCCTGCTCGACCTGCAAGGACTCTCCGCGAAGGAGCTGGTTCGATGAGCCGCCCGATCACCCTGTTCTCCGGCCAGTGGGCCGACCTGCCCTTCGACGAGGTGTGCGCGCTCGCGGCGAAGTGGGGCTATGACGGGGTGGAGATCGCCTGCTCCGGTGACCACTTCGAGGTCGACCGCGCCGTCGCCGAGGACGGGTACGTCGAGGCCAAGCTCGCCCAGCTCGACCGGCACGGCCTGAAGGTCTTCGCCATCTCCAACCACCTCGTCGGCCAGGCGATCTGCGACGACCCGATCGACTTCCGCCACCAGGCCATCCTGCCCGCCCGCGTTTGGGGCGACGGCGAGCCGGAGGGCGTTCGGCAGCGGGCCGCCGCCGACATGGCCGACGCGGCGCGGGCGGCGGCCGAACTCGGCGTGGACACCGTCGTCGGGTTCACCGGGTCGAAGATCTGGAAGTACGTGGCGATGTTCCCACCGGTGCCCGAATCGGTGATCGAGGACGGCTACGCGGACTTCGCGCGTCGGTGGAACCCGATCCTCGACGTGTTCGACGAGGTCGGCGTGCGCTTCGCCCACGAGGTCCACCCGTCGGAGATCGCCTACGACTTCTGGACCACGAAACGCACCCTGGACGCGGTGGACAACCGCCCCGCCTTCGGCCTGAACTGGGACCCGTCGCACTTCGTCTGGCAGGACCTCGACCCGGTCGGCTTCATCCTCGATTTCGCCGACCGGATCTACCACGTCGACTGCAAGGACACCCGCAAGCGCTTCGACGGCCGCGGCGGACGCCTTGGCTCCCACCTGCCCTGGGGCCACCCCCGCCGCGGCTGGGACTTCGTCTCGACCGGCCACGGCGACGTGCCATGGGAGGACTGCTTCCGCGCGCTGAACGCCATCGGCTACGCCGGACCGATCTCGGTGGAGTGGGAGGACGCGGGCATGGACCGACTCCGCGGCGCGCAGGAGGCCGTCGCGTTCGTCCGGAACCTCGTGTTCGATCCGCCGACCACGTCTTTCGACGCCGCGTTCAGCACCCGACCCGAGGGCGGCGTCTGAGCACGGTCGGACTCAGCGGCGGAACAGGCCGCGTGCCCTTAGCAGCGGGACGACAGTCTCGACGAACTCCTCCAACCCGGACGGCAGCAGCGGCGCCATCACGTTGAAGCCGTCGGCGGCGCCCTGGGTGAACCAGAGTTCGATGTGGTCGGCGATCTGGTCAGGGTTCCGGCGACGACCTGGTGGCCGCGGCCGCCGCCGAGGCGCCAGGAGTTGGCGCAGGGTCAGGCGTTCACGTTCGGCGACGTCGAGGACCGCCGCCCTGTCCGGCTATGTCGCGCGCAGGCTGCGGGCGCACGGGCACGTGGTCCGCGAGTTCGCGTCCGCGACCTGCCACCGCGGCGCTGCTGGCCGCCGACACGGCCGACCCTGCCATCACCGGGGTGATCGACGCGATCGCGGGCGCGGACGCGGTGGTGGTCGCTTCACCCGTCTACAAGGCGGCCTATTCGGGGCTGTTGAAGGCTTTGCTCGACTTGCTCCCGCAGTTCGCGTTGGCGGGAAAGGCCGTGCTGCCGCTGGTCACCGGCGGCACCCCCGCCCACGTGCTCGCCATCGACTACGCGCTGCGCCCGGTGCTCACGTCACTGGGCGCGGACCACGTGGTGCAAGGCTGGTTGGTCCTGGACAAGCACATCGCGGTCGACGCGGACCGAGTCGCGCTCGACGCGGCGGGCGAAGGGCCGGTGCGCACCGCGGTCGACGGATTCTCGGAGGCGGTCCACGCCCGTCGCCCACTTGCGGTGGCGCTCTGATCAGACCAGCGCGCCGAGCGTGCGCAGGCGGGTGCCGAACCAGATCACGGTGAGACCGCGCACCAGCAGGCCAACACCCAGCCAGATCGCCAGGGTGAGCACGGTGAGGTTGGGCCAGGCCAGCGCGATGAGCCCGACCATCAGGGTCACCAGCCCCACCGCGAGCCACATCCCCCACGCGGGCAGCTCACGGCGCCACGCCAGCGCCATGCCCACCTGGATGGCACCGCCCGCCACGAACGAGATCCCGACGGTCAGCGCCAGGGCGAGCAGCGTGATCCCCGGCCAGAACAGGGCGACGAGCCCGAACACGATCCACATCGCGCCGAGCAGGTAGGACGGCCAGCGGGTCCGGTACCGGTCGGCACCGACGATGTCGTCGATCCCGGCGACCAGCATCCCGATCGCGACGAACACGGCCAACGTCGCCAGCGCGGCGGCCAGGTTGGCCAGGAGCAGGACACCGAGCACGGCGATGAGCACCCCGAGGAGGACCACCATCCACCACTTGCGGCTGATCGCACCAAGAGGCTGGCCCATGCCTGCTCCCTTCACTCTCCGCGAGTGAACGTAGCGCCGCGCAACCGGTGCCGCGACTTGAGCGCGTGGCCATCCGATGTGGACGGTCAGTGGGATCGGCACCCAGCCGAGCCGTCCGCACGGGGCGGGCGGCTCGGTGGCGAGGTTCGGCGAGCGTGGCCACTGAGCGCCGTCGGCACACCCCGTGGTGGGCGCCTTCGGTCGCGACCGAATTCGTCGAGTGTGCCGAGGGCGGCTCGGTGGCCGGAGCGGCCGTTGGGGTGTCGCGTGGGTGCGGGCCCGACGCAGGTCGGACCTCGTCTCCGGCCGGTGTCGGCCGGACTGGACTCCGCCGAGAACGATGTCCTCGGCGGTTCCCACGCTACTCCGCCGCCTTCATGATCGGTGCTGTTCAGGACACCGGGGCCTCGCAGACGAGGATCTCCCCGCCGTCGTCGGATGCCGCCCACATACGCGGTCAGTGCGGTTCATAGCGTGGGATATCCCGACCGGATGGGGTGAAAGTCGACCGCCACTCCAGCGGGCCTCCAGGGTTCCTGCGTTCTCAGGGGCGACTCTACGTACTTGTTTACGTATTTCTCGCGAGGCGCGACCGCCTTCTCGGGGCGCAGTCTCGAATCAACTTCGGGAGGTGTGCGATGAACGCCACGGAACTACAGGCGCTACGCCACTGCGCGCAGGGAGCGGTGCTCTTCCACAACGGGCTCTGGGGCGCGCCGATGGGCTATCTCTGGGCCGGGGACGACGGACTCGCCGCGGGCCACGTGCCGCAGTGGGAGTCCGAGGCACTGGCACTGCTGGAGCGGCGCGGACTGGTCGCGGTGCGACCCGGCCCAGGCACCCGCGACACGCCCGTCGAGCTCACCGAGCACGGGGTCCGGTGGCTGGACGGAAGCGTGGCGGCCTAGGGCATGTCCTGCGGATCATGGCGGGCGCTATCGGCGCCCGCTTGGCACCTGGCCGCACCGCAGGAACGGCCACGGACAACCAGTACGCGACCGTCCCCGCGGCACGCCCAAGTGCCAAGCGGATCACGGATCCCACCCACCATGATCCACAGGACACGCCCTAACCCTCAGCGCGGGAGGCGGGCGAGCCAGCCGATCGACCTGGCGAGCAGCTTGCCGTGCAGCGCCCTGGGCAGCCCCCAGCGCGCGTCCAGGGCCACGAGGCGCTGGGTGGCAAGGGTTTGCGGTTCGGTGAAGCGCAGCAGTCCCGCCGACCCGTGGCGCCTGCCGAGGCCGGAGTCCTTCCAGCCGCCCGCGGGCGCGGAATGGGAGCCGAACGTCGCCGCGTAGGCGTCGTTCACCCCGACCCCGCCCGCGTCGATCCGCGCGGCCAGCCGTGCCCCCGCCGCGGTGTCGGTGGTCCAGACACTCGCGGTGAGGCCGTAGGCGGTGTCGTTGGCCAGCGCGATCACCTCGTCCTCGGTGTCGAACGGGTACACCGCAACGACCGGCCCGAACACCTCCTCGCGATGCATCCGCGCGGTCGCAGGCACACCACTGAGGACGGTCGGCTCATAGAACAGCGGGCCAAGGTCCGGCCGGGCCCGACCGCCGATGTGGACGGTCGCGCCCCGCGCCACGGCGTCCTCGACGTAGCCCGACACCCGGTCCAGCGCCGCGCGGGTGGCCAGGGAGCCGATGTCGGCGGTGAAGTCGTAGCCCGCGCCGAGGGTGATCGTCTTCGAATGGCGGACGACCAGGTCCAGGAACCGGTCATACACCGAGGCGTGCACGTAGAGCCGTTCCGCGGTCATGCACAGCTGGCCCGCGTTGCCGAACGACGCCCGCGCGACCGCGGCCGCGGCCCGGTCCAGGTTCGCGTCGGCGAGCACGATCATCGGGTTCTTGCCGCCGAGTTCGAGTGAGCAGCCGGTCAGGTTGGCCGCGCAGCGCTGGGCGATGCGGCGGCCGGTGGCGGTCGAGCCGGTGAAGGCGACATAGTCCGCGCCGTCGACCAGCGCGTCGCCGATCTCGGCCGGGTCGCCGGTGACCACGGTGAGCACGTCGTCGGGCAGCCCGGCCCGCCGCGCCAGTCGGGCCAGCAGCAGCGCCGACAGCGCGGTCTGGTTGTCCGGCTTGAGCAGCACCGTGTTCCCGGCGAGCAGGGCGGGCACGGCGTCGGCGACAGCCAGCGCGACCGGGAAGTTCCACGGCGCGATCACCGCGACGACACCCTTGGGGCGGCGCAGTTCCACGGTCTTGGTCAGCACCGGGATCGCGCCGCGGTGGCGGACCGGCCGCAGCACCCGGCCCGCGGTGCGCACGTGGTAGCCGCCGCCGAGTATCGCCTCGGCGACGTCGAGCACGGCGTCCATCCGAGCCTTGCCGCCCTCGGCCTGCAGCACGTCGTACACGTGCTCCCGCTCGGCGTGCAGCAGCCGCAGGAACTCGCCGATGACCTGGCACCGGGCGGCGACCGGGGTCGCGGCCCACCCGGGCTGCGCGGCCCTGGCCATGAGATACCCGTCGGCGACGTCCTCGGCTGTCCACTGTGGAATCGCGGCCAGCGGCTCGCCGGTGAACGGCGCGGTGATCCAGACCGGGTCGCCCGCCCGGTCGGCGGTGTCGGCGAGGATGTCGTCGATGGTGGCGGTCATGCCTGGCCTCCGGTCGCGCGATGGTGGTAGGAGTCGCGCGCGGCCTGGTCGACGTCGAGGTAGCCGCGCTCGCCGCCCATCGCCTTGGCCAAGGCTATCTGTAGCCGCTCTGGCAGGGCATTGATCGTGCGCAGGGTGACTCCGAGGGTTCGTGGCACGCTGCGCACGGGCCGGTCGTGGGCGACCACCCGCACCACCGCCTCGGCCACCTGCTCCGGCTCGACCGACGCCATCCGCTTCATGACGCGGCCAAGGCGCAGCCCCTGGGAGAGTTCGGTGTTGACCACGCCGGGAAGCACGGTGGAGACCCGCACCCCGGTGGGCCGCAGCTCCGCGCGCAGCGCCTGGCTGAAGCCGACCACGCCGAACTTCGTCGCCGCGTAGCTCGCCACGCCCGGCAGGCCGACCACACCGGCCAGCGAGGCGATGTTGACGATGTGCCCCCGCCCTCGCGCGGCGAAACGGGTGCCCGCGAGCCGGGAGCCGGTGAGCACGCCGTGCAGGTTCACCGCGAGCATCTGCGCCTCGATCCGCTCCGGCTGACGCAGGAACTCGCCGGTCAGCATCACCCCGGCGTTGTTGACCAGCACGTCCAGCGGGCCGAGCGTGCTCTCGACGGTGTCGAGGAAGGTCGCGAACGCGGCCGAGTCACTGACGTCCAGCGGCAGCCCGACCGACTCGGTGGGCAGCTCGGCGGCGGCCTTCTCCGCGCCATCGGCGTCCAGGTCGCCGATCCCGACCTTGGCGCCGGTGGCGGCGAATGCCTTGGCCACACACAGGCCGATCCCGCGGGCGCCGCCAGTGACGGCGATGACCGCGGGCCGGGTCGAAGGTCGCATGAACGTTCCCTCTCGACGACGTCTTGAAAAAACATTCCGGACTGTATTTTAGTTGTGGCCTGCCGCCCGCGGAAGAGGGCAATTCCTCACCCGCGCGGTTCGGGGAACCGCTTGACTGGGAAGGCCTCAACCTTCGTCAGCGGCGCGGTGACCTTGTCCATCCCGATCACGTACACCTCCACCTGGTCCGCGGTGACCCGCAGCCGCAGATGGCACTTGTAGTCCTCGATCCGCAGCCCGGAGTAGGCCTCCAGGGTGTGGTACCCGAATCCGTCGGCCAGGTGCAGATACGACACGAACACCACCGTGCCGAGCACGACCATCCCGACCGCGGTGACCGCGTAGACCCAAGGCTCGTGTCCACCGAGTTCCCACCCGAACCCGAGCCAGGCCACCAGGAACGCCGGTCCGGCGTGCAGCGCGGCGTGCCCGATGGTCAGGCCGAACATGGCGAACTTCCTCGGCCACCCTGGCCGGTGCCCCTTGACCCCACTGGCGGCGTAGGCGCCGAACAGAACCGCGATGACCACCGCCACGATGGTGATCAGCACCGGCCCGCGCAGCAGTACGGCAAGGAAGATCAGGGCGTGCACCACGCCCGCCAGCAGCGGGAAGTCGACGCCGTTGCGGTAGGCGGCGGCGAGGAACCGGAACCGGGTCGTCTGCCTCCTGGAGTCGTCTTTGGACGGATACCTGTGCTTGAGCTTGTAGGTCGTGTTGTCGGAGCCCGCGTCCCACGGTCGCCACGCGGGCTTGAGCGTGTCCGGCAGGTGGTGGGTGCCGGACAGGAAGGCGCCGCCGCCGCCGCAGGTCACCAGGTCCGGGCCGATCCCTTCGCTGGGGGCGTAGTGCGCGTAGTGGTGGCTGTCGCCGGTGAGGATCAGACGCACCCGGTCGCGCCAGCCCGCGCCCAGGATCCGCTCCAGGAACCAGAGCATCGTGAACAGCGGAGTCTGCTCGTCGGCCTCGTACACCGCGCCGGTGTCGGCCTCCATCCAGCAGGGCGTCGCCGTGCACAGGATGATCCCCGCGCCGTCGAGGTGGGTCGCGGCTTCGGCGAAGTAGGACAGCTGCTCGGCGTCGATCGCCGCCTCCAACTGACTGTCCACTCCCCACAGCCACCACCGCGGCGAGAGTTGGACGGCGAAGTAGCTGCGCGACTGGAACGCACCCCAGCCGCCCATGTCATCGCGCACCGCGGGCAGGTCGACCATGCCCGACCGCTGTCTGGCCCGCTGGTTGAGCGCCCACGACTCGCAGAACACCCTGCGGAAGGCGACAAGCCCGTCGTACCAGTCGTGGTTGCCCGGTAGCGCGACCACCGGCGGGCGGCCATGGACTTTCCCGCGCGAGGCCTGCCCGAACACCTTGAGCAGGCGTTCGCGGTACTCGTCGACCGACGCCACCGGGTACACTTGGTCGCCGCCCATGACCAGGAGATGTGCCTGATGTGGACGGTCCTTGAGTTCGGTTTCCAGCCCGGCCACCGGGATCGGCGTCCCATCGTCCTCGACGCCCGCCAGGCCGCGCGCTGTCGCGAATGTCGCCTCGAACCCGTCACCGGTGTCGGCCACGTAGTCCACCCACACGGCCCTGTCGGTGGTGGGCAGGCGGTAGAACTCGCGCGGACAGCCCGACATGGTCTCCCGCTTGTCGGCGAACTTGGCGAACACCGACGCCTGCACGACCTCGAGCGCGGTCCGACGCAACTGCCCGATCGACAGCCACTTCACCGGGTCGCGGCCCTGGGCCGCCTTCGTGGGCGGCGAGACCTGACCGCCGTCACCGGGCACGAGCACCTGCGGGGTGAGTCCGTCCGACTGGAACATAGGCCACCTCGGAATCCGCGTGTACTGGCCGTCGTCAGCGGGCGCCTTGACGTTACGGCCGATCGGTTCACCCGGTCGAGCGGTGTTGGCCCGGTCAGGTGCCCTGCTGGATCGGGGCGTATCTGCTGCGGCTCGACCGCCTCGGGGACGTGCGGCTCGCGGTCCCGGCGAGCCGGTTGCGCAGGCGGCCGTCCAGGGTCATGCGGAGTTTGGGACATCTACCCGTCGTAGGTGGATGACACCGGGATGGTCAGGCGGACTCGCGTTCGACCAGCACCGTGGGCAGCACCACCGGGTCGCCGACCGGGTCGCCGCCGATCTGGGTGAGGAGGAGTTCGGCCATGATCCGGGCCTGGTCGACCACCGGCTGGTGGATGGTGGTGAGCGGCGGCTCGGTGTGCTTGGCCATCTCGATGTCGTCATAGCCGACCACCGCGACGTCCTCTGGCACCCGCCTGCCCGCCGCGCGAAGGGCGCGGAGGGCGCCGATGGCCATCAGGTCGCTGGCGACGAACACCGCGTCGGTGTCCGGCCAGCGGTCGAGCACCTCGGCCATGCCCCTCTCGCCGGACTCGCGGGTGAACGCGCCGCGGGCCACGCGGGTCGGGTCGAGGCCCGCGGCGCTCAGGGTGTCCTGGAAGGCGGCGAGGCGGTCGACGCCCGCGGTCATGTCCGGTGGACCGGCGACAGTGGCCACGCGCCGCCTGCCGATGGTGATCAGCCGTTCCGTGGCCAGCACGGCGCCGCCGAGGTTGTCGACGTCGACGTAGGTCAGGCCGGGCAGCAGCCGTTGCGGGCGACCGCCGACCACGGTCGGGATCCCCGCGCCGAGCAGGATCTCCGGCAGCGGGTCGTCGCCGTGCATGGACACCAGCAGCACGCCGTCGACGTGGCCGCCGCGCACGTAATCGGCCAGCCGGGCGTGCTCGGCGTCGTTCTGGGCGTTCATCAGGACCAGTTGCACGCCGGTGCCCATCAGCGTGTGGCTGGTCGCGATGATCATGTTGCCGAGGTACGGGTCGGCGAGCACGGTGGCGTCCGGTTCGCGCATGACCAGCGCGACCGAGTCGGTGCGGCGGGTCGCCAGGCTGCGGGCGGCCCGGTTGGGCACGTAGCCCAGCCGCGAGATGGCCGCGTCCACGGTGGTCTTGACCTCGGGGGAGACCTTGGGCGAGCCGTTGATCACCCGCGACACCGTCGCGCGCGAGACCCCCGCCGCGGCGGCCACCGTGTCCAGTGTCGGCTGACGCCGTGTTGAACTCATGCCATCCCGTTGATGCCGTTCGCCTTGATCACGTCCCGGTACCAGTATGCGCTGTCCTTCCACAACCGGCGCTGCGAAGCGTAGTCGACGTGGACGATGCCGAAGCGCTTCGCGTAGCCGTAGGCCCACTCGAAGTTGTCCAGCAGCGACCACACGAAGTACCCGCGCAGGTCGACCCCTTTTCGTAGGGACTCGTGCGCGACGGCGAGGTGTTGGTGGAGGTAGGCCACGCGGTCGGAGTCGCGGACCGCGTCGTCGGCCACGACATCGTCGAACGCGGCGCCGTTCTCGGTGATCATGATCGGGATCGGCGGGTAGTCGTCACGCAGCCGGGCCAGGATCTCGCCCAGTCCGCGCGCGTCGATGGGCCAGCCCATCGACGTGGTCGGGCCCGCCGGTGTGACTGTCCGGATGTCCGCGCAGCCTGGCCAGGGGCCGTCGACCTCGCCCTCGCCGAGGTCGACGACCGTCGGGCTGTAGTAGTTGACCCCCAACAGATCGATGGGCGTTGCGATGATTGACTCGTCGCCCGCGTGCACGAATCCCCAGTCGGTGAGCGCGGCGGTGTCCTGGAGCACATCGGCGGGATAGCCCGCGCCGAACAGCGGGTCGAGGAAGATCCGATTGGCCAGCCCGTCGATCCGCCGCGCCGCGTCCTCGGCGGCGGGCGACGCGGGGCTCACCGCGGCCAGGTTGAGCACGATCGACACCTCGGCACTCGCCGGGAGCGCGTCGCGCAGGGCCAGGGTGCCCAGGCCGTGGGCGAGCATCAGATGGTGCGCGGCCCGCAGCGCCGCGGCGGGCTCGGTCCGACCGGGCGCGTGCACCCCGGACGCGTAGCCGAGGAACGCCGAGCACCACGGCTCGTTCAGCGTCGTCCACCCCGGCACCCGGTCGCCCAGCCTGGCGGCCACGAGCCCCGCGTACTCGGCGAACCGCGCCGCGGTGTCGCGCTCGGCCCAGCCGCCCACGTCCTCGAGCTCCTGGGGCAGGTCCCAGTGGTAGAGCGTGAGCATGGGGGCGATGCCCTGGCCCAGCAGCTCGTCGACGATCCGCTCGTAGAAGTCGAGTCCAGCGGCGTTGGCCGGTCCGCGCCCGGTCGGCTGCACGCGGGGCCACGCCACGGAGAACCGGTAGGCCGACAGCCCGAGGTCCCGCATCAGCGCGATGTCGGCGCCATACCGGTGGTAGTGATCGGCGGCGACGTCCCCGGTGTCGCCGCCGTCGATCTTCCCGGGGGTGTGCGCGAATGTGTCCCAAATGGACCGACCGCGCGCGTCGACGCCTCCCTCGATCTGATACGCGGCGGTCGCCGCGCCCCAGACGAAACCCTCGGGGAAAACCAGCCGTGTCATCCCTTCACCGCCCCCTGCATGATTCCTCCAATGATCTGACGGCCGAGCACCAGGAACACGATCAAGATCGGGAAGGTGGCGATCACCGTCCCGGCGAGCACCAGCGCGTAGTCCACTTCGATCCCGCTGGCGGTGTTGGCGATGGCGACCTGCACCGTCGGGTTCTGCGTGTTGAGCAGGATCAACGGCCAGAATAGGTCGTTCCAGTACGTGATGAAGATCAGCAACCCGAGCACCGCGGCCCCAGGCCGGGCGATCGGCAACACCAGACTCCAATAGATCCGCAGCGTCGACGCGCCATCGATCCGCCCGGCCTCGATGAGCTCGTCGGGCATCGCGGAGGCGACGTACTGGCGCATGAAGAACACACCGAACGCGCTGACCAGCGCGGGGACGATCACCCCGCGCAGGTCGTTGGACCAGCCGAACCACTGCGTGACCATGATGTAGAGCGGGATGATCGCGAGCTGGGTGGGCACGAGCATGGTGGCCACGACCATGCCGAAGAGCGCGTTCTTTCCTTTGAACCTCAACTTGGCGAAGGCGAAACCGGCGAGCGTCGAGGTGAACACGACCGACACGGTGATCGTCCCGGCGACGAGGGTCGAGTTGACCAGCGCGATGCCGAAGTCGCCTTGGTCGAACGCGGTTGTGAGGTTGTCCCAGAGGTTGCCGCCGGGTACCAGCGGTGGCGGGTAGCGGCCGATGGCGGATTTGTCGCGCGAGGACACGACTATTGACCAGTATAGGGGGAAGGCGGAGATGAGGACGATGGCTGTCAACAGGCTGTAGGTTATCCACAGCCCCCGCTCGCCCCGCCTTTTCTGTCGGCCTCTCCCGATAGACTGGCGCAGGGACGTCCCCCCTGGGATGGGTGGGGGCTGCGCTCGGGGGGTTTTGGGTTGAGGTGTTTGAAAGAGCGCTTGTCGGGATTGCGCGGCCGAAGGGTGTGGTGGCCTGCTGGGTGTGTGGGTCATCGGCCTAGTCCGTCGATCTGATGCGGCGGGTCAGCAGGAAGTTGATCGCCGCGATGATCACGGTGATCAGGAACAGGGTCCACGCTATCGCGGCTCCGTAGCCGTAGCGGCCGTTGGTCCAGAACTGTTGGTACAGATAGAGCACGATCGTCTGGAACTGGCGTTGTGAGCCGCCGTTGTTGTTTCTGGTCGCGTCGAACAGGAACGGTTCCGCGAATAGTTGCAGGGCTCCGATGGTGGAGACGATGACGGTGAAGATGATCGTCGGGCGCAGGCTTGGCACGGTGATGTGCCAGAACTGCTGCCACTTGCTCGCCCCGTCGATCGCCGCCGATTCGTACAGGTCATAAGGAATGGTCTGCATGGCGGCCAGGTAGATGAGGGCGTTGTAGCCGGTCCAGTGCCAGGTGACCATCACCGCCACCGCGATCCACGACGACCAGGTGTCGGCCCGCCAGTCGACCGGGTTCTCCACGAACGGTTGCAGGAACCAGTTCACCAGGCCGAAATCGCGGGCGAAGACCTGGTTGAAGATCAGCGCGACCGCGGCCACCGAGGTGACGTACGGGACCAGCACGCCCATTCGCAGGACCAGGCGCCCCCGCAGCCGGTAGTTCAGCAGGTGCGCGATCCCCAGGGCGAGTATCAGCTGCGGGCCCGTCGACAGCAGCCCGATTCCCAGCGTGTTGACCAGCGCGTTGTGGAAGTTCTCGTCGCCGAACAGGGTTCGATAATTGTCGAGGCCGACCGACACGTCCGCGCTGCCCGGTCTGCGGGGGCTCCACGCGGTGGTGGAGATGATCGCGGTGTAGGCCAGCGGGAACAGGCCGAATACCGCGAACAGCAGGAAGAACGGCGAGATGTAGAGATACGGGGATGCCGACCGGTCCAGGCGGTGGAGCCGGGACCGCCACCGGTCCCGGCTCCGCTGCACCGTCATCCCGCCGCTGCCTTGATGTCGGACAGGGTCCGGGTCCAGGCCTCATTCGGGTCGGTGCCCTGCTCGACGCTGTTGAGGGCGGCGGCGAAGATGTTGCCGATGACGCCGCTCTCCGGGCCGACGACCTGGGCCGGGGCGTTGGCCAGCGAGTCGGGGAAGATCTTGCCCGCGGGCGCGTTGTTGAAGAACGGCGAGGCGAAACCCGCGACCTCGGGGGTCTTCCAGGTGCTCTGCTGGCTCGGGAAATTGCCGATGGTCTTGAACAGCTTCACGTTCTGTTCCGGGGCGGTCAGCCACTTCGCCAACTCGACGGCCGCCTTGGTGTTCTTGCCCTGGCTGGGCACCGTGACGTAGGAGCCGCCCCAGTTGCCGGAGCCGCCGGGGATCTTGGCGATGTCCCACTTGCCGCTGGTCTCCGCGGCGTTGCCCTGGATGTAGCCCATCATCCAGGCCGGGCAGGTGACCGTGGCGAACTGCCCGCGCTGGAAGCCGGTGTTCCACTCCGGGCTGAACTCGGGCAGCGCCGCGGACTGGCCGTTCTTGATGGCCTTGACCGACAGGTCCCAGGCGTCGCGGACGGCCTTGTTGTTGTCGACGATCAGCTTGCCCTCGGTGTCGTAGAAGGTTTCCCGTTCGCCGCCGAGGATGCCGGTGAACACGTGGCCGCCCGCGTCGAACCACTTCACGCCAGACGGTGCCTTCCGCAGGAAGCGGGTTCCGGTGTCGACGTAGGCTTCCCACGTCGGCCAGAGCGCGGCCACCGCCTCGCGGTCGGTGGGCAGGCCCGCGGCGGCGAACAGGTCGGTTCGGTAGCACACGGCCAGGCCGCCGATGTCGGTCGGCAGGCCGATGAGCGTGCCTTTGTCCACTGTGGATGCTCGCGCGACGACGGCGTCAGTCCATTGTGATGTGTTGACTTCCTCGTCGCGGAAGTTGACGAACTTGTCGGGTTGGCCGATGAACCCGGCCACCTGGCCGACCTCGATCAGTTCGAGGTCGGCCGCACCGTCGCCCGCGGTCAGCCGGGCCTGCAGGTTCTTGTGGTGGGTGCCGAAGTCGCCGCGGTTCTCCACGATCTTGACGCCGGGGTGGGTCCGCTCGTACTCGTCGTAGACCGACCGGTTGTCCGGCAGCGAGAAGTTGTCGCCGAAGACGTTGATCGTGAGCGTGACAACGCCCGCTTGACCGGTCTCGCCGCCGCCGCACGCGGTGAGCGCCAGCGCGCTCGCCGCGAGCGTCGCGACAACGGCCCTCATCGGCCGTCCCGCGTTGTGCATGATTGTGCTCCTTACTGCTGGGATCGGGTTGCAGGGCGCGTCATCCTCGGGAGACGGCGCTAGCGGCGGAAGGTGAACCAGTTGACGTTGAGGTACTCGGCGGGCTGGCCGCTGGTGAAGGTCAGGTACACGTCGTGTACGCCGGTGACGCCGCTGATGTTGGCCGGGATCGTGCGCCAGCTCTGCCAGCCGCCGGTGTTGGCGACGGCGAAGGTGCCGATCGGGGCGTTGCTTCGGTTGTCGAGCCGCACCTCGACCAAGCCACTGATCCCGCCGCCCGCACCGGAGGCCACCCGCGCGTCGAACTGGGTCGCCGGGGCGCCGGAGCCGAAGTCGACGCCGCGGTACAGGGCCCAGTCACCGTTGGCGATCGACCCGATGTGCTGCCCGCCGCCGCTGTCCTGGGCGGGCGCGGTGCTCAGGCCAGACTGCTGCTGGAAGTTCTCCGCCTGGATGGTCCCGTAGGCGTTGCCGCCGCCCGGCGGGGGAGACGTGGTCGTGGTCGTCGGTGGCCGGCCGGTCGTGGTCGTCGTGGTCGGCGGGGCGCCGCCGCTGGTGTAGACGGCGACGTAGTCGACGACCATCGGGTGACCGGGAACGGTGGCCGGGGTCGGGGTGGTCCCGCCCGCCAGCGCGTCGGGGAAGGCGCCGCCGATGGCGAGGTTCAGCAGGATGAAGTAGCCCGCGTGCGATGTCATGTTCTGCCAGGTGTCGGCGGGGAGCTGGTTCTGGCTCACGCTGTGGAACTGCTGGCCGTCGACGTACCAGCGGAACTGGTTGGGTGAGGCGCTCTGGTCCCACTCGAACCGGTAGGTGTGGAAGCCGGACTGGCAGGAGGAGCCGGGGCACGCGCGGCTCGCGGCGATGCCGTTGGTCTCGTTGCACGGGCCGCCCGGGTTCACTCCACAGTGGAGCACACCCCACACGGAGTCGATCCCGTTGACGTTCTCCATGATGTCGAACTCGCCGATGCCAGGCCAGTTCCAGTAGTTGCCGCGATACGGCGAGCCCAGCGCCCAGAACGCGGGCCAGTAGCCGACCGCGGCGGTCCCGGTGACGTTGGGCATCTGGATCCGGCCCTCGATGCGCAGGACGCCGCCCGCGGGTGGCTTGAAGTTGGCCCGGTGGGTCTCCAGTCGCGCCGAGGTCCAGTTCCCGGCACCGTCGCGGCGCGGGGTGATCCGCAGGTTGCCCGCGCCGTCGAGACTGACGTTGTCCGGGTTGTTGGTGTGCGCGGCGATCTCGCCAGTGCCCCAGTTGCCGGGACCGCCGGGATAGCCGTGGCCGAGGTCGAAGATCCAGTTGGCCGAGGACGGCAGGGAGCCCGCGGCGCCGGTGAAGTCGTCGCTCCATTGCAGCGTCCACCCGGCGGGCGGCGGTGGAACGGCGGCCTGGGCGGAGATGGTGAGCGGGACGGCGACCGCCAGCGCCGCGGCGGCGGCGCCGAGCGCGAGCCGGACCCGGCGGGCTGGTCGGGGCGGGGAGAGGGAGGTGACGGGCATGGGAGGTGACCTCCTTGTCACAGGCAGGGAACCCTTGTTGTGGTCTGCAACAAATCTTCGCGTGACCCATGGAAGCGCTCTCACGGCCGAAAGTCAACGGTTGAAAGCGATCTCATCCGCGCGGTGAAGGTTTGCTGCCGCGCGAGCGCGGATGGTCCACCGCGACCCGCGGACCAGGCTCTGTCCTGATCCGCTACGCGCCGTGGACTTGGCCGAGTGGTGGCCGCGGCTCAGCCGAGGATCGCGGCGACGTTGGCGCGGTCCGCGCCGAGTTCGGTGTAGAGCCGTGCCCAGGCCCGGTCCGTGTCGGTGGGCGGTGTGCCGTCGCAGTACCGGGTCTTCCCGTACTGGGTGTAGTACTTCAGCACCGCCAAGGTCTCGCCGGTCTCGCGGTGGGCCGGATCGGTGTAGCGGGGACCCGGGCCGGCTGGCTGGTGCTTGATGCAGGTCAGCGTCGTGGCCCGGCCTTCGTCGTCGAAGACCGGGCCGAGGTCCGGCGCCGAGGAGCAGCCCGCGAGGGCCAGCAGTGCCGCGGCGGCGGTGGCTAGTTTGCGCATGGCTATCCGATCCCGGTGATCGAGCGGGCGGCGAGGCCGACACCGACGACGAGGACGAGCAGGGCGGTGAGAACGGGAAGCAGGGCGGTGACCCGCGCGGCACGGTGGCGCAGACCGTCGAGGTGCTCCCAGCGTTCGAGGCGGTCGCGGAACCGCACGAGCAGGACGCCGACCAGGGTCAGGGTGGCGGCCATCCCCAGGCCGTAGCCCAGGACGAGGAGCACCCCGAACCAGGTGCGCCCCAGCGCGATCGCGCCGAGCAGGACCACCAGTGCCGACGGACTGGGCACGAGCCCGCCCGCGACCCCCATCCCGATCAGCCCCGCCCGCCCGATCCCGTGTCCATGTCCATGCCCGTGTCCGTGTCCATGTCCATGTCCATGTCCATGTCCGTGTCCATGTCCGTGTCCATGTCCGTGTCCATGTCCGTGTCCATGCCCGTGCCCGTGCCCGTGCCCATGTTCATGTTCATGGCCGTGCCCGTCCTCATGGCCGTGCCCGTGTTCGTGCCCATTTCCGTGGCCGTGCCCGTGGCCGATCCCGTCTCCAAGGATCGGGCTGCGCCCGGCTCCGGCTCCAGTTCCGGCGCCGACGCCGACCAGGACCGGTGTCTGCTCCGGTGCGCGGGCCCGGCGCTGTCGCAGCGCCGAGACCAGCAGTCCCAGGCCGATCCCCGCGACCAGCAGCCCGCTGATCACCCCCAGCCAGGTGAGCACACCCTCGCCCGCGATCGTGCTGGACACGCTGATCAGCAGACCGAGGATCAGCACCCCGGCGGTATGGGTGACCGTGACCGTGGCCCCGACGGTGATCGCGTCGCGGGTCGAGCCGCGTTTCCCGGCCAGATAGGCGGCGATGACGGTCTTGCCGTGGCCGGGCAGCGCGGCGTGGGAGGCGCCGAGGAGCAGGGAGAGCAGGATGGCGAGCACGCCGACGAGCGGGGTCAGCTCCCGGGTGCCCGCCGTGTCCGTGACGAACCCGGTGACCCTGGCGACCGTCCGGTCGAACCACCCGGGCTCGGACCGGTCCGCCGCCGCGCCCGCCTCGGACTGGCCGGGGCGCAGCCGGAGAGTGGTCGAGCGGGTGTCGAGCGGGTCGGCGAGCAGGTCCTCGGGGTAGGCGCGCAGCTCGTCGCTGATGGACCGCGCGGGCACCGGTGAGTCGATCAGGGCGACGCCCTCGCCGCGGGCGGTGAGTTCGTGCCAGCCGAGCCGGTCGCCGCGGAAGGTGTCGGTGAACGTCAGCGTGGTCTCGCGGTCGAGGTCGGCGACGGCCGTGAGCCCGCAGGTGAGCCGGGTGGTGGCCAGGCCCGCTTCGCCAGGTGGGAATTCGAGTGCCGCGGTGGGCTGGGCCCAGGTCAGGGCCGAGCCGCCGACGGTGACCGTGACGGCGTCGGCCAGTCGGGCGCACTGCGTACGGGCGTAGCCGGGGGCCCGGATGGCGGCCTCCTCCTGCACCGTGGGGATCTCGGCGAGGTCGACCACGGCGTGCAGTTCGACGCGGTCGGCGTACAGGGTCAGGCCGTTGTAGTGGTTGACGGTGAAGTTGCCCAGCGGGTGGGCGGTGGCCTGCGCGGGGGCGAGCACCAGCGCGGCGGCGGTGAGCGCGAGGATCGCGCCCGCCCGCCTCACCGCCCGCTCCGCAGGTCGGCCAGCGCGCGCTCGGCGGTGGGCGCGTGCAGGGGTGAGAAGCGCGGGTTGATCTTCAGTGCGTCCTCCAAAGCGGTCATGGCCTCCGGTCCACGCCCCAGTGCGGCGAGGATCATGCCGCGGTGGAACGCGAACGTCGCGTTGCGCCAGCCGGTCGCCGCGGCCTTGTCGGCGTAGGTGATGGCCTCGGCGTCGCGGCCGTTGAGGTGCAGTGCCCACGCCAGCGCGTCGGCGACGAGCACGTTCTGCCGCCTGCCCCACTCGGCCTGGGCCAGCCGCAGCGCGGTGGCCGCGTCGCCGCGGTCGGCGGCGACCTCGGCGTCGGCAAGGTCGTCGGCCGCCGCGCCCGCCAGGGTTCGCTGGCGGTCGAGGACGGTGAACTGGGCGTCCGCGTCGGCCGTGCGGCCCGCGGCGCGCAGCAGGACGGCGTACTCGTGCACGTACTGGGGGAGTGGGGTGCGGGCGACCAACTCGCCGTAGCGGGCGATCGCGTCGTCGGTCTGTCCGCGCGCGGCGGCGAGTTTGGCCTGGCCGTGGCGCGGCGCGGTGCCCGCCGGGTCGACGCGCAGGCCGTCGGCGTAGTGGCCCGCGGCGGCGTCTAGGTCGCCGTTGTCGAAGGCGAGTTCACCGAGCTGGTAGTGGCAGAACGAGGTGTCCGCGACGCTCCCGGCCGCGGTCAGCGCCCGGTCCAGCGCCTGCCGCGCCTCGTCGACCCGGCCGCGGATCTCCAGGTCGTACGCGGCTCGGGTGAACGACGGCACGCCGGGTTCGAGGTCGAGCATCCGCTGGACGGCGTCGGTGGCCGCGGTGGTGTCGCCGAGTTGGGTGTAGGCGTCGGCGAGCACGCCGTAGACCTCGGCGGTGTCCGGGGCGGCGGCCTTGGCCCGCTCGCCCCACTCGCGGGCTTCGGTGAACTGGTGGCGCGCGTTCGCCAGTGCCCCCATGCCGATCAGCGCCGGGCCGTTGCCGTCGGCCTGCTGGTCCAAAGAGGACCGCAGCGCGCCCTCCGCTTTGGCGTAGTACGAGGGATCCCCGGTCACCCGGGCTTGTTCGACGTAGGCGCCGCCGAGCAGCGCCCACGTGCGCGGGTCGCGCGGGACGCGGCGCAGCCGGTCCTGCGCGGCGGCGATGGTGCGGGTGAGTTCCGACTGGGCGGCCGGGGTGGACGCGGGCGCGGGGGCGGGCGTGTCCCGGGGAACCAGGGCGGCCACGCTGAGCGCCAGCAGACCCACCCCGGCGATGATCACAGCCACGGCGGTGGTCCGCCTGCGGCCGGGTGCGGAAGACATTCTCGGTGAACCTCCGACGACGGAAGGGCCACCCCGGCGGCGTTGGCACGCCGCCGGGGCGGTGGTGATCAGGCGCCCGCGAGCGCCGGTGTCCACTCAGGACGTCGCCGGTAGAGCGCGACGCCGGAGCCGATGAGCACCGCGGCCAGCAGGCCGCCGAGGATCGGCTTCAGTGGGGCTCCGTTGAACCAGCCCGGCGGCGGCGCGGCGGACGCGCCCCCGGAGGACTGGTTGACGGCGGTGTTGCCCGGCAGCGCGACGTACGGGAACGTCGAGCCGAAGGGCTTGTCGTTGGCGTCGACCTGGTCGCCCGCGGCCAGGGCCGGGACGATCCCGGACACCGCCGCGCCCTCGACGGCCTGCACGGCGATGTCGAGAACGTCGTCGGCGAGCCTGCGGCCGTTGGGGAAGCCTTGCAGGTCACCGGCGAGCACGCCGAGCCGGTTGGGGCTCGCCGCGGGCGGGACGGCCATGTTCAACCGCAGCTGCTCCGACGGGGCGAACCGGTTGGGGTCCACGTCGGCGTTGTTGAGCTGCGAGTTCAGATCGGCCTGGATGGGTCCGCCCGCCTTCGTGGTGATCCCGGTCAGGAAGATCTCGACCAGGTCGGTGCGCGGGGTGGGCGGTGCGGGTATCCCGTAGATCGCCTGGATCAGCTTGGGCAACTCCGGGTCGGTGACGCGGTTGACCAGGTCCGGAATATTCCTGTCCTGGTCCGGGGTCAGCGAGTTGAACTTGTTCTTGAGCCCGGCGGGCACCACGACCTCGTTGACCAGGGGGTTGCCCAGTCGCGAGACCTGCACGTACGGGCCGAAGGCATTCTCGCTGCCCGGCTTGAGCAGCATCGACCGCCGCTCGGTGTCACTCCACACGCCGATGACGGGGTTGCGGGTGGTGTCGCCCTTGAGCGCCAGTGCCGACCTCGGCACCTGCAGGGCGATGGTGTTGACGCTGTACCCGGCCAGCGTGTCCTGCCCGACCTCGGACAGGTTGGCGCCGTAGAGCAGGTCGAACACCCGCAGGTCCAGGAAGAACGAGTCGTCGGCCTGGCCCACATAGGACTTGCCGCCACCGGGTACATCGGTGATGGCCTGCCCGCGCAGTGCGCCATAGTCCGGCATGGACGTCGCGCCGGTGTTCGACGGGGCGACCTTGCCGTTGCGGATGAGGGTCTTGCTGTGGCCGTAGCGGTCGAGAACCTCCAGCTTGTACGTCTGCCGGAACAGCAGGTTCTCGTCATCGAGCGAGGTGACCTGACCGTTGTTGTAGAGGAAGGTCGCCTTCCCGCGGCGGTCGTCGGTGCGGAAGGTCCACCGGTAGGTGAGGTCGGCCTTCGCGTCGCCGTCGTTGTCGATGTTGATGTCGTGGCGGGTATCGGTGGCCCACGGGTAGAAGTTCGGACCGCCATTGGGTTCCTGGAAGGGATACCAGTTGGCGATCAGGGTTACCGTGTCCGGTTTGTCCGGGGAGACGAACGCGTACACATCGGTGTTGTCCGCGGGCGGATCACCCGCGATGAGTGGTGCTTCCCGGTGACTCGACGCCGCGGCCGGACCGGGAGCGAGCCCGATCAGGACGCCGGTGAGCACCGTGCTTCCTGCCGCGATCAACGCGACAGCCGCTCGTCGCCGTTGACGGGCGGGGTGCGGTGACGACATGCTCCATCCCTTCGCCGCCCGCGCGCGGACGGCTTTGGTCGAAGGATCAGCCGGCCTGTTCGACACAGGCCGACCATCACATTCGGAGCGGATCGCGATCGGGTTCGCCTTTTCTTTTATTGCAACAAGTTTGCAAGGTGAACGCGATTTCTATTCGCCAAGCACCGGGTTGCGGCGGGCCTCGTCATGTCACGATCGGGTAACGCGACCGATGTGCGCCCATCCGGGCCCGTCCCGTGGATCGAAGCACCGTTGTCAGCGGCGGGAACAGCGGTTCCCACCACTTCCGAACTCAGTGCCGGTTCGGTCCGTACCCGACAACAAATGGGAGATCTTGTTATGAAGCACATCATTCGCCGGGGCGTGGCCTCCGCTGGTGTCGTGGCCTTCGCTCTTCTCGGCGCGGCGTGCGGCAACGAGAGCCCGTCGAGCAGCGCGGGGACCACCACCACGACGACCGCCGCGGCGGCCCCGACCACCACGACCTCGGCCGTGGCCGACCCGGCCGCCGACCTCGTCGGCCCCGGCTGCGCCGACTACGCCAAGGCCGTCCCGACCGGCGGCGGCTCGGTCGCGGGCATGGCAGTTGACCCGGTGGCGGTGGCGGCGAGCAACAACCCGCTGCTCAAGACCCTGGTCGCGGCGGTGTCTGGCAAGCTGAACCCGAACGTGAACCTGGTCGACACCCTCAACGGCGGCCAGTTCACCGTGTTCGCCCCCGTGGACGACGCGTTCGCCAAGATCCCGGCGGCCACGATCGAGACCCTCAAGACCGACACGGCCCTGCTGACCAAGATCCTGACCTACCACGTGGTCCCCGGCCAGATCACCCCCGGCAAGATCGCCGGTGAGCAGACCACCGTGCAGACCGGCAAGGTCACCGTCTCCGGCTCGGGCGGCGCGCTGAAGGTCAATGACGCCAACGTCATCTGTGGTGGCGTCAAGACCGCCAACGCCACGGTCTACCTGATCGACAGCGTTCTCATGCCCAAGTAGTAGTCACCACTGACGGCCGGGTCCACATCAGACATCGTCTGATGTGGACCCGGCCGGCAGTGTGGATCACGAGCGCAGATCGATCTCGGCGACCAGTTGGGCGTGGTCGGATGTGGTGCGGTCGGGTCGGTCCTCGCTGAGCTGGTTGTCGACGAGGTGGTCGTTGAAGTGCCGCAGGTTGATCAGCTCACCGAGCCGGTCGGGGTTGCGGTCGTAGAACTCCTCGCTCACCATGATGTGGTCGAGGTTCTCGTAGCGGCTGTTGAAGATGTGCGAGTAGCTGACGTCGCGGCCGGTGCGCTTGGCCTGGAGTTCGTGGGCGGAGTAGAGCAGGCGGTCCCAGTAGGCCTCCCGCACTTCCCGTCCGCGCGGCCAGAAGCGCGACGGGGCGTCGCCGGTGACGATCTCGGTGGACACCGCGCGCGGGCCGTCGTTGAGGTCGCCGAGCACGACCGCGGGGCGGTTGTTGCCCACGATCTCGTCCAACACCAGGAACCGCAGCGCCGCGGCTTCGGCCGTGCGCCGGATCAGCGACCGCGCCTTGCCCAGCGCCTCCTCGCGCGGGTCGTGCTCGGGCGCCGTCGTGTCGCGGATGGGGCGCTTCGACTTCAGGTGCACGACGAACACTGTCAGGGTCAGCGTGGGGTTCACCGCGACGCGGGCGCGCAGCACTGGGCGGCTGAACGTACCCACCGGCAGGGCGATGCCGTCGACGGCGGCGTTGACGCCCGCGGGGAAGTCGGTGATCGACACGGCCGGTTCGGCCAGCGGGTAGGCGCTGATCAGGCCGACCTTGGGGCCGCTGGCCCCATCCGCCCCTGGCGCGACCACGGTCGGGTCCGTGAAGACACCCGAGCGGGAGCACACCTCGCGCAGCGCGGCCTCGGCGAAGATCTCCTGGAAGCCAACGATGTCGGCGTCCATCCGGCGTAACTGCTCGCCGATCCAGGTGGCCTTCTTGTCGAACTCGGCGTCCGAGTACGGCCGTTCGTCCGGGTAGTATGGAACCCCGGGAAGCGCGAGATTCAGCACGTTGAACGTGCCGACCTTGAGGATCATGGCGTGCCCCCGCTGTTGGGTGATGTGTCGACTGCTACATCGCCCGGGGGTGGCCCGCCGTGAACGGTCGCGGGTTACAAACCGCCCACGAAGAGCAGGTTTGGCGGTGCCGCCGATCCTGGGCTTTCACCCTATCGGGTGATCCCCCATACGCCGAACGGGTGGCTCCTTGTCGAGGAATTCTCGAATCGGACTCTTCACCCAGTTCCGCCGCTCAGGCCCCGACCACACCGTCGATCCCTTCGCGCAGGAAGTCGGCGTGGCCGTTGTGGCGGGCGTACTCGTGGATGACGTGCTGCATGACCAGCCGCAGCGACACGTCGGCGTCCCACCGGGGCTGGTGCCCGGTGACGTCGAGCGATTCGGCGGCGATCTCGATCCGGCGGGAGTGCTCGACCTCGGCCTCCCACGCCGCGAACGCCTCGGCCCTGGTCGACCCGGACGCGTCGTAGGCGACCTGGTAGTCGCCATGGTCGCTCCAGACCAGCGGGATGTCCTCGCCGTTGATCACCCGGCGGAACCAGGTGCGCTCCACCTCGGCCATGTGCCTGACCAGCCCGAGCAGCGACAGGGTCGACGGCGGCATCGACTGCCTGCGCAGGTCGTCGTCGCCCAGTCCATCGCACTTCATCACCAGGGTCGCCCGGTGGAAGTCGAGAAAGGCGCGCAGGGTCTCCCGCTCGCCTCCGGCCAGCGGCGGCGCGACACGTTCGGTTGTCATGGTGTCGATTCTCGCCTAGCCCCGGCGACCCGGCTCTCGTGACGCTGGCGTACGGCGGCCTGGATGGCGTCCGCGCCGGACCAGCGGTTGTCGGGGAGGCGGATGGCGAGGGTGTGCAGGCAGTTCGGGTCCACCGCCGGGCCCGTCGCGTTCGGCGGTGGTTGCCACTCGGACCTGTGCGTCAACGGGTCGTCCACAGTGGACTCGGTCAGGAACTACAGTCTGCGGATGCCCTCCAGTACCTTGCGCAGCATGTCGATGTCCGGGTCGACCACCGACGGAGCCGAGCGGAACATCAGGCAGTTCGCGTCGATCAAGTCGCTGATCAGGATCTTGGCCACGCCCAGCGGCAGTTTCGTCCGCGCGGAGATCTCCGCGACCGACTGGGCGAGCTCGCAGACCGCCACCACCGCGGCGTAGTCCGGGTCGAGCGTGGCCGGGTAGAGGCCGGTGGCCACGACCATGGTGATCAGGTCGAGGTCGTGGCCATCGGCGCGGGTTCGGCCGCGGGTGATGGTGTAGGGCCGGATCAGTGGTCCGGCGTCCTCGTCGTACCAGGCCTCGTCGTCGTTCATCGGTCCTGGGGGTCGGTCGCGGTGTTGGGGTCGGCGGCGCGGGCGCGCTGGGTGCCTTGCTGGAACGCGGTCAGCATAGAGTGCTTTCGTTCCGGCTGAGACGCGGTCGTTGGCGCGTCCTCAGCCGGGTAGGGCGCTCTCGGGGTGCGCGGCTCGCGGCGGGGCAGTGCGGTCGTCTCCTGGTCGATGAGCTTGCGCAGCGACGGCGGTCGCCCGTTGCCCATCGGGGCGGGATGCGCGGTGATCCTCGGCAGGCCCATCGTGTCCACAGTGGAATCACGAGTCAGCAGGCCCTCGGGCGCCATCACGATCGCCTGGACGCCGCCGTAGATCGACTCGCGGAGGGTGACCTTGACGCCGTGGCGGTTGGCGAGCTGCGCGACCACGAACAGGCCGATTCGGGACTCCCCGGCCAGCGCCATCACGCCGAAGTCCGGCGGGTTGTGCAGCCGCTCGTTGATCTCGGCGAGCTTGCCCTCCTCGATCCCCGAGCCCTGGTCCTCGATCTCCAGCACGAGGCCGCGGCCGACCACGGTCCCGCGCAGCTCGACCTGGGTCTCCGGTGGGGCGAATGTGGTGGCGTTGTCGACCAGCTCGGCCAGCAGGTGGATCATGTCGGCGACGGCGGCGCCCGCCAGTGCCACGTCGGGAAGCCTGCCGACGTTCACCCGCGAGTAGTCCTTGGTCTCGGCGACGGCGCTGCGCACGATTTCACCGAGCGGCACCGGGTTGCGCCACTGCCTGCCCGGCTTCTTGCCGCCCAAGATGATCAGGTTCTCGGCGTTGCGCCTGCTGCGGGTGGCCAGGTGGTCCAGCTCGAAGAGCAGCGCGAGCTGGTCGGGGTCCTCTTCTGACCGTTCTGCCTTGTCCAGCACCTGCAGCTGGCGGCGGACCATCACCTGGCTGCGGTGGGCGATGTTGAGGAACACCGTGCGAATGCCTTGCCGCGTCTCGACTTCCCGTACCGTCGCCGTGATCGCGGTGTGCTGGGCCTTGTCCAGCGCGCGCGCCACCTGGCCGATCTCGTCGTCACCGTGGTCCAGTGCGGGCAGTTCGGCCTCGACGTCGACGGCCTCGCCGCGGTTGATCCTGGCCACGACGTCGGGGAGCTTCGTCTCGGCCCGGTCGAGGGTCTCCACGCGCAGTCTGGTGAGCCTGCGGATGAGCTGCCGGGACAGCCGCAGCGCGATCACCGCGGCGCCGACGGCGACGAGCAGCAGGGCCAGACCCGCGGCGAGCGAGGTGGCGAGCATGCTCCCGCCCCGCTCCGTCCCGAGGTCGGCGGCATAGGACGAATGGGACTTGTAGAGCGCGATCAGCCCCGCGGACACCGAGCGGTTGGCCTTCTCCCACGCCTCGACGTCGAAGGTCACCGGGTGCTTGCCCGGTCCGCGCGCCATCACCGCGTCGTCGCCCGCGACCAGGGCCTTCCACTCCGGGGTCGCCTTCAACTCGGTGTACTGCTTGCGTTCGGTCTCGGTGAGCCGGGGGACGATCGTCTCGATCAGCTCGTGGTAGGTGCCCATCTGGTGCGCGAGTTCGTGGTAGTTCTTCTGGTCGATCCCCTTCGCCATGGCGAGTTCGACCAGCACGTGCGAGCGCGCCTGCGCCTCCACCGAGCGGAACAGCTCCGAGCTGATCATCTGCTCGAAGCCGACCGCGGCGTCGGTGGCCGACCGGGCGATGCCCTGCACGCCCGCGCCGACGTGTTCGACCAGTTCGCCGTAGAAGTCGTACGCCTGCTGCACATCGACCATCCCGTGATCGATGTGCCCGCGCTTGGTCGGCAGCTCGTTGGCCGCCACGGTCAGCGCGTGCAGCGGCGTGCGCAGCTCGTCCGGGGCGTCCTGGGCGAGCCGCTCGGTGGTGGCGGCGAGGTCCTTGAGCGCGGCGTCGGTCTCCAGGCGCTGTCCGGTCAGCGCCGCGGTGTCGGTCGACGTGCCGGTGAGCAGCAGGGTGGTCAGTCGCCGTTCCTCCTGGACCGCGACGATCATCCGGGAACTCGGGTCCAGCGCCGCGCGGACGTTGTCGGCGAACGACTTCGTACTCAGGCCCTGGAAGGCAAGGAACGCCGACAGCCCGACACCCATGATCATGATCGTGACCGACGGGACCAAGGCGATGATCAATAGGCGGGACTGGATGGTGCCGGATCCCCGCGACCGGTTCAGCTGCATTGACCTGCCCTAATACGTTCCGTGGTCGTCTTCGCGCCGACAACCATTCCACATTTCCGGTCATGGTGCCGCATAACTCCGTGTTGTGAACGCCCCTATTGCGGCACGGGCGGTCACGAGCCGCATTCTTTAGCAGATTCAGCCGGATGGACGCAACCGCCAGTCGCAGGCCGTTCACCGCAAGCAAGATTAGGCCAAATGGCCTATGGACTGCGCCGGGACGGGTGCAATACGGTGTCGCGAAACCAGACCAGCCTACGGGGCGCGACCCGCCACGCACGCTGTGTACGATCATCGGCGCTGGTCAGGAATGGTTTGCGGTCGTTTTCGGGTTTGTTGTCCAGTAACAGTGAAAATGGTGGAAAATTTATGCCGGTGTGGAATCGACGGCGATTCCTGGCTCTCGCCATCGCCGCTCCGACGATCACCGTGGCCGCCAAGCTCGCCACCGATGACGAGACGGCCGACGCGCTGCCGAGCAATCCCCAACTGGCCGATCTGCTGGACTTCGGCGATGTCGTCGTGCTGGCGAGCAAGCCCACCGCGGGGTCGATGGTCCTGGAGATCACCGAGGACGGCTTGGTGCGGTTCGAGCTGCCGCGGGCCGAGTCCGGCCAGGGCATCACGACCGCGGTGGCGATGATGCTGGCCGAGGAACTCGACGCCCGCGTCGCCGACGTGCGCGTCGAGCTGTCCGACGCGAACCCCGCGCTGCTCTGGAACCAGTTCACCGCCGGGTCGACCGGCGTGCGGACGCTGTGGGACCCGGTGCGCGCCATCGCGGCCGCCGCGCGGGCCCGGCTGGTCACCGCCGCCGCGCAGACCTGGTCGCTTCCCCCCGACACGCTGACCACCCGCGACTCGGCGGTGTGGGCACCCGACGGCCGCAGCGCGGGCTACGGATCGCTGTCGGAGCGCGCCGCCACGGTCGTTCCCGCGGTCCGGACCACGCCCAAGCCCGCCACCGACCACACGGTGATCGGCAAGCCGACAGGCCGGGTCGACGCGCGCGACATCGTCACCGGCAAGGCCAAGTTCGGCATGGACATCGCCGTGCCCGGCGCGCTGGCGACCGTGGTCGCCCGGCCGCCGACGATCAAAGGCACGGTCGTGTCCTACGACGACACCGCCGCGCGCGCCATCCCCGGCGTGGTCGCGGTGACCAAGATCCCGACCGGCGTCGCGGTCAGCGCCGAGACCATGGACATCGCGCTCGCCGGCCGCGACGCGCTGCAGGTCACCTGGAAGGACGGGCCTGCCGTCGGACTGTCCGATTCGGACATCCGGACCAAGCTGCGGGCCGCGGTGCCGCCGTTCGTGGTGCCGCCGCTGCTGACCCAGCGGGTCGACGCGGAGTTCGACTTCGCCTTCGTCAGCCACGCGCCGATGGAGGTGCTCAACGCCGTCGCCGACGTCCGCGCCGACCGGGCCGAGCTCTGGTTCGCCTGCCAGTCGCCGATCGTGGCCCAGCGTGAGATCGCCGCCGCGGTCGGGCTGCCGGTCGGCAAGGTCACCGTGCACGTGACCCGCGCGGGCGGCTCGTTCGGGCGCAGGCTGTTCTGGGACCCGGCGATCGAGGCCGCGCAGGTGTCGAAGAAGATCGGCAGGCCGGTGCGGCTGATGTGGACGCGCACCGACGACATGCGCCACGGCAGGCTGCGGCCCGCGTCGCACCACAAGATCAGGGCGACGTTCGCGCTGGGGCAGATGCTCTCCTTCGAGCATCGGATGGCCAGTGTCGAGACCGACTTCAAGCACGGGTTCGGCGAGGTGGTCAGCGCCAGCGGCGCCGCGGTGCTGGGCCCCGGCGACGGGCTGATGTTCTTCCACCTGTCGGCGAGCAACCCGTACAACTTCGGCGTGGTGACCCAACTGCTCAACGAGGTCCCGGTCCCGGTACACACCGGAAGTTGGCGCTCGGTGTACTCCGGTGGGCTGCGCACCGCCGAGGAGATCGTCGTCGACCAGCTCGCGGCCAAGTTCGGCAAGGACCCGGTGAGCTTCCGGATGTCGGTGCTCAAGGCGCGGCGGACCAGGGACGTGCTGGCGAAGGTCGCCAAAGAAGGGGAGTGGGGCCGGGCGCTGCCACCCGGCCACGCCCAGGGCGTCGCGGTGCACGAGGAATACCGGTCGGCCACCGCCTGCCTGGTCGAGATCGACGCCACCGACCCGGCCGCGCCGCGGGTGACCCGCGCGACGGTCGCGGTGGACGTGGGCCTGCCGATCAACCCGACCGGGCTCAAGGCGCAGCTGATGGGCGGGCTCACCGACGCGATCAGCACCATGCTGACCGCCGGGGTGCACATCGACAACGGGCGCGTCCGGGAGAAGAGCTTCGCCGACTTCCGATACGCCCGGCAGAAGGACACCCCGCCGCGGCTGGACGTGCATGTCATGCCCGCCACCGGAAAGCCGGGCGGCGCGGGCGAACTCGGCGTCCCCGCCGCGGCGGCCGCGGTCGCCAACGCCTACGCCAAGGCGACCGGCACCCGCCCGCGCAGCTTCCCGATCGCCTTCTGAGGAGTCCCACGTGCCCACCTACCGGTTCACCGTCAACGGCGAGAAGGTCAGCGTCGATGCCCCGGCTGACACGTCGCTGCTCTGGGTCCTGCGTGAGCGCCTTGGCGTTACCGGGCCGAAGTATGGCTGCGGTGTCGGCGCTTGTCGGGCGTGCACCAGCCATCTTGACGGTGCTGAGATCCAGCCGTGCGTTGTGCCGGTCTCGCAATGCCAAGGGCGCAAGGTAACGACGATTGAGGGTTTGGCTGACGGGGACACGCTGCATCCGGTGCAGCAGGCTTGGCTTGATGAGGACGTTGCTCAGTGCGGCTTCTGTCAGCCTGGTCAGATCATGGCCGCGGTTGCCTTGCTCGACCGCACGGATGAGCCGACTGACGCTGATATCGACGCCATTGAGAACGTGTGCCGTTGTGGCACTTACTGTCGCATTCGTTCGGCGATCAAACGGGCTGCGGCGTCGACCTGAGCGTGATCGCCCACCTGCACCCGATGCTGCTTGGGCGGCGGGTGCGGCTTTGTTGGGTTGGGGCGGAATTATTAGGCAGCAGGCTGGCTTGTTAGGCAGCGGGCCAGATTTGGCGGGCGGCGGTCAGTGCGGCGGCTTGGTAGGGCGGCAGGAGTGTGCCTTCGACGACTACTTCCAGGCCCCACTTCTCTTGTAGTGCCACCCAAAGTCGTGACGTTAGGCCTGAGAATGCCTTGAGCTCGTCGGTGCCCTCGGCTACCTGTAGGACGTATACCCAGGTGGCGCCGTCATGGGCGCCTTCTTTGGGGGTGCGCCAGGTGCGGCGTAGGCGGTTGCCGCCGTGGCGGGGGGCGTCGGTGGACAGGACGATGTCGGCTCGGGTCGGGTCGGGGGAGCCGGTGGGGGCGGTGGGGGTGAAGGAATACGTCAGGTGTGCTTCGGGGATGACCGGCACGCTGAGCAGGTCCGGGGTGTCGGGGTCGCCGAGGAAGGAGCGGATCAGGGACTGTTCCTCTGGCGTGATGCCGACGCCCTCGTAGGCCAGGTTGAGCAGGAGCGTGCCGTCGGCCAGGTCCCATTCACCGGCGGCGTAGTGTTCGCGGACGGTGCCAAGGGTGTCGTCGGAGAGTCGGCCCGCCAGGCGGGCGCAGACGGTGGTGACCGACGCGTAGGTCTGCACATCCATGGCGCTCACTTCTTCTTGTAGTCACCGAGCACTGTCGTGGTGACGTTGCCCTGGGCGTCTTGGACGACTCTGATGATCTTGCCGCCCTTGGGGCCCTCCCACGTCCAGCTGCCGTCGCCGCCCGCGTCGGGGTGACTGTATCGGGGCGGGTTGGCCTGGGGGATTCCTGGCGGGGCGGGGTTGGGCGCCGACGGGTTGGAGATCACACCGGGGTCGGCGCCGTTGGGTGGGTAGGCGGTGCGGATCTCGCCGTTGGCCAGGACCGTTGTCTTTACTTCGACGCCGTCCACGCGGCCTGTGTAGTCGTAGGCCCAGGCCGGTTGGCCGTCGGCGTCCTTGGTCAGGTACGGGCCCTTCGCGGGTGGGCCCTGCTGGGTGACCTGATAGGCGGCGTCCAGGATCTTTGGCTGGTCCCAGCTCTTGGGGAACTCGGTCTTCTTCGAGAAGCCGGTGCCCGCGAGGTGGCCGCCCTGCCTGCCCCCGTCGCCCGCGACGATGTGCTCGCGGGAGGCGTCGCTGTGGCGGATGTCGTTGGCGGTGGGGGGCTGGATCGGCTTGGGCGGCTGCGGATTGTTCGAGTTGGGTGTGGTGGACTGCTGGCCGTTCCCGCCGCCGCCCGGCTTGCCCGCCTGGGCGGCCTGGGCCGTGGCCGATTGGGCGCTGGTGATGCCGCCCGCGGCGTTGATGCTGCCGTGGGACTGGGCGGGTTTGCCATTGCCGCCGGGGGTGTTGCCGCTGCCGCCGGGAGGTTTCTTGGGTGCCATGAACGCTTTATCCGTTCAGGAGCTTCGTGAGGTTGGTCAGGCTGCTGATCAGACCCATGGTGTAGGTGAGGATGCGACCGGCCCACTTGACCACCGCGGCGACGATCTGCGCGGCGATCACCGGGATCGTCACCACGAAGATGGCCTCGACCGCCCACACGATCACCCTGGCCACCAGGTCGGCGATCAGGTCGCGGACGATCTCGCGGGTCAGCTCGACCAGCCCGCCCGCGCCCTCGGTGGCCGCCGCCAGCGCCGCCGAGATCGCGGCGAGGCCACCGATGGCGTCGACGTTGTTGACCATCAGGGCGCGGTAGGCGTCCGCGGCCTCGCCGTGCCATTCGGGCAGGTCGTCGGCAAGGTGGGTGCCGAGTTCGGCGGACATGGCGTGCAGCTCGGTGGCCATGTTGTTCCAGGTCGCGGCGTGGGACCTGACCACATCCGGTTTGCCGGTCAGCTCGTCGAGCATCTCCCGCAGCGGGTCGAAGTACTCCATGGCCCAGCCGAGGCCGTTGGCCAGCAGCGCGCTGATCGGGTCCATCACCGTGGCGGCGACCTCGACCCCGAGCGTCGCGCCCGCCAGCGCGTCGTCGACCCAGCCCTCGGTCTTGATCGCGTCGACCAGGCCCTCGATGCTGTCGGCGAGGCCGGAGCCGGTCCACGCCTCGCGGGAGGACTCGACCGGGGCGACGAGCGAGTCGCCGGTCATCGCGCCCCGCCAGCGTTGTCGATCATGGTCGCGTTCGCTTCCTCGATGGCCTCGTACTCGGTGGCGCTGTCGCGCAGCGCGGTCATGACCAGCGTGAGGTTCTCCTCGACGGAGGCGATCAGCTCGTCCTGCTTGGCGTGCTTGCCCTCCAGCACCCCGGAGATCCACCCGCACAGCAGCCCGTAGGCCTGGTCGTCCTGCGCGATGTGCGAGCTGGCCGCCTTCACCGCGGCGAACCGCGCCTGGATGGCGGCCACGTTGGTCGCGTGCGCGCGCAACTGCTCGACCTCGACGTCGTATCCGTCGCCCATGCTCAGCGCCGCTCGAACTTCGTGCGGATGTCGAAGTCCTCGTCGTCTTCGCCGTCACCGTCGGCTGCGGCCGCCGGAGCCGCGTCGCCCCGCAGCTGTCGCCCGACGCGCTCGGCGATCGCCTTGCCCGCGGGCGACTCGGCGCCGACGGTGTCCGCGATGATCTCTTGGGACCGGTCGGCCAGCTTGTTCCGCGCCGCGCCGAGTGTGGCCATGATCGTCTGGGCGACCACGGACGGGGCCACCCGGTGGATTCGGTCGGTCAGCTTCAGGTCCACCAGCGCGCCGGTCGAGTCGATCGTGATCTCGGCCAGCCCGGTCGGGTCGCTCTCGCTGATCCGCACGGCCTGCAGGCGCTCGCTCATCGCCTGGGTGTCGGCCGCGAGCCTGTCGATGCGGTCCTTCCAGGCGGTCAAGCGCTCGCGGGCGCCGTCCGGTTCGAGGATGTCGCCGTCCATGTACCCCCGATTCGAGTGACATTTCGCTAAACGTTGGATCGGAGCGTAGTCGGCGGCGCGGGGGCGTGGAGGCGGAATGGGATCAGTGCCTAGAGATCACAGTCCGACTCGCAGCGGCGCAGCAGGTTGCGTTCGAGGGTTCGTAGGGCGCGCAGGGCGGTGGCGACCTCGGCGTCGTCCAGGTCGGCCACGGTGGCGTGTTCCAGGTCGCGCCATACCTGCGTGACCCGGTCGCGCAGGGCGCAACTGGCCTCGGTCGGCGCGACGATGACCGCTCGCCGGTCCTCTGTGGACCGCTCGGTGGTGACGAACCCGGCCTGCTCCAGCCTGCGGATGCTGCGGGTCATGGTGGCCGCGTCGGTGTCGGTGGCCTTGAGCAGGTCGACCTGCCGCTGCGGCCCGGTCTCCCACAGGTGCATCATCAGCACCTCCTGGCCGCGGTAGAGCCCGGTCTCTCGCAGAATCTGCGCGGCGACCAGGTTGTGCAGGCGGCTGAGCCGGAACACCGCGTGGCTGACCGGCCCGCACTCCTGGATCATGCGCAGCCCGCCGGGCGGCAGGTCGCAGGGTTCCCACTCGTCGGTCGACATCTCCGCCTCCTTCGCCGTCACCGTACCTTCCGTGGACGGACTGTGGCGCTGGTCACAGGCGGCCGTGAAATACCTCCCGAGGATTACCTGTTCGAGCAAGTAATAGCTCGATCGACGTCCCGGAGGGCTTCCGATGACCACCGCGTTCGACCCCATCACCCTTGGCGGCACCACGCTGCGCAACCGAATCGGCATGGCACCGATGACCCGCAACCGCGCCTACGGCCCCGGTGGCAGCCCGACCGACGAGGTCGCCGAGTACTACGCCCAGCGCGCGGGCGCGGGCCTGATCATCACCGAGGGCACACAGCCCTCGGTGGTCGGACAGGGCTACCCGAACACCCCCGGCCTGCACTCCGCCGAGCAGGTCGCCGCCTGGCGCGCGGTCACCGACGCGGTGCACGCCAAGGGCGGGGTGATCTTCGCCCAGATCATGCACACCGGCCGGATCGGCCACCCGACGCTGCTGCCCGGCGAACTGACGCCGGTGGGTGTCTCCGCCGTGGCCGCCAACGGCCAGGTGTTCACCGGCGCGGGCATGCACGACTTCGTCACCCCGGCCGAGTTGGCCGACGCCGAGATCGCCGAGACCATCGCCGACTTCGCCGCCGCCGCCCGCAACGCCATCGAGGCGGGCTTCGACGGCGTGGAGCTGCACGGGGCCAACGGGTACCTGATCCACCAGTTCCTGGCCAACAACACCAACCAGCGCACCGACGCGTGGGGCGGGTCGACCGAGGGTCGGATCCGCTTCGCCGTCGAGGTGGCCCGCGCCGTCGCCGAGGCCATCGGCCCCGACCGCACCGCGCTGCGGCTCTCCCCGGGCAACCCCTACAACGACATCGTCGACGACGACTACGCCGACGTCTACCCGGCCTTGATCGAGGCGCTCAACCCGCTCGGCCTGGCCTACCTGCACCTGGTCGAGGCGCTGCCCCCGGTCCGGGACCTGACCCTGCGGCTGCGCAAGGACTGGGCGGGCCCGCTGCTGCTCAACCCCTTCACCGCCGGACGTCCGACCGGCCTGGAGGACCTGACCCTGGTCGAGGACGGCACCGCCGACGTCATCACCTTCGGCTCGCTGTATCTGGCCAACCCCGACCTGCCCGAGCGCCTGGCCGCGGGCGGCCCGTTCAACACCCCCGACCCCGACACCTTCTATGGTGGCGATCACCGCGGCTTCACCGACTATCCGACGCTGAACTGACGCGTTGTCACTCGAACCAGCGGCCCGCAGGCGAAAGCCTGCGGGCCGCCGTCGTGTCTCCGGTTCCGAAATGTCTGGACCAATTTGGGTGCACCTGGCTACGGTGGGGTCGAGCGTCTCGTCGTGGAGGGGATCAGGGTGAAGATCGTCCGAGTCACCGCTACCGAGGTCGTCGTCCGGGCCAACCCCGGTTCGATCGAGTCACTCGGGTTGGACAAGCCGCTGCACAAGATCCCGGTCCGTGGCGGCAAAAGCTGGACCGTGCAGTTCGACGAACTGCCCAAAGTGGTCATCGAGCTGGAGCTCTCCGACGGCACCGTCGGCCTCGGCGAGCTGTACCGGGGGCACGACTGGCTCACCGTGGAGGGGATCTCGGCGACCCTGCTCGGCCGGGACCTCCGCGCGCTGTGCCGCCAGGATCTGCCGTTCGCCAAGGTGCGCGAGCACGACGGGTTCGAGATCGCGATCTGGGACGCGTTCGCGAAGCTGCACGGGCTGCGCGTGGTGGACCTGCTCGGCGGACCGGTGCGCGACCGGGTCGCGGTGGGCGCGTGGACCGGGCACCGGCGCGACGACGAGGTCGGAGCGCTGGCCAAGCGCTACGCGGGGCTGGGGTTCACCTGCCTGAAGTTCAAGTGCGCGCTCGACGACGACATCGTCGCCTGGGCGTCCGCCGTGGCAGCCGAGGCGCCGGGGATGCGGGTGATCTTCGACCCGAACGAGCGGTTCGAGCGCCCGTATGAGACCCGCAGGCTGGCCGTCGCCCTGGCCGAGGTCGGCAACGTGCTGTGCCTGGAGGACCCGATCCCGCACTGGATGCGCGCCGAGTACGCCGACCTGCGCCGGACCAGCCCGGTGCCGATCGTGCGGCACGTCGCGCTGCCGTACCCGGTGCTGGGCAACCGGATCGAGGACGCGATCACCGCGGTGCGCGGCCACGAGGTCGACGGCTTCAACTTCAACGCCGGACTGGCCGACTTCCAGCGGCTCGACCACATCGCCGACGTCGCCGGGCTGCCGTGCTGGCACGGCTCGGAGATCGACCTGGGTGTCCTGGAGGCCGCCTACGTGCACTCGGCCGCCGCGGCTCGGTCCTGCGTGTGGCCAAGCGACATCTTCGGCCGCCACATCCGCTCCCACGACCTGCTCGCCCAGCCACTGGAGTTCGACGCTTCCCATGTCCTGCTGCCCGAGGGCCCCGGCCTGGGCGTCTCGCTTGACCACGCCGCGTTGGCCGAACACCGAACCGATCAAAGGACCTACACCGCACCATGACGATCCACGACAACCCGTTCCCGAACGACCCCGACCGCGGCGAACTCTGGGAAATGCTGGTGCGGCGCGACATCGACGCGTTCGTCGCGGGAGACTGGTCCCAGGTCGAGGATGATTTCGACGCCGACCGGTTCTTCGCCGTCGACGGCCGCGCGAGCGACAACCCGGACTCCTGGCGGATCACCCCGTTCGACGCCTACCGCGTCTCGTGGCTGGAACAGAGCCAGGAGACGAACGCGGAGGTCAAGGACGTCCGGGAAGCCCTCTTCGCGGCCACGACCCTGCGCGACATCGAGATCGTCGGCGACGACGCACTGCTGCACAAGAAGTTCGATGGCACCGCCACCCGACATGACGGGTCCACTGTGGTCTTGCGCTGGCAGACGGTCTACCAGTGCCACAAGCGCGACGGACGTTGGCGGATCACCGGTTTCATCGGCTACCTGCCCAACCCGATGGGCGCTTCAGCTGAGGCAGACCAGATCAACTAGGCCATCGACACCTTGTCTGATTCCCTTTGTCCTAAACCGCAACATAACAACGCCACCCAAGTCCCAACCGACCGCTTTCCACCAGCACCCCGTCCTGGCCATCTTTAACATTCGATCGGCGGTGTCAAGGGTCGGCTCGCCGATCGCGCAGCGACGCCGCAGGCGCCCTTGACGCCGTCGATCGAATGTTAAACGCTCGGGCTAGGGGAGCGACCCCGCCTGTCCCGCGACGAGTGCACTCGTTGGTGCGCAACGATTGAGTGCACTCGTTCGGGCTTCGAAGACCGGGCCGCTCCCTCGTCTATCAGCGTCTTGTCCGGGCCCAGCGATGTCAAGGGCGCCTGCGGCGTCGCTGCGCGATCAGCGAGCTGACCCTTGACATCGCTGGGCCCGGACAAGGGATTGCCAGGACGAGGGTGCTGGGGGAAGTGCAGGGACCTTCGGTCCCCAAGACGAAAGACAAAAGACGAGGGCAAGGGCAGGGACCTGCGGTCCCTCAAGCAAGGACGCGCTATCCGCGCCTGTGCGGCCAACGCTAGCCCAGACAGTCCATCAACCCGACCTTGATCCGGCCGACGAGCATCGCCGCAGGTCGGACCACGTGACTTGGCTGCCAGGCTGATCCGCGTAGCGCGTGCATAGGGAACGCGTAGGGGGCTCCGTGAGGCTGACCGGGTGCGGGGGAGACGTCATGAAGCGACCCACGCAGCCCTCTTCAGCCTCGTGGGAGACCTTATGACCGTTCGAACAAGACCTGTGCTCGTCGCGCTGATCGCGCTCGCGTCCGTTGCTGGGCCAGTGCCCGCCGCGGCCGCGCCGATCGCGCCCGCCAAGGTGGTGATCACCTCGGCGGTTGACGAGGCCGGGGCGATGCGGGCCGCGCGCGCGGGTGGCGCCGATGTCGAGGTGCTCTCGGCCAGGACCGAGACCGCGACCGTGTACGCCACCCAGCGTGGGACGCTGCGGCTGGAGCAGAACCTGCGCCCGGTTCGGGTGCGCAAGGCGGGTGCCTGGGTCGCGCCGGATGTGACGTTGCGGCGCGGGGCGGACGGCCGGGTGACGCCGGTCGCGGCGGCGGTCCCGATGGCGTTCTCTGGTGGCGGCACGGAACCGATGGCGATGATCGGCGAAGGGGGCAAGGCGATCTCCTGGGGGTGGACCGCCCAGCTTCCGCAGCCGGTGCTCGACGGGCCCTCGGCGACCTATGCCGAAGTCCTGCCCGGCGTAGACCTGCGGGTCACCGCAGAGGTCGACGGGTTCACCCACGTCCTCGTCGTGAAGAACCGTGAGGCCGCGGCGAACCCGGCACTGCGCCGGGTCTCGTTCCCGATGACCGCCCCGGGCCTGAGCGTAAAGCCGGGTGCCGCGGGCACCGTCGTCGCCACCGATGCCTCGGGTGTGGAGGTGCTGCGCGGCACCGCGGCCATGTGGGACACGCCCACCACCAAGCCGCTGCCGCGGATCGTGAGCCGCGAGCTGGGTGACCCCACCACCGTCCCCACGCAGTCGCGCAGTTCGACGGTCGGGCTGGAGGTCGCGGGCGGCGCGCTGACCCTGGTGCCAGACCCAGCCATGCTCACCCGCGCGGACCTCACCTTCCCGCTGTACCTCGACCCGGCCTGGCAGACCACCGGGATCGGCCGCAACAGCTGGATGGCGGTGTTCTCCGCGCAGGGCGGGCCGCTCTACAACCAGCCGATCGCGGCGAGCGACAACGCTTCCAAAGGTGAGGTGAAGATCGGCAAGACCCCGGCCGAGGGCTGGGTGGCCAGGGCGCTGTTCCAGTTCGACACCACCGGCATCCGCTACAAGCACGTCAACCGCGCCTACATGCGGATCAGGCAGCTCTGGTCCTCGTCGTGGTGCGGTGACACCGCGACCCGGCGCACCATGCTGCACGGCATCGGCGCCTACACCCCGTCGACGACCTGGAACAGCCAGCCCGCCTGGCACGGTGCCCAGGGATACTCCGACGACAAGCGGTTCGTGACCAGCAGCAGCTGCCCGGCCGGTGACGTGGAGTTCAACGCCACCGGGTTCATCCAGGAGGCCGCCAACGGCGGCTGGGTGCACGCGACGATGGGCCTCAAAGCGGCCAACGAGAGCGACACCAGCAGCTGGAAGCGTTATCAGCTCAGCACTCTGGCGATGATCGTCGAGTACAACTCCTACCCGAACATGCCTGACGACGTCTCGGTCGAGAACCAGTCGTGCGCGGGCGGCACGCGGTACTCCAACGTCCCGCGACCGCTGATCAAGGCCCGCCTGACCGACCCCGACGCCGGCGCGATCATGACCGGTGCGATGCACTTCGCCCCGGTCGGCACCGCGATCAACGGCACCGACCTGGTGTCGCAGGGCGGCATCACCAGCGGCAACTACGTCGTGGCCCGCACCAACCGCGATCTGGCCGACGGCACCTACTACATCCAGGGCCACGCCGCCGACGAGGTCGACGGTTCACAGTGGACCGCGCCGTGCGAGTTCGTGCAGGACACCACCAAACCGAGTGGGCCCGCCGCGGTCACCTCCGACATCTACCTGCCCGGCGACCTGCGTGACGGCGTCGGCCGGGTCGGCACCTTCACCTTCGCCCCGCCCGCGGGCTCCCCGGACATCGCTGGCTACAAGTGGGCGCTGACCCCGTACACCGACATCTCCTCCGCCGAGAAGGTCACCGCCGCGGCCGACCGCACCGCCGTGGTGCCGATCGTGCCGATGCGTGACGGCGCGAACGAGTTGCGCGTGTGGTCCTACGACCGCGCGGGCAACCCGAGCCAGAACCCGTTCATCTACAAGTTCAACGTCGGACCGGGCAGCGCGCCCGCCGGACGGTGGACCTTCGACGACCCGACCGCCCCGTGGTCCGATGCCACCGGACACGGCAACGCCATGGTCAAGCAGGGCGACGCCGCGGTGGCGGCGGGTCGGTCAGGGCAGTCCTTCGAGGGCACCGGCACCGCGGGCGGCCACGCCGCCACGGCGGGCCAGTTGGTCGGCCGGACCGCCGACAACCAGCCCGCCCCGGTGCGCACCGACCGCAGTTTCAGCGTCGCAGCCTGGGTCAAGCTCGACCGTGTCGGGGTGTTCCAGACCGCCGTCGGCCTCGACGGTGCCCGCACGAGCGCGTTCTTCCTCCAGTCCACACCGGACAAGTGGTCCTTCGCCCTGTCCACCAACGACTCCGACACGCCCACGCAGGCTCGGGTCAGCTCGGCGGCCGCCCCGGTGACCGGTCGATGGACGCACGTCGCAGGCGTGTACGACGCGACCGGGAAGAAGGCCAGCCTCTACGTCAACGGCCAGCTCCAAGGCACCGCGCCGGTGGCGACGATGTTCAACACGTCCGGCCCGGTCACCATCGGCCGGGGCAAGTGGACCGGCGTCCAGGTCGACTGGGTCGACGGCAAGGTCGACGACGCGCAGGTGTGGGACCGCATCCTCGGCGACACCGAGGTGAAGGCGCTGGCCATGCCGCAGGCGCCGGGGATCGCGGTGTCGGCCAACCCGGTCACGGCGGGCACGAACGTGCAGGCCACGTTCACCGCCGTCGGCGGCGACGCCAACGTCGTGCGCTATGAGTACCAGCTCGACGGCGGCTCGGTGCAGACCGCGACGCCCGCCGCGCCGGGTGGACCGGCGACCATCACCGTCGTCGCGCCCGCGGTCGGCTCGCACAAGATCGTCGGCTGGACCGTCGACGGCACCGGCAACAAGAGCCTGCTGAACCGGGCCGACTTCAAGGTCCGCGAGGCCCCGAAGCTATCCGGGCTGGTCACCGACGCCACCACGGGCACACCCAAGGCCGGGGTCACGGTGAACGTGTCGCCGGGTGACCTGAGCGCGGTCACCGGCCAGGACGGCCGCTACGAGATCACCACGCTGGCCGCGGGCCGGTACATGGTCAGCGCCACCATCGGCGGCAAGCGGTGCGGGCTGTTCGCGGGCACCGAGGTCGACGCCCAGCAGCCGGTCACCGTCGATCTCGCGCTGCGGCCGCAGGCCGACACCTTCGGCTACACGTGCACCGAGGAGGTCCGCCCGTTCGTCGAGGGCGACGTGGCCAACATCGTCGACCTCACCGGCGACGACCTGACCAAGCCGCTCACGCTGCCGTTCGCGTTCCCGTTCTACGGGCAGAGCCACACCACGGCGTACCTGAGCAGCAACGGCGTCATCGGCTTCGAGCCGATCACCGTGATGGACTCGGAGAACCACCCGGTTCCCTCCGCGGTGAAGCCGGACGCGGCGATCTACCCGTACTGGACCGACCTGCAGCACACGCCGTTCCCGAACTCCAGCGTGATCACCAAGCAGATCACCGAGAACGGCGTCCGGGGGCTGATCATCCACTACCACGGGATGCGGGTCTACGGGCAGCCCGTGCGGGTCGACTTCGCGGTGACGCTCTACGAGAACGGCAAGATCGCGATCAACTACACCAAGCTCGACCCGGCCTCGGAACTGGAGCGCGGCAACACCGCCACAGTCGGCATCGAGGGCCCCGGCGGGACCAGCGGCCTCATGTACTCCCACAACGAGGCCGTGCTGGTGGACAACCACGCGATCGTGTTCCACCCGCCCGTCTCCTGATCATCCACATCGGACTCCCCCGGGCCGGCGACACCGGCCGGGGGAGTCCCCTCTCGTTGTCGAGGAGGGTTCACCCATGTCCATCCGTTCCAAGAGACGATTCCTGACGGCGGTGCTGGGCGCCGTCGCGGTGTCCGCCACGCTGCTCACGCCCCCGGTCGCGGCGGCGGCGCCGTTCAAGCCGCCGCCGTTGCAGCGGCTCACCCCGGTTGATGTTCGCGACGTCGGCCAGGCGTCGCGAGCGGAGAAGTCCGAGCCCGTGACGCCGCCCGCCGCCGCGCTGCCCGCGCCGGGGGTCACCGAGGTCGACCCGACGGCCAAGGCCGCCCGCGGCGGCCCGGTGTCGGTGGCCGCGCGCGACAGCCGCCGGGTCCGGGTCGAGGTGCTCGACCAGGCGGCCGCGGCGAAGGCGGGTAGGCCAGGGGTGCTCATGCGCCTCGGCCGGGCCGACAAGCGCACGCAGAGCCGCGCCGCCGCCGAGGCCGACCCGGTGGCGGTGTCGCTGGACTACACCGCGTTCGCCGGGGCGTACGGCGGCGGCTGGGGACAGCGGCTGCGACTGCTGCGGCTGCCGGAATGCGCGTTGACCACACCGCAGAGCGCCCAGTGTCAGCCGGTGGAACTGGCTGCACGCAACGACTCCCACAACCGGACCCTGAGCGCGGAGGTCGATCTCAGCGCTAACGCTCTGCTGGCCGCGACCGCCGGTCCCAGTGGCTCCGCGGGCACCTACAAGGCCAGTGACCTGGCGCCGTCGGCGACCTGGCAGTCCGGCGGGTCCACTGGCGGGTTCACCTGGGCCTATCCGATGGCCACCCCGCCGACCCCGGGCGGCCTGGCACCGCCGGTTTCCCTGGCGTACTCGTCGTCCTCTGTGGACGGCAAGACGGTGAGCACCAACAGCCAGGCGTCGCCGGTGGGGGAGGGGTTCGCCTACTCACCCGGCTACATCGAGCGCCGCTACAAGGCGTGCGCCGACGACATGGGCGCGGGCGCCAACAACACCGCCGCGACCGGCGACCAGTGTTGGGAGACCGACAACGCGACCATGTCGCTCAACGGGTCCGGCGCCGAGCTGATCAAGGACGCGAACGGCCGCTGGCACGGCCGCACCGACGATGGCTCGCGGATCGAGCGGCTCACCGGGGCGGCCAACGGCGACAACGACGGCGAGCACTGGAAGGTCACCACGACCGACGGCACGCAGTACTTCTTCGGCCGCGACCAGCTCCCCGGCCACACCGCGGGCAAGCCGCTGACCAACTCGGCGTGGACGCTTCCCGTGGCGGGCAACGACTCCGGCGAGCCATGCAGGCAGACCACCTTCGCCGCGTCGTTCTGCGCGCAGGTGTGGCGGTGGAACCTCGACCACGTCATCGACCGCTCCGGCAACGTGATCGTCTACTACTACCAGAAGGACACCAACCGCTACGCCCGCAACCTCGACGGCACCAACGCCGTGGACTACGTGCGCGGCGGCGCGGTCGACCGGATCGAATACGGCCTGCGCGCGGGCTCGGAGTACACCGTCGCGGCGCCCGCCCGGGTCCGGTTCACCACCGCGGAGCGCTGCTTCGTCGCGGGCGGCTGCGACCCGGCGGTGCAGGCCAACCACAAGAACTGGCTCGACACGCCGATGGACCAGCTCTGCACCGGCTCCACCTGCCCCGGCCGGGTGTCGCCGACGTTCTTCACCAGCAAGAGGCTGGCGTCGGTCGCCACCCAGATCCGGTCCGGCACGGGCTACGTCGACGTGGACAGCTGGACCCTCGCGCACAGCTTCAAGGACCCGAAGGACACCACGAGTCAGGTCCTGTGGCTCGACTCGATCACCCGCACCGGCCACGTCGGCGGCACTGTGACAATGCCCCCAGTGCGCTTCGAGGGCGCCGCGATGAACAACCGCGCCGACGGCCTCGAAGGCACGCCGTCGATGAACCGGTTCCGGCTGACCAACATCCACACCGAGACCGGCGGCGAGATCGGCGTCGCCTACTCCGAGCGCGACTGCGTGCCCGGCACCAGGATGCCCGCAGGCGAGGACAACAACACGCTGCGCTGTATGCCGGTCCGCTGGCAGCCAGACGGCTTCGCCGCGCCGACGCTGGACTGGTTCCACACCTACGTGGTGACCTCGGTGTCGGAGTTCGACCGCACCGGCGGAGCGCCCCGCGTGATCACCAGCTACGAGTACCAGGGCACCCCCGCCTGGCACGGCGATGACGACGACGGCCTGGTCGCGGCCAAGAACAAGACCTGGGCCCAGTACCGCGGCTACGGCGCGGTCAAGACCACCAAGGGCGACGTCGGGCAGCAGCCGATGATCACGCTGACCCGGTACTTCCGGGGCATGCACGGCGACAAGCTCAAGGCAGGCGGCACCCGCAGTGTCCAGGTCGACGGCATCAACGACGACGACGCCTTCGCGGGCGCGGTCCGCGAGTCGATCGCCTTCGACGGCGCGAACGAGGTCAGCGGCACGGTCAACGACCCGTGGCAGTCATCCCCGACGGCGTCCCGCACGATCAACGGCACCACCGTGCACGCCAGGTTCACCGGCACGGCCAAGCAGGTCACCAGGACCAAGCTCGACGGCGGCCGCCCGGACCGGGTCACCACGGTCACCAACCGGCATGACACCTACGGCATGATCGACCAGGTCAACGACCTCGGTGTGGCCGCCTCCGGCGACGAGAAGTGCACGACCAGCACGTTCGCCCGCAATACCGATGACTGGCTGGTGAGCTCGGCGATCACCACCGAGGCATACGCGCTGTCCTGTGGGACCGCGCCGACCAGCCAGGACGCCGTGATCTCCCTGGTGCGCAACCACTACGACAACACCGGGCACGGCACCGCGCCGACAAAGGGGCGCCTGACCAAGGCCGAGAAGATCGCGACCTGGTCGGCCACCGGCGCGCACACGTTCGCACCGACCGCGAGCACCGAGTTCGACGACTACGGCCGGATCATCACGAGCACGGACGCGGCCGGTGTGGTGGTCGCCCGGAACACCTTCAACCACAACGCGGCAGGTCTGTTGTCGGCTACGACGACCAAGAACGCGCTTTCGCACATCACGTCGTCCACTGTGGACCCGGCGCGGGCCTCGGTGCTGTCCGAGACCGATGCCAACGGCCACCGCACCGATCTCGCGTACGATCCGCTCGGCAGGCTCTCCGGAGTCTGGCGGCCGGGTAGGGTCAAGGGCACCGACACGCCGAACCACGCGTTCGAGTACTCGATGACCGCCACCACTCCCACGGTGATCACCACCAAGTCGATCAACCAGGCAGGTGTGCAGGTCGCGTCCTACGAACTGCTCGACGCGCTCCTGCGGCCGAGGCAGACCCAGGGTCCCTCACCGTTGGGCGGGCGAATCCTGTCCGACACGTTCTACGACTCGGCGGGCCGGTCGATCCTCGGCTACGACAAGTACTACGCGACCGGCAACCCCGGCGGCACCCTGGTGACCGCGGTGAATCCGGCGCAGATCGAACGGCAGACCGCCACTCGGTACGACGGCGCGGGCCGGGTCGTGGCGAGCGTGTTCCAGCCGAAGAACACCGAGAAGTGGCGCACCAGCAGGACCTATGGTGGCGACCGGGTCTCGGTGACCCCGCCGCAGGGCGGGACGGCGACCACGACGATCACCGACGCCGACGGCAAGACCGTCGAACTGCGCCAACACCACAGCACCGGCTACGACAGCACGACCTACGTCCACGACCGGCGCGGTGACCTTCGCGCGGTGGTCGACCCGCTGGGCAACCGGTGGGAGTACGAACTGGACCTGCGCGGGCGGGTGGTCAAGACGAAGGACCCGGACCAGGGCACCTCGACGACCGAATACGACGACCTGGACCGGCGGATCGGCCACACCGACGCGCGCGGGACCAAGCTGGTCACCACCTACGACGACCTCAGCCGCAAGACGGGTCTGTACGAGGGTTCCAAGACGGGCGTCAAGCGCGCGTCGTGGACCTGGGACACCGCGCCGAACGGCAAGGGCCTGGCCGCCTCGGCCACCCGTCACGTCGGCACGGCCGCATACAGGACGACCATCGCCGGGTACACCCCGATCGGGAACTCGCTCGGTAGCACCGTCGACATCCCGTCGACAGAAGGGAATCTGGGCGGCCTGTACGAGTTCGGGGCGACCTATCACCTGGACGGCAGTGTGCAGAGCCAGTCTGTTCCCGAACTGGCGGGCGCATGGTCGGAGACGCTCAGTTACACCTATAACGTGCTTGGCGGCCCGGTCACGATGACGAGCGACTTGCCGGACACCCCGAGCTATGTCACCGACACGACGTACAACGAGTACGGCGATCTGTTGCAGGCCAAGCTGTCCTCGGGCAACGGAACCGTGTACCGGGCGTTCACCTACGAGACCGACACCGGCCGGACGGCGACGGCGACGACGCTGCGCGACCGGGTCAGCCCGAACACGGTGAACAGCACGTCCTACGGCTACGACAACGCGGGCAACCTGCTGCGCGTCGCCGACACGGCCACCGGCGACACCCAGTGCTTCGAGCAGGACTACCTGCGCCGGACGACGCACGCGTGGACGCCGGGCAACGGGAACTGCGCGACGACGAATCGGACGGTGGCCGCGCTCGGTGGCCCGGCTCCGTACTGGCACTCGTGGACGTTCGACGCGATCGGCAACCGCAAGACCGAGACCAGGCACGCCGCGGCGGGCGACACCGTCGCGACCCTGGACTACGCGGGCACCCGCCCGCACGCGGTCACCAAGATGACCACGACCGCGCCAGGTGCCCCGGCGAAGACCGACACGTACGACTACGACGCGATCGGCAACACCAAGACCCGCAACCTGCAGACCATCGAATGGGACGCGGAGGGCCGTGCGGCGAAGGTCAAGGAAGGAACGAAGGAGAGCACCTACCTCTACGACGCCGACGGCAACCGGTTGATCGCCAGGGACAGCACCGGCACCACTCTGTACCTGCCCAACGGTGTCGAGCTGAAGGTCGACAAGAACGGTGGCAACCTCGCCTGCACCAGGTACTACACGTTCGGCAAGCTGCCTGTCGCGATGCGGTCGGGTGGCACGCTGAGCTGGCTCATCACCGATCACCACGACACCGCGAGCACCGTGATCGCGGACGGCACGCAGACGATCAAGGCGCGGTACTCCCTGCCCTATGGCGGATCCCGGGGCGCCGCGCCGTCGAATTGGCCGGGCACGAAGGGCTTCGTCGGCGGGACGAACGACGACACCGGGTTGACGCACCTCGGCGCCAGGGAGTTCGACCAGGCGATCGGCAAGTTCCTCTCCGTGGACCCGGTGATCGACAACGGTGATCCGCAGCAACTCAATGGGTACGCGTACGGCAACAACAACCCTGGCACCTACACCGACCCGGACGGACTGTGGTCGTTCAAGGGGTTCATGAAGGGGGTATACAAGAACGCGGGGACGATATCGGCGATCGCCGGAGTGGCGGCGCTCGGATTTGGCTGGGTCCCGTTCGTGGGGCAGGCGCTCATCGTCACCTCGTTGGTGTTCGGTTTGATCGATACCTACAAGTCGTGCAGTGAGGGGCAGAAGCTGGACTGCGCGATGGGTTTCGCCGGGTTCGTCCCAGGTGTCCGAGGCGCCTACAAGGGCTACAAGGGGGCGAAAGCCGCGCGTGCCGCCATCAAGCAGGCCGACGACGATGTGGTGGACGCCGCGGCCAAGAACAAGGCAGCGCAGGCCAGACATGCAGACCCGTCGACGGGCAACAACGCGAGGAAGCAGGCGAACAAGGCGAGCACAGAGCTTGCCGACCGTCAGGCCAAGGCCGCGCAGGTCAAGGCCGAGCGTTACGACCAGCGCTGGGGACTCCAAGTCGAGGACACCACCCGTGGAGCGGCGGCCTGGGATGCCGGTGACAAGGTACTGACCGCTGAGAACGCCGGATTCGAATACTACAAGCACAACTTCATGAACCACGAAGCTGACCGGCACAACCTCTATCTCGGCCAGAAGGTGCCGCCCGGGTCGAAGAACTTCAAGTGGCTCTTCAACCCGCCGAAGCCCGCGACACCCGCCAAGCCCGCGCCGCAGCCGGGTGATCCGACCTTCATGGGGCCGGTGGCGAACCGGCCGTCCGGGATCACTCCGTCGATGGTGGAGCAGAAGATGAGCTACATGGAGAAGAAGTACGGGATGTGAGTTCCACCGGCAGCCGGGCCAGCACCTCGTGGACCGCCGCGAGGCCTGCCCGGCTGCCGGTCTCGCCGTGCGCGCGCAACGCGTGGGCGGCGTGGTGGGCGGCCTCTTCGAGGTCGCCCACGGCCAAGTCGACCTCGGCGAGCGCGGTGGAGGAATCGCCTTGCAGCAAGCGGTATCGGTACTTGTCCGCGATGCCTTTGGCCTCGGCGACCCGGTCACGCGCCCCGGCCGGGTCACCGCGACCCAGGTCGACGCGGGCCAGGTAGAGCTGCGCGTCGGCAACGCCGTAGGTGAAGTCGGCTTCGCGGGCCTTGGACAAGGCCGTTTCGAGGTCGGCCGCGGCCTGGTCGAGGTGGTTGAGCAACAGGTGCACGCTGCCGGAGAGGACCAGGGCGCGGACGTGGAACTCGGCGCTGCCGGTGTCGCGGGCGATGGCCGCCGCGGCGGCGGCGCAGGAGGCGGCCTGGTCGACGCGGCCCTCGTCGCGGTGCACGAGGCCGGTCTTCACCAGGGTGTCGACCTGGCCGTCGGCGTTGCCCACCTGGCCGTGCAGCCGCAGCGCCTCGGCCAGGAGGTCGAGCGGGTCGGCGGAGGTGCCGAGCGCGTGTTCGGCGTACCCCAGGTTGCTCAGCGTCGTGGCGCGCTGGGCGGGCGCGGTCTCGCCCGGCAGGAGCGCGACGGCGTGGGCCAGGTGTTCGCGGGCCGCCCTGAGTTCACCGCGCCACAGGTACACCAGGCCGAGGTTGTTGTGCAGGGTCCCGACGCCGTCGGACCACCCGGACGCCTGCGCCAGCTCCAGTGCCGCGTCGAACTCCGTGATCGCGCGGTCGGTGTCGTTGACCCCGAGGCAGGCGTGGCCGAGGCTGAGCCGAGCCGACGCCTGCGCCTGGGTATCGCCAGCCTTGGCGGCGGCGGTCAGCGCGTGCCCGGCCGCCTCGAACCAGTCGACCGGGTAGCGGCGCAGGTAGAAATAGCCGCGCAGGGTGTCGGCGAGCAGCCAGGCCACCGATGTGGGGCCGTGCTCGGCACAGTGGCGGATCACCGCGACCAGGTTGGCCCGCTCGGCTTCGAGCCAGTCCAACCCGGCGGGGGAGGGCGGCCCAGGGGGAGCGGGCAGCCGCAGCGCGCCGGGGTAGAGCCGCTGGGCCGCCGCCCGCGCGGTGGTCAGATACCACTCCCGGACCCGGTGTCCGGCCGCCGCCAGCGCCTGCCCGTTGTGATCAGTTTCGGCGCGGCGGTGGGCGAAGAGCCGAACCAGGTCGTGGAAGGTGTACCGGCCCGGCGCGGACCGCTCGATCAAGTGAACGTCGGCCAGCCGGTTCAGCAGCCTGCGCGCGTCGGTCGGCGCCACGCCGGCGAGCGCGGCGGCGAGGTCGGCGGAGAAATCGGTCACCGGCAGCGCGCCGAGCAGGCGGAACAGGCTCCGCAGGTCCTCCGGGAGTCCCTGGTACGACAAGGCGAACGTGGCCGACACCGATGAGGTGTCGTCGCCGTCGATCTCCAGCTCGCTGAGCCGGTCGCCCGCCCGCAGGTGCTCGGCGTAGTCCGCGACGCCGAGGTCGGGCTGGTCGGCCAGCGTGGCCGCGGCGATGCGCAGCGCCAGCGGCAGCCCGCCACACAGCTCGACCAGTTCGCCGACCGCCGCGGCCTCCGCCGCCGCACGGTCGGCCCCGATGATTGTCGCGACGAGTTCGGCGGCCTCGTCGCGCGGCAGCACGTCCAGGTCGAGTCTGCGCGCGCCGTCGCGGGCCACCAGCCCGGCCAGCCGGTCGCGGCTGGTCACCAGCGCGAGACAGGCGGGGCTGCCCGGCAGCAGCGGCCGGACCTGCTCGGCGTTCGCCGCGTTGTCCAGCACCACCAGCATCCTGCGGTCGGCGAGCAGGCTGCGGTAGAGCGCGGCGGCCTCCTCGGCGTCCATCGGAACCTGGTCGGGAGCGACGCCGAGCGCGCGCAGGAAGCGGGCCAGCACGTCGATCGGGCGCGACGGGGGCGTCAGCGCGTAGCCGTTGAGGTTGGCGTAGAGCTGCCCGTCGGCGAAGCGCTCGCGCTCCCGCAGCGCCCACCGCACCGCCAGCGTCGTCTTGCCCACGCCGCCCGCTCCGGTCAGCACGCACACCTGATCGGCGACAAGGGTGTCGAGGTGCTCGATCTGCGCGCGCCTGCCGGTGAACCCGCGCGCGGGCGCGGGAAGCTGCGCGGGCACCGGCGCGGCCGGGGCGGCGGGGGACAGCGCTGGGTCCTGGGTGCGGATGGCCTGTTCGAGATCGGTGAACGAGCGCCCAGGGTCCAGCCCGAGCTGCTCGGCAAGCCGCGCCCGCAGTTCGCGGGCCTCCCGCAGCGCGTCGGCCTGGCGCCCGCACCGCCACAACGCGAGCATCAGCTGCTCGACCAGCCGCTCGGTCACCGGGTTGGCCGCGACCAGTTCGGTCAGCTCGGGCACCACGTCGGCGTGCCTGCGCAGGGCGAGGTCGAGATCGATCGCTTTCTCGTGGGCGGCTATCCGCCGCTCCCACAGCGCCGCCCTGGCCGCCTCGACGTATGGCGCGTCCACCCCGTCGAGCACCGGCCCCCGCCACAAGGCCAGCGCCGCCCGCCAGGCCGCGCCCGCTTGGGCGGCGTCGCCGATGGTCTTCGCCTCGGCGACGGCGGCGTCGAACTGGGCCAGGTCCAACTCGTCGTCGGCGACCGAACAGAGGTACCCGCCCGCCACCGTGCTGATCCGCTCCCGGTCACCGGCGTCGGCCAGCGACCGCCGCAGGGTCGAGACCATCGCGTGCACCTGGGTGCGGGCCGTGCCCGGCGGCCGTCCGCCCCACATGGCCTCGATCAGCGCGCCGGTGGTGACCGGCCGGTTCGCGTGCAGGAGCAGGAACCCCAGTAGAGCCCGGTGGCGCGGCCGATCGATGATGACGGCGGCGCCGTCGCCCACCACCCGCAGAGCGCCGAGGACCCCGAACCACACTGCCCCCGACCCCTTCCCGACCCGCCGCTGTGCGCCGCCAGTGTGGCACCACGATTCTTCGAGCGTGCGGAATCCGCCCGCTATGTCGAGACTGGGTTCCGGTACCGACCGGTGGCGGCGCGTTCGATGGCGGCGAGGTGCTCCTGGGCGGCCCGAGCGGCGCAGGGCGGTGCGCAGCCGCGACACCACCTCACCTTCATGTACCTTAATTCCGGTATGCCACGTTACGGGACTTTGGGCGCGCGGACCCACGGATCGCGCGGAAGGCGGCGACGCACTTCTGGTGGGCGAGGGAGACGATGAGCGTGGTGTCCGAACCGGACGCGTCGCGGCATGATGGCGCGGGTTTGACGGTCACCGGCAGTGACCTGCCGAATGGCGTGACGGTGCTCCACGCCGCGGGTGAGGTGGACCTGGCCACCGCCGCCATCCTGGTCACCGGCATCGATGACGCGCTGGACAAGAAGCCGACGAAGCTGATCGTCGATCTCACTGGAGTCGGCTTCTTCGGCTCGGTCGGGATCGGCGCGCTGATCGAGGCGAACCGACGCGCCCACCGCCCCCTGCGGGTGGTGGTCACCCCCGCCATCCGCAGGATCATCGACATCGTCGGCCTCGATGACGTGATCGCACTCTACGACCGCCTCGAAGACGCGCGCGAGTCCTAAGTGTACTGGCCTTCGGCCACGGCAGGCACTGTCGGCGAGCCTGGGAGCTGGGCGGCAAGAACCTCGGCAAGTCGTAACCCCTGACCGCGTCCACCGCCTATCTGTCTACAGAGGACGGTACGCGCCGATGGCTCTCCCGACTCAGCTCGCGAGGATCCGCGCGATCTCGACGTAGCCCTTCGTCTGGGCGTGCCGCAGCGCGGTCACGCCGTCGCCGTCGGGGATGGACCGGTCGGCGCCCGCGGCCAGCAGGATCCGGACGATCTCCTGGTGGGCGGGGCCGCCGTCGCCGAGGACCACCGCTTCCAGCAGCGCCGTCCAGCCGAGTCGGTTGACGTGGTTGACGTCGATGCCCGTGCCGACCACCCGGCGCACGTAGTCGACGTGGCCGCGTTCGCTCGCCGGGATCACCGAGAGCCCGCCGAAGCGGTTCTCGACGGTGAGGTCGGGATGGGCGGGCAGCAGCGCTTCCAGCATCGCAACGCTGCCCGTCACCCCGGTCACGAGCCAGGGCGTGTCGTGCTGGTCGTCCGGGGCGTCCGGGTCGGCGCCCATGGCCACCAGGACCCGCGCGACGTCGACGTGGTCGTGGGTCGCGGCGAGGAGCAGGGCGGTCCGGCGGCGCTCGTCGCGGGTCTCGATGCCCGCTCCCGCGCGCACTGCCGCCGCCACCCCGTCGGCGTCGCCGTCGCGGGCGGCCCGCAGCAGCGCCGCGTCCGCGTCGGCCGGGAGGGTGTTCATCCGGGTCAGCACCCTCTCCAGGCGTTCGTGTCCCCGCTCCTGCGCCATCCGCAACGGCGTGAGCCCCTCGCCGCCGGACTGGTCGTCCAGTCGGACCCCGCCAGCGGCGAGCACCCGCAGCGTCGTCTCGTAGTCGGCGGTGTCAGCGCCGAGCCACACCGCCTCGTGGACCGCCTGGTAGCCGATCCGGTTGACGTGGTCGCGGTCGATGCCCGCCCGGAGCAACTCGCCGACCACCAGCGCGTGCCCGCGTTCGGCGGCGCGGATCAGGCCGGTGCCGTTCCAGCTGTCCTTGTCGTCCACCTTCGCCCCGTGCCGCAGGGTGAGTCGGAGCAGCTCCAGATAGCCCTCGCTGGTGGCGATCAAGTACGCCGACTGGCGGGTCTCGTCCTGCGCGTTCACGTCGGCGCCCTGGGCGATCAGGCGCTCGGCCTCGGGCACGTCGTCGCGCCAGGCCGCCTGCCGCAGCCGCTCATCGAGCTCTTGCTGTCCCGCTGGGGACGGCCCGCACCCGGCCATCCCCAGGCAGAGGGCCAGCACCAGCGCGAGCCCGCGCGTCCTCATCGCACCACGGGGTTGGTGATGACCTCGTACGGCGGCGTCGCGGTGGGCTCGTCGAACTTGCTGTCGACGTAGAGCACCTGGCCGCGCAGCGCCTTCGCGGTGGTCAGCACCCGGTTCGGGTCGGTGGCCTGCTGGCTCACCAGGGTCGCGGAGCGGCCGTCGGCGGACAGCCGCAGGGTCGCCAGCATCCGGGAGAAGTTCCGCACCACGGTCAGGGTCCCACCCTGCCGGACCAGCCCGTCGGCGTTGACCAGGTCGGCGCCGCCGGTCGCGACCTCGCTCACCGCGCCGGTGCGCGCGTCGAAGCGCCACAGCCGTCCCGTGTTGCCCTGGGCCACGACGAATGCTTTGTGGTCGGCACTGAGCACGATGCCGCCCAGGTTGAAGCCCGGCCGCCGCTCGATGACACCGGACGCGTCGGCCCACAGGTCCGCGCTCCAGCCCGCGCCGTCGTCGGCCACGCGGTAGATCCTCGGGTCGTTGGAGTTGGTGAAGTACGCCGCGCCGTCGCTGCCGATCGCGACGTCGTTGAGGAACACGTCCGCGCCCGGCGCGCGCACGGCGGCCAGGAGCGCGCCGTCGGCGGCGTACACCCACAGGTCCGGGCGGCCGGTGCCGATGCCGTTCGGGCCACCCGCGACGTACACCCGGCCCGCGGCGTCGACGGTGATCCCGCGCGCGGTGAAGCGGCCGTCGGTGCCGTCGCCCGTCAGCCACTCCGCGGTCAGCGCGGACCCCGATGCGCCGCGGTGGATCTCGCCGCCGGTCACCTCACTGACGTAGAACAGCCCGCGCCGCTCGTCGGCGCCGATGCCCTCGAACTTGGAGCCGCCCGCGTCGCCGGTCAGCTGGTAGCTGTCGGGTCGGGCGTCGGCGGCGGCGGGGACGGCGCCCGCCCCCGTCAGCAGGAGCAGGGTGGTGGCGATCAGGGCCGGACGCTTCATCGGAGGTCTCCTCGGCTTGGGATGTTCCTCCAGCCTGCTCCTCCGCGCGCGGAGGCACGTCGGGCATGCGGCCACTGCCGGATAGCCGATCGGATGATGCCGAAGGCCGCCGGAGTCCTTACGCTGGCCGGATCATGGCTGTTCAGACCGCCCGCGGCGTCCGCGGGATCCTCGCCCCCGCCGCCCGACTGGACCGCTGGCTGCAGGTGGTGCTGGTCGTGCTGGTGGCGACCTGCGCGGTGCGGTACGTCGACCGGCACGGCGTGGGTGCCACCGGCGTGTTCGTCCTGCTCGGCGCCGCGGTGCTGGCACTCACGTACGCGACCCGCACACTGCTGCCCGGCCGCTCCTGGTGGCCGACCGCCTGGGTGGCGGGGATGGTGCTGATCTGGGCCGCGCTGACCGTGGTCGCGCCGTCGTTCGCCTGGTCCGCGGTGCCCGTCGCGTTCGCGGTGCTGCGGGTGCTCCCGTTCGGGTGGGCGACCGCTACCACCGTCCTGATGACGCTGGTCGTGGCCGGTTCTTGGTGGCGAATCGTGGCGGCGCCGGACCCGACCCTGGTGGCCGGGCCGGTCGGGATCGCGTTGGTGACCGTGATCGCCTACCGCACGCTGGAGCGCGAGTCCCTGGCCAGGCAGCGTCTCCTGGACGACCTCACCGAGGCCCAGGCGGAACTCGCCGAGGAGCAGCACCGCTCCGGCGCGCTCGCCGAGCGCACCCGGCTGTCTCGGGAGATCCACGACTCCGTCGGCCAAGGGCTGTCCAGCATCAACCTGCTGCTCCAGGCCGCCGAACAGGCCTGGGACAGGCAGCCATCGACGGCCCGCGAGCATGTCCACACCGCGGCCGCGACCGCGCGGGACGGCCTCGACGAGGTCCGCCGCGTCGTGCGGGACCTGGCCCCGGCCGACCTGGCGGGCGACAGTTCCGGGACGGCGCTGCCCGCCGCCTTGCGTGCCGCCGCCCAGGCCGCTCCGGGCCTCGACGTCGAGGTGCGCGTCCACGGTGTGCCGGTGCCCCTGCGACCCGAGGTCGCCGCCGCGCTGGTGCGCACCACCCGCGGCGCGCTCGCCAATGTCCGCGAACACGCCGACGCGACCCGCGTGGCGGTCACCCTGACTTACCACGACGACGAGGTCCTCCTCGACATCCGCGACGACGGTCGCGGCTTCCCACCTGGGCAAACGCAGTCGGGACCACTGCGCGGCCGCGGCCTGCGCGGCATCCGCGACCGGGCCGAACAACTCGGCGGGCGTGCCGACGTGGAGAGCACGGTGGGCGAAGGGACCACGGTGTCGGTGCGGTTCCCCCTGGAGGCACCCCGATGACGATCCGGATCGTGCTCGTCGACGACCATCCCGTCGTCCGGGCGGGCCTGCGCGCGCTCATCGACGGCCAAGACGACCTGACAGTGGTGGGCGAGGCCGACGGCCTGACCGCGGCGGTCGCGATCGTGCGCGCGGCGCGGCCCGATGTGGTGCTGATGGACCTCAGCCTCGGGACGGCCTCGGCCGGGGGCGCCGAGATCACCGCGCGCCTGCGGGACCTGCCCGAGCCGCCGGAAGTGCTGGTGCTGACCACTTACGACACTGAGTCCGACATCCTCCGCGCCCTCGACGCGGGCGCCCGCGGCTACCTGCTCAAGGACGCCCCGCCCGCCGACCTGTTCGCGGGCATCCGAGCCACGGCCCGCGGGGAGACGGTGTTGGCGCCCGCCGTCGCGGCCACCCTGGTCCGCCGAGCCGCCCAGCCGGGCCCGACCATCACCGAGCGCGAGGTCGAGGTCCTCGAACTCCTCTCGCGAGGCTTGGGAAACAAGGAAATGGCGCGCGAACTGTTCGTGTCGGAGGCCACCGTGAAGTCCCACCTCTCCCACATCTACACCAAACTCGGCGTCGACACCCGAGCGGGCGCCGTCGCCGCCGCCATAGACCGCCGCATCATCCGCGCGAAGTGAGTTCCCTTGTGGCGGTGAAATGTGTCGTGCCTGCCGCGTAGCCGCGACCGCGTGAACATCGAAGGTTTGGTGAACGTCGTCGATGTCGAGGCGACCTGTTGGGACACAACACCCCCCGAAGGCCAGGTCAGCGAGATCATCGAGATCGGCCTCACCCTCGTGGACATCGACTCCCGCACCCGAGTCGGCAGGCACCGCGTTCTCGTGCGGCCCGAGCTCTCGACGGTGAGCCCGTTCTGTACTGAACTCACCGGGCTCACCCAGGCCGAAGTGGACACTGGGGTGAGCTTCGCCGAGGCGTGCGAGCAACTCGTCGCCAACCACAGAACTCGGGAACGAGCGTGGTTCAGCTGGGGCGACTACGATCGCAAGCAGTTCCTTCGCCAGTGCGACCAGTCCGGGGTGCCGTACCCGTTCCACCAGAACCACATCAACGCGAAAGCGGTGTTCGCCACCGCGCACGGGCTGCGGCGTCCGGTCGGCATGGATCGCGCGCTCAAGGTCGTCGGGCTTCCGCTGGAGGGCCGACACCATCGCGGCGAGGACGACGCGTGGAACATCGCCGCGCTGGTGCTTCACCTCGCCGACCGCGGTGCCGTTTAGGGATAGACTTCTTTCGGCACAATGACTTTCGATCGCGGCGGAGGCGGCATGTCCACGACAGGGCGCACGGCGGCACTGCGTAAGCTCGACGTTCTCATCGGCCGATGGGACATGGAGCCCGTTGTCGAGGGCCGCTCGATCGGGGTTGGCTGGACGACGTTCGAATGGGCCGACGACGGCGCGTTCGTGCGGCAGACCGCCGACGCCGAAACGCCTCCCGAAGATCCCGTGTGGCGCGCGAACTCGCCGCTGCCCACCCTGTCGATCATCGGACTGGACGACTCCGACGACGCCTTCACCGTGCTGTACGCCGACGCCCGTGACGTCTTCCGCGTGTACAAGATGACCCTCGCCGACAACGTCTGGCGGCAGTGGCGGGCCGCGCCGAGCTTCCACCAGCGGTTCACCGGCACGATCAGCGCGGACGGCACCACGATCACCGCCATGTGGGAGTTCTCCGAGGACGGTGAGTCCTGGCGGAAGGACTTCGACCTGCTCTTCCGCCGCACCGCCTGAGACGTGCGCCGCGGGACGCGGCAGCTTCAACTCGACGCCGGGTTTACCTTCGACTTCGCGAGGTGGGAGGACGCCGTCGCCGATCTCGTATCCGCTGACAATAAATGATTGACCAGCGCGGGAATCGCGGGCATGATGATTACCAACACCGATGAAGGAGACAGCAATGGCGGGCATCGTGCAGCGGGGAACCGGGCGTCGCAATGACGCAGCGGTCGCTGGCGCCTGCACATTCCGCCGGTGTCTCACGGTGTCCGAGCAGTGTTGTGCGCGACTTCTGCTGTTGGGCGCGCCGGGTTCCCCGCCATGACAATGACTTCGTCATGACAGGGAGCCGCCCATCGGGAAACCGATCAGGGCGGCTCTCTTTATTTCGCGTATTCGCAACGAATACGTTCCCGCGTGGCGCACGTGTTCTTTTGGCAACTCCAAAGCGGAACAGAAATTCTCAACGCGAGGGAACGGATTCCCTTGCGATGCCCTGTAGCTCAGTCGGACAGAGTGCCCCGCTACGAACGGGGAGGTCCCAGGTTCGAGTCCTGGTAGGGCAGCGCCGGATGGGTGGACCGGGAGCCACCCGGCGAAAGCCGGGTTCTGGCCTACGTCACGACGGTCGTGGGGCGGTCTGCAACACCGCTGTCACCGGGTTCGACTCCCGGGTAGGTCTCGGTGAAGGTGAGGCCGTGTGCCGGGGGTCCCGACACACGGCACCACCCAGCTAGAACTCCTCGTCGAACGCGACCGTGCCGCTCACCGCGACCTGGTATGCCGACACCCGGCGCTCGAAGAAGTTCGACAGCTCTTGCACGTCCTGCAGTTCCATGAACCCGAACGGATTCGCCGATCCGTAGATGGGCGCGAGCCCGAGCACCGACAAGCGGCGGTCGGCGACATGCTCCAAATAGGACCGCATGTCCGCGGGCGACATCCCGGCCACCCCCTGCCCGAGCAGATCCTCGGCGAACCTCGTCTCCGCGTCGACCGCCTCGCGCAGCATCTGTCGTACCTGCTCGTGCAACTCGTCGTCGAAGAGGTCGGGCTCCTGCTGGCGCACGGTGTCCACGACGTCGAACGCGAACGCCATGTGCATAGATTCGTCGCGGAACACCCAGTTCGTGCCCGATGCCAGGCCGTTGAGCAGGCCCCGCGAACGCAGGAAGTACACGTAAGCGAAGGCGCCGTAGAAGAACAGGCCCTCGATGCACGCGGCGAAGCAGATCAGGTTGAGCAGGAAGGCCCGCCGGTCGGCGCGGGTCTCCAGCCGGTCGAGGTGCCCGATCGAGTCGATCCAGCGGAAGCAGAACTCCGCTTTGTCCCGGATGGACGGGATGTTGTCGACCGCGGCGAACGCCTCGACCCGCTCGTTCTCGTCGGGCAGGTAGGTGTCGAGCAGCGTCAGATAGAACTGGACGTGCACGGCTTCCTCGAACAGCTGCCGCGACAGGTAGAGCCGCGCCTCGGGGGCGTTGACGTGCTGGTAGAGGTTGAGCACGAGGTTGTTGGCCACGATGGTGTCGCCGGTGGCGAAGAACGCCACGAGCCGGTTGACCAGGTGCCGTTCGGCGGCCGACAGCTTCGCCAGGTCGGCGAGGTCGGAGTGGAGGTCGACCTCCTCGACCGTCCAGGTGTTCTTGATCGCGTCCCGGAACCGCTCATAGAACTGCGGATAGCGCATCGGTCGCAGCGTGAGGTCCATGCCAGGGTCCAGCAGCGCGGTCCTGCGGGCGGTGGCGTCGAGCGTGGTCACTGGCAGGCCTCACAGGATTCTGGGTTCTCGAGTGAGCAGGCGAGGGCCTCGGCGGTGGGCACGGTGGCCTGCTGGATCCGCGTCGCCGGGCGGGAACGCAGGTAGTAGGTGGTCTTCAGCCCGGCCTTCCACGCGTACAGGTACATCGAGGAGAGCTTGCCGATGGTCGGCGCGGCGACGAACAGGTTGAGCGACTGGCTCTGGTCGACGTACGCGCCGCGCGCGGCGGCCAGGTCGATCAGCGCCTTCTGCGGCAGCTCCCACGCCGTGCGGAACAGCTCGCGGACGTCGGCGGGCAGCTCGGTGAGCCCTTGCGCCGAGCCGTCGTCGCGCTTGAGCCGGGACCGGATCTCCTCGGTCCACAGGCCGCGCGCCTTGAGCTCGCGGACCAGGTACGAGTTGATCTGCAGGAACTCACCCGACAGCGTCTCGCGCTTGAACGCGTTGGACACCTGCGGCTCGACGCACTCGAAGCAGCCCGCGATCGAGGCGATCGTCGCGGTCGGGGCGATGGCGATCAGCAGCGAGTTGCGCAGTCCGTGTTCGGCGATCCGCTCACGCACGGCCGCCCAGCGCTCCGTTTGGGTCGGCGTTACCGCCCACAGGTCTGGTTGCAGGTCGCCCCGCGCGGCCCGGGTCCGCGCGTACGCCGGGTGCGCGCCCGCCGAGGCCGCGAGCTCGGCCGAGGTCTCAAGCGCCGTCAGGTAGATCTCCTCGGCGATCCGGGTGGACAGCTCGCGGGCCCGATCAGAGTCGAACGCCAGGCGCAGCGTGAAGAACACGTCCTGCAGGCCCATGACGCCCAGCCCGACCGGGCGCCACTTCGGATTGCTGCGCGCCGCTTGCTCGGTCGGGTAGTAGTTGATGTCGATCACGCGGTCGAGGAATGTCACCGCGGTCCGCACCGTCGACCGCAGCCGCGCCCAGTCCATGTCGTCGCCATCGACGTGCGCGCCGAGGTTGACCGACCCGAGGTTGCACACGGCGGTCTCGGTGTCGCTGGTGACCTCCAGGATCTCCGTGCACAGATTCGACAGGTGCACCACGTTGCCGGGCTCGGCGGTCTGGTTGCAGGTGCGGTTGGCGGTGTCCTTGAACGTCATCCACCCGTTGCCGGTCTGCGCCAGGGTGCGGATCATCCGCCCGTACAGGTCGCGGGCCTTGACCGTGCGCACCGCGCGGCCCGCCTCCTCGGCGGCCCGGTAGGCGCGGTCGAACTCGTCGCCCCACAGGTCGGGCAGCTCCGGCACCTCGTCGGGGTCGAACAGCGACCAGTCGGCGTCGGCCTCGACCCGGCGCATGAACTCGTCCGGGATCCAGTTGGCCAGGTTGAGGTTGTGGGTGCGCCGGGCGTCCTCGCCGGTGTTGTCGCGCAGCTCCAGGAACTCCTCGATGTCGGGGTGCCAGGTCTCCAGGTAGACGCAGGCCGCGCCCTTGCGCCGCCCGCCCTGGTTGACCGCCGCGACCGACGCGTCCAGCGTGCGCAGCCACGGCACGATCCCGTTGGAATGCCCGTTGGTGCCGCGGATCAGCGCGCCCCGTGAGCGCACCCGCGACCACTGCACGCCGATGCCGCCCGCGAACTTCGACAGGTGCGCGATCTGGGCGTACCGCTCGTAGATCGACGACAACTCGTCCTTCGGCGAGTCGAGCAGGTAGCACGAGGACATCTGGGTGTGCCGGGTACCGGAGTTGAACAGCGTCGGCGAGCTGGGCAGGTAGGCCAGCGACGACATCAGCCGGTAGAAGGCGATGGCCTCGGCGGGCGTGTGCGACAGCCCGCACGCCACCCGCAACAGCCAGTACTGCGGCACCTCGATCACCGAGCGCGTCGACGGGTGCCGCAGCAGGTAGCGGTCGTAGACGGTGCGCAGCCCGAAGTACTCGAACCGCCGGTCGGCCGACTCGTCGATCGCGTCGTCGAGCTTGCGCGCGTGGGCGGCGACGAACGTGGCCGTCGCGTCCCCGATCAGGCCCTCGGAATGACCCAGTCGCACGCTCTGGCTGAACGACGCGACGCCCTGCCCGCGCACCTCCTTGTCGATGTAGGCCGACAGCAGGCCCGCGGCGAGCTTGGAGTACTCGGGTTCCTCGGCGACCAGTTCCGCCGCGGTCTGGATGGACAGCCGGTCCAACTCGGCGGTGGTCGCGCCGTCGTAGAGACCGCTGATCGTCCGCGTCGCGACCCGCAGCGGGTCGACGTCGGCAAGGTCGACGGCACACCGGCGCACCGCCCGGACGATCTTGGCCACATCCACGGGTTCCAGTGCGCCACTGCGCTTGCGCACCCGCATGGTGGTCCCCAGTGTGTCAATCCTCTGTGGACTGATTGGGGTCGACAGGTCAGAGACCGTCACAGCTCTCTCCTCGCGAGCTCGGTCGAACCGCCGGGCCACCTAGACACGCGAAGACCGAGCGGGCGCACGCGACCGCGTCGCCCTCGCGCCCTCCCTCGGGGCCCGGACGCCCGCACGCGGCGCGTGCGGGGCGGCTGGCAGGTCTTCGGACTCACGGGCGTGCCTGGTGGCGCCTACTGGCCGTCGCTTCCCGGACTAGTGATGTGTCCAGTGCTTCCTGACGGCTGTCGTTCCCGTTCACCGCTGCGGGGCAGTCCCGGACTCGCACCGGGTTCCCTCTTACGACGACCGCCCTGGATTGGACGGCCGAACCAGCTCTGATCGACACCATACATGGGGTGTGGAGCGTCGATTGGCAACTACATGTTGTGGGCGTGTCGGGTTGCTGGGGCGGCCGTGAGAAACCGCTCGGCCAGCGGGTGCGGGGTGTCGTCGCGCAGGATCTCGCCCGTCGGGCCCTGCGCGTGGATCCGCCCGCCGTCGAGCAGCGCGACCCGGTCGGCGATCGCGGCGACGACGCCGAGGTCGTGGGTGATGAACAGCAGCGCCAAGTCGAGGTCGCGCTGCAACTCGCTCAGCAGACCCAGGACGGACGCCTGCACCGAGACGTCGAGCGCGGAGGTGATCTCGTCGCACACCAGCACCGCGGGGTCCGCGGCCAGCGCACGGGCGATCGCCGCGCGCTGCTGTTCGCCACCGGAGAGCTGGGCCGGGTACCGGTCGGCCAGCTCTCGCGGCAGTCGGACGCTGTCGAGCAACGCGCCGACCCTGGATTCGCTGCCCGTGCCGAAGAACCGCAGCACGCGGGCGAGTTCGGCGCCCACGGTCCGGCGCGGATTGAGCGAGTCACCGGGGGACTGGACCACGATGGCGATACGTTTGCGCTGGTCGCGGGTGCGCCGGTGAGTCATGGTGACGCCGTCGATGGTCAGCGTGCCCGCGTCGGGGCGGTGCAGCCCCGCGACGCAGCGGCCGATGGTCGTCTTGCCGGACCCGGATGCCCCCACCAGGGCCAGGCACCGCCCGGCGGTGAGGTCGAGGTCGACGTCCTGGGCCGCGACCACCGACCCGTGGGACGCGGTCAGCCCCCGTACCCGCAGCACCGTCGGCGTCTCCGGCCGGGCCGCGACCCGGGCGCGCGGGTCGGGCGTCGCCGCGATCAGCTCGCGGGTGTACGGCTCGCGGGGACGGCCGATGACCTCGTCGGCCGGGCCCTGCTCGACGATCACGCCCGCCCGCATGACAACGACCCGATCGGCGACCTCGGCCGCCGCCGCGACGTCGTGGGTCACGTAGACCATCGCCGCCCCGGTCTGGGCGCGCAGCTGCCGCAGGTGGGTCAGGAACTCCCGCTGGGTGACCGCGTCGAGCCCGGTGGTCGGCTCGTCCAGGACGATCACCGCCGGGTCGAGCAGCAGCGCCTGCGCGATGACCACCCGCTGCCGCTGCCCGCCGGACAGCTGGTGGGGATACCGGCGCAGCAGCCGGGGATCGGCGGGCAGCCGCGCCCGGTCCAGTGCGGTCGCGATCGCGGTGTCGGCGTCCTGCCGCATGCCGTGGACGCGCAGGATCTCCGCGAGCTGCACGCCGACGCGGCGGGCCGGGTTGAGCGCCCGCAACGGATCCTGCGGCACGTAGCTGACCAAAGTGGACCGCAGCGAGCGGACGTCGGGCCTATCGAGCATCGACTCGCCCGCGATCACGACCTCGCCCGCGTCGATCGCCGTGCCCGCGTTGGCCCACCCGAGCAGCGCCAGCGCGGTGGTGGTCTTGCCGGAGCCGGACTCGCCGATGACGGCCAGCAGTTGTCCCGCCTCGACGGAAAACGAGACGGTGTCGACGATCGGCCTGCCCGAGTCGGTGACCACGCGCAGGCCCCGCACGTCCACGGCGGGAGTCGTGCCAGTCATGCCGGAATCTCCTTGCGGTCGCGGCGAAGCGCGGCGGCGATCTCGTCGCCGCCGAGGTTGACGGTGATGGTCAGCAGGGCGATCAGCAGGGCCGGGCCGAGCACGGCCCACGGCTGCAACGCCAGGCCCATGCGGTTCTCGGCGACCATCAGCGCCCAGTCGGCGGCGGGCGGCTGGAGCCCGAGGCCCAGGAAGTTGGCCCCGGCCACCATGGCGATCGTGCCGCTGACGCGCGATCCGACGTCGGACAGCATCGGCGCGGCGATGTTGGGCAGCACGTCGCGCGCGGCGACGCTCGCCTTGGACTCGCCGCGCGCGAGCGCCGCCTCCACATACCCACGCCCACCGACCTCCAGCGTCGCCGCGCGCACCACGCGGGCGATGCCGGGGATGTTGGCCAGCGCCGCGGCGAGTACCACCACCAGCCAGCCCCGGCCGGACGCGGCGGCCAGCACCGCCAGGACCAGGAACGGCGGGATCGCCAGCAGCACGTCCACCGGCCGCATCAGCACCGGGTCCGCGCGGGTGAGCCCGGCCGCCATCCCGATCACCACCCCGGTCAGGTACGCCAGCACCGTGGCCGCGACCGCCAGCAGGACCACGGTCCGGCCGCCGTGCAGCAGTCTGCTGAGCACATCGCTGCCCAGGTAGTCGGTGCCAAGCGGGTGGCCGCCGCCTGGCGGGGTGAACGGCAAGCCCACCGTCTCGGTCGCCGACCGCGGCGCCCACCACGGCCCGGTCAGTGCCAACGCCAGCAGCGTCACGGCCGCCGCCGCGGTCAACCGCCTCATCGCGTGGCCAGTTTCGGGACGAGGGCGACGACCGCGAGGTCGGCCAGCAGGTAGCCCACGACCGTGACCGTGGCGAACAGCAGCGTCACCGACTGCACGTAGGGCAGGTCGCGCTGGCCGATCGCGTGCACGAGGTCCTGCGAGATCCCCGGGTAGGCGAACACCGTCTCCACGACCACGATCCCGCCGATCAACCAGGTGATGCTGCCCGCCAGCAACGGCATCGCCGGGGCCAGAGCGTTGCGCAACGCGTGCCGGAGCACGATCCGCCGTTCCGGGATGCCGTGCAGCCGCGCCATCCTGACGTAGTCCGACGCCATCGCCTCGGCCAGCTGCGCCCGCACCATCCGGATCGTCTGCGGGGCCATCACCGCCACCAGCGTGATCACCGGCAGCACCAGGATGTCTGGTGTGGACAGTGGGCTGTCGCCGGGGCGGACCATCGAGGCCGCGGGCAGTATCGGCCACGTGTAGGCGAACAGCGAGATCAGCAGCGTGGCGGTGACGAACTCGGGCAGCGAGCCCACCGTCACCGACGTGGCGCTGACCACCCGGTCGCGTACCCGCCCAGCCTTCGCGCCCGCCCAAGCGCCGAGTCCGATCGCCAGCGGGACCACCACGGCCACGGCGACAGCGGCCAGCACCAGGGTATTCGGCAGCCGCGCGCCGACGATCTCGGTCACCGGCCGACCGGAGTACAGCGACCGACCGAGATCCCCTTGCAGCACACTGCCCATCCAGTCGACGTATCGGTCGACCAGCGGCCGGTCCAGGCCCAGTTGGGCGCGCAGGGCTGCCTTGTCGGCCGCGGAGCCGCCGCCCGAACCCGCGCCCTTGGCCAGGATGACGTCGACCGCGTCACCGGGCAGCAGCCGCATCGCCGCGAAGATCACCACCGAGGCCGCCCACACCACGCCGACGGCACCGAGCAGCCGCAACGCGACGTACCGGCGCATACCGTCCACAGTGGTCACATCCATACGTTCCGGTAGCCGCACCAGTCGTCGGTGGCCACGGTGGTCCCAGCGAAACCGCGCACGCGCGGGCTCACGCCGTCGAGCCACTTGGCGTAGGAGTGGATGATGTATCCGCCGTCGGACCACAGTTCCTGCTGCAGTTCGAGATAGCGCTGCCCGCGCTGCTCGGCGTCCAGGGTGCCGCGCGCCGTGGCGAACTTCCGGTCCCACTCGGGCCGCTTCCACGCGGTCTCGTTGGTGGGCGCGGTCGACACGATCGCCTGGCCGTAGAACCACTCCAGGGCGTAGCTGCCCCAGCTGGTCTGGGTGAACGGCTGCTTGAGCCACACGTCGGTCCAGTACGAGTCCGCCGCCGACTTCGACACGTCGATGGTGATCCCGGCCTTCTTCGCCTGCTCGGCGAACAGCAGCGCCGACTCGACGAAGCCGGGCGTGGCGTCGGAGGTGTGCAGGGTGACCGTCAGGTTCTCCTTGCCCGCTTCCCGCAGCAGCGCGCGGGCCTTCTCGGGGTCGTAGGCGCGCTGCGGGATCGAGTCGGCGTAGTTCGGCGCGCCCTTGCCGTACAGGTCGTTGCCGACCTCGCCGTATCCGAAGTAGACGGAGTCCACGATGGCCTTTCGGTCCACTGCCAGCCGCAGTGCCTCCCGGACGCGGGGATCGGTGAACGGCTCCCGATCGATGAGCATGTTGAACGCCTGGAACGTGCCCACCGGTGACTGGTGGATCGTCAGTGCCGGATTCCCCTGCTGTGTCTTCCCTTGCACATGGGACAGCTCGTGCACGATGTCGGCCGCGCCGGACAGGAACACGTTGAGCCGTGCGTCGGCGCTCGCGGCGAGGATGATCTCGACGCTGTCGACATACGGTTTGCCGTCCTCCCAATAGGAGTCGTTGCGCAGCAGCGTGGTCCGCTCGCCCGGCGCCCAGTCGCCGAACCGGAACGGCCCGGTGCCGACCGGCGGATGCTGCTTGTCGAACGTGTTCGTCCCGTTCTGGACCACGTAGACGTACCAGCCCGCCAACAGCGCGCCGAGATCGGCCATCGGCTGCGTCATCCGGAGCTCGACGGTGGTGTCGTCGACCTTCCGCGAGCCTGCGAGATCGATCATGGACAGGTCCGCGGCGGCGGGCAGCTTGTTGGCCGGGTCCAGGATCCGCTTGACGCTCCACAGCACGTCGTCGGCGGTCAGCGGCTTGCCGTCGTGCCAGCGCACGCCCTTGCGGAGTCGGACCGTCCAGACCGTCCCGTCGGCGTTGGGTTCGAGCGACTCGGCCAGTCGTGGCCGCAGCGTCAGGTCGTGGTTGTAGGCCACCAGCTTGTCGAACACGTTCTTCGCCACCGCGCCACCACCCCACGATCCTGCCAGGTGCGGGTCGAGTACGTCGTCGGTGGTGCTGGCCCCGGAAACCACCACCCGCAGATTCCCGCCCCGCCGGGGCGTCTCGCTCGCGTTGCCGGTGGCGTTGCCCGGCCCGCACGCGGGAGCGCCGAGGAGGACCGCGCCCGCGAACGCTCCTTTGAGGATGGTCCGGCGGGAGGGCAGGGTCGATCGATCGAACATGGGTGAACTCCTTGAGCGCACAGGAAAGAGCCATGCGCCCGCGTCGGCGCATGGAGGAACCGCGGATCGCTCAGACCCGCTGGGATGTCAGTGAACGGCGGTCAGCGCCGGGAAAGGTTCCTGTACGAAAGGAGAATGACTGGGTGAACGACAGTCCGCACGGCAACTGCCTCTCTCGGGGAGAACCGCCCCGGATGGTGAGGTAGCGATGGTCGAGTCTCCTGACTCGTCGGATCAACGCTTCTCCCCGGCCTTCCCACCCCTGGTGGGGCAGTGGCCAGTCGCGGGAGTCGCTCACCGATCACAGTGGCGGTACCGTGCCGGATTCACACCGGCTTCCTCGTCGCCATCGCCTGGTCGCGCCATCATGGCAGAACACCCGCGCCTTGACCAGACAGCTGGTTGTCGGTTCGATCACCGTCAGACTGTGGTGTCAGTTGAAGGGGTGGTCGATGAGCAAAGACACGGGCACGAAACCCGACACCTTGGAAGGTTTGGGGGAGCAGGACAGGTACTCGGCCTATCTGCGCGCCGCGCAAGGCGGAGACCGCTCGGCGCTGGATGTCCTGGTCGCCGAGTTGACCCCGCTCGTCTGGCACGTGGCGCGAGGCGGCGGACTTGACCGGAACGCCGCCGAGGACGTCGTTCAGACTGTCTGGCTCACGCTGTTGCGTCACCTCGACCGGCTCGCCGAGTCCAGGGCCTTGGTCGGCTGGCTGATCACCACGACGCGGCGGGAGGCCAGGCGGGCCCGAGCGTACGGGGCACCCCCGGCGTCGGCCGAGCTGGTGATCGACGACTCGCCGCTGAGTGGCCAGTCGGACCAGTACCTGTGGGTGGCCTTCCAGCGGTTGCCCCAGCGCTGCCAGGAGCTGCTGCGACTGACGGTGCTTGCCGGACGGGCGGAATATCGTGTGGTCGCCGACGCTTTGAACCTGCCCCTCGGCAGCATCGGTCCGACCCGAGGGCGCTGCCTCAACGCCCTGCGGGCTCTGTTCGACGAAGTCATTGCCGAAGTCCGGGTGGACGTGCCGTCCGACATCTCGACGCTGCGATTCCTGGATGAGGAGAAGGTTCCGCAGGTCGCTATCCCCACGGAGCCGGACGCCGACGACCTGACGATCCCGATCACCATCTACCTCGCCGACGAGGCGGGCCATGAGCGGGTCGAAGCCGAACTTGAGGTCCTCCTTCGGACGGCCGGACTCGAGATGGCCGATCGCGACGACCCCGTCCTCGGCTCGTGGTTTCGACGCATGCGAGCGCGCACCCGCGACGTCGCGCGCTCTCCAATAGCTGGCGAGGCCGCAGCGGTCGCCATGCACGCCGTCGAATCCCGCGGCGTGCTCGCCCACGACGCGAACGTGACCGCCACGCTCATGCAGAACCTCGGCCCGCTTCTCACCTCACTACAGTCCACAAAGGATGCCGTGATCAGGGTCGGGGCGCTCCTTGTCGTGAAGGTGGAGTGGGTGGTCGCCGTGCACCAGCTGACCTCGGTCCAGCAGCTTCGCCTCGACCACCAGCCGCACCTGCTGACCTCACCGAGAGACATCCTGCACGCGCTGCACCTGTCCTCAGACCCCGCGACACCCTCGTTGGCGAGTTCGAACGGCAAGTGGATTCCGTCCGGGGAACCAGGGGACCGCGATCCGTCGCTCACGCGTGGTGCGCAGATGATTACCGAAGGTCAGGGAGGACACCCCGAGCAAAGTCAGGCGTAGCGACCCAGACCGATCAGGAATCGAGAAGCGAAGCCTCAGCGCCGAACCTAGTGTTGCCGCCATAGACGACGTCGGCTACGACGGGCAGCGACCTAAGGAACAGCCATGACCTCCATCAAATCCATCACCCTCGAAGTACCCGACCCCGCGCTCGCCGAAGCCTTCTACAAAGAGGCATTCGGTCTTGACACCCAAGTGCGCCTACGGGCCTCGGAAGCGCCGACGACCGGCTTTCGCGGGTTCACGCTCTCGCTCACCGTGTCCCAGCCATCCATCGTCAAGGGACTCATCGGCGCAGCCCTCGACGCGGGTGCCACGTCGCTCAAACCGGTCGCGAAGTCGTTCTGGGGCTACGGCGGGGTCGTGCGGGCGCCGGACGGGTCGATCTGGAAGGTCGCGACGTCGGCGAAGAAGGACACGGGCCCGGACGCCCGGAAGATCGATGAGATGGTGCTCCTGCTGGGCGCCGAGGACGTGGCCGTGAGCAAGCGGTTTTACGTCGACCACGGACTCGCGGTGGCGAAGAGCTTCGGCCGCAAGTACGTCGAGTTCGCCAGTCCGTCGAGCCGGGTCAAGCTGGCGCTCTACGGGCGCCGCGCCCTCGCCAAGGACGCTGGCTGCCCGCCGGAGGGCACCGGGTCGCACCGGATCGTCATCGGCACCGACGCCGAGCCGTTCACCGATCCGGACGGGTTCGGCTGGGAGACGGCGCAGGCCTGACGCACTTGGGAATCAGTCGACGCGCGGCGCGGCGCGAGCGCGGGCGTCCCCTGACTCGCCCGCGCTCGCGCCACAATCCTTCGCAGGGTCAGCGCGACAGCACCACCACCGACCTCGCGGGCACCGTCACCGAGCCATCCGCGACAACCGCCCGACCGGCGTCCGTGCTCAGCGGATGCGTCGTCCAACCACTCGCGGGCACGGTTACCGTCTTCTCAGTCGGGAACGGATTCACCACGACAAGGAGCCCCTCGCGCCCCGGATCGACGTCCGTGCCCACGGTGTCGTCCAAGTGGGCCACGATCAGGCCCGCCGCGGCAGCGGGGAACGACAGTTTCGTCTGTACCGCGTCGGCGTCGGCCAGGGTGAACAGTGGTGACGACTGGCGGATCCGCAGCAGTTCGAGGGTGTCGTCGACCGCCCGGCGCATGTCAGCTGTCGCGGGGCTGACCGACGGCGTGGCCAGGACCGGTCCCATGTACGGCCACTTCGCCCGGTTGTCGGCCGCGGGCGGCAGGCCGCGGGCGAACCCGTTGGAGCGCAACGCCGGGTCGTACCGGTTGAACCAGTCTCCCGAGTCGTAGCTGTTGCGGTCCAAGGACTTCGAGCGCAGGAACTCGCTGCCCGCCAGCATGAACGGCTGGCCCTGGCCGAGGAGCACCGGGGCGTGGGCGATCTTCTGCATCCGCACCCGGTCGGCCATCGATGTCCCGACCGGCAGCTTCAACGCCAGTGCGTCGAACAGGGTCTCGTTGTCATGGGCGTCCGAGTAGGTGATCACCTCTCCCGGCGAAGCGGTGTAACCCGCAGGCGAGCCGTTGTAGGACACGTCGCGTCCGCGCACGACCGGGCCCGCCGTGGAGCGGAAGCTGAAGTCGGCCAGGTTGCCCGACATGCCCAGCTTCACCAGGTCGGAGTAGTTGACCAGGCGGGCGGCCGGGTCGCCGTTGGCGGGGGAGCCGTTGAGGTCACCGGCCAGACCGGAGGCCAAGCCCTGCACCCGGGGATCCTCGTCGAACGGGCCGCCGCCGCGCATGGCGTCGCGTTGGCGGTCGCTGAACGTGGCGATGCCGGTGCCCTCCAGGGTGGGCTGCGTGGCCTGGACGAACCGGGCGTTGCCCGCGACCTCGCCGAAGTCCCAGCCCTCGCCGTAGACCCGGATGGCACGACCGTCCACACCGTCGCGTTCGACGGTCAGCGCGTCGAGTGCGGCGCGCACGGCGAGGATGTTCGCCTTGGGGTGGTGGCCCATCAGGTCGAACCGGAAACCGTCCACTTTGTACGTTCGGGCCCAGTGTACGACCGAGTCGACCACGAGCTTGCCCATCATCGCGTTCTCCGGCGCGGTGTTGGCGCAGCAGGTGGAGTTCGCGACCGTGCCGTCGAGGGCGAGCCGCTGGTAGTAGCCGGGGACGACCTTGTCGAGCACCGAGTTCGCCGCGTCGCCCGATGCCGTGGTGTGGTTGTAGACCACGTCCACCACGACCCGGTTCCCGTTGTCGTGCAACGACTGCACCATCTCGCGGTACTGACGGGCGCGCGCCGGGCCGGACTGGGCGTCGTCGGTGGCGTAGGAGCCCTCCGGGACGTCGTAGTGCAGCGGATCGTAGCCCCAGTTGAACCCGTCGCGGGCCGCGGCGGCGCTGGTGCATTCCTGCTGTTGTGGCGAGTCGGCGGGCAACGACGCCAAGTCGCACGCTGGTCGCTGCTGGTCGGCACGCCGCTCCGGGATGCTCGCGATGTCGAACGTCGGCAGCAGGTGCACGGTGTCCATCCCGGCCTCAGCCAGCGACTTCAGGTGCTTCATCCCGACCGAATCGCGGTGCGTGAACGCGCGGTAGGTGCCGCGCTCACCCTCCGGAACCGTGTCGTCGGCGATGGAGAAATCGCGCACATGCAGCTCGGTGATGCCGTGCTCGGTGGCGTCGCCGCCGAGACCCCTGGCCACCTGCTGGTCCCAGCCCGCGGGCTTGGCGCCGTCACTGCCCAGGTCGGCGAACTGTGAGTGCGTCGAGTCGACCGACAGCGCCACCGAGTGCGGGTCGGTGACGACCACGGTCCGGAACCTGTTCTCCGGCGCCGACCACCCGGTCACCTCGAACTGGTAGTAGAAGTCCCGCCAAGCCCCGCTCCCCGTCCAAGATCCCGTGACATCGTCGCGGCGCAGGTCGACGACCTGCGACGGCTGGGCGTCACGCGCGGGGGAGGTGGTGCCGAACAGCCGCAGCTTGACCGACCGCGCGGTCGGCGCCCACAGCCGCGTGCTCACCTGGTCACCGGAGAAAGCGGGCCGGTAGCCGTGTTTCGCCGCCTCCGACCCGTACCGGTCGTCCAGGGCGCCCGCGATCTGGATGCCCGTGGCGTGCCGGACCGCGCCGCTCGCGTCGACGTGGACGGCGGCCTGTTGCGCGCGCAGCGCCTCATCGATCCGCCCGGCGTCGGCCGCGCGGACCTGGAATGTCGGCTTCCCCGCCAGGTGCGGGAACTTGGTCGCCAGATCGCCCGACAGGGCACCACTCGGCTGCAAGCGCAGGACCTTGCCGCCCTGGACCTGCCCGTCGACCACCGTGATCCGGCCGTCGGCGTCATAGCGAACGTGATAGCCGTCCGTGCCGACCACTGGGACGTCCCAGATCAGCCGGTCGCGGCTGACCCAGATCGCCTTCGCCTTGGCCAGGTCGATGTCGGCGGCCGGAGCGGTCGACGGCGGCAGCACGTAGTTCGCTGAGCCGTCCGGGCGCGCGGAGCCGGAGATGAACCACACCTCGTGCCCGGTGCCGCCGACATCGAGGAACTGGTCGCTGCCCGGGTCCTTGGTGTCGCCCTTGTGGATGATGTTGCTCAGCCCGGCCGCACCCGGTGCCAGCGGCACCGACCAGTGGATTCCGAACCCGTCACTCCCGTCCGCCGGTCGCGACTGCGTCCAGCCTGGGCTCGGTTCCAACGAACCCGTCCAGTGGTATAGCACCCAGTCGGTGTAGTCGCCGTCCGGCCGCGAATAGTGGATCACCGCCCGGTTCTCGGCGGCGGCCAGGCTCGCGTGCACGGCGGGCGAGCCTTCGCGGACCCATGCCGCCGCGCCCGTGAGCTTGCCGGTCATCACCGTGCTCGACCCGTTCACCACGGCGAAGTCCAGCGGTGTCGCGGTGGCCGGGATCTCCGCCACCGCGCCGAACGCGGCGCGCCCGGACAGCGGCACATCGGCCTGGCCCGGCACCCGCACCGCGAAGCCGCTGTAGTCGCCGGACGGACGCTGGAAGTGCACGGTCGCCTTGCCGGTGGCCGCCACCTCACTCGGGTACTGCGTGTCCTGCCCTTGCTTGAGCCACACCTGTGGGGTCGCGGCGGGCGCGGCGAACCGGTCGCCGCCGTCCTTCTCGTCGCCCTTGTGCGTGATGAACCCGACCTGCGTGGCCCCCGGCTTGAGCTTCACCCAGGCGAACCGGCCATAGCCGGTCTCACCGGCGAAGGGCAGCGGGGTGCTCCACTCGGTCGGCGTCTCGACATCACCCCACACGTGCAGACCCCAGCCCGCGTAGTCGCCAGCGGGCCGGTTGTAGTGCACGACCAGCCAATCCGGGCTCTGACCGGGCCCACCCGGCGGCGGGGGAGCCGCGACCAGCGTGACGGCGGCGCCGTCCGCGCCGAGCGCGCCCGCGCCGTCCTTGGCCACCACCCGGAACTCGACCTTCTTGCCGACCGCCGCGCCGCCGAGCTTGGACACGTCGGCGAACACCCGGTACGGCGCGGAGTCGTCGGTGCCGAGCACCGTCCACTCAGTCGTTCCCTCGACCCGCGCGGCGAACGTGGCCTGCGCGAACGGCGACGTGATGCCGTCGGCCCGCACCTCGACCCGGTCGTCCAGCACGGTGCCGACCGCGGGCGCGACCAGCGTCGGCGCCGGGGTCGCCACGGGCAGGCGTTCTGTCGAGGACAGGACCACTGCGGAGAACGCGGGCACACTCACCTTGATCTTGCCGTCAGTCCCGCTGGTCGGCGCTGTCCCGCGCGAGGGCAGTTGGGTGCGGAACTTGCGGCCGGGCGCGCCGACGGGCACATCCACCGTGCTCGGTGTCGGACCCGCATTGGCCACCACCACGTACTCGCGCTGATCCCGCCGGGTGATCCGGCTGAACGCCAGCGTGTCACCCTCAGCCAGTCGCAGCACCTGGTTGCCGTCCGCCCAGACCGGGTCCCGGTCGACGAACCTCGCCAGGTTGGCGAGCTGGCGGTACAGCGGATGGGAGGTGACGAAGTTGTCCTGCGCGCCGGTCCGGTCACTGCCGACGAACTTCTCCGCCATGTACTCGGGGGTCCGGCTGGCGAACATGTCCTGCCGGGCTACCTTGTCGCCGCCGCTGCCCGCGAAACCCTGCTCGTCGCCGTAGTAGACGACCGGGTTGCCGCGCCACAGGTACATCAGCGTGTTGCCCAGCTTGAGCCGCCGCAGCAGCTCGTCCTCGGTGATGCCGGGCCGTTCCTGGCGCAGCATCCAGGCCATTCGACCCATGTCGTGGTTGCCGAGGAAGGTCGGCAGCGACGCGGCGTTGGAGTCGGCGTCGGTGTACTGGTCGTCGGCGAGCAGCACCTCGGCCAGCCGCCCGGAGCCCTTGCCGGACAGGAAGTCCAGCGCGCCGCTCTGGAACGGGAAGTCCAAGGTCGCCTGCATGCGGCCGGTCGTGGTGTAGGAGGAAGTCAGTGCGGTGTCGGAGCTGAACACCTCACCGAAGACGAAGAAGTCCTTCTTGCCGCGCGCGTTCGCGTACGCCTTCACGTGCGGGGCGAGTGCCTGCCAGAACTCCATGTTCACGTGCTTGACCGTGTCCACGCGGTATCCGTCGATGCCGAGCGTGTCGATCCACGTGGTGAAGATCCGCTTCATGCCGTCGACGACCTTCGGGTTCTCGGTCATCAGGTCGTCGAGGCCGAAGAAGTCGCCGTACTCGTTGGACTCGCCGCTGAACGTCGAGTTTCCCCGGTTGTGGTAGAGCGCCGGGTCGTTGAGCCAGTCAGGCGTTTTGGCGTTCGCGTCGGCGGGGGAGCGGAACTTCGGGGTATAGGGGAACGACGACGCCGGGGCCAAGGCGGGGAAGTCCGGCTTTCCGGCGGTGGCCTTGATGTCGACCACGTTGCCTTGGGCGTCGAGGTACGGCTGCGCGCCGGTGCCGAGGTAGTCGTACTTGCCCTCGGTGTAGTCGATCACGTCGGCGGTGTGGTTCGCGACGATGTCGAAGAAGACCTTCATGCCCTTGGCGTGCGCGTCGGCGATGACCGCGCGCATGTCGTCGGTGGTGCCGAAGTGCGGGTCGAGCCTGGTGAAATCGGTCGTCCAGTAGCCGTGGTATCCGGCGGAGACGTCGTCGCCACTGCCTTGGACCCATTGGTTGGCGAACATCGGCGTCATCCAGATCGCCGTGATCCCCATGCCCTTGAGGTAGTCCAGTTTGGACCGCAGGCCCGGCAGGTCGCCGCCGTGGTAGAAACCCTTGTCCGCCGGATCGAACCCGGTCTTCAGCCGGTCGGTCTCGGCGGACCCACCGCGGTCGTTGCGGGGGTCGCCGTTGGCGAACCGGTCGGGCATCACGAAGTAGAACCGCTCACCGGACAAGTCGTCGCGCAGCGCGTCCTTGGCCAGCTTCTTGTCACCTGACCGGACGCCGGGGGCGATGTCTACGATCTCGCCGATGGCTAGCCGGGCGGCCGGTTCGGCCGCGGTGGCCGCTCCGGTGATGGTGGGCAGCAGGGGAACGGCCAGTGCCGTGCCGAGGATGACAGCGAGAACCGCGTTCGCGCGTCGACCCATCACATTCTCCTTGTGGTAGAGGAATCGCGTCGCTGAGCTACTTGACCCCGCCCGCGGTGAGACCCGCGACGATCCGGCGCTGGAACAGGAGCACGAGGATGACCAGTGGGATGGTCACGATGACGCCCGCGGCCATCTGGGTGCCGAAGGGTGCGTCGAATTGGGTGGTGCCGGTGAATTGGCTGGTGATGACGGGTGCGGTTTTGAGTTCTTTCTTGTTGACCACGGACAGGGCGATGATGAATTCGTTCCAGGCGGCGATGAAGGTGATGATCGCGGTGGTGAAGACGCCTGGGGCGGCGAGCGGGAGGATGACTTTGCGGAAGGCTTGGGCCGGGGAGCAGCCGTCGATCTGGGCGGCTTCTTCGAGTTCGATGGGCATTTGGCGGAAGAACGCGGTGAGGTTCCAGACGGCGAGCGGTAGGGCGAAGCTCATGCTGGGCACGATCATCGCTTGGTAGGTGTTGATCCAGCCGATGCCGCTGAACAGTTCCAGCAGTGGGATGAGCAGTGAGATGCCGGGGAACATGCTGGTGGTGATGATGACGGCGAGGACGAGGTTCTTGAATTTGAAGTCCAGGCGGGCCAAGGCATACGCGGTCAGGGTGCCGATCAGCAGTACGAGGACGGTGGTGACGCCGGCGACGAGGAAGCTGTTGCCCAGGGCGCGGAGGAAGCCGTTGTTCGCCGAGAACGCGGCCTCATAGGAGTCCAGCGACAGGGGAGCGGGCACCGCGGACGAGTCGAAGATGTCGTTGGTGCGCCGCAGGCTGGACACCAGCATCCAGTAGAACGGTGAGAGGCAGTACAGGACGATGGCGGCGATGCCGAGATACGGTGCCCACCACCAGCGGCCGCGGGCATTGGCCGGTGGGCGTTGCAGGGTGGCGGTCATCGGCTCTTCCTTCCGGTCCGGGCCCCGACGACGTCGGCGCCGAGCAGCCTGACGAACGCGAAAGCGACGGTGGCGACGTAGAGGAACAGGAACACCGCGTAAGCGGAGGCCGGGCCGTATTTGCCGAACTTCACCGCCTCCTCGAACGCGAGGACGGTGACGGTGTCGGTCGCGTTCTTCCCCGGCCCGATCAAGGTATAGGGCAGGTCGAACATGCGCAGGGTGTCGAGGATGCGGAACAGCACCGCGACGAGCAGCGTCGGCCGGACGAGCGGCAAGGTGATGGCCCAGAAGGTCTTCCATGGCGACGCGCCGTCGAGCTTGGCGGCCTCGTAGACCTCGTTGGAGATCACCTGCAGGCCGGCGAGCACTAGGAGACCGATGAATGGCGCGGTTTTCCAGGTGTCGGCGATGATGACGGCGAACCATGCCTGGATCCCGTCGGTCGTCCATAGGACCGCTTCGCCGGGCAGTAGGTCGTTGGCCACACCGTCAGCTTGGAAGATCCAGCGCCAGAGGATGCCTGCGATCGCGGTGGGCACGGCCCAGGGCACCAGGATGCTGGCGCGGACGAGGGCGCGGCCCTTGAAGGCCTTGTGCATGACCAGGGCCATCAGGACGCCGAGCACGACTTCCAGGGTGACCGCTACGACGGTGAAGGTTGTGGTGTTCCAGAGTGCGTTGAGGAAACGGTCGGCGGTGGGGCCGGTGAACATGTCGGTGAAGTTGTCGATGCCGACGAAGGTGTCGCCGGTTTGGCGGAGGCCGGTTTCGGGGTCTATGCCGTCGTTGCGCTGGTAAAAGGCCAGGCGTAGTGCGGAGATGATGGGGTAGGCGACTACTAGGCCTAGTACTAGCAGGGTGGGGGAGACCAGGAGTGCTGCCAGGCGGTTCACTCCGGCGTTTCGACGCGTCTTGGGGGGAGCGGGCGGGTTGGGGTGGGGTGGGGCGTCTAGGAGCGTGGCCATGGGGGATCTCCAGGCTGCGGCGGGCGAAGGGGCGACGGATCGAGTGGGCTCGTCCGTGCTTCGACTGCTGGGTCGCTCCCTCGTTTTTTAGCGTCTTATCCGGAAACAGCGCTGTCAAGGGCGCCTGCGGCGTCGCTGCGCGATCAGCGAGCTGACCCTTGACAGCGCTGTTTCCGGATAAGGGATTGCCGGGACGAGGGTGCAGGGGGAAATACAGGGATCAAGGGCAGGACCAAGGGCAGGACCAAGAGCAGGGATCGAGTGCGGGGACCTGCGGTCCTTAAAGGACTGGCGCGGGTGTCCTTGCAGGGCAATGGTTGCCGCCAGGGATCCGGGTGGGGCGGATCCCTGGCGGTGCCCGGTCAGTTCTTGGTGAGGCTTTCCAGCTTGGTCTGCAGGGTGGCCAGTGCTTCGGTGCTGGTTGCCTTGCCGCTCATCGCCGAGTAGGCCGCTTCCTGGATGGCGGAGGAGACTTCCTGGTACTTGACGACGGCCGGACGCTTCTTCGCCTTCTCGATCGACTTCTTCAGCTCGGTCAGGTATGGGAACTTCGCCACGAGGTCGGCCTCGTCGTAGAGCCCGGCCCACGTCGGCGCCTGGCTGGTCTTCTCCAGGTTCGCCCGCTGCTGCTTCTCGTCGACCATGTACTTGATGAACTCCACCGCGGTCTTCTTGTTCTTCGCGAACGAGCTGACGGCGAAGTTGTGCCCGCCGAGAGTCGAGGAGCCCGGCCCGTCCATGCCCGGCAGCGGTGCCACGGCGAACTTGCCCGCGACCTGCGAGGAGCCGTCGGTGGCGTTGGCCTTGGCGTACTGGTAGGGCCACTGGCGGTGGAAGATCAGCTCACCGGCCTGGAAGGCGCGGCGGCCTTCCTCTTCCTTGAAGGTGCGGGCCTTGTCGGCGATCTTGCCGCTCTTGACGCCGTTGACGAGGAAGTCCAGGCCTGCCTTGGCCTTGGCGGTGTTGACGTTGGGTTTGCCGTCGTCGCCGACGACGTCGCCGCCCGCGGAGTTCACTGCTTCGCTGAAGTTGACTGTGAGGCCTTCGTACTTCTCGAACTGACCGGCGTAGCAGGACAGGCCGGGGTTCGTGGCGATGACCTTGTCGCAGGCGGCGGTCATCTCGGCCCAGGTCTTGGGTGCTGCCACGCCTGCAGCGTCGAGGAGGTCCTTGCGGTAGTACAGCAGGCCGCCGTCGCTGGTGGTCGGGACCGCGTAGAGCTTCTTGAAGTACTTGCCCGTCTCGACGGTGGCGGGCAGCAGCTTGTCGAGCGGGAACTCGCTCTCGGGCAGCTGGGCCACCCACTGGTTGGCCGCGAACTCGGCGGTCCACACGACGTCGAGGTTGAGGACGGTGTACGCGTCGGACTTCGTCGTCGCGTTCTGCACCATCTGCTGCCGCTGCGCGTCGGCGTCCTCCGGCAGCTCGATGACGGTGACCTTCTCGTTCGGGTGCGCGGAGTTCCACCCGTCGACCTGGTTCTGCAGGTTCCCCGACGTGTCCTTGCCCGTCACCAGGGTGATCGCACCGGTTCCTTCCAGTGCGCCGGGCGCGGGGCTCGTCGCGCCACCACCGCCCGTCTCCGACGACCCACACGCGCTGACACCCAAGATCAGGGCTGCCGCCAGCGCGGCACCGCGCACGGCACGACCTTGTGTTACCACGACGCCTCCAGAATTGATTCAGAACGGCCGGACCGGCCCGGGCCTGCTCGTTGTTAAGCGGACTTTCCACGGAGGTTGCGGCTAAGGGAATGTCGAAACCGCATCCGTTACCGTTTCGAGACCAAAACCACAGCAAGGCCGTCATGAAGTTGCAGAAATTCTTGCAGAACCCTGGTGTTCGCCGGGCGGATGCGGCATCCTGGCCGCTCGGCCGCCCAAATGGACGCAAAGGATGTGGCATGGCCCAGGTCAGTTACGACAGCGCTTCCCGGGTATATCCGGGCACCTCGCCGGTTCGAGCGGTCGACCAGCTCGACTTGTCCATAGAGGACGGCGAGTTCCTGGTGCTGGTCGGACCGTCGGGTTCCGGCAAGTCGACCGCGCTGCGCATGTTGGCGGGCCTGGAGGACGTCAACGAGGGCGCCATCCACATCGGCGACCGCGAGGTCACCCACGTCCCGCCCAAGGCCCGCGACATCGCCATGGTCTTCCAGTCCTACGCGCTCTACCCGCACATGACCGTCGCGCAGAACATGGGCTTCGCACTCAAGCTCCAGGGCCTGTCGAAATCGGCCACCGCGGAGAAGGTCGCCGAGGCCGCCCGCCTGCTCGACCTGGAGAAGTACCTCGACCGCAAACCCAAAGCCCTCTCCGGCGGCCAGCGCCAGCGTGTCGCCATGGGCCGGGCCATCGTGCGCGACCCCGCCGTGTTCCTCATGGACGAACCACTGTCCAACCTCGACGCCAAGCTGCGCGTGGAGACCCGCGCCAACATCGCCGCCCTCCAGCGCAGGCTCGGCACCACCACGATCTACGTCACCCACGACCAAGTCGAGGCGATGACGATGGGCCACCGGGTCGCCGTGCTCAAGGACGGTCTCCTGCAGCAGTGCGACACCCCACGCAACCTCTACGATCGCCCCGCGAACGCCTTCGTCGCGGGCTTCATCGGCAGCCCCGCCATGAACCTGCTGACCGTCCCGGTATCCGGCGGCGTGTTCCGACTCGGCGACGTCGACATCCCGCTCCCGCGCGCTGTCACCGCTCCAAAGGTCACCGCGGGCATTCGGCCCGAATCGCTCGCCCTCGCCCCGCACAGCGCCCACGGCGTCAAACTCCTCGTCGAACTCGTCGAGGAACTCGGCGCCGACGCGCTCGTCCACGCCTCCATCTCGGCCGCCCCCAACAGCCCCCGGATCGTCATGCGCGTCGACGGCCGCACACCCCCGGCGCTCGGCGAGGTCGTCAACGCCACCCTCCGCCACCCCGAGGAGGTCCACCTCTTCGACGCCGAAACCGGCAGGCGCCTGGTCTGACGATGCCGAAAGGGACCCGCGACCGGGGGGTGGTCGCGGGTCCCTTTCGCGTGTGTCCTACTTGGCGGGAGCCGCCGCCGTCGAGCCGCGCACCACCAGCTCCGGCATGAACACGTACTCCGCGTGCGGTGCCGGTGTGCCGGTCACTTCCTCCAACAGCGCGTTGACCGCCGCCTGGCCCATCGCCTCCACCGGCTGACGCAGGGTGGTGAGCGGCGGGTCGGAGAAGACGATCAGCGGCGAGTCGTCGAAGCCGATCACCGAGATGTCGCGCGGCACCTGCAGCCCGCGGTGTCGGGCCGCCCGGATCGCCCCGAACGCCATCAGGTCGCTGCCGCAGATGATCGCGGTGCATCCCCGGTCTATCAAGGCGTTCGCCGCCGCTTGGCCGCCCTCGACGGTGAACAGCGAGTGCTGCACGAGCCCCTCGGCCTCCTCCGCTGACATGGGCAGCGCCTTGCGCATGTGCTCGACGAAACCCTGGATCTTGCGCACCACCGGCACGAACCGGCGCGGTCCCACCGCCAGACCGATCCGCTGGTGGCCCTGCTCCACGAGGTGCTGGACCGCCAGCCGCATGGCGGCGCGGTCGTCGGTGGAGACGAACGGCGCCGACACGTGCTCGGTGTAGCCGTTGATCATCACGAACGGGACGCCCCGCCCGCTGAGCTTGACGTAGCGGTCCATGTTCGCCGTGGAGTCGGCGTGTAAACCCGACACGAAGATGATCCCGTTGACCCCACGCTCAACCAACGTGTTCGTCAGTTCGTCCTCTGTGGACCCGCCAGGGCTCTGCGTGCACAGCACGGGCGTGTACCCGTCGCGGGTCAGCACCTGCTCGATGACCTGCGCGAACGCCGGGAAGATCGGATTGCTGAGCTCCGGGGTGATCAGGCCGATCAGGCCCGCGCTGCGCTCCTGCAGCCGCGCGGGCCGCTCGTACCCGAGCAGGTCCAGCGCGGCGAGGACGGTCTGCCGCGTCGTGGTGGACACGCCCGGTTTGCCGTTGAGCACCCGGCTGACCGTCGCCTCGCTCACCCCGGCCTGGACGGCGATGTCGCTGAGCCGGGCGGTCCCACCCGCGGCCGATGCCTGGGCCATATCAGTCCTCCCACCACACGGCGGTGTCCGGCGGCAGCAGCACGTCGCCGCTGTCCGACCCGAGCGGCCCGGAGGCCAACAGCACGGGTCCAGCCACCACGGCGCTCGCCGGGGTGGCACCAAAGTTGACTGCGCAGTGTAACCGGCGCCCGGTGGTCGGGTCGACACGGGCGAACCGCAGCACCGGGGCGTCGCCATCGTGCCACTCGAGCGTCGGTCGTTCGCCCAGCGCCGGGTGCTCGCGCCTCAGCCGCAGCGCGGCGCGGTAGAGCTCCAGCGTCGATTCCGCGACTCCGACCTGCGCCTGGACCGACAGTTCCGCCCAGTCGGCGGGCTGGGGAAGCCACGGCGTCGAACCGTCCGGGCCAAACCCGAGCGCGCTGCCCTCGGCCGTCCACGGGATGGGCACCCGGCACCCGTCGCGACCACGCTCAGTGCGCAGCGAGCGCTCCCACATCGGGTCGCGCAGGGCGTCCTCCGGCAGGTCCAGCACCTCCGGCAGGCCCAGTTCCTCGCCTTGGTAGACGTACACCGATCCGGGCAGCGCCAGCGTCAGCAGCGCCGCCGCCCGCGCCCGGCGCAGTCCGACCTCGCCGTCGCCGTATCGGGTGACGTGCCGCTGCACGTCGTGGTTGGACAGCACCCAGGTGGTGGGCGCGTCGACCGGCGCCATCGCCGCGAGCGAGTCGGTGATCACCTCGCGCAGCGCGGGCGCGGTCCATTCCGTGCTGAGGTAGTGGAAGTTGAACGCTTGGTGCAGCTCGTCGGGGCGCACGTAGCGCGCGGTGCGGCCCGCGCCGGGCGTCCACGCCTCGGCGACCCCGATGCGCGGGGGCTCGTAGGTGTCGAGCACCTTGCGCCACTCCCGGTAGATCTCGTGCACGCCGTCCTGGTCGAAGTACGGCAGCGGGCGGGTCTCGATGAGCTTGCGCTGGTCGAGCGCGCCGACGTCGGGCATGCCGTCCTGCTTGATCATTCCGTGGGCCACGTCGACCCGGAACCCGTCGACACCGAGGTCGAGCCAGAACCGCAGCACGCCAAGGAAGTCCTCGTGCACGTGCGGATTGTCCCAGTTCAGGTCCGGCTGCGCGGAATCGAACAGGTGCAGGTACCAGTCGCCGTCGGGCAGCCGGGTCCAGGCGCCGCCGCCGAAGAGCGACTCCCAGTCGTTGGGCGGCAGGTCGCCGGACGCGCCGCGGCCGGAGCGGAAGACGTAGCGGTCGCGCTCGGGGGATCCGGGGCCCGCGGCGAGCGCGGCCTGGAACCAGGCGTGCTCGGATGAGGTGTGGTTCGGCACCAGGTCCACGATCACCTTGATGCCCAGCCGGTGCGCGTCGGCGATCAGTCCGGCGGCGTCGTCCAGCGTGCCGAACAGCGGATCGACGTCGCGGTAGTCGGCGACGTCGTAGCCGCCGTCGGCCATCGGCGACGGGTAGAACGGCGTGATCCACACGGCGTCGACGCCGAGGTCGGCGAGGTAGGGCAGCCGGGCGCGGATGCCCGGCAGGTCACCGATCCCGTCGCCGTCGCCGTCGGCGAAGCTGCGGACGTAGACCTGGTAGATGACGGCGTCACGCCACCAGCGCCGATCGTCGCGCGGCTGCCTGTCTTCCCTGGTCATAGCAACTCTCCCCTGTTTGTGGCCGGTCATGTGTGTGCCCCGACGCTAGCAGCGCTTGCAGGATTGCCGAAAGAGTTTGCAAGACATCTGGCCGACATGTGCTCAGAAATCGGTCCAGATGGCTGTGAGCTGGGTGTTGACTTGCTGGTCACACAGAATTTACGCTGCAAGCCGTTGCGCAACGCTCAAACCTCCTTGATCTAGTTGACTGTCAGGAGAACCAGAGTGCGTCCCAAATCCTTACGAGCAGCCTTGCTGGCCGCCGCGGTCGTGGCCTCGTCGACCGCGGTGCTTACCGCGGTCGGCTCGTCCGCCGGGGTGGCCGTCGCCGACGCCGGGGTGGCCAACGGCGACGTGATCGCCAATCTGTGGGCGTGGAACTGGCGCTCGGTCGCCACCGAGTGCACGAACGTGCTGGATCCGGCGGGCTACGGCGCGGTGTGGGTGGCCCCGCCCGCCGAGTCGCTGAGGCGGCCCGACGGGGTCTGGTGGGACATCTACCAGCCCTACAGCTACAAGCTCAGCGGTCGGTTCGGCACCCAGGCCGAGTTCGCCGCCATGGTCAACGCGTGCCACGGCGCGGGTATCAAGGTCTACACCGACGCGGTGATCAACCACACCGGCGCCCAGACCGGGGTCGGCTACGACGGCACCACACTCACCGACAAGTACGACCCGGTGATGTTCGACCGGGGCGACTACAACGTCGACGTCTGTCCCCGGTCCATCAGCAACTGGGGCAATACGTGGGAGGTGCAGAACTGCGAACTGCTCGACCTGCCCGACCTGAAGACCGGCAGCTCGTCGGTCCGCTCGAAGATCGCGGGCTATCTGAACGCGCAGATCGCGCTGGGGGTGGACGGATTCCGCGTCGACGCCGCCAAGCACATCCCCAGCTCTGACATGTCGGCGATCGTCGACCAGCTCGCCAACACCCCCTCGGGCGCGCGTCCGTTCATCTTCCACGAGGTCTTCCCCGGCCCGACGCCCCAGCCGAGTGACTACTACAACACCGGGCGGGTCCTGGACTTCACCTACGCCGACAAGATGAAGGGCGCCTTCCAGGGCGACATCGCGAGCCTGTCATCGTTCGGCCCGAGCTGGGGCATCCTGCCCGCGGCCAACTCGGTCTCGTTCGTCACCAACCACGACACCGAACGCGAGCAGCGGCACCTGTCCTATAAGGATGGTCCGGCGGCGAAGCTGGCCAACGTCTTCCAACTCGCCTGGAAGCACTCCATTCCGACGGTCTACGCGGGTTTCGAGTTCAGCAACAAGGACCAGTCCCCGCCCAGTTCCAATGGCTTCGTCACCGACACCAACTGCTCCAGTGGCTGGCACTGCCTCAACCGCGACCCGGCGGTCGTCGGCATGGTCGGCTGGCACAACGCGGTGGGCACCGCGGACGTGGTCAACTGGCAGTCCCCGGCCTCCAACGTCATCGGCTTCGGGCGCGGGACCGCGGGCTTCGTCGCGATCAACAACAGCGGGGGCGCCCACACCTGGCAGTACACCACGGGCCTGCCGGACGGCTCCTACTGTGACGTGATCACCGCCTGCGCGTCCAGGGTGACCGTCACCGGTGGTCGGGCCACGGTCACCGTCCCGGCCAAGAGCGCCGTCGCGTTCCACCGGGGCGCGGTCGGCGACCCGACTACCACCACCAACCCCACCACCACCAATCCCACTACCACCACCAACCCCACCACCACTACTACCACCACCACACCCCCCGCTCCGGTCACCGGCGCGTACACGATCCAGGCCCACACCAATTGGGGCCAGAACGTCTACATCGTGGGCAGCGTGCCCGCGCTCGGCAATTGGAACCCGGCGAACGCGGTGCCGCTGACCACCGACTCGTCCACCTATCCGAGGTGGCGGGGTTCGAGTAGTTCGCTGCCCGCCAGCACGCGGATCGAGTACAAGTTCGTCATCCTGGAGCCGGGCAAACCCGTCATCTGGGAAACGGGCGCCAATCGCGTCGTGACCACGCCCGCCAGTGGCGAGACAGCGATCGACGGCGGCTGGTTCCGCCGCTGAACCTGATCGCCCGGACCTGTGTCCGGACACCGTTGAGCCCGCGGGGTGTCGGCTGCGCTGAGCAGCCGACACCCCGCGTTCCATTGGTTGCCTGCCTGAGTTGGTTGCGGGAATCGCACGAAACCGTCGGGTGTCAGCGCGATCAGCCCTGTCCGTAATGGACGGGTGGCCGCCATTCACAAGTATTGCCAGATGCCTGGTTCCTTATGAAACGGTTTAGAAGTAGCGCTTACCTCGCTTGGCCTGTGTCGCCGGTCATATTTATCGCTCAGAGTTAACTTACTCGTGAGTAGAAGTGGATCTTGTCCAACTGGATCACCATGTAGGTGGTACCGAATACGGAACGTCGATGGCAAAGTTACGCAGCGGTGTTAACGCCCGCACGTTGGTCGGTGACGAAACATAGGGGATGCGCTTTGAACCTCGCCGCCGAGACCCCCAGCTACTTCACCACCCGCCACCATGAAGAGCTCCGCGCCGAAGTCCGTGCGTTCGCCGAGGCCAGGGTCGCGCCGCTGGTATCCGAGATGGAGGCGTCGCGGGCGGTCCATTTCGACATGTCCAGGCTGATCGCTCGGCAAGGGTGGATCGGTGTCACCGTGACACCTCGGTATGGCGGGATGGGGCTCGGCCACCTGGCCAAGACGATCATCATCGAGGAGTTGTCGAGGGTCAGCGGCGCCATGGGTGCCATGGTGCAGGCCTCGCAGCTCGGTGTGGCGAAGATCGTGCATTTCGGTGATGAGCAACAGAAGCGGCGCTGGCTGCCCGCCATCAGCGACGGTCGGTGCCTGCCAACGATCGCGGTGACGGAGCCCGAGAGCGGCGGGTTCGTCGCGGGGATGGCCGCCACCGCCGAGCGGGTGGGCGACCACTATGTCCTCAACGGCCGCAAGGTGTTCGTCGGAAACAGTCACGTCGGGGATCTGCACGGCGTGGTGGTCCGGACCGGCTCCGGCTCGAAGGGACTGTCGGCATTCCTGGTGGAGTCCACCACGCCTGGGTTCTCCCTTGGCGAGCACCAGCCCGCGATGGGGTTGCACGGCTTCAGCTTCGGGGAGCTCATCTTCGAGAACTGCCGCGTTCCGGCCGAGAACCTGCTCGGCGTCGAAGGCGACGGGCTCGCCGTCGCGTACTCGTCGAGTGTGCTGTACGGGCGTCCCAACCTGACGGCGGTCTCGCTGGGCATCCACCGAGCGCTGGTGGAGCGGACGGTCCGGTTCGCCAAGGAGCATCAGCGCTACGGCAAATCGCTGTGTGAACTTCCTACTGTCAAACAGAAGTTGGGCCAGCTCCAGTCCCAGCTGATGACCGCCAGGCTCGCCGCGTATCACGCCGCGCATCTGCTTGACCAGGGCATCCCCTGCGACGCGGACCTGATCAACGCCAAGCTGCTGAACGTTGAGTCCTCTTTGGACGCGGCGCGCACCGCGATGGAGATCCATGCCGCCTACGGGCTCGACCCCGGCCGCCACATCGAGCGCTTCTTCCGCGACGCCAACCACATCTACGCCCCGGCGGGCACCTCGGACGTCCAGCGGCTGCGGCTGGCCGAGGTGGCGCTGGGGACCTATGAGGACCAGTGGTCGGCCCGGCTGTCCTGCCAGCTCAGGTCCAGCAGTGCCGCCCTGCGCACCGCTGCCCACCAGGAGCGCGCAGGGTAGCGACGGCTGCCTCAGCGCTGGTGTTCCCGCTGGTGGATGAGGTCGACCACCTTGGCGGCCATGGACTTGATGAGCTCCAGGCCTGGACGGCCCCACTGGCTCTCCTCGGTGGCGACCACGCAGATCGTGCCCAGCGCGGTGTCCGTCCGGTCGATCAGCGGGGCGCCCATGTACGCACGGACCCCGATGGAGTTGATGACCGGGTTGACCGCGAACCGCGGGTAGGCGCACACGTCGTCGAGCACCAAAGCCTTGCGCCGCACCACGACGTGCGGGCAGAAGCCGTGGTCGCGCGCCATCGTCCGGCTGGGCGTCGCGTTTGACGACGACTGGGCCGCCTTCATCGCGTCGGCCTTCGCGCTCGACGGGACGTGCAGACCGGCGAAGTACTGCTCCTGCTCGCCGATGAAGTTGACCATCGCGTACGGTGCGCCCGCGGCTTGGGCGAGTTCGGTGGCGAACTCGTCGAACTCCGGGTCCGGCGTGCCGCCGAGGCCGAGCTCCCCGAGTCGGACCAGCCGCCTGCCGACCTCGGGATCGTGTGGCGCGGTGAGCAGGCGCGAGTCGATCATCTCGTGGTTCATGGGTCTCCGGATCCTATGGTCGGGCCCCGGCGACAATGGACGTCGCGAGGACGGATTCGAGCAGGGCGATCAGAACCTCGCCCGCCGAGCGGTTGTCGCGGGCGTCGCAACGCACGAGCGGAACATGCGGCTTGAGCGCGAGCGCCTGCCGCACCTCTTCGTCGGCGTACCGGTAACCGCCGTCGAACTCGTTGAGCGCGACGATGAATTTGATGTCGCGCCGCTCGAAGAACTCGATGGCGCCGAAGCAGTCCTGCAGGCGCCGGGTGTCGGCGAGGACCACCGCGCCGAGCGCGCCACGGGACAGCTCGTCCCACATGAACCAGAAGCGATCCTGCCCCGGCGTGCCGAACAGGTAGAGCACCAGGTTCTTCTCGGTCAGCGAGATACGGCCGAAATCCATGGCGACGGTCGTGGTCGTCTTGTTCTCGACGCCGTAGAGGCTGTCGGTGTCGACGCTGGCCGCGGTCAGCGTTTCCTCTGTGGTCAGCGGCTTGATCTCGCTCACCGATCCGACGAACGTGGTCTTCCCAACCCCGAAACCGCCCGCGACAAGGATTTTCATCTGGATCGGGAACGTCTCATACAATCCGTCGGAGGCCATCGATCACCGCCCGCAACACCGCTGGGTCGTCGGAATAGGACTGGTTGGGCGGAAATCGGGCGATCACGACGCCCAGTTCGATCAGGTCGGCCAGCAGGACCTTAGCCACGGTGACCGGTCGCCGCAGGTGGGCGGCGACCTCGGCGACCGACGTCGGCGACTGGCACAGCCGCAGCGCCTGCGCGTGCTCGACCCCCAGCTTGTCGGGGGCGACCATCCCGCCGCCCGTCGCCCGGACCAGCGACATCAGGTCCAGGTGCGTGCTCGGCTGGGTCCGCCCGTCGGTCATCGCATAGGGACGCACGCCGAACAGGTCGGGATCCCCTTCGGGATCCTCGTCCATGCCGGTCATGGTCATCGACTTCCATTGCTCGGCGATGTCCCGACGCGGTGGCGGGCGGGGGTGACCAGGACGGCGGGAACCTGGGTGCAGAGCCGCTGCATCTCGTAGCTCAGGATCCCCGCGTCGACGTCCGGTGCGGCCAGCACCGCGAGCACGCTGCCCGTGCCCGCCGCGGTGACGAACAGGATGACCTCGTTGAGCTCGATGATCACCTGCCGGACGCCGTCGGTGCCGCCGCTGCTGAAGGTGGTGCCCACCTGGCCCGCCAGGGAGCGCATGCTGCTGGCCAGGGCCGCGAGGCGGTCCGCGCCGTCATTGTCCAGTCCGTACCAGTATTTCGGGATCCCGTCGACCGACAGCAACAGGGAGCTGCGGGTGCTGGGGACTGCCTCGACCAGGCGGCGAAGCAGCCAGTTCAGGTCGTCGGCCATGGGGTGGCTTCTCCTCGAGTAGGTCCTGTGTCGGGCTGGTCCGAAGTCGAGTCACGGTGCTGTTCGCTGATCCAGTGTTCGCGGCCCTGTTGAACGGTGGCCATCAGCTTGGTGTTGTGTCCAGGCACCGGCGCGGCGGGCATGGGCGGTTCCAACAGTTCCTCGCGCAGGTGGGTGCCCTGCCGCTGCGGCAGCGGCGGCGGCCTGCCGCCGGGCTGCTCGTAGGGGATCACCTCGTCCTGGTCCGTGTTCGCGCCTGCCCGCAGCTCGCTGTAGGACCGGCCGGGGGCGCGCACCGGAAGCTCCGGCAACTCGGTCTCCGCTATGGCGTGCGGCCGGGCGGGGGAGCGGTGCTCGGGCTCGCGTGGTTCCGTCCGGTGCCGTCGACCCGCGGGCGGGCGCTGCGCGAGGGGAGTCGGCGCTGGGGCCGGGCTCGCCATGAGGACGGGCATCGGCCGCGGCGGAGTCGTAGGTTCCGTGGGTGCCTCCGGGACCCGCTCGCGCGGCGACGGCGTCGGGCGGCGGTTCTCCTTCGGCTCGCTGAGCAGATGGGGCGGGACGACGACCGCCGCGGCGATGCCGCCGAAGATGTTCGACTGGAGTCGAACCTTGATACCGTGGCGCCGGGCGAGCTCACGCACCACCGCGAGGCCGATGCGGCCGTCGTGGAGCAGTTCGCTGACGTCGATGCGGGTGTTGCCCTCGAGTAGCTGGTTGATCCGCTCCAGGTCCTCGTAGCTCATGCCGAGGCCGCGGTCCTGCACCTCGATGGCCAGGCCCGCGGTGACCTTGTGGGCCCGCACCTCGACCTTGGGTCCGTCCGGCGAGGTGAAGCGGGTGGCGTTCTCCAGCAGCTCGGCGAGCAGGTGGATGACCTCGGCGACCGCGTGTCCGTGGATCTCGACGTCGTCGACCGGCACGATCGCGATCTGGCGGTAGTGCTCGGCCTCGGACACCGCGGCGAGCAGCACGGCGTAGACGCTGACCGGGCGGTTCGACCGGCGCTGCGGCGGTTCGCCGCCCAGCACCGCCAGGTTCTCGCCCTGCCTGCGGGCGAGGGTGAACAGGTGATCGATCTCGTAGAGCCCGTCGAGCAGGACCGGGTCCTCGTTCTCCTGCTCCAGCTGGTCGATGCGCTGGATGGAGCGGTTGATCAGCGACTGCAGGCGTCGGGCCAGCTTGACGAACACCTCGCGACGCTGCCCTGGGTCGTCACCCGGGCTGGTGGCGGACTCGTCGGTGACGGGCCACAGCGGCGCGGGCTGCGGCCGGTGGGCGACGGTCTCGAAGACCTGCTCACTCGGCGGCGCCACGAACACGGGCCGCTGCTGCTGATAGCCCTGATCGAGCGGCTGGTGGACGACCACCGGCAGGCGTCGGACCGCGGATAAGGCCGACAGCAGCGCGATGAGGACCGCGATCACGCAGCCCGCCACGACGCTGACGGAGACCACCAGCCCCAAGGACGGGTCCATGGCGAGCGCCAGGATCCCGGCCCCGCCCCCCAGCGCCACCGCCCCCATCAGCGACAATCCGGTTCGCAACAGCCGGGTCCGCAGGCGTCGGGTGGGAGTCAAGGGGTCGTGATCCGGCCGGGCGCCCCACAGTGAAGCGGGCGGCACGGACGATGGCGTGTGGGACATCGGGTCCTTCCTGCCAAAAGGCGGCCGATGGCGACGAGTAAGAGATCGAGTAAGATCAAGTATAGGTAGCGTAGCGAAACCGACCGCTGGCGGGCTGTGACGTCGGCGATGCTACCGTAGCGTCAGATGTTTCCTGGCTATACATGGAGAACATCGGCTGATGCGGAGATTGACAATTCTTGTACGGAATTGACAAGCGTCCCCCGGCGTCGCTGGCCGACATCGGTTACTTCAACAAAAGTAGCGACGGCCACTGACCACTGTGGACATTCAAGCGGGCGTTCACCAATTACGGATCTGTCACCGCCGCCGACCCCTGCCCGCACGAGAATTCGCCCAGTGTTGACCGCGAGATTTCCCGGACTGGCGTGCTCGTCGCCGCGCTCAAGCCCTGCGGCATCACGCCCACTCGGGTGTAGATGCGCTATCAGGAGGGGCACGGCGACGTGCGTGCCGGTCAGCGGCGGCGCCAGGCGAGGAGGTTGATGAACAAGCCGCTCAGGGTGGCCAGGCTCGCGAGAACGATCACGACCACATGGGCCTGGCGCGCGTCGTCGAGTGCGACGTCGGTGATGCGGCCGTCGGCGACCTCGTAGCGCACGGCCACGCGCTCACCGACCTTGTGGGCGGAGCCGGTCTCCGAGACCTTCGCGACCTCGGTGCCGTTCGGGCCGGGGAAGGACACGACCACCGAGATGCTGCGCCCGCTGGCGGTGCGCTCGGTCACCGTGCCGTCGACCGCTTGCCAGGTCGCGCGGTCGCTGACCGTCCGGATCATGAAAACCAGGAGGAGCACGGCGCCCAGCAGGAACAAGCCGACCAGCGTGCGGCCGATACTGGACCTCAGCTTCTCCACCGCGACACCCTGACCCTCCACCGCACCGGCACGACCGCCGCAGACTAGAGCATGGCAGCCTTCCCGCGACAGTCCACACCTGGCCAGCGCCCCTGGTGGCGGCGAGATCGTTCGAGTGCGCCATAGTCCAATAAGGACATGCGTTCGGCGGATAAGCTAGGCGCGGTCGGCAAAGTAGTGCAGAACCATCTCGACCAGTGCGGTGACGTCGGCCTCGACCATTGGCGCGCCGGTCATGCCCATCCGGTGCAGCAGGGTTCCGACGACGGTGTCGATCAAGAACAGGACCCGGTTCTCCGGCTCGCCGAGCGCGTCCTGCAGGGTGAACCGGTACTGGTCCTGCAACCGGGTGGACAGGACCTCGCGCAGGGCCGGGTCGCCGATAGCGTCGACGAACACGCCCGCGAACGCCGCGCCCACGCCAGGTTCGCCGATCTTCGCCGCGATCCAGCGGATGGCCGAGGACACGATCTCGGCTCGACTGGCGCCGTTCAGTGGCACCGGCCCCAACGCGTCGACGAGGCAGTCGGTGATCAGCGCGCCCTTCGACGGCCAGCGACGGTAGATCGTGGTCTTCGCGACGCCTGCCGCCGCCGCGATGCGATCCATCGTCGCGCCCGCGTAGCCCAGCTCGTGAACCGTGCTCAGCGTCGCGGCGAAGACCGTGGTGTCGATGCCGACGCGTGGGCGACCCGGCGGTCTGCCGGATGTGGTCGCTCGGGTCATGGCCACACGATAACCGTTTACGCTACGATCGGTATCGCTACTATTGGTATCGAAATTAGGGAGAAACATGTACCGGGAACGGCCGCCCCTGGGCATCCGGATGCTGCGTGCCATAGGCAAGGAACGGGATTGGCCGACGATGACGACCGAGGAACTGGTCGCATTCCGTGACGCGGAGAACCGCAAACGGTCGTCCCGTTTCGCCCGGGTGATCACGGGGCGGCCGGACCGCGGCGCGACTATTCGGTGGCAGGAGGTGAGACTGCCGGATCGCGGGCTCCAGGTCCGGGTGTACCGGCCGGCGACCGAGCAGGATGCCGACCTGCCGCTGGTGCTTCACGTGCACGGCGGCGGGTTCGTCGGCACGGCGGTGCAGAGCGATTGGGTGAACAGCCACCTCGCCGCCCGGCTGCCCGCGGTCGTCGTCTCGGTCGAGCACCGTCTTCTCGCACCGGGGACTCCGCTGTCCGCGGCCGTGGACGACGGCTGGGACGTGCTGCGGCACGTCGTGCGGCACGCCGCGGAGTGGGGTGTCGACCCGGCGCGGACCGCGGTCTTCGGCGAGAGCACCGGCGGTTTGATCGCCGCGCTGGCCGCGCTCAGGGCCAGAGAGTCCGGCCTGCTTCTGCGGGCGCAGGTGTTGGTCAACCCAGCCGTCGACCTGACCGAGACGATGTTCGACCACCCCTCGTTCATCCGGCACGCGAACAGCCCGACCCTGACCGTGGAGCAGCTGCGGCTGTTCCATCGCTTGGCCGTCCCGCCGGGAACAGATCCCCATGCGGTGTCGCCGCTGCGTGCCGACGACCTGAGCGGGCTGGCCCCGGCGCTGGTGGTGGTGCCGACCCTCGACCCGCTGGCCGATCACGGCCGCCGCTACGCCGAACGGCTACTCAAGTCCGGCACGCCCGCGCGGCTCACCGAACACGCGGGCGCGACGCACGCGTTCCTCAGCATGCCGGGCGTGGTGCCGCAGGCCAAGGCCGCGCGGGCGGAGATCACCGAGTTCCTCCGTGGCCGCTTCGATGGCTGACGGGCCAAGGTGAGGGCTATCGCCGCCGACGCCTGCCCTCAGGTCGATTCAGTGCGGCGGGCGGGCTTGTGTCCTGCCACGTGCTGTCCACGACCAGTACCGGGCACGGCGCGTGGAAGAGCGCTTCGGTGGTCACTCTTCCGAGTGAGGGTGTGCGGCCACGGCCGATGACGAGGAGGTCGGTGTCGTGGACTTTGGCGACGATCTCATGGTGTGGGCCGGGGACGTGCGTGGCAGCGGAGCTCAGGTCCGGTGCGATGCTTCGCGCGGTGTCCATGGCCCACTCGATGGTTCCGTGCGCGGGTGGGCCCGCGTGCAGGATCCGTAGGGTGGCGCCTGTTCCGCGGGCGATGCCGACGGCGCAGCGCAGGGGTGCGTCGTCGGCGGTGTCGCCGATGGCGACGGACACGGTGGTGTGGTGGCCGTGGATCGCGTCCGGATGTCCCTTGACGATCACGACAGGGCAAGCCGCCAGCGCGACCAGAGGACGAATCAGGTGGCCGAGCCCAAGGCCGGGGTGGTGTTTGCCGCGGGCGCCCACGACGATGGTCCGAGCGTCCGCACTCGCGGTGACCAGCGTCGAAAGCGGATCGAGCACATCGGTGAAGTGCGTGACGGGCAGCGTCGGGTAATTCAGCAAGGCTTGGGCGACCGTGTCGTCGACCGTCGATTGGTAGACGTGCAGCATGTCGCCCATCAGGTCCGCGTGCCGCGCCGCCCACCTGACGGCGTGATCGCCGAGATAGGAACCGTCGGTTCCGACCACCATCTTTGATGACCGTGGCGTGGACTCATGGACGCTGGACTCAGGCGCGCGGGCGACGAACAGCGTATCCGGCATGGACGTTCCTCAAGGTCGACAGCGAGGCCCCCGGGTTGCGCCAACCCACTCTGTCCTATTTCGACAGTGATCGCCATAGCGCGATGTGATCAAGTGGCGACATCGGACGTCATTGAGCGATGACCAGAACCGAAGCATCCCGAATCGGGTGATCTTTGTCCGCGATGGTGTGACACCGCTTTACGTCACCGCAGCCGCCGACCACATTTGGCCGCGCGCGAGCTGGAAGCGCCCCTCGCACCGTCACCCGGATCCGAGGCAGGTCGCCGTGTGTAGCCGCCGATATGCGGCGGACACGTGTGGGCATCGAATCGGAAGAATAGAGCTGATTGTGAGCACGGAGAGTGGCCGTACTCGTCGACGCTTCCCTCTGACGAGTGTCGGTCGGATCGTGATCGATGACGTGTTCCCCGTGGTGAGTCGTGGGAGCCATCCGGCGAAGGCCGTGGTAGGCGAACATGTGCCGCTGCGCGCGACGGTCTGGCGTGAGGGCCATGACGCGGTCGGGGCGACGGCGGCGTGGCGCGGCCCAGGTGACAGCGGATGGCGGCGGATCCGGATGGTTCCCGGCGCGGCCGGGTCCGACGAGTTCGTGGCCACGGTGGTGCCCGATCAGCTCGGGGCGTGGTCGTTCCGCGTCGAGGCATGGGGCGATCCCTGGTCGACCTGGCGGTCCGCGGTCGTCGCCAAACTGGCGGCGGGCCACGACGCGGAGTCGCTGGAGAACGATCTCGAGACGGGTGCGCGGCTGCTCGATCGGGTCGCGCGCAGGCCCGGCGAGACTCGGCGATCGCGGCTCACGGAAGCCGCCGCCGCGTTGCGGGACACCGGGCGTGCGCTGCCCGAGCGGACCGGCCCGGCGCTCGCCGACCCGGTCGCGGCCGTGCTGGACGCCCAGCCGCTTCGCGACCTGCTCACCACCGGAGTGGCGCACCACATCTGGGTCGACCGCCCTCGTGGGTCGTTCGGGTCCTGGTACGAGTTCTTCCCCCGTTCGACCGGCGGGCGGGATCAGGCAGGCCGTCCGGTGCACGGGACGTTGGCCACCGCGGAGCGTGCCCTGGATCGGGTGGCGGCGATGGGTTTCGACGTGGTGTACCTGCCCCCGATTCACCCGATCGGTGTAGTGAATCGCAAGGGCCCCGGCAACTCGCTCACCGCGGGTCCCGGCGATGTGGGGTCGCCGTGGGCGATCGGTTCGGCCGCGGGCGGCCATGACGCGATCCACCCTGACCTGGGCACAGAGGTGGACTTCAAGGCTTTTGTGGCGCGGGCCGAGGAGTTGGGCATGGAGGTGGCGCTGGACCTGGCGCTGCAGTGCGCACCGGATCACCCGTGGGTCATCGAGCACCCTGAGTGGTTCACGACCCTGCCGGACGGCACGGTCGCGTTCGCGGAGAACCCGCCGAAGAAATACCAGGACATCTACCCGGTCAACTTCGACACGGCCGCCCCCGAGGCGCTGTACCGGGAGATTCGCTCGGTTGTGGTGGCGTGGATCGAGCGTGGTGTCCGTGTGTTCCGGGTCGACAACCCGCACACCAAGCCCGCGGACTTCTGGCACTGGCTGATCTGGGACATCAAAAGCACCCACCCTGACGTGCTGTTCCTCGCGGAGGCGTTCACCCGCCCTGCGCGGCTGCACGGACTCGCCCGCCTCGGCTTCACCCAGTCCTACACCTACTTCACTTGGCGCACCCAGAAGCACGAGCTGATCGACTTCGGCAACGACCTGGTCGCCCACGCCGAGGAGACCCGGCCGAACCTGTTCGTCAACACGCCGGACATCCTGCACGAGTCGCTGCAGCGCGGCGGGCCGTCGATGTTCGCCATCCGGGCCGCGCTCGCCGCGACGCTGTCACCCACATGGGGCGTCTACTCCGGGTTCGAGCTGTTCGAGTGCGAACCCGCCGCGGATGGCAGCGAGGAGTACCGGGACTCGGAGAAGTACGAGTTGCGTCCCCGTGACTATGCGGCGGCACTCGCGGAGAACCGTTCGCTGGAACCCTGGCTGGGCACCCTCAACCGGGTCCGCCGCGCCCATCCCGCCTTGCAGCAGCTGCGGACGCTGCGATTCCACGACATCGACAACGACTCGCTGCTGGCCTACAGCAAGACCGACCCGGCCACCGGTGACGCGGTCGTCGTGATCGTCACCCTCGACCCCCACCGACCCCACGAGGGAACCCTGCGGTTGGGAATGGAGCATCTCGGGCTACCGCAGGACGCCCACTTCACCGCGGTCGACCTGGTCACCGGGCAGGAGTGGGGGTGGTCGGACACCAACTACGTCCGGCTCGACCCCGCGGTCGCGGTCGCGCACATCGTCTCGATCACCAGGAGCGGCAGCGGTGCCTGACATCCAGAACCCCGCGACGGCTGATCCCGAGTGGTTCAAGAGTGCCGTCTTCTACGAGGTCCTCGTGCGCGCGTTCAGCGACTCCAATGGCGACGGCACCGGCGACCTGCGCGGGCTGGCCGACAAGCTGGACTACCTGGCCTGGCTCGGCGTCGACTGCCTGTGGCTGCCGCCGTTCTACGCCTCCCCGCTGCGCGACGGCGGCTACGACATCAGCGACTTCCGCGCGGTGCTGCCCGAGTTCGGCACCATCGACGACCTCGTCCACCTGCTGAACGAAGCACACTCGCGCGGGATGAAGGTCATCACCGATCTCGTCCTCAACCACACTTCCGATGCCCACAAGTGGTTCCAGGAGTCGCGCCGCGACCCGGACGGTCCCTATGGCGACTATTACGTGTGGTCTGACACCGATGAGGCCTATGCCGACGCGCGGATCATCTTCGTCGACACCGAGACGTCGAACTGGACCTACGACCCGGTCCGCGGCCAGTTCTACTGGCATCGGTTCTTCTCCCACCAGCCCGACCTCAACTACGAGAACCCCGAGGTCGCCGAGGCGATGCTCGACGTGCTGCGGTTCTGGCTGGACATCGGCATCGACGGCTTCCGCCTCGACGCCGTGCCCTACCTGTTCGAGCAGGAGGGCACCAACTGCGAGAACCTCAAGGCCACCCATGACTACCTCAAGGCCTGCCGCAAGGTCGTGGATGACGAGTTCCCCGGTCGGGTGTTGCTGGCCGAGGCCAATCAGTGGCCCGCCGACGTCGTCGAGTACTTCGGCGACGAGACCGTCGGTGGCGATGAGTGCCACATGGCGTTTCATTTCCCGTTGATGCCGCGGATCTTCATGGCGGTGCGTCGGGAGTCGCGGTTCCCGATCTCGGAGATCCTGGCCCAGACACCGGCGATCCCGGCGGGTGCCCAGTGGGGCATCTTCCTGCGCAACCACGACGAGCTGACCTTGGAGATGGTCACCGACGAGGAGCGCGACTACATGTACGCCGAGTACGCCAAGGACCCGCGGATGAAGGCCAACATCGGCATCCGCAGACGCCTGGCTCCGCTGCTGGACAACGACAGCAACCAGATGGAGCTGTTCACCGCCCTGCTGCTGTCGCTGCCCGGCTCGCCGGTGCTGTACTACGGCGACGAGATCGGCATGGGCGACAACATCTGGCTCGGCGACCGCGACGCGGTCCGCACGCCGATGCAGTGGTCACCGGACCGCAACGCGGGCTTCTCCCGCTGCGACCCCGCCCGCCTCTACCTGCCCGCGATCGCCGACCCCGTCTACGGCTTCCAAGCCGTCAACGTCGAAGCGCAGATGAACAACACCAGCTCCCTGCTGCACTGGACCCGCCGAATGCTCCAGGTCCGGTCGAAGCACACCGCGTTCGGTCTGGGCGACTTCGTCGAATTGGGGGCGTCCAACCCCACTGTGCTGGCGTTCCTTCGCAGGCATCGCCGCGACGTGGTCATGTGCGTGCACAACCTGTCCCGGTTCCCGCAACCGGTGGAGCTGGACCTCTCGGAGTTCGCGGGCCACACCCCGGTCGAACTCACCGGTTGCGTGCAGTTCCCGTCCATCGGCGAACTGCCCTACCTGTTGACGTTGCCTGGCCATGGGTTCTACTGGTTCCAGCTGGCCGACATCGAGCGGGGAGACGGCCGGTGAGCCCGATGGATCTGGTCGACTCGATGGCCGACATCCTGCGGAAGTGGCTGCCACAGCAGCGGTGGTTCGCCGCCAAGGACATCCCGATCCGCCAGGTCAGCGCCGTCCAGGCGCGGGTCCTGGTCGACGGCGACCCACTGCTGGTGCACGCCATGCTGGCCGTCGACCTGGGCGCGCGAGTCCAGCACTATCAGGTGCTACTGGGATTTCGACCGACCTTGCCCGAGCACCTGGTCCACGCGACGATCGGCACCGTGCCACGTGGCTTGATCAGCTATGACGCGATGCAGGACCCGCAGCTCCTCGGTGTGTTGCTGGGTTTGATCGTCGGCTCCCGCGACGTCGACGGGCTGCGGTTCGCGACCGAGCCAGGCGAGATCCTCGATCCGGATCTGCGGTCGCGTCCGGTGCTGGCCGAGCAAAGCAACACCTCCGTGGTGTACGGGCAGCGCTACCTGCTCAAACTGTTCCGCCGGATCACCCCGGGCGACAATCCCGACGTCACCCTGCACCGAGCACTGCACGCCGTGGGCTCCGAGCACATCGCACGGCCGTTGGCAGCCGTGCGGGCCGCACACCTTGGCGTGGACACTGATCTCGCGTTCCTGCAACGATTCCTGCCGTCGGCGGCGGATGGCTGGCCCATGGCCACCGCGAGTGTCCGCGACTTCCTTTCCGCGGCGGATGGTGATGTCGCGCAGGTCGGCGGCGACTTCGCCGCGGAATCGTTCCGACTGGGCGAGACGGTGGCCGCCCTGCACTCAGACCTGCGGATGGCGCTCGGGGAATTCGTGGAGGGGCCCGAGTACGGCAGCACGCGCGCCGCCGACATGCACCGCCGACTCGACCACGCGCTGGCCGTCGCACCGCGACTCAGGCGTGCCGAACCGGATATCCGCTCGGTGTTCGACCGCGCCGCCTACGCGCCGCCGACCGCCATCGGCTTGCAGCGGATCCACGCCGACCTGCATCTGGGTCAGGCGCTGCGGACCCCGGACCGGTGGGTGATCATCGACTTCGAGGGTGAGCCCGGCTCGTCGCAGCGGGACAGGGTGACCCCGAGCTCGCCGCTGCGCGATGTCGCGGGCATGCTGCGCTCCTTCGACTACGCCGCCCACCACCTGCTGATCGGATCGAAGGCCCGAGACCGAGTCCGGGACAAGGCGCGGCTATGGGCCCAACGCAATCGTGACGCGTTCTGCGACGGCTACGCCACCGTGGCCGACGACCCGAGGACCGACGTCGAGCTGCTCGCCGCGTTCGAGTTGGACAAGGCCGTCTACGAGGTCGCCTACGAGCAGACCCACCGCCCCACCTGGGTGGACATCCCTCTCTCCGCTGTCGACCGACTCACCGCAGGAGCACCGACACCGTGACACCCACCGTGACACCGACACCCATTGTGCCGCCCAGCGTGACACCCACAGTGACTGTGACGCCCACTGTGCTGCCCAGCGTGACTGTGACGCCGAGCGTGCCGTCCCACACCGTCGACGCCGCCCCGGTGGCCACCGACCCCGATGACCTCGACCGACTGCTGGCGGGCGCACACCACAACCCGCACGGCGTTCTCGGCGCGCACCCGACGTCGGACGGCACGGTCGTGCGGGTGCTGCGCCCCGGGGCCGTCGAGGTCGTCGTCCTCGCCGACGGATCGCGCTACCGCCTGAACAACAGCTGTGGCCTGTTCGCGGGACTGATTCCGCACTCCCTGGACGACTACCGGCTCGACGTGACCTATCCCGACAGCACCCACGAGATCGCCGACCCATACCGCTGGTCGCCGACGGTGGGGGAGTTCGATCTGCACCTCATCGGCGAGGGAAGGCACGAACGGCTGTGGGAGGTCCTCGGCGCCCATCCCCGGTGCCTCGACGCCGCGGGCGGCCCGGTCGAGGGCACCTCGTTCGCGGTGTGGGCGCCGACCGCCCGCGGTGTGCGGGTCTGCGGGGACTTCGACCACTGGGACGGCCGCGCCACACCACTGCGGTCGCTGGGTTCCTCGGGGGTGTGGGAGCTGTTCGTGCCGGGCATCGCCCCGGGGACGCGCTACAAGTTCCGCGTCCTCGGCGCCGACGGCGTCTGGCATGAGAAAGCCGACCCGATGGCGTTCGCCACCGAGATGCCGCGGGCGACCGCGTCGGTGGTCCACCAGTCGGTGCACCAGTGGCACGACGATGCCTGGATGGCCCGGCGGGCGGTCACCGACTGGAGTCGGGAGCCGGTGAGCGTCTACGAGGTCCACTTGGGATCGTGGCGACAAGGGCTGACCTACCGGGAACTCGCCGAGCAACTCGCCGACTACGTCGAGCGGCATGGATTCACCCACGTGCAGCTGCTCCCGGTGGCGGGGCACCCGTTCGCGGGTTCCTGGGGCTACCAGGTCACCTCCTACTACGCGCCGACACCACGCTTCGGCTCGCCCGACGACTTCCGATACTTCGTCGACCACTTTCACAGCCGGGGGATCGGGGTGCTGGTCGACTGGGTACCCGCCCACTTCCCCCGCGACGAATGGGCCCTCGCGCGTTTCGACGGCAGCACCCTCTACGAACACGCCGATCCGCGACGCGGCGAACACCCCGACTGGGGGACGCTGATCTTCGACTTCGGTCGGGCGGAGGTTCGCAACTTCCTTGTCGCCAACGCTCTCTACTGGCTCGAAGAGTTCCATGTGGACGGTCTGCGGGTCGATGCCGTCGCCTCGATGCTGTACCTCGACTACTCCCGCGAGGACGGCCAGTGGTACCCGAACGAACACGGCGGCCGGGAGAACCTCGACGCCGTGCGGTTCCTGCAGGAACTCAACGCCACCGCCTACCGGAACCACCCCGGCATCATGATGATCGCCGAGGAATCCACCTCATGGCCCGGCGTCACCCAGCCGACCCACCTCGGCGGGCTCGGATTCGGCCTCAAATGGAACATGGGCTGGATGCACGACACCCTGCGCTACCTCGGCCACGACCCCATCCACCGCTCCCACCACCACGACGAGATGACGTTCTCCCTGCTCTACGCGTTCAGTGAGAACTTCATGCTCCCGCTGTCCCATGACGAAGTCGTCCACGGCAAAGGCTCCCTCTGGAGCCGCATACCCGGCGACGACTGGAACAAGGCGGCGGGCCTGCGCGCCCTGTACGCGTTCATGTGGGCCCACCCCGGCAAGCAACTCTTGTTCATGGGCGGCGAATTCGGGCAGACCAGCCAATGGTCGGCCGAGAACTCACTCGACTGGCCCCAACGGGAAACACCGCTGCACGCGGGCCTGGCGCGACTCGTCACCGACCTCAACACGACCTACCGCCACGCGCCCGCGCTCCACACCGCCGACAACACCCCCGACGGCTTCTCGTGGATCGCCGCGGACGACCACGCAGGCAACGTCCTTTCCTTCCTCCGCGCAGGAGCCGACGGCTCGACCATCGCCTGCGTCGCCAACTTCGCCGGCATCCCACACAACCGCTACCGGATCGGTCTGCCCACCGGCGGCCAATGGCGCGAGATCCTCAACACCGACCACACCCGCTACGGCGGATCCGACATGGGCGACTCCGGCAGGCTCCACGCTGAATCTCTGTCATGGCACGGCAGGCCGTACTCCGTGGAAATCACGCTGCCCCCTTCCGGCGTCCTCTGGTTGGCGCCGATAAGCTGAGGAGCACTCAAGTTTTGGCCCGGGCGCGGCGCAGCCGGGTGGCGAGGATCGTGCCGAGCACGAGTGCGGCGAGCGCGATCACGAGCGGCACGGGGCCGATGTCGTCGACCCAGCCCGCGATGACGCCCTGGACGCGGCCCGCGGCGTCGATCACCGGGTCGGCGGCGTCGCCGTCGCCGAGGTAGAGGCGCAGTTCGTAGAGGCCGTAGTAGCCGACATAGAGCCCGACCATGACGAGCAGCACGCCGCTGATCCGGTTGACGTGCGGCAGGATCCGTCGCACCCGGGTGGCAGCGGCGCTGCCCGCCAGGGCGGTCGCCACCGCGAGGACACCGACGAGCAAGGCCATGCCCGCGCCGTAGGCGAGGTAGGCCAGCACGCCATCGCCCACCGAGCCACCGCGAAAGGTCGTGCTGGTGACGGCGAGAAACGGGCCGATCGTGCAGGACAGCGACGCGATGGCGTAGGCCAGGCCGTAGCCGAACATGGTGCCCAGCCGCGCGGTAGGGGCGCCCCGACCGGGTTTGGGCAGCATGAGTGTGATCTCCCGGCCCGCGAGCAGGAACACGCCGAGCACGAGCAGCGCCAGGCCGATCAGGACGGTCACGAACGGCAGATACCGCTGCACCGAGGCGGCCAGCGGGGCGACCACCAAGCCGAACGTCCCGAACACCAAGAGAAACCCGCACGCCATCACCCCCGTGGCGGCCAACGCGCGGGCCAGCGCCCTCGACCGGCCGCTCGCGCCGTCCTCGCCCGTCACGACCAAGGCCAGGTAGGCGGGCAGCATCGCGAACCCGCAGGGGTTGACGGCCGCGACCAGGCCCGCGGCGAGGGCGAACCCGAGGGTGTCCGGGTCGATCACGGCGCGGTCAGCCCGCGAACCCGGTCACCGAGTTCGGCCGTGGTCAATTGACCCTTGACCAGCTCGACGGAACCGTCCGGGCGCACGAACGCGTAGGCGGGCTGCCGGGTCACGTCGAAATGCCGCCAGATCGCCGCGTCGACATCGGCCAGATGTTGGAACGAACCCAGCCCGTACTTGTCCACGAACCCACGCATCGCGGGCACCTCGTCCTGCGCCGCGACCCCCAGGAAGGTCATCGTGCCCTCATGGGCCTTCGCGGTGGCAGCCACCCCGGGGGCCTCCCGCTGACACTTCGGGCACCACGGCGCCCAGAACCACAACACCGCGGCCTTGCCCGCCAGGCTCTCCCCGGAGAAGGCGGCGCCATCCAGCGTCTTCGACGTGAACCGCAACCGCTCCGGCACCGCCACCGGCGCGTCGGAACCCGGCGTTCGCGTAGGCCCCGACACCGCGCTGACCGGCCCGGTCGGCGACGGCGGCTGGGACGACCCGGCGTCGGTTCGCGCGGCGCCGCAGCCAACGAGGGCGACCGTCAAGGGCATCACCAGAAGCGTCTTTCTCAAGGAACCCACAGGGCCATGATGCCGGACCCCGACCGGGCAGCACATCGCCTAGTCTTACGGATCGGTGACGGTCTCCACTGTCCGGAATTTCATCGTTCGACAGATCCGCGAAATTCCGAACTCGTCCGTGATCGTTCTCGTGCGGCGCGCTGTGGTCGGGGTCGGTACGGTACTCGGATTCAGTCAAATGCCCAGGTCCACCCGTATCGCGCGGATGGCCTCGTCGACCAGCGCGCGCACAGCGGGGTCGGCGGCACGCAGGTCCGGGCTCAGGCAGACCATCCACACCAGACGGTCCGACTCCGGTGCGCGCCGAACCGCGATCCGTGCGGCGCCGGTCCCGATCGGCACCCGCACGGTGGCCACGAGAGCGGCCGCCGCGCGGTCACGGGCGATCGCCGCTACACCGGCACCCGGTGGTGGGAGCGAACGCGTGACCACGCGGCCGCTGAGGTGGCGCAGCGTCAGCACGCCGGTTTGGGGCGACCACCGCGCGTGCTCCAGTTCCTCCCACCCGGTCCGCTCCCAGAGGGCCGACTCCGTGTCGCGGTGGTACAGCGCTCGGATGGTCGCGATCAGGCCCAACTCGGCGGTGCCTGCCAGAACCTGTTCCCCCAGAACGACCGGGGATCGCGGCGAGGGCGAGGCGGCGAACACCCGTCGCAGTGCCGTGAGTGGCCAGTGTCCTGGTACCGCGGCGTGAATGGCCATCGGTGCCTCCTGGAGTGTGTGACTCCAGTGAACTCACAAGAGGCGATCAGATGGTGATTCCTGGTCGTTCGGTAAGAAACCCGCAAGGACCTAGATCGGGCGAGCGCGCCTCGTCCAGCGCGGTCCACAGTGGTCAGTCGGGGCCGAGGGCGATGCTGTGCGCCGGTGGTGACTGCGCATCCGAGCGTGCGCAGGCACCACCGGCCCAGCAGGTGGCGGGCATGCCGCCGCCACCATGCCATACCGTTTGGTATTGTCGTGCCATGGGCGACGCTAAGGGCTTGATCAAGGGGAACGGGCTTCCTCCAGGACAACGCCGGGTCGAGGGATTCCCCCGTTTCGGCTCGCACCTGTCCCGGCCTGCCCCGGCCGTTCCGGTCGACCCGGTGATCGAAGTACGCGGAGCGGTGACCGAGGAATTCGACATTCCGCTCGCCTCGCTCTCGCTCCTGCCGCGGCAGGAGATCGCGGCCGACTTCCACTGCGTGGCAGGCTGGACGGCGACCGACCTGCGCTGGGAAGGCGTCTCGTTCGCGACGCTCTACCGCGCTCTCATCGAACCGGCGGTTCCACCCGGAACATTGATCACCCACATCAAGTGCGGCGGACTCGACGGCTGGGAAGCCGCGGTGACGATCGACGACATCCTGGCCGACGACGTCCTCATCGCGCAGAATCTCGACGGCCACCCGCTCGACAGTGACCACGGCGCTCCGGCCCGCCTGGTCAGCCCCAGTCAGTACGGTTACATGAGCGTCAAACACCTCTCCAGCGTCGAGCTCCTGATCACCGCCCCGGCGATCACCGAAGGGCCCTTGATCAGGAGTCATCCCAGGGGCAGGGTCTGGGAAGAGGAACGACACGGCCTCCTCCCCGGACGGGCGGTGCGACTCCTCTATCGGGCCCTGATCGGCCCCATCAGGTTCCTGAGCGCCCGCGGCGCTCGCGACCGCCACACCCTTGAGTAACGGTTCGGCTGCGTGTGGTGATCGTCGGTGTGTAGGGTTCTCGTCGGACTTGGGGAGGGCCGATGTCAGTTCTGCGGCAGCTGCCGATGCCGCCCGCGGTGTTCGTCGATCGCGAGCTGCCCTTGCATGCGATCTGTGAGCACTTCGACCGGGCGCGCGGGGCCGGGCGGCCTGCCTATGTGTCGGTGCACGGCGCCGCTGGGGTGGGCGTTCGGAGTCTTGTCCACAAGGCTTATTGGGATTCGCCGGACCGGTTCGCCGACGGCGCGATCCGGGTGCGGCTGGGTGATGCCGCCCTGCGTGTGCCCGACTTGCTGTGTGAGGCATTGGGGAGTGTGCTCGTCGACGTCGGGGTGCCCGCGGGGGAACTGCCGGTCTCGGCGGAGGATCGGTCTCGGCGGCTGCTGACCAAGACGTATCCGATGAGCGTGCTGCTGGTTCTGGAGGATGTCGCCAGTGCCGCCCAGGTGGAGCCGTTCCTGCTGAACTCGCCGCGCTCGGCGGTGGTGGCGATCTCGCGGTCCCCGATTCGCAGGCTGCGTCAGCTGGAGTTCGCCGTGGTGCCGGTGACGCCGCTCGACGAGGCGTACGGCCTGGATCTGTTCGACCGGATGCTGGGACCGCGGTGGTGCTCGGCCGAGGACGTGGGGCCAGAGTCAGTGGTTCGCGCGTGTGGTGGGTACCCGCTGGCGATCACCACGACCGTCGCCCAGATCGCCGCTACCCCGGACTGGGAGATCTCGGAGCTGCTGCGGCAGTTGTCCCGGCGCGGACTGAGCGCGTTGGACCCCGAATCCCAGGGATTCGTTCGCGACAGTTTCGACCGCGCCTACGACAGACTTTCGCCGCGGGCGCAGCGCGCCTACCGGATCGCTGTGGGACTGCATCCTGGGTCGGTGGTGCCGCTCGCCGCCGCGACGGCCCTGTTGGACGAACCTGCGCTGTTGGCGGAACTTGCGAGCGCGCACCTGGTCACCCAGGTCGCGGCCGACCGATTCGAGATCCACGACATCGCGCACTGGCACGCCAGGGAACTCTTGGAGAACACCGACGGGTTCGACCAGCAGCGGGCCGCCGCGGAGCGGGTCGTCCGGTGGTATCTGGCGGAGACCGCGCGGCATGACCGTGCGTTGTCCGACCGGCCCCGGATCGGGCCCGCGTACGGTGACCTCGGCGCTGTGCCCACCCGATCCGCGGCTCTGGACTGGCTGGAGGCGTGGCGGCCGAATCTGCGCTCGGCGGTCTTGCAAGCCGAGAGGTTCCACCTCGACGACCTCGCCTGGCAGCTGTGCGAGGCGTTGTGGGGCCTCTACCACCTGCACGGCCACTACGAGGACTGGATCACCACCCACCAGATCGGTGTGGGCGCGGCGGGCCGCGTCGGCGACTCGCGGGTGCGCATGCGGATGTCCTCTCAGCTGGGCGCCGCGCTGCTCGCCACCGGCGAACTCGACCATGCGCACCGTCAGTTCGCCGACTCGCTCGGGTTCGCCGAGGAGTGTGGCGACTCGCAGGGAAGGCAGAGTGCTCTGGAGTGGCTGGGAAAGGTCGCCGCCCGGAGCGGGGACAGTGCCGCCGCGCTGTGTCGGTTCGACGAGTCGTGGTGGGTGGCTGAAAACGAGGCAGCCGAGTCGCTGCGACCCCGGATGTTCGCCCTGCTCCACCTGCAGCGCGCCCGGGTCTGGCTGCGGATGGGTGACAAGCAAGCGGCGATCGCCGCGGCGGCCGCGGCCGACTACTTCGCCCAGTCCGGGGAGTCGGACAACCTCGCCAAGTCGCTCCTCGTCGTGGCTGAGGCCGACACCGACGACACCGACTCGGCGCGGCGGGCGAGTGTGTTGTTCCGAGCGGACGGTTCCCTGCGTGGCGAGGGTGCGGCGCTGGAACTGCTGGTGGCGTCAGGCGCAGCGGAGTATCGAGACCGGCTCAGGGAGATCTACACGATGCTAGGTGATCCGCGGGCCGAAAAGCTCTGACTCTTTGATCGTGAACACCGCCTCACCGGACCGATCGGCGCGCACGCGGAGTTGGGACGGTGGCGGCGTGTCGGCGGTCTGGTGGGCGAGCCACACGTACAGGGCCGAGACGGCCGCGAGTGGGTCCAGCCGTGCCCCTTCGGTGTGGGTCAGTTCGACGACGGGACCTTCGCTGACAGCGGCGACACAGTCCTTTCCGGACACAACGGCGACGATGCGCGCGAACGGGTGCTCGACGGTCGCCGCCCGCAGCCAGTCGCCGGCCGACGACGTGTCTCGGGTGAACACGATGTCCGCGTTACCTCTGATCACCGGCACCTGATGGCCGGCTTCGACCACGAGGTGCGCGTCGTCGAGGACAGGACGGGCCGACTCGCGGTTCTGCAGTGCGTCGGCTGGATGGCGTCGCAACCGGACCGCATCGGTGTCCGTCGGATCCCCGGAAACCCGGACGGCCGCGTACGGTGCCCATAGCGCTGAGGGCTCGGCGAGCAGGGGGACCACGACCGGGCCCGGCGGCTCCGGCAACCCCATCACGCCATAGCAGAGGGCCCGCAGACGGGCGGCGGCTTCGCCCGGATACGCCGAGACGAGATCGACGACCTCGCCGTAGCTGCCGGGTTCGTGGTCCGCGACAGCCCGGTCGACCTGGCCGCGCAGATCGCGGCCCCGAATGAGGGGCGAAGCCACCAGTCCCAGTTGCTCCACACAGGACCCCACCGCGACATCCTCGGTGGGGAACGCGGCGAGGAGTACCGGCTTGTCCAGCGCGGCGCCATAGCAGGTCACGGCTCCGTGGTCGCCGATCACGACGTCCGAGGCGATCAACGCGGCCGCCCAGCCCTCCGCGGGCGGGATGAGGATCAGTCCGGAACGCAGGCAGTCGGCGAGCCACAGCGCCACCTGACCGGGGCCGTGCTCGTGCCAGATGTGGGGGTGCAGCACAGCCGCCACGCGGTACCCGTCGACCGGAAGTTCGGCGATGAGCTGTCGGAGCAGATCAGGCCAGGTCCCGAACAGCGACCGTGACCACCATGTCGTGCTGACCACCACGAAGACATCGTCATCACCGACCCCGAGCGCGGCGCGGAACCCAGGCCGCCGAGGCCTGCTCGCGAGCATGCGGTCGAACCGGGGATCTCCGACCACCACCGCACGGTCGACGGCTTCCGGGACCGAGTCGGCCAGACGATCGGCCTGCTCGTCATGCGACAGAACGAGGACATCGGGCACGACGCGACCCGCTCGCACCAGGGAATCGGGCGAAAGGCCATACACGGCTTTCCGGCTTTCCGGCTTTCCGGCTTTCCGGCTTTCCGGCTTTCCGGCTTTCCGGCAGATTCTTACTGTATCCGACGCCGTGGGACATCACAATCAATGGTGCCGTGACGTCATGGATGTTTCCCCGGGTGTTGGCGGTGATCGCCAGATCCCAATTTCCTGTGACCGCGTCGGTCCAGGAAATTACCGATGCGCCGGAATTCTGGAGGTATTCCGCGACGCCGTTGGGCATGGCGGATTCGTCCGGGCAGGTGAAAACAAGCTGAATCCGCAGATCGGAATCGAACAACGACACAACGTCGGCGAGTCGATTGGCTGACGCGACCGTGTGCACGATGAAGAGCACCTTCCGCGCCGAGCGCAGTGTCGCCCACGTAGCGACGCGTTCAGGTCCCCAGGGCGAGTTCATCGCTGGGCACTCTAGTTCCCGCAGGGGGTGGTCACGGTCTGGCGCTGAGGGGATGGTCGATCCCCGCGGGCATCTTGGTGCGCTCGTCGAGCTTCGCCCGGCGGATCTGCTCGGCGGTCAGACCGATCGCGCCGCTGAGGTCAGTGCCGCGAAGGTCGGTGTTGACCAGGACCGCGTTCGTCAGCACGGTGTCGCGCAGCGTCGCGAGCCTCAGGTCGGCCTCGGTGAGGTCGGCTAAACTGCAGTCGGCCCCCGTGAGGTCGGTGCCCGCCAACACAGCTCGCCGCAGGGACGCCGAGCGCATCCGGGTGCGTGCTGCGACGGCATCGCTCAGGGTCGCCCCGTCGAGCCGGGCGGAGTCGAGGTCGGCGTCGGTGAGGTTCGACTCGGTGAGATCGGCCTGGTCAAGGCGGCTGTGGGGGAGAGCGATGCCAGTCAGGCTCGCGCCCGCGAGCCGTACGCCACGTAGATCAAGTGGTGTGTCCTCGACCTTGCGCGGTGGTGCTTCCCGCAGCGCCGAGACCGCCGCGCGGAGATCGCCGCGAGTGCGGACCGCGTCGGGTTCGGCCGCGCTGGTGTGCTGGCGGAGAAAGTCGGTCAGCGTCTCGCGGACGCGAGACCGGTCGCGGGGGGAGTCGAACATGATGCGGTCCAGCGCGCGGACGCCACCGGCCCGGACCGTGGCGTCGGCCGCCCCAAGATGATCCACCGCGGCGTTGAACCGGTCGGTGAACTGCTTGTCGCGGTCGAGGGCGAACTTGCGGGCGGTGTAGACGAGACCGCCCGCGACCACGAACGCACTGAGCACGGTGGTGAGCTGACCACGAATGGCGCTGATCGCGTCCAAGCGCTCCTTGGGGCCGAGCTGGTCGAGGTCGCCGCCCGCGAGCCAGGCCACCGCGGGTCCGAACAACAGCCATCCCAAGGCGACCGCGCCGAGGACCGCGGCGAGACCGATCAGCCAGCGCTTCGTCATGGGCCTATTCCACTACGTTGCGGACGCTACCTGTGACTCAGGGTGGCGCAACCGCCCGGGCAGGTGGAATCGAGCAGCCCGGCGTCGAGTCGGACGTGCTGCACGACTTCCTCCTGGCACTGGATGTGTCCACACCGGACATTCCCGACCGGGCGACCAGCACCTCGCGCACCGGTTGGCGTGTCGCCCAACGAGCCCACTGGATCCAACGACCCGTCCCTCGCCCAAATATGAACGTAGCCTAGCTTGAGTTTTAACCTTCGGGTGCTGGTCGGCGACCCCTGTTGATCATGGGTGTAGCCCTTGGTTGATCATTCCTCTTGCGACAGAAGGAAGATCAAGACAAGGGCTACGGTGATCAGTGTGCATCACGCCGATGGCGGGGTGGGCGTCGGGGAGCTGTGCGGGTTCCGGCGGGAGTTCCATGGGTGTTTGACCCGGCGGGCGGACGCGTTGTTCGAGCTGGCCGACGCGGTGTTGTGTGCCGATGGGCCGGTGCGTTCGGTCGCGGAGTTGTCGCTGGTCGCGGAGCATCGCCGAGGTCATGGCAGCGGTTACGCGGCGCTGGCGCAGGGCCGGGTGGACCTCGACCGGCTGCGTTGCGCGGTGGCCGCGGTGTCGGTGCCTCGGGCCGCGGGCGGGCGGTTGGTGCTGGCGGTGGATGTCACCTGTTGGCTGCGCCCGGAGGCCCACACCTCGCCGCAGCGGGTGCTGTGTCACACCTACGGGCGCGGCAAGGACACCCACATCATGGTGCCGGGCTGGCCCTACTCGGTGATCGTCGCCCTGGAGGCCGGGCGTGGCTCGTGGACCGCGCCGTTGGACGCGGTCCGGCTGGCGCCCGGTGATGACGCCGCGACCGTCACCGCCGGGCAGGTGCGTGGCGTGGTGGACCGGCTGATCGCGGCGGGGCAGTGGCGGCCGGGGGATCCGGAGATCCTGCTGGTGGCCGATGCGGGCTACGACGGTCCCCGTCTGGCCCACGTGCTGGCCGACCTGCCGATCACCGTGCTGGTGCGGATGCGTTCGGACCGGGTCCTGCGCCGTCCCGCGCCACCGCAGCCGCCTGGCACCCTGGGCAGGCCCCGCCGCCACGGCGGCGAGTTCGCCTTCGGTGACCCTGACAGTTGGGGCGAGCCCGAGGTCACCACACGGACCGAGACCCGCCTCTACGGCCCCGCGCACGTCCGGGCCTGGGACCGGCTGCATCCCCGGCTGACCCACCGCATCGCCTGGGCAGACCACACCGGGAACCTTCCGATCCTGGAGGGAACCGTGATCCGCCTCGAAGTCGCCCGCCTGCCCTCCGGGGCGATCCCCAAACCCGTGTGGCTCTGGCACTCGCGGACCGGACTCACCACCGGCGAGGTCGACCGACTCTGGCAGGCATTCCTGCGCCGGTTCGACATCGAGCACACCTTCCGCATGCTCAAACAGACCCTCGGCTGGACCACCCCGAAACTCCGGTCCCCGCAGGCGGCCGACCGATGGACCTGGCTACTGCTGGCCGCCTACACCCAACTACGCCTCGCACGCGGTCTCACGGCCGACCTGCGCCGCCCATGGGAGAAACCCGTCGCGGCACAAACACTGTCCCCAGCCAGAGTCCGGCGCGGGTTTCGGAACCTGCGCCCACATCTGGCCCGCCCTGCCGGTGTCCCGAAACCCTCACGACCCGGCCACGGCCGCCCCGCCGGAGTCCCCAACCACCAGCCCGCGGCCCGCCACGACGTGCACGTCATGACCAGCCCAAACAAACAGAAACCCGCCCACGGCAAGAAGGCAAAGTCCACCAACCCACGACCCCGCCGCACAGGTTAAAACTCAAGCTAGCCGCGATCTTCCGGCGTCGTACTTCTCGAAATGGCCGATGCCGAAGTGATCCGGCACACTCTTTTCATGGCTACGGAAACCACGGCACCGGAGCCCGCACAGGCCCAACCCGGCCTCAAGCGGGCCATTGGGCCCAAGCTGCTGTTCTTCTTCGTGATCGGTGACGTTCTCGGCACCGGCATCTACGCGCTCACCGGCAGCGTGGCGGGCCGGGTCGGTGGTGCGCTGTGGGTGCCGTTCCTGGTGGCCTTCATCGTGGCGTTCCTGACCGCGTTCAGCTATCTGGAGCTGGTCGGCAAGTACCCGAGGGCCGCCGGAGCCGCGCTGTACACCAACCGCGCGTTCAAGATCCCGTTCCTGACGTTCCTCGTCGCCTTCACCGTGATGTGCTCCGGCATCACGTCGGCCTCCGCGGCCGCCCGGGCCTTCGGCGCCACGTACCTGCCCGCGTCGTTCGATATCAAGGTGTCGGCCCCGGTCATCGCGATCGTCGCCGTGGTCTTCGTCCTCATGCTCGCCGCGATCAACTTCATCGGGGTGTCCGAGTCGGTCAAGGCCAACGTGGTGCTCACCTGCATCGAGCTGTCCGGCCTCCTGATCATCATCGGGGTCGGGGTGTGGGCAGTGCTGCAGGGCAATGGCGAGCCCGCCAGGCTGACCGAGTTCAAAACCGCGGACCAGAGCGCGTTGCTGGCCGTCACGGCGGCCACGTCGCTCGCGTTCTTCGCCATGGTGGGGTTCGAGGACTCGGTGAACATGGCCGAGGAGTGCAAGGAGCCCGCGCGCATCTTCCCCAAGGCGCTACTCGCAGGCCTCGGCGCCGCGGCGGTGATCTATATCCTGGTGGCGCTCACATCCTCGCTGCTGATCCCGGCCAACGATCTCGCCGCCGCCAAGTCCAACGCGCTGCTCAACGTGCTCGCGGTCGGTGCGCCCGGCTTCCCCCTGCGCTTGTTCGCGTTCATCGGCCTGTTCGCGGTGGTCAACTCAGCGCTGATCAACATGTTGATGGCCAGCAGGCTGCTCTACGGCATGGCGAACGAGCGGATCCTGCCCAGGGCGTTCGGCACCGTGCACCCGCTGCGCCGCACGCCGTGGGTGGCGATCCTGGTGACCACCGGCATCGCGGCCGTGCTCGTCGCCTCCGCCGGGGCCGACGGGGTGAGCAAGCTCGGCGGCACCACCGCGCTGCTGCTCCTGATCGTCTTCACCGTGGTCAACGCGGCCGTTCTGGTGCTGCGCCGGGAGTCGGTGGAGCACAAGCACTTCCGAGCGCCGACCTGGGCGCCGATCCTGGCCGCCGTGCTGTGCGGGTACCTCGCCGTCCCGGTGCTGTCCGGCCGACCGGCAGGCGACTACTACCTCGCGCTCGCGCTGATCGGCGTTGGGATCCTGCTGTGGGTGGTCAACTGGCTGTACCTGCGCAGCAGGGGTGAGCGAGTCGAGGTCGACGCCACAAAGCTGGGAAAGCGCTGACCTGGATTGGGTTCGGCTGGTGTCGGGCACCGACTTCCGGCCACCCTGCGGCTGATCCATCGGTGCCGTCGTCTCCGTCAACCAGCCGACGCCCTCATCGGACATGGAACCGCAGTCGGGCGACGACGGCGTCGGTGCGGCGTCTCAGTGCCCTGGCCAGTACCGCGCCGCGCTGGTTTTGCAGGATCCGTTGCCAGAGGTGGTCAGGTTCGACTTCGGCGATGAGGACGAAGACCTGTTTCTCGGTGGCCCGGCGCAGGTGCTCGACCAGCGGTTCGCCGAGTCGGCGGCGGTGGTCGTAGAGCTGGACGAGGGGGACGCCGGGGTTCCATTCGTCCCAGGCGTCGACGAAGGCTTTGGTGTCGTCGTCTGGGTGGGTGACGTGGACGGCTTCGACTCGGTCGCCGAGGGAGAGCGCGGCGGCGATGGCGTCGCGGGTGAGGCGCGAGATGCTCCCGACGGGGACGACGACCAGGGAGCGGTTGGGTCGGGGTGGTGTGGGGACTCGGCCGAGTTCGAGGCGGTCGCCGATGTGGGTGTAGGCGCGGTGCACTCGTTCCATGAGGAAAACGAGCACGGGCAGTGTGACGACGATCAGCCAGCCGCCTTCGGTGAACTTGGTGGCGGTGACGACGAGCGCGGCGCAGCCGGTGAGGAGTGCGCCGAAGCCGTTGAGCACGACCCGGCCGCGCCAGTTCGCCGACCGTTCGCGGAGCCAGTGTCGGACCATCCCGACCTGAGACAGGGTGAAGCCGACGAACACGCCGATCGCGAACAGCGGCACCAGCACGTTCATCTGGCCGTTGGCGACGATCAGCAGGATCGCCGAGGTGATGGTGAGGAATCCGATGCCGTAGCGGTGGACTTGGCGTTCGGCGCGCAGGGCGAACAGGTGCGGCAGGTTGTTGTGGTTGGCGAGCAGCTGGGCGAGGACGGGCAGGCCGCCGAAGGAGGTGTTCGCGGCCAGCGCGAGCAGGACAACGGTGGCGAACTGCACGAGGTAATAGCCGAATCCGTCGCCGAGTGACGCGGTGGTGACCTGGGACAGCACGGTCACGCCGTCGGCCGGGTGGATCTCGAACTTCTCGATGAGGACGGCGAGACCGATGAGCATGGTGGCAAGCAGTCCGCCGAGCGCGACTTCGGCGCTCTGTGCCCGCCGGACTCGGGGGGCGCGGAAGGAGGGGACAGCGTTGGCGATCGCCTCGACGCCGGTCAGGGCGGCGCAGCCGTTGGCGAACGCCTTGAGCAGCAGCAGGACGCCGACGGTCTCCAAAGCGGTGGCTTGGGCGGCGGCGGGAGCGACCGCGGGGGCGCCGCGCAGCAGGCCGACGACGATCACCACGACGATGGACCCGACGAAGATCGCCGTCGGCGCGATGAACGCCCGGGCGCTGTGGGCGATGCCGCGCAGATTCACCGCGGTCACCGCCACCAGAACGCCCAGGCACAGCCGTAGCGTGTGGGGGAGCAGTTCGGGGACCGCCGAGGTGAGCGCGGCGACACCCGCGGCGACCGACACGGCGACGTTGAGGACGTAGTCGACGACGAGGGACGCCGCCGCGACCAGCGACGCGCGTCGGCCCAGGTAGGCGCGGGCCACGCCGTAGGCGCCGCCACCGTCGGGGAACGCGGCGATGACCTGGCGGTAGGAGAGGGTGAGCACGGCGAGCAGCAGGGCGATGGTCATCGTGACCGGGAGCGTGAAGCCCAGGCCCGCGCCGCCCGCCACGGCGAGCACGAGGACGATCGCCTCAGGCCCATACGCGACGGAGGCCATGGCGTCGAGGGAGAGCGCGGCCAGCCCGCCGACCACGGTGAGCCGGTACCGCTCGTCGCGGCCGGTATCAGGGGGACGTTTGCGCAGGGTGAGAGTCACGGCTGTGAAGGGTGCTCCGATGCCGGTTCGCCGGACAGGGTCCTTGACGAATTCTTGACGGGCGACCTGTATCACGCGCTTGTTCACTGCCGAGCAGGTGCGGTCAGCGGACATGTCCGGTGGTCGAACGCCAATCCCGAGAAGCTGTCGCGCCGCAACGGCGGCGTGCCCCGAACATCGGCACCACGGTCGCGTCGGCATCCAGCTCGGCACCGGCTTTGGCGAGCGCAGTGGCGAGCATGGTGAGCGCGATGTTCGAGGCGGCGATCGTGGTGTATCGGCGGTGCCGGTGGATGTCGTCCCATTCCAAGTCCTGGCCGCGCGGGTGTGGAGTGGTTGAGAGGGTGACCACGCGGGGGCCCGCGGCCCGGCGCAGCGGCACCTCCAGCGCGCGGGTCAGCAGCGCGGGGGCGAGATAGTTGACCTGCAACTCGATCTCGTTGCCGTCCGCGGTGACCCCGTCAGTCGTCGCGTCACTGACCGCGGCGTTGACGAGCAGGGTGAGGACGGGATGCTCGTCGGCCACGCGCCGGGCAAGGTGGATGACCTCGTCGAGCCTGGTGAAGTCGGCGGCGACCGGCTGTATCCGTGCCGGGTCCGCGCCGCGGCTGATCAAGGCGTGCGCGGCGTCGCGGCTCTGTTGCGGGGTGCGCGAATGCAGCACGACGGTGTAGCCGTCGGACAGCAGTTCGTCGGCGATGTCGTGGCCGACGCCGCGACCAGCGCCGGTGACCAGGGCGGTCGGGAACTCGGGCATGTCTTGTCCAGTCTGGGCACAGTGATAGCCGGGCGCGGCAACGTCAGCGGCACCACTGGGCGGCGACTGTGCCCACGACGGCCATCGAACAGATCCCGGACGGGTACGGGCAAGGGCACTTACGCGATCTCCACGGCGATCGTCGGTGGCGCGTAAGGCCGCGCCCGGGGGGAGGACGACGATAGGCCGTTAGGAATCCGTCAATCTTTCCGCGCACGGCGTGGAGATCCCGCCAAGGACCCTTTATGGAAACACTGTGGCGCGCTGGGATGGTGGTATGCGTAGAGAATTGATTCCTGGGGGATTCGGATTCCCGTTGGGGATCGTCGCCGAGGTGGCCGCGACCATGCTCGTCGTCGCCGCGGGTGCGACCGCGCACCCGGGCCTGTCCACGGTGGCGATGGTCGTCGTCATCGATGTCATGGTCTTCGTGACCACTACTCGCGCCACGATGGGGGTCGCGGTGGTGTGTTGGTGCCTGCACGCCGGATTCGTCCTGGGCCGCCACGGCGAACTCGCCTTCACTGGCCAGTCCGGCCGAGACGCCCTTCTCATCGCCCTCAACACGTTCGGCGTGCTGCTGCTGGCCGCCACGTTGCGCGGGCAGCGGAGGGTTCCGTTGCACGAGCGTGAGAACGATCCGATGGCGCCCCGGATCCCGGTGCAGCTCGCGCGGACCGCCGTTCGGGGCTCGGCCGTGAGATAGCGGGGTGAAAGGAATTCGTTGGTTTCGGGCGGGAGATCTTGATTCCGCGGTTCACACCGGATTCCATGTCCAAGGGGATTCCTCCACGCGCCAGGGGGCGTAGTGAATCACCCGGGTGCTCCCACCTCCTGGTGAGCGCCGCGCGGCTCCAGCAGACCGCGGCTGCTGGAGCCGCGCGCTCTGTCCGGAAAGGACCCAACGATGCGTGACAGCTTCCACCACCAGCTCGACGTCCTCGTCCTGCAACTCGCCAGGATGTGCGACCTCGCGGCGACGGCCATGCGCGAGGCGACCACCGCGCTGCTCGACAACGACATCACCCGCGCCGAGTGGGTCATCGACAGCGACCACGCGCTCAACAGTGCTCGCACCAATGTCGAGCACGACGCCCAGACCCTGCTCGCTCTCCAGGCGCCGGTGGCCGGGGACTTGCGCACGATCGTCTCGGTCATGCACTCCGCTGAGAACGTCGAACGCATGGGCGACCTCGCCCACCACGTCGCCCTCGCCGTCCGGCGACGGCACCCTGGGCCGGTGCTGCACACGGTGCTGCGCCCCAGGTTCGCGCGGATGGGCACACTTGCCACCGACATGGCGAGCGAAGCGGGCCGGGTCGTACGCACCGCGCGGACCACGCACGGCCTGGCCGCCGCCGACGACGAGATGGACGACCTGCACCGCTCGTTGTTCGCCGTCGTCGAATACCGCGAGCCCACGGGCGGCGCGCTGGCCGCGGTCGACGCGATCCTGCTCAGCGGCTACTACGAGCGCTTCGCCGACCACGCGGTCTCCGTCGCCGACCGCAGCACCCTCGCCCGCGCCGGGCAACCCCGGCACACCGACCTGCCCCGTCCGCGTCCAGCCGACATCGTTGTCTGACCATGCCCTGGGTCAGTGTCGTCACCGCCCCTGACGTCACAGCGTCGCCACAGCGCCGCCCGCTCAGCCGCGCGGCGCGTACATGATCACCGCGACCCCGGCCAGACACAGGGCGGCGCCGAGGTAGTCCCAGAGGTCAGGTTTGAACTTGTCGACGATCACGCCCCAGGCCAGGGATCCCGCGACGAACACGCCGCCGTAGGCGGCCAGGATCCGCCCGAAGTGGGCGTCGGGCTGCAAGGTGGCCACGAATCCGTAGATCCCCAGCGAGAGCACACCCGCGCCGATCCACAGCAGGCCGCGCTGTTCGCGGACACCCTGCCAGACCAGCCACGCTCCGCCGATCTCGGCGAGCGCGGCGAGTCCGAACAGGACCAGCGATCGGATGACCGTCATGAACGTGACGGTAGCCCGGTCTCGCCCGGTGCCGCGCAGCCGCACCCTCCGTCCCCGCCGCGCTCCTGCGGGTATCGGCGCCGCCGGAGTTGCCGCCTGTGGAATCAGACTCCCCAGAACGGTCCGGTCAGCCCAACACCGCGCAAGTAGTCCGCGGCTGCCGCGGGCTCTCGACGCACGTAGCCGCGGTCCAACCGCCCGTCGTACCAGTGCGCCGCGAACCTCCAAAGCGTTTCGAGGTCCATCACGTAGCCCTCCTGGCTACCTGTGGCCGCCAGCCAGTCGGCGACACACGCGCGCGAGCAGAACAGCCGCTGATGACCGCAGGTGAACACCACGTCGTCCCACATGCGAGTGGTTGGCACCAGAAAGTGCGCGACCTGTTCCCCTGCGGGTGGCACGTCCCGACGAACGTTCCAGGCGTGCGGCCGGTGACACCCCGGACATCTGGTCGAGACCAGCACCTCCGGCTCATCGGGCAGCAGGTGCGGCATGGCGAAAGAGTCCCACGCGCACCCGCCCCACCACAGCGTTCGCGAACCCATGACGGCGAACCCGAGTGGCACCGCGGAGAACGGGTGCGCCATGACGATGTCCCCCGCTTCGCCAAGCACCAAATGCCTGGCATCCGCCAGCGCCCGCAGACCGCCGGGAACGTTCCCCTGACCGGTCTGAGCCTCGAGTTCGGCGACGTTCGGCGCCCGGCCGGTCGCGGCGAACGAGCGGTAAACCGCCAGCCGAAGCTCCTCCAGCTCTCCGGAGTCCATGCGATCCATCATCTCAGCCGGATATCCGCCGCGGCCACTCAACGAGCCGACCATAGGTATGTCGTGGTGAAAGGCGACACAACTCATGCATAAGGACTAACCTTAAGACCATGAACGCACCGACTGTTCCAGTCGCGACCGATGTCGATGGCGCGTTCCTCCGGCCGATCCTTGGCGGCAATCCATACGAGGAGACGGTCGAGCGGATCGTCCAGGCGATCAAACTCGGCCACTTCGCCGCCGGAGACCGGTTGCCCCCCGAACGCGACCTCGCGGCGCGCTTGCAGGTCAGTCGGGTCACGCTGAGATCGGCTATCCGGTCGTTGCAGCAGGCGGGACTCATCGAATCCCGCCGCGGTCGCACCGGTGGAAGTTTCGTGATCTGGCGCCCAGACCTGCAGTTGGGCAACGCCCTGGGGCTCGCCCGCGAGATGGGTGACGCACTGATCGACGCCCTGCGTTATCGGTCCGCGCTAGAGCCGGGAGCGGCCAGGCTCGCGGCCACGAACTCACTCGACGCCGCACAACGAGAAGAGCTCTGGGCGCGGGCGGCGGAAGCGCGGGAGGCGTCGCTGGCGGACTACCGGCTCGCCGATGTCCGGTTCCATTTGGCCATCGCGAACGCCGCGGGATCCACCTCGCTCGGCGCGGCGGTCGCCGATGTCCAACTCAGGCTGAGCGATCTGCTCGGCGCCATTCCGTTGCTGCCAGTGGCGGTCGAACATTCCAACGAGCAACACGACCGGATACTTCAGGCGATCCTCGCGGGGAACGGCAAACTGGCGCACGACATCATGGATGAGCACATCAGCGCCACGGCCACCCTGCTCCGCGGGTTCCTGGGCTGAGGTCGCCGCTAACCGATCGCCTCCAACACGTCGTCGACCACGTCATTGGGTGACGCCATCGGGTTCGCGGCCACTGACCTAAGCCACAGCGTCCCGCGGACCTCGCTGAGCGAGACGAACGACCGGCGGAGGCGATCACGAATCGCCCGACTGTCCGCACCACGGGGGCGCCATAGGACTACCCCAGTCTGATGACGGCTGTGCAGTTCGAGTCCAGGTTCCGCCGCGATCCGTTCAGTGAGTTCCTGAGCCATCGACATGCAGTGGTCGATCCGCTGCGCGACACCGCGTCGGCCCCACGTGAGCAGTGTCGCCACCAACGGGAGCGCCGAGGATCCGTGCGACCCCAACACGCCGACATTCGGCACGGACAGATATCCGCCGCCGAACGAAACGGCCTCGTGGGCGGCCGCACTGTCTCGGAACAGGATCATCGCGGATTCCTTCGGCTGGAACAGCCACTTGTGGGCGGAAACGGAGACCGAATCCGCGGTCTCGACACCGTCGAGAAGGTGCGAGTGACTGGCACTCAACCGCAGCGGACCTCCCCACGCCGCGTCCACGTGCAGCCAGCGGGCGCCCGCGACCCCCGCCAGCGGGTCCAGGGCACCCGCGGCGACCGTTCCGGCCGTGACCACGACGGCGGAACGTGAGATGTCGCCGAGAGCCGCGGTGTCCATCCGGTGCAGTTCGTCCGCGGGAACAGTCCGGAAGTCGAGCCCCAGGATCTTCGCCGCCTTGCGGATCGACAGGTGAGCCATTTCCGAACACACGACCTCGCGGACACCCCGGAGGTCACGCGCAACCCACAACGCGGTCAGATTCGCCACAGACGACCCGGGGACGAGATGCCCTCCGTCCATACCGAAGAACGGCGAGAGCCAGTCGACCACGAGCCGTTCGAGCGGGCGTGCCGCCGGCGATGTGTCGGGGTGCAGCAGATTCTGGTTCAGTCTTGCCCCCCACATCGCCGCCGCCCAGCTCACCCAGGGCGTCGGCGGGTCCATGTGCGCCAGGAACCCGGGATCGCCCAGCCGGGCGGCATCGCTCAGAATCGGTCCCGCCAGTGCGCCAAGAGCCGCTCGCTCGCCGATTCCGTCCTCCGGCAGCAGATCGGGGAAGGGGAGCGCCTTCAGGGAGCCGTCCGACGGGCGGCGACCGGCGCCTCGACTGGCCGCCAGGAGGTCCACCGCGAACCGGAGGCCGTCGACATCGACGTCGAAGCCCTGTCGAGCTGCCTCAGATTGGTGGTCGTTCAGCATCGCCGTCTCCGATCGTTGACATCTGGCGGGCCAATAATAGTCTAATGGTAAGTCCAAATCGAGGAACGGTCATGACAGAGGCATCGGCGACGCCGAGTCCGGGAGCAGATGCTGCGGTTGCGGGCGCCCGGCCAGGGCCTGGTGGACGCGGGGCAACGGATTGCGCGGCACACCTTCGACGCCGCGGCCGACAACGCCGACGACGTGCCGCTGGTTGGGTGCCCGCTCCGCGGACACGTTGCACACCGGTCCGCCGGTGGCGCCCGACTCGGCGAGGCGGGCCGGTGGCAGATCGAGGCCGTCGAGAGCCCGGCGTTCAGAGGCGGCGGGCACGTCCTCGAACTCGATGGTGGGACTGGTAGGCAGCACCAGGACATGCCCTAGCCTGCTGCGGCGAGGGCTGCATGGTCAGGCAGGGGTGCGCAGGGATGCGATGGCCGCGGTGATTCCCTTCTTGTCGTAGCTGCTCGTGGGCATGGTGGCGCTGTGCGCGTGGCGGATGACGCCCTGGCTGTCGATGAGGATGCTGCCGGACTGCTGCATCGAACCGAAGACCTTCCTGCCCAGGCCGATCATCTCGTGTGGACTGTCGTCGCGGCCGGTCAGAACGGGGTACGGGACCTGGCGTTTCGCCTTCCAGGCGGCCGCGTTCTCCCGATCCTCCGGGACCGCGATAAGGACACGGACATTGTCGGCCGCGAACTCGTCGCCACGGTTGATGAGGTCTCGGACGTGCCAGTTGCAGACAGGGCACGATGTCGATCGCATGAAGTAGATCAGTACCGCGTGTCGGCCCTGGTAGTCGGACAGGGTGATGGTCTGCCCTGCGGTGTCTTCCAGCACCAACCGGGGTGCGGGCGTTCCGGATTCGAGCATGGCGAAGCGTCCCTTCGGGATTGGTTGTTTGGATCGATTCGTTCGGGTTTAGTTGCTTGTGGGATCGGGGGAGACCGTCGAGGCCGAAGGCTCACCACGCAGGCTGAGGCGGAGCGCGGTCCTGGCTCGGTGCAGATTCGACTTCATCGCCGCGTTGCTCAGCCCGAGCGCGTCGGCGACCGTCCGTCCGGGGTGGCCCAGGACGTCGCGCATGATCAGGACGCGCCGCTGGATGTCGGGCAGCGCCCGGATCGCCTCCGCGACGCGTTGGGCGTCCAGACGTTTGAGGACTTCGTCCTCGGCCGACGCGACGGGGCCGCTGTCGGCCTCGTCGTACTGGTCGAACAGGCGCCGGGCGCGGCGCAGACACTCGTGCCGGACGATCCGGAACATCCAGGACGCGAGCGCCGCCGAGGCGCGCAAGGAACCGATCTTGCGATAGAGAACGATCAACGCCTCCTGCGCCGCGTCCTCGGCGTCCTGCGACGACGCGCACAGCTGCCTGGCGAAACGCCGCACATGCGGATGAGCGCCGTGCACCACAGCGGCTATCGACTCGGCGTCACCACCCTGTGCGGCCTCGATGAGCTGCTTACTGGCCCAACCCCGATCGACCACACCCACCTCCGCGGTCCGCAGCGAATCCATCGCACCTGTCCCTCGTAACGTAGCCATCCCCCATAAGAGGCCCCGATGCGGCAAAAGGATTCATTCCTCGTGGCGGTGGAGTGTCATGCGACGGGGGTGACCCTGGTGTCCCACTCGATGTGGTGACGGTATAGCCACGCGCGGGTGTCTTGGCGGTCGGTGACGTCTTGGGCGTTGGCGGTGCCTTGTGCGGCTCGGGCGCCGTCTTCGGCGCTGGTGGCGACGAGTTGTTCGACGCGGGGGCGGCGCAGGTGTTCGTAGGTGCGGAAGGCCTGGTCGTGATCGGTGATGTCGCGGAGGCATTGGGCGAGGGTGACGCTGTCCTCGATGGCCATGGAGGCGCCTTGGCCTGCGGCTGGGGAGGCGGCGTGGGCGGCGTCGCCGACGAGGATCATTGAGTCGCGGTGCCAGGTGGGGGTGGTGGGGACGTCGTAGGCGTTGCTGAGGTGGATCTCGTCGGTCGTGGCGGCCACGATGTCGCCGGCGGGGGAGTTGTCCGCGGCGAAGGCCTCGGTGAGGCGGGTTTTGATCTCGCTCTGGGGGACGGTCTCGGTGAGTTCGGGGGCGGGGACTCGGGCGAACCACCAGGTCTGGCCGTCGGGGGCGGTGGTGTAGCCGAAGAACGCCTGGCCGCCGAAGATCATCCGGTAGGAGTTGGCCGCGGTGGGGAGATCGGCGTCGTGGGCGTAGCCGTAGGCGATGTTGAGTCCGGCGTAGCGGGGTGCGGGGGCGGTGGGGTCGATGATCGACCGGGTGATCGAGTGGATGCCGTCGGCTCCGACGAGGAGGTCTCCGGCCGCGGTGCTGCCGTCGGCGAACGTCGCGATGGTCTTGTCGTCCTGCCGGAGGGCTTGGATGAGGCGTTTGTCGTGGATGACGGGGATGCCGCGGCGGGTGGCTTCGTCGTGGAGGATTCGGTAGAGGGTGGCGCGGGTGAGGGTGCGGGGGCCGTTGATGTCGCCGTCGCCGCCGAGTGGTTGGAGTCCGAGTCGGGTCCCCTGCCCGTTGAGGAATTCGACCTCGTTGGCGGCGAAGGAGTTGTCGATGACGGGCTGGTGTGCGTCGATGGCGCGCAGAGCGTCCAGTCCGTTGTTCATGATGGTGAGGAAGGCGCCGATGTCGTCGGCGCCGGTGGGGTAGGCCTCGTAGATCGCGGGGTTGTGGCCTGCCTTCTTGAGCGCCATGGCGGTGACCGCACCAGCGATCCCGCCGCCGATGATCAGCGCGTCTGTCATGTGAAACCCCCAGGTCCATTTCGGGTGTGTGCGTCGATCAATGACTAGAGCGCGAGCATCGCCGCGGCGACCTCGTCGGCGGACGCGGCGGGGATCGCGGTCGCGGCCTGTTCGAGCACGAGCAGCCGCGCACCGGGGATCTCGCGCGCGAGCGCCTCTCCGTTGCCGACCGGGAAGAACCGATTGTGACGACCGTGCACCACGAGCGTCGGTATCGCGAGCTCGGCCAGGCGCTCACGCCACCGTGGCGTGCAGTCGAGCCGGGCGAACACCATGCCAAGCTGGTTGGCCATCTGGACAGCGGGCGCCGTGCCCGGCGTGCGCTCGAAGACTCGCTCGGCGGTCGCGCGTGCCGCACCAGGGTCGTCGCCGAAGACCGCGGCCGCGGCGGCGGCGAACTCCGCCACGGCAGCGCGGTCGGACCAGTCGGGCTTCGGGAGCGCGAACCGTCGCGTCATCGTCGCCGCGTCATGGTCGGGCAGGTCGTTGTCGACCGGGCCAGGTGCGACGGGCCGCGTCCCGGCGAGGGTCAGCGCACAGAACGCGTCCGGGTGATCGAGCGCGGCGACCTGGGCGACCATCCCGCCGACGCCGATGCCCGCCAGGTGCGCGGGCCGGTCGTCGAGTCCGCGGGCGAGCGCGGCCGCGTCGGCGGCGAGATCCCGGAGCGTGTACGCGGGCGCCTCGGGGTCGACGGTTGTCGACGCGCCGGAGTCGCGCAGGTCGTAGCGAACGACGTGACGTCCGCCGCGCGCGAGCGACTCGCAGAGCGCGTCGGGCCACGAGAGCATGGTCGTGCCACCCGCGAGCAGCACCAGTGGCGCCGCCGCATCGCCGAAGTGCTCGACCCCGAGCGTGACGCCTTCGGGTGTGCGGAACGAGCGCATCGTCAACCTCCAGGGCAGCCGCGTGACCGTTTCCACGCTACCGCGCGTCGGCGAAGGCCCTCGGTGTCCTGGCCGCGCATGGCATCTGCCCAGAGACCGGCCGTACCGCTCTGGGGAAGCGGGCAGCGCTGGGGCACACCGGTTTAGCTTCGCTGGCAGCGGTCCCGTAGCTCGGCGATGACTGCCTTCTCGTGCGTGTTGAGATCACCGTCGACGGTGGCGACCCGTTCGGCGGCGTCGACAACGTCACTGAGATCCCCGGGCTCGGCATCGACGCGGAGCCATACCTCGTCCGGGTCGATGTTGACGACGTTGGCGAGATGCTCGTCGTCGACCTGATGCTGTTCCCTGGCAAGCCGGGTCAGCCGCTGGAACAGCAGGCGCTCGGCGTCGGCGATCTTGCCGTCCGCGTTGATGACGAGCCACGCGACCCACAGCATCAGCCGCAGGTGCCGCGTCCGTCGGATCAAGGTGTCGGCGAGTTCGATCACCTCCGCTTCGTCACGAAACACGGATTGGGCGTGGCGTCCCGCGGCCACCGTCGTGTAGCGGTTCACCAAGATGGTGATGGGGATCCCGATGCCGGGGATGCCGAACTTGATGATGTTGCGTTTCAGGAGGTGTTGCCCGACGAACGGAAGGCTTCTCGCGGCGGCGAGGACCGGACCGGAGTAGTACTTCTTGAGGACTTGCCGGACCAGGCCGGGTACGAACTTCATACTGCCGCGGGCGACCTCTCCGGCCTTGATGCCGAACGCCACCCGGACGAGTTTCATCATGTCTTCGGGATCGTCCACGTCCAGCGGAATCCGGTAGGTCACCGCGATGTCGTAGGCCAGGCGCATCTGCAGTTGGGTGATGTACGTCAGGTCGACCATGAACGTGACGACACCGGCCGGAACAGCGGCGGGGCTGGCCCCACCCAACGACCCGACGGTCGCGGCGATCGCCCCGGTGTAGAGGCTGGAGCTGATGCCGCCTTCGATCATGGCGTTCTTCGCCGCCAACTTGATCTGCTGCCCGACGATACCGTCCGCGGGCACGCCCTTGTACTTCTGCTGGAAGTACTCCCAGGTGGCTTTCTCGGTGTACGACCGCAGCGCCTGGGCGCAGAGTTTCGTGAACCAGCTGCCCGACTTGATCTCGTCCGCGCTCAGGCCTTTGACGAACTCCCGCAGTTTGGCGCGCTCCCGTTCGACAGCTTCGCGGTCGGTGTCGTCGTCGTCCGCGTTGACGGAGCCGGGCAGCAATTCGGTCACAGCGGAGTCCTCCCAGATGGTTCAGCGCCCAGCGAGGTCGCCGCATATGGGCAATCGACGGGAGGACCGACAAGGTTACCGATGCCGCGTGGCCCAAATCGCCCACTACGGATCTTCTTCACATAACGTCCGGGATGGCCGCCGTCGCGGCGGTGATCGCGGCGGCCTGGTGCGGCTGGAGTGCCTGGCCGGGCAGGAAGTCGAAGTTGGGTGCGAACGGGTCGGGCAGACGCTTGGCCCCGGCGAGGGTGGCGATGACGGCGTACGCGCACAGCGGGGCGTACACGGGGTCGTAGCCGCCCTCGTGGGTGAAGGAGATCCGGCCGTCGCAGAGGTCGGTGGCGGTGTCCAGCAGGAGGGCGGTCAGGCGGGTGTAGCCGGCGGCGGTCACCATCATCCGGGCCAGCGGGTCGGTCGCGCCCGCGTCGTAGCCCGCGGCCACGAGGATGAGCTCGGGGCGGAACCGGTGCAGCGCGGGGAGCACGGCCTCGATGAACGCGGCCTCGTAGCCGCCGTTGCCGGTGCCCGCGGGCAGCGGGATGTTGAGGTTGGTCGCGGTGGTGGTGTCGACGCCGCCGGTCGTGGGCGGGAAGACGCCGTCCTGGTGGATCGAGATGGTGAGGGTGTCGGCGTCGTCGCGGAAGGCCGCCTCGGTCCCGTTGCCGTGGTGCACGTCGAAATCGACCACCGCGATCCGCCGCACGCCCCGGGTCGCGCGGACCGCGGCGGCGGCGATGGCGGTGTTCGCGAGCAGGCAGAAGCCCATGCCGGAGTCCGGGAGCGCGTGGTGGCCCGGCGGACGGACCAGCGCGTAGGCGTTGCCGACCACACCGTCCACAACGGACTCGGCGGCCACGATCGCGCCACCGGCGGCGAGCCGGGCGATGTCGACCCCGCCGGGGCCGAACGGCGAGCCGCCGTCGCCCGCGTCACCGCCGGTGTCGTTGGTGGCGGACAGGCGGGCGAGATGACCCGGGGTGTGGACGCGCAGGATGTCCTCGTCCGATGCCGGGCGGGGCGCCAGGCGGGTCAGCGTGTCCAGCAGGCCCGAGACCGCCACCAGCTCGTGGGTGCGCCGCTTGGCCTCGGGATTCTCGAAGTGCCGCAACGGTTGCAGCCCGCCGCGGTGGTCCGCGGGCAGCAGGCCCGTCCAGGTGCCGGTGTCGTGCCAGCCGTACAGTTCGTGGTAGAGATATCCCGTCGCCATGGGGCGCAGTGTCCGGGTGCGACGGTGCGGATGTCTTGTCGCACGGTGCCGTCGCCTTGGCGGTGAGCGCACGGGGGTGGCGTTCGCTGGCGGTCAACTCCGGTACGCCGACGGGCAAGACCGCCGACCGCGCCGGGCCAATACTCATCGCCCATGACAACCCACCCGCTCGACCCGCTCAGCGCGGCCGAGATCAGCCGAGTCAAGGCGGTGCTCGCCGCGGCCGGGCGGGTCGGACCGGCCACCCGGTTCCCGTGTGTGCTGCCGGTGGAGCCGCCCCGCGACCGGGTCCGACGCTACCAGCCGGGCGACGCGGTGCCCCGCCGAGCGCGCGCGGTCCTGCTCGACACCGCGACCGGCGCAGCGACCGACACCGTCGTCGACCTGACGGCGGGCCGGGTCGAGTCCGCCACCGCCATCACGGCCGGGCAGCCGCCGATCCTGTTCGAGGAGTACGACCGCAGCGCCGCGCTGGTGAAGGCCGATCCCCGCTGGCAGGCCGCGATGCGCGGTCGCGGCGTCACCGACTTCGACCTGGTGTTCGTCGCCCCGCTGTCGCCGGGGAACTTCGGCGAGCACGACGGCAGGCGCGTGCTCAACGCGCTGACGTTCCTGCGCGACCACGAGGACGACAGCCCGTGGGCGCACCCCGTTGATGGTCTGCTCGCCGTGGTCGACCTGATCGCCAACGAGGTGCTGAGCGTTCGCGACGAGCCGGGCATCCCGACCCCCGCCGCGCCGGGTGACTACCGCTCGGGCGACGACCTCAAGCCGATCTCCATCACCCAGCCGGAAGGCGTGAGCTTCGAGGTCGACGGCTGGCTGGTGACCTGGGGCGACTGGTCGCTGCGGATCGGGTTCAACGCCCGCGAGGGCCTGACCCTGCACCGCATGGCCTTCCAGGGCGACTCCGTGCTGCATCGCGCGTCGGTGGCCGAGATGGTTGTGCCCTATGGCGAGCCGAGCCCGTGGCGGCACTGGATCAGCTACTTCGACGCGGGGGAGTACCTGCTCGGCAAGAACGCCAACAGCCTCAAGCTGGGCTGCGACTGCCTGGGCGTCATCCACTACTTCGACGCGGTCGTCGCCGACGACAACGGCGATCCCACCACGATCCCCAACGCGATCTGCATGCACGAGGAGGACCACGGCGTCCTCTGGAAGCACACCAACATCCTCACCGGCGCGGTCGACGTGCAGCGCAGCAGGCGGCTGGTGGTCTCGTTCTTCAGCACGATCGGCAACTACGACTACGGCTTCTACTGGTACTTCTACCAGGACGGCACCGTCGAGCTGGAGGCGAAGGCCACCGGCGTCGTGTTCTGCGGCGCGGGTACCGAGTCGCCGTACGCCTCGCAGATCGCGCCAGGGCTGACCGCCCCGGTGCACCAGCACTTGTTCTGCGCGCGCCTCGATCCCGAGGTCGTGACGCCGGAGGCCACGGTCACCGAGGTCGACTTGGTGCCGGTGCCGCCTGGCCCCGACAACCCGTGGGGCAACGCCTTCACCACCGCGAGCACCGTCCTGGCCACGGAGAGCCACGCCGCCCGGTTGGCTGACCCGGCGCAGGGCCGCACGTGGCTGATCGAGGGCACCGCGCTCAACCGGCTGGGCAAGCCCAGGGCGTACCAGCTCCATCCCAGCCCGGGGCCGACTCTGCTGGCCCAGCCCGGGTCGAGCGTCGCCGGGCGGGCCGCGTTCGCCACGCGCCACCTGTGGGTCACCCGCCACGCCGAGGACGAGCGCTATCCGGCGGGCGACTTCCCGAACCAGCACCCCGGCGGCGCGGGCCTTCCTGAGTGGACGGTCAAGGACCGCGACCTCCAAGGTCGGGAACTGGTCCTGTGGCACGTGTTCGGGCCGACGCACGTCCCCCGGCCGGAGGACTGGCCGGTGATGCCGGTCGACCGCAGCGGCTTCCACCTGCGCCCGGCGGGCTTCGCCGACACCAACCCGAGCCTCAAGTTCGGTATTTCTACGGACCGCCCGGCGGCCCCGCCGCGGGTTGGCTGTGCTGACCACCCCGAGCCCGGGGCGAACCCCGGATGTGCCGACAGGACGGTGGACGCGTGAGTGCTCTGTCCCTTGAGGATCTTTCAGTCGAGCGGTCCGGCCTGCCGGTGGTGCGGGACGTCTCGCTCACCGTCGACCCCGGGTCGGTGACCGTGCTGCTCGGCGCGAACGGCGCTGGCAAGACCACCTTGCTCGAAGGCGTCTCCGGGGCCATCCCGGTCGCCAAGGGCGTGGTCCGGCTCGACGGCAGGCCGGTCGAGCGGTTGCGGGCCTGGCGCCGGGCCCGGGCGGGCCTGGCGCACGTCGAGCAGAACCGGTGCGTGTTCCGGGACATGAGCGCCCGGGACAACCTGCGGGTCGCGTGCGGCCGGGGCCAGACTCCGGACCGGGTCCTGGACCTGTTCCCGGAACTGCGCAAGTCCATCGACGCCCCGGCCGGACTGCTCTCCGGCGGCGAGCAGCAGATGCTCGTCGTCGGCCGGGCCCTGCTGGGTGAGCCGTCGGTGCTGCTCATCGACGAGATGTCGCTGGGTCTGGCGCCGATCGTCGTCGAGCGGTTGGCGGCGGCGATCCGGGAGCTGGCCGACCAGGGCACGGGCGTGCTGCTGGTCGAGCAGTTCGCCGCGCTGGCCCTGGGCATCGCCGACCGGGCGTACGTGATGGCCCGCGGCCGGATCGTTTTCGACGGCGACGGCTCGGCGCTGCTCGCCGACGACTCGCTCCTGCGTTCCCTCTACCTCGGCGAGACGGCGGTGGCCTCGTGAATCCCCGGCACCCTCTGGTACTCGGCCTCGCCTTCGCGGTGCTCGCCACCGGTCTGATCGCGGGCCTCGGGTCCAACTACCTGATCTTCCTCGGCACCGGGGCGCTGGTGTCCACGGTGTTCATGCAGAGCTACGGCCTGATCACCGGCCGCGCCGGGGTCATCGCACTTTGTCAGCTCAGCTTCGCCGCCATCGGCGCCTGGGTGGTCGGCTGGGCCAACGTGGCCGGTGTCCCCGGCGGGTTCGTGGTGTGGATGCTGCTCGGCGGCCTGGCCGCGGTCGCCGCTGGCGTGGTCATCGGGCTGCCCGCGCTGCGGCTGCGCGGGGTGAACCTGGCGGTGGCGACGTTCGCCTTCGCCACCGCGCTGGACGTGGTGTTCGGCGGCCTGCCGTTCCCCGGGCAGGACGACTTCGAGTTCGTCCGCAGACCCTTCGGGCTCATCGACGACGCGGGCTACTTCGTGTTCACCGCCGCCGTGGTCACCGCGATCTTCGTCGGCCTGTGGTTCCTCGACCGCAGCAGGCTCGGCGGGGCGCTGGCCGAGATCCGGCACTCCGAGCGGGCCGCCGCCGCGCACGGCATCAGCGTCGCGCGCGGCAAGCTGACCGCGTTCGCGCTGAGCGCCTTCGTGGCGGGGGTCGGCGGCGGGCTCATGGCGGGCCAGCTCGGCGTGGTGTCGGCGGGCAACTTCGCGGCCTTCGCGTCGGTCTCGTTCTTCGCGATCGCCCTGTTCGTCGGGACCAACAACGTCGAGGGCGCGGTCGCGGGCGGGGTGATGGGCGCGATCTTCCCGGTGCTCATCGACGCCGTCGGCATCCCGCAGGACCTGGCCGCGCTGTTCTTCGCCTTCGGTGCCATCCAGGTGCTGCGCCTCGGCGGCAGCCAGACCGACCTGATGCGGGCCCAGCGCCGCCGCAAGAAGGCCGGCAAGGCGCTGCCGCCGCCCCCGGTCGAGCCACCGCCGCTGCCGCCCCGGCAGCGCCGGTCGGGCGGGTCGCGCCCGGCCCTGGAGGTCTCCGGTATCACCGTCCGCTTCGGCGCGCTCACCGCCGTCGACGGGGTGGACCTGGTCGTCCCGCGGGGCAGCGTGGTCGGGCTCGTCGGCCCGAACGGGGCGGGCAAGTCCACCCTCATCAACACCATCACCGGGTTCACCGGGCGCTACGAGGGCCAGGTGCTCCTCGACGGCGTCGCGGTGGACGGGCTCCCCGCCCACCGCAGGGCCCGCGCCGGACTGCGCCGCAGCTTCCAGCAGCTCCGCGTGCCCACCACGATCACCGTCGGCATGTTCCTGCAGGTCGCGGCCGGGAAGTCGCTCTCGCGCCGGGAGGTGGACGAGCAGCTCGCGCTGTTCGGCTGCCCCGCGGCCGACCTGCCGATGGAGGCCGTGGACGTGGCCACCCGCAGGCTGCTGGAGGTCGCCGGGCTGGCCGCGGGCCGCCCGCCCGTCCTCTTGCTCGACGAGCCCGCCGCCGGGCACTCCGGCGGGGAGACCCGCCTGCTCCAGCAGCGGCTCGCCGAGATCCCCGACCGCTTCGACACCGCCGTACTGCTGGTCGAACACGACATCGACCTCGTCAGGTCCGTCTGCGACACCGTCGTGGTCATGGACTTCGGCCGCGTCATCGCGGCCGGACCACCCGAGCGGGTACTCGCCGAGCCCGCCGTCGTCTCCGCCTATCTGGGCACCGCCCCCACCACGAAGGAAACCCTATGAGAGCGCATCTCTCCGTCGCGCTGACGGCCGTCCTCGCCACCTCCGTCCTCGCGGGCTGTTCGTCGACCGACGACGGCACGATCAAGGTCGGCGCTATCGCCGGGCTCACCGGCAACTTCATCACCGCCGAGGTCGTGAAGACCGCCCAGCAGGTGTTCGACGACGCCAACGCCAACGGCGGCGTCAACGGCAAGAAGATCGAGTACGTCATCAAGGACGACGCTGGCAACCCGCAGCGCACCGCCCAGGTGGCCCGCGAGCTCGACTCCGCCGGGGTCGTGGCCATGGCCGGGTCGGCCAGCTTCACCGACTGCGACGTCAACGACGCGTACTACCGGCAGACCAAGATCCACTCGATCATGGCCGTCGGGGCGTCGCCGAAGTGCTTCCAGAGCCCCAACATCGCCCCCGTCAACGTCGGCCCGTTCACCCTGATGACCGCCGTGCTGCTGTTCGCGTCGAAGGACCTGGGCGCCAAGTCCGTCTGCAACTTCACCGTCGTGCTGCCCGGCTCGGAGGACGCGATCAAGTCCGCCCTCGGCGACTGGGAGCGCATCAGCGACCAGAAGCTGGTCGTCAACGACATGACCGTGCAGCAGTCCGGCGACCTCACGCCGTACCTGCTCAAGGCCAAGCAGGCGGGCTGCGACGCGATCCTGTTCAATCCGGCCGAGCAGCTCGTCGTACCGTGGCTGCAGGCCGCCAAGACCCAGGGCATGACCGACGTCGACTTCCTCCTGCTCGCCCCGGCCTACACCGACAGCGTCGCCAAGGCCGTCGGCGGGCTCGGCCTGAAGATCCACGCGGGCAGCGAGTTCGAGCCGTTCACCGTCGAGTCCCCGGCCAACGCCGACTGGCGCTCCACCGTCGCGAAGGCCAAGCAGCCCGCGACCGCGTTCTCGCAGGGCGGCTACCTGGCCGCGACGTTCCTCGTGGCCGTCCTGCGCTCCATCAAGGGCGAGGTCACCCGCGACTCGGTCAACGCCGCCCTGCGCGACATGGCGCCGATCACCAACCCGATGCTGGGCACGCCGTTCGCCTTCGGCCCCGCCGACAAGCACGCCCCGAACCAGGCGTCGAAGATGGTGCGCCTGGAGAACTCGCGGTGGGTCTCGGTCGGCGACGGCTTCATCACGATCCCGGGTTCCTGATGCTCCAGCTCTCCGCCGCGATCGCGGGACTGGCCACCGGCGGGGCGTACGCCCTGATGGGTCTGTCGACGCTGCTCACCTACCGCCTGGTCGCGGTGGTGAACTTCGCCCAGGCCGCGGTCGGCGCCATCGGCGCCTTCACCATGGTCGTGCTGTACGAGGCCGGAATCCCGCTCGTGCTCGCCGTGCCGCTGGGCCTGGTGGCCGCGGCCGTGCTGCACATGGGTCTCGGCGTCGTCATGGTCCGCTGGTTCTCCGAGGCGGGCGAAGGGGTGAAGGCCGCGGTCACCATCGCGGTCTACATCGGACTCGTGGCGGTCGGGCTGCGCCTGTTCGGGGCGCAGCACCCGCACCGTTTCCCCAACCCGTTCGACGCCCCCGCGCTGACAGTGGGCGGGGTCGTCGTCACCTGGACCGCCGTGGTCACCATGGTCCTGGCCATCCTGTTCGCGGTCCTGCCCGCCGTCCTGCTGCGCCGCACCCGGATCGGCCTGCTGCTGCGGGCCGCCGCCGAGCGGCCGACCACCGCGGAGCTGGCCGGGGTGCGCGTGCCCCGGCTGGCCATGGTGGTGTGGGCGACGGCCGGGGCGGCCAGCGCGCTGGCCATCATGATCGTCGCCCCGACCCTGGCCAGCGACTTCGGCTCGCAGGTCCTGCTCATCACCCCGGCGCTGGCCGCCGCCCTCGTCGGCGGGTTCCACGGCTTCCTGTGGACCTTCGTCGGCGGCGTCGCCCTCGGTGTCCTCCAGGGCCTGGCCAGCACCATCGTCCAACTCCAGCAGTACCGCGGTGTCCTGCCGTTCCTGGTGATCCTGGTCGTCCTCGTGTGGACGCGGCGCCGGGACCGCTGGGACGAGCCCGCCTGACGGAAGGGAAAGACCCATGTGTCACGGTGACCAGTCGCACCCGCCCGCCCCGCCCGGGGCGGCGGGGGCCGTCGCCGACGAGGCGGAGCTGCGGCTCACCTCGGCCGACGGCACCCGCTTCCTGGCCTACCAGGCGGTGCCCGAGCGGCCGACCGGTCGCGGTGTCGTGCTCCTGCCCGACGTCCGCGGTCTGCACCGGTTCTACCGGGACCTGGCCCGGCGTTTCGCAGAGGCCGGTGTCACCGCCGTCGCGCTCGACTACTACGGGCGCACGGCCGACGTCGACGAGCGCGGCCCCGACTTCGACGGGTTCGCCCACGTCGTGCGGCTGCGGCCGGAGCAGACCGGGGCCGATGTCACCGCCGCGGTCGACCACCTGCTTTCGCTCGGCGTCGCGGCGCCGTTCACCGTCGGTTTCTGTGTCGGCGGGGCAATCTCGTGGGCGCAGTCGGCGCTGGAGTCGCGGCTCGCGGGCGCGGTCGGGTTCTACGGCAGGCCGTCGGAGTGCGCGGACCTCGTGCCGAGCATGCGGGCACCGGTCCTGGTGCTGGCCGCCGGCGCGGACATGCTGACCTCAGAGGACGAGGCCAGGGCCTTCAAGGCGACCCTCGCGCTCGCGGGCGTGCCGTACGAGTTCCACCTCTACGCGGACGCGCCGCACTCGTTCTTCGACGGCGCGCTGCCCGACCAGGCGGCCAACGCCGCCGACGCGTGGGACAGAGTCCTCGGCTTCCTCGACCGTGAGGGGGCGGCATGAGACCGACCGTGACCAAGGCGGCCGTGCTGCGCGCGTTCAACGCGCCGCTGGAGCTCACCGAGCTGCCCCTGCCCGAGGAGCTGCCTGCGGGCGCGGCGATCGTGCGAATCACCCGGACGACGCTGTGCGGCACCGACGCGCACCTGTGGCAGGGCGTCATGCCGTTCGTGGCGCTGCCGATCGTGCTCGGGCACGAGATGGCTGGCGAGGTGGTGGCCCTCGGGTCGCCGGACGAGCGCGACGCGGTGGGCAGGCCGGTGGTGATCGGCAGCCGGATCGTGTGGTCGGAGTCGGTCTGCGGGCACTGCCACGGCTGCGCCGTGCTGCGTGAGCCGGTGCTGTGCGTCGAGCGTGGCTACGGCTTCGCCCAGCGCGCCGACCAGTGGCCCTACGTGGTCGGCGGCCTGGCCGAGTACGTCTACGTGCCGCCTGGCGCGCACCGGTTGGTGCTCGCCGACGACATGCCCGACACGTGGGCGGCCTCGGCGGGCTGCGCGGTCAAGACCGTGGTGCGCGCCTTCGCCAACGCGGGCGGCGTCGAGCCCGGCTCGACCGTCGTCGTCCAGGGCGCGGGCCCGCTGGGCCTGGTCGGCACCGCGCTGGCCCGGGCGGCGGGCGCGGGTCAGGTGATCACCCTGGGCGCCCCGGCGAACCGGCTGGACCTGGCCAAGGCCTACGGCGCGGACACCGCGATCGACGTGACGGCCGTGCCGGACGCCGACGAGCGGGTGGCGATGGTCGAGGAGCTGACCGGAGCCCGCGGCGCCGACCTGGTGCTGGACTTCGCGGGCGCGCCCAGCGCCAACCGCGAGGGCGTGCTGATGTGCGGGCAGCGCGGGACGCACGTCGTGGTCGGCCTGGCCGGTCCGCACGCGTCCGCGGTGCCGATGGACGTGGTGATGAGCCGCGAGATCAGGGTCGTCGGCTCACTCAACGGCGACGTGGGCGACCTCGCCCGCGCGCTGCGCTTCCTGGCCGCCTTCAGCGGCCGGTTCGACTGGGACGCCATGTACGGCGACCCAGTGGGCCTGGCCGGTGCGGACCAGGCGATCAAGGACATGGCGTCGATGGCCGCGGTGAAGGCCGTCGTCGACCCCGGAATGGAGATGTGATGACCGACCCGACCCCGCTGGTGGCCGCCGCGTCCGGCTTCATGGCGGCCAAGCAGCTCTTCGCCGCCGCCGAGCTCGGCGTGTTCGCCGCGCTGCCCGGCACGTCGGCCGAGGTGGCCGCGCGCGCGGGCCTCCCAGAGCGCTCGACCCGCATCCTGGCCGACGCCATGGTCGGCATGGGCCTGGTGTCCTATTCGGACGGTGTCTACGCGAACACCGAGGTCACCTCGGCCTACCTCGCCGGTGGCGACGGCCTGGACCTGCGGCCGTGGCTGGCGTTCTGGGACACCATGTCCTACCCGCACTGGCAGCACTACACCGAGTCGATGCGCACGGCGAAGCCTGGCCCGTTCGTGCTGGACGAGTCGAACATGGCCGCCTTCATGGGCGGCGTGCAGACCTACAATTCGCTGCACGCGGTGCAACTCGCCGAGGTCTACGATTTCTCCCCGCACACCAACGTGCTTGACCTGGGCGGCCTGTCGACCGCGTTCCTCACCGAGGCGGCCCGGCAGGTGCCCGGGCTGCGCGGCTCGTTCGTCACCACGGCCGACTTCCTCGACATGGTCCGGGGCACGCTGCCCGCCGACGTCGCCGACCGGATCACCTTCGCCGAGGCCGACCCGCTGACCGACGCCGTGCCCGGCACCTACGACGCGGTGCTGCTGGAGCACGTGATCCACCGCTTCGACGCCGAGCAGAACCGGACCATCCTGCGGGCCGCGCGCGGCGCCGTCGAGCCGGGCGCGACGCTGCTGGTGCTGGACTTCCTGCTCGACGCCGCCGACGGACGCGGGCTCGACCCCGTGCTGGCGGGGGAGTACCTGGTCATCGACGGGACCGTGGTGTACCCGGAGGACGAGGTGCGCGGCTGGCTGGCCGAGACCGGCTGGCGGGTGTCCGAGGTCCGAGCCGTCCCGGGCAGCCCGCGCGTCGTGATCGCCGAGGCCGTCTGATGGCGCGGACGGTCCTGGTCACCGGGGGCGCGGGCGGCATCGGCGGCGCGATCGCCGCCGCCTTCGCCGCCCTGGGAGACCGGGTCGCGGTAGCCGACCTCGATGCGGAGGCGGCCGCGAGGCACGCCGCCGCGATCGGCGGGCTGGGCGTGGCGCTGGACGTGCGGGACGAGGCGTCGGTTCGGGCGGCCGTGGCCACGGTCGGCGCTGAGCTGGGGCCGGTGGACGTGTGCGTGCATACCGCCGGTGTCGTCGGTGGCGGCGGACCGATGGCCGACCTGCCCGTCGACGTGCTGGACACCGTGCTCGCCGTCAACGTCCGGGGCACCTTCCTGGTCACCCGGGTCGTCGCTGCGGCCATGGCCGGGCGCGGCGGGGCGATCGTCCACATCAGCTCGGCGGGCGCGTTCCAGCCGACCGTGGGCCTGGGTCACTACGAGGCCACCAAGGCCGCGGTCAACGCGCTGACCCGCTCCGCCGCGCTGGAGTACGCGGCCCAGGGCATCCGGGTCAACGCGGTGGCGCCGGGGCCGGTGGAGACGCCGCTGACCGCCGCCGCCATGGCGGACCCGGCGGCGAAGGCGTACTGGACCGACCGAATCCCGCTCGGCCGCATCGCGACCACCGACGACATCGTGCCGTCGGTCCTGCTGCTGGCCGATGCCGCGCACATCACCGGAACCGTGCTGCCCGTGGAGGGCGGCCAACTGCTGAAGGGCTGACCCGTGGCCAGACTCGTCGACCACACCCACGCCGCCGTCGTCGGCTACACCGACCGCCTCAACTACGCGCCCGGCGAGACGGTGGCCGTCTCGGCCAGCTCCGTCGACCCGGACGTGACCATGCGGCTGCTGCGCGTCGACCATGACGGGGCGAATCCGGTGCACACCCCGCTCACCGACCCGGTGGCGGTCTCGGTGCCGCACCAGAGCATCGACCACGGTTCCTACGGTCACGTCTCCCGGCCGCCCGACCTGGGCGCGGCGGTGACGTTCGCGGTGTGGGTGTGGCCCACGGCGCTCCCGGCCGACCGGGCGGGCCTGGTGAGCCAGGGTGACGCGGACGACGGCCCGCACGCCGAGCTGGCCCTGCTTGCCGACGGGCGTGTCGAGTTCGCCTGCCGTACCGACTCGGGGATCGTCCGGGCCACGGGGCCCGCGCTGCGGCTGCGGCGGTGGTACCGGGTCGTCGGGTCCCATGGCGCCGACGGCGTCCGGGTCACGGTGACCCCGCGCGACCGGCTGACCGACGAGGAGCCGGTCCACGAGACGGTGGCGCCCGGCGGCGGCGCGCTGGTCGCCGGGGCGGCCCCGCTCCTGCTGGCCGCACGGTTCGTCGACGGGGTCCGGACCGGTCACCTCGACGGCAAGCTGGCGAGCCCCATGGTCTTCGACCGGGTGTCCGACGGCGCCGACGTGCCGCGGGCGCACTGGGACCTCGCCCACGGCATCGCGGGCGACCGGATGCTGGAGGTGGTCGGCGGCCACCATGGGACGCTGCGCAACCACCCGCTGCGCGCGGTCACCGGACCCGACTGGGACGGGCAGGTGCTGGACTGGCGCTTCGCCGACACCGGCTACGGCGCCGTGCACTTCCACAGCGACGATCTGTCCGACTGCGGCTGGGACGCCCACCGCCTCGACCTGCCGTCCGACCTGCCCACCGGCTGCTATGCCGTCGAGCTGGCGTCGGCGGCGGGCACGGACCGGCTGCCGGTGTTCGTGCGACCGGTCTCCCGGCAGGCCGACCTGTGCCTGGTGGTGCCGACGCTGAGCTACCTAGCGTACGCGCTCGACCACCTGTTCCAGCCGTTCGCGCCGGAGGACCCGGCCGAGGTCGCCGCGCCGTTCGCCAGGGACAACACGCTGCACAGCCTGTACGACCGGCACACCGACGGCAGCGGCGTGGCCACCGCGTCGCTGCTGCGGCCGCTGCTGGGGATGCGCGACGACCACGTGTTCCGCTACACCCGGTCCCCGCACCAGTACAGCGAGGACCTGCACCTGGTGGGCTGGCTGCGCAGGCAGGGCATCGCGTTCGACGTGGTCACCGACCACGACCTGCACGCCGATCCGTCCATTCTGGACGGCTACCGGGCCGTGATCACCGGCAGCCACCCCGAATACTGGACGACGTCCATGATGGACAGTGCCTACGCGTACCTCGACGCGGGTGGCAACCTCGGCTACCTCGGCGGCAATGGCGCGTACTGGGTGACCGCGATCGCGCCGCAGGCCCCGCACATCGCCGAGCTGCGCCGCGGGTACAGCGGTGTGCGGACCTGGGAGTGCGAGCCCGGTGAACTGGTGCTCGCCAGCACCGGCGAACCCGGCGGCCTGTGGGCCGAGCGTGGCCGCTCGCCGCACCGGCTCTTCGGCATCGGCACCACCGCCGCGGGCATGGCGACCGGCGGGTCCTACGGCGAGATCCACTCCGACCACCCGGTCATGGCCGGTGTCACCGCGCCGCTGGGCGACCACGGCGCCGTGATGGGCGGGGCGGCCTCGTTCGAGACCGACGGCATCGACCCGCTGCTCGGCAGCCCGCCCGGGGTGGTGCTGCTGGCCAGGGCGATGCTCGGCGACAACTACATGTCCGGCGACACCGGTCCGGCCATCCCGCACCCGCTCGGCGACCCCGTCGACCGGCGGCGGGCCGACCTGACCTGGCTGGACACCCCCGGCGGCGGCGCCGTGTTCGCCACCGGATCCATCGGCTGGTGCGGCGCGCTGTCGCACGCGGGCGACGACAACGACGTGTCCCGCGTGACCGCCGCCGTGCTGCGGCGGTTCGGCGTGGGCGAGACCAAGGAGGACTGACATGCCCTTGCACCCGGAAGTACAGGCGGTGATCGACGCGACGGCGGTGGCGGGCGGGCTGGTCCCACAGACGCTGTCGGCCACGGAGATGCGGGCGTCGTTCGCCGCGAACTGGCAGCCGTCGCCGAACCTGCGCCCGGTGGGGTCGGTCGAGGACACCGCGACCGATGGCAGGGTGCCCGTGCGGGTCTACCGGCCGCAGGGCGATGGCCCGTTCCCGGTGCTGGTGTGGTTCCACGGCGGCGGCTGGGTCATCGGCTCGCTGGACGAGAACGAGGCCACCTGCCGCGTGCTCTGCGCGTCGGTCGGCGCGGTCGTGGTGTCGGTGGACTACCGGCTCGCGCCGGAGCACCGGTTCCCGGCCGCCGCCGAGGACGCCTACGCCGCTCTGGTGTGGGCGGCGGGACTGGACGGCGTCGACGGGTCGCGGGTCGCGGTGGCGGGGGAGAGCGCGGGCGGCAACCTGGCCGCCGTCGCGTCGCTGATCTCCCGCGATCGCGGTGGCCCGGCGATCGCGCTGCAGGTTCTGGCCGCACCGGTCACCGCCCCGCCGGGCGACCGGCCGTCCTATGTGGACTTCGCGACCGGCCATTTCCTCGACCGCGCCAGCATGGAGTGGTTCTTCGAGCAGTACCCGGCCGCGCCCGCGGACCTGGAGTCGCCCTACCTGTCGCCGCTGTTGGCGCCGGACCTGTCCGGGCTGCCGCCCGCGCTCGTCATGACCGCCGAGTTCGACGTCCTGCGCGACGAGGGCGAGCAGTACGCCCACCGGCTGCTCGACGCGGGCGTGCCGGTCGAACTGGTCCGCTACGACGGCCAGATCCACGGATTCTTCGCCCTGCTGGTCGACCAGCTCAGCATCAGCTCCACCGCACACGAGCGGGCCGCGGCCGCACTGCGCCGCGCGTTCGCCGGAAAGGCAACCGCATGACCATCCCGAAGCGCCGCATCGGCCGCACCGGCCCCGAGGTGTCCGTGCTCTCCCTCGGCTCGTGGCACATCTACGACCGCATGCCCTTCCACGACGCCGTCGACATGGTCCGGCACGCGGTGGACTCCGGCATCGACTTCTTCGATGTCGGCTACTACGGCGGCTTCTCGATCGACGGCAAGCCGGTCCCCGAGTCCTACACCGACGTGCTGTTCGGGCGCATCACCCAGGCGGCGGGCCTGAGTCGGGACGACTACCAGCTGTCGGCCAAGCTGTGGATCAACTACTTCCCCGGCCAGTCCATGGGTGATCAGCTCGACCGCCTGCTCTTCCGCGTCGGCGTCGACCACGCCGACTACGCCGTCCTGGGCGACCTGTTCGGCCTGGAGCCGGACATGCGCCTGCTCACCGCGCAGCTGGGCGAGCTGGTGGCGGCCGGGAAGCTCGGCGGCTGGGGCGTCAACAACTGGTCGGTCGACCACATCCGCGCCGCTCACCAGGCGGCCGAGGAGCAGGGCGTGCCGGGTCCGACGATGGCGCAGCTGAAGTACAGCGTCGTGCGCCGCTCCATCCCGGACGGCGAGCCCTTCCGCACGCTGATCGACGACATCGGCATCACCATCGAGGCCTCCGACGTGCTGGAGGGCGGCATCCTCGCGGGCAACCTCACCCCCGAGCGAATGATCGGCAAGGACCCTGGCGGCATCCGCGAGCGGATCGTCGCGGCGGCGGGCAGACTCGGTGAGCTGGCCGAGGGCTTCGCCGCGACGCCCGCCCAGGTCGCCATCGCGTTCTGCCTCGCCGACCCGGCCACGACGACCGTCCTGTTCGGCACGAGCCGCGTCGCGCAGCTCACCGAGAACCTGGCCGCGGTGGCCCTGGCCGAGAAGCACGGCGCCGAGATCCGCGACGCCGTCGCGGACCTGTGGCTCGACCAGGGGATCGTCGACCCGACCGGCCACTGACGGGCCCGGGGTGCCGGGGATGGGACGAGCGCGCACAGGGCCTTGACCGCCCGCGTACAAATGGTTGTCCGAGCCGCTTTCCGCCGACTAGCTTCAGCGGATTCCCCTTGGAGGCGCGCATGGACGACAAGCTGCTCGCCGAAGCGGTGCGTATCGGCGCCGCGCTCGGCACCGCGGGCACGGTCGAGTGGGACCAGGTCCTGCACCTGCTGCGCCGCGCCCTCCCCGGCGCCTGTGCCACCCAGCTGACCGGGTGGGACCCGGTCGACCGCCGGTTCCACGTCATCACCGAGGACGGCTACAGCCGGGCCGTCAGCACCGAGCTGGCCTACGAGCTGCCCCGCACCCGGTGGGGCACCCAGCTGTTCGAGTCGCCGACCCCGCTGCTCATGGACGACATGCCGCACAACTTCCGGGACTCGCCGCACTACCAGAACCGGCTGGCCCCCGCCGGGTTCGAGGACGGCCTTTCCGCCGCCCTGAGCTCCCCGGCGGGGACCGTCGTCGGCGTCCTGCACATGAACGCCCCCGTCCGCCACGCCTTCGACGAGACCACCCGCTCGTTCGTCGCCTCCGTCGGCGCCGCCATGGCCCGCCGCGTCGACCCGCTGCACTGCCCGCGTCTGGACGCCTGGTTCGGCCCGGAGTGGGCGGCGAGCTGGCTGGTCCCGTCGGTGTCCTATGTGCCCGGCAGGCAGCCATCGCCGGTGGCCGACGACCCGGCCCTGCTGGCCCTGGCCGACGCCTTCGCCCGCCTGCGCGCGGACACGCTGCCCTTCCTGTGGCAATCCGCGGACGGCTGGCACCGCAGCCGCTTCCTGCGCGTCACCAAGGGGCCGCACGTCGGTGTCGTCATCGCCACCACCCCGTTCGCCAACACCCTGGGGCTGACCGCGCGGGAACTGGACGTGGCCACGGGCCTGGTCGCGGGCCTGAGCAACCAGGCCATCGCCGAGATCCTGGTCGTCTCCCGCCGCACCGTGGAAACCTACGTCGAACGCCTGCTGACCAAACTGGACTGCCAGACCCGCGGCGAGACCGCGGGCGTGGCCGCCCGCGCGGGTCTCATCCGCCCCACCGATCCCACGGGCATCGGCGCGCTCGCGCGCCTCACCCGGGGAACGGACCCGGACTGGGGCTAGAGTCGCCAGCCGGTCAAGACCGTGACCCGGGGCTCGGTCAGGTCGTCCATCGCCGCCGCGACCCCCTCGCGGCCGGTCCCCGAGTCCTTCACGCCGCCGTACGGCATCTGGTCGGCCCGGTACGTCGGCACGTCGCCGATGACCACCCCGCCGACCTCCAGGTCCGCGCTGGCCGCCACGACGCGCATGTCGTGGGTGAAGACGCCCGCCTGCAGGCCGTAGCGGGACGCGTTGACCAGGGTCACCGCTTCGTCGAAGGTGTCGTACGGGGTGAGGACCAGGACGGGGCCGAAGGCCTCCTCGGTCACCAAGGCGCACGTCGGTGGGACGTCGGTGAGCAAGGTCGGGGCCACGGTGGTGCCGTCCCGGCCGCCGCCGGTCACGAGGGTCGCACCCGCGGCCACCGCGGCATCGATCCACCCGGTGATCCGGTCGGCGGCGGCGGTGTCGATGAGCGGGCCCACGTGGGTCGCGGCCGAGCGGGGATCGCCGACCGGCAGGGCCGCGAGGCGGTCGGCCAGCAGGGAGCGCAGCAGCGCGTACACCGAGCGGTGGGCGTACACCCGCTGCACCGACACGCACGACTGGCCCGCCTGGTAGGTCCCGAACCGCGCGATCCGGTCGGCGGCGTGGTCCAAGTCCGTCCAATCGGGACAGACGATCACCGCCGCGTTGCCGCCCAGCTCCAGCACGATGTGCTTGGCGGGGTTGGCATCGCGGATGGCGTGGCCGACGCTGTCGCTGCCGGTGAACGACACCAGCGGCAGCCGGACGTCGGCGGCCAGCGCGGGCGCCGACTCGTTCGGCACCGGCAGGATCGACCACAGGCCGCCGGGCAGATCCGTCTCGGCCAGCAGCGACCCCAGCAACAGCGCCGACAGTGGAGTGGCGGGCGCGGGCTTGATGATCACCGGGGCGCCCACCGCGATGGCGGGCGCGAGCTTGTGCGCGACCAGGTTGACCGGGAAGTTGAACGGCGTGATGCCCAGAACCGGGCCCCGGGGCACCCGCCGGATCAGGGCCACCCGGCCCGTGGAGGCCGCGTCGGTGTCGAGCCGCTGCATGGAGCCGGAGAAGCGCCTGGCCTCCTCCGCCCCCCAGCGGAAGGTCGCCGCGGCGCGGGCGACCTCCGCCATGGCCCAGGTGATCGGCTTGCCGGACTCGGCGGTGACCAGCGCCGCGACCTCCTCCGCCCGGGTGGTCAGGGAACGCGACACGTGGTCGAGGGCGTCCGCGCGGACGTGGGCGGGCACGTCGAGGTGCCGCGACTCCCATGCCGCGGCCACGGCGCCCTCCACCTGCGCGGCGCTCGCGTACGACGTCACCCCGGCGAGGCCGCCGTCCCACGGACCGCGGACCTCGACGGCGGTCGGCCCGTCGCACGGACGGCCTGCCACCCAGAACGGCGTCACCGGCCGCCGCCCAGGTTCACCCAGACGCCCTTGACCTCGGTGTACGCGTCGATCGCGTACGGCCCCATCTCCCGGCCGACGCCGCTCGCGCCGAAGCCGCCCCACGGGGCCGCCGGGTCCGGGACGCACGGCATGTTGACGAACACCGCGCCCGCGCGGATGCCGTCGGCCAGCCGGTGGGCGGTGCGCAGGTCGTCGCTCCACACCGCGGCGGCGAGGCCGTACGGGGAGGCGTTGACACGGGTGAGCAACTCGTCCTCGTCGTCGTAGTCCAGTACGGCGACGACCGGGCCGAACACCTCGTCCCGGGCGACTGCCATCTCTTCCGACACCCCGGCGAAGACCGTCGGCCGGTAGAAGCAGCCGGGGCCGGCCGGCGCGGATCCGCCGGTGACCAGGACGGCGCCCTCGGTGACGGCCCGCCGCACGTGCGCGTCCACTCGGGCCCGGTGCTCCTGACTGACCAGCGGGCCGAGGTCGACCTCCGGGTCGGTCCCCGCGCCGAGGCGCAGCGTGGCCACGGCGGCGGCCAGCTTCGTGGCGAACTCGTCGCGCCGGGCCCGGTCGACGTACACGCGGGCGTAGGCGGCGCAGACCTGGCCGGAGTTGAGCAGCCCGCCCGCCACGGTGCCCGCGACGGCGGCGTCGATGTCGGCGTCGGCGGCCACCACGACTGGCGTCTTCCCGCCGAGTTCCAGCGTCACCCGCTTCAGGCTCGCGACGGCGGCGATCCGCGCGCCCACCGACGTCGAGCCGGTGAACGACACCTTGTCCACGCCAGGGTGCGCGACCATCGCCGCGCCGGTCTCCGGGCCGCCGGTCAGCAGGTTCACCACACCGCGCGGGACCCCGGCCTCGGCGCACAGTTCCACCAGCCGCACGGTGGTCAGCGGCGTCTGCTCGGCGGGCTTGATCACCGCCGTGTTCCCGCACGCCAGCGCGGGCGCCAGCTTCCACGCCATGATCATCAGCGGGAAGTTCCACGGCGCGATGAGCGCGCAGACCCCGACCGGCACCCGGCGGTCGTACTGGAGGGTGTCCGGGAAAGACACCGTCCGGGCGGCGCCGTCGATCTTGTCGCACCAGCCCGCGAAGTAGCGGAAGTGCGCCGCCGCCCCCGGGACGCTCACCGCACGCGAGACCGACAGCGGCTGGCCCTGGTCGAGGGTCTCGGTGAGCGCGAGCTCCTCGGCGTTGGCGTCGATCAGGTCGGCGATCCGCCACAGGATCCGGGCCCGGTCGGCGGGCGGGGTGGCCGCCCAGCCCGCCAGGGCGGCGCGGGCCGCGGCGACGGCGGCGTCGACGTCGGCCGGGCCCGCGGTGGCGCAGGCGGCCAGCGGGGCGCCGGTGGCTGGGTCGGCGGTGGTGAGCGGACCGGCGGCCCCGGCTCCCCACTCGCCGTCGATGTAGAGGTTCGTGGTGCGCATGATGGACAGTGTGCGAACCGGTGTGGCCGCCGACTTGGCCACGCGTGCATGGCCGTTGACCGGGCGTGCTCAGCGCAGCATGATCCCGCGCCTGCGGTACTCGCTGGGCGACACGCCATACTCGGTTTTGAACGCCCGGCTCAGGTAGGACGCGTCGGGCAGGCCCCAGCGGGCGCCGATGACGCCGATGGACAGCCGGTGCTTGCCAGGGTCGGCCAGGTCCTGTCCACAGTGCTCCAGCCGTCGGTGTCTGATGTAGGCGGACACGGTGGTTCCGGCCTCGCTGAACAACTTGTGCAGGTACCGGGTCGAGATGTGGTGCGCGGCGGCGATGTCCGACGGTGCCAGCGTCGGGTCGTCCAAGTGGGACTCCACAAAGGACTTGATGGTGACCAGCAGCGCCGCCCTGGCGGACTCGGCAGGCACATCGGCGTACTCGACGCGGTCGGCCAGCGCGGTGCCGAGCAGGTCGACCACGTTGCGGGCCAGCCGGAAGCTGCCGCTGACCTCGGGATCGTCGAGGTTGCGGGCCAGGTTCACCAGCGTCGCGCTGACGATGCCGCTGACCCCGGCGGTCCCGGTGAAGCGGGTCGCGGTCAGGTTCGCCACGTGCCCGGCGGGCAGGCACAGCATGTCGCGCGGGAACATCAGGACCAGCGTCGAGGAGAAGTCGTCGAACGCCAGCGTGTAGGGGCGGGTGGTGTCGTAGATGGCGAAGTCGCCTTGCGCCAGCGCCGCCTGCCGCCCGTCCTGGGCGAGTTGGGCCGTGCCGTGCAACTGGAGGCTGAGCTTGTAGAACTCGGGGTCGGCCGCGGCGATGGTGCGCGACGTTCGGCGCACCGTGTGCGCGTCCGCGGTCGCCTCGAACACGCCGACGTTGCCCAGGCTCCGTCCGCGCAGCCGACCCCGGAACGGGCCGACCGCGGTCGTGGAGGCGCGCAGCGGCACGAAGGTGTGCGAGACAGCCGATTCCCACAGCGGGAACTGGTCGGCGGGCGCGACTCCCGTGGTGCTCAGCGCATAGCTCATCCGACCTCACTCGTGGTGACCCCGTGAACCCCGTGACCCGCAGACTCACTCGTCGGTGGCGTCCCCGTCAAGGGCGCGTGTCCGGATGGTGACCCCGGCGCACCCACGTGCGCCGCCGGACAACAGAGGTGCGCGCCGAGTCAATCGCACGCCGCGACCGTCCTGTTAGACCTTTGTCGCGGCACGAAACCGTGCCATCAACCGTCTCAGGCCGGGAGGTCCCCATGGGCGAGCTGGTGCTGGCCGCCAAGATCACCCACGTGCCGTCGATCTGGCTGTCGATCCACCCGGGCAAGCACCACGGCATCCGCAGGCCCGCCGAACTCGGCCTGGCCGAGGTGGGCCGCCGGGCCCGCGAGCGGGGCGCGGACACGTTCCTCGTGGCGGACTCGCACTGGATGAACAGCATGGGATTCCACGTCAACAGCAAGCCGCGCCACCACGGCAGCTACGCCTCGCACGAGCTGCCGCACTTCATCCACGACCTGGAATACGACTACCCGGGCGCCCCCGACCTGGCCACGCTCGTGGTCGAGGAGATCAAGGCGGGCGGCCAGAAGGCCATGACGCACGACGTGCGCGACCTCGGCCTGGAATACGCGACGCTGGTGCCGATGCATTTCATGAACCGCGCCGAGGAGCCGCTCGCGGTGGTGCCGGTGGGGTGCAACATCTATTCCACCATCGAGGAGAACCGCCGGGTCGGCGAGGCGCTGATGCGGGCGGTCGCGCGCAGTGACCGCAAGGTCGCGTTCCTGGCCAGCGGTTCGCTGTCGCACCAGTTCCCGCCGAACGAGGTGTCCTCGGAGTACCTGGACCGCATCAGCGACCCGTTCAACGAGCAGACCGACCGCCGCGTGCTCGAACAGTGGCGCGACGGCCGCATCGCCGAGTTCCTCGCGGGCCTGCCCGCCTACAACGCCCGGTGCACCGGTGAGGCGGCCATGGCCGACACCGCGATGCTGTTCGGGATGCTCGGCTGGGACGCCTACTCCGGCAAGGGCGAGCAGCTCTGCGACTACTTCCCGTCGAGCGGGACTGGCCAGGTCATCGTGGACTTCCCGGTGGTGGCGCCGTGAGCCACCCGCTCGGCCTGGCCCCGACGAAGATCGTCGCGGTCCACCTCAACCACCGCTCCCGCGCCGCCGAGCGCGGCCGGGTGCCCGACGCGCCGTCGTACTTCCTCAAGCCGCCGTCCTCGCTGTCGGCCACCGGGGTCGACCTGGTCCGCCCGGTCGGCACCGAGCTGTCCGCCTTCGAGGGCGAGATCGCCGTGGTCATCGGCGAACGGGCGTCGAAGGTGTCCCGAGAGGCCGCCTGGGACCACATAGCCTGGCTCGCGGCGGCCAACGACTTCGGCGTGCACGACCTGCGGGCCGCCGACCGCGGTTCCAACCTGCGCAGCAAGGGCGCCGACGGGTACACCCCGGTCGGCCCGGTGCTCATCGACCCGCGCACGGTCGACCCGCGCGACCTGCGGCTGCGCACCTGGGTCAACGGTGTCCTCGTGCAGGACGCGTCCACCGCCGACCTGCTGTTCGACTTCGCCCACCTGGTGTCGGACCTGTCCGCCACGATCACCCTCGAACCCGGCGACATCATCCTCACCGGCACCCCCTCCGGCGCGACCGTGGTCAACCCTGGGGACGTGGTCGAGGTCGCGATCGGCGACACCGAGCCGCTGCGCAACACCGTGGTCGAGGCGGGTGCCGCGCCGGTCCGCCCGCGGGTCACCGCACTCGACCGCGACCTCGCCTACGGGCGGCCGGTGCCGTCGATCAAGCCGGAGACCGAGGCCGCGCTGCGGCAGGTCGCTACCGCGACCCTGTCCAGTCAGCTCCGCAAGCTCGGACTCGACCACACGTTCCTCACCGGGCTGCGGCCATCGCGCCCGGACCTGCGGATGGTCGGCACCGCCCACACGCTGCGGTTCCTCCCGCTCCGGGAGGACCTGTTCGCCGAGCGCGGCGGCGGCATGAACGCCCAGAAGCGGGCCGTGGAGTCGATCGGGCCCGGCCAGGTGCTGGTGATCGACGCCCGCGAGGACCGCGGCGCGGGCACCCTCGGCGACATCCTCGCCATGCGGGCCCTGCGCCTTGGCGCGGCCGGGGTGGTCACCGACGGCTGCCTGCGCGACTCGCCCGCGTTCGCCGACCTCGACCTCCCGGCCTACAGCGGCGGCGCGCACGCCTCGGTCCTCGGGCGCAGGCACGTGCCGTGGGAGGTCGGCGTGGACGTCGCGTGCGCCGGGGTGCTGGTGCGGCCCGGTGACGTGCTGGTCGGCGACGCCGAGGGCGTGCTGCTCATCCCCGCCGCGCTCGCCGACACCGTGGCCGCCGACGCGCTGGCCCAGGAAGCCGAAGAGCGCTACATCCTCGCCCGGGTGGCCGCGGGCGAGTCCATCGACGGCCTCTACCCGCTGGGCCCCACCGCCCGCGCGGAGTACGAGGCCGCCCAAGCAGGAGCGAAGCCGTGAAGTTCCGATCCGATCCGGCCGCCGTGCGCGGCTCCATCGCCCCCCTGGTCACCCCGTTCACCGCCGACGGCGCCCTGGACACCGACAGCCTGCGCGCGCTGGTGCGCTGGCAGCGCGCGTCCGGCTCGCACGGCGTCTCGATCGGCGGGTCGACCGGTGAGCCCGGCGCGCAGAAGCTCGCCGAGCGGGTCGAGGCGCTGAAGGTCGTCGCCGAGGAGACCGCCGACGAGCTGCCGTTCCTCCCCGGCACCGGGACCGCGACCCTCGCCGAGACGCTGGAGCTGACCGGCGCCGCCGCCGACCTCGGCGCCGACATCGCGCTCGTGATCACCCCGTACTACAGCAGGCCCACTCAGGAGGGGCTGTTCCAGTGGTACTCCACGGTCGCGAAGGAGTTCCCCGACCTGCCGATCGTCGTCTACAACGTGCCATCGCGCACCGCCGTCGACATCGCGCCGGAGACCGTCCTGCGGCTGCGCCTGGCCCACGACAACATCGTCGGGATCAAAGAGACCACAAAGGACTTCGAGCACTTCTCGCACGTGCTGCACCTGTGCGGGCGCGACTTCCTGATGTGGTCGGGCATCGAGCTGCTGTGCCTGCCGCTGCTGGCCATCGGCGGCCGCGGGTTCGTCTCCGCGCTGGCCAACCTGGCGCCCGCCGCGGTGGCCCGCATGTACGAGCTCTACGAGTCCGGTGACCGCGAGGCCGCCATCGACCTGCACTACCGCCTGCACCCGCTGGTGGAGCTGCTGTTCGTGGAGACCAACCCGGCGCCCGCCAAGCACGTCCTCGCCGACCTCGGCGTCATCGCCAGCGGGTATGTCCGCCCGCCGCTGATCCCCCCGACCGAAGCGGGCCTGGCCCGCATCGCCGCGCTGCGCGCCAAGGCCGCCGACCTGCTCGTCCCCCCAGGAGTCCCCGCATGATCACCGACGAACTGCTCCACCACATCGACGGCAAGGACGTCCCCAGCGTCTCCGGTGCCACCTTCGGCGTGTCCGACCCGGTCACCGGCACCGAGTACGCCCGCTGCGCCGCGGGCCAGGCCGAGGACATCGCGCTCGCCGTCGCGGCCGCCCGCCGGGCGTTCACCGACGGCCCATGGACCGGGCTCTCCGCCCGGGAGCGGGCCACGGTGCTCGTGCGGATCGCCGACGCGATCGAGGACCGCGCCGACACTCTGGCCAGGATGGAGTCCCACGACACCGGCCTGCCCATCACCCAGGCCAAGGGCCAGGCGCACCGCGCGGCGGAGAACTTCCGCTACTTCGCCGACGTGATCGTCGCCCAGCACGAGGACGCGTTCCTCGTGGGCGGCAAGCAGGTCAACTACGTCGTGCGCCAGCCCGCCGGGGTCGCCGGGCTGATCACGCCGTGGAATACGCCGTTCATGCTGGAGACCTGGAAGCTGGCGCCCAGCCTCGCCGCCGGGTGCGCTGTCGTGCTCAAGCCCGCCGAGTGGTCGCCGCTGTCGGCGTCGCTGCTGCCCGAGGTGATGGCCGAGGCCGGGGTCCCGGCGGGCGTGTTCAACATGGTGCACGGCATCGGCGAGGAGGCCGGGGCCGCGCTCGTGGCGCACCCGGACGTGCCGAGGCTGTCGTTCACCGGCGAGTCGGGCACCGGGCAGATCATCATGCGCACCGCGGCCGCGCACCTCAAGGAGGTGTCGATGGAGCTCGGCGGCAAGTCCCCCTGCGTGGTCTTCGCCGACGCCGACCTCGACCGTGCCCTCGACGCCGCCGTGTTCGGCGTGTTCAGCCTCAACGGCGAACGCTGCACCGCGTCCTCGCGCGTGCTGGTCGAACGGCCGGTCTACGAGGAGTTCGTCGCCCGCCTCGCCGCCCGCGCCGACGCGGTCAAGGTCGGACCGCCGTCGGACCCGGCCACCGAGGTCGGCGCCCTCATCCACCCCGAGCACCACGCCAGGGTCATGGAGTACGTCGAGATCGGCCGCGCCGAGGCCCGCCTCGTCGCGGGCGGCACCCGCCCCGACGGCCTGCCCGGCGGGACCTTCCTGCGGCCCACGGTCTTCGCCGACGTCGCGCCCGACGCGCGGATCTTCCAGGAGGAGATCTTCGGCCCGGTCGTCTGCGTGACCCCGTTCGACACCGAAGCCGAGGCGGTGACGCTGGCCAACGCCACCAAGTACGGCCTGGCCGCGTACGTGTGGACCGCCGACCTCAGCCGGGGCCACCGGGTCGCGCGGGCGATCGACGCAGGCATGGTCTGGGTCAACTCGCACAACGTCCGCGACCTGCGCACCCCGTTCGGCGGCATCAAGGCCAGCGGCGTCGGCCGTGAGGGCGGCCCGCACAGCGTCGACTTCTACAGCGACCTGCGCGCCATCCACGTCGCCGTCGACGACCTGACACCCCCGCGTTTCGGCGCATGACCACCCTGCTGGGCACGGTCGCCATGGTGACCGGCGCCGGGACGGGCGTCGGGGCGGCCGTGGCACACCGCCTCGACGCCCTCGGCGCCCTCGTCGCCGCCCTCGACGTCGAGGGGACCGGCGCCGAGGTCACCGCGGGCGCGCTGCACCGGGCCATGGCCGTCAAGGCCGACCCGGCCGACCCCGCCCAGCTCGAAGCCGCCATCAAGTCCGTCCACGCCCACTACGGCCGCCTCGACGTCGTGGTCACCACCAGCTCCCGGCCGTGTCAGCCCGCCAACGCGGCCGAGCTGTCCGACCACGACTGGCACACCCCGCTCGCCGACATCCTCGACACCGCCTTCTACGCCCTGCGCGCCGTCCTCCACACCCCGGCGACCCGGGTCCTCGCGGTCATCCCGGTGTGCGCGCACAACCCGGCCCGCGCCGCGGCCTCGGCGGGCGCGCAGGCCCTGTCCTCGGGAACCGACCGCCTCACCGCGGTCGTCACCCGCTGCCCAGCCGACCTCGCCGCCACGGCGGCGGCCGTCGCCCGTCTCGCCGGAGCCACCCCATGACCCGCTTCACCGGCCGCGTCGCGCTGATCACCGGCGCGGGCACCGGCATCGGCGCCGCCACGGCCCGCCGCCTCGCCGAGGAGGGCGCGGCGGTCGTCCTCACCGGCCGCCGCCCCGGCCCTCTCACCGAAGTCGCGGCCGCCATCGGCGACCGCGCGCTGGCCGTGCCCGCCGACGCCGCCGACCCGGACGCCATGGCCGAGGTGGTCGCGGCGGCGGGGGAGCGGTTCGGCCGGGTCGACGTGGTCGTCGCCAACGCGGGCGGACACGGGCTCGGCGCGGTGGGGGAGACCTCGCTCGCCGACTGGGACCTCGCCCTCTCGGCCAACCTGACCACCGCGTTCGCGACCGTACGCGCCGCCGTCCCCGGTCTGGTCGACGGCGGCGGGTCGGTGGTGCTGGTGTCGTCGCTGGCCGGGCTGTTCGCCGGGCCGGCCGTGGCCGGGTACACCGCCACGAAGCACGCGCTGGTCGGGCTGGCCCGCTCGATCGCCCGCGACTACGGCAGGCACGGTGTGCGGGCCAACACCGTCTGCCCCGGCTGGGTCCGCACCGCCATGGCCGACGAACAGATGGACGGCCTGGCCGCCTGCGCCGGTCTCGACCGCGAGGCCGCCTACGCCCTGGTCACCCGCAACACCCCGCTGGGCCGCCCGGCGACGGCCGACGAGGTGGCCGCCGTCATCGCGTTCCTCGCCTCGGCCGACGCCGCCATCGTCTCCGGCGCCGTGGTCACCGCCGACGCGGGCGCCAGCGCCGTCGACCTGCCCACCATCGACCTGGTCTAGGAGGACCCTGATGTCCGAGTGGAAAGCCGTGGACGACTTCGCCGCCGGGATCGACGGCAACCGCCTGCCGTCGGTGTCGTTGGACGGCACGGTGTGGTCGGTGGACGGCCGCGTGATCGAGTTCGGCGCGGCCACGGCCGCCGAGGACGGTGTCGAGGACCGGTACGACGCCGTCGAGGGCGCGCCCGGTGTGTACTTCGTGGACCGGACGTTCGCGTCCACCCCGCACCGCGCCGAGGTCCTGGTGGTCGACACCACCACCGGGCGGACGCTGACGGTCGTCTCCACCATCGCCGACGAGGACACCCCTGGCACCCCGCGCGTCGCGCAGACCTTCCAGCCCGGGACCCTCGACGGCCACGAGGTCATCGGCGCCGCGCCCGCGCCCACCCGCGACCTCATCGGCTGGCGCGCGCTGTACCGCTACAGCCCGAACCACCTCTACGAGCACGTCTACCTCAGCTCGCAGCGCTACGCCTGGCAGTGCCTCGTCGGCGAGCAACGCGGCCACGGTGACGTCGACCTCGCCACCGCCTACACCCTCGGCGGTGGCCTCTACGTGTTCACCTTCCGCGAGTTCCGCATCCCCGTCGCCACCGTCTGGCTCTACGACCTCGACGCCATGCGCACCACCGGCGTCTTCTTCGGCCTCGGCGCCGACGGCACCGTCCGCAACGCCCCCGGCGGCGCCAACATCACCGCCCTCGGCCGCGTCGCCTACCCCGACACCCAACCAGTGTGAGGATCTCCATGCCGCTCTACGACACCGTCCGGTCCCATTACGCGGCTTCGGCGGCGGGCGACCTACCCGGCATGCTGGCCCCCCTGTCGGCGGCGAGCACCTGGACCGAGGCAGCGGGCTCCGCGTACGCGGGCGTCTACACCGGCCCAGACGCCGTCGTCGCGGGCGTGTTCGCCCGAATCGGCGCGGAGTGGACCGATTTCCGGGCCGGCGTGGACGACTTCGTCGACGGCGACACCACAGTCGTGGCGATCGGAAACTACACCGCCACCCACACCGCGACCGGCAAGCCCCTGGTGGTCCGCTTCACCCACATCTGGCGCGTCCGCGACGGCATCGTCCACTTTGAACAGGTGGCCGACACCGCACTCCTCCTCGCCGCCGCCCGGTAGCCCGCCCGCCGCGACCTGCACTCCGCCGCTAGGGGACTAACGGCCCTGCAGCGCCTTCACGTTGTTGCCGAAGGTCCAGTTCTTTGCGCCGTCCCAGTTGAGTGACCACGTCATCAGGCCCTTGAGTCCGCCGCCGAAGCTGTTCCATGCCTGGGCGACTGTGGCCGGTGACATGTATCCGCCGCCCGCGCCCGGCTGGGCGGGTAGGCCTGGGACCTGCTTGTCGTAGGGCACACGGATCGTGGTGCCCTGGATGACCAAGCCCTGGTTGAGGCACTCGGTCTGCTTGACGAAGCCCTGCACGGTGGCGGCCTGGTAGGAGTCGCCCGCGCAGCCGTACATGCTTCCGTTGTAGTACTGCATGTTCAGCCACCAAAGCCTGCCGTTGTCCGCGTATTTCTTGATGATCGGCAGGTACGCACCCCAGATCGAGCCGTAGGTGACGCTTCCGCCGGTGACGTACGCGGTCTCGGGGGCCATGGTCAGCCCGAAGTTCGACGGCATCTGCGCGAGCACACCGTCGATGATGCGGATCAGATTGGCCTGCGATGCCGAAGGTTGGCTGATATTGCCCGAGCCCGTGAGCCCGGTCTCGATGTCGATGTCGATCCCGTCGAAGTTGTACTTCTTCAGGATCGGCACGATCGTGGCGACGAACCGGTCGGCGACCGTCGACGAATTGAGGTCGATCCCCGCCGCCGCGCCGCCGATCGACATCAGGATCGTCTGGCCCGCCGCCTTGGCCTGACACATCGCCGCGGGCGTCGCGACCTTGACGGTGCTGTCCATCCCGTCCTCCCACAGCGCGGTCCCGTCGGAGCGAATCACCGGGAACGCGGCGTTGAGCACGTTGTAGCCGTGTTGCGAGATCACCGGGTTGGCGATGGGCGTCCACCCGAACGGAGGATGCACGCCGTTCGCCGCGCCATCCCAGTTCTCCCAGTAGCCGACAAGGACTTTCCCCGCGGGCTTCGACTTCACCGCGCAGCTGTCCCCGCCGGGCGGCTCGGTCGTGGGTTGGGTGGTTGTCGGTTGCGTGGTAGTGGGTTGAGTAGTCGTCGGCTGCGTGGTTGTGGTCGTCGTGGGCGGAGCCCCGTCACAAGCACGCACATCCGTCCACAACGACGGCGCGGCGACCGGGTTCCACCCGGTACCGCGCCACGCGGTATGGGCCACCTTGGCGCTGTACAGCCTGCCCGCATAGGTCACCTCGGCCCCGGCCGCGTACGTGGTGCCTTCGGCCCAGGCAGGGGCGTTACAGGCAGCCAGGACAACGGTAGGCGCGGCCGAGGCAAGTCCGTTGCTCTCGACCACCAACACAGTCCCCACCGCGACAGCGACACCGACAACCGCCGCGATGGCCGAAAACTGGGATTTCACAGACCTCGATCGCACAGGAGTGTTCCGCATGCGGCAATTATCTAAATTGGTCTAGTCCATGTCCATGCTCAAGCATTCACAGCCCCGGAGACAAGGGGCCGGGTGAGTTCTGGGAACGCACCCTCGCGCCGGCGTGGTTGTCGGACGAAGATCCTCGAAAGAAGTTCGGCAGGCGGCTTCGGATCGGGGCTGACGAGTTCGTAGAGCCTGAAGACGAGGTACGGTTGGCCGACCGCCCTGCGCTGAGATCAACAGGGCGTTTATTTGGCGGAATCAAGTGATCATAGCGACACGGGGTTCGCTGAAGATCGTTGAAGACTTCGATCGGCTTCCGCCAGTTCATGACCGCCAACCCGACTTCTGTTGGCAGCGGTTAGGTCGGATGTAGTAATTCCTAGGCCGTCATGACTCCGATCGGCCTATTGCCGAGATTGCACCGATACGTCAAGCTATACCAGACCATACCGTACGGTCTGGTCTGGTCTGGTAGTGCCTGATCGGTGCCTCCGCTTGGCCTCCTGCTGGAGTGGCCTCTGCGCGGCAACGGCGTTAGTCGATGGCGAAGTGCGCGGGGCGTGAGCCTCGCGTCGATCACTCTGGGGGCTTTGTGTTCTCTCGTCATATCCGTGTTCGTGCTGCCTGGCGGAGATCTGCCGTGCGAGCGACTATCGCCGCATTGGCGTTCACTCTGGTCGCGACGCCGACCGAGGCGTTCGCAATTCCGCCTTCGCCCGAGGCGCCGCCAAGGTCCACCGCCGTCGACGCGCGTGGCCTTCCGCCGCTGAAGGGCGAGCCCGCTCGCCAGGACCCAGTTGCGCCCGCTGATCCCAAGGCGGACTTCAGTTCGCTGGCCGGTCAGCGGCGCAGCCACTACGACCCACGCCGCTCGAAACTGGTCTCTCGGTCGATGTTCACCGAGGAGTACGAAAACCCGGATGGCACGCGCAGCGTCAAACAGTCGACCGAGCCGTTGAACGTCAAGGACGCCAGTGGAGTCTGGCGTCCAATCGATGTGTCACTTGAGACGGACACGAAGTCGAAGCGTGCCAACGCAAGGCTTCACCCGCTGAGCGTGGCGTTCGCTGAGAGCGCCGATGACTCGCGCCTGGTGTCGGTCGAGGTTGACGGCAAGCGTGCGTCGCTCGGTCTCGAGCGCGCCGCCACGGGCAAGAAGGCCAAGCTCAATGGCTCCAGGGCCATCTACACCGACGTCGAGCCCGAGACAGACCTCGAATACGAGGTCACAGCCGGGTCGGTGAAGGAGACGATCAAGCTCAAACGTCGACCCGCGCCGGGCAAGTCAACCTGGCGGTTCAGGCTGGGCACCGATGGCCTCACCCCTGTCGTCACCGCTCAGGGCACCGTCGAGCTGCGCGACGCCAACGGCGCCGTGAAGATCGTCATGCCAGCTGTCGAGGCGTGGGACTCGTCCGGATCCGCTGACCGGCCGCCCGCCGTGACCACCGGCTCCTACGGCTTGGAGAACACCGCTGACGGCTGGATCCTTACCGCGTCGGTGGACGAGCGCTGGTTGCGTGACCCGGCTCGGACCTACCCGGTGAGTGTCGATCCGACGTTCACGCTGTGGACGCCGGAGTGGTATTCATACAAGTCCGACGGCACGTACTACTACAACGACGGTGGGCTGCGGATCGGCAGCCCGATGCACAACGGCACCTTGTGGCGCGGCTTGTTCCGGATGGACCTGACGTCGCTGGCGGGCAAGAACGTGATCGGCGCCCGGTTCGACGTGAACAACATCCGCGACGCGACGACGGTCGACCGGACGTGGGGCGCCAATCTATGGATCGGCACCGCGTTCAACTTCAACGGTGTGGGCGCACACCTCGCGTCCACACTGGTCGGACAGACGGGGTCGTTCAGCGACACCCGCTTGACCAGCCACGTCCACGGGTTCCGGGGCCAGTCGCACGTCTGGTTCTCCATCAGCGGGTACGAAGATCCGAACATCTGGACGTACAAGCGTCTCGGGTTGACGGTGTACATCGACACGGGGAACGCGCCGCCCGCGGCGACGTTGGTGGGTCCGGCCGACCAGTCGGTGAGCACGAGCCTGACGCCGACGCTGGCGGTCAACCCGGTGACCGACGCCGATGGTGACGCCGTGTCCTACTGCTTTCGGGTCGCGACAGGCACGGACGCGAACTCTGGTGTCGTGGTGGACTCGGGTTGTCAGTCCAGTCCGACATGGACGGTTCCGATCGGGGTGTTGCAGGACGGTGTGCAGTACACCTGGCAGGTTCGTACCTCCAGTGGGATCACGCAGACACCGGGCCCGGTATGGCGGGTGAAGATCGATCAGCGGATCGGGGCGCGTGGCCCGGCCCCGGTCGATTCAGTGGGCCCCCTGGCGGTGAACCTGGCCAACGGCAACGTGACCACCTCGGTCGCCGGGCCGACGTTCACCACGGTGGGCGGCACGGCGGGTGTGTCGATGACGTACAACTCGCAGCAGCAGGACAACAAGGGTCTGCAGGCGTCGTACTTCGTGGACCTGTCGCAGAACGGGAACATCAACCCGTCGCAGCAGCCGGTGCTTATTCGCACCGAACCGCAGGTGAACGTCGACTGGGGCGTCGGATCGCCGTTCGCTCCCGCCATGGGCGTGGACTGGTTCGTGGCCCGATGGGAGGGCTACTTCCAGGCTCCGGTCGCCGGGACCTACCAGTTCGCCGGTGTGCACGACGACAGCCTGAAGATCTGGGTCAACAACAACAGCGTGTACGACCAGCCATGCTGCGCAGGCGTGAACTACTCGGTCGCCACCGGTGTCGCTCTGTCCGCCGGACAGCGGGTGCCGATCAAGGTCGAGTTGGCCGAGCGCACGAGCGCGGCGTACCACCGACGGCGCGGTGCCGTCGCAGATCGTGCCTGCGGACTGGCTGCACACGATGGACGCCCCCGCATTGCCCAAGGGGTGGACGCTCTCGGCTGACCTGGATGGCTCTGGCGGCACGTACACCGAGGCCAAGGTCACCGACCAGAACATCGTGCTGACCGATGGCACCGGCGCGAAGCACACCTACACCAAGCAGAGTGCAGGCGGCTACAAGGCGCCCGAGGGCGAGGACGGCATCCTCGCCCTCGACAGCGGCGGCCGCGTCACCCTCACCGAGGGTTCAGATGTGTACGTGTTCCGCGCCGACGGCAAACTCGACACACAGGCGAACATGCAGGACTCCCGTAAGCCGGCTGCCCTGAACAACGTCTACGACGGGTTTCCGTCGCGGCTCAAGGAGATCCGCGACCCGGTTTCCCAGCGGTCGCACACCTTGCACTACAACCGTCCTGGCGACGCCTGCTACGGCGGTGCGACCGCCCCGGCAGGCTTCGACGCGCTGCCTCCCGCGCAAATGCTCTGCCGGATCAGCTACTGGGACGGGACCGAGACCCGCCTGTGGTACGGCAGCGGCAGGTTGACCCGGGTGGAAAATCCGGGCTCGGACACCACGTCCTACAGCTACGCGCCCACGGGTCCGCTCGACGGGCTGCGTGACAGCGCCGCGGCCGACTGGGTCGCCATCGATGCCGCCAACCGCGCGGGACACGGCGAACTACATCGTTCACTACGTCGAACACACCGCGAGCAAGCCCCTGGCGAGCGCGGTCTACGCACCGCAAGCGACGCCGAGCGTGTCGCGGCCAGGGCATCGCTATCGGTACGACCCGGCGAATCGAACCAGCTATGTCGATGTGGACGGCCTCACCCCGGCGATCGGGTACGCCACGAAGGTGGTCTATGACGAGGCGTTCCGGTTGCTGTCGACGACAGACGCGACCGGTAAGGTCGCCTCGCAGACGTGGAGTGTCAAGGATCAACTGCTGACGTCCACCGACACCGCTGGGCGAGTGTCAACGACCACGTATGACAAGCAGGATCGACCGGTCGATCACTTCGGCCCGGCGCAGGCATCGTGCTTCTCGGGACAGCTCCCGACCGCTGCCTGCGCCGACACCGTCCCGAAGTCGCAGACCGCGTACGACGAGGGCATCAACGGCCTCGCCGTGTCCTATTGGGACAACCTCGATCTCGTCGGTGCCCCGAAGGCGTACACCACCGGCGTGGGGACCTCTGACGGGCGCCTTGTCGTGACGTGGACCGGTGTGCCGACTCCCGGCGTGCCTGCCGACAACATCTCGTTGCGGGCGACCGGTGAGATCGTGTTCCCGCAAGCGGGTACCTACACTTTGCGGGTCCTCGCCGACGACGGCACGCGAGTGTGGATCGACGACGCGCTCGTCATGGACGACATCTGGCAGGGCCAGGTCCCGACTTGGCAGACCGCGACGGTCGTCAGCGGCGCTGCCGGTGAGGCGAAGCGAATCCGCGTCGACCACAACGAGTACCTCTACGACTCGGTTCTCGAACTGCACTGGACCACCCCTGGCGGCGTCCAGGAGCAGGTCCCGGGCAGCCAGCTCCGTCCGAGGCACAACCTCGCGACCACGAGCCGCACCTATGAGTCGGCGGACGTGCCCGGGCAGGTCACCACGACCGCGTTCGGTCAGTCGGGCCTCGACGTGACGTTCGGCCTGCCGGTCAGCACCACGAGTGCGGGCCTGACCACGGGAGCGACGTACGAGACGCCGGGATCCGGCTACCTGCGCAAGACCGCGAAGACCATGCCGAGCGGCGCGCAGACCAGCTACGTCCACTACGGAGACACCGAGACGCGCGACAACCCGTGCACCACAGCGGCCGACGCGGTCAACCAGGGCGGCATGGCGAAGTCGACCACGCTTCCCACGCCTGCGACGGGTTCGGCACGGGTCGACGAGCAGATCTACGACGCCTCGGGCCGCGTCGTCGCGCGAGCGACATCCGGCGACTGGACGTGCACCCAGTACGACACGCGTGACCGTGTCACCCAACAGGTCGTGCCCGGCAACGCGAGTGCCGGTCCTCGAACCGTCACCACGAACTACGCGGTGGGCGGCGACCCGCTGACATCGTCGGTCACCGACTACAACGGCACCGAGACGACGAGGGTCGACCTGCTCGGCCGGGGCGTCGAATACACCGACGTGCATGGCGTCCGCACGGTGACCGCGTACGACCAGGCGGGCCGGGCCATCTCGACGACGGTGAACCCGCCGAACCCGGCCGATCCGGTCCAGGTGTCGTCGTACACCCACGACGACGCGGGCCGCATGCTGACGACGTCGCTGGGCGCGACCGTCCTGGCGACGTCGACGTACGACTCCGCCGGTGAACTCGCGACGGTGACGTACTCGAACGGCAGCTCGCTGTCCGCGATCGGCAAGAACTCCGCCGGTCAGGTCACGTCGCTGACCTGGCGGACGAGCGACGCCCAAGAGATCGTGTCCGCGGTGACGCGGACCCGGGCGGGAACGATCGTCGACGAGTCCCTCGCCGGGGTCGACGCGCGCCCCACCGGCCCGAACTACGTGTACGACTCGGCAGGCCGCCTGACCCAGGCTTGGGTCAACGGGCACCACTACACCTACGACTTCACCTCGTCCGCCCCGGCGGGATGCCCGACCGGCACCCAGTCGAACGCGGGCCTGAACACCAACCGCGTGCGGCTGCTGGACGAGACGTCATCGGGCACGGCCGAGACGGGCTACTGCTATGACGCGGCCGACCGCATCCTGGCCACGACGGGTGCGACGGTGGTGAGCGGACTGCGGTACGACTCGCACGGTTCGACCACGGAGTACACGGTCGGCGGGGCGACGACGTACCTGTCGTGGGACGGCGCGGACCGCAACATCGCCGCCCGAACCACGGGCCCCGACCCGGCTGATGTGTCCTACACCCGTGACGTGACGGACCGGATCGTGCGTCGCCAGGCTTCGCAGGGCGACACGCACACCGATGTCAAATACGGCTACACCGGCTCCGGCGACTCGGCCGACTATGTGCTGGACGGGACGAACCGCTACGTGTCCCGCACGTTCGGCCTGCCGGGCGGCGTCGTCTACACCTGGAAGCCGACCGCGCCTGACGCGACCTGGGACCACCCGTCGGTCCGCGGCGACTTGTGCCTGGCCACGACGCCAGGCGGGGTTCAGAGTGGCGCGTTGCGCACCTATGGTCCATATGGCGAGCCATTGTCGTCGACAGGTGCGGTGAGCCCGGACAACGTTCCGGACAACCAGCGCGGCGAAATGGACTACGGCTGGCTCGGCCAGCACCAGCGCCCGTACGAGCACGCTGGCGCACTGTCGATCGTGCAAATGGGTGCCCGCCCGTACAGCCCGCTACTCGGTCGCTTTCTTTCTGTCGATCCAGTCGAGGGAGGAAGTGCGAATGACTACGACTATGTGTCGGGCGACTCGATCAATAATTTGGACCTCGACGGTAAGGCGTGCCACACATGGCGGGGCCACCGTCGCTGCCACACACCGATCAAGATGGTTGGGAAGCGAGGGTTCGGTGGCTGGGTTAGGGACAATCGAGGTTTGATCGCCACTGTCGCGGCCACTGGGTGGTGCTTTGTTCCCGCAGTTGGCTGGGCAAGTTGTGGAGTTGCGCAGACTGCCGCGTATGGTGTTCGCAGTCAGCAGGCTATAGCTGAGCGTGGGTGGGCGGGTAGCCGCCGAGCTATCTTTGTCGATGGACTTTTCACCTTGTTGACATTCGGCATGGGATCCGTCATGAGGTACACCAGATTCACACGTGTTACGCCATGGGTCCAGCGCAAGCCGGTCACTCCCACCTGGTCGTCGATGACTCTGATACATAAGGGGGCCTACTCGCTCTGAACTGCTCCCCGGAAGTTGGACTGGTAATCCAGTTCCGTCTTCCGGGGAGCGGTTTGGTGTATCCAGGTAGTTCGTTGTCGGAGCGGCAGCGGGAGGCTGCTGTCGCGTTGTTCGAGGCCGGGTATGGCAGAGGCGCGGTCGCGACCCGGCTGGGTGTGTCCCCGGACGCGGTGGGACGCTTGCATGATCGTTGGAGGCTGCGAGGCGCGGGGGCGCTGGTGATGGTGCCGGGCAAGCGGTCGTTCACGTTCGAGTTCAAGCTCGATGTGGTGCGGCGGTTCGTCAGCGGTGAGGCGACCGCGATCGAGCTCGCGCGCGAGCATGACCTGTCCTCGCCCAAGCTGGTCGAGAACTGGGTGCGGCTGTATCGGCGTGAGGGCGCCGAAGCGTTGCGGCCCAAGCCGAAAGGGCGGCCGCCCGCCGGTGACACGCGATCGCCCGCGCCGGCGCCAAGCGAGCTGGAGCGGTTGCGGCGGGAGAACCTGCGGCTGTCCGCGGAGGTGGCCTACCTAAAAAAATTGCGGGCCTTGAGGGAGCAGGGGCGAGGGTGAAAACCCAGGTCATCGCCACTCTCAAGGCCGACTATCCGCTGCCGGTGCTGCTGGAGGTCGCCGGTGTGGCCCGGTCGACGTTCTTCTACCAGCAGGCCCGGCTGTCGCGCCCCGATCCGCACGCGGGTCTCAAGGCCGCGATCACCGAGGCGTTCGAGCAGGCTCGTGGCCGATACGGGCATCGGCGGATTCACCTCGTGCTGGCCCGCCAGGGCCGGCGGGTGGCCAAGAAGACCGTGCTCAAGCTGATGAACACCCTGGGCCTGGTCTGCAAGGTGCGGCGGCCGCGGCGGTATCGGTCCTGGCTCGGGCAGGCAGGCACGGTCGCCGAGAACGTGCTGAACCGCCAGTTCAGCGCCCAGGCCCCCGACACGAAGTGGGTCACCGACGTCACCGAGTTCCGCATCGCGGACCGCAAGATCTACCTGTCACCGGTGATCGACCTGTTCGACCGATCCGTCATCGCCTACACCCACGGCCCGTCCCCGTCGCTGGAACTGACGAACTCCTCGCTGCGCGAGGCCATCGCCACCCTGAACGCCGGGGCCACACCGCTGGTGCACTCCGACCAGGGCTTCCAGTACCAACACGCCTCCTGGCGCGCGCTGCTGGCCGACGCGGGTCTGCCGCAGTCGATGTCCCGGCGAGCCAACTGCCTGGACAACTCACTCGCCGAGAACTTCTTCGGCCACCTCAAGGAGGAAATGTTCAACCATGACACGTTCGGCACCGTCGAGGAGTTCACCACAGCCCTGGACGAGTACCTCGACTGGTACAACAACACCCGCATCTCCACCACGCTGAAGGGCCTGAGCCCGGTCGAATACCGAGCCCAGGCCCTCGCGCCCTAACCTTTACTTACGCAGTCCAACTTCCGGGGAGCGGTTCACTCGGCCTGAACGGTGGCATGTGGGTGAGATCGGTGTATTGCGTGCTCAGGCCCAGTAACTGTTAGGATGTTTCGTATGACGCTTGGCTGGGGTGGAGCGGGCGCGGTGTACGTTTTCCGCTCGCCATGGCGTTGGGTGGGCATGGCTGCTGGCCTCGGGTTCGTTTCGGTGGGCCTCTCGATGCTTGTTCAGTCGGATTCGATCGCGGTCATCGTCGGATCATTGTGCGTGGCGATTGGTGGCTTCGGATCGTATCGGTCTTTCCGCGTTGGCGTAGCCGTATTGCCAGGGGGGCTGATCGAGCGTCCGATCATGGGACAGGACATTCCTGTCCCATGGTCGGAAGTCGTTGGATATCGGATCGAGCCTGGGCCATCGATCCTGCCGTCCAGGGTGCCTGCGCTTGAACTTAGGGATGGATCGACAGTCGCGCTGTCTGCACTTGCGTACTACTCACCTCGAGGTGGGCGCCCGGGCCGCATCGCGAAGCTGGAGGTGCTTGTCGCGGAAGTACTCGGTCGTCATTGACAGTGGGACGCCCGCACCGTGCGCGCCCTCGCCCAGCGGCGTGCACACCGCGGTGCTCTACAACCGCGCCATCCTCGGCGAACGCACCAGTTGGGACAGCCGCTACGCGCGCAAGACCGAGAACGGGTTCGGGGGTCGCCACCTTCGACATCCGCCTGCCCTATCCGCTCGCAATCACCTCCGCGCACCTGGACCCCTCCGCCAACGAGTGGGCGCGCGGGGAGGCATCGCACATCGGCACCCGGGTCCGCCGACACGGCCCGATCGCCATCATTGGCGGAGACATCAACTACTCGCCCGCCTACAACATCATCGGGCCGGACTTCGACGCGATGGGCGACTGGAACCCCGACGCGCGCACCATCCTCCCCGTTGCGGAGATTGTCGGGATAGCGCCGCTCCCTGATCAGGGTCAGGGAGTGTCGAACCCCGAGCCGAGCAACGCGGGGGACTCCGGTCTGCCGTCGAGGACCCGGTTGGTGCGCACCGCGACCTGCCATCCCGTTGCCGTGCGCCGCAGCCGCCAGTGGTTGGCCGTCGCGCGACGTACGACGAATCGCTTGTCCTGCTTGACGATCATCAGCGAATGGCACACCGCGACGGCATCGTCGCCTGCGATGGTGACGACCGGCGGGCCGATGAAGTGCGCGCACCCGCTCGCGATCCAGCCCTGGTGGTTGGCCGACTCGACCATCGCCAGGATCTCGTCACGGCCGTGCATCACCAGCTCGTCGACGTCGTAGACCCCGTCGGCTCCCCAGAGGGCGGCCACCGCCGCTGCCGCCCCGGAGTCGACGAGCGGACCGTAGGAGGCGATCAGGCGGGAGATCGCCGCCTCGTCCTCGAGTAGCTGGATCCGGGCCTCGAGTGCGGCGAGACCACTCATGACACCACCTCGCACGCTCGGTGGCATTCGCCGGCGCACTGTGACATTGATTCGCTCGCGGGCTCGCTCATGAGATCACCTCGCACACTCGGTGACATACGCCGGCGCACTGTGACATTGATTCGCTCGCGGGCTCACTCATGCGCCCACCTTGTCGCCGATCACGGCCAGCGCCGCGAGCTGCTCGCGGTAGTGGTCCACGGATCCGGCCGCGAGTGCGGCACCCACGATCGTCGCGCCCGCGTTCCGCAGCGCGGCCAGGACCCTCTCGGTACTACCGGGGTCGCCGATGGGGTCGAGCGGGCGTCCGGCGCTGAGCACGACGTTGAACCCGTCTGGCAGCTCGACCTTGCCGAGCAGCTCGGCGAGCTGGTCACGACTGAGGCCGAACGGCACCCAGCCGTCGCCGTACGTCGCGGCGCGGCGCAGCGAGCGCAGGGTGCGGCCGCCGATCCACAGGGGCACCCGCTCCTGCGACGCGTGGGGCTCGACGACGAAGCCTGCGTAGTCGTAGTGGGTGCCGTGGAACTCGGGGACCCGACGGGAGAGTGAGGCCCTCAGGGCGCTGATCGCCTCGTCGGCACGAGCGCCGCGATCGGTGAACTCGGCGCCAAGCAGGTCGAATTCCTCCTGGAGGCTGCCCACGCCGAGCCCTAGGACCAGGCGACCGTTGCTCACCTGGTCGAGCGTGCCGTAGCGCTTCGCGATCTCGAGGGGATGGTGGTAGCCGAGCACCAGCACCTGCGTCGCGAGCCTGATCCGCCGCGTACGCGCGGCCAGGTAGCCGAGCGTCGCCAGCGGGTCCCAGTACGTCGCGCCGCGCTGCTCTGCGATCTCCTCGGGCACGGCGACGTGCTCGCTGCAGGTCAGGTGGTGGAAGCCGAGCCGGTCGGCCTCTTCGGCGATCCGGGCGAGGCCCTCGATGCCTGCCGTGGTCTCCCACGGGGAATGGGCGCCGGGCACCGCGGTGACGACGGGACTGGCGATTCCTATGCGCATGGATGGCCTCTCAGGACGAGCGTCAGCACTCCCGGATGGTCTACCGGCGGGCAGGCGCGCGGCGGGCGGCTGTTCCCGCTGGCCGGGAGGATCCGGACCCGTGCGCGGCAGATTTCTGAAATTCCGTCTAGTTCCTACTGGCGCCGGGATGTGGGGCTTGTTACAGTCGAGATTCCATAATTCATTTCAGTTTTGCGGTGGAGGCTCGCATGCCCGTGACAACGGTGGCGCCGGAGGCTCGTCCCGAACTTCCGCCGAGCATGGTGGAGCGGATGACGCTCATCCTGGACGAGTTCGCGGCCCGCACCACGCGCCTGACGCTGGAGGAGGTGGGCAGGCGCACGCACCTGCCGCGCTCCACGGCCCACCGGATCCTGGACCAACTCGTCAAGCTGCGCTGGCTCGATCACACCTCCTTCGGTTACTGCCTCGGCCGCAGGTCGCTGAGCCTCGGAGGACGTGGCGACGACGACGCCGAGGTGCGTCAGGCAGCCGCACCGCTGTTGCACCAGCTCAGTGTCCAAACGGGCCTCGTCGTCCACTTGGCCGTCCTGGACGAGGTGGAGATCGTCTACCTCGACAAGGTCGGCGGCCGGTTCGCCGCCGCCGTACCCTCGCGCGTCGGTGGTCGCGCGCCTGCCCACAGCACGGCGCTGGGCAAGGCGATGCTCGCCTGGCTGCAGCCCGAGGACGTCGAGGAGCGCTTCTCCTCCGAGCTGCGCCGCCAGACCCACGTCACCATTGGCGAGGTCGGCCTGCTCCACCAGGAGCTGAACCGGATTCGCGCGCGCCGTGGCGTCGCGTTCGAGCGCGGCGAGTGCTTCTCGCACATCTCCTGCGTCGCCGCCGCGATTCGCGGGCCCGAGGGCCCTCTCGCGGCTATCTCGCTCGTGGGCGACTCCCGGGCTCCGCTGGAGAAGGTGGCGCCCCTGGTCGCGGCCGCCGCGCACAGCGTCTCGCTCGAGCTCTTCCCGCAGGTGCGCGAGTCGCGCGGCGCCCGGCGGAAGGCCATGGCAGGCCAGCAGAACTACTCCGCGGCGACGATGGAGCGCCTCGCCGCCGCAGGCCAGAGCGGCAGCCACTGGGGCTGACCGCTGGTCAGCCCCAGTGGTCGCCCCATCCCCACAGGCTGGGCTCGGCCAGGACGGGGGAGGGCTTCGGCTCCACGCCGAAGCCACCGCGGTAGAAGATCATCGGCCGCTCCTCCGCAAGGAGCTCTACCTCGAGTACCCGGCCCAGCACCACGTCGTGGTCACCCGCCACGTGGACGTCGTACACCTCGGCGTGGACGCGGAGGAGCACGTCGCGCAGGGTGGGCGTCCCCCAGCACGAGACCGCCCAGTCCAGGCCGTCGTACTTCGCTCCGCGGCTGGAGCCGAACCGCGCACACAGGTCCTCCTGCCGCTCGGCCAGCACGTTCACCGTGAATCGGCCCGCGGCGCGGATCCGCGGCCACGCCCGGCCCCTGTGGTCGGCGCAGAAGAGGATCAGCGGCGGGTCCAGCGACACGGATGCGAAGGACTGGCAGGCGAAGCCCACCGGCCCGTCCTCGTCGAGCCCGGTCACCACGGTCACGCCCGCGGCGAACGCGCTCATCGCGCGGCGCAGCTCGTCGGGGGTCGGCGCGCGCGGCTCGGGATCCGCCTGGGTGACCAGATGTGAAGTGCTCATGCGTCGACGGTAGGTCCGCCGGGTCGGCTTACCACGGCAGGTCCCGGTCAACGGGAGACCCCGAACCCCAACGGGCCCGCCTTGTCTACGGTCCGAGGACCGACCAGGAAGAGGCGAAGATGTTGAAGGAGCTGGCCACCGAGCAGGGTGTCCTGAGGTACCACGACGTGGGTGCGGGCCCACCGCTGCTGCTCCTGCACGGATCGGGGCCGGGCGTCACGGGATGGCGCAACTACGAGGGCAACCTGCCGAGCCTGTCCCGGCACTTTCGCTGCCTGGTGCTGGAGTTCCCGGGCTTCGGTGTGAGCGACCCGACCGACCAGCACCCGATGCTGGCCGCACCCGCCTCGGTGATCCGCTTCCTCGACGGGCTCGGCCTCGACCGGGTCGACGTCGTCGGCAACTCGATGGGGGGCATCGTCGCGACACAGCTGGCGATCAGCCACCCGGACCTGGTGCGCAGCCTCGTGACCATCGGCGGCATGGGCAAGAACATCTTCAGCCCCTTCCCGGGCGAGGGCATCAACCTGCTCATAGAGTTCACCGAAGAGCCGACCCGCGAGCGACTCATCCAGTGGTTGCGCTCCATGGTCTGGAACCAGGACCTGGTCACCGAGCAGCTCGTCGAGGACCGCTGGGCGCAGGCCACCGAGCCCGAGACACTCGAGTTCTCGCGCCGCATGTACGGCCGCGCGGCAATGGAGGCGCGCGCCGCGGCCGCCGCGGCGAGCGACGCCCCGCCGTACTGGGCGATGCTGCACAAGATCAAGGCCCGAACCCTCATCACGTGGGGCCGGGACGATCGGGTCAGCCCGGTCGACATGGCGCTGCTGCCGATGCGGACGATTCCAGAGGCGGAGGTTCACGTGTTCCCCAACTGTGGGCACTGGGTGATGATCGAGCAGAAGGAAGCGTGGGAAGCCACGGTCCTGGCGTTCCTGACGCGAGGTGACCGATGACGACCGCGTGGGACGACGAGTTCGACCTCGTCATCGTGGGCAGCGGTGGCGGCGGAATGACGGCCGCGCTCACCGCGCAAGACCTCGGCCTGAGCTGTGTCGTACTCGAGAAGGCGAAGCGGTACGGCGGTTCCACCGGCATCTCCGGCGGGGGCATCTGGATCCCCAACAACCCGACGCTGCGCCGGGCCGGACACGACGACAGCCGTGAGTCGATCCGGAGGTACCTCGACGAGCTGATCGGGGAGCGCGCGGAAGCCGCGCGGCTCGACGCGTACGTCGACCACGGCCCCGACGCGATGGCCCTGCTTGAGAAGAGCAGGTGGGTGCGGTTCCTCTGGACCAAGGGATACGCCGACTACCACCCGGAGCTCGAGGGCGGCCGCCCGCTCGGTCGCTCGATCGAGGCCGTGCCGTTCGACACGCGCAAGCTCGGCGAGGACGAGGAGTTCCAGCGGCCCAACAGCATGAAGGGGCCGCTAGGTCTCTGGGTGACGGCACGGGACTACCGTGACCTGGCCATGGTCAAGCGCACCTGGCGTGGTCGCCGCGCCAGCCTGGTCGCCGCCTGGCGGGTGTTCTCCAACTTCTTCCTGCGCAGGCACATGTCCACCGGCGGCCGCGCCCTGGTGGCCCGGCTGCGGATGGCACTCAAGGACGCGGGCATCCCGCTCTGGCTGCGGACCCCGATGACCTCGCTGGTCGTCGAGGGCAGCCGCGTGGTCGGCGTCGAGGTGACTCGCGACGGTGCGGTCCGACGCATTCGGGCACGCAAGGGTGTACTGCTGGCCAGCGGCGGCTTTGAGCACAACCAGGAGATGCGCGACACCTGGCTGCCCGACGGCGGCCGCGCGAACCTCAGCCTCGGCGCCCGTGAGAACGTCGGCGACGGCATCGTCGCAGGCCTCGGCCTGGGTGCCGCGGTCGACCTCATGGACGACGCGTGGTGGATGCCGTCGGTGACCCACCCCAGCGGCGCCGCCATCCCGCTGGTCTCCGAGCGGTGCATCCCCGGCTCCGTCATCGTGTCCTCGAACGGCGAACGGTTCACCAACGAGTCGTCGCCATACACGAACTTCGTGCACGACCAGCTCGACGGCAAGCACGTCCCGGCCTGGTTCGTGATGGATGCCAAGGCGCGGCGGCGCTACCCGTTCGCGCAGATCCTGCCCGGCCAGCCCTTCCCGAAGTCGTTCTATGAGGCGGGCCTGGTGGTCCGCGCCGAGTCGATCGAGGAGCTCGCGACGAAGATCGGCCTGCCTGCCGACGCGCTGGCCACCACGGTGGCGACCTTCAACGAGTACGCCCGCACCGGCGATGACCTCGACTTCGGCCGGGGCAACAGCGCGTATGACCGCTACTACGGAGACCCGACGCTGAAGAACCCCAATCTCGACACCATCGACCGGGCGCCGTACTACGCGGTGAAGCTTGACGTCGGCGACCTCGGCACCAAGGGTGGCCTGGTCAGCGACGAGCACGCCCGCGTGCTCCGCGAGGACGGGTCGGTCATCGACGGCCTCTACGTCACCGGCAACGCGTCGTCGTCGGTGATGGGCAACGAGTACGCCGGGCCCGGCGCCACCATCGGCCCCTCGATCGTCTTCGGGTACGTCGCGGCACGCCACGCGGCCCAGGCGGATTGACATGTCTCTTCAGGTCCGGGTGGTTGAGGTGATCCGCGAGACGGCGGACGCGCACTCGCTGGTGCTCGAGCCGGTGGATGGCTCGCCGGTGTCCTACCGGCCCGGCCAGTTCATCACCATCCGGGTCCCGAGCGATCGCGACGGGGGAGCGGCCCGGTGTTACTCGCTGTGCAGCTCACCCGCCCTCGACGAGAAACCGAAGGTGACGGTCAAGCGGACGGCAGGCGGCTACGCCTCCAACTGGATCTGCGACCACGTCGTGGCAGGCACCGTGCTCGACGTGCTCAAGCCGTCCGGAACCTTCACGCCGAAAGACTTCGACGACGACCTGCTGCTCTTCGCGGGCGGTTCCGGCATCACGCCGGTGCTGTCCATCCTCAAGACCAGCCTGTACGTCGGCACGGGGGCCGTCACGCTCGTCTACGCCAACCGTGATCCGGGGTCGGTGATCTTCGGTGACGAGTTGGCTGCCCTGTCCGGCGCGTTCGGGGATCGCCTCGAGGTCCTCGACTGGCTGGAGTCGACCGACGGTCTCCCGACCGCGGACCGGGTCGCGGCTGTGCTGGCCGCACGCCCGGGTCGCCAGTCGTACATCTGCGGCCCCGGCCCATTCATGGACCTGGTCGCCGGGACACTCCGCTCCGGCGGGGTGCCCACCGACCACGTGCACGTGGAGCGATTCACGTCCCTGCACGAGAACCCCTTCGACGCCGTCAGCGTCGTGCTCGAAACCGGCACGCCGGAGAGCACGGTCGAGGTGACCCTCGACGGAGACACCCGCAGCGTCACCTGGCCGCAGGGCAACCGGTTGCTCGACGTACTCCTCGCCGCTGGGATCGAGGCGCCGTTCTCCTGCCGGGAGGGTGCCTGCAGTGCCTGCGCGTGCGTGCTGCTCGAAGGTGAGGTCGACCTGGAGCGCAATGAGGTGCTCGACGCGGCCGACCTGGCCGACGGCCTGATCCTGGCCTGCCAGGCGAGGCCCAGGACTGATCGGCTCCGGGTCACCTACGACGCTTGACGGGCGTCCCGCTCAACGGGAGATGCTCGGGCACTCCGGCGCGGAGGCTGAGAACGTCAGGACATGCTCGACAACCAGACCAGGAACACCGCGGCCGAACTGCTGTGGCAGGCCGAGACCGGCCGCGCGCCGCTGCGTCCGCTGCGTGAATCCTTCCCCGCGGCCGACGTGGTCGACGCCTACGAGATCCAGCTGATCAACATCCGTCGCCGCCTCGACCAGGGTGGCCGCGTGTATGGCCACAAGGTCGGCCTCTCCTCGCCGGTGATGCAGCAGATGATGGGCGTCGACGAACCCGACTACGGCCACCTGCTCGACTCGATGGTGCTGTCCGAGTCGACGCCGATCCGGTGCGCGGACTACTGCTCCCCGCGGATCGAGGTCGAGATCGCCTACGTGCTGGGGCAGACCCTGCCGGGCGAGGGCTGTACGGAGGCCGACGTGATCGCCGCTACGGAGTACGTCGCGCCCGCGCTCGAGCTGATCGACAGCAGGATCACCGACTGGCAGATCGGTCTGGTCGACACGATCGCCGACAACGCTTCCTCGGCAGGCGTGCTCCTTGGCGCCTGCCGGGGAAATCCAAGGGACCTGGATCTCGCCGACATCGAGGCGGTGCTGTTCGAGGACGGGACCGAGATCACCCGGGGCAACACCGCCGCCGTGCTCGGGAACCCGACCACCGCGGTGGCCTGGCTGGCGCGCACGGTCGCCACCTTCGGCGTACAGCTCGAGGCAGGCCACGTGATCCTGCCCGGCTCGTGCACCCGGGCGGTCGACGTACACCCCGGAGCTGTGTTCCGGGCCGACTTCGCCGGTCTCGGCACCGTGACCGCGACCTTCGAGTGAGGACTAGATGGTTTCGACAGGCTCAACCAACGGACGCAGGACGACTGCGGCAATCGTCGGCTCCGGCAACATCGGCACCGACCTGCTCTACAAGCTGCTCCGCTCAGACCTGATCGAGCCGCGCTGGATGATCGGGGTCGATCCGACGTCCGAAGGACTCAAGCGCGCCGCCAACCTCGGCGTCGAGGCGAGCGCCGACGGTGTCGACTGGCTGCTGGGGCAGGACGAGCTGCCCGACCTCGTCTTTGAGGCCACCTCGGCCTATGTGCACCGCGCCAACGCCCCGCGCTATGCCGGGCTCGGCATCAAGGCGATCGACCTGACCCCGGCCGCGGTCGGGCCTGCCGTCATCCCGGCGGTCAACCTCGGCGCCCACCTCGACGCCGGGAACGTCAGCCTGATCACGTGCGGTGGCCAGGCGACGATCCCGATCGTCCACGCCGTCTCCCGCGTCACCCCCGTGGCATACGCCGAGATCGTGGCCAGCGTCGCGTCGCCGTCGGCGGGCCCCGGGACCCGCCAGAACATCGACGAGTTCACGCTCACCACGTCCCGCGGGATCGAGACCATCGGCGGAGCCCAACGGGGCAAGGCGATCATCATCCTCAACCCGGCCGAGCCGCCGATGCTGATGCGGGACACGGTGTTCTGCGCGATCGGGGAGGACGCCGACCACGACGCGATCACAGCGTCGATCCACGCGATGGTCGCGTCGGTCGCGACGTACGTCCCCGGCTATCGGCTGCGCGCCGAACCCCAGTTCGACCTTGCCTCGGCGACCAGCGCGGGGATGGCCCGGGTGGCCGTCTTCCTCGAGGTCGAGGGCGCGGGTGACTTTCTGCCGCCGTACTCCGGCAACCTCGACATCATGACCGCCGCCGCGACCCGCGTTGGTGAAGGCTTCGCACAGGCGATGGGGAACTGACATGGGTCTCGACACGCTCGACCACCGGGTCCGCGTGACCGACTCTTCCCTTCGGGACGGGTCGCACGCCAAGCAGCACCAGTTCACCGAACAGCATGTCCGCGACATCGTGGGCGCCCTCGACGGCGCCGGGGTCCCGGTCATCGAGGTGACCCACGGCGACGGACTCGGCGGGTCGTCGTTCAACTACGGCTTCAGCCACACACCTGAGCAGACCCTGATCAGGGCCGCCGTCGAGACCGCGGTCAACGCGAAGATCGCCTTCCTGATGCTGCCCGGCCTCGGCACCAAGGACGACATCCGTGAAGCCGCGGGCAACGGCGCGGCCATCTGCCGCGTGGCGACGCACTGCACCGAGGCCGATGTCGCGGAGCAGCATTTCGGGCTGGCCCGGGATCTGGGTCTCGAGACCGTCGGCTTCCTGATGATGTCCCACTCCCAGCCCCCCGAGGTGCTGGCGAAGCAGGCCCGGATCATGGCCGATGCAGGCTGTCAGTGCGTGTATGTCGTCGACTCGGCAGGCGCGTTGATCCTCGAGCAGACGGGCGACCGCGTGGCGGCCCTGGTGTCCGAGCTCGGCGTTGACGCCCAGGTGGGTTTCCATGGCCACGAGAACCTTGGCCTCGGCGTCGCCAACTCGGTCGTCGCGGTCCGTGCGGGTGCACGGCAGATCGACGGCTCGACCCGGCGTTTCGGCGCGGGCGCGGGCAACACTCCGGTCGAGGCCTTCGTCGCCGTCGCCGAGAAGCTCGGTATCGAGACCGGCATCGACACGGCGGCGATCATCGACGCCGCCGAGGACGTCGTTCGCCCGGTGATGGACGGCGAGTGCCTGCTCGACCGGCTCTCGCTGACCATGGGCTACGCGGGCGTCTACTCCAGCTTCCTCAAGCACGCCGACCGCCTCGCCGGAAGGTACGACGTATCCGGCGCGCAGATCTTGGTCGAGGCGGGGAAGCGCAAGCTCATCGGAGGTCAGGAGGACCAGCTCATCGAGATCGCCGTCGCACTGTCCACTCTGGAGGCAAACTCATGAAGAACCCAGTCCTGCCCGCGGTCGAGGAGCGAGCCGAGGAACTCGCCGCCCTCGGTGCGGTCAACGAGAAGCTGGGCAAGCTCGACGACTCGGCCGCGAAGATCCTCCGCGACACGGGCGTGATCAAGATGCTCCAGCCCGCCCGCTACGGCGGTGCCGAGGCCCATCCGCGGGACTTCGCGGAGACCGTCATGCGCATCGCCTCGTTGGACGGAGCGACTGGCTGGGTGGCAGGCATCGTCGGAGTCCACCCGTGGGAGATGGCGATGTGCGACCAGCGCGTGCAGGAGGAGATCTGGGGTGCCGACAACGACACCTGGATCGCCTCGCCCTACGCGCCGATGGGCGTGCTGAGGCCGGTCGACGGCGGCTACGTCTTCAACGGGCACTGGCAGTTCTCGTCCGGCACCGACCACTGCGACTGGATCTTCCTCGGTGCCTTCCTTGGCGACGAGGACGGTCAGACGCTGATGCCGCCGCGGAGCTACCACGTGATCCTGCCGCGGTCGGACTACACGATCGTCGAAGACTCCTGGGACGTGGTCGGCCTACGGGGCACCGGGTCGAAGGACATCATCGTCGAGGACGCCTTCATTCCGGCACACCGTGCCGTCCCGTTCAGCTCGATGATGGACGGCTCGGCGCTGGCGGCTTCGGGGCTCAGCAATCCGACGTACGCCGTGCCATTCACCACGATCTTCCCGCTCGGCATCACCTCCGCGGTCATCGGCATCGCCGAGGGAGCGCTCGCCGCGCACCTGGCGTACCAGCGCACCCGCGTGCAGGTCACCGGCACGAAAGTGAAGGACGATCCCTACGTCCTGTTCGCGATCAGCGCGGCCGCCGAGGAGATCAAGGCTTCACGTATCTCGATGCTGGAGAACGTCACGCGCATCTACGACAAGGTCGCGGCGGGCGGGGAGATCTCGTTCAACGAGCGCGCCGCCTCACGGCGTACCCAGGTCGCGGCGGCCTGGCGCGCGGTCCGCGCGATGGACGAGGTCGTGGCCAGATCTGGCGGAAACGGCCTACGAATGGACAACCCGATCCAGCGGTTCTGGCGCGACGGCCACATGGGCATGGCCCACGCCATCCACGTTCCCGGTGCGGTCTTCCACGTCGCGGCCCTCACGGACCTCGACGTGACTCCGCCGCCCGGCCCGATGCTCTCGATGATTTAAGGGGAACAGCCCATGACGCAGATTCGTGGCCTCGGCTACCTCAAGGTGCAGTCCCAGGATGTCGCGCGGTGGCGCGAGTTGACGGTGGACGCGCTCGGCTTCCAGGAGACGACCGGCCCCGTGGAGGGCGGTCTCTACCTGCGCATGGACGAGCGGGAGTCCCGGCTGGTCGTGCTGCCCGGTCCCTCCGACCAGGTGCTGGCGGTGGGCTGGGAAGTGCGCGACCAGTTCGGGCTGGCCGAGATCGGCCGGGCAGTGGAAGCGGCAGGCTTCACGGTCAAGGAGCTCGGCCAGGTCGAGTGCCACGAGCGCGGGGTCGAGGCGGCGATCGCGTTCGACGACCCCGCGGGCACGCCCACCGAGGTCTTTTTCGGACCCCGGCTCGATCACAGCCCGCTGCTCACCGGGCTGGCGCAGAGGTTCGTCACCGGTGACCAGGGGATGGGCCACGTCGTCCTGCCGACCACGGCCATGGAGGAGACCGTCGCGTTCTACACCGAGGTGCTCGGGTTCCTGCCCCGCGGCGCGATCCGGCTAGGCGCGAAGGGCCCCGTCGCGGGCGAGACGCCGCGACGCGTCCGCTTCATGGGCGTGAACCAGCGCCACCACAGCCTGGCCGTCGTGCCCGCGCCGCACGGCGACCCGCCGGGTCTCGTGCACCTGATGGTGGAGGTCGACTCGCTCGACGCCGTCGGGCGGGCACTCGACAAGGTCAACCGCCAGGGCTTCTCGATCTCGTCCACCCTGGGTCGGCACACGAACGACCGCATGGTCTCGTTCTACGTGCGCGCGCCCGGCGGCTGGGACCTGGAGTACGGCGTCGAGGGCTTGCTCGTCGACGAGACGTACTACACCGCGGAGGAGATCACCGCGGACTCCTACTGGGGCCACGACTGGTCGGGTTCGGAGCCGCTGGCGGCGTTCTCGTGAGTTGCGGTGTCTCTTAAGGACAGTGTCTCTTAAGGACAGTGTCTCTTAAGGACAGTGTCTCTTAAGGACCGTGTCTCTTAAGGACCGTGTCATGGTGCGGGTCAGCCGAGGCGGATGCCCAGCATGGAGATGGATCCGCCGTCGAATCCGTCGATGGGGAAGGTGACGGGGTCGACGCCTGTGCATGCGGCCAGGACGTAGAGGAGCGGCAGGTAGTGCTCGGGGGTGGGGACGGCAAGCGCGGCGTCCCCGCCGCCCTGCTCATAGGCGATGACGTCGTCGAACCTGCCCGCGGTGATCAGCTCCCGCAGCCGGGTGTCGAAGCGGACGGCCCATTCGAACGGTTCGACAGGATGCCTGCCCCAGGCATAGGTGTGCAGGTTGTGCACGACATTGCCGGATCCGAGGATGAGAATCCCCTCCTCGCGCAGTGGGCGCAGGCGGCGGGCCAGATCGTAGTGCTGGGCCGGGGTAAGGGTTTCGTCGATGCCCAGCTGGACGACGGGGATGTCGGCGGCCGGGTACATGTGGATCAGTACCGACCAGGTGCCGTGGTCGAGTCCCCACCGGGTGTCGAGTTTGATGGGGGTAGGTGCCAGCAGCTCGCGGACCCGGGCCGCGAGTTCGGGTGAGCCGGGCGCCGGATAGTCGACGTCGAACAGGGCCGGAGGGAACCCTCCGAAGTCGTGGATGGTCGCGGGGCGCACTTCGGCCGTGACCCGGCCACCGGGTACGTACCAGTGCGCCGAGACCGACAGGATCGCCCGCGGCCGCGGGATGGAGTCGGCCAGCTCCCGCCACGCCGCGGTGTAGGTGTTGTCCCCGATGGCGTTCATCGGGTTGCCGTGGCCGATGAAGACCGCAGGCATCCGTACGGCCTGGTCTCCGGCGGAACTCGCCATCTTGTCCTCTTCCGTGCTACCGGTTCAGCGGGCCGGACGAAGGGGCCGCGGTCTGTGCCGAGCGGGCAGGCCGCGGCGGGGCCGCCGACGCCTCAGTGCCAGGTGCGGTCGACGCCGGTGGGGTTGTCTCCCTGGACGGGGCCGATGAAGTCCTCCATGATGCCGCGCAGTCGCTCGACGCGGGCGCGGTCGAGCATGAACTCGCGGAATCCGCGCGGGTCGGTATTCCCGTACTGGTCGATCGGCTTCCAGCCTGGTATTCGCACGTCCCGGCGGGCAGGCCACTGGGCCGATGCCTGCTGGGCCTGCTGCGAGAGCCGGTAGCTCATGTACAGCTTCGCCGCGGCGGGGTGCGGCGCGTCCTTGAGGATCGCTCCGGTCTGATACCACGCCTGGAAGAAGTCCTCCTTGGGCAGGAGGAACCTCATCGAGTCACCCGCGGGCGGGTTGAGGTAGTAGAACGAAGTGAACGTCGCCGCCCGCTCACCCGAGCCGATGACCGCCAGCGGCGTCGCGGTCCCGCGCACCCACATCGGGTTCTGCGCCAGAATCTTCTCCAGCCAGCCATAGCCGTGCTTGGCGATGATCTGCTCGAACTGGAACAGGACGGCGTCGTCGTCGTGCGGATACGTCAGCACGATGCGGTCCTTCAGGTCTGGGCGCAGGTAGTCCATCGCCTCCCGCGGGGCCTGCTCCTCGGGGATGACCTTGGTGTCGACCACGTTGGAGAACGCGAAGACGAAAAGTGCGTAGTAGGCGCCGTCGGGGTCCACGAAGTCCGGGTCGACCTGGTCGAGGCCGTCGGGCCGGAACGGCTGAAGCAGGCCGTGCTGCTTCCAGTACGGGAAGTCGTTGACGGTCTGCAGGTGCACCACGTCCACCCGGTTGTCCCCGCGGATGTGCTGCGCGTCGATCCGCGCGTTGTGGAACTTGCTCAGGTCGACGGTGACCTCGATGTCGATGTCGGGGAACATCTCGCTGAAGCCCGCCGTGTACATCTGGGCCTGCTCGGGAGCGTCTCCTCCGGCGTACACGACCAGCCCGCCCTCCGCACTGGCCTGCTCGTACAGTTCCTGCATTCGTGGGTCGGTGGTCATCGCTTCTCCGTCTGGCGGCGAGCTTCTCTCAGCGACGCGGAACAAGTCCCAGTATGCGACCGGCGCACCGAACTCGCCCTCGGATCGCAGCGGGACGAAGTAACCGGCTCGGAGTGCTCCGCCCGGCGGACGCGTAGTGCGGCCAAGGGCCTGCTGCCCCGCGATGGTCAGCGGGGCGGCAGCAGCCGGGTCATCGCCTCGTGGGCGCCGAGGACCAGGCGGGTTCGGTCCATGCCGTTGCGCTTCGCCGCGGTCGCGGCGTTGCCACCCGCGATCCAGACCGGGCCGTCGGCCAGGTGGGCCAGGCACTCCCGGGCGATGTCGTCGGGCTCGCCGACGTTGAGGCCCGGGAGGTCGAAGTTGAGACCGGCCCGGGCCATGGCGGGCGTGCGGGTCACCCCGAGCACCAGCTCGAGTACGTCGACGCCGTGGTCGCGCAGCTCCAGCCACAGGCCCTCGGCGAAGACTCGGCTGAACGCCTTGACCGCTCCGTAGACGCTCTGGCGGGCCGAGCCGAGGTAGCCTGCCAGCGACCCCACCAGCACGATGCCGCCACGGCCGCGCTGCTTCATCAACCTGCCGAAATGGTGGGTGAGGGCCAGTTGCGCGGTGATGTTCAGGTCGAGCACGCCATGGTGTCCGGTCAGCTCGCCGTCGAGGAAGTCATAGCCATAGCTGTTGGCGCCCGCGTTGAAGATCAGCAGGCCGACTTGAACATCCGTGGTGTCCCTCACGATGGCCTGCACCGCTGACGGGTCGAGCAGATCCAGGGCCAGCGTGCGCACCTCGACGCCGAGGCGGCGCGCCCCCTCGGCGGTGGCCTCGAGCGGGCCCGGCTTGCGCGCGACCAGAACGAGGTTGATCCCGGCGTCGGCGAGCTGGTGGGCGAGCGAGGCGCCCACACCCTCGGAGCCGCCTGCGATGACGGCCCAGGGACCGTACTTCTCGCGCATCAGTGAGGTGCTCCTTCGGGGTTGACCGGCAGTGGCTCGCCCGACTGCACGGAGAGGTCGCCGCGGACGGCGTGCTCGCGGATCGCGAGGTCCAGGGTGGAGCAGCCTGCGAACGCGCCGCCGTTGGGGCCGCTGGCCGGCCTGCCGGCGCGTCGTTCCAGGCAGGCGTCCATCGCGTCGGCGTGCCACTGGATGCTGGTCTGGTCCCAGCTGCTCTTGCGGACCTCCACGCGGGCGGCGCAGCCGTCGCACGAGACCGGCTCCATCCCGCCGTCGTCCAGCCGTACGTCGGGGCGCGGCGCGGGTCGCGTGGTCATGAGGATGCGCGGGCCGCGATGTTGGCCTCGACCTCGGCACGCCAGGCCTCGTTGGGCCGGGTGGTGTCGATCTCGAACTCGAAGCGCTCGGTCATCTCGGCCGTGACGTCCTCGACGTCGACGTAGAACTGCTCATACCAGCGACGCAGCTGGTAGACCGGGCCGTCCTCCTCGCACAGCAGGGGGTTGTCGATCCTCGCCTTGTTCTTCCAGATGGCCACGTCCTGCTCGAAGCCGATCCTGATGAAGTCGCCCATCTTGCGGGCCATCCCCTCGGGATCGTCGAGGTGCGCCGCCTTCTGCACGATGATCCCGTACTGCAGCACGAAGGAGTTCTCGGAGATCGGGTAGTGGCAGTTGATCAGGACGCTTTCGACGTCAGCGTCCTCGTAGTGGTAGGTCAGGTCGTCGATCATGAACGACGGGCCGTGGTAGGAAGCGACCGAGGTGTTGCCGACCATCTTGGCCACGCCGCTCTGGGTGGCCTGGGGGCGGGCGTCCTCGCGTCCGACACCCTTCTGGAGCTGGGTGGCGACGGGTCCCTCGAAGATGTTCTTGAAGTAGGTCGGAAACGAGTAGTGCACGTAGAAGAAGTGCGCCATGTCCACGATGTTGTCGACGATCTCGCGGCAGTGCGCGCCCTCGATCACGGTGGTGTACCAGACCCAGTCGGTCCAGTCGTCACGCGTCGCGCCCTCGATGATGGGGATGGTCACGTCGACGGGGGGCGGGTTGCCCTGCGGGTCGTTCCAGACGAAGAGCAGGTTGTCCTGTTCGAGCGTGGGCCACGACCCGGTACGGGCCCGGAGCGGGACGCGGCGCGCGTAGGGGATGGACTTGCACCTGCCGTCGCCACCCCAGCGCCAGTCGTGGAAGGGGCACGCGATCTCGTTGCCCTTGACGGTGCCCTGGGCGAGGTTGCCGCCCATGTGCCTGCAGAAGCCGTCGAGCACGTTGATCTTGCCGTCCGCGCCCGCGAAGACGACCAGCTCCTGGCCGAACGCCTTGACCTGGTGCGGCGTCCCGTTCCGGAAGTCCTTGGCCAGTCCCAGGCAGTGCCAGCCCCGCGCGAACCGAGTCGGTGCGGCGTCCGTCTCGATTCGGCGGACCTCGTCGACTCCGGTCATGTTCTTCTCCGATTCCTGGACAGCGGGATGGCCTTCCCGCGAGTCTGTGCGGCGGACCTGTCCCCGGGTGGGCGAAGTCCCACTCACCGGAAGCGGCCCGGGCCCGCCCGCGGGCCCGGGCGCATCCTGAGCCCATGAGCAACGACGTCCTGGCGGCGGTGAAGCCGCTCCTCCCCGGCATCTCCGAGCGTGCCCGCGGTACCGACGACAACAGCCGGGTGCCCGCGGAGACGATCAAGGAGCTCACGGCGGCCGGGGTGTTCCGGATGCTGCAGCCGAAGCGGTACGGCGGCGCCGAGACCGACCCGGTCGCGTTCTACGAGGTGGTCCGGGCGATCTCCGGTGCCTGCGGGTCGACCGGGTGGGTGGCCTCCGTTCTCGGCGTCCACCCGTGGCAGCTCGGGCTCTTCCCCGACGAGGCGCAGAGGGACGTGTGGGGCGCGGATCCCGACACGCTGGTGTGCTCGTCGTACGCGCCGGTGGGCAGGCTCACCGAGGTCGATGGCGGATTCCAGCTCTCCGGTCGCTGGAGCTTCTCCAGCGGCTGCGACCACGCCGAGTGGGCTCTGGTCGGCGCGCTCGTGATGGGCGAGAAGGGCAAGGCCATCGACTTCCTGACCGTGCTGGTCCCGCGTGCGGACTTCACCGTCGACGCTGTCTGGGACGTGGTCGGTCTCCGGGGCACCGGCAGCAACGACCTCGTCATCGACAAGGCCCTCGTGCCCGCACACCGGATCCTGCGCAACTACGAGCACTCGCAGCTGCGCGGCCCGGGCCAGAAGGTGAACTCCGGACCGCTGTACAAGCTGCCGTTCGGAGCGGTGTTCACCACCGCGATCACGGCGCCGATCGTCGGAGTCGTCGACGGCTGTCTGGCGTCGTACGTCGCGACCATGGGTGACCGGCTCCGGCTCAGTCTCGGTGGCGGCAGGTTCGCCGAGGACCCGTTCGCCCAGGTCGCCGTGGCCCGGGCGTCCTCCGAGACCGATGCCGCGATCCTTCAGCTCGACCGCAACATCAGCGCGCTGTACGCGAGCGCGAGCGGCGATGAGGAGATCCCCATGGAGCTGCGTCTGCGGACCCGCCGGGACCAGGTCCGCGCCACCGAGCGCGCGTTGCAGGCCATCGACATTCTCTTCAAGACCGCGGGCGGCAACTCGCTCAAGCGCGGCAACCCGATCGAGCGGGCCTGGCGCGACGCCCACGCGGGCAGCGTGCACGTCGCCAACGACGTCGAGCGGGCGCTGGCGATGTACGGCCGGGGTGTCTTCGGCATCCCGGTCGAGGACAACCTCGTCTAATCCGAAGTGGGTGGTGAGTGGGCACCACCCATTTTCGGACTAGAAGAGGCCCTTCACGAAGGCGAGGACGTCGTCGAACGAGACCGCCACGGCGTGCCGGTGGTCTGCCCCCTCGTACGACTTGTAGGTGACCTTGTCCGTGGGCAGCGTCGAGACCAGGTAGTCCGTGGCGGCAGGCGTCACCAGGTCGTCGTCGAGGCCTTGGACTATCAGCATCGGCACGTGCACAGGCAGGCCGGTGACCTCCTGGGTGAGCAGGTACGCCGTCAGCGGGCCCAAATCGGCGTCGGGACGGAAGATGTCCTCCGGCCGCAGGGTCTCGGCGACGAGCGTCGCCTGAGGCAGGCAGGCGGTGCGGATCACGTCGAGCAACACGTGCGCCTTCTCGGTCAGGAGGGCGTCGGGATCGACACTCGGGTCCGCGGCCGCGGCTCCGACCAAGAGCGGTGGGAGGAACCGAATGGCGCCTGCCGAGCCGGGCCGCGCCTCCTTGATCACCGGGGCCAGCAGGCTCAGCCCGGTCCCGCCGGGGGCGATCGGAACGGCGCCGACCAGACCGGGGGAGCCCTTCCGGGAGGCGGCGAAGAGGGTCGCCTGTCCGCCCTGGCTGTGGCCGACCGCGACCCACCGCTCGCCGATCCGCGGGTCCGCGGCCCTGGCCGCGACCACGAGGTCCTCGAGGCAGTTGGCCGCGCTGTCGCCGTGCATGTAAGGGTGGTCGTCGTCGGTGCCGAAGCCCTCATAGTCCGTCTTGAGGACGACGTAGCCTGCCGCCACCCAGCGGTCGAGGGTCCGGTCCATCAGTCCGACGTACTCGTCGGCGAGACCGTCCCGGGTGTTGCTGGACGGCGCGCACACGTTCGCCGTACCGACGGTCCCGTGCGCCCAGTTGACCACCGGCCAGCCGCCGTCGGGAGGCGTCGTCGCGGGCAGGGAGACCGTGCCGGTGACCACGATCGGTCCGCGCACGCCAACGGACGCGTAACGGACCAGAAGGTTGGTGGCCGCGCTCGGCAGGGCGGCGTCCGTGGTGAGGGGCTCGACATGGAGCAGGGTTCCGCGGGGATCGGTCATGTGGCCCATGGTCTCCGCGTCTCCCTCCGTCTCCCGGGCCGGAGTCCCACTCATCGGAACCCCATGTCCCGGATTGACGGGGTCTTGGCCAGTATCGTCAGGAGACCACGTCGCCAGAGGGGGAGTGCATGCCGAGGATCGCTGAAGCCAGACCGTCCGCGGAGCCGAGCTCTCCCGGGCAGAAGGCGCGCCACCAGCGGATCCTGCGCGCGGCCGCCCGCCAGGGTGCGGAGAACGGGCTCGAGCGTGTCCAGATGCTCGACGTCGCCAAGGAGGCGGGCGTCGCCATCGCGACGCTCTACCGCTACTTCCCGTCCAAGACGCACCTTTTCACCGCCGTCCTGGCCGACCAGGTCGCGCGCCTGGAGGAGGCCACCTTCGCGGCCAAACCAGGCCAGGACCCGGTCGAGGCCGTGGCCGAGCTGCTGATCCACGCCAGCCGTCAGCTGCTGCGCCGCCCGTTGCTCGCCAACGCGATGATGCAGTCCAACAACGCCGCCCACGCGGGCACCGTCGCCGACGCCGTACGCATCGACAGCACGTTTCGCGAGTTGATCCTGCGCACGCTCGGCCTGGACGAGCCGACCGACCACGACCTCCGCCTGGTGCGGCTGCTCGAGCAGGGCTGGTACGGCGTGCTGACCCAGAGCCTCAACATGCGCGTCGAGCCCGCCGATGCCGAGGCCGACATCCGGCTGGCCTGCACGCTGCTGCTGGTCGACCGCTCCAACGCCTGAGAGAACGACATGAACCGCTTCGACGGAACCAGGGTCCTGGTCACCGGTGGTGCCTCCGGCATCGGCCGGGCCACGGTGCTGCGACTGGCCGCTGAGGGCGCCGCGGTCCTCGCCGTCGACCTCGACGCCGACGGCCTTGCTTCGCTGACCGGTCACGGAGTGCGCACCCGGGTGGCCGACGTCAGCTCGGAGGCCGATGTCGTCGACACGGTCGCGGCGGCGGTGGGTCAGCTCGGCGGACTCGACGTCCTGGTCAACGTCGCGGGCATCCACCGCACCACCCCGATCGACACCCTCTCCGTGGCGGACCTGACCCGCCTGTTCGAGGTCAACACGGTGGGGCCCGCGCTCTTCTGCCGCGAGGCGCTGCGCCACCTGCCGGACGGCACCGGCGTGATCGTCAACGTCACGTCGTCGTCGGCGGCTCATGGCAACCCGTACATGACGGCGTACTCCGCGTCGAAGGGCGCCCTGCTCGCCTTCTCCCTGGCCCTCGCGGCCGAGGTCGTGCACCGCGGCATCCGGGTCGTCCCGGTCTCGCCCGGCACCGTCGCGACGCCGCTCATCGGCGGCATCCCGAGCGACCTCGACATGAGTTATTACGCCCGGATTCGTTCGTTGATGGGCGCCGCCGACCCGGAGCAGATCGCCGGAGTCATCGCCTTCGCCGCGTCGCCCGACGCCGCCTATGTCACCGGCGCGGAGATCCGCGTCGACGGAGGATCACATGTCTGAACGCACCATCGCCGTCACCGGCTCGGCCTCCGGGATTGGCGCGGCGTTGACGAGTCTCCTGCGCGAGCAGGGGATTCGCGTCGTCGGGGTCGACCTGCGCGACGCCGAAGTGGTCGCTGACCTGGCGACTCCGTCGGGGCGCGTCGCAGCGGCCGAGGCGGTGACCGCGGCCGCGGACGGCGTGCTCGACGGCGTCGTCACCTGTGCCGGGACGTCCGTGCCGGGTGAGCTGATGGTGAAGGTCAACTACTTCGGCACGACCGAGTTCGTGTCCGCCCTCCAGCCCGCGCTCGCGAAGTCGTCGGCACCCCGGGTTGCGGTGGTCGGCTCGATCTCGGCGACCCAGCGGGCGGACGACGCCGTGGTCGCCGCCTGCCTGGCGGGCGACGAGTCCGCCGCCCTGGCCGCCGCCGCGGTCGCGATCGCCGACGGACGGGCCCGGCAGCTCTACCCCTCGTCCAAGTCGGCGCTGGCGCGGTGGGCGCGGCGTACGTCGGTCGAGGACGGGTGGGCCAACGCCGGGATCCCGCTCAACGTGGTCGCCCCTGGCGTCGTCCTCACCCCGATGACCGCCGCGCTCATCGCCGACCCCGCGATGAAGCAGGTGATGGACGCCGCCGTGCCGATGCCGCTCAACGGCTATCTGCGGCCAGAGGACGTCGCCCGGGTGCTGGCCTTCCTGGTGTCCCCGGAGAACAGCCACATCACCGGCCAGGTCGTCTACGTCGACGGCGGCGCCGAGGCTGTTCTCCGCTGAATCGCGGGGTTCAGTTCGCGATGTTCTCGATGCCGGTGGTGTCCAGTTCGGCGACGCTGTACGCCGCGTAGTTCCGCCACGGCGAACGCCCCACGAAGTACGGCGACACACGGGCGTCGAACTCCTCGACGGTGAATGCGCCGTCCGCGGCCGAGAACTTCTGCTCGACCTTGGGGGAGTCCATCAGCGCCACCATGTCGCCGTACACAACGAAGACCTGGCAGTTGACGTCCGCGGCGGCGGGCGAGGCGAGGTAGGACACGAAGGTGCCGACGCGCTCGGGAGCCAGGATGTCGAGCTGGTCCTGGCGAGGGTCTTCGGCGAAGACGTGAGCGGTCATGCTGGTGCGCGCCCGCGGGCAGATCACGTTGGCGGTGACGCCGTACCTGCTCAAGCCCTGGCCCGCCGACAGCGTCAGCGCGGTGATGCCCGCCTTGGCCGCGGCGTAGTTGGGCTGCCCGGCCGAGCCGAAGAGGAATGCCTCGGAGGAGGTGTTGATCAGGCGACCGTAGACCGGGCCGCCCGCGGCTTTGCTCGCCGAGCGCCAGTGCACCGCGGCGGCACGGGACAGCGAGGCATGTCCCTTGAGGTGGACGCGGATCACGTCGTCCCAAGCCTGCTCGGTGAGGTTGAAGATCATCGTGTCGCGCAGGACGCCCGCGTTGTTCACGACGATGTCGAGGGAGCCGAAGGTATCGACGGCGGCCGCGACCATCTCGTCGGACAGGGACCAGTCCCCCACATCGCCCTTGACCGCGACGGCGCCGGGGCCGAGGGCACGGATCTCGGCGACCACGGTGTCGGCGGCGTCGCCGATGTCGTTGACCACCACGTTGGCGCCCGCGAGGGCGAGGGCGAGGGCCTCAGCGCGGCCGAGGCCGGAGCCCGCCCCCGTGACGATGGCGGTCTTTCCGGCGAGGTTCGTTGTACTCATGGCGCCGAAGGTAGAAGCGCGGGTGCCGGTGGAGCGTGCGTTACCCCGCTGAGTGGGACTTGGCCCGCGGTGGCGGTGTCGCCGATGCGAGCCTGCCGGAGTGAATCCCGAAGCTGTCATCGTCGACGCCGCGCGCACCCCAGTCGGGCGCCGCAACGGCGTGTTGTCCCACCTGCATCCCGCTGAGCTGCTCGGCCTGGCACAGAAGGGCCTGCTCGACCGGTCCGGGCTCGATCCCGCGATCGTCGGCCAGGTCGTCGGCGGTTGCGTGACCCAGGCGGGGGAGCAGTCCAACAACGTCACTCGCAACGCCTGGCTGCACGCGGGCCTGCCCTGGACCACGGCGTGTACGTCGATCGACTGCGCCTGCGGGTCCTCCCAGCAGGCGGTGCACCTGGTCGCCGGGTTGATCGCCACGGGCGCCATCGACGTCGGGATCGCCTGTGGCGTCGAGGCGATGAGTCGCGTGCCGCTCGGCTCGGCGCTGGCAGGCGGCGGCATGCCGATCCCCGACTCGTGGTCGGTGGACCTGCCGGACCAGTTCACCGCCGCCGAGCGGATCGCGGTGAAGCGAGGCATCACCCGCGAGATGGCCGACGACCTGGGCGCGCGCTCGCAGCAGAACGCCGCACGGGCCTGGGCCGATGGCCGCTTCGACTCCCAGATCATCGCGGTCGGTGACGTCACCCGGGACCAGGGCCTGCGGGAAACGACCGCCGCGGCCCTCGCGGGTCTCAGGCCCGTGATGCCCGACGGCATTCACACCGCGGGCAACTCGTCGCAGATCAGCGACGGTGCGGCCGCGGTGCTCCTGATGAGCCGAGAGCGTGCCGCGGCAGAGGGCCTCACCCCACGCGCCCGGATCGTGGCCAGCGGACTGGTGGGCTCGGACCCGTACTTCCACCTCGACGGTCCCGTCGACGCGACCACGCATGTGCTCGCCCAGGCAAGCATGAAGCTCGGCGACATCGACTTGGTCGAGATCAACGAGGCGTTCGCGTCGGTTGTGCTCAGCTGGGCGCGGGTGCACGACGCCGACATGGACAAGGTCAATGTGAACGGCGGCGCCATCGCCATGGGCCACGCGGTCGGCTCGACCGGCGCGCGGCTGATCACCCAGGCCCTGAACGAACTCGAGCGCACTGACTCCTCCACCGCACTCGTGACCATGTGTGCGGGCGGTGCGCACGCGACCGCCACGATCATCGAGCGGATCTGACATGACCCTCGGACTGGAACAGGAACACATCGACCTGCGCGACTCGGTGCGGGCATTCGCGACCCGCCACGTGAGCGAGACCGTCGTACGCGACGCCGTCAACGCCAAGACCGAGGAGCGCCCGCCGTTCTGGGCCGCCCTCGCCGACCAGGGCCTGCTCGGTCTGCACCTGCCCGAGGAAGACGGTGGCTCCGGAGCAGGCCTCCTCGAGCTGGCGGTCGTGGTCGAGGAGCTCGGCCGAGCCATGACACCGGGTCCCTTCCTGCCGACGGTGCTGGCCAGTGCCGTCCTGGCCGCGGCAGGCCACCGTGAGCACCTGTCGGGCCTGGCCGACGGTACGACGACAGCGGCCGTCGGGTTCGGCGTCGGGAGCCCGGTGCTCGGGGGCCAGGTGGCCGACCTGTTCGTGCTGCCGGTCGAGGGAGGCTGGGTACTGGCGGACCGGGAGTCCGTGGTGGTCACCCCGCTCGACAGCCATGACCTGACTCGCCGGCTGGCCTCGGTGGAGGTCGCCGGTCACGTGACCGCCCTGAACCTCGACACCCAGCTGCCCTTCGACCTCGCGGCCGTGCTGTTCGCCGCCGAAGCGACCGGGCTCGCGGATCGGAACACGAGCACGGCGGCCGACTACGCGAAGGTGCGTGAGCAGTTCGGCCGCCCCATCGGGCGGTTCCAGGGCGTCAAGCACCGTTGCGCCCGGATGCTGGCCCGCACCGAGCAGGCGGCAGCCTGCGCCTGGGACGCCGCGCGCGCGTGGGACCACCGCGCCCCAGAGGCGTCCCTGACCGCGGCGGTCGCCGCGGCCATCTCGATCGAGGCAGGCTTCAGCACCGCCAAGGACCTCATCAACACGCTGGGTGGCATCGGCTTCACGTGGGAGCACGACGCGAGCCTCTATCTCCGCCGCGCGCACATGCTGCGGCTCCTGCTGGGATCGACGACCGTCTGGCACCAGCGCGTCGCGCGGCTCAGCCTTGACGGCGTACGACGCACCCTCGCCGTGGACCTGCCACCGGAGGCGGACCGGATCCGCGCCGCCATCCGCACCGAGCTCGCCGCTGCCGCCGCCGCTCCCGCGCCCCAGGCGTGGCTCGCCGAGCACGGCTACACCGCACCGCACCTGCCGTCGCCCTGGGGCAAGGATGCCGACGCGGTGACCCAGCTGGTTATCGCCGAGGAACTGGACGCGGCAGGACTCGCCCCGGTCGACATGGTCATCGGGAACTGGGTCGTGCCCACGCTCATCGAGCACGGCGACCCAGAGCAGCGGGAGCGGCTCCTACCCGGCAGCCTCGACGGCACGATCGGCTGGTGCCAGCTCTTCAGCGAACCCGGGGCGGGCTCCGACCTGGCAGGCCTCGCCACCCGGGCCGAGAAGATCGAGGGTGGCTGGAAGGTCAACGGCCAGAAGGTCTGGACCTCGATGGCCCTCGACGCGCACTACGGCGTGCTGCTGGCGCGGACCGATGCCGAGGTCCCCAAGCACAAGGGCATCTCCTATTTCGTGCTCGACATGAGCACTCCCGGAATCGACGTCCGGCCGCTGCGCGAGCTGACCGGCGAGGCACTGTTCAACGAGGTCTTCCTCGACGACGTGTTCATCCCCGACGAGATGCTGGTCGCCGAACCTGGTGACGGCTGGAAGCTGGCGCGGACGACGCTCGCCAACGAGCGGGTGGCGCTCTCGCACGACTCCGCGATCGGCTCGGGCGAGCGGCTGTTGAGCCTCGTCGACCCGACCGACTCGGCGCAGCTCGCGCTGCTCGGGCAGATCCTCTGCGATGCCCAGTCCGCGGGGCTGCTCGGCCTGCGTCGGACGATTCGATCCCTGGCGGGCAGGCAGCCCGGCGCCGAGTCCAGCATCGCGAAGCTGGTCGGCGTGGAGAACATCCAGCAGGTCTGGGAGACCTGCATGCAATGGCAGGGCCCGTCGGCGCTGGTCGCCGACCCCAGGGAGAAGTCCGCCACCTGGTGGTTCCTCAACAGCCGCTGCCTGTCCATCGCGGGTGGCACCACGGATGTTCAGCTCAACATCATCGGCGAGCGGATCCTGGGGTTGCCCCGTGATTGATCCTGGCAGGTTCCTCGCCATGGAGCCCTCGCGGCGCGAGATCAGCTGGACGCGACGCGACGTGCTCCTCTACCAGCTGTCGCTCGGCGCCGGGCCCGAGGACCTGAGCTACGCCTACGAGCGCGGGCTGCAGGTGCTGCCGACGTTCGCGATGGTGGCCGGGCAGGGCGTCTCGGCAGGCGACGACGTCGCCCCGAGCCTGGACCTGTCCGCCCTCGGAATCGACCTCGCCACGATCCTGCACGCGGGCCAGTCGCTGACGGTGCACCGGCCGTTGCCCGCCAGGGGGGACGCGACTGTGGAATCGCGCATCGCCGACGTCTGGGACAAGGGCAAGGCGGCCGTGCTGGTCCTCGAGAGCGTGGCCGCGGACGCCGCGGGCCCGCTCTGGACCAGCCGGACGCAGATCTGGGCCCGCGGCGCGGGGGGCTTCGGCGGCGAGCCCGGACCGGAACCGGACGGGACTGTTCCGGGGCGTCAACCCGACCACGTGCTCGACGCTCCGACGACCGCAGGACAAGCGCTGCTCTACCGGCTCAACGGCGACCTCAACCCGCTGCACGCGGACCCGGCCTTCGCCAAGCGGGTCGGCTTCGACCGCCCGATCCTGCACGGCCTGGCGACCTACGGCGTCGTGGCGAAGGCCCTCGTCGATGGCGTGCTCGACGGCGACGCCACGCGCCTGACCAGCCTGTCCGTGCGGTTCGCCGGCACGTTGTTCCCCGGTGAGATGATCCGTACGTCGGTCTGGCGCGACGGTGACCTGCTCACCTTTGTCGCCACCTGTCCCGAGCGCGAGGACGCGCCCGTGCTCAGCCACGCCTGCGCGGAGGTCACCCCATGACGCTTGAACTCACCGCCACTCCGAGAAACAAGGGCGTCGACGCGGCCGTGGCCGCTGCCCGCCGCGTCATCGAGACGCTGCTGCACGCCGGAGACAACAGCGCGGCCGAGATGAGCGCGGTGGCCGACCAGCTCAACGCCGTCGCCGACCACCTCGAGGACCACGCCCCGAGCGTGCACGAGCGGATGGTCGACATGTGGGCGGGCGAGGGCGTGACGCGGCACGACCCGGTGACCGGCCCAGAGAACGCTATCGCTCCTCCGCTGCACCTGACCGGCCAGGACGACGGCTCGATCGAGGGCCGGGTAACCCTCGGCCTGGCCTACCAGGGCCCGCCAGGATGTGTGCACGGCGGCATCTCGGCGTTGATCCTCGACCACACGCTCGGCGTCGCGAACCACTGGGCCGGGGAGTCGGGGATGACCGGCACCCTGACCCTGCGCTACCACCGGCCCACGCCGCTCTTCGAGGAGCTGACCGTGAGCGCCCGCCAGGAGTCCGTCGACGGCCGGAAGATCCGCACGGTCGGCACCATCTCCGCGGGCGGCGAGGTCTGCGTCTCCGCCGACGGCCTCTTCGTCAACAAGCACCTACCCCGCCCCCATTGACCCGGGAGCGGGGCGACCTGCTCGGACTCAAACGGTGACGTCCCGCCGGACCACCTTGCCGGTGGCGTTGCGTGGGAGCGGGCGGTCGGTGAAGGTCCAGTGCGTCGGCACCTTGAAGTGGCCGAGTCGCTCGCCCGCGAAGGCACAGAGCTCCTCGGCGTTCAGTGCCGCGTCGGTGACGATGACCGCGGCGACCTCCTGGCCGAGGTCCTCGTGGGGCACGCCGAGCACGACGCACTCGGTGACCAGCGGGTGCTCGGCGAGCGCGGCCTCGACCTCGGCCGGGTAGACGTTCTCGCCACCGCGGATGATCAGGTCGGAGCGCCTGCTGGTGAGCCGGACCCGGCCCTCGCGGACGAGCCCGATGTCCCCCGTGTGCAGCCAGCGGTCCGCGCCGATCGCGTCGGCGGTCGCGGCGGGATCGTTCCAGTAGCCGAGCATCGTGTACGCGCTACGCACGCAGATCTCGCCCTCGACGCCGTCCGGGACGGGGCGCCCCATCACGTCGCGGATCTCCAGTTGGACGCCCACGATCGGGTATCCCAGCGTGCCGGGGTCCTCGTTGAGGTCGGCGGTGGTGGCCACGGAGATCGCCGTACAGGACTCGGTGAGGCCGTAGCTGTCGACCAGGGCGCCGGTCGCGAACGTCAGTGACTTGCGAAGCCGTTCCTGGAAGGCGGGGGAGGACGGGGCCGAGGCCAGCGAGAACGCGGTCAACGACGACAGGTCGTACGACGAGAGGTCGCCGTGGGCCAAGAGCCGGTTGGCCATCGTCGGGATCGCGCCCCAGTTGGTGACCCGCTCGTCCTGGATCAGGCGCAGCACACGGTCGACGTCGAACGCGCCATGGTGCAGGGCGATCTTGCTGCCGTTGGCCAGCCGCGGGACGGCCAGGTTGTGCAGGCTCGCGATGTGGAAGAGCGGGAGCGCGAGCAGGTAGGTGCGGTCGCGGGGGTCGGTCGGGTCACCGAAGGCGGCGGCGAGCGCGTCGTTCATCCGGTGGTACTCGGCGACGGACAGCAGGTTCCGGTGGGAGTGGGTGGCTCCCTTGGGGCGGCCCGACGTACCGGAGGTGTAGAGGATGACCGCCGGGTCGTCCTCCGCGACGTCGCAAGTCGGGAGCGGCTCGGCCGCGTGCCGCGCGGCGAGACGAGGGATGTCGCCCTCGATCGTGAGGACCCGCACGTCGCTGTCCTGGAGCTGGGCGGCGCGCTTGGCGTCGGCGACGACCAGGGTCGGGGTGGTGTGCTCGAGGCCGTAGGCCAGCTCGCGGGTGGACCACCAGGCGTTGTAGCCGACCGCGATCGCACCGATCGAGACCGTCGCCCAGAACGTGACGATCCACTCCGGCGAGTTGGCCGCCGCGATGGCGACCCGGTCGCCCGGCCCCACGCCGTACTCCTCACGCAGTGTGCGGGCAAGCGACGCCACCTGAGCCGCGTGCTCCCGGAAGGTCAACCTGGAGTCCGCGGTGACGATGTAGTCGCGGTCGCCGTGCCGCACGGACTCGGCCAGCAGCTCGTGCAGGGCGCGGCGGCGATGGGTGAACACCGGCAGGCTCGTTCCGAGGACCTCCTGCTTCGCCAGTTCGAACGGTCCGCCGGGACCGGTGAGCTTCTCCACCACGGCCCGTGCCATCGCGCGAGAGTCGGCATGCGTCGTCATTGGCTGATCCTCCTGGGTCGATTCTCGGCCCCACTCTCGCCTCAAGTGTGCGCCGGTAGTGGACGACTTCCGCTGACCGGGACCGAGCGAGCCCGCTACGCCTCTCCCCTCCGATCATGGGGCGACCACTAGCTGGAGGAGTGTCGGATGGGTGCGTTGCAGGGCAAGGTCGCGTTGGTGACGGGTGCCGGTCAAGGTGTCGGCGAGGGCATCGCGCTGGCGCTGGCCGCCGAGGATGTCGATGTGGCCGTGGTCGGCCGGACCCTGTCGAAGCTGGAGTCGACATGCGACCTCCTGCGCGCACGCGGGGTGAGGGCCGAACCTTTCCCCTGCGACGTCACCGACACTCCGGCGCTCCCGGCCATGGCCGACGCGGTGGTCGCGGAGTTCGGTCGTCTCGACATCCTGGTCAACAACGCTTACGCCGGGGCATACGGGCCGCTGCTGGACATGAGCGACGACGACTTCCGCAAGGGTTTCGACGCGGCGCCGTTCGCGGCGTTCGCCCTGATGAAGGCGTGCCATCCACACCTCAGGGGCGGCGGGTCGATCGTCAACCTGGTCACCTCCGCGATGGTGCGCTGGGACCCCACGACGTATGGCGCGTACGCGGCCGCCAAGAGTGCGCTGCGATCGCTGACCCGAACCGTCGCCGTCGAGTGGGCGCCGGACGGGATCCGCGCGAACTCGATAGCACCGCACGCGATGTCGCCCGGCCTCGAGGGCTGGGCGAAGGCCCGGCCGGAGGAGGCGGCGGCGTTCGTCGCGAGCATCCCCATGCGGCGGATCGGCGACCCGGAGGCCGACATCGGTCGGGCCGTGGTGGCGTTGGTCGGACCTGACCTCGGCTACCTGACCGGCGCGACGATTCCCCTGGACGGCGGCCAGGCGTTCTTCGGATGAGTGAATCCTGTCGCGGCGTGGTCACGCCAGGTGAGGAGCTTTTCCGGGGTCTCGGCGCGCTCTCGATCCACCTCGGCGAACCTCGGATTCCGCTGCGCGAAGGATCCCGGTGAGGACCTCCCAGTGAGTGGGACCCATCACTTTCCGCGCCCCGCGGCGTCCGTAGTTTCCGCGATGACAGGCGCGGCCCCGATGGCTTCTCCACCCCGCGCCCATGAACTTGGAGGAAACTATATGAAGCGAGTTGCATTAGGTGGTTCTCGCCTCGCGATCGCGGCCGTCGCCTGTGCGGCGCTGGCCTCCGCCTGCGCGTCGACGTCCGGCGACAACGCGGGCCAGCAGACCGCCGAGCGCGGCCGCTACGAGTTCGGGCTCGTCGGCGGCCAGTCCGACGCCGGTGCGCCGGTCCGCGGCGGAACGCTGACGTTCGCCGACTACGCCGAGGCACGCAGCCTCAACCCCACGCTGACCTACGCCACCGGGGCGTCGGGTGGTGACGCACTCGCCGCCGTCTACGACGTCCTGATGCGCTACGACTCCGAGTCCGGTAAACACGAGCCGTGGCTCGCCAAGTCGCTCGAGAGCGACGCCGCGTTCACGACGTGGACCCTGAAGCTCCGCGACGGCGTGACCTTCAGCGACGGTACGTCGCTCGATGCCGGAGCCGTGGTCGCTAGCATCAACTACTACATGAAGAACCGCGGCTCGGACACCGCGCTGCTCGCGCCGAACCTGAAGAAGATGGAGGCGACCGATGCCTCGACCGTCGTCTTCACGATGAACTCGGCCTGGGCGAAGTTCCCGTCGATGCTGGCCCAAGGTGCGGGCATGATCCTGGCTCCGGCGGCGTACGCCGGTGCGGAGTTCAAGCCGATCGGCGCAGGGCCGTTCACCCTGGACAAGTACGCGCCCGCCGAGCAGATGATCCTCAAGGCGAATAAGTCCTATTGGAAGGGCGAGCCCTACCTCGACGCGGTTCGGTTCATCTGGCCCCTGAGCGACGACGCCAAGCTCGCTGCCCTGAACGACAAGAGCGCCGACGTCGCCTACCTGCGCAACCCCGTGACCGTCGACAAAGCGGTCTCGGAGAAGCACCCGGGCGAGCTCCAGCTGACCAACTTCGGCAATGTCGTCCAGATCAACAACGCCGCCGGGCGCCCGGGCAGCGACCTGCGGGTTCGCAAGGCTATCGCGCTTGCGCTCGACCCTGCGGTCAACTTCCAGCGGGCCTACGAGGGCAAGGGCCTTCCCGGCTCCGATCTCTTCCCGGCGGAGTCCCGCTGGTCCTCCAAGGTCAAGCCTCTCGCGATCAACGCGGGTGAAGCCAAGAAGCTGGTCGAAGAGGCCAAGGCCAACGGTTTCGACGGCAAGATCAGTTACATGGACGGCACCGACCCCACCTCCCGGGCTGAGAGCGTGGCCACCAAGGCACTGCTCGAGGGCGTTGGCTTCACGGTCGACATCGAAGGCGTGGCCTCGATCGCCGACCAGATCAAGAAGATCTACGTCGACCGCGACTACGACCTGGCCCGAGGGGCCACCAGCGTCTCGGAGAGCGACCCGTACCAGCGTCTGCAGGGCAACTACGCGTCGACCTCGCGCGCCAATGCCATCGGCTACGCCAACCCGGACATGGACGCGGCGCTGGCCGCGCTGCAGGCGGCAGGCACCGACGAGGCCACGCAGGCCGCGCTGGACAAGATCGTCACCATCTGGAACGACACTGTCCCGTCGGTGATCGTCGGTGCCAACGCCACCTTCATCCCCTGGCAGGACAACGTCCACGGTCTGGTCTCCACCTCGGAGCAGATGATGCTCCTGGGTGAAGCGTGGAAGCGCCATTGACATCCTCCCCCGGCTGAAGCCGGGGGATTCCAACAGGCAACTACCGCACGAGGAGGAGGTCGCGTTGAGGTTCACGGTTCATAGGCTCACCCAATGGCGGGCCTCCCCGTGCAGTCACGGCATGCCCTGCCGCGGATCGAATGTTCAGGGCCGCGTTCACATCGGCGTTGCAGGCGAAACCGCAGGACCGGCACCGGTAGGCGGCTTGGCTCTCGCGCGCCTCCCGATCCACGATCCCGCACGTCGAGCAACGCTGACTCGTGAATCGCGGATCAACCTCTACTACCCGCCCCGCAGCCTTGTGCTCCAATCGGGTCACCAACTGCCCCCACCCGTTGGCGAGGATCCCGCGGTTGAGGCCTGCCTTCTGCCGCACGCCACGGCCGGGGGCGTCGATCGTGCCCTTCGCCGACCGGGTCATGTTGGTGATCTTGAGGTTCTCGACCGCGATCACGTCGAAGGTCCGGGCGAGGCGGGTGCTGGTCTTCTCCACCCAGTCCTTACGGCGGTCGGTTTCGCGGGCCTTGAGCTTCGCGATCGCTACCTTGACCTTGCCGCGCCGAGTGGAGCCGCGTTTTGCTCGGGCGAGCTTGCGTTGCAGCCGCAGCAACCGGGCCTTCTCTGGTCCGCGCAACGTGGCCACGGACAACAACTCCCCGGTGGACAGGGCCGCCGAGACCGTGACACCACGATCCACCCCCACCACCGAACCCGTGCCCGGTCCGGCGATGGGCTCGGGCACCACGGCGAACGCCACGTGCCAACGCCCCGCCCGGTCGCGGGTGATGCGGTACGACTTCACACCGCTGGCGATCACGCGAGACCAGCGGAACCGCACCCAACCAACCTTGGGCACTCGAACCTCGCCGACCTTGCGGGACACCCGGCGCACATCGCCCGGCTTGACCGCCACGATCCGGAAGCCTTCACTCCGCCCGCGCAGGCGCCAGGTGGGCCGCCGGTGGGTCCGACCGAAGAAGTTCGCCACCGCCTGGGCGAAATCCCTCAACGCCTGCTGCTGCACGATCACCGACCCGGCCGCCAGCCACGGGTTCGCCGCCCGCGCCTGCGTCAACTGGCGAGCCTGCTCGACGAATCCCGGCGCCGCCCTGCGACCCGGCCGCCAGTGGGCGTGCTGTTCCACCGCGAGGTTCCACACGAACCGAGCGTGCCCGCAGTGCTCCAGGAACACCCGCTCCTGTGCGGGCGTCGGCTGAAGGCGGAAACGGGACATGCCGATCAACCTAACGACCACCACCGACAAAACTGGGAGACACGGATGAGACCCGGCTGGCCACGACACGCGCGGGTCCGGGTGGGTCTCCCGCTCCCGATTCCTGCCCGGCGTGAACGCCGGAGCATGCACGGGAGATCCCGGTGACCAGACGGCTGGCCGTGCGGGCCTGCGAGATGGTGGTGGTGCTCCTCATCGTGAGCCTCGGGGTCTTCGCCCTGGTGGCACTGCTGCCGGGAGACCCGGCCGTGGCGATCCTCGGTGAGGGGCACCCCGCCTCGGCCTACGACGACCTGCGCACCGAGCTCGGGCTCAACGACCCGTTCTTCGTCCGGTACCTCGACTGGCTCGGGGGCGCCTTCAGCGGCGACCTCGGCCAGTCGATGGTGCCGCCCCAGTCCGACGTGATGGACCGCGTGGTCTCAGCGCTCCCCGTGAGTGCCGAGATCGCGGTCCTCGGGCTGCTGATCTCGTTGCTGGTGGCGGTGCCGCTGGCGATGTGGTCGGCGTACCACGAGGGCGGAAAGCTCGACCGGATGATCAGCGCGGGCACCTTCGCGGTGCTCTCCGTCCCTGGTTTCCTGGCCGGGCTCCTGCTGATCATGGTCTTCGTCAACACGCTGCACTGGTTCCCGCGATCGGAGTGGGTCCGGCTCGGCGACGGGGACATCCTCGGCAACCTGCACCACGCGTTCCTCCCCGCGCTCACCGTGGCACTCGTCGAGTTGGCGATGTTCACCAGGGTGCTGCGCGGCGACTTGATCGCCACGCTCCGTGAGGACTACATCCTCGCGGCGCGGGCGAAGGGCATGCCGCCGCTGCGGATCCTCTTCGCCGATGCCCTCCGGCCGTCATCCTTCTCGCTGGTGACCCTGATGGGCCTCAGCCTGGGACGGCTGATCGGCAGCACCGTGATCGTCGAGTACCTCTTCTCGCTGCCGGGCATGGGCTCGCTGGTCGTGAACGCGGCGAACCAGGGCGACTTTCCGATGGTCCAAGGCGCCGTGCTGGTGATCGCCGTGATCTACGTGCTGATCAACGCCGCCATCGACCTCTCCTACGGCTACCTCGACCCAAGGACGCGTAAGGCCCATGTCTGAGACCGTGCCGCTAGAGCGCCCGCGGTCCCCTAAGGCGCTCGCCCTGAGCGCCGTAGGGTGCCTTGGCTCCCTCGTGCTGATCCTGCTGTCGGCGTCCCCGGACTACTTCGTGACGCCGGTCCGGCTCGCCGTCGCGGGAGTCGGCATCGGCCTCTTCGTGGTTGGTGGGTCGGCGCTGGGCAAGCAGCTGTTCGGCAGGAACTTCGACTTCTCGTTCTGGTTCTCCGTGACCTGGCTGGTGCTGCTCGGCGTCGCCGTGGCGGCCGCGCCGTGGCTGCCGCTCGGCGAGCACGTCGACGTCGCCAACTCCCTGGACCAGCCCCTCAACGCCGCGCCAGACCCATTCTCCGCGAACCCGCTCGGGACGAACCTGTTCGGCCTGGACCTGCTCGCCCGCTCGGTGTACGGCGCCCGCTCGTCGTTGTTGATCGCCATGACGGCCGTGGTGATCGGCACCGTAATCGGCGGCGCCATCGGGATGGTCGCGGGCTATTTCCAGAAGTCGGTCGACCGAGTGATCGGCATCGTCACCAACTCGCTGCTCGCCGTGCCGCCGCTGATCCTGCTGATCGCGCTGGCCACGGTGCTGGAGCCGAAGATTCGCAACATCGCCTTCGCCCTGTCCCTGTTGACGATTCCGAGCATGGTGCGCCTCGCGCGGGCGACCACGATTGTCTATGCGCCGCGGGAGTTCGTGGTCGCGGCGCGTGCTCTGGGTGCCACCCGCGGTCGGATCCTGCTCCGCGAGCTGCTGCCGAACGTGCTGCCGCCGATCCTGTCGCTGGCGATCGTGATGATCTCGATCCTGATCGTCGCCGAGGCATCGCTGAGCTTCCTCGGACTCGGCATCGAACCGCCCGAGCCCACGTGGGGCAACATGATCGCGGAGGGCGAAGGCAACGTCTTCGAGGAGTACCCCCACATCGTGCTCGTGCCGGGCACGTTCCTGTTCCTCACCGTCTTCGCCTTCAACCTCGTGGGTGAAAAGGCCCGCCGTCGCTGGGACCCCAGGAGCGTGAAGCTTTGACCCCACCCCTGCTCGAGATCGAAGACCTGCGCACCCGCTTCCTGACCCCGCGAGGGCTCGTGCAGGCCGTCGACGGTGTCTCGCTGACCCTCGACGCAGGCGAGACCCTCGGCATCGTGGGCGAGTCCGGCTCGGGGAAGTCCGTCCTCGGCCGGACCGCCATGGGGCTGATCACGAACGGACCGTCGACTTCGGTCACCGGTGCGGTCCGCGTCGACGGGATCGACATCCATGGTCTTGACCCGGGGGGCCGCCGTGCGCTCTGGGGTACGAAGATCGCCATGGTGTTCCAGGACCCGATGACGTCGCTCAACCCGGTCAAGAAGGTCGGCACCCACCTCGCCGAGAGCCTCCGTTTCCACCTCGGGCTGTCCCGGGGCGCCGCCCGCGCCAAGGCCGTCGAGCTGCTCAAGCAGGTCGGCATTCCCGAGCCCGAGCGGCGCGCGGGCCAGTACCCCCACGAGCTGTCCGGTGGCATGCGTCAGCGGGTCGTGATCGCGATGGCCCTGGCCTGCGCCCCGAAGCTGCTGATCGCCGACGAGCCGACGACGGCCCTCGACGTGACCGTCCAGAAGCAGATCCTCGACCTGCTGCAGTCGTTGTCCGAGCGCCTCCGGATGGCGACCATCCTGATCAGTCACGACCTCGGCACGGTGTCGGGCCGGACGGACCGGGTCGCGGTGATGTACGCGGGGCGCGTGGTCGAGTCCGGCGACACCGGGCAGGTCTTCGCCCATCCACGACACCCGTACAGCGGCGCCCTCATCGAGTCGATCCCGCGGCTGGACGCGGCAACACACAGCCTGTTGCCTGCCATCGAGGGGCAGCCGCCCAACATGCTGCACCCGCCTGCCGGATGTCGATTCGCGCCACGCTGCCGCTTCGCCCAGGACCGGTGCAGGGCCGAGAGCCCCGAGCTGGTCGACGAGGTCGCCTGTCACTTCCCGTTGATCGCTCGTTACGCACAGGAGGTGTCGGCATGACGACTCCCGCCCTGGAGGCCACCGACCTCGTCGTCGAGTTCCCCGTCGGTCGCGGGCAGAAGGTGCACGCCGTCTCCGGCGTGAGCCTCACGGTCGCGCCGGGGGAGACCCTCGGCATCCTCGGTGAGTCGGGGTGCGGCAAGTCCACGATCGGCCGCGCCCTGATCCAGCTGCCCGCCCCTGACTCCGGCAGCGTCCGTCTTGGGGGCCGGGAGCTCACCGGTCTCAAGGCCAGGGAGTTGCGCAGGGCCCGCGCGAGGATGCAGATCATCATGCAGGACCCGATCTCGTCGCTGAACCCGCGACGCAAGGTCAAGGACCTCGTCTTCGAGAGCCACGCCATCTGGGGGTACGACGGTCCCGACAAGGACACCAAGATCGACGAGGTGCTGCGGGCCGTCGGCCTCGATCCCGAGACCGTCCGCGACCGCCGCCCGCACGAGCTGTCCGGTGGCCAGGCCCAGCGGGTCTGCATCGCGCGTGCGCTGATGATGGACCCGGACGTCCTGATCTGCGACGAACCGGTCGCCAGCCTCGACGTGTCGGTGCAGGCCCAGATCCTCAACCTGCTTGAGGCGACCAAGGAGCGCTACGACCTGAGCCTGGTCTTCATCGCCCACGACGTCGCCGTGGTCAAGAACATCAGCGACCGGGTCATGGTGATGTATCTCGGCAAATCGTGCGAGGTCATCCCCTCCGAGGACCTGCACCTGCGCGCCGTCCACCCCTACACGCGGCTGCTGCTGTCCTCGCTGCCCGAGGCCCACCACCAGAGCAGCCATGTCGGCGACGCCATGGTGGAGCGAGTGGCCACCGAGCTTCCGTCCCCGCTCGACCCTCCCTCCGGGTGCCGGTTCCGCACGCGATGCCCCCTGGCGACGGACCGCTGTGCGGCCGAGGAGCCCCTGCTCCGCGCCGTCGGGCGAGGTCACCAGGTGGCCTGCCACAATGTCGCTGTCTGAAGCGCTTCCGCTGACCGGGACTCCACCGGTGCTTCGGGCCCGCGCTGCCTAGCGTGAGGGCATGACCTTCTCCGCACCCGACGTACTGGCTCCCGCGAAACTCGGGCCCGTCATGCTGCGCAACCGCATCATCAAGGCGGCGACGTACGAAGGGCTCAGCCACAAGGCCCGGGTCACCCAGGACCTGATCGACTTCCACGTCGGGTACGCCGCGGGCGGCGTCGGCATGACCACGGTCGCCTACTGCGCGGTGGCGCGCGAGGGCCGGACCGACCGGCACCAGATCCTCTGGACCGACGAGGCGATGCCCGGCCTCCGCAGGTTGACCGAGGCGGTGCACGCCCAGGGAGCGGCGGTCTCGGCCCAGATCGGTCACGGCGGGCCCGTGGCCAGCCCGAAGGCCAACGGCCTCCCCGCGCTCTCCCCGACGCGGCATTTCCACGCCACGTCGCTGAGCTGGGCGCGGGAGGCGACCGTCGTCGACCTGGACCGGATCACGCGGGCACACGCGGACGCGGCCCTCCGCGCGATCGATGCGGGCTTCGACGCCGTCGAGGTGCACCTCGGCCACAACTATCTGGCGTCGTCGTTCCTGTCGCCGAAGATCAACCATCGTACGGATGCCTACGGCGGCAGCCTGGAGAACCGGGCGCGCTTCTCCCGCGAGATCATGCGCGCCGTGCGCGACGCCGTGGGCGACCGGATCGCGATCGTGGTCAAGATGAACATGGACGACGGAGTTCCCGGCGGCTTCTGGCTGGACGAGGCGATCCCGGTCGTCCAGTGGCTCGAGGCAGACGGGACGCTCGACGCGATCGAGATGACCGCGGGCTCCTCCCTGCTGAACCCGATGTACCTCTTCAAGGGCGATGCCCCACTGAAGGAGTTCGCCGACGTGATGCCCCAGCCGATCAAGCTGGGCATCAAGCTGGTCGGCAAGAAGAAGCTCAAGAGCTATCCCTACACCGACGCCTACCTGCTCGAGCACGCGCGGCAGATCCGGGCGGCGGTGAAGCTGCCGATGATCCTGCTCGGCGGCATCACCGACAAACCGGTGATGGACCTCGCGATGAGGGAGGGCTTCGAGTTCGTCGCCATGGCCCGCGCCCTGCTCCGGGAACCGGACCTCGTCAACCGGATCCAGAAGGACGCTGCCACGCCCTCCCTGTGCATCCACTGCAACAAGTGCATGCCCACGAACTTCACCGGCACCCGCTGTGTGCTGGTCGACCGCGGCACCACCCGCTCCGCGAGCTGGGGCAAGCCGGAGGGCTACGCCTCGTGATCGAGCCTGCGAGCGAACCCATTGATACAGCGCGTCCGCGAGCGGCGTCACCGAGCCTGCGAGGGGGCGTCGTGACCGACACCATCGCCGACCTACTCCTCGATCGGGTGGGGGACCACCGACCCGGCCTGCTCAGCCACGACGCCACCTTGACCTGGGACGAGGTGGTTCGTGAAGGCGCGGCCCGTGCCGAGCTGGCGCGTGCGATGCGGGTCGACGGCCCGTTCCACATCGGCGTCCTGCTGGACAACGTCCCGGAGTTCGTCCTCTGGCTCGGAGGGGCGGCCCTGGCCGGGGCGTCGATCGTCGGCATCAACTCCACGCGCACCGGTTCCTACCTCGAGCAGGAGGTGCGCGACACCGAGCTCCAGCTGCTGATCACGGACTCCGCGGGCCTGGCCCTGCTCGATGGTCTCGACATCGGAGTGCCCCCCGACCGAACCCTGTTGATCGATGACCCGTCGTACGCCGCCCTGGTGGCCAAGCACGCGTGCGAGCCGACCCGCGACCCGTCGATCGACGCGACCACCCAGCTGTTGTTGCTCTTCACGTCCGGCACCACGGGTGCCTCCAAGGCAGCCCGCTGCAGCCAGGGGCGCCTCGCCGCGCTGGGCCAGATGAACTCCGCGAAGTACGACGTGCGGCAGCACGACGTCTCTTACTGCTGCATGCCTCTGTTCCACGGCAACGCCTTGATGGGGCTGTGGGCGCCGTCGCTGGTCGCGGGTGCCTGTGTCGCGCTCACCCCGAAATTCTCGGCGTCCCGCTTCCTCGAGGACGTCCGGCGGTTCGGCGCGACCTACTTCACCTATGTGGGCAAGGCGATCGGCTACATCCTGCTTGCTCCCGAGTCGGCCGACGACGCGGGCTGCACGCTGACCCACGGCTTCGGCACCGAGGCATCGCCCGAGGACCAGGCGGAGTTCGCGCGGCGCTTCGGTGCGAAGCTCCACGAGGCCTACGGGTCGAGCGAGGGCGCCGGGATGATCGCGCTGGCCCCGGACGGACCGGTCGGTGCGCTGGGGCGGGCGGCCCACGACGGCGTCCGCGTCGTCGACCCCCAGACCCGCGAGGTCTGCCCGCCTGCCGTGCTCGACCGCCATGGGCGCGTGCTGAACGCCGAGAGCGCGATCGGCGAGCTCGTCGACCTCCACGGCGCCGCCAAGTTCGAGGGCTACTGGAAGAACCCTGAGGCGGATGCCGAGCGGGTGCGCCACGGCTGGTACTGGACCGGGGACCTCGGCTACCGCGACGCGGACGGCTATATCTATTTCGCAGGCCGCTCCGGTGACTGGATCCGGGTCGACGGCGAGAACACGTCGGCCCTGCTGACCGAACGCATCCTGCGTCGCCACCCGGCGATCGTGGCGGCGTGCGTGTTCGCCGTCGCGGACCCGCGCTCCGGCGACCAGGTGATGGCCGCGATCGAGATCCCGGTGGGGGGCTCCTTCGAGGCGCTGGACCTGCCGTCCTTCCTCGCGGAGCAGGCCGACCTGGGCACGAAGGGCGCTCCGCGCTTCGTGCGGGCCGCTCACGCGCTTCCCACCACGGGCTCCAACAAGCTCCAGAAGAAGGCCATCCAGGTCGAGGGCTGGCGGACCTCCGACCCGGTGTACCGCTGGGAAGGGCGCGGCGCACCGTCGTACGTCCTGATGAGCGAAGCCGACAAGACCGCGCTGCGCGAGGAGTTCGCGCGGGCAGGCAGGCTGCGCTTCCTGCCCTGACTTCCGCTCATCGGGATCGACTCGGCGCCGCGCCATCCCATCGGGTCATCCTCACGCACAGACCGATGACGAGGAGCCGACGTGGACTTGCGGGAGACGCCCGCCCAGCAACAGCTGCGCAAGGAACTACGGACCTACTTCGCCGGGCTGCTGCCCGCCGAGGAGCGTCGCCGTGTCGGTGAGGAAGGCGTCGGCGGCTCCCGGTTCCGCGAGGTCGTGAGGATGTTGGGCCGCGATGGCTGGCTGGGCATCGGCTGGCCCACGGAGTACGGCGGCCAGGGGCGCTCGGTCGAGGAGCAGTACGTCTTCTTCGACGAGGTCCAGCGCGCGGGGCTTCCGTTCCCGTTCGTGACCGTCAACACCGTCGGACCGACGCTGATGAAGTACGGCTCCGAGGAACAGAAGCAGGCCTACCTGCCGGGCATCCTGGCCGGTGAGATCGTCTTCGCGATCGGCTACACCGAGCCGTCGGCAGGCACCGACCTGGCGTCGCTGGCGACCCGGGCGGTACCCACCGCGGACGGCTTCCTGGTCAACGGCCAGAAGATCTTCACCAGCGGCGCCAACACCGCCGACTATGTCTGGCTGGCGGCTCGCACCGACCCCGACGCCCCGAAGCACAAGGGCATCTCGATCCTGATCGTGCCCACCAGCGACCCCGGCTTCTCCTGGAGCCCCATCCACACCGTCGGCGGCATGGTGGTGACGGCGACGTACTACACCGACATCGTCGTGCCACGAAGCGACGTCGTCGGCGGGGTCGACGACGGCTGGTCGCTGATCACCGCGCAGCTCAACCACGAGCGGATCGGCCTGGCCGCGCTTGGCGGCCGGATGATCCAGCTCTGGGAGAGCGTGCTGGCCTGGGCCCGGGAGACCGGGGTCATCGAGCGGCCCTGGGTCCGCGCCGAGCTCGCCAGGACCTACACGCGGCTGGAGGCGATGCGGCTGCTGAACTGGAAGATGACCGCGGCCGTCGCCGCCGGTGACCTCACCGGGGCGACCGCGGGTGCGGCCAAGACCTACGGCACCGAGACACACATCGAGGTGCAGCGCGCGCTGACCGGGATCCTCGGTGCGGCCGGACGGATTCGCCCGGAGTCGCCCGGCGCCGTGCTCGCGGGCCAGCTCGAGCAGCTGTCCCGTCAGGGCATCGTCAACACCTTCGGCGGCGGCGTCAACGACATCCTGCGCGACATGGTGGCCACCTCGGGTCTGGGCCTGCCCCGGGTGCAGCGGTGACGACCTACGAGGACCGGCTGGCCGCCTTCACTGGGCGCGTGCTCGTCGAGCGGCGCTTCGGTCCGGATCCGGTCAACGTCCCGATGATCCGGCACTGGTGCGAGGCGATGGGAGATACCAACCCGGTGCACCTCTCCGACGAGGCAGCGCGGTCCACCGGCCGATCGGGCATCGTCGCGCCCGCCTCGATGATGCAGGCCTGGACGATGCGCGGGTACGCGGCGTCGACGACCCCCGCGGACATCGGCGCCTTCGACGAGCTGGTGGCGCTGCTGGACGAGGGCGGCTACACCTCGGTCGTGGCGACCGACTCGGACTTCGACTTCCACCGCGAGGCGCGGCCCGGTGACGACCTGAGCGTCGAGGAAGTCGTCGAGTCGATCTCGGCCGAGAAGCGGACCGGCCTCGGGACCGGTCGCTTCGTGAGCACCCTGAAGACCTATCGCGATGCCGCGGGCGAGGTCGTGGCGACGCAGCGCTGGCGGACGCTGCGGTTCCGCCCGTCGGCGGCACCACGGGCGCCGCGTCCGCGTCCGGCGATCAACCAGGACAACGAGTTCTGGTTCGCCGCGGCGCGGGAAAAACGCCTCGTCGTGCAGCGGTGCACGGAGTGCAAGACCCTGCGTCACCCTCCCGGACCGTGCTGTCCCGAGTGCCAGTCGTTCGCGTGGGACACCGTCACGGCAGGCGGCCGCGGCACGCTCTACTCGTATGTCGTCGCGCACCATCCGCCGCATCCCGCCTTCGACTACCCGCTGCTGATCGCCGTGGTCGAGCTCGACGAGGGCACCCGCCTGATCACCAATCTGACCGGCGTCACCGCCGACGACCTGGCCATCGGGATGCCCCTCGAGGTCGAGTGGCTGGTGGCCGATGCCGACCTGACGTTGCCGCTGTTCCGGCCCGTCGCACCCCAGGAGCACTGATGGACTTCACCCACGACGACACACTGCTCGCGGTTCAGGGGCTGGCTCGCGAGATCTTCACCGACAAGGCCACCCCCGAACGGGTCCGGGAGGTCGAGGCATCGTCCTCCCGGCTCGACGAGGCGCTGTGGGGCGACCTGGCCCGCTCCGGGCTGGTCGGCATCGCCCTGCCGGACGCGCACGGGGGAGCAGGCCTCGGCCTGGATGGGCTGTGCGTCGTGCTCGAGGAGCAGGGACGCCGCGTCGCGCCGGTGCCGCTCTGGTCGGCCGGCGTCGCGGCGCTCGCCGTCGCGGAGTTCGGCACGCCGACCCAGCGTTCGTTGCTCGCCGCCGCGGCCGACGGGTCGCTCCGCCTCACGCTGGCGCTGGAGGAGTTCGACGGGGGCGAGCAGGCATCGCCCACCTGCCGAGCCGTCCTCGGCGAGTCCGGCTGGTCGCTGGCCGGGACCAAGGCAGTTGTGCCCTCGCCGTTCGGTGCGGCCTACGTGGTCGTCTCCGCGACCACGACCGACGGTCCGGCGCTCTTCCTGGTGCCTGCCGCGGGCACCGGGGTCAGCTGGGAACGGACCGAGACCACCAGCCACGACCTCGCCGGGAACCTACTGCTCGCGGACGCTCCGGCGGAGCTGCTCGGCGGCCCCGATGCGCTGGCCGCCGTGCTGCGCAACAGTGCCGTCGCGGTGGCTGCCCTGCAGGTCGGCGTGGCCGAGGGCGCGCTACGCCTCGCCGCGGCGTACACCTCGACGCGGGAGCAGTTCGGGCGTCCGCTGGCCACCTTCCAGTCCCTGCAGCACCAGCTCGCGGACTGTCTGATCGACATCGACGCGATGCGCGTGACGCTGTGGCAGGCGCTCTCGTCACTCGCCGGTCATGGCACGGCCACCGAGAAGGAGCGCGCGGTGCTGGTCGCTAAGTGGTGGTCGGCCCAGGCAGGCCTCGACGTCGTGCACCGGGTCCAGCACGTGCACGGCGGCATCGGCGTCGACGTCGACTACCCGGTGCACCGCTTCTTCCTCTGGGGCAAGCAGCTCGCCACCACCTTGGGCGCGGCGGCGACCGCGCTCGCCTGCCTCGGCGAGGAGCTGGCCAGATGAGGGTCGGAGACGTGCTGCCCGAGCTGTCGATCGCGGTCACCCGGACGATGATCGTCGCCACCGCCATCGCCAGCCGTGACTTCCAGGATGTGCACCACGACCCGGCGCTGGCGGCCGAGCGAGGCTCGCCGGACATCTTCATGAACATCCTGACGACCAACGGAATCGTCGGCCGCTACGTCACCTCGTGGGCAGGACCCGCCTCGGTGGTGAAGAAGCTCCGCATCCGGCTCGGCGTCCCCAACCACCCCGGGGACACGATGACGCTGCGCGGCTCGGTCACCGCGGTCGACGACGGACAGGTCTCCGTCGAGGTCGTCGGCGCCAACGAGCGTGGCCCGCACGTGACCGGCCTCGTGATCGTGCGGGTGCCGTGATGGCGAACCTCTCCGGCCGGACCGCGATCGTCGGCATCGGCGCGACCGAGTTCTCCAAGGCGTCCGGGCGCAGCGAGCTCCAGCTCGCCTGCGAAGCCGTGGTGGCGGCGATCGCCGACGCGGGTCTCCAGCCCGGCGACGTCGACGGGATGGTGACCTTCACCGCCGAGTCCAGTGCCGAGATCCACGTCGCCCGCAACACCGGCATCGGCGACCTCTCCTTCTTCTCGCGTGTCCCGCACGGTGGTGGCGCGGCCTGCGGCACGGTCGCGCATGCCGCGGCGGCGATCAACGCGGGCTTGGCGGAGGTCGTGGTCTGCTGGCGTGCCTTCAACGAGCGGTCGGGGGAGCGCTTCGGCCTGGGCCAGGCGAGCCGACCGATGGACACGAGTGCCGACCGCGCCGCGTACTCCTGGATGACGCCGTTCGGGCTCTCCACCCCGGCCCAGTGGGTTGGCATGTTCGCTCGCCGCTACATGCACGAGTACGGCGCGACCTCGGAGGACTTCGGCCGGATCGCCGTGCTCGCTCGCGCCCGCGCCGCCACGAACCCGAAGGCGTGGTTCCACGGCAGGCCGATCACCCTTGAGGAACACCAGGCCTCGCGCTGGATCGCCGAGCCCCTGCACCTGCTCGACTGCTGCCAGGAGTCCGACGGGGGACAGGCGCTGGTGGTGGTCTCGGCGGAGCGGGCGAAGGACCTGCCGCAGGTACCCGCGTACGTCGTCGGCGCGGCGCAGGGTTCGGGCCGGGACCAGCACATGATGACCTCGTACTACCGTCCCTCGATCAGCGGCATCCCCGAGATGGGCCTGGTGGGCGACCGGCTGTGGGCCCAGTCCGGGCTGCGGCCGACAGACGTTCGGGCGGCCGTGCTCTACGACCACTTCACGCCGTTCGTCCTTCCCCAGCTTGAAGAACTCGGCTTCTGTGGCCGCGGTGAGGCCGCGTCGTTCGTCGCCGACGGCCACCTCGAGCTGGACGGCTCGCTGCCGCTCAACACCCACGGAGGACAGCTCGGCGAGGCCTATTTGCATGGCATGAACGGCATTGCGGAAGGCGTCCGGCTGGTTCGGGGCACGTCGGTGAACCAACCCGGCGACGTCGACAACGTCGTGGTCACCGCCGGGACCGGCGTGCCGACGTCGGCTCTGATCCTGGGTGCCCGGTGAACGCGGGCGACTGGGCGGGCCGCGGCCTCGGTACCCGAGTGGTGTCGTACACCGACCGCGACCCGATCCTCTACGCACTGGCCCTCGGCGTCTCGCCGTCCCGCCTGGACCTTGTCTTCGAGGAGCGGCTGCGGGTGCTGCCCACGTTCGGGCTCACCCTGGCGCAGTGGGCGCCGGACGCGCTCGGCTCGTCGCGGGCCTTCGACACCAGCACGGCCGTACATGGCGCGCAGCGGCTGCGAGTGCTCGCACCGCTGCCGCGGGCGGGTGAGGTCACTATGGCCGCACGCGTCAGCGCGGTCTGGGACAAGGGCGCGGCCGCGGTCTTCGACGTCGAGGTGAGCAGCGACTTCTTCGTGGCGACCTGGTCGATCTTCGCGCCAGGGTGCGGAGGCTTCGGCGGCGAGCGCGGCCCCCGGGCGGCCGACCGCCCGGAGGGCGACCCCGACCAGGACCTAGGTGTCACGACGACGGCACAGCAGCCCGCGCTCTACCGGCTGCTCGGCGACCGCCATGCCATGCATGTCGACCCGGCGGCCGCGGCCGCGGCAGGCATGCCGCGGCCGTTCATGCACGGCCTCTGCACAATCGGGATGGCCGTGGTCGCCCTCGCCGACAGCCTGGGGGTGCATCCCGCGTCCCTGACCGAGCTTTCCGGCCGGTTCGCGGCCCCGGTCTTCCCCGGCGACACCCTGCGGGTCCAGGGATGGAACGACGGGCACCGGGTGGCCTTCGAGGCAACGGTGGACGGCCATCCCGCGGTCACAGCCGGTCATGTCGGCTTCGGTGGCTGAGCTCCTGCTCGTGGCGGGCATCGCGGGACTGGTGTTCCTGCTCGCGGCGGTGACGCAGGCGGTGAGCGGCTTCGGGTCCGCCATGGTGGCGGTCCCGTTGCTGGCCATCGCGGTCGGGCCCGCCACGGCCGTCGTGGCCGCCACCCTCGTCAGCCTGCCGCTCACCGCCGGTGCCTGGCGGCGCGAGCGTGCGCACGTCGACGGGCGCCTGGCTCGGGTGCTCACGCTCGCGGGCGTGCTCGGGATGCCACTGGGGCTCTTCGCCCTCACCCGGCTCGACGACCGGTCACTGACCGCCCTGGTCGGCGTAGGGCTGCTCGTCGTGGTCGCCCTGATGTGGCGCGACGTGACCCTGCCCGCGGGGCGAGGCTCGCTGTGGGCCTCGGGCGTCACCAGTGGCCTGCTGCTGACCTCCACCGGGATGAACGGGCCCCCGCTGGTCCTGTCGCTGCAGGGCGCCGGGCTGGCGCCGCGCCGGTTCCGGGCGACGCTCCAGGCGGTGTTCTGCGTTCAGGACCTCGTGGCGGTGGCAGCCTTCGCCCTGACCGATCATCTGGACGCCACCACCTGGGCGGCCGCCGCAGGGGGAGTTGCCGGTCTGCCCGTGGGCTGGGCGATCGGCAACCGAATCTTCGGCACGCTCTCGCCGGAGCGGTTCCGGGCAGTGGTCCTCGCGGGGCTCGTCGTGACCGCGGCGGTCGCCCTCGGCAACGCCTTCCTCAGGTCGTAGCGCCGTGCCCCGAGGCTGCGGTGCCGACTTCGGGAGCGCCTCGCCCAGGGATCAGAGCGCGAGCAGCGCCCGGTGTTGGTGTGGTTGTCCGAAGAGCTGCCCGAGGGCATGGGCGCGCTTGAAGAGCATCTGGGCGTCGTGCTCCCAGGTGATCGCGATGCCGCCATGCAGCTGGATGGTCTCGGCGGCGAGGTCGTGGAGTGCCTCACCGGCGTACGACGCCGCGACGTGCACCAGCTCCTCGGCGTCGGGCGCACCCGTTGCCACGGCGTACATCGCGGCCCACACCACCGAGCGAGTCGTCTCCACCTGCACCAGCATGTCCGCCATGCGGTGCTTGAGTGCCTGGAATGAACCGATCGGGCGGCCGAACTGGACGCGCGTCTTGGCGTAGTCGACCGTCATCTCCAGGGCCCTCCGGGCGCAGCCGAGTTGGAGAGCCGCGACGCCTGCCGTGCCTGCGAGGTGCGCCCGCCGCAGCGCCGCACCCGCGTCGCCGGTGAGTCGCACGCCGGGCGTGTCGTCGAACGTGGCCACGGCGAGCCGCAGGGTGGTGTCCATCGCGGGCGTCGAGGTCCACGCGACCGCCGACGGCGCCACCTCGAACAGGGCCTGCCCGGTCGCCGTCTCCGCCGCGACCAGCAAGACGTCGGACGCATCGCCGAGGAGGACGTGACAGACGGAGCCGGTGAGGCGGTCAGCCTGGGCCCGGACCGGTTCGTCCCCAGGGGCCGCCGTTGACGGCCCCTGCCAGGCCAGGGTCGCGACCGAGCCCGCGGCGATCCGAGGCAGGAGGCGTTCCCTCGCCGCTTCGTCCTCCGACGCCAGCAGGGCCTCCGCGGCGATGACCGATGCGAGCAGCGGTGAGGGCGCGAGGGATCGGCCCAGCTCGTCCATCACGATGCCGGTCTCGAACAGCGTGAACCCGGCACCGTCGTACTTCTCGGGGATCGCCAGTGCCGCGGCACCGATCTGCCCGCAGAGCGTCTGCCACAGGCCGACGTCGTACCCGGGCCCTGATTCGGTGGCGCTACGAACGGCCGCGCTGTCGGCGCGTCTGGCAAGGAGGGTGCGGATGGTGGCCGCCAACCCCCGCTGCTCTTCGGAGAGCCCGAACTCCATGTCAGGCCTCCCCGACGAGGGCGTCGAGGACCCGTCGGCGGTGGAAGGCAGGCGTGCCCCACGCCGTCTGGAGGGCCCGCACCTTCAGGATCCACAGGCTCAGGTCGAGCTCGCGGGTGTAGCCGATCGCACCGTGCACCTGCAGGGCAGCCCGGGATGCGAGGTACGCCGCGTCGCCGGTGGCGACCTTCGCGGCGGAGACGTCGCGGGATTTCGTCCGCGTCGAGGCCGGGTCCTCTGCGGCCAGGGCCGCGCCGTGGAGCAGGGCGCGGGCGAAGTCGAGGGCGATCCTCACGTCCGCCAGCCGGTGCTTGACGGCCTGGTACGACCCGATCTCGCGACCGAACTGCCTGCGCTGCCCGGCGAAGGCCACCGTGTCGGCGAGCAGCCGCTCGCCCGCGCCCAGCAGCTGGCCCGAGACGGCCAGCACAGCGGTGTCGAAGGCCCGCGCGAGCCGCTCGGCGCCGACCGTCTCGAACGGCGCGACGTCCGGGGTCACCTCGAACAGCCTGCGGGTGCCGTCGATCGAAGACCTGCGCCTGCCGAGTTTCCCCGCGAAGAGCCCTCCGTCCGCGGCGACATACACGTGGTCGGCGACGTCGGCGTCGAGTGCCTGAGCGGTGTGCGGACGCGAGGCGACCGTCCCCACCGCGCCCTCGGCCAGCGCGGCCATCGCCTGCCCGGACGTGAGCGCGACCGGGAGGAAGGCGGCGGACTCGACCCACGGACCCGGAACCCCGTGCCGCCCCAGGACCTCGGCCGCGACCACCAACTCCATGTCGCCCGCGCCAAGACCGCCTGCCTCCTCGGGCACGAGGAGCGCGAATACTCCCTGGTCGGCCAGCCGCCGCCAGAGCTTCAGCCCGGGGTCGGTGCCGTCGAGCGCCCAGGCCCGGGCGGTCGAGACCACGTCGGAAGCGGTGAGCAGGGCGTCCAGCGCGGAGGCGAAGTCCCGCTGCTCGGCGGTGAGCTCGAACCTCATCGGCCCGCCCCTTCGGTTCGCGTGGGAGGCCCAGGATGCGCTCGGCCACGATGTTGCGCTGGATCTCGTTCGTGCCCGCGTAGATCGGCCCCGCGAGCGAGAACAGGTAGCCGTCGGTCCACGGTGAGTCGAGCTCGGCCTCCGGGCCGAGCAGGTCCAGCGCCGTCTCGTGCAGCGTGACGTCGAGGTCCGACCAGAACACCTTGTTCACCGAGCCCGCGGCGCCGATGTCGCCGCCGTCGGCCAGCCGGGTCACCGTCCCCCAGGTGTAGAGGCGATAGGCCTGTGCCTTGATCCAGGCATCGGCGACCCGGTCGGCAGCGGAGGCCGCGACCTGGTCGGCAGGCATGGATCGGTACAGCGAGACGAGCCGGTCCGCGGCGGCGCAGAACCGCCCGGGGGAGCGCAGGGACAGGCCGCGCTCGTTGCCCGCCGTGCTCATCGCGACCCGCCAGCCGTCCCCGGGCGAGCCCAGCACGTCGGCGTCGGGCACGAAGACGTCGTCGAAGAAGATCTCGGCGAACCCGGGGTCTCCGTCGAGCTGGGCGATCGGCCGCACCGTCACCCCGGGGGCGTCGAGGGGGAACAGGAAGTAGGTCAGGCCACGGTGTCTCTCGGCTGTCGGGTCAGAGCGGAACAGGCCGAATCCCCAGTGGGCATGGGCCGCTCGGGAGGACCACGTCTTCTGTCCGTTGAGAACCCAGCCGCCGCGGGTGTCGTCCCGGACCGCGGTCGAGGTGAGCGCGGCGAGGTCGGAGCCTGCCTCCGGCTCCGACCAGGCTTGGGCCCAGATCCGCTCACCGGTGGCCATGTCCGGGAGGAAGCGGTCCCGCTGCTCCGGGGTGCCGTGCTCGAACAGGATCGGGGCCAGCAAGAAGATGCCGTTCTGCGAGACCCTGCCGGGCGCGGCGGCGCGGTAGTACTCCTCCTCGAAGAGCACCCACTCGACCAGCGACGCGTCGCGGCCGCCGTACTCCCGAGGCCAGGACACGACCGACCACCGAGCCAGGGCGAGCCTGGCCTCCCACTCCTGGTGCGCACGGAACCCCTCCGCGGTGTCCATCGACGGAAGGGGCGCGCTCGGCACGTTGGCCGCCAGCCAGTCGCGTGCCTCGGCCTGGAACGCCAGCTCCGAGGCGGAGAAGTCGAGGTTCATGCGCCTGCCTGCTTCTTGTTCTCGGCGGCCATGGCCCTGGCGTCGAGACCCCCGAGCGAGTCCGTGGAGACCTCGGCGTTGTGGGCGTGCGCGAAGTGGTGCAGGCCGAACACCGAGTCCATGCCCGCGCGCATCCCCATGAGGTCCTCGGCCTGGTTGACCGCCTTCTTGGTGAGCGCGAGGCCGAACCGCGGCATGGCGGCGATCCGCTCCGCCATCGCCAGCACCGTGCTCTCGAGCTCGTCGCGCGGGACCACCTGGTTGACCATGCCGAGTTCCCGCGCACGCCGCGCGGAGAATCGGTCTCCGGTGAAGAGGAACTCCTTGGCGGCGCGCGGGTTCATCACCCACGGGTGGGCGAAGTACTCGACACCCGGGATGCCCATCCGCACCACCGGGTCGGAGAAGAACGCGTCGTCGGAGGCGATGATGAAGTCGCAGGACCAGGCGAGCATGAGTCCGCCCGCGATGCAGGCGCCGTGCACCATCGCGATGACGGGCTTCGGCACCTCCCGCCACCGACGGCACATGCCCAGGTAGACCTCGGACTCACGCGCGAAGCGCTGGTCGCCCCCCTCCTTGTCGACGTGGTCCCACCAGATGACCGCCCTGCGGTCGAAGGACGTGTCCACGTCGCGCCCCGGCGTGCCGATGTCGTGGCCCGCGGAGAAGTGCTTGCCGGTGCCGGAGAGCACGATCACCTTGACGCTGTCGTCGTCGGTGGCCCGCCTGAGGGCGTCATCGAGGGCGTAGGTCATCGCGGAGTTCTGCGCGTTGCGGTACTCCGGGCGGTTGAGCCGGATTCGTGCCACCGCACCCCGCACCTCATAGGTGACCACCTCGTCGGCCTGGTCGGCGGGCGCGCTGCTCGGGGGGACGCCGTCGGTCATGTGTTGCTCCTCGTCGGTTCCTGGGCTTGTCGAAGGTCCTGCTTGAGCACCTTGCCGGAGCCGTTGCGGGGGAGGGCGTCAACGAAGGCGACCTGCTTGGGCACCTTGAAGTTGGCCAGTCGGGTCCGGGCGAACGCCAGTACGTCGGCCGCGGTCAGGTCCGTGTCACGGCGCACGACGTACGCCAAGCCGACCTCGCCGAGCCGCTCGTCGGCCACCCCGATCACAGCGGCCTCGGTGACCCCTTCGAGCCGACCGAGCACCTGCTCGACCTCGGCCGGGTAGACGTTGAAGCCACCGGAGATGTACATGTCCTTGAGCCGATCCGTGATCCTCAGGTGGCCGCCATCGTCGAGGGTGCCGACGTCACCGCTGTGGAGCCAGCCGCCGGGATCGATCGTCGCGGCGGTGGCCTCGTCGTCGTCGAGATAGCCGAGCATCACCATCGGACCGCGCATCCGCACCTCGCCGACCGATCCGGCGGGCAGCGCCTCGCCGGTGTGCGGGTCCGTGATCCGGAGCTGCAGCCCCTCGACGGCGGCGCCGCAGGTGCCTGCCACCAGATCGTCTGGGTCGCCGGGACGGCACATCGTGGCGACGACGCACTCGGTCATGCCGTACGCCGTGAGCACAGTGTCGAAGGACAGTTCGCTCTGCATCCGCTCGACCAGGGCCACCGGAACCGTCGTCGCGCCGGTGACCGCCAGGCGCAAGGAGGACAGGTCGGTGGCGGGCAACTCCGGGGCGCCGAACAGCGAGTGGAAGACGGTGGGGGCTCCGGGCAGGACCGTGATCCTCTCGGCGGAGACCAGCCGCAAGGTGGCGCCCACGTCGAACGTCGCTTGCGGATACATCGTCGCGCCGGTCAGCAGGCACACGACGATGCCTGCCTTGTAGCCGAAGGCGTGGAAGAAGGGATTGACCATCAGGTAACGGTCCGCGGCCGTCACGGCGCAGGTCCGCGCCCAGACGTCCGCGGCGGCGATCGTCTGGCTGTGTGCGCTCATCACCCCCTTGGAGCGACCGGTGGTGCCAGAGGTGAAGAGGATGTCGGCCACTTCGACGGTCGTCAGGGCGTCGGCGCGCTGCTCGACCTCGTCGAGCGGAATCCGGTCCGCGATCGCGGAGTGCCCCGCGAACGGGACGACGCCCGCAGGAGCCGGACCGTCGCCGATCCTGACCACCGCCCGGAGATCGGGGAGTCCCATCACCAGGTCACCCTCGGCGCCAAGCTCCGACGCGGCACCTTCGGACGCGGCGGCGCACACCTCGTCGTACTGCCCGCGACCGAGGAACCCGTCGGCCATGACGAGCAGGGTGGCCCGGGTCCGGACGGCGACGTCGACGACCTCGTGGCCGGTGTAGCGCGTGTTCAGTGGCACCAGCGTGGCGCCCGCGTACGACGTGGCGAGCGCGCTGACCACCCACTCCCAGCTGTTGGGCGCCCAGAGACAGACCCGGTCGCCGGGCTGCACGCCCAGGGCGACGAAGGCGCGGGCGGTCTCCCGCACCTCGGCGAGCAGGCCCGCATAGGTCAGCCGGGTGGCGCCGTCGACAACGGCTAGACGGTCGCCGTGGAGGTCGGCCGCGCGACGGAGCGTGGCGGGCAGCGTGCCGGGCGATGTCGACATCCAGCAGCACCTCTCGAGATCTTCCACCAACCAAACAGTTGCTTGGTAAGCTACTGTAGCGGCTACCGGCCCGGAGCGGAACCGGGAGACTCGAACGGACGGAGGAATCTCGGTGGACCTGAGCTTCTCGCCTGCCGACCAGGCGTTCCGCCGTGACGTCCGGGCATGGCTCGGAGACAACCTGAGTGGCGAGTTCGGCGCGCTCCGCGGCCTGGGTGGTCCCGGCCGCGAGGACGAGGCACACGACGAACGGCTCGCCTGGAACCGTCATCTGGCCAGGCATGGCTGGACCGCGCTGGGCTGGCCCCGGGAGCACGGCGGGCGCGGGCTGAGCCTGATGCGGCAGGTGATCTTCCACGAGGAGTACGCCCGCGCCGACGCCCCGGCACGCGTCAACCATCTCGGTGAGGAGCTGCTCGGTCCGACGTTGCTCGCTTTCGGCACCGAAGCCCAGAAGGCGCGGTTCCTGCCGAAGATCGTCGCGGCGGAGGAGCTGTGGTGCCAGGGGTACTCCGAGCCCGGCGCGGGCTCGGACCTGGCGGGCGTGACGACGCGGGCGCACCTGGAGGGTGACGAGTGGGTGGTCGACGGACAGAAGGTCTGGACGTCGATGGCGCAGGTCGCGCAGTGGTGCTTCGTCCTGGCCCGCACCGAGCCTGGGACGCGGCGGCACGGCGGCCTGTCCTTCCTCCTGGTGCCACTGGACCAGGAGGGCGTCGAGGTGCGGCCGATCCGGCAGATCACCGGAGGAGCCGAGTTCAACGAGGTCTTCTTCAGCGGAGCCCGCACCGACGCCGACCTCGTCGTCGGGGAGCCCGGGGACGGGTGGCGGGTCGCCACCGGACTCCTGGGCTTCGAGAGGGGGGTCTCCACCCTCGGGCAGCAGGTCGGCTTCGCCAGGGAGCTCGACGACCTCGTCGCGCTCGCGAAGCGCAACGGCGCGATCGAGGACCCGGTGCTGCGAGACCGGCTCGCCCAGGCGAAAGTCGGCCTGGAGGTGATACGCCTCAACGCACTGCGTGGCCTTTCCGGGCTGACGCGCGGAGCGGACTCCGCCGATGGTGGGGGAGCGGCCTCGATCGGCAAGCTCCTCTGGGCCGGGTGGCACCGCCGACTCGGCGAGCTCGCCATGCAGGTCGTGGGCCCGCGTTCGCTCACCGCGGAGGGCTCGCCGTACGACCTCGACCGATGGCAGCGGCTCTACCTCTTCAGCAGGGCGGACACCATCTACGGCGGATCCGACGAGATCCAGCGCAACATCCTCGCCGAGCGTGTGCTCGGCCTGCCCAGGGAGGCCCGACCATGACCCACGTCTCGACCAGCCCGATGCCGAGCAACCGGCCCGACAGTCCCGAATACGTCCCAGGCCACGATCTGCTGGCGGGCAAGGTGGTCGTGGTGACCGCGGCCGCCGGTGCGGGCATCGGGGCAGCGGTAGTGCGCCGCGCGCTCGAGGAAGGTGCCCGCGCCGTCGTGCTCGGGGACACCCATGCGCGACGACTCGACGAGGCGCGGGAGTCACTGGCCGCTGAGTTCGGCGACGAGCGGGTGCGCACTGTCGTCTGCGACGTAACCGACGAGGCGCAGGTCGGTGCGCTGCTCGATGCCGCGGAGGAGTACGGCGGGGTCGACATCATGATCAACAACGCTGGCCTGGGCGGGACGGCGAGCGTCCTCGACATGACCGACGAGCAGTGGTCGCGGGTCCTCGAGGTCACCCTGACCGGCACCTTCCGGTGTGTCCGTGCGGCAGGCAGGCGCATGGTCGCGGCAGGCAAGCATGGCGTCATCGTCAACAACGCGTCGGTGGTCGGCTGGAGGGCACAGGAGGGGCAGGCCCACTACGCGGCGGCCAAGGCAGGCGTCATGGCCCTGACCAGATGTGCCGCGATGGACCTGGCGCCCCACGGCATCCGCGTCAACGCTGTCTCGCCGTCCCTGGCGCTGCATCCCTTCCTCGCCAAGGTGACCAGCGACGATCTCCTCGACGAGCTCACCCGGCGCGAGGCGTTCGGGCGTGCCGCCGAGCCCTGGGAGGTGGCGAACGTGATGGTGTTCCTCGCGAGCGACTACGCGTCCTACCTGACGGGTGAGGTCGTCTCCGCCAGCAGCCAGCGAGCCTGAGGGGAAAGCCATGACGCAGACGACCCGCCCCGGACGGGACGCGGCCAAGGAGCCTGCCATGAGCCGGCGTGACGAGCTGTTGCGGATCGCCGCCGAGCTCTTCGCCGACAAGGGGTTCAGGAGCACCACGGTTCGCGACATCGCGGACGCGGCGGGCATCCTCAGCGGCAGCCTCTACCACCACTTCGACTCCAAGGAGTCGATGGTCGACGAGATCCTCTCGTCCTTCCAGGAGGAGCTGTTCGGAAAGTACGACGCTGTCCTGGCAGGCGATGCGGACGCCCGCGCGAAGATCGAAGCCGCCGTACGGGTGTCGTTCGAGGCGATCGACCAGCACCGGCACGAGGTCGCCATCTTCCAGAACGAGGCCGACTACCTGGGGGGATTCGACCGCTTCGGCTACCTCGACCAGCGGCAGGCGCAGTCCAACCGGGTGTGGATGACGCTGCTGGAGGAGGGCGTCGCGACCGGCGCGCTCCGCAGCGATCTGGACGTGGAGCTGGTGTACCGCTTCATTCGCGACACCGTCTGGATCGCGGTCCGGTGGTACCGCCCCGGCGGCAAGCTCAGCCACCACGAGATCGCCGACCAGTACCTGTCGATCCTGCTCGACGGCATCGCCGTCGACCGCTGATCGAGCCCGACAAACACCCACCGCCACGTCAGGAGCGCTCATGCCCGAGGCCTACATCATCGACGCCGTTCGCACACCCGTCGGGAAGCGCGGCGGATCACTCGCCGCTGTGCACGCAGCGGACCTCGGGGCACACAGCCTGCGCGCCCTGATGCGGCGCACCGGCGTCGACCCGGCTGCCGTCGACGACGTGATCATGGGGTGCTGCGACACGCTGGGCCCGCAGGCAGGCGATGTGGCGCGGACGGCCTGGCTCGTCGCCGGACTGCCCGACGAGGTCCCCGGCGTCACCATCGACCGGCAATGCGGCTCCTCTCAGCAGGCGGTGCACTTCGCCGCTCAGGCCGTCATGTCCGGAACCCAGGACCTGGTCGTCGCGGGTGGCCTGCAGAGCATGTCCTCGATCCCGATCTCGGCGGCGATGCTGGTCGCCGACCGCTACGGCTTCACCACGCCCTTCGCCGAGTCACCCGGCTGGAAGGAGAGGTACGGCGACCAGGAGGTCTCGCAGTTCCGCGCGGCCGAGATGATCGCCGACAAGTGGGAAATCGAGCGGGACCAGATGGAGGAGTTCGCGCTCACCTCGCACGAGCGGGCGCGGCGAGCGACCGCCGAGGGCCGCTTCACGGGCGAGATCGAGCCCCTCGGAGAGCTCGCCAGGGACGAGTGCCCCCGAGACACCTCCCTGGAGAAGATGGCCGCCCTGGACCCGCTGGAGCCGGACGGCCGGATCACCGCCGCCATGGCGTCACAGATCAGCGACGCCTCGGCGGCGCTGCTCCTTGCCTCCGAGCAGGCCGTGCGGGACCACGGGCTCACCCCACGGGCTCGCATCCACCACATGTCGGTGCGCGGCGACGACCCGATCTGGATGCTGACAGGGCCGATTCGCGCCACCCGCCACGCCCTGGACAAGGCTGGCATGAGCATCGACGACATCGACCTGTTCGAGTGCAACGAGGCGTTCGCGTCCGTGGTACTCGCCTGGATGAAGGAGACCGGAGCGCCGCACGAGCGGGTCAACGTCAACGGTGGCGCGATCGCCCTCGGTCACCCTCTCGGTGCCACCGGGGCGCGGCTGATGACCACTCTGCTCGCCGAGCTCGAGCGGACCGGAGGCCGCTTCGGCCTGCAGACGATGTGCGAGGGCGGCGGCCAGGCCAACGTGACCATCATCGAGCGGCTTTAGGGCATGTCCTGCGGATCATGGCGGGCGGTATCCGCGCCCGCTTGGCCCCTGGCCGCACCGCGGGAACGGCCACGGACAACCAGTACGCGAACGTCCCCGCGGCACGCCCAGGAACCAAGCGGATCACGAATCCCACCCACCATGATCCACAGGACACGCCCTAGCCGACGAAGCCGCCTGCGTCCCCGGACACGAGTACGCAGGCGGCTCGTGTCGTCAGTCGATCAGTCCGTGGGCCCGACGCAGGCACTCGGCCGCCTCGGCGACGATCCGGTCGATCAGCTCCGCACAGGTGGGGAGGTCGTGCAGCAGCCCGACGACCTGCCCGGCGGCGAGGACACCGGCACTGGTGTCGCCATCGACCAAGCCCGCCTTGAGCAACGTCGGCGTGTTGGCGGCCAGGGCGGTCTGCGCGAGCGTGCGCCCCTGGTTGCGTCGCATGGCCAGGCCGTCGCGGGCCAGCGTGCGCCAAGTCAGGCCGCTGGTTCGCTTGAACTCGAGCGTACGGCGCACGGTAGGTGCCAGGCGTCGCGCGGTGCTCGCGCTCTCGATCTGCTCGACGAAGGGCGTACGCAGCATGCGATGCGGCATCCCGTCCACCTTGTCGGTGACCACCGTGCCGTCCAGGCCGTGGGCGAGGTAGAACTCCTTGACGGACTCAGGGACGGCGCTGTCCTTGGTGAGCAGGAACCGGGTGCCCATCCCGATGCCCGCGGCGCCGAACGACAGGGCCGAGGCCAGCCCGCGGCCGTCGAAGTAGCCTCCGGCCGCGACCACGGGGATCTCGACGGCGTCGAGCACGGTCGGAAGCACGAGCGAGGTGGGTACCGAACCGGTGTGGCCGCCGCCCTCTCCACCCTGGACCATCACGGCGTCCGCACCCCAGGCCGCCACCTTCTCCGCGTGCCGGGCCGCGCCCACGGAGGGCATGACGACGATGCCGTTGTCCTTGAGCCGCGCGATGAGGTCCGGCTTCGGCGCGAGGGCGAACGAGGCGACTCGCACGCCGTGCCGGATCAGCAGACCGACCCGCTCGGGGGCGTCGACCGTGTCGGCGCGGAGGTTCACCCCGAAGGGCTGGTCGGTCCGGGACCTGACCTCGGCGATCGCACGGTCGAGCTCCTCCAGCGTCATCGTCGCGCTGCCGAGGATGCCCAGACCGCCCGCGTTCGCCGTCGCGCTCACCAGGCGGGGGCCGGACACCCAGCCCATGCCGGTCTGGACGATGGGGTGGCGGACGCCGACCAGCTCGGTGAACGGGGTGCGCAGCAGTGGTGTCGTGTTCATCGCGCGGCCTGCCCCACGGGCGGGACCTCGCGGTCGCGCAGGCTTCTCGGGTCGAGGACCTCCCGGATCAGGGCCCGCTCCTCGGCCGTGGGAGTGCGCGTCTGTGGCACGTCGACGTCCACGTGGACGGTGCAGCCGGTGCCTGCCAGCACGTCGTCGACCGTGACGCCGGGGTGGACCGAGAGCAGCCGGAGTGTGTCGTCCGGGCCGCGGACGTCCAGGACCGCCAGGTTGGTGACGATGCGGTGGATGTCGTTGAACCTGCCTGCCGCGGGACCGGCCTGCGCCGCCCGTCGCGGGCCGACGCCGGACACCACGTCGACTTGCTCGACGAAGACCCGTGCGGAGTGGTTGGGCACCCAGTAGGAGGTGCGGTTGTTGACGGTGTTGCCCGGGGCGCCGCGCACGCCGAGGAGCTGCCGGTCCGGCTTGGCGTGGTCGCCAATGGCCGAGATGTTCTGGTTGCCGTGCCGGTCGATCTGGGTGGCGCCCATCATCACGTGCCGCTTGCCCCAGGCGACGACGTCGAAGACGCTCCGGAAGGGGATCCAGCCCTCCACCGCGCCTGCCGGGGCGCCCAGCGGGGGCACCTCGGCGAGGAAGAGCGACTCGCCGTCGGACAGGACCAGGTCGGGGTTACTGGTGAGCCGGGCGAGCCGGGCTCCCAGGGTGGGCAGGAGCCCCATCGGCGAGCCGAAGATCTCGCCGTCGTCGGCGAACGCATCGGCGATCGCGGCGGCGCACACCTCGGCGCGGGTGACGTCGGGCATCGTCATGCTCCCTTCTGCTGCTGGCGCTCGGTGTGGAACTCGCCGACCGCGGCCTGGTAGGCGGCTTCGTCGCCCGAGAGGAACCGCTGCTCGAACGCTGACCAGGTCGCCTCGTCGCGAGCCGCGGCGGCGTACTCCTTCTGGAACGCCTCGTCGCGGTCGTAGTCAGGCGAGCAGGTCGTGAAGTGCGCGCCGTTCGGGGTCTCGACGACGCCATGGACCATCATCCGGTTGATCAGCAACCGCTGGACATCGGTGTCGGCGGTGAGGGTCGCGGTGTCCACCACCTGTTCGCAACTGAGGTACGCGCGCTCGGCGGCCATGCAGAACAGGTCGTCGAAGTAGGGGTCGGGCCCGAGGTACGTCGCGTTTCCGTGCACATCCGAGCGGTTGAGGTGGACCAGGGCCACGTCCAGGTCCAGTGCGGGCACGGCGACCAACTCGTCGAAGCCGCCGTCCGCCGCCGCGTACGGGCTGGTCACCAGGCGCAGATCCGGGTTGTTCACGAGGACGTCGGAGCCCAGCCCGGCACGCATCGGCAGGAAGGGGAGCCGCTGGGCGGCCGCCCGGAGCCCGGTCTGGAACATCCCCTCGTCCAGCTCGACGACCTCCGGGATCGTTGCGTCCTGGCGGGCCCGCTGGAAATTCGGCTCCAGGGGGATCGAGTCCAGTGAGACGAAGGCGTAGACAAGTCTCCGGATCCGGCAGGCCCGGGCCAGTAGCCCGACGTCGGCGCCGCCCCAGCTGACGATCGTGAGGTCCCTGAGGTCCGAACGCAGGATGCCCCGGACCAGGGCCATCGGCTTGCGCCGTGCGCCCCAGCCGCCGATACCGATCGTCATACCGTCGCGAAGCTCGGAGACGACCTGCTCGACGGTCATGGTTTTGTCCCTCGGGCCGCGGCTCATCGCCTGCCCGCCTTGGTGGTCCCGGCGAAGGCATCCCGGTGCTCGTCGGCCACCCCGGCCAGGTTGAGCTCCATGGTGAAGCCCTGCTCGAAGCGGTAGCTGCGGTGCACGTCCACCGGGTCGATGCCGTTGAGCGCCTCCTTGGCCATTCGGATCACCCGGGTGTCCTTGCTCGCGATCTCGGCGGCGACGGCAAGGGCCGCCTCGTCCAGCCGCTCGCGGGCGACGACCTCCAGGACCGATCCGTGGCCGAGGAGCTCCGTCGCGGTGATCGTGCGACCGGTGAAATACAGACCGCGCATCAGGTGCGGCGGCACCAGCCTGGCCAGGTGCGTGGCCGCGCCGAGCGCGCCGCGGTCCACCTCCGGGACCCCGAAGTAGGCGTCGTCACTGGCGACGACGCAGTCGGCGTTGCCCACCAGGCCGACGCCGCCACCGAGGCAGAAGCCGTGCACCGCGGCGATCACCGGCACCGCGCAGTCGTAGACCGCCTTGAATGCCGCGAAGCACCCCCGGTTCGCCCCGATGAGGGCATCGAAGCCCTCGCTTGCCTGCATCTCCTTGATGTCCACGCCCGCGTTGAAGCCGCGGCCCTCCGCGCGCAGGACCACGACGTGGGTGCGCGGGTCCCGGCCCGCGTCGTCGAGAGCGGTCGCGATGTCGTACCAGCCCTGGACCGGCAGCGCGTTCACCGGCGGGTAGTCCATGGTCACGACTCGGGTGCCGTCGTCACGCAGTTCTGAGGAGACAGACATCGGCGTACCTTCCGGTTACAAACCAAACGTTTGCTTGGTACCCTAACATGTGCTTGGTCGACAACGGAAGGAGCAGCGGTGGCCGTCGAGCTTGAGTTGAGGGGTCGAGTCGCCTTGGTGACCGGCGGCACCAAGGGGATCGGAGCCGCGATCGCGCGTGGGTTCGTGGCCGCGGGCGCGCACGTCGTCACCTGTGCGAGGTCGGAGCCTGCGATCCCGATGCCGGGCACCAGTCACGTGTGTTGTGACGTGCGCGACCCGGAGGATGCCGCGGCCATGGTGCGCGCGGTGGTCGACGAGCACGGGCGGCTGGACGCGGTGGTGAACAACGCCGGAGGTGCCCCCTATGCCCTGGCTGCCACCGCGTCGCGCCGCTTCCACGCGCGGGTGATGGACCTGAACTTCTTCGCCCCCCTCGTGGTCGCCCAGGCCGCCAACGAGGTGATGCAGCAGCAGGCGACCGGAGGGGCGATCGTCAACATCTCCTCGGTCAGCGCCCTGCGTCCGTCGCCGGGCACGGCGGTGTACGGCGCGGCCAAGGCAGGCCTCGACTCGCTCACGCGCAGCCTCGCGGTCGAGTGGGCGCCGCGGGTCCGCCTGAACGCCGTCAACGTCGGGTTGTGCCGGACCGAGCTGACCGGCGAGCACTACGGAGACGATGCCGGTGTCGCCGCCATCGAGCGCACCATCCCGATGGGCCGGATGGCTCGCCCGGAGGAGATCGCCAACGTGGCGCTCTTCCTGGCCTCCGACCTGGCCTCCTACGTCAGTGGCGCGACCGTCGCGTGCCACGGCGGCGGCGAGCCTCCCGTGTTCCTGTCCGCGGCGGCGTCGGTCGACGCCGCCACGTGAACCGCCCGAGACCACGACACAGAGCTGGAGAACAACGCATGGGAATCCTCGAGGGACGCGTCGCCATCGTCACCGGCGCGGGCCGGGGCATCGGCCGCGCGCACGCGCTCGAGTTGGCACGACAGGGGGCGAAGGTCGTGGTCAACGACCTGGGCGCGAGCGTGGGTGGCGAAGGCGCATCCGACGGTCCGGCGCACGAGGTTGTCACGCTGATCAAGGAGCTGGGCGGGGAGGCGGTCGCCAACGGCGCCGACGTGGCCGACTTCGAGGAGGCGGAGGCGATGGTGCGGCAGGCCGTCGAGACCTTCGGCGGCCTCGACATCCTGGTCAACAACGCGGGCTTCGTCCGGGACCGGATGCTGGTGAACACCTCCGAGGAGGAGTGGGACGCGGTGATCCGCGTGCACCTGAAGGGTCACTTCGCGCCCCTGCGTCACGCCGCGGCGTACTGGCGCAACGAGGCGAAGGGCGGCCGCCCGCGGGCGGCGCGGGTGATCAACACCTCGTCCGGGGCCGGGCTGCAGGGCTCGATCGGCCAGGCGACCTACTCGGCTGCCAAGGCAGGCATCGCAGGCCTCACCCTGGTCGCCGCTGCCGAGCTGGGCCGGTACGGCGTCACCGTCAACGCGATCGCCCCGGTCGCCCGGACCCGCATGACCGAGACGGCGTTCCCGGAGATGATGGCGCCTGCCTCGGCGGCCTTCGACTCGATGGACCCGGGCAACAACGCCCCCGTGGTGGCCTGGCTGGCCTCCGTCGACGCGGGAGACGTCACCGGCCGGGTCATCGAGATCGAGGGTGGCAGGCTCTGCGTCGAGCAGGGCTGGACCCACGGGTCACGACGGGACATCGGCCGCCGCTGGGACGCGGCCGAGGTCGGCGACGCGGTCCGCAAGCTCATCGCCGCCGCGCCCGTCCCCGAGCCGGTCTACGGCACCCGGTGACACTCGACCGCCGCCGTCCCACTTCCAAGGAGTCAGTCGTGCCTGAAGCAGTCATCGTCGCCACCGCCCGTTCTCCCATCGGCCGCGCCTACAAGGGGTCGCTCGCCGACCTTCGCCCCGACGACCTCGCCGTCCAGATGGTCAGCGCTGCCCTGGCCAAGATCCCCGAGCTGGACCCCCGGGACATCGAGGACCTGATGCTCGGTTGTGGTCAGCCCGCGGGGGAGTCCGGCTTCAATATGGCGCGGATCGTCGCCGTGCTCGCAGGCATGGACCACCTGCCCGGAGTCACGGTGAACCGGTACTGCTCATCGAGCCTGCAGACGACTCGGATGGCCCTGCACGCGATCCGCGCGGGTGAAGGTGACGTCTTCATCTCCGCGGGTGTCGAGACGGTGAGCCGCTTCGGCAAGGGCAACGCCGACAACCTTCCCGGGACCAGGAACGACCGGTTCGCCGGGTCTGCCGAACGGACCGCGGAGCTCGCGGCGGGCGGCCAGACCTGGCTCGACCCGCGCGCGCTCGGCGCGCTTCCCGACGCCTACGTCGCCATGGGGCAGACCGCCGAGAACGTCGCTCAGCTGACGGGAGTCAGTCGCCAGGAACAGGACGAGTTCGCCGTGCGAAGCCAGAACCTCGCGGAACAGGCGATCGAGAAGGGGTTCTGGGAGCAGGACATCACGCCCGCTCGGCTTCCCGACGGCACGATGGTCACCGCCGACGACGGTCCTCGATCCGGTGTGACGATGCAGAAGGTGGCAGGGCTCTCGCCAGTGTTCAGACCGGACGGGACTGTGACCGCAGCGAACTGCTGCTCCTTGAACGACGGCGCGGCGGCCTTGGTCGTCATGTCGGACACTAAGGCCGAAGAGCTGGGCCTGACGCCGCTCGCGCGGATCGTCTCCACGGGCGTGAGTGCCTTGTCGCCGGAGATCATGGGACTCGGGCCGGTCGAAGCCTCCCGCCGAGCACTTGCGCGAGCCGGGATGACCATCGACGACATCGACCTGGTCGAGATCAACGAGGCGTTCGCCGCGCAGGTCATCCCGTCCGCGCGCGAGCTCGGCGTGGACATGGAGAAGCTCAACGTGAACGGGGGAGCGATCGCGATCGGGCACCCGTTCGGCATGACGGGCGCCCGGATCACCACGTCGCTGATCAACTCCCTCCAGTGGCACGACAAGGAAGTCGGCCTCGAGACCATGTGCGTCGGGGGCGGTCAGGGCATGGCCATGGTGATCGAGCGGCTCCGTTGACGCCTGCGGAGGTACGCCGCGCGTTTGCGCGGGCCTAGCGCGGCGCCACGACCGACGGGAGCAACACGTCATTCATCAGCGGGAACGTCGCCGAGAGCGACCAAGATCCAGGGCAAGTACCAGGGCGACGGCGTCGGGCCGCGCGGCTCGCCGCTGATCGATACTTGCGCGACTCAGGCTGCTCGCAGGCTGTTACCGGGCGACGATGATCCAGAGGCCGAAGGCGACGACGGCGGTGCATAGGGTGAAGCTCACCAACGCGGTGACGATGCCCAGGACGCTGGAGCCGCGGCCGCGAACGGCGTCGGCGTGGTTGGACCAGCCGCGCACGCCCAAGGCGAAGAGGACCACGGTGCCGACTGCTGTGACGAGGGCCGCGATGAGGACCTCGGTCAGCAAAGCCCAGTTGATGTGCATCCTCAGCCCTTGGTCTCGGCGGGAATCGGTTCGACCGGGATGTCGTTGACGTTGTGCGCGCCGACGACGTCGCGGCGGGACCGCAGGTAGATGGCCGCGCCGAAGGCGAGGCCCGCGACAGCGACGGCAACCGTGCCAAGGGTGCCGGACTCGGCGACCATGCCGGCCAGCGCGCCCGCGAGACCGGCCGCGGGCAGCGTGATCAACCAGGCCAGCACCATGCGGCCCGCGGTCCGCCACTGCACCTTGGCCTGCGGTGTGCCCAGCCCGGCGCCGAGGATGCCGCCGGAGCAAACGTGCGTGGTCGACAGCGCGATGCCCAGGTGCGATGAGGTCAGGATGACCGCGGTGGCGCTGGTCTGGGCGGCGAAGCCCTGCGGCGCGCCGATGTCGGTGATGCCGCGGCCGAGGGTGCGGATGATGCGCCAGCCGCCCAGGTAGGTGCCCAGGGCGATGGCGACGCCCGCGCTGACGATGACCCAGACCGGTGGGCCCGCGTCCTTGGGCAGACTGCCCGCGCTGATCAGGGTGAGTGTGATGATGCCCATCGTCTTCTGGGCGTCGTTCGTGCCGTGGGCCAGCGATAGCAGCGATGCCGAGGCGATCTGGCCGATCCGGAATCCACGCGCGGTACGGCTGGCGGTGGCACGCCGGGTGATACGGAAGGCCAGATAGGTCGCGATCATGCCCGCGAGCCCCGCGATAAGCGGCGCCGCCACAGCCGGGACCAGCACCTTCTCCAGAAGCTTGGCGAAGCGCACCGCATCGCTGCCCGCGGCAACCCAGGTAGCCCCGATGAGCCCGCCGAACAGCGCGTGCGACGAACTCGACGGCAGGCCGACGTACCAGGTCAGCAGATTCCACACGATGGCCCCGACGAGTCCGCCGAACACCACCGCGGGCGTGATCGCCGCCTCGTCGACCAGACCGCCTGAGATCGTCCTCGCGACCTCTACCGAGAGGAACGCGCCCACCAGGTTCAACACCGCCGCCAACGCGACCGCCACCTTGGGTCGCAGCGCCCCGGTCGCGATCGACGTGGCCATCGCGTTGGCCGTATCGTGGAAACCGTTCGTGAAGTCGAAGATCAGCGCGGTCACCACCACGACGGCGACCAGCACGGACACATCCACCGAGCACTCCTCCCCGACGACACAAAGACGACGCAAACCTACGTTAACCACACGTTCACGCCCCGATCGGGGAGTCACTCCGAAGCAGTAGGGCCCAGGCCCAGGTGACAGTGGCCGGCCAGCTCGTTCCCGGCCGCGCCATCGCGCGCAACGACGATCATGGGCCGCTGTGGACCACAGGAGCGCACGGTGTTCACGGCGGTGTGACGTGGCCTGATGGCGGTCGGCGGCGGCCTGGCGGGACGAATATCGTGGACGGATGCGTTAGGCCTTCCACGGCGACATCGAGATACTCACCGAGTTGGTGGCGGGGATGGCGTGGGCGGTGGCCGACGCTGGAACGTATGGGAGATTTAGCTCGCCACGTGGCCGAGCAGGCCCGCCGCCGTCACCCCGGGCACGCCATGCCCGAGGAGACCCGAGACCGGTTCGCCACCATCGGCGAGCTCGCGGTGAACGCCGCCCGCGAGGTCGCCGACCTGATCGTCAACCTCGATCGCACCGGCTTCATGGCCCTGCACAACGCCGACGATCTCATCGATAATCTCGAGCAGAGCCTGCTGGCCTCGGTCAGCGACAACGACTGGAGTCACGGGGTCCGCGCCGGGATCGATGTGGCCCTGCTGGCCCGCTTCTATGAACGCTTCGCCGACCAAGCCGCGTCCATCGCCCGCCGCTTGGACTACGTCACCACGGGCCAACTCCCGAAGGCCCCACGCGGGTAGCGACCATGATCGACCTGCACACCCGCGAGGTCGTCGGGCACGCCATAGCCGAGCACATGCGCGCCTGCCTGGTCAGCGACGCGATCACCCTGGCCACCCAGCGCGGCCGCACCGGCCCGGACGCTCGCCGTCGTGGCGCGCGGTCATTGATGGGCCGGGTCGGTTCGTGTTGCGACAATGTCGTCGCCGAGTCGTTCTTCGCCCCCTCAAAGCCGAGATCGGCACCCAAGACTTCGACAGCCCAGACCACGCCCGACGAGCCGTTTTCGCTTACCTCGCCTACTACAGCCACGACCGTCTACATTCGACACTCGGCTACCGGGCCACACGAAACCCGCATCAGCTACAGTCCCCACGTCGCCCTCGCGGCATGAAACCCGGTGTCCGGTTCCCGGGGAACCTCAGGTGCCGCCGGGCTGGGGTGCTGTCATGGAATGCCCAATCGCCACGGAGTTGGAGAGAATCGTCGGCACGTCCGAAGTGGGTAGTGGCACGACCACGGGGGCGCGATGTGGTTGTGTCCTCTTGGCACACAACCACATCGCGCGGTCCGATCGCCTGGTCCATACCGGGGCCTGGCCTGATACTCCGCCAGGGGTCGTGGAGCTAGGACAGGCTCAGCTTCCAGCCGTTGAGCGTGCCGGCGTCGTAGCGGGCCTTGTCCTCTACCCGCAGCGTCCAGACGCCGTCGGCCGAGCTGGTCACCGCCACGGTATAGGTTTTCTTGATCTCCTTACCCGACCCGCCAGTCCGGTTGTGCAGGACGTAGGCCTTGCCGTCCGGTCCGATCAGTGAGACCACCAGGTCACCGACGAAGGTGTGGCTGATGTCGACATCGACCGAACTGGTGCCCGGGATGCCCGCGCACCCGGACAGGGTCAGTGGGCTGTTGACTGTCGAGAGGTCCGCGATGGGCCGCGCCGCGGTGCTCTGTGCGGTACAGCTGCCGCCACCGCTAATGGTCAACGCGTAGGTGGCGGTGCGGGTCATTCCCTGGCCCGCGGCCCGCACCAGCACGTTCGCCGTTCCCGCGGCGGCGGCAGTGGTCGACGCGGTCAAGGTCAGCACCGAACGGCCGCCCACGGTCATGGTCGGCGGGTCGAAGCTCGCCGTGACCCCAGCAGGCAGGGCGTCGGCCGACAGCGACAGGGTCTGCGCCGCGCCGGTGGTCGACACGGTCGTCGTCACTTTGGCTCCGGGCGCGAGTGTGCCGCTGACCGGGTTGAGCGAGACCGCGAAGTCGTTGTTACCGCAGTTGCTCGGCCTGCCCGGCTCGCCTGCCTTCGCGGGCACGGCGACCGCGTCCCACGCCCCCTTGACGGTGTCGAACTTGGCGCAGTCGCCCGGGTACAGGGTCTTCACCGCGGTCAGCCCGGCGACCCGGGCGTCGGTGTAGGTCCAGAATGTCTTCTTGAGCATCAGCGATTCCATCCACACCTTGCCCGCGTCGCGGATACCCATCCCGGTCACCGACGGCGGGCCGCCCGCGCAGATCGGGCTGGCGGGCTTGCCGGTGGGACTAGAGCCCTCAGCCATCAAGTAGAAGAAGTGGTTGGCTGGGCCCGCGCCGTCGTGGACCTCGATGTCGGCCATGTTCGGCAGGTAGCAGTCCGGTTCGTCGCGCGGACCGAGCGACGGCTGGTACATGATGCGCTCGGGGCCGCGGCCAAGCGGACTTGTCTCGTTGGCGACCTGGTAGTCCGGCGGGTCATTGGGGTTGTTGGTGAAGTGCTCGTTGAGCGCGCCCATGATGTCGCTGCTGGCCTCGTTGAGCTGGTAGGTCTCGGCGTAGCCGTCGAAGCCGCCCGGCGTGTGCTGAAAGACCCCGTGGCCGAACTCGTGGGCGACGATGTCCAGGTTCACCAACTGCCGCGCGCCGTCGCGGGTGCGGCCGAAGTTGGCGGTGTGGCCGTTCCAGTACGCGTTGACGGCGGTGAGCCCGACGAACATCGGCGCCCATTTGCCGTTGCCGTCCAACCCGTCGCGACCCAGCCACCCGCGCAGCATCTTGTTGTACTGCTGGGCGCTGTAGTAGCCGTCGGCGCACGCGGTTTCCAGGTCGGTCCCGCTGCGATTGCCGAACACGTCGTCGGTGCCGGACATCGGGCCGTTGCCCTGAATGCCGCAGAACAGGGTGTTGCCGCTGGGGTCGGTCAGTTCGTACTTGCCGCCGGTGTGTGTCGTGGCGATCGGCGCGTCGGGGTAGTAGTAGCCGTTGGCGACGCCGTCCATGACCTCGTCCCAGGTGGCGATCACCGCGCCGGTGAGCGCGTCCACGACTACGTGCAGGACGCTTGGGCCGCCGGTGGTGGATCGCCCGGTGAGGATGACTTCGTAGGCGAGTCGCTGTTCACCGTCGGGCGAGAACACCACGAGTTCGGCGGTCTCGCGGTCGACCTTGGCCAGCTTCGCGCGCGCGATCACGGTCGCCTGGGCTTTGGTCAGTGTGGGCGAGATACCAGTGGTGATCGGGGCGTCGCCGACGAGCGGGGTGTTGAGGACAACGCCCGCGCTGTCGGTCGCGACCACGAAGTCGCCGCCGAGGACGGGCAGGCCGCGATAGGTGCGTTCATAGGCGGCGTAGCGGGCGCCATGGACGCCTGTGTGCGAACCGACCTGGACGAACTTCTCGCCAGAGCGGTTCGCCGCGTTCGCGGCGACATAGGTGGCTGCGGGGTCGGCCGAGTGCGCGGAACTCTCCGGAGTTGGAATTCCGACAAGCATCAGCGACACCGCCGCGATGCCGAGCACAGCTATCGCGCGGTTCAATGGGGCTCCTCGAACGCAGGTGAATCGGCAGGGGATGGCGATTATTCTCGGCGGAAGTCGAGTCCCGCTAGGTCCCGGCGCACCATCGTGGACCGCCGTTCGGGTGCATAGTGTTCGTTCGCGCCAATGGGGCCAGGATCGCGGAGCGGATCTTGAATTCAGACTGGGCGCCGCCGTTTGTTCCGCCTGCCGCCAGCGCGCCTGCCAGGCACTTTCGGGTTGGCCGGGACGAAGTTCGCACCCCATCGGCAGGCGTCACGGCCCTATTTGGCAAAGGTGATCGCTTGGACGAAGACGTTTCGGGTCATAGCATCTGATGCATTATAGTTAGGCGATGATGAACCGAGTACGCTCAAGCAAGGGTTCTCTCTTCATGCTGACGGGGTATTCGACTACCCTGAATAGCTGTTTCTCGTAGGTAATGCTGGCGCCTTCCATGCATTCGCGCGAAGGTCGCGATCCCTGCCTTCACTGCGGTCGCCGACGCGGCGCCGAGGTGGAGGTCCTGCATTGAGGGAGACCATTGATGGGACAACTTCGCGTGCGGCGGCTGCGGCGATACGCCGGGCCCGCCTTGATCGCCTCGGCGCTCGCTCTGGGCGTCATCGCAACGCCCGCCTCCGCGGCCGAGGGCGTCGTGCTCGGTGCGAACCGGGCAGGTGCGATCAAGGACAGCTACATCGTTGTGGTGAAAGACAGCGTGGCGCCGAGATCTGCCTCGGCACAGACCGCGGACAAGCTGACGAAGAAGTACGGAGGGTCGGTCACGGCTGCCTGGCAGCACGCCGTGAACGGGTTCTCCGCGAAGATGACCGCGGGGCAGGCGCGCAAGCTGGCGGCTGACCCGAGCGTCGCCTTCGTCGAGCAGGATGGCGAGGTGAAGATCGCCGAGGACCAGGTCAACCCGCCGAACTGGGGCCTGGATCGTGTTGACCAGCGGAACTTGCCGTTGGACAGCAAGTACAGCTTCGGCACCCGCGCGTCGAATGTGACCGCGTACATCATCGACACCGGTGTCCGCACCACGCACAGCACGTTCGAGGGCCGTGCGACGTGGGGCACCAACACGGTCGACACGAACAACACCGACTGCCACGGGCACGGCACGCACGTCGGGGGCATCGTCGGCGGCAAGGAGTATGGCCTCGCCAAGGGTGTGAAGATCGTCGGTGTGAAGGTGCTGGGGTGCTCCGGCTCCGGCTCGAACACCGGGGTGATCAGCGGTGTCGACTGGGTCACGAAGAACGCGGTGAAGCCCGCTGTGGCGAACATGAGCCTCGGTGGGGGAGCGGCGACCGCGCTCGACACGGCGGTGCGCAACTCGATCGCCTCGGGTATCACCTACGCGCTGGCTTCGGCGAACGACAACAAGGACGCCTGCAACACCTCGCCCGCCAGGGTCGCCGAGGGCATCACGGTCAACGCGTCGGACAAGAACGACGCGCGCGCCAGTTTCTCGAACTTCGGCACGTGCACCGACATCTTCGCCCCAGGCGTGGGGATCCTGTCGGCGTGGAAGGACAACGACAACGCGACCCTCAGCGCGAGCGGCACGTCCATGGCGGCGCCGCATGTCGCGGGCGCGGTGGCGATCTGGCTGGCCGGGCACCCGACTGACACGCCGCCGCAGGTGGCGGCGGGCATGCTGGCCGCGGCCACGCCGGACAAGGTCACCAACCCGGGGGCCGGTTCGCCGAACAAGCTGCTGTACGTCGATCCGGGTGCGCAGCCCGATCCGGTCACGCTGCCCAGCCCTGGCAACCAGACCGGCAAGGTCGGCGAGCAGTCGGGCGTGAAGCTCGTCGCCGCGGGTGGCGTCGCGCCGTACACGTGGTCGGCCGCCGGTCTGCCGACGGGCATCGTGTTGGGCTCGAGCACCTCCGATGTCGTGGTCGCCGAAGGCACGCCGACCGCGGGCGGCACTTTCAACAGCTCGGTGACGGTCAAGGACAGCAAGGGCACCACGGCGACCGCGTCGTTCACCTGGACGATCGAGGGCGGTGGCGGCGGTGATCTGACGCTGCCGAACCCCGGCCCGCAGACCGGCAAGGTCGGTGAGGACAACGGGGTCAAGCTGGTGGTATCCGGCGGCACCGCGCCGTACACCTGGGCCGCGAGCGGCCTGCCCACCGGGATGACCCTGGCCCCGAGCGACTCCGATGTCGCGATCATCGGCGGTGTTCCGACCGCGGGTGGCGCGTTCACGGTGACGGTGGACGTCAAGGACGCCAAGGGCGCGACCGCCACGGTGACGTTCACGTGGACGATCGAGGGCGGTGGGGGCGGTGATCTGACGCTGCCGAACCCCGGCCCGCAGACCGGCGAAGTTGGTGAGCCTGCGGGGTTGAAGCTGGTTGTCGAGGGTGGCACCGCGCCCTACACGTGGTCCGCCACTGGTTTGCCGACCGGGATCGCGCTGGGTTCCAGCACGACCGATGTGGTCATCGCCGAGGGCACGCCGACCGCGGGTGGCGCGTTCACCGTGACGGTGGACGTCAAGGACAGCAAGGGCGCGTCCGGGACCACGACGTTCACCTGGACGATCGACGGTGGCGGCGGCGGCGAGCTGACGCTGCCGAACCCGGGTGACCAGACCGCCGAGGTGGGCGTCGAGACCGGCCTGAAGATGGTCGTCGACGGCGGCACCGCGCCGTACACCTGGGCGGCCGCGGGCCTGCCGACCGGCATCACCGTGCAGCCGGGCGACTCCGACGTCCTCGTGCTGTCCGGCACGCCCACGGTGGGCGGCGCGTACAAGGTGACCGTCAACGTCAAGGACAGCAAGGGCGCCACCGGATCCGCGTCGTTCACCTGGACGATCACCGGCGGCGGCACCGACCCGACGGTGACCAACCCGGGTCCGCGGACTGGCAAGGTCGGCAGTGATGTCAGCCTGCAAATGGTGGTCGACGGCGGCACGAAGCCCTACACGTGGTCGGCGACCGGCCTGCCCGGTGGTCTGTCGGTCAGCGCGGACGGTCTCATCACCGGAAAGCCGACCACCGCGGGCACCTTCAGTTCGACACTGAAGGTGACCGACTCGGCTGGCAAGTCCGGCACCGCGACCTTCGGCTGGACGATCACCGGCGGCGGTAGCTGCACGCCTGCGCAGAAGGTGGCCAACCCGGGCTTCGAGTCCGGCTCGACCGGGTGGACCGCGTCGGCGAACGTCGTCGGCCAGCACGCTTCGCAGGGACAACCGGCGCACGCGGGCACGTGGAGTGCCTGGGTGGGCGGCTGGGGCCGGGTCAGCTACGACTCGGTCTCGCAGAGCGTGACGGTTCCGGCCGGGTGCACGACCGCGCAGCTCTCGTTCTGGCTGCACATCGACACCCGTGAGTGGGAACCCGCCGTGTACGACCGGATGACGGTAACGGCGGGCTCGAAGACGTTGGCGACGTTCTCCAACCTCAACGCCGCTTCCGGATACAAGCAGTTCACCTACGACCTGGCGGACTTCGCCGGGCAGACCGTGACGATCAAGTTCCAGGGATTTGAGGACAGCAACTTGCAGACGTCGTTCGTCCTCGATGACGTCGCGTTGAACGTGGGCTGACGTTTCTCCAGGTGAGAACCGTGGTTTGCGGGATTTTGCCACCCACGGTTCTCACCTGTTCCCGCGAAGGACTCTGTGGTTAGCATCGCCCGGTGAAGCTTGAGGTAAGGCATCTTCGCGTCTTGGTGACGGTTGCCGATTACGGCAGTATCACCAAGGCCGCGGTCTTGCTTGGCATGTCCCAGCCCTCGCTCACCGCCCAGTTGCAGCGCATCGAGCGCTCGGTCGGCGAGTCGGTATTCAGCCGGAGCCGTACCGGCGTCGAGATCACCGCCTTCGGCCGGAGCCTGCTGGCCAAGGCGCGCTCCGTGCTCCACGAGATGGACGACCTCCTCGTCACAACGACACCCAAGCACCGTCGCGAGATCATCCTCGGTGACGCGGGCCTGCTGTTGTCGGCGGTCGTTCCCCGCTTGATCGCCGAACTCGCTGAGGTTGACCCGGAACTGGCCGCCCGACTGACCGTCCGCGCGCACATGGACCCGGCCGCGGGCGAGCTGATCACGATGATGCGAACCGGCAGGCTGGACGCCGCGATCATCAGCGACGTGATCGACTTCGAGACCGCGGACAACCACGACTTCAAGCGAGTGACGATAGTGCCGCTGGAGCCCGTGTTCATCGGGCTGTCGGAACGCCACCCGCTTGCCGCACGCACGGAAATCGACCTGGCCGACCTCGCCGACGAGGCATGGATAGTCAACCCGCAGGACAATCCCGGCTGGTTGATGTCGCTGCGCGCGGCCTGCGCCCGACTTGGGTTCGAGCCGCGAATCGCCTACGAGAGCAACCACATGGCGGGCGCTCGCGCCTTCGTCGGCAGCGGCCAGTGCGTCGCCATCTCCGACCCAATGTCCATGGAGGGAAACAATGTCGTCTTCCGGCCGCTCATCGGCGATCCGGTGCGCGGCCGCATCGATCTGTCCTGGGTGGACCGGTGCCCGGTGTCACCTGGGCTGCTGCGCAAGGTGGTCACGGAGGCGTATCAGAACATGGTCAGCCGCAACGCCACCTACCAACGCTGGTGGTCCGAGCGAGGCCTGATCCTCGCCTGACGGGCGCGGCTTCCAGCCTTGCGGCTATACATCATCGTGACGCTGCGGCACACTCGCACACCTGATGCGGCACCTCACACTCGGAGAAGCCGGTGACCAGTGACTCAGCGGCCGAGAACGCCCAACCGAGCGACTTCGGGGCCCGACTCAAACACTGCCGCAAACTCGCCGGCCTGTCCCAAACTCATCTGGCGGCCGAACTGGGTTACCACAACAGTGTGATCAGCCGCTGGGAGAACGGCACGCGACAGCCGCCGCTCAAGCTGATCCGGCGCCTGGACACGATACTCGACACCGGCGGGCAGCTGACCCAACTGATCGCCGACCAGACCAGCCGCGACGGCAGGCAAGGCGATCTACTCGGCTTCGGCCCAGACACCCCTCTGCCCGGAGGACCCGCTCGCGCCTACCCCCCAATGGCGTGGGACCCGGGCAGATGGCCGTCGCGGCTACCCCACTACGGCATGTCCTGCCCCCAGCACGGCCCCCACGGGTGCGTCGTCCCCTCAACCGAGGACGCGACCGCCCTGCACCAGGCGTTCACCGCGGACCCAGCCAGACACACCGACGCAGACATCGTCCACGTTCTGGCCGCGCGCCTGGCCGTCTACACCCGCCTCACCGAGGAACACGGCACCACGGGAATCGACACCGCCATCGAGAACGAGCTCCACCTGATCGGCATGTCACTGAACTCCCCAGCCGGGCCGAGCCGCCAAGCCTTGCTCCACCTGGCCGCCACCTACGCGGCCTTCGCCGGGCAACTACGCACGCTGCGCGGTCAGCACGGCGCCGCCATGGCCCTCTACGGCAAAGGCCTGCACTGGGCACTGCTCTGCGGCGACGTCAGCCTGCGCGCGGCCCTGATGTGCGACATGAGCACCCTGGCCCGCCTCGAGAACGACAGCCGCAGCGCACTGTCCTACGCCGAAGCCCTGCCCTCCATCGGCCCCAACCGCACCTGGACTCGCACCCTGGCCCACCTCTACTCGGCACGGGCCCACGGCCTCGTCGGGGACCTCCAGGAAACCAGCCGAGCGGTCACCGCCGCCCGCGACCACCTCGACCGCCACACCACCGACGACGAGCAAGAAGCGCGCTGGATCTCCGGAATCCACGGCCAAGTACTCATCGAATCCGGCATCGCCGCGGCCCTGCGCGACGTCGCGGCGGCCACCGCCGACCATCGCCTCGCCCACGCCGCGATCGCCGCCACCGAGCACTCGCTGGCCTTCGTACCCGTCCACGTCCGCCCCGCCACCGTGTTGCTCGCCCTGCGCTTGGCCGACAGCTACGCCTGCGCGGGCCAACCCGACGCCGCTGCCGCCATCGCCACCCCCATCCTCGCCGAGGCCAAGACCATGCCCATGGCCACCGTGAGCCACGAACTACGCGGACTCCGCACCCGCCTGGCAGCCCGCTGGCCGAACACCACCCCAGTCAAGGAATTCCTCGACCACTGCCACCATTGAGCAACGACCTTTCGAGCCACACCACTCGACCTCGCCTTGCGTGCCCTCAAGCCGCGGCTTTCCGTTTGCACCACGTTTATGACCGGTCGGAGGACCGGTCCATCGCGTTCCCTGTGAGGACGCGGCTGCCGCCATTGCCCCAGTGTGACCCGACCCGATCACCGACGCACGCGAGCGAAGGGGTCTTCGGCCCCTCGCTCCGACCGGTCCGCGGGCGGACAATGGGACCTGGGTCAGTCGAACGGAGTCATCCGCATGGGCACCTACCGGACGTCGGCGACACTCGTCCTTGGTGGAGGGACAGGGGCGTTCCGAGGAGCCGCTTCAGCGCCCGCATGCGGGAGCAGCATGATCGAGGTCAGGGAAGTGTGGCCTGGGGGGCTGGCTGGTGCGCCTGGCGGCGGCACGACGGGACGCGAATCCAGCGACGATGAGATGGGAACGCGTGGTTCGCCGCGGGCGTTGACGTCGGAGAAGGAAGGCCATGGCCGTTAACTCTGTGCGGCGGGTCCGGCTCGCCGGAGTCACCGCCGTTGTAGCGGTCCTGGCATTCGGACTGGTCACCATGGTCGGTCGGCACCCGGCGTCCTTGACGGCCGCGGTCGTGGTCTTGGTCGCGCTTACCGTGGCGGGCGTCGTCAGTGGCGATCCGGACGTGATTCGCGTGGTCGTGCTCATCGACGGAGTGTTCGTCGCGACCGTGGTGGACGTGTTCGGATTCTGGCCACTTCCCGCACTCGTCGCGGCCGTCGTCGCCTATCTCATCGGCAGGGCTGTACCCCACCTGCGATGGCGCCCTGACTGGCTGTCTCCCTGGCGCAAGGACCAGCCCACAGGCCGCCTGGGTCGATGGCTGGTGACCGCGGTCGTCCTTGGCGTAGTCGCAGGGGCGGTGACCTGGCTGACGGTCGCGTCGAGACCGATGCCGCCGCAGATCGTCCGGCTGGCCCCGGACGCCGCGGTGTTGACTTTCGCAGCCCTCGGTCTTGGCTACGCCGTCGTCAACGCGGCCGTCGAGGAGACCCTGTTCCGCGGGATGTTCCTGACCACGTTGACTGACCGCATCAGAGTGTTACCCGCTCTAGCCGTGCAGGCCACCTCGTTCGGCCTCCTGCACACCGTCATCCTCGCCCAGCTGACGTGGAGCCCACAAGTCGTACTCGCCGCCGCGGCGGCAACGGCCTGGGGTGCGACTCTCGGTGTGTTGCGCCTGGGCACCGGCGGCATCGCGGCCCCCGCTCTCGCCCACCTGACCGCCCTGATCACCCTGGTTGGCTTGACTCTCCTCAACCGCTGATCTATCCACACCATGGACCCTTGGCCGCGGGGACAGTTCCAGCACCAGTACCGGGTCTGCAACCACCGTAATGAGGCGGTAAGACTTGGATGCACTACGCCTGAGCCGGTGACGGTGCATCATGGATCCGACGAGTGCGCCACGTCTTCGGAAACGGAAGGCGAGGTGGTGGCGGTGGGTGAGGTCACTGAGCGAACTGGCCGCGAGACTGTCGCGCCCCGCGTGCTGGGTGGCGGGTTCGCCGTGCTGCGGATCCTTTTCGGCGCGATCTGGCTGAGCAACGGTGTGGCGAAGGCGTTCTTCAACCAGGACAATAATTTCGACTGGGGCTTCTTGTCGTTCCACCTCATCAACCAGCCTACGGCCAAGTCGATCCTGGAAGGCGCGTCTGACGACACGTTCCAGCCGCTGCGATGGATCTACCGGGACTTTGTCCTGGCCAACTGGGGTTTCTTCCAGTGGTTCCTGACCATCGCGGAGATCGCGGCGGGCTTGTTGTTGGTCTTCGGGATCGCGTCCCGGCTCGGCGCCGCGATCGGGTTGGCTCTCATCGGCCCTATCTGGGTCATGCTGCTCGACAGCAACCAGTACTTCTGGGCGTATCCGGTCGAGTTGCTCCCGCTGCTGGTGCTGGCCGTCGTGCCCAGTGGCCGCACGTTCGGGCTGGATCGCGAGCTCGCACCCCGTTTCGGCCTGCGGTGGCCGTTCTGACCGTAGGCGGAGTCGTCCATTCTCCTTGGAAGGACATCGAACCGTGGATCTGAACGCACACCTCGAGCCGGTGCTGGCCGCCGCCGCGCGGTCGGCTCGTGAGGTCGACGCCGACGCCCGATTCCCCGACGTAGCCGTAAAAGCGCTGCGTGAGTCCGGGTTGCTCGGCCTCACGCTGCCCTCCTCGGCAGGCGGTATGGGTGGCGGCCCGCACGAACTGGTGGGGACGGTGGGAGCTCTGGCCGGTGTCTGCGGGTCGACCGCGATGATCTACCTGATGCATGTCAGCGCGGCGATGCCCCTCGCCGCCGCGCCCCCGACAGGTCTGCCTCACCTGGTCTCGGACCTGGCGAGCGGCCGTGTTCTCGCGTCGCTGGCGCTGTCCGAGGCAGGCTCGCGCTCGCACTTCTGGGCTCCAGTGTCGCAGGCGGAACGCAATGGCGCCGGGATCCGGTTGCGGGCAAAGAAGAGTTGGGTGACATCGGCCGGTTACGCCGACGTGTACGTGGCCTCCACCCGCGCGGAGGGCGGCGAAGGCGTCGACCTGTACGCGATTCCCGCGGACACTCCCGGTGTCGAGGTGGCCGGGTCGTGGCACGGCTTGGGGTTGCGGGGCAACGCTTCCTCGCCGATGACCCTGGATGCGAAGGTTCCGGAGAGCCACCGGCTCGGGGCGCCCGGTGGTGGATTCGAGTTGATGCTGCAGGTGGTGATGCCGTGGTTCAACCTCGGCAACGCGGCGGTCTCGGTCGGGCTGTCGCGGGCCGCGGTGGACGCGGCCGTGCGGCACACGAGCGCGGCCAGGCTGGAGCATCTCGACGAGAGCCTCTCGGCGTTGCCGACCATCCGTGCGCAGCTGGCCCGGATGTCGATCGAGCTGGCCTGCACGCAGGCGTATCTGACCCAGGCCGCCAGTCGACTGGCGCAACCGGCCGAGGACACGATGCTGCACGTGCTGGGTGTCAAAGCCGCGGCCAACGACGCGGCGCTGCGCATCACCGACAGCGCGATGCGGGTGTGCGGTGGGGCGGCGTTCTCCGAGCACCTGCAGATCGACCGGTACTTCCGCGACGCTCGCGCGGGCCACGTCATGGCGCCGACAGCGGACGTGCTCTACGACTTCTACGGTAAAGCCATCACCGGGCAGCCAGTGTTCTAAGGAGACCCGACGTGGGCAAGCCACTGATCATCGGCGCGGTCGCCTACACGCCCAACGTGGTGACCATCTGGGATGGGATGCGCGACTACTTCGCCGGCGGGCCCGCCGAGATCGACTTCGTGTTGTTCTCCAACTACGGCAGGCAGGTCGACGCGCTGATCGACGGCACGATCGACATCGCCTGGAACACCAACCTAGCCTGGGTGCGCACCCAGGCTCAGACCGACGGCGCGTGCCGCGCACTAGCCATGCGCGACACCGACACGGTGTTCCAGACGGTGTTCGTCGCCCGTACCGGAAGCCTGCTGCGCGGTCTCGACGACCTGCGCGGCAGGCGGCTCGCGTTGGGATCCGAGGACTCCGCCCAGGCGGCGATCCTGCCCGTGCACTTCCTGGCCCGCGCCGGTGTGAACCAGGACTCGGTCGAGTTCGTTCGCATCAACAGCGACGTCGGCAAGCACGGTGACACCGGCCGCAGCGAACTCGACGCGCTGCGCGCCGTCCTCGACGAGCGGGCCGACGCCGCGGCGATCGGCATCAACACCTGGGACGCGATAGGCCGCGACGAGCTGATGCCGGGCGCGTTCGAGGCGTTCTGGGCCTCGCCCACCTACTCCCACTGCAACTTCACCGCCCTCGCCCAAATACCCGAGGACCGCACCGCGGCCTGGGTCGAGCAGTTGCTCGCCATGGACTGGGACAACCGGGACCACCGGCCCATCCTGGAGATGGAAGGTCTGCACCAGTGGGTGCTCCCGCAACTGGATGGCTACGAATCGCTTCTGGACGCGGTGCGGGAGCAGAAGATCCCGCTCCGATGGTGAACCCCAATCTGATCCTCGACCTCGTCGAGCGCACCCGCGCCGCTCCCCGAGGCGCAATGATCACCATCCCGCTCGAAGCTGATGACTCTTTGGACACCGTCACAGCGTGGTGCGCCCGTGCTGGCCACGAACTGATCGAGTTGAAGGAAACCTCCGCGACCATCCGATGTGGACCATTGACGGATGTCTTCGCCGAGATCGCGGCCGACCACGTGCCCGGCACCCGGCTGTGGCTCTACACCAACTTCGACTGCAACCTCGCCTGCGATTACTGCTGCGCGCGCTCGTCCCCGCGCGCAGCCCGCCGGGCGCTGGGCATCGACCGCGTACGCCGCCTCGCCGCCGAAGCCGCCGAAGCGGGCGTGACCGAACTCCTCCTCACCGGCGGCGAACCCTTCCTCCTGCCAGACATCGATGAACTCGCCAACTCCTGCACCCAATGGCTGCCCACCACACTGCTCACCAACGGCATGCTGTTTCGAGGTGCCCGCCTCGACCGGCTCCGGGCCATGGACCGCGCCCGGCTCGCCCTGCAGATCAGCCTCGACTCAGCCACCCCCGATCTGCACGACGCGCACCGCGGCCGCGGCACCTGGGAACGCGCCGTGACCGGAATCCGCACCGCGCACGCGGAAGGGTTCCGCGTGCGCGTCGCGGCCACCCTGCCGCCGGACCACACCCGCCGGCTGCAGCCATTCCACGACTTCCTCGACACCCTCGGCATCGACCGCGACGACCAGGTCATCCGCACCCTGGCCCACCGCGGTGTCGCCGAGAAAGGCCTCGAACTGACCGTCGAGACACTCATCCCGGAGGTAACAATCACCGCAGAAGGCGTGTACTGGCACCCAGTCGGCGCCGACCACACCGACCAACTCGTCACTCGCGACCTATTCCCACTCACAGACGCCATCACCGAGATCCGTAGGCGATTCGTCGAACACCGCACCCGCGCCAAAGCGGCCGCACAATGGTTCCCCTGCGCCTAAGGACTCGTAACACTATGAGTGGGTCTTGAGTCGGCGCCAGGCGATGATGCTGCAGCCGATGCTGAGGAAGGCTTCGTGGATGTCGTCGCGGACTTCCCAGCGAATGCGGAGTCGGCGGAACCAGTGCAGCAGGGCGAACGCGCCTTCGACGACCCAGCGGTACACGCCGTGGTCGACGCCGCGGCGGGCGATGACGGGCTCGATGCCCTTGGCGCGGACCAGTTTGCGGTACTTGTTGTCGTCGTATGCGCGGTCGACGTGGATCCGCTCTGGCCGTTGCCGGGGTCGTCCACGCCGACCACGCACCGGCGGGACGGCCTCGATCAGCGGCATCAACCGAGTGACGTCATCGCGGTTGCCGCCGGTCAGGATGGTCGCCAACGGGATGCCGGTCCCGTCGGTGATCACATGATGTTTGGATCCGGTCCGTGCTCGATCGACCGGGCTCGGACCGGTTTTCGGCCCCTTAACGCCCGAATGTGCGAACCGTCGACCGCCGCGCGCGACCAGTCGAGCAAACCGGCGGCGTGCAACTCAGCCAGCAGCACTTCGTGCAGCCGCTGCCACACCCGCGCCTCGTGCCAGTCCCGCAGCCGACGCCGGCACGTGTGGTCTGGCCGCGCAAGCGGAGATCATGGACAACGGCGCCGCCAACCACGACCCGGCGGTGTTCCCCGACCCGGACCGCGTGGATGTCACCCGGCGGGGCGCGGGGCACCTGAGCTTCGGGCACGGCGCCCGCTACCGCGTCGGGGCTCCGCTGGCGCGCGTCGAGTTGGCGGCGGTGTCTCTCAGCTGGTTCCACAATTCCCGGACATGAGGTTGGCTGTACCCGTGGAGGACCGGGTGATCTGGCGTGATGTCCTGACCGGGGGACTGGTCGAGCTTCCGGTGAGGTGGTGATCGCCGTGTCGATGTTCGCACGGATCTATCCGTGGCTGTGCCAGGCCATGGAGCGCGGCGGCATGGGCGAGCACCGCGCCAGGCTGCTCGACGGTCTGACCGGCACGCTCCTCGAGATCGGCGGGGGCAATGGGCTCGTCGCGGTGGGCATGTACGAAACTCGCACCCCGGAGCGCTCGTCATGACCGTCCCGACAGGACCACCGGTCTACCTCGACCACAACGCGACCACCCCGGTCGACCCGCGGGTCACCGCCGCGTGCCTGCCGTACCTGACCGAACACTTCGGCAACCCCTCCAGCGGCCACACCTACGGCCACCGCGCCCGCCGCGCCGTCGACACCGCCCGCGCGTCGGTCGCAGAGTTCCTGGGCTGCGCGCCCGGCGAGGTCGTGTTCAGCGGCAGCGGCTCGGAAAGCGACACCCTCGCCATCCGCGGCGCCGCGCTCGCCGCACGCGAGCGCGGCGACCACGTCATCACCCAGCTCACCGAACACCCCGCCGTCATCGCCGCCTGCGACGCGCTGCGCAGGCTGCACGGCTTCCGGGTGACCGAACTGCCCGTCAACGGACACGGGCTGGTCGACCCCGCCGCCCTGGCCGCCGCGCTCACCGACCGGACCGTGCTGGTGTCGATCATGCACGCCAACAATGAGACCGGCACCGTCCAACCCATCCGGGAGCTCGCCGCCCTCACCCACACCCGCGGCGCGCTGTTTCACACCGACGCGGCCCAGTCCGCGGCCAAACTCGACCTTTCGGTGCGCGACCTCGGCGTCGACCTGCTCACCATCGCCGGACACAAGATGTACGCCCCCAAGGGCGTCGGCGCCCTCTACGTCCGACAAGGACTCGACCTCGAACCAACCATTTACGGCGGCGGGCAGGAGAGCGGTCGGCGCGGCGGCACCGAGAACGTCGCACTCATCGTCGCCCTTGGCGCGGCCGCCCGACTGGCCATGGACGATCACAGCGCCCCACAACGACTCCAGCACCTACGAGACCTGCTGCACACACTGCTGGACGAGAACCTGCCGGGGCGGGTGCACCTCAACGGACATCCCACCCACCGGCTGCCCAATACCCTCAACCTCAGCATCGACGGCACCCTCGGCGCAGCGCTCCTGGCCGCCGTGCCCGGCATCGCCGCCTCCACCGGATCGGCCTGCCACGAAGGCGAAACCCGCCCATCGGCGGTCCTGACGGCGATGGGGCACCCCCCAGGTCGAGCTCTCGCCGCCCTCCGGTTGACGTTGGGCCGATCGACCACGGCCGAGGACATCCAGCACGCGGCAACCCAGCTCACCGCCGCCGCGAGCTGACCTAGCGTGCCAGGAGTCCACCGAAGATCCGCCGACCCAGCGTTTCGGCGTCGGCGCTGTCGAGGATTTCGCCGTGAAGGTTGGGGTGGGCTCGTGACCATGTCTCCGCGCTCGCCCGATCGGTGAACATGTTGAGGACGTCGCAGCAGGTCTGCGCGGACGCGCCGCCGCCGGGGCGGGCGCCGACGAAGACCACCGCGCTCGTCGGGTCCCACCGGGACCGCCCGGCGGCGATGGTGACGGTGATCGGCTGGCCGTTGGTCGGGTCGGTGCTGGTGATCACCGCGTCCACACCGAGCATGGCGGGCATCCCCAGCGCGTCGATGGCGCACATCGCGTACGCCTCGGTTCCGCCCGTGAGCCGGACTCGGTGCGGGGTGGGGGCCGTGGAGAACGGGTAGGCGACCTGGACACGTCCGGCCGCGTCGAGCCGGATGACGTCGGCGTCGTGCAGCCGGGCGAGCACCTGGTCACCGGTCTGGGCGAAGGAGGCCACCACCTGGTCCACCGTGGCGGGCGGGGCTCCGGTCGCGGCGAAGGACCGCAGGATCGCCTCGTGCGCCGCGCGTTCGGCGGGTGCGGCCCGAGCCCGCCAGTCCCGCAACGCCGCCGACGCGCGCTTGGGTCCGAGGACCTCGCTGAGCCGGGCTACCGAGGGTGCTCCGTCGAGGTGACCGTCCGCGTGGCGGTAGAGCCTGCACGACATGCTGGGCGCGACCCCGGGCTCGGCGAATGGGTCGACACCGTCCACCAGGAGGGTGGGGGAGCCGGTCATCCCCACAGCCGCCGCGGTCTCCGCGTCTCGCACCACCCGCAGGACTACCTCCACGACGACACCCGCCATGGCTACGTCGAGCCGCTCACGCAGCACCCGCACGCTCGGGCAGTCCGGCACGTGCAGAATCTCCACCCTCATACCGCGTCCTCTCCATCCTCACGCAGGCTACGCCCCAGCGGACACCGTCGGTCGGCGCGCGGGAGATCACACGTCGCCGCCAAGTCGGCGAGCGAGTCGCGCATCCGCCGCAGGTCGGTGATCCGCCGATCCAGTTCGTCCATTCGCGACCCATCCTCAACCCCGTACCCACCTACAGGGTCAAGTCCGCACCCTCGGGCACGCCGCCATGGCAGGCGAATACTGGGCAAAGACGCCCTGGGAGGTAAACGATGACCGTCCAACGCGAAGATGACACCACCTCGGCGCCGAAGTGCTGGTGCTGCGGCAAGGACCACCCCGAGGCACGTTTGGTCCGCCTCGGCGCCCATCCCGAGGTCGCCGTCTGTCTCGACTGCGCGCGCTGGCTGCACCGCAGAGCCCGCCACCGCGAAGACGAACACCGCTCCGGCCTCGGGCCACGGCTCCGCGCGGGGATCGACGCGGTCCGGGCAGGCGTGATCCGCCGCGGCTGGCACGAGCGCGGAGTCCTCGGCGCCCTGCTGCGCCGCATCGACCGACACCTGCCCTAAGGCGGCTACCGCATCCTTGGCCACGATTCCCGCGTGAGCGCGGCCCGGTGAATCGCCCGATCTATCGTGCGAGACGCCTGCCCGTCCTGGTGGCGTGAACGGGAGCGCAAGGCGATCGGGCTGATCACGCGCCTGGTTTCGTGCCGACGCCGATATTGAGCGGTGCTGTCAGCACGGCGGGCCCGTTGCCGTCCGAGCGTTCGCGGACCATGCCGTCGAGCACCCGGGTGATGTCGTCGCGTTGTCGGTCGGTGAGGTCGGCGACGAGCGTGCCGGGGATCGGGTTGCCGCTGAGGGTCCAGTCCCACAGCTGCTGCCCGGTCCGCACCGCGACGCGCTCTTGGTGGCTGGTGTCGACCGTGACCGCGGTGAGGCCCGCGTCGATCAGCCGCCGCCGCAGGACGTCGGGGTCGGCGACCTGGAACTCGAGCAGCGGTTCGTCCTCCGACGGGCCCTCGAACTCCGGGACCACCGCCTGCACCGCGCTGACGAAGAAGTGCAGCGCCTCGAATTCCGCGGGGTCGCCGTAGGCGATGAGGAGCACGCGCCCGCCCGGCTTCGTCACGCGCACCATCTCGCGCAGCGCCCGGGGCTGGTCAGCGACGAGCATGACACCGAACTGTGAGCCGGTGACGTCGTAGCTGTCGTCGGGTAGGTCGAGTTCGTGGCAGTCCATCACCCGGCCTTCGGCGTCGAGCCCTTCGGCGGCCACGCGTGCGGTGAACCGCTCGATCATCTCCGGCGACCAGTCGGTCGCCAGGGTCTTCGCGCCGAGGCGTGCCGCCGGGAGGCTCAGGCCGCCGGTCCCCGCGGCGACGTCGAGGAAGGTCTCACCCGGCCGCAGTTTCGCCAACCGAAGCCCGGCCGCGGCCAGGTCGGCCTCGCCTGGTGCGACGTGCTCGTCGTAGCGCGCCGCGATCGCGTCCCACGCCTCGACAGGCGCGGTGTGCGCTGTCTGTTGGTGTGTCATGGCCTGCTCCTGTCCCACGAAGTCTCAGAGGAACAGAACGCTAGGCAGGTGGCGGCCCGGCGACATCGGGCAGACGATCCACGACACCGCCCGCGGGCATGGGCAGTTCTGTCTACTCGCGCCTAGATCAGGCCGTTCTCATAGGCGTAGGCGGTGGCCGCCGCGCGCGAGGGCACGCCGAGTTTGGCGAAGGTGTTGCTGACGTGTCGGGCGACGGTCTTCTCGGACAACCCGAGCTCGCTCGCGATCGCGCGGTTGGTCTTGCCGGACGCGAGCGCCCGCAGCACCTGCACCTCGCGCCCGGTCAACCTGCCGGACCGCCTACCCAAGAGGCCGTCGAGCCGCTCGATGTCCGGCGCCGCGCCCAGCAGCTCGAAGACCTTGCGCGCGCCGCCGATCTCCAGCGCGGAGGTCTCCGGGTCGCCGAGTTCGCCGCACGCGAGGCCGATCATGACCTGGACGCGCGCGGTCTCGTAGGGGGCGTCCAGGTCACGCCACGCGACGCAGGCCACGCGCAGTGCCCGCAGGGCTGATCGGGGGTCGCCCTCGGCGAGCGACACCGCTCCCTCCGCCGAGGAGGCCCTCGCCCGCAGATAGGGCGCGTTCAGGATCTCCGCGATCCGGCCGAGTTCCTCGGCGCCCGCCCGGGCCGACACCACGTCACCCGAGGCGATCATCGTCTCGACGTAGGCGGGGAGGATCCGCGACCGCGCGGGCGGCTCCAGCGTCTCGTTCACCGCGCGGCGCAGGACACCCGCCGCGAGGTCGACACGCCCCTGGGCCAGCCGCAGCAGCGCCAGGCCGGGTTCGGGGCGTCGGCCGGACTCACCGGCCCTGCGGTAGCTCTCCTCGGCCTCGGTGAACTCGCCACGCAATCGCTGCAGCTCGCCGACCTGGTAGTAGGCCGAACCGAGCGTGTCCCAGGTGACCGGGCCGGACAGGTGATCGCACGCCTGCCGGGCGACCGCCATCGCATCGGACCACGCGCCCGCCAGCTGCATGAGTTCGCATCGATGGACAAGGCAGTTCCCTCGGTAGGGGACAAGGTCGGGCTGGTCGTCGCACCAGCGGGCGAGCGCGGCCGTCCACTGCCTGGCCCGCCGCAGGTCGAAGACCTCCGAACAGCCCGCGATCACCGTGCAGTACGCGATGCCTGCGTGCATCGGCGACACCTCGCCCGCGGTGACTCCGACCATGACCTCGTCCAGCAGGACCACGCCCGCGGCGACGTCGCCCACCATGATCCGACACATGCCCTGACCGAGCAGCGACATCGTCACCAGGTCGGAGTCGTCGAAACGCCGTCCGAGCGCGACGCCGTCGGCGAAGACGGACTCCGCCCGCCCTGGGTCGCCGCCCCACATCCGCACGAACGCGTCCCAGACGCGCGTCCACGCGCGTTCGGCACAGTCCCCGCAGCCCTCCAACACCCGCTCGGCGCGGGCGAACCATCCGCCTGCCGGCGCGGTCTCGCCGCGGAACAACAGGCCAGACCCGATCGACACCGCGTTGCGCGCGGCACGCCGCGGTTCCCCACGCCGGATGGCTTCACGGTGAGCGCGCGACCACGCGAGCGTGGACTCCTCATCGAGACCGGACAAGTACGCGGCCAACCCGAACCGTTCGAGATCATCGAGATCAAGCGGGCTCGTGGCGTCCGCGGCCGCGAACAGTCGGTACGCCTCGCCCCACGAGCGCTGGGCGAGGGACGCGCGCGCCTGTTCGACCACGTCGACCGTCGTCACCGGTCCAGTGTGGTCGCCCATCGCCCACTGCGCGCGGACGGGCGAGTGTGCGGCCAAGTCGCGGTGGTGACCCGGTGGACAACGCGTGCTGCCCGCCACCGGAGAAGTCGACGACGTCAGGGCGGTGAACGCACCGTCGACGGCCTGCGGCCGAGGTGTAGTCGGGCCGGTGTCCGGTCGCCCACAGGCTGGCAGCAGCGCTGCGGCAGCGACCCCGAGCGGGTGCGGCGCATCTGGCCACCCGGCGCCAACATCGGTGTCGGCTGCCGCGCCGCGGGCGTGGTCGGCATCGCCCTGGACCGCCACGGCGGCCCGGAGGGCATCGCCCGACTTCACCGCAGCCGCTGGGCGGGCCGTTTCGACGGGTGGCGTCGGCGAGTTCTACGGCGACGTGCACGAGGGTGGAAACAGTGCGCGTGCGCTACCGCTGGGGCGCCCGGCCCGCCGATCCGACGTGGGAACGAGCGTTCTCGACCGGCGGTGGCGTGAAGCCCTTGATGATCAGCAACAGCGGAAAGGCGAGTTCGAACAGTCCGCCTGGAATGAAGAACGCGAAGCCCGCGTCGGAATCGAGATCGGTGATGCCGAGCAGGTCGACGACCACGCCGAGCAGGAGGATCGCATAACCCGCCAGTCCTGCGAGCGACAGCCACCGAGGGGTCAGGCCAGAGCGAAGCAGCAGCGTGCACAGGGCGAGGCCGCCCGCGGCTGCCAGGGTGTAGACGATTAGGTCGTAGTCGCGGAAGTTGTTGTGGCTCATCAGGAAATACGCGCCGAACGCCACGATGGCCGTACACTCCGCTAGGCGCAAACCGAGGTATCCGGTGGCCAGCCGCGCGCCGAACGGCGTGAGGACGGGGCGCAGCGCCACGCCGATCGCGGCCACGGCGAGTCCTGTGTAGACCTCCAGCAGGACGCCCACCAGAAGGTCTGCCCCGTCGGGTGACGGACTGGAGAAGTACGCCTTGAGGAGGCCGCTGCCAACGCTGAAGGTGATTGTCGACGAGATGAAGAGCAGCCCGACGAGAACGGCGATTCTTCGATGAGACATGGGTGACCCCTCAAGGATTCTGATACCGTGACTTACGCCGTAAGTACTACACTTACGGCGTAAGTCCGTCAAGGAGGCTCGTGTCCGATCGAGGCAAGCTCACCCGAGACCACGTCCTGCGCGCGGGCATCGCCCTGGCCGACGCGGGCGGCCTCGCGTCGTTGACGATGCGGAAGCTGGGCGTGGAGCTCGGAGTGGAGGCGATGTCGCTCTACAACCACGTGGCCAACAAGGAGGACCTGCTCGACGGCATGATCGACATGATCTTCGGCGAGATCGCTTTGCCCACAGGGGAATGGAAGTCAGCGATGCGCTCGCGCGCCGGGTCCGTTCGCGCGGCGCTGGCGACGCATCGGTGGGTGGCCGGGCTGATGGACTCGCGGCCGCCTGGGCCTGCCACGTTGCGACACCACGACACGGTGATCGGGACGTTGCGGGCGGCGGGCTTCTCGATCGAGCTGACCGCGCACGCGTTCGCCGTGCTGGACAGCTACCTCTACGGGTTCGCGCTGCAGGAGGCGGGCCTGCCGGACGAGCCCGCGCAGGTGGCCCAGGACGTGCTGGCCCACCTGCCCGCGGCGGAGTACCCACACCTGACCGAACTGACCGTCAACCACGTGCTGCGACCCGGCTACGCCTTCGGCGACGAGTTCGACTTCGGCCTCGACCTGATCCTCGACGGCCTGGAACGGGCCCGCCGCTCGGCCTGAGCCAAGCGACGGGCCCTAGCGATCAGCAGGACAGAAGTGCCGCTGCGCCGCGCGTGGCTGTTGGTGTTGCCGTCGTCCCCCCGCCCACAGCACCCGGCTTGCGCGTCCGCTGACGCAGGACGGCCTGCGGTGCGATGACGAATCCCCTCGTTGTTGTAGGGGTCGCCGTAGCATCGGCGGAATGTCATCGGGTCGCAGGTTCTCGGCTACAAGCTGCGCTGAGACTGCGACGCGGGGCTGGTCTCGCAGGCGCGCGGGCGGGGAGCCGCCCGCGCGGCCAGGCCACCCTGGTCGTGTTCGTGGCGCTGGACAGCGCCAACCGCTTCGCCCTGGTCGCCCAGGGCCTGTCCAACGACGCCCAACGCTGCTCGAGTAGGCAAGGTGCTCAGGCTCGCGTCCCGTTGCTCCGGCGGCGAGTCCGTGCCGGTGGCGCCGGAAGTGCTCCGCGATCCACCTTGCCATTCGCCGTGGCAGGCAACTCGGCCAGCCGGACATAGCGCGTGGGCACCATGTAGTCGGGAAGTTGCCCGCCCAGGTGCGTGCGCAGCGCCTCGTCGTCCAGGGCTTCGCCCGGTTCGGCGACCACGTAGCCGACCAAGGTCGGGTTCGCGCCCAGGTCGGTGCGGAGCAGGACGACCGAGTTGGCGACCTGGGGGTGGGCGTTGACCATCGACTCGATCTCGCTCAGCTCGACCCGTTGGCCGCGGATCTTGACCTGAGTGTCGATCCGGCCGACGTAGTTGAGATGGCCCTCGGGCGACCACCACACCAGGTCCCCGGTTCGGTAGACCCGTTGGGGCTGACCCGTGACCGCGGTCTGGACGAACCGTTCCGCGGTGAGGTCGGGGCGGGCGGCGTAGCCGCGGGCAAGGCAGTCGCCGCCGAGCACCAGTTCGCCTGGTGTGCCCAGGGGAGCGAGGTCGCCGTCTTCGTCGAGGACGAACGCCAGCACGTTGGTGATCGGCGCGCCGATGGGCACGCCGCTCTCGGGCTCGGGGCGCCTGCACGCCCACGCGGTCACGTCGATCGCGGCCTCGGTGGGGCCGTAGAGGTTGTGCACCTCCACCGTGGGCAGCGTCGCGGTCAGCTTGTTCACGATCTTCGGCGGCAGTGCCTCACCGCTGCAGATCACGCGGCGCAGGGAGCCGCACCGGTCCACGCCGTCCTCGGCCACGAACAGCGCGAGCATCGACGGGACGAAGTGGACGGTGGTCACACCCTCCGCGACGATGATCTCCATTAGTTCCTGAGGGTCGCGGTGCGCCTCGGCGGGCGCGACCACCAGGCGCGCGCCCGAAGTGAAGGCCCACAGCAGTTCCCACACCGAGACGTCGAAGGTGTACGGCGTCTTCTGCAGCACGACGTCGTCGGCGCCCAGCTGGTAGGCCGCCTGCGTCCAGGCCAACCGGTTGGCCAGGCTGAGGTGGGTCATCTGCACGCCTTTGGGCTGTCCTGTCGAACCGGACGTGAAGATGACATAGGACAGCCCGTCGACGACCTCCGGCGGCGCGACGTAGTCGCGCCAGGCCACCGGTTTCGCGTCCGCGGCGCCGCCGTCGAGGTTGCGTACCGGGACCGGGCTGTCGCCGTCGAACACCGACGCGGCGGAGGCGCTCACCAGCACCATGGCCGCGTCCGCGGCGTCGAGCATCCCGTCGAGGCGGGCCCGTGGGTGGGTCGGGTCCAACGGCAGGTACGCCGCGCCCGCCAACAGCACGGCCAGCACCGCGACCACCATCTCCGCGCTGCGTTCCGTGCACAGCCCAACCACCGAACCCGGCCCGACGCCCTCGGCGCGGAGCCGACCGGCGATGAGGGCGGCCTCGTCGAGAAGGTGCTGGTAAGTCCGGTCGACACCGCCGCCGCGCAACGCCACCACGTCCGGAGTGCGCAGGGCCTGGTGGCAGATCAGCTCGTGCACGGGTGTCCGCGGCGCGGGTGTCGGCTCCGGGTTGAACCCCAGCAGGATCTGGCGTTCGGCCGGGCCGACGACCGCGCACTTGCCCAGCGGCAGGCCGTCGGCGAGCCCCTGCGCGAGGGTCCGAAGTCGTTCAGCGGTGTGGGCCGCGCCCGCCCAGTCGAACCGGAACCTGATCCCGAGGTGGCCGCTCTCCACATCAGGGGAGTCCGAAGTGCGCACCCCGTCCAGTTGGCACACCACTGACTCCAGCGTGCTTTCCGCCCCGACGGAGACGGTCACCACGCCGTCGGGAAGCCCCACCGCCACCGTGTCGAGCCGCTCCAAGCGGTGCGCCAACATGGCCGCGACCGCCGCGGCGGACCTCTGGTCGATCACCGTCATTTTCCTTCCCCGTTCTGGATCAGCGTCGCGAGGGTGCGTGGCGTCGGGGCCGCGCTGAGGTCGGCGATCGACACCGCCACACCGAACTTGCGCCGCACCTGCGACACCATCCGGATGAACAGCAGCGACTCGCCGCCCACCTCGAAGAAGCCGGTGTCGGCGGTGATCTCCGTGCCGCCCAGCAGGGACCGCCACAGCTCCAGCACCCGGTCCAGGACCGAGTCGGCCACCGGTGCGGAAGCCTCCGGTGCCGCCGCGACCGGCTCGGCGTCGAGCCAGTGCCGCGTGCGGGCGAAGGGGTAGGTCGGCAGCGCGACCCGGGCCGCCCCCCGGCCCGCCCGGGTCGCCTGCCAGTCCACATCCACCCCGAGCGTCCACAGCGTCCCGGCGGTGGTGAGCACGTCGCAGCCGCCCGCGCGGGCGGTGCGCCGCGGCTGAGTCGCGATGACGGTCTTGCCTTCGGCCCGCTGGTTCTGCCTGGTCATGCCCGTCAGCGCGGTGCCGGGGCCGACCTCGACGAACACCACGGTGTTCAGGTCGGCGGCGGTCGCGACGGCATCCTGGTAGCGCACCGGGCTGCGCAGCTGCTCCGGCCAGTACGCGGCCTCGCGGACCTGCCCGCGCGGCAGCAGCCTGCCGGTGACGCTGCTGATCACGGCACACGACCGGGACCGGTGGGTGACCTCAGCGGCTACCCGGCCGAGCTCGTCGGCCGCGTCGGCCATCATCCGCGAGTGGAACGCCCGGCTCGCGGGCATCGTGCGGTGGGTGACGCCCGCGGCGTCCAGCCGGGCGCGCAGCCTGTCCAGCGGGTCGACCGGACCCGCCACGACGGTGACCTCCGGCGCGTTGACCGCGGCGATGTCGAGTTCGGGGAACTCGGCCAAGTGCGCGCGGACGTCGGCCTCACCCGCCATGACCACGGACATGCCGCCCTCGGGCGCGTGCTGCATGAGCCTGCCGCGGGCCACGACCAGCCGCAGGGCGTCCGCCAAGTCGAGTTCATCGGCCAGGCAGGCCGCGGCGTACTCGCCGACAGAGTGGCCGATGAGGGCCGCGGGCCGGATGCCACAGGACAGCAGCAGCCTGCCCAGGGCGTATTCGTGCAGGACAAGGGCGGGCTGGGTGATGTCGGTGCGGTGGACAAGGTTCTCGGGGTCGTCGCCGACAAGCACGTCGCGCAAGTCGATCCCGAGAGACTCGCGCAGGAAGTCCGCGCCGCGGTCGATGTCGGCACGGAACGACGGGTAGCGCTCGTACGGTCCCTTCGCCATGCCCGCGTATTCCGCGCCCTGGCCGGGCAGCAGGAACACGATCTTGGCGCGGCGCAGCGGCTCGCGGCCTTTGGCCGAGCGCAGCCGGTCGAGGGCGGCGGGAACGTCGTCGGCGGCGACGGCGAGCCGGTGGGTGAAGTGCCTGCGGTGTGACTGCAGAGTCATGGCCACGTCGCGCACGTCGAGGTCGGGTCGCACGCGCAGGTGCTCAGCCAGCCGGTCGGCCGCCTCGCGCAATGCCTCGGGAGTGCGCGCCGACAGGGTCAGCAAGGCCCCTCGCGGTCCGCCTGCCTGCTCGGGAACCGGGGCGGGCACGTGCTCCTCCAGGACCACATGGGCGTTGGTGCCGCCGAGCCCGAATGAGCTGACCGCCGCCCGGCGCACGCCGCCGTCGGCGACCTCCCAGTCCCGGCCGACCGCGTCGACGGTGAACGGCGTCGACCCGTCGAGCAGTTCCGGACGGGGCTGCTTGAGTCCGGCCAGCGGCGGGATCTGCCGGTGGCGCAGCGCCAGCGCGGCCTTGATCAGGCCGGAGACACCCGCTGCCGCGTCGAGGTGGCCGATGTTGGCTTTGACCGAGCCGAGGAAACAGGGCTGGTCGGCACCGGCGAACACCTCGCTGAGCGCGGACAGTTCGATCGCGTCGCCCATCTCCGTCGCCGTGCCGTGCGCCTCGATGTAGCCGATGGTGCCGGGCTCGACGCCCGCGTCCCGGTAGGCGCGGGTCAGTACGTCGATCTGGCCGGTGATGCCCGGCGCGGTGTAGCCGACCTTGGCCCCGCCGTCGTTGTTGATCGCAGAACCCTTGATCACCGCGTGGACGGTGTCGCCGTCGCGGATGGCGTCGTCGAGTCGCTTGACCACGACCATGGCGACGCCGTTGCCGGGCACGGTGCCGTTCGCGTCGGCGTCGAACGGGCGGCACACGCCGTCGGGCGAGGTGATTCCCTTGGTCTCGTAGAGGTATCCGGCCTGCTGCGGCACCGCGACACACGCCCCGCCCGCCAGCGCGACATCGGAGTCACCCGTGCGCAGGCTCTGGCAGGCCAGGTGCACCGCGACCAGCGACGTCGAGCACGCCGTCTGCACGGTGACCGCGGGCCCGCCGAGGTTGAGCCGGTAGGCGACCTTCGCGGCCAGGTGGTCCTTCTCGTTGCCGAGCACGACCGAGAGCAGGCCGTGGGTGTCGACCAGTCCTGGCTGCGCGAGCACATGGTTGAGCAGGTAGTAGTTGAAGCCCGCGCCCGCGAACACGCCCACCCGGCCGAAAGGCTCCTCACCGGCCAGATTGCCGGACTCCAGCGCCTCCCACGCGGTCTGGAGCAGCAGCCGGTGCTGCGGGTCCATGATCGCGGCCTCCGCAGGCGCGATGCCGAAGAACTCCGCGTCGAACAGGTCCGGGTCGGCCACGGTTCCCCGTGCCGGGACGTACGCCGGGTCGTCCAGTTGGCTTTCCGCCACGCCTGCGGCGATCAGCTCGCCGCGGGTCAGCTCGGCGATCGTGACGCGCCCGGCCGCGATGGCCGACCAGAACTCGTCGACGTTCGCCGCGCCGGGGAAGCGGCCCGCCATCCCGACGATCGCGATGTCGTGCTTCATGGGGTCACTCCTGCGGTCTGTAGGTGCCTGGCCAGCGCCCGCACGGTCGGGAATCGGTAGAGGTCGGTGAGCGGCAGGGGCCGTCCGCCGAGGCCGCGCTGGATCAGCTTGCGGGCCACAGCCAGGCTCAGACTGTCGCCGCCGACGTCGAAGAACGCCTCATCGAGGTCGAAGTCGTCGGTGCCGAGCGCTTCGGTCCACGCCGCGGTCACCAGGTCCTCGATGTCGATCACCGAGGCAGGCTGGTCGGGCGCGGCTTGCTCCACTGTGGACGATCCGGTGGCGAGTGCGCTCAAGGCGCGCAGGTCGACCTTGCCGTTGCGGTCCAGAGGGAACTCCGCGACGGTGAACCACCGCTGCGGCCGGGCGGAGGGCGCGAGGTCGGGCTCGACGGCCTGCCGGGCGGCGGCCTGCGGGTCCGTGTCGGCGACGGCCTTGACCGCGGCGCACAGCCGGGCCGCGGTCGTGCCCGCGTCGGCGAGGAACACCACGGCGTCGAGCACGCCGGGCTGTTGCTTGATGCGCCGTTCGACGTCGACCAGTTCCACCCGGTGCCCGGCGATCTTGACCTGCCGGTCGTTGCGGCCGAGGAACCGCAGCCGCCCGTCGGTGCCCCAGCGGACCAGGTCGCCTGTGCGGTAGACCCGCCGACCGAGCGGGGCGTGGGATGTGAAGGAGGCCGCGGTTCGGTCAGGGTCGCGCAGATAGCCGTCGGCCAGGCCCTCGCCGCCTGCCAGCAACTCGCCGACAGCCCCGGGTGGGACGAGCCTGCCGGCCGGGTCGACGATGTAGAGGTCGGTGCCGCGCACCGGGCCGCCGATGGGCAGCGGATCGAGCACCTCGGCGGCCGAGTCGATCGGGAACGTGGTGGTGAAGGTCGTGTTCTCGGTCGGCCCGTAGCCGTTGGTGACCCGAAGTCCGGGGCAATGCGCGAGGACCCGCCGCACATGGGCGGGGGAGACCACGCCGCCGCCGGTGAAGACCTGCCGCAGGCCGCGCAGTGCGTCGGGCCGGTGGTCGGCGACGAGGTGGAAGAAGCCGGAGGTCAGCCACGCGTGGGTCACCGGCGCGGTGCGCAGGAACTCGGTCAGGTCCTTCGGGGTCGGGTCGCCCGCCGGGTACACCGTCACCGCGTTGCCCGCGGCGAGTGGGACCAGCAGCTCCAAAGTGGACGCGTCGAACGCCAGCGGGGCCAGCCGCAGCATCCGCGACTCGGCCGCGTCGGCGATCATCGCCGGGTCGGCGGCCAGCCGGAGCACCGCGCGGTGCGGGACGACGACGCCCTTGGGCACGCCGGTCGAGCCCGAGGTGAACGAGACGTACGCGGCGCGGCCCGGATCGGCGATCGGGGACGGCAGATCATCGGCGCCGCGAGCGTCGAGGTCGACCAGCGCGCACTCGGCGATCCCGGCGAACTCAGGTGCCGCGGCGACATCGCCGACCCGGGCCCGGGGCGCGGTCGCCTCGGCCAGGTGGGCACGCCACTGCGCGGTGGCCGACTTGTCCACCGCCACGTAGGCCGCCCCGAGCCGCACGATCGCCAGCACGGCGACGGCCTCGGCGGCGGAGCGGGTCACTTCCAGGAGCACACGGTCACCCGGGCCGACCCCGCACCCGTGCAGCAGAGCCGCCTGCGCGGTGGCGCGATCGTGCAGGTCCGAGTAGGTCAGGGTGCGGTCCCCATCGGTCACCGCCGGAGCGTCCGGTGTGGACTCGGCGTGCCGAGCGAAGGCGCTCCACAGGTCGTCGGCGGTCTCGAACGAACCGCCCGCACCCAGCTCGCGGAGGCGCCGGGCCTGGCCGCCGGACAGTCCGGTGATCGCGCCCAGCCGGGTCGTGGTGTCGCGGGCCAGGTCGGTGAGCACCGCCTGGAACGACTCGACGAGTTCACCCGCGTCCGCCGCGGTCACCACGGAGGTCGCGTACTCCAGGGCCAGCCGGGGCTCGGTCGACCAGGACTGGAGGTAGAGCAGCGCGTCGAAGACGCTGCCGTGGCAGTGGCCTTCATGGACGTGCCAGGTGTCGCCGCCCGCGGCGAAGGCCTCGGGCACGAGTTCGTGGTGGGCGGCGAAACCGACCTGGGCCAGCGGGTTGCGGCCAAGCTCGCCGGTGAGTTCCAGCAGGCTGACCACGTTCTCGAACGGCAGGTCCGAGTCGGCGATCGCGGCGGCGACGGCCGCCGAGGCCGCCTGGACGAAGGTCCCGACGGTGCTGTCGTCGGTGGTGCGGCAGCGCACCGGCACGACCCGCGTGCACAGGCCGACGATGTCGGCCATGCCCGCCTCGAACCGCCCGGAGGCGGGAACGCCGAGCACGACGTCGTCGACCCCGGCCCGCCGCGCCACCGCGAGCGCCCAGGCCGCCATCAGCACCGATGTCACGGTCGCCTGCCCCCGCCGGGCCAGCGTCTCGGCCGCGGCGGTGGCCTGGGCGGACAGCGTGAACACCAGTCGAGCACCCCGGCCGTCGGACTCGGCGACCGGCGGGAGGTCGGTCGGCAGGGTGATCACCGACGGCGCGCCGTCGAGCCGGGCGGCGACCCGCGACATCGCCGCGTCCAGCGCGCCGGACGCGGTCACCGCGGCGAGCCGGGTGCCGATCCAGTCCGGCGACGCGGCGGCGGGCTTCGCCACGCCCGCGTACAGGTCGACGAAGTCGCGCCACAGCACGCCGACGCCCCAGCCGTCGATGAGCACGTGGTGCACCAGCAGGGTCAGCAGGCCGCGGTCGCCCGCCGTGGTGTGGACGAACACGACCGGCGGCTGGTCGAACGGGTGCAGCAGCTCGGCGCTGTCGCGGACGTAGAGCTCGTGCACGGTGCGGACCGCGTCGCCGCCCGCGGGCAGCGTCTGCAGCAGCAGCCGCGGCTGGTGCGGCGCGGGCAGGACGACCCGCTCCACGCCATGGGGAGTACGGGTGAACATCGTGCGCAGCGACTCGTGCCGGGCGGCCAGCGCGGTCAGCGTCGCCCGCACGCGGCCGAAGTCCAGCGGCGCGGTGGACTCCAGGGTGAACATGAGGTGGTACGGCAGATCCTGGCCGAGCACGTGCGCGGCGAGCATTGCCTTCTGACCTGGCAGCAACGCGCGGTGGCTCGGCCCGCGGTCCGGGTCGGCGGGCGGCGGCGCGGTGTCGACGAACACGGCCGCGTCGGCCAGTGCGTCGGCGAGCGGGTCGGCCGAGAGCACCCTGGCGATGTCGGCGTCCCGACCCAGCCGCCGCTGGCCCGCCGCGACGAGGCCGATGGCCTGCAGCGACGTGCCGCCCAGCGCCACGAACGACTCGGTGCGCACGGCGCCGGCCACATCGTCCTCGGTCATCGCGAGGATCTCGGCGACCAGCGGCAGCCACGCCGCCAGGTCGTCGGCTCTGAAGGTGACCGGATCGGCCACGGGTGCGATCGACATGGGACTAGGACACCGCTTCCGTCTCGGCCGCGGGCTGGTCCTGCGGGGCGGTGCGGGCGATCTCCCGCAGGTCGGCGTAGCGCGGGTTCTCCAGCACGTGGCCGAACATCACCGCGAGGTTGAGTTCCTGGCGGATCAGGGTGCTCAGCCGCAGCGCGCTCAGCGAGTGACCGCCGAAGTCGAAGAAGTCGTCGTTCTCGTCGACCTCGTCGACGCCGAGGACCTCCATCCAGAGCTGCTCGAACTCCGCTTCCCAGGTCTTGCTCTTGGTGTCCTGCATCAGGCTTGCCTCACTGTGTGGTGGTTGCTGTCGCCGCGGGTGCGTCGAAGTAGTGGCGCGTGGCCGCGAACGGGTAGGTGGGGACCGGCACCCGGCCCCGGGAGATGTCGTGGACCGTCGCCCACGGCCCGCCGATGCCCAGCTCCCACAGCGCCCCGACGGCGGTAAGCAGTCGGGAGTGCCGGTCGGTCGGGGTGGCCGCGGCACCGCTCGGCAGGTGCGCGGTCACCGCGGTGCCGATCTCGATCCAGGCCGCGGGCTTGAGTTGCCCGACGGTCTCGGCGAGCGCCGAGCCCGCAGGCGTATGGAGCAATGCACGCAATCGGTCGAGATCGGTCGCTTCGGCTTCAGTCAGTTCCTGACCGGCAGGCGAGTACAGCGGGACCCGGGGCGCCCGAGGGATGATCCGGGCGTCGGCGAGGGAGCCGGTGACCAGTCCGAGACCTTCCGGGACGGTCAGCACACCCGCGGCGCAGGCCGCGGCGACGGCACCGACGCCGGTGCCGAGCAGCGCGTCCGGGGACACGCCTCGGCCGCGCAGGGCGGCAGCGAGGGCGGTCGACGCCAGGAACCGCTCGACCCGCCTGCGCTCCTCCTCGTCCAGTTCGACCCCGCTGGTCCGCAGCGCGCCGACGCCGGTGTCGATGATGTCGCGGTACACCGGATCGCCGTCGTAGTTCGGCCGGTTGCCGGTCAGCTCGCCCTCGCCGGTCATGGCGAACACGACGCCGTTCCCCTCGGTGATCCCGGCCCGCATCGGGACCCGCCCCGGGTCCTGGCCCGTGACATAGGCGGCGCGGAACGGCAGCTCGGTGCGGCCGGTGCGCAGCGTGTAGGCGATGTCGGCCAGCTCGGGGTGGGCGGCGTCATCGACGAAGGCCGCGACGCGGGCCAGGCTCTCGCGGGCCGCGGGCTCGGTCTTGGCGGACACCATGATCAACTCGGCCACGCGCCTGCGCCTGCCGGGCCCCCGCGTTGGCGCCTCCTCCAACACCACGTGGGAGTTGGTGCCGCCGATGCCGAACGCGCTGACCCCCGCGCGCCGCACGCCGTCGATCGGCTCCCACGGCCGGGCCTCGGACGGCACCGAGAAGACCGAGTCGGCCAAGCCGAGCGCGGGGTTCGCGGTGTCGAAGTGCGCGACCGGCGGGATGGTGTGGTGGCGCAGGGCGAGCGCGGTCTTGATCACGCCGACCACGCCCGCCGCGGTGTCCAGGTGCCCGACGGTCGACTTCAGCGCGGTCAGCGCGCACGGCGCCCGGTCGGGCCGGTCGGTGTCGAACACCTGCCGCAGCGCGGCGACCTCGATCGGGTCGCCCAGCGCGGTGCCGGTGCCGTGGGTCTCGATCAGCCCGATCGTGTCCGGGTCGACGTCGGCGACCTCCAGCGCCGCGGCGATCACCGCGGCCTGCCCGGTCGGGCCGGGAGCGGTGAACCCGGCTTTGCGGGCGCCGTCGTTGTTGACCGCCGAACCGGCGATGACGGCGTAGACCGTGTCGTGGTCGCGCAGGGCGTCCTCAAGCCGCTTCAGCACGACCATTCCCGCGCCGTCGGCGGGGACGGTCCCCGCGGCCTGGCTGTCGAACGTGCGGCAGCGGCCGTCGGGGGAGAAGATACCGCCCGGCTCGTGCAGGTGTCCGCGCCGCGTCGGCGGCGCGATCGTCGCCCCGCCCGCCAGAGCGACGTCCGCGTCGTAGGTGAGCAGGCTCTGGCAGGCCAGGTGCACCGCGACCAGCGAGGTCGAGCACGCGCTCTGCAACGTCAGCGCCGGACCCTGCAGATTGAGCTTGTAGCCGATGCGGGTGGCGGCGAAGTCCTTGTCGCTGGAGATCACCAGCTGCAGCCCGCCCGCGGCCTTGAGCGCGCGCTCGTTGGGCCACAGGTTGTCCAGCAGGTATACGTTCATGCCGGTGCCCACGTAGACGCCCGTCCGGTTGCCGTCCTGGGCGACGGGGGAGAGCCCGGCGTGCTCCAGCGCGCTCCACGCGCACTCCAGCAGCACCCGCTGCTGCGGGTCCATGAGGGCGCAGTCCTGCGGAGAGTAGCTGAACAGCCGCCCGTCGAACCGGTCGGCGTCGGACAGGATCCCGCGCGCGGGCACGAAGTTGGGCTGGTCGACCAGGTCGGCGGGGACACCCCAGCCGAGTAGCTCGTCGCGCCCGAAGAAGCTGATCGAGTCGACACCGTCCCTGATATTGCGCCAGAACAGGTCCAGGTCCCGGTTCGCTCCTGGCACCCGGACCGCCATCCCGACGATCGCGATCCGGCCCGCTTCGATGTCCTCAACCACGGTCGCCACCTCCCTTTCCCTTGCGCCGCTCGGCCAGTTGCAGTCGGCCCGCCCTGCGCTGCTCGACATGCGCCGTCGGTTGCACGGACGCGGGCCGGAAGTGGGCGGCGCACGCCGCGACGGTGCCGGACCGGAACAGGTCGGTCACCGAGATCATCAGACCGTCCGCGGCCATCCGCTCGTGCATGGTGATCAGCGCGAAGCTGTGCCCGCCCAGGTCGAAGAAGTTGTCGTTCAGGCCGACGTCCGAAGTGGACAGAACGTCCATCCAGATCCGCCGGATCCGCTCCTCCAGCGAGGAAGCCTTTAGCGGCGCGGGCGCGGCGACGGTCGCGGTGTTCTCGCTGAGCAGGCGGCGGGTGTCGACCTTGCCGTGTTGGGTCAGGGGGATCGCCGCGACCACCACGATCCGGGTCGGCACCATGTAGCCGGGCAGAACGCCTCGGACATGGGCGCGCAGATCCCGTTCCGCGTCCTGGTCCAGCGCGCCGCAGACGAACGCGGCCAGTTCGTCGCCGTCGGCGGCCACCGCGCACGACTCGACGCCCGGGTGGCTGAGGAAGGCCCGTTCGACCTCGCCGCACTCCACCCGGTGGCCGCGCACCTGGACCTGGCTGTCGTTGCGGCCCAGGTAGACCAGCGTGCCGTCCGGGCTCCACTTGACTACGTCGCCGGTCCGGTAGATCACGCCGTCGCCGAACGGGTTCGGCAGGAACCGCTCGGCGGTCAGACCAGGGTTGTCCAGATAGCCTTTAGCCACCAGCGGACCGCCGATATACAACTCGCCGGGCACGGTGATCCCAACCGGCCTGCGCTGCACATCAAGGACATAGCAGCGGCCCGACGGCAGCGCGACGCCGACGTTCCCCTCTCGCACGGCCCCGAGGTCGGCGGTGGGCACGGAGACGATCGTGACGTGGATCGTGCCCTCGGTGATCCCGTACATGTTGACGAACACCGTGGGCAGCCACGGCGCGGCGGCGGTCAGCGCCGCCACCCGCGACCAGCTCAGCGCCTCCCCGCCCAGGACCACGTGCCGCAGCGCGGAGGTGCCCTCGTCGATCAAGTCGAGGTAGGGCGGCAGCACCCGGTAGAGCGAGCCCGGGGTCTGGCTGAGCATCGAGACGTTCTCGTCGCGCACCAGCCGGGCCAGGCGGGCCGGGTCGACCAGGTCGGCCTGGTCCGCGACCACCAGCCGGGCGCCCGTCGTCAGCGCGCCCCAGACCTCCCAGACGGAGAAGTCGAAGGAGAAGGAGTGCGCGCACAGCCACACGTCGTCCGCCGAGGTGTCCAGCCCGGCCGGGGTGGGCGCGAACAGCGCGTTCAGCCCGGCGTGGCTCACCATGACGCCCTTCGGGACACCCGTCGAGCCCGACGTGTAGATGACATACGCGAGGTCATCGCCGTCCGGGATGCCCTGGGGCGCGATCGGACCGTCCGCGGCGAACACGTCGAGAACCGTGCCGTCGGCGACGAGTTCCGCGGCCAGATCGAGCGTGTCGGGCTCGGCGAGCAGCACCCGCGTCGAGGCGCCTGCCGCGATCAGGTCGAGTCGGTGGCGCGGGTACTCCGGGTCGAGCGGGACGTAGGCCGCGCCCGCCTTCCAGATGCCCAGGATCGCCGCGACGACGGCAGGGGAGCGGCGCAACAGCAGGCTCACCCGGTCGCCCTTGGCCACCCCGGCCGCGGCGAGTCCGGCGGCGACCCGGTCGGACCACTGGTCGAGCGCGGCGTAGCCGAGGTCGCGGCCCCGGTGCCGGATGGCGACCGCGTCCGGGACGGCCTCGACCTGGTCGAGGAACCGCCGCAGGACCGACGGGTGGCCGGTCTCGAACGCGGCCCCGTCGACGAGCCGGGCGCGCTCCCGCGCGCCGAGCATGTCCGGCTCGTCGACGGAGTCCACAATGGAGGTGAGGAAAGTCAGGTAGTGGTCGAGCAGCGTCGTCGCCGTCGCCTCCTCGAACAGTTCCGTGCTGAACTCGGCGCGCAGGAACGGGATGTCGGTGGACACGTCGAGGGTGACGCCGATGTCGAACTTGGCCGCGTCGATCTCGACGTCGACCTCGGTCAGCTTCAGCCCGGCCAACTCGGGGAACGCGAACGGGAAATTCTGCACCGTCAGCGCGGTCTGGAACAGCGGCGCGCGGCTGAGTTCGCGCTCGCCCGCGGCCACGTGCACGATCTGCTCGAACGGCACGCTCTGCCAGGAGAACGCCGACAGCGACGCCACACGCACTCGGCCGACCAACTCGGCGAACGTCGGGTCTCCGGACAGATCCACGCGGATCGGCAGGGTGTTCACCAGGCAGCCGACGAGCGACTCCTCACCCTCCTCCATCCGGTTGGCCACCGGGACGCCCACCACGATGTCGTCCTGGCCGGTGTACCGGGAGAGCACCGACGCGTACGCGGCCAGGCTCACGGTGAACAGCGTCGTCCCGTGCCCCTTGGCCCAGTCGGTCAGCCGGTCGACAAGGTCCTGGTCGAGCTGCCTGCGCACGACCGCGCCCAGGCAGCCCAGCACCCGCGGCCGGGGGAAGTCCGTCGGCATGGCCAGCGTCGGCGCCCCGTCGAGTTCGTCGCGCCAGAAGCCCAGACCCGCGGCGTTGTCCGTCCACTCGGCACGCTGGTCCCGCGCGTAGTCGAGGTACGCGGGCGCCGGATCCGCGTGCTCGGCGCCGTTGTACGCCGCGGCGAGGTCCTTGAGCAGCAGGCCGACCGACCAGCCGTCACAGGCGATGTGGTGCAGCAGGACCACGAGCCCGTGCTGGTCCGGCCCCCACGACCGGACCCACACGCGCACCAGCGGTCCCGAACCCAGTGCGAAAGGCACTTTCGCCTCGGTCGCGACCAGCTCGGTGAGCTGCTGTTCCTGACTGACCGGGTCCGCCCATGCGACGGTCTGGACGGAGATCTCCGGCTCCGCGGTCGGGTGGATGTGCTGCTCCAGCACGCCGTCGACCATGTGGTAGGTGGTGCGCAGTGAGTCGTGCCTGGCGACGACGGCGCGCAGCGCGTCGGTCAACGCGTCGACCCGCAGGTCGCCGTCGACGCGCAGGGCGAAGGCCACCACATACGCCGGGTTGCCGGGTTGCAGCTCGTTGAGAAAGTACAGCCGTTCCTGGGCGAACGACGCGCGACCGGTGAGAACCATAGGGAAATGGTGCGGTCGAAGGATTCCCGCCCGACAGGTTGTCCATGTCCGAGACACCCGGGAAACCCTCCTCGTTCACCGGGAAGCGACGGGACGGTTCGGACGCAACGAAAAGCCCGGATGGCGCCAGGCGGGCGCCATCCGGGCTTGTGTAGGGAAATGTCAGGCCGCGACCACGTCGCCGACCTGCTCGGGTTGCGTGGCGGCGAGCCTGCGCTCGCTGTACCGCGCCACCGGAGTGATCACCGACGCGGCCACGAGGACCATGGCCGCGACCGCGACCCAGCCCCAGAACCCGAAGGCCACCACGATCCCGGACAGGATCGCCGGTCCGATGATGTTCTGGGTGATGACGTGCAGGTCGAACGCGCCGAGGTACTCGCCTTGGGCGTGTTCCGGCGCCAGCCCGAAGCCGAGCCCCCACGCCGAGGCCGCCTGCATGATCTCGGCGACCGACAGGATGAGAACGGCGGCCACGATCGTCGCCGACACGAGCACGACGTTGTCCGCCAGCGCCGTTGCGGCGATGATCAGCAGACCGCCTGCCAGCCAGTATCCGGACTTCCGCGCGGTGTTCGACGCGCCCGCGACAGTCTCGGCGCCCTTGCTCGCGCGGACCTGGAACAGGATCACGAACACCGTGTTGAAGATCAGCAGCAGCGGGATCAGGAAGTGCGGGACGGACGTGCGGTTCAGTGCCCACAACGGAAGCGCGACCAGCAGGACCGTCATGTGCGAGGCGAGCACCATCGACACGCCGATCACGCCGAGGAACGGCAGGTCGCGCACCGCGGCGAACCGCTTGACACCACTGGGAATCGGCTTGGACTCGCCCTCAGGGAGCCGGGTGACGAGGATCGCGGCGACGATCATCAGCGCCGCGGTGGTCAGCGGGATCACCACGAGCAGCTTCGGGCTCAGCGCGGCCGCCGCGGCCACCCCGATGCCGACGCTGAAGCCGATGTTGAACACCGACCGCATCATCGCCTTGAGTCGGACCCGTTCCTCCGGTGCTACGAGGGTGCCCATCAATGCGCTGTTCGTCGGACTGGTGCCGTACTCCAGGAAGCCGACACACATCACCAGCACGTAGAACTTGGCCGCACTGTCCACAACGGAGTAGAGGCCGAAGCCGATCGCGAGCAGGACGAACAGGATGCACAGCAGCCTGCGCCTGCTCATCCGGTCGGCGATCATGCCGAACACGATCGATGAGACGAGTCCGGCGAAGCCCGCCGCGGACAGGCCGAGGCCGACCTGGCCCGCGCTCAGCCCCACGTGCAGCGTGAAGTAGACAACGCTGCCGGAGATGAACACGCCCTTGCCGATGGACTCGGCGAGCCGGATCGCGATGAGCTTGCGGCGCAGCGGGTCGGGCGGGATGACTTTCGCGAACAAGCCTGCGAGGCTGGGCATGGGTGCACGTCCTGGGTCAAAGGGATTCGGTGAAGGCAATGGTGAGGTCGCCCGGTTCCCGCCGGCAGTGTGTGCCAGGGCCTGACCCGGGAGATGTACCCGGGAAAACGGGTACTCCGCCGACGGGAACCGGGAACGATCCGCTGCTAGCCGGTCAGTACTCGCCGCGGCCGAACGCGCTCAGTTCGGCGGAGTGCCCGGGGTTGCTGACGTGGGTCGCGCCGATCGGGGCGGTCACCCGACACCACTTGTCGAGCCGCTTGACGTCGATGTCCGCCGCGGCGGACAGCTCGTCGCGCCTGCGGACCATCTCCGCCCGGTCGAGGCCCTCCAGGACGTAGTCGACCGCGTCGAAGCACGGGTCGCCCGCACAGGCCATCGGGTCGATGGCGACCAGGCCCTTGTCGTCGGCGGTCAACACGTTGCCCAGGTGCAGGTCGCCGTGCAGCAGCACGGTGTCGGTCGGCTCGGTCAGCAACTCGTCACGCAGTTCCCGCGACCGGGTGAGGTCCGCGCCGCGCTTGGCCGCGGAGCTGAACAGCACCTCGATCCAGTCCGCCAGCTTTCGCGGCGCGGCGGCAGGGTCGCCCGCCGAGTGCAGGTCGGTCAGGAACCTGGCGTAGTCCTGCGGGGACGGCGGCTCCGGTAACTTCTCCACCAGCGCACCCGGCCGGATCGCCGCCAGCAGCACCGCGCCCCGAGTCGCGGCGAGCACGGCGGGTACTCGGCCGCTGGGTGCGAACTGGCGCAGCATCGCGGTCTCCTCGCCCACCGAGTAGGCGTCGGGGGACAGCTTGAGGATCGCGTCGCCCTTGGGGCTCAGGCAGCTCAGCACCACCGACGAGTTTCCGGACTTGAACTCGGCTCCGATCTCCAGTTCCCATTCCTCGGCCAGCGCCGCCACCTTGTCGGGCAGACCTGGCACCCAGCGGTGAGTCGCCTTGCCGAAGCGGGGTTCGAGCCGGGCGGCGATCGCGTCGAGATCCAACACTGACATCAACTCTCCTACGAGGTGGCCATCGCCGCCGGGGTTCGCCCGGCGAGCGGAACTGGACGGGGGAACGGCCGCGGCGCGGTGCGCACGAGTTCGAGCGGCGGCCCGCCCGCTCGGCCGCGGCGCAGGCCTTTGGCGAGGTCGATCGCCTCGGACCGGCTGGTGACGTGCAGCTTGCCGAAGATCGTGGAGATGTGGTTGGCGATGGTCTTGGGGGACAGGTGCAGCTGAGCGGCGATCGCGGCGTTGCGCATCCCGGCCACCATCAGCTCCAACACGTCCTGCTCGCGCCCGGTCAGCTCCGGAAAGAGGTCCTGGTGCCGGGCCGCCCGGCTGCCGATGCGGCTGATGAGCCGGTCGGCGATCCCTGGCCCGAGCACGGCGTCGCCATGGGCGAGGCATTTGACCGCGCGCACGATGCCGTCGTCGGCGCAGTTCTTGAGCAGGTAGCCCCGCGCGCCTGCCTGAACGGCGGCGACCACGGTGTCCTCGTCGTCGACCGCGGTGAAGACGAGTACCGCGGTGGCGGGCACGGTGCGCGCCAGCTCGCGGATCGTCGCGTCGACCTCGCCGCCCGGCAGTTGCGTGTCCATCACCACCACGTCCGGCTGGTAGAGCACCGCCAGTCGAGTGGTGTCACGGGCGGTCGCCGCCTCGGCGACGACGGTCATCTCCGGTGACCGCGCGAGCAGCGCCGCCAGCCCCCGCCGCACGATCGGCTGCACGTCGGCCAGTAATATGGTGATTCTCCCCGATTCCAATACATCCCCCTCCACTGCGCGGTCCCGCCCTGGGTCCGCGTGACCTACCTCGGATACGAGGTACCTGATCATTTCCCCCGAGTCAGCCCCGGAATGGACACGGCTCATCGGCGGCGGGATCAAGCCGCCGCGGTGAAAGTCAAACAATGGCCTGCATCGGGTCTGCATCGGCGACCAATGCACAGCAAGAGGGATATCGGGTCGACGCCGAATGGTGTGACGGGGTCAGCGCGATCTGGTGTGGGCGATCGTGAGCACCGAGATCATCACCAGGCCGAAGCTGATCAGCCCGAACGCCACGGCGAATGCCGTGTGCAGCGCGATACCGCAGGTCAGGGCCACTGTCCTGGTTCGAGGGCCGCCAAGGATCGCCACCGCGATGACCACTTCGAGCACTACCGCGCCCCAGGTCAGCGCGAGCACCAGTCCTGGGACCGACTCGACCAGGCGAAGGAACCCTTCAGGGGCGCCGAAGTAGGCGTCCTGCATGGCGTAGTGCACCGCGGTGCCGTCCCGCCAGATCGACTCGGTCAGCTTGGCGACCGCGGCGTGTCCGTAGATGATCGCGACCTGTAGCCGCAGCACCAGGTGCGCGGCGTACGCCGAACCGCCTGACCAGGGCGCGAGCGGCGCCGTGGGTGTCTTCCAGTGCCAGCGCCGGTGGTCTCCGACGCAAAGTGGGATGAGCAGCAGCGTCGCCACCTGGGCGGCCCGGTCGCCGCCGTTGGGGAGGTACACGCTGACACCGATGCTGACAGTCGCGTACCAGTGCGGCACGCACGTCCAGCGCGGTCGATAGCCCACCACGACCAGGACCAGGACGAACACGGTCGCCACGCGAGCGATGGTGAGCGCCGCCGGACTGCCACCGCCGACGCACCAGAGCGACAAGGAGCGCAGACCGTCGCAGCGGGGGCCGTCCGGCTGGGCGGTCAGGTAGGGGAACAGCGCCGAGTCCGGGGTCGCCACCACGACGGACAAGGTGGCGAGGGCGAGCATCGAGCGGCCCACCGCGTACCACGGGGTTCGAGGGTCGAACCGGGCCGCGTCAGCCAGGACACGGGTGCGGAGCCGAGCTAGCGGGGGCACGTCAACTCCACCGAGGCGACCTCGCTGATGAGCCTGCTCGTCCCCGATCCCCAGGGCGCGGGGCGTTCCCGCGCCAGCAGCGCCTGCCCGCACGCCGTGATGACACGGAGGGGAGCGGTGATCCGGGTGGGTGGGTTCCCGTCCAATGGCGGGCGACAGGTGTCGATGTCGGCGCCGCCGCAGGGCCGCCAGCGCTCTCGGGGGACGAGAGCGCCGACGGCCGCCAACTCGATGACCTCGCCGTTGACCACGCGCCGCAGGCCCCACAGGTGCTCCGGGTCCGCCGCTTGGTGGGTAACCGCTGCCTGCCTGCCCGATTGGTCGGGCTGATAGAGCACGACGAAACTCGCAGTGTCCGTTCTTGAGTAGAACGCCCACCCCTGCGGCCAAATGACCTGATGCGTTTTCGCCTGTGCGCTGATCCAGTCACCGACCATCGCGGACGGAAACTGGCTCAGCATTGTCACAGCGAGGAGAACGGCCAACGCGGCGGCGGTGGTGATGAATCCACGTGTGGCCGCGGCGTGGTCGGTCGGCGTTTCCTGACCGTCGATTATTAACCGCGTCTCAGCAGAAACAGGGCGCGTTAATGGCCGTGACGTCGCCAGTCTGGTCCGGCGCCCCTTCGGCCGCCGCGCCGATCAGGGTGGCCACGACCAGGGCCGCGGCGGCCAGTAACGCGCCGATGAACGCGGGCTTTCTCATAGCTGATTCACTCCAATAGAGTAACTTGCCGCGACGATTCGGTCGCGATGCGTGGAGATCTCACACCAGGACGCACGGCGCTGTCAACGCCCGCTACCGCAGATTAGTGAATCTTGCGCGAAGACGGGTTGTCTGGGTCTTACAATGCGTCGTCGTTCGCTGGTGCTGGGTGACGAAGCTGCCCGGGGGAGAATAGGTGTGAGGTACCGGATCCTCGGTCCGCTGGAGGTCGTCTCGGCGGGAGACCGTCTGGAATTGTCGGGGGAGCGGCAGCAGAAGCTGCTCGCGCTGCTGCTGGTGAACGCCAACTCGGTGGTCTCCTTCACCAGGCTTGTCGACGAGCTGTGGGACGACCCTCCCCAGACAGCGAAACGGCAGGTCTACAACTCGGCCGCGGCGTTGCGTCGAGTGCTCGCCGACGACCTGGCCACCAGTGCCATCGGCTACCAACTCGACGTCGCGCCCGGCGACCTGGACGCCGATGCCTTCCGCACCGACGTCGCCGCCGCCGAAACCGCGGCCGCCGAAGGCCGGACCATGGACGCGGTACAGCTGCTGCAGCAGGCATTGGCCATCTGGCGCGGGCCTGTCCTCGACGGCCTGGACACCGCGATGCTGTGCCGGGCGGCGGACGGCCTCCGGGAGGAGCGGCTGATCGCCACCGAGCGGCTCGCTCGGCTGCGGCTGGACCTCGGCGAGGTCGGTTCGCTGCTGGGTGACCTCGCTCCGCTGGTCGCCGAACACCCCCTGCGCGAGTCTCTGCGCGCCACGCTGATGATGGCGCTGTGCCGCGCGGGCCGGTCGGCGGACGCGCTGACAGTGTTCGAGGACGGCCGCAAGGTGCTGGCCGAGGAACTCGGCGCCGACCCAGGGGTCGAACTCCGGCGACTGCACGGGGAGATCCTGCGCGGCGACAACCCACCGCGGCCCGCGTCCGGGTCGTTCCTGCCCTATGACTGCTCGGACTTCACCGGCCGCAAGGCCGAGATCCGACGCCTGGTCGAGGCCATCGCCGACGTGCCGGACCGGGCCCCCGCGATCGTGGCGATCGACGGCATGGGCGGGGTCGGGAAGACCACGCTCGCGCTGCACGTGGCCCACCAACTGGCCTCCGCGTACCCCAATGGACAGTACTTTGTGGACCTTCGCGGCTTCACCCTCGACGACGAGCGGGTCGCGCCGTCGGTCGCTTTGGAGACACTGTTAGGCCAGGTCGGGGTCGCTCCGGAGGCGATCCCGACCAGCCTGGACGCGCGCCGGGACCTGTGGCGGTCGAAGATCGCCGGACAGCGGGTGATCGTGGTGCTGGACAACGCCGCCGACGCCGCGCACGTTCGCCCGCTGCTCCCCGGCGCCCCGGGGACCGTCGCCATCATCACCAGCCGAAGGCAGCTGCTTGCGCTGGAAGGCGCCGTGCCGCTGTCGCTGACCGCGCTGCCCGCCGCCGACGCGGGTGAACTGTTCACCCTCATCGCGGGTCCCCGCCGGGTCGAGGGCGGGGCCGCCGCCCGTGCGGAGGTCGTCGAGCTGTGCGGCAGGCTGCCGCTGGCGATCCGGATCGCCGCGTCGCGGTTGCGCCACCGGCCGGGCTGGACGGTTTCCCACCTGGCCGATCATCTGCGGGACACATGCAGGCGCGCTCGCACGCTGACCGTCGACGACCGCAGCGTCGCGGGCGTGCTCGGCTGGTCCTACCAGCACCTCTCCCCGGTGCAGCAGCGCGTGTTCCGGCTGCTGTCACTGGCACCAGGCCCCGATATCGACGCCTACGCCGCGGCCGCCGTCGCCGACCTGCCCCTCTTCGACGCCGAGCAGGCGTTGGAGGACCTGGTCGACTGCAACCTGCTCGACCAGCGCACCGCGAACCGCTACTTGATGCACGACTTGCTCAAGGACTGCGGCCGGGCGCTGGCCGAGTCGAGTGACACCGCCGCCGACCTGACCGCGGCGCGCGGCAGGCTGTTCGACTACTACCTGCACCTGGCCGACGTCTGCTGCCGCCCGCTCACCATGGGCAGGCAGCGGTTCGAGCCGGAGCTGCGGTACCGGCCCGCGGTCGTCCCTGCGTCCACATCGGACACCGACGACGTCGACCGGCTCAATCGCGAACACCGCAACATGGTCGCCGTGGCCCAGTTCGCTGCCACCCACGACTGGCCCGGCCACGCCTGGCAGCTCCCCTGCCTGCTCACCCCGTACTTCGTCCAACTGGGCTACCGCGCCGACTCGCTGGAACTGTTCGACGGTGCGCTGCGGGCGACTCGGCGCCTCGGCCACCGCCGGGGCGAGTCCATCGCCTTGGCCAGCATGGCCCGCGCGAAGCGTGAACACGGTGGGCACAGCGAGGTGATGGCCCTGCTGGACCAAGCGATCGCCATCAGCGCGGATCTCGGCGACGACATGCTCCTCGCGGCGCAGAAGAGCGATCTCGGCGAGATCCAGTTCCGGGCGGGCCTGCTCCGCGACGCGGGCGCCAACTTCGCCGACGCCAGAGACTTGGCCCTGCGCGCGGGCGACGTGGAGAGCCAGGTCAACTTCACCCTCAACCTCGGCGTCATTCAGTGCAACCTCGGCGATTTCACCGCGGCCCTGGACAGCTTTGCCCAGGCTCAGGCCCATTACCAGCGGACCAACCGGACGACCGGCGAGGTCGTCGCGCTGATCAACATCGGCTGGGTGTCCCACGCCAAGGACAACGATGAGCACGCCGCCGACCACCTCCGCCGCGCCGTGGCCCTCAGCCGCGGCATCGGCTTCACCCGAGGCGAGGGCTTGGCCCTGGCCTGGCTCGGCGTCGCCCTGCGTTGCCTCGGCAGGCTCGGCGAAGCCATCGAAACCGGCTCGGCGGCGGTCACCGTCGTCCACCTGGCAGGCATGCGCGAGGCGGAGTGCGACGCCCTCATCGGCCTTGCCGAGTCCTACTTCGCCGCGGGAAAGCCAGACCTGGCCCGCTCGACCGTCACCAAGGCCCACACGATGGCCCTTGACGGCGACCTTTCCCTGGCTGAGGCTCGCGCCGAGGAATGCCTCGCCCACCTGGCCGCGGCCGAGGGCGACGACACCCGAGCACGCGACCACTGGCGCCGCGCGTTGGCGATGTATCCGACCGAGTCCGCCGAGGCCGAAAACCCCCGTGTCCACCTCGCCGCGTCCGAGGCGACCTGCCAGCGCTGTCGCGGTCGCGGCTTGACGAGGTGAGCTTGGCGTTCTGCCCGTTTGGCGCGGTTGTACGGTTTCGGTGACCACCGAGATCTACACGCACCTGCTCAAACCCGCTGCGAGGGAAGCGGTCGACGCGATCGCCAAGGTCCTCGCCGCAGCAGAAGCTGCTTGACGACATCTGCGTCCACAGTGCGAAGCACCTGCACGCTCGTCGCGGTCCCCGACTACGGGCGGTCTGAGCCGTGGTCCAAGTCTGGTCCCCAAGTGGTCCCCAAGGCCGTTCGGGAACGATCTTGGCCATGATCGTCCACATGGAACGCGAAAGCCCCCTGAACTGGGTAAACATCCAGTTCAGGGGGCTTTCGATCGACCGTCGGGCTGACAGGATTCGAACCTGCGACCCCTTGACCCCCAGCGGCGCCCCGATCACGCGCTGACCTGCGGAAACGCTGCATCCGTGCTGCGGATTGGTTCTGTTGGCGACGGTTCGGGTCAGGTGCCGTCAATTCTAGACCGCTTAGATCTCCAGTTTCGCTCCTGAAGGCGCAAACGCTTGGTATGCGGGGCAGCGCTGAATCATCGAACCCAACAGCGTGCCGGCGTTGATGTCGCGGATCTCGTAGTTCATCGACCCGATGGCGCACGCCTGGGTCCAGGTGAACCACGCGGGTCCGGCGGTTGTCGATGCATTCGGTGGTGGGCTGCGTTGATCACAGGTTCGTGTCAGGGGCGGGACTCGGTGTTGCCGGTCAAGCAAGATCGCCCGCTCGCGACTGGAGCGGACGATCTTGCCGTGCCCGTGCGGAGTCACACGCAGAAGTGCATGCCCCACCCGTAACCGTTCTCGTCGATGATCTGCCCGTATGAGCACATCGACTGAGTAGGTGCGACGCGACGGTACGGGGACCAGTTCTGCACGGCGTAGTCATCGCCGTACGTGTGCCTGTCGAACGGCTGCGTGTTGATGCCCGATCGTAGTTGCCGGGCTCCGATGTAGGAGGTGGTGCGGGTCCAGTTGCCCGAACACGCCCAGGACCACCGCATCTCCACCGTGCCGATCACCTGTCCGTTGCGTTCGATCGTGCGCGACGCGACGGTGTAGCCGTTCGGGCAGTCGACGGCTGGGTTTCCATCCCCGCCGACGTCGGTGGCGGACGCCGGAAGCGCGGTGCCGACCATAGCCATGATCGCGAGAACACCCGCGATACCGAACTTTGCTGATGCTGCCAAGGTAGTTCCTCCTCGTGAGGGTTGGAACGCGATCAGGCGCAGATCGAGGCGTGGTAGAGCGCGCCGCCGTCCTCGATGAATCCGTTCGAGCACATGCCCTGTGACGGTGCGACCCGCCGGAAGGGCGACCAGTTCTGCGTCGCGTAGTCGTCGGCCCAGGTCTCGCGGCCGTCCCACGGGTTCGTGTCGATCATCGACTGCAGCTGGCGGGCTCCGATGTAGGACGTGGTGCGGGTCCAGTTGCCGCCGCAGGTCCACGACCAGCGCATTTCCACGAGGCCGATGGTCTGGCCGTTGCGGAGGATCGGCGCGGAGGCGACGGTGTAGCCGTTCGGGCAGACGTTGGCCGGGTTTCCGTCACCGCCGACATCGGTGGCGGCCGCGGTACCGGTCGTGACGATCAACCCTGCCATCGCCACGGCGACGGCCGAGACGATGTTCACCAGGTTTCCTGTTCGCATTGCGGTCTTCCTCTCAGCGGAAAGCGGTTGTGCTTTTGCCTCTTCCACTGGAGCAGCAGGCCAGAACGACCTGGTAGACCGGCTGATGGGTCCGTGCTTCCCCGTCAATTCCCGTACGGTCCCGCAGGCTTGAGGCCTTGATCGTCAACAGGGTGGGGTGTACGGCTCGCCCGGGATGAACTGTGACCACTCCTCTGGAGTGATCGATTGGCCAGCCTGGCCGCATATCCAGTTCTTGACGGCGTCGAGGTCTGTGTCCCAGACCCGGACTGTGCGATCACGGCCACCAGCCGCCAGTCGACGTCCGTCAGGGCTGTGGGCGAGGGTAAGCAATGCGTCGTTGGTGGTGAGGGTGGCGAGGTGGTCGGGCTTGCGGTGGTCGGCCAAGTTCCACAGCCAGATGGTCCGGTCCGTGCTGCTGACCGCGAGTTCCCTGCGGTCCGGGTGAAAGGAGAGTTCGTAGACCTCGCCCACCGGGCCGATCAGAGGGCTTGGCACCTCGACTGGGCTGAGGGGGTGGGTGAGGTCGAGCAGTCGGACGGAGTAGTCAGAAGCACCGAATGCGACAAGGGTGCCGTCCGCGCTGAACGCCGTCGCGTAGACCGGACCGCGGAATCCGGTGACCGTGGCACGCGGTTTTGGGTTCGTCTTGTCGGCGATGTCCCACAGATATCCCTTGCCGTCCCCGCCGGCCACCGCGAGCATCGTCGTGTCCGGGCTGAACCGGACACCATAGATGATGTCCGCAGTCCCGCTCAGGCTGGAGATCATTTTCGGGTGGGCGGTGTCGGAGAGGTCGACGAGGTACGCGGACTTGTCGTCGCTGCCCACCGCAGCGGTACGATCGTCAGCGCTGAGCACGACGGATTGGATGGTCGAGGCCGCCACTTTCAGCGAAACCGGCTCGTCCGACCGGTCGACCCGCCACAACACGATGCTGCCATCGGTGGTTCCGGCGATCGCTGTCGCTCCGTCGCTAGTGAGCGTGGATGCTCCGCTGAGCGGTGATGGGCTTGCCGAGCCGCCTGTCAACTCGCCTGTCAGCCTCGCCCTGTGCGGGTCCGTCACGTCCCACAGCCGGAGCCGGTTGTCGCCGGAGCCGACCAGCAGCCTGTCGCCGGACAGGTCGAACGACGTCGAGAACACCTGTTTGCTCGGACCGCTGAGCACCGAGCCCGGCACCGTCCAGGTTCGGGTGCGCCCGTCGGTCGCCAGCGTGAGGATCGTGTGAGAGTCGCGGAACTCGATAGCGGTCAAGGGCTTCGGGTGTGGAAGCGGGGGCAGGGCCTGACCGGACCGCATGTCCCACCGCCACAAGAGCGTGTCCGAACTGCCTGCGACGAGCGCGGTGCTGTCGGGGCTGAACGCCACGGCGTTGATCCAACTCGCTGGTCCTGTCCACTGCCGTGGCGGGGCAGTCGGATCAGACAGGTTCCAGGTGTAGACACGTTGTTCGCCCGCCGTACCTGCGGCCAGCGTTTTGCCATCGGGCGACACAGCAATGCCGAAGATCTTGCTGGTAGGCCCTTTGAACACCACGGATTCGCCGGGGACGGCGAGGCTCCAGAGGTGAACGATGCTATCGTCGCTGCCAGCTGCGACAGCCGTTCCGTCCGGGAGAAACGCCACTCCTTTCACTGCTTGTGCAGGCCCGGTCAGGACTACAGGTGGCGTTGCCTCACGGGGCGTCCATATCTGCACCTCCCCGGCCCCGTTGCCGGCAGCGAGGTGCAGGCCGTCCGGGCTGAACGCCAGGGCGAACAGCCTGCTGGAACCGGTGTTGAACGTCTTTTCCTCCGTGGGAGAAGTAGAAGGGCTGAGGCTCCACACGGTGACTTCGCCCCGGTCATCGCCCGCCGCCAGCAAGGACCCATTCGAGCTGGCCGCGATAGCGACGATAGGGCGGGCGACGCGTAGGTCCGCGACGTGCCGGCCGGTGTCAGCTTGTTCGATCTGGACGTGCCCTGAGTCTGTGCCGAACACCAGGAAGCCGCCGGCTGACGTCATCACGGTCGTGGTGCCGTCCCAGGCGCTGCTGCGCCGGGGGAGCGGCCGAGCGGAGGAATCAAGGACAGCTGACCGCGCCTCGGGCGTCGGGGCCAGATTGTGTGCTGCGAGCGCGAGCTGGGCGGCGAGGACGGGGTCCTTGTCCCGCAGCCGATCCGCCTTGTCCGACACCTCGCGCGACAGGGCGAGTCGGTTGTCGCGTGAGGCGGTCGTGCTGACCTGGTTCGCGTAGAACGCCGCCCCCACCGCGAGCAGCGAAGTCACCACGAGCAGGATCAGCAGCTGGTATCGGCGGCGAACGCGCGTGCGGTCGGCTTCGCGCCGCGCCGTGCGTGCCTCTTCGGAGACGGCGAGGAACTCGCGTTCAAGCGGGTTGAGCGCGGCCTCTCCAGCAGCCGACCGTGCCCATTCCAGCGCGGATACGAGAGTTCCACCGACGTAGAGGTGTTCAGGCTGGCGGCCGTTCTGCTGCCAGTCGCGAGCGACGCCGGTAAGCCGATTGTGGAGATGGTGACCCACGCGGTCGTGCGCGAGCCACTCCTGCAGCAACGGCCAGGCGCCCAGCAACGACTCGTGGCTGATCTCGACGATGTGCTCATCCGCGGTGAGCAGCCGGTGTGCGACGAAGACCTCGAACACCTCGGTGAGATCGTCTACCTCGTCGTCGACGCGCCCGTTGAACAGCTCGCTGAAGGTCACCCGGCGCCGGGTGACGGCAGTGCTGTCGCCCGCGTTCACCAGGCGTAGGAAGAGGTTTTGGGCAACGACTCGCTGTGCGCGGTTCAACGATCGGAATGCGGAGTTCGCGGTCTGCGCGATTGCCCCGTGCACGCCGCCCACCGACCAATAGTGGGTCAGGTCGATCGTCCGGCGCGATGAGCGCTGCTCGGTCCAGGTCTCGACGATGCTGTGAAGCGTGTGCGACAACAGCGGAAGCCCGCCAGGCTGTTGTGCGGTGTCCCGCAGCAGCAACTCGACGAGACCGGGGTCCAGGTCGAAGCCGGCGGCCCGCGCGGGCCCGGTGATCGCCACCCTCAGCTGCGTCTCGCTCATGGGCGTCACCAGCATCTGGTGGTGCTGCAGGAGTTCTGCCAAGCGGGGAATCCGCATAGCATGCGCGTAGAAGTCGGCGCGTAGCCCGATGACCACTGGCGTCGAGCGGTCCAGCAGCGCGTCGACGAACCGGACTCTGTTGGCTTCGTCGTAGGTGGTGAACAGTTCCTCGAACTGGTCGACGACCAGTACGAGTTCGTGCGGCGCCTTGAGCACCGACTCCACTGGCGCCTCGGCGGGCGTGATGACCTTCCCCTGGGGGAGCGCTGGAATGAGTCCCGCACGCAGCAGGGAGGACTTGCCCGAGCCAGACGGCCCCACGACGGCCAACGGCCCCATCTTCGACGCGCCGACGAGTGCTTCGACCTCTTTTTCGCGCCCGAAGAACATGGCCGCGTTTTCCGGCTGGAACGCGCGGAGGCCGAGGTACGGATTGAATGCCGGTGAAGTGCGCCTGGTTTGTTGTCTCGCTTGAGCGAGTCCTTCGAACCACGTCTTCCGCGCGAGTTCCTCAACACCGAGCGCGGCGAGGAGCCGGGCGAGATCGGCGCGCATCGACACCTGAGGAAGGTGCCGCCCCTTGCACCACGTGGAAATCGTGCTTTGTGGCAGGCCACATTCTTTGTGTAGTTCGCGATACGACTTCCCGGAAGCGCGGCGGAGCCGGTCGAGCGCCTGAGCGAAGTCAGCGGGCGTGTGCAGATCCAACGTGGACTCCCTCAGTCATCGCGAATATTCCGAAACGCAGAAGGTGGAACGTCGGCGTCACGACGAGCAGATGGGCAAACCGAGCCCACCTCGGTAGGAGGGAGCGGTGTAGACCTCGCTCAGATAGCCATCGCGGAGATCGGGGAGTTTAATCCGGCACCAGCGCGCGGAGCTGGCTCGATGCGGATTGTCCGTCGCCGTCGAGTCGAGGTTGTAGTTGACCAGTTCCTCACCGCGGGTCTGACAGACGGCGACTAGCATCGCGCCCGTGTCGACTTCGGTGCTGGGCAGCTTGCACCCTGTCGCGGAGCACCGCCCAACAGTGCGGCTCGACGGGCAAACAGGGCTCACGTCAGGCTTGAGCACGTCGGCACCCAACGCCACCATGTTCTGAACCTCGATCGCGACCGGCCGCAGCGCTGCGGGAACGTCCGCTTGCCCGGTGGGCGGTCGGCTGAACCGGAGCGTTACCGGGGTCGCGACCGCCGCTGTGATCAGCACGGATACTGCGATCGTGAGGTGGAACCGCCGCTGCGGGACGCCCGTGACCATGGCCACTGTGTCGTAGCCGGGTTCCCGGAGTCTCGTGAGCCGTTCCCGCCACGCTTCGACCGTGGGTGGATGACTGGCCGACCGCCATGAGAACCCTGACCAGGAAGTCCTCGCTCGGCCGTCGTTTGCCCGAGTAGAACTCGCTCACCGTGGAGGGAGCGATGGCCGCCGCGTCGCCGATTTCCCGGACCGACTTCCCGCTGTGCTTCTTCGACACGATTGCCTTCAGATCGTCCGCAAATCGTGTCGGCGAGTCTCTGTGGTCTTCATCGTCTCTCGAAGCATCGGTCACCGCACAGATCATCACATGCAACTCCGATTCGGCCCATCGGCCAACGGAGTGTTCATGACCGTTCGGCGCGCAGGCGAACAGCGCAGCACCCGGTCGGACGTGGTTAGCGTGCCGAGTGTCAGGGAGTAACCCACAGCCCTGGGAGGATAGGCTGCCACTGAGATCAATACGTCCCTCCGCCCTCATCGTTCTGGCCGTGCTCATGGCGTTGAGCTCGGTTTCCGCACCCTCTAGAAGTCGGAACTCTAGTAATCGGCTCCCAAGTGTTCGAAGTCGCCGTAGGGGAGGGGGACCAGCCTGTGCCGGGTACAAACCACTTGTGGACGAGGTCGTCGCTGGTGCCGCGGCCGAAGATATCGAGTTGCCCGTTGGGTTGTTGGATCGGGGTGGGGTCGCCGCCGAGTCCGGTGCCGAGGTGTTCGAAGTCGCCGAATGGCGATGGTTGCCAGCCGACCCCCGCCACGAACCACTTGTGGATCAGGTCGTTCGCGGGTCCGCGGGCGAAGATGTCGGCGAGTTCAGATGCTTCCACCGTCTGAACTCGCCCTGCGGCCTCGCGCTTCGTCGCCGCCTCGTCGGGGATTGTCGCAGGTTGTGGCTGATTTTCACTGGTCACTGGCTCAATCCTCGTCAGGACTCGAAGTTGTGGTGCGCCTCGACGGATTGAGGCTTAGTCCGCCGTCGCTCGGGGAGTCAGCAGGATGACGGTGCTCGAAACTTGAAAGAATGTTCCCCTGGACCCCAAGATCAAACCGATGGAGAAGTCCACGAAACGCAGTGCTGTGCGTTCCTCGACGGAAGTAAGATCCAAGATCACCACGCGTCCGGCGCGAAAGTGTTCGTGCACCCCGCGAGCGCCGTCGCGGTACTGCGTGGGAGAGAGTCGCACTGCTTGCTGCAGGTGCACAATGGGATCTGGCGTGGCTGTCTCCGCCGGGACGAGAGCTTCTGCGTCGGCGATTGACTCTGACACCTTCTCCGTAAACGTGGTTGTCGGCCTGTTCCACGTCAAGCCGTACGAGGGGGATTGGGGCGCTGGTGGGGTCGCGCGTCGCGGAGCGAAGAGTCTCATGCCCACGACTAGGAGGATGCCGACCACTGCTGGCCATATGAGCGTCTCTGCGTACCTCAAACCAAGATCAGCTGCGTCCACGGTGCGCCATCGTAGAACACGGTCGAGCACGTTCTCGGAGAGGTGAAGGGATCCGAAGGCGGTGATGTCAGCGCTCATGGAATTCCCCAGGTCTGACCGGTTTTCGCTCACGTAATTCCGCAGGGCGGCGCTCACGTAATTCCCCACCGGGAAGGTGAGCGTGTCGCGCGTGTGGGTTCCTCGCAGGAGCACAGGCTTGCCCCGTTCACGACCGGTGGCCGGGGAGTGAGATGGCGAGGAGAACGTTCGACGTGACGAATGTGACCGAGATCCTGGTCCACTGGTATGCGGGTCGCTCGCAGAGCGAGGTCGCGGCCAGTCTGGGTGTGGACCGCAAGACGATCAAGAAGTACGTGACCCCGGCGATCGACGCCGGGATCATCCCGGGCGGGCCGTCGATGACCGCCGCGGACTGGGCGGAGTTGACCGGCAAGTGGTTCCCCGCGGTCACCGACACGCGGCTGTGGCAGACGACATTGCCGCAGATCGAGCAGCACCGCGACTACTTCGTCGACATGCTCAAGGCCGGTGTCACCCAGGCCACGATCTGGCAGCGGCTGCGCGATGAGCGGGACCTGCCGGCCAGTCTGGCGTCGTTGAACCGGTGGGTGGCGGCGAATCTGCCCGAGGAAGTCCGCCGCGACCGGGTCACGGTGCTGATGGACGAGCCGGAACCGGGTGGGGAAGCGCAGATCGACTACGGGCATCTGGGCGCGTGGGTCGACCCGCGCAGCGGTAAGCGGCGGCGGGTGTGGGCGTTCGTGATGGTGCTGCCCGCATCGCGGCATATGTTCGTGCGTCCGGTGTTGGTGATGGACCAGCGGGCGTGGACGGAGTGCCATGTCGCGGCGTTCGAGTTCTTCGGCGGGGTGCCGGCCCGGCTGGTGCCGGACAACCTCAAGACCGGGGTCGACAAGCCCGACCTCTACGACCCGAAGATCAACCGATCCTATGCCGAACTCGCCGAGCACTACACGACGTTGGTCGACCCGGCGCGGGCGGCGAAGCCGAAGGACAAGCTGCGGGTGGAACGGCCGATGCCCTATGTCCGGGATTCGTTCTGGCGCGGCCGGGAATTCGTGTCCCTGCAACACATGCAGGAACAAGCCGTGCTCTGGTGTCGGGACGTGGCCGGGCGCCGGCAGTGCCGCCCTCTCGGTGGTGCGGCCCCGTTGTCAGTGTTCGACGCGGTCGAAGCCAGTGAGCTGCAAGCGGTGCCCCGTAAGCGGTTCGTGCTCGCCACGTGGTCGACCGGGACGATCGGCCCGGATATCCATGTCCGGGTGGGCAAGTCGTTGTATTCGGTGCCGTGGCGGCATATGGGCCGCCGCGTCGACGCCCGTGAGACCCCTACGGTGGTGCAGATCTTCGACAACGGGGAGTTGATCGCCACCCACGGCCGCCGACCGGCAGGGAAGTCCACTGACCTGTCGCACTACCCGCCGGAGAAGATCGCGTTCAAGATGCGGACCCCGACCTGGTGCCGCGGCCAGGCCGCCGACATCGGCCCGTCCTGCGTCGAGCTGATCGGCGGGCTGCTTGAGGTCAACGCCCTGTTCCGGCTGCGCGCGGCGCAAGGGGTCCTCGGGCTGGCCAGCAAACACGGGCCGGCCCGGCTGGAGAAGGCCTGCGCCCGGGCGATCGAGGTGGGTGACCCGACTTATCGCACGGTCAAAGGGATCCTGGCCGCCGGCACCGAGGTCGACCCGGCGCCCGAGTCGACCGGCGACGGAGGCGCCGCGGCGCATCTGCACGGCCCTTCGCAGCTCTTCGCGAACGTCGTGGCCCTGCCCACCCCGGACCCCGAGCCCGCCGCGGACAACGCCAACCCGAGCGTCGATCACGACACCGATGCCCACGACGAACTCGGCGATCACCGCACCCCGGCCCCCATCGAACCCAACCGGGCAGCCCCGGGCACAGACAGCGAGGAAGCATTGTGACCGTCATCGACACCGCGCTGCGCGACGCCCTGCGCATGCTCAAGCTCTCCGGAATGCTCGACACCCTCGACGCCCGCCTCGCCCAGGCCCGCGGCGGGGAACTCGGCCACCTGGAGTTCCTGCAGATCCTCTGCCACGACGAGATCGGCCGCCGCGAGCTCACCGCGATGGGTCGTCGGCTGCGCCGCGCCCACTTCGACGCACAGACCACCCTGGAGGAGTTCAACTTCCACGCCAGCCCCAAGCTGCCCGCCGCGCAGATCCGCGACCTCGCCGCGCTGCGCTGGCTGCACGCAGGCGAGTCGGTGATCCTCTACGGCCCGGTCGGGGTCGGCAAGACACACATCGCACAAGCGTTGGGGCACATGGCAATCCGGCATGGAGCCGACGTCCGATTCGCCAAGACCAGTCGCGTCCTGGCCGACCTCGCCGGCGGACACGCAGACGGCACCTGGGGCCGACGGCTACGCGAACTGGCCCGGCCACCCGTGCTGATCCTCGACGACTTCGGCATGCGCGAACTCACCGCACGACAAGCCGACGACCTCTACGAACTGATCAACGAACGAGCCGGGCGCTCACTCGTGCTCACCAGCAACCGTTCACCGGTTGACTGGTATCCGTTGTTCCCCAACGCCGTCGTCGCCGAATCACTGCTCGACCGGCTGATCAACACCAGCCACCAGGTGTTCATGAACGGCCCCAGCTACCGGCCGAACAAACGACCCAAGGGAGCCGCCGACGACAAGAAGAAGACCACAGGGTAGAACATCATCAGGAACCCACCACCTGCGGAACTACGCGAGCGCAGGCCCCGGGAATAACTTGAGCGTTCACAGGTGATCCCGTTGGGGCAGGACTCTGCTTCTACAGATCAGTGTCTCTGCAAGTTACGGCAGGGCGCAAGTTCGCCACCGTTGGCGGTACCGAGTCTCGCGTGGCGCCAAGGCCTGGAACGACCAGCGCGAACCAGACTGGTATTCCGGTCGGGCGGCGCGCCAGAAAGTGATCTTGACACGGCTCGTCACGAGCTTGCGGACATGGCCATCGCCTATCGTGCGACGTGGTGGCGAGGGATGTGGTCGATGAGCAAGAAGGATCGCCTACGCCGGGAACGTGCCGGTGGCTGTCATCCACTCGCAGCTGTCATCGAGCCATTCGCGGCTCCGACATTGGCCCCGGTCCTCGAGGCTGCGGCGGCGTCTCCGACAGCGGGGCATCGCTTGTTGTCGATCGCGCTCCTGTACGAGGCACTCCTTCAGGTTCGTCCGCGCGGCAAGCGGGACGCGGCCGCGATTGATCTGGAGTCGCTGCTCCAGGGGCTACTGACCTCTCAAGACTGGAGGACTTCGCACCCTACGACACACGGCAAGACGTACTCGTCCGGTGGGGTGACGACGTCTTCCGGGTCCTGCCAGGATCTCTCGAGCGTCCTCCGGCCTCGCTGCACCAGTTGGCGCTTTTGGCCACCGGGATCGACTCCGTACTCGTCCCACGGCTCGGATTCGGACTGGCCGATGTTGGTGAAGTCATCCTCAGGCGGGTCGACGACGTCGTGCGAGCTCTCGCGCCCCGCTGGCCCGATGGGCCGCTCACGCAACCGGGAGACCCGGCATCGGTAACCAGGCTGAGGTCGACGCGGTGCGAAACCTGCCTTCCTTTGACGAACTCCTGGAACGGTGCTCCGCCCCGGCCCGCGCGAGGGCAGCCGCCGCACGGTTCACCGTCGCAGTCACGACCTTGACCCTGTGTCCGGCCGTTCGGTCGCCACGTTCGGCGCTTCGATCGCCACCAGGAGCCGAGGACGTGTGTGTCCGCTGCCTGCCGCCTACCTGGTGGAATCCCTCTGCGCTATCGGCCTCGCCCTCGCCGAGCTCGCGGTCGTCGCTGCCCGGAGGTGCGCAAGTCCTTCAGGGACCTGGTCTGGAATCGCGTCGCGAACCGGTTTCAAGGCTCGGCGCAGGTAACCATCGGACCGATACGAGTTGGCGGTGGAGGTGGCCCTCCACTCCCTTGTGGTTCCCCCGGCGGATCATCGCCTTGAACGTCGTCGGAGAACTCACCCCACAAGCGTTCATCCTGCGATTGCAAACCGGAGATCAAGCCCTCCGTGGGGTAGTGCCCGGCGTGACCGTCCACATCCGGTCAAGTCCGTCGATCGTGCCCGCGAACGCGGAGATCGTGCGCGCCCACTACATCGCCTGGCCTCACCCTGAGGCCTTCCCGGACACCGAGTTCCCCGCCCTGACGTGAGCGACGTCGAGTGGATGCTGTATCGGCGCGGCACGAGACCGACGACCTCTGGTACTTCCTGCGCAACCTCATCGAACCGGCAGGCGTCGAGAGCGCGTTCGCGTGGGACATGATCGACCGCTGGCAATTCTGGCGCCAGCAGAAGCACTTCTACCGCGGTGGCAAATCGCTGACCCACCTCGCGATCGCTCCCCACCACGCGGTCGAGGAGTGGCTTGACGAAGCGAGAACGGTGCCGATCGAGCACCTCCCGCACCATGCCAGCGAGCCCCGGTGTGACCGCCTCTGCCGCCACGACGTGCACCCCAGCCCGCTCAGCGGGCATCGGTGCCAGGGTCCGCACCCCTGCCGCACTGCTCGGCACCGGTCGCGCGGGCCGCGTCAAACCCTCTTCGCCCACGAGAAGCAACTGGTCGCACCCGGCGTGCGGGTTTGATGTCGGCTCGTAGCCGAACCCCAGCACCTCACCCTCGTCGACGATGTCACCACCCAGCACCGGCCCGTGCGGGTCTCTCGGGTAGATCACGGCTCCGCCACGCTCTGACCCACATTGAGAACACCGTCGCCGCGGGCCGGATCGAACCGACCACCGCGGACGTGCGTTCAGCCGCACGTGACCACTTCGGGGTCGAATCACGGGCCACGAAACAGCGCGATTCGCGACTCTCGCCCCTGAGGCGAGTAGAACAACTTAACACTCGTGATCACCAGTGGTCGACCGCCTTCGGCGGCTCTGTCGGGAATCAGCGATCGGACCTGATCCCCGCGCTGGACGCGAACCAGGTCCATCGCAGCGTCGAACCGCTCGAGCAGCACTTCGCGCGTGATCAACACGCTCGCCCCCGCCACCGCACGACCGGGCGATCTCAGACCGGCCCGAAGAGCCACACGTGCTTGGCGGCGTCGTGAAACGCCTGATCAGATGCCCGCGATGAATAGTTGGTGCTCTGATCGACGGGAGGTTCGCGTGGTCCCATCCGATATCCCTTCCGGCGTGCTGGCAGACCGGGCACTGCGGAGTTGGTCGCGGTGTACACGCGGGGGTCGATGATCAGGTCGACGAGCACCCTCGGCGACGAGGGACAACTGCGGTCTGTTGAGGAGGTCTGCCCGGTCGAGCTGCGCGATGAGCTGCCGCAGGATACTGCTGGATCGCGCCGCCGCCGCCAGACCGGGGTCAAGCGGATCACCGGGTCTGCCCGGTCGATATTCCAGCAGCGGTTCTGCGAGCGCACGGTGTCGCGGCCGGGGTGATCGGCCTCCCGGTGAAACCCAAAGTGGCCACCCCAACCTGACACATTATGGCTGTTGTCAGCGATTAACTCAGCGTGACGGATGTGCCTAGCCTCGGCCGGCTTGCCGAGGAACACGACGAGGTCCTGCCGCTGCGGCGCGGCACCGCTGGCGAGGGCGTGACCATCGGCCTCGTGTGCGGACAGGTGTATCCGCATCCATGGTTTGAGGGTGCCGTAGCCGACGCGGTCGATGACCTGGCGATGACCTCGGCGGCCACAATGATGGCCGGCCTGGTACTGCAGCGGGCGCCCGCCGCCCGTCTGATCAGCTGCGGTCCCGAGCTCGACGCGGACGGCCGCACCATGGACGGCGCTGCACTTGGGGCCATCAGCACGGCAACGGAGAATGGGGCCCATATCCTCCTGTTCGGAGTCGGTCGGGAGGCGAGGCCGGACGACGCTCTCTCCATAACCTATGCCCGGGTGGTATCTCGCGCGAAAGAGCGGATCGGGATCGTGGTTGCGCCCGCCGGCGACTACGGTGTGGAGGAGCCCGGCTTTCCGGCCAATGTCGACGGTGTGATCGCGGTCGCTGGCATGGTGCGGGATCCGGTCGGCGGATGGACGCGCAGCGTGCGCAGCGGTCGCGGTGCGATCTCGGCACCCTGCCTCGACCTGCTGACCACGACGATCGAACTCGGGGCGGGGGCGGGCTACGGCCGCAACAGTGGGACAGCGATGGCTGCGGCCCTGGTTGCCGGGGAGATCGCCGCTACGATGTCCCGGCTTGGGGTCGATGCGGCGGCGGCGGTTGAGATCGTGGCTGAGTTGCCGATGGAGGCGTTTCTGGAGCCGAGGCAGGACAACGCGGCTGGCGCGCCACCGCGGCTTGCGAGCCCTGCCGAGCTTGCCGATCCGACCACGGTGCTCAGCGACTACTGGACGACCGAGGACCGGCTCGGGTACTGGAAGCACGCCGAAGCATTGGCATCCTTCCTCGTCGACGCGGGCACCCGTCCACCGCTGGCAATCGCGGTGAAGGGCCCATGGGGCGCCGGCAAGACTTCGTTGTTGCGCATGGTCCGGGATCGGCTCGACCCGCCGCAGACCGAGCACACGCGACGCTCTATTTCTCTCACATCGGACAGCCAGGGAAAGCTGGCGAAAATCAGCCGACGCGAGCCACGGCTCCTGGCGGTGCTGAAGCTGCTGCGCCGTAACAACTTGGCTCCGGTAGTCGACGTGCGGGGAACCACGTACGGCACGCCGATCAGAACCACCACCTTGGCAACGGATTCGCCATCCCACGTGGATGGCACCCCCTGGCGGCCAACTGTCTGGTTCAACCCGTGGATGTACCAGACTGGGGAACAGGTCTGGGCGGGGCTCGCGCACGATCTCATCCGCCAGACCACCGAACGTATGTCCAGCGTGGACAGGGAGCGGTTCTGGCTTGCGCTCAACCTCAGCCGGGTCGACACCGAAGCAGTTCGGCGACGGATCTATCGGATCGTGCTCAGCCGGCTGCTGCCGACACTCGCCTGGCTCGGTGCCGTGGTCGCGATCGGCCTGGTACTGACCCTTGCGGGCATCCCAGTGCTCTCCTCGCTACGTCCGGCGGGCGTTTCAGTCGGCGTGATCGGCGTAGTGCTGGCCCAGGTCATCAGCGTGCTGACCACCCGCGCCGGTCGAGTACTGCCCGATTTGGTCCACCCACCGGATGTCGCCACCTCGAGCCGGGCTGCAGTGTCTGACCTGACCGGCGGGATCGGCGCGGACATCGCCGATCCGAAGTACAGGGCCCGGACCGGCTTCCTGCACCTGGTGCACCACGACGTGACCGCCGTGCTGGACCTGATCGGCACGGCCAAGCGCCCACTGGTTGTGTTCATCGACGATCTGGACCGGTGCACGCCAACGACCGTGGCCCAGATGGTCGAGGCCCTGAACCTGTTCCTCGCCGGTCAGTTCCCGCACTGTGTGTTCGTGGTAGCAATGGAGCCGGAGATGGTGGCCAGCCAGCTCGAGGTCGCCTACGGCCGCAGCGACAACGCCGACGGCCCAGGGCTCGGCTGGCGGTTCCTCGACAAGCTTGTGCAGCTCGCGATCACCTTGCCGACTCCGACAGACGATGCCGTACGCGAGTTCATCGGCCACACCCTCTCTGGCGGCGGAGCCCGCACAGACCATGGCGTCGAGCGCCAATTGTCCGAAGAGCGGGTGCGTGCGTATGAGCAGGAACTCGCCGCTGTCCGGTCGGTGGACGACATCGTTGCCAACGTCCGAGGTCTCGAAGGGATCGCCGCAGGACAAATCGGGTTCGAGTCGGAGCACGTGGCGCGCCACTTGTCTCCAGAGGCGAAGGAGGCGGCACGCCGCATCCTCAGAAGGCGCCTCGGCACCGGCGACCCAGAGATGGACAGCATCATCGCCGCTGTTGTCTCCCATCTGGGCTGGAATCCGCGAGAGGTGAAACGGTTCGTCAACCTCCTGCGCTTCTACGACACGATTCGCCAGGAATACCTACTAGCTGGCGCCGAGCAGGAAATGACCATCTACCAACTGGCCAAGCTCGCCGTGCTCGCGATTCGGTGGCCGCACCTGCGCAGCCTGCTCGCTGCACCCACCGGGACGGCATCCCGAGCCATCGTGCTGACAACGGTAGAGAACACACTTCGGGACCACGACCGCAGCGGCTCCATCAGGAGCAGGATCGCGGCCAACGGAGTAGACCAACAGTCCACCGGGCGGCTGGACCGGGAGCCAGAATTGCTCGCCTTCCTCGCCGACGAGCCGCCAATCGGTCCGGGCGCAGTCAGATTTCTATAGTACGCCTGGTGCTGGTAGCCGGGGCGATCCGATTCCCGACGTCACCTACTGTTCATCACCGACATAGTGGTGTTGGCATCCGGAACGGCGAAACGGTCAGGTGGCCAACGACATGATCCAATCCTGGTAGGCGTCGACCCTGGTGTAGATCCCGCCGTCACCACAGGGGCGGACGGAACTCTTCGTGGCGCGGGAGGTCGCGCCTGCCAGCAGCCACTGGTCGCCGACCTTGACGTATGCGGGGCCTCCGCTGTCGCCGTTGCAACTGTCGCGGTCGAGGAAAGGTCTTCCCGCGACGAACTCGGACGCGAAATCCGCGCCGTAGGCGGCTAGTTTGCCCGCCATGGGGACGTCCACCATCCGACGGCGTCCGAATCCCGCGATGCTGTGGACGTCGGTGTTTCCGTAGCCGGCCAGGCGAACGAACGTCGCTTGGCCGATCTGCTCCGCGGTGGCGACGGCGCGTGGTTCGACGGCGACAGGCTCAGCCAGCACCAGGACGGCGATGTCTTGAAGCGGGTCCGGCGGTTTGTAGGCAGGGTGGGCGACCGAGTGATCCACCTGTACGACCTCGCCGTGGTCAGGGAAGTGGACATCCACACCCGTGAAGACGCGCTGAGAGCAGCCGCGGGTCAAGCAGTGCCCGGCCGTGACAACGAGGGTCGGCGCGATCACGGTTCCGGTGCAACACCAGCCGTTGTCGTTACCGACTGCGACACAGTCAGGGTAGTCGTCGGTCTCCTCGCCGCCGATGATTCCCGGGTGGTCCTCGTCGCGGGTGAGTGCCAATGAGTTGGCGAGGTAGACAGGGTCTTCATACAGCCCCTCCAGTCGCTGGCTGGTCGGCATTGCGTCGCGGGTGCGAGGGCGATACGGCGCGCCGACCCGGGCGAGAACTTCGCGCGCCCGCGCGATGCAGTCCTCCGCCGAGCTCGCGCTGAGGATGTCGACCTGGTTGGCCAACGCCTGGTAGACCAAAAGGTAACGCGTCCTGTCGTCGCCCGCGATCGATTCCGCCAACTTCCGGATCGCGTCCTGGTCCGTGTGGACCGGTTCGGTCTTGCGCAGGTCAGTCATGGGGATCCCCTCTCGTGTCGAAAAGTGCAACGCCCGCGGCACGGTCGTCCTTGTCCTCGACGGCGGTGATGACCGACGCGCGCGATTTGTTGTCGATCAGCGTGATCCCGTGATCGAGGATCCACTGTTCCACCGAGACGTGGTCGTTCTTGGCGAGAAACCCGGCCGGATCGCGCTCGAAGGCCAAGCGCGCCAGCGCCACGACTGTGCGGACGTCGATGGTGTACGGCCTTCGACCTTGCAGCACCAGGTCGATGTCGTCGTCGAGTTCCTCAGCGGTCGGCTCGAACTTGACGCACTCACGGAGGGTCCGACCGCCGAGCCGCGGGTACCGGGCGCCGAGCAGACAGTCCACGATCGTGCTGACATCGGCCAGAAACGGGTTCAGCGAGTCGGCGTCGCCGGGACGAGGATGCACCGTGCGCCAGTCAGCCAGTCGCGCGTCCGACTTGCCTGTCAGGTTCATCCTGCGCAGCACTTCCGCGCCGATCGCGACGCGCACTGTGGCAGGCGGGTACCGCAGCTTCTCCTCGGCGGGTGGTTTGTCCGACCGCGGCTCCACGGCGAGCAGGTCCGCTAGGCCGCTGAGGTATGCGTCGCCGACTGACAGCGTGGCGAACACGTCGGCAAACACCTCCGGCAGCCAACGGAGCCACGAGTCCCTCGTCGCCGCTGGGAGCGTCGGCCCGGGTGGGTAGAACTGCTTCACCGTGACCTCAGCCATCTCGAAGTCACGCTCGACGGTGTGGCCGACCTCGTGGGCGATCAGCACCATGTCCGGAAGATGGGACGCCTGGTACCACGGCAGGCCGATCAATGGCACGGGCAGCCGCTGGACGAGCTGGAGAAATTCGATGCTGTGCTCCTCTTTGACCGATTCGGTGGTGAACGGGACATTCCGCTGATGGGTGATCGGCGCGTACTGGCCGCTGAAGAAGACAAGCGGCGCCTCCTTGACCATCGCCGGATCTCCGGGTGCCTCGGCCGCGTCGAGAATGGGCCGGTAGCACGCCCACACGAACTCGTCGGCCAAGCCCAGATACTTGCTGAACGCAGGGAGATACCGAAGGGCGAACTTCGATCGGAAGTGGTCCCACAGCCGGTGCACCTCCAGAATGCGCACTTGCATCGCGCGTCCGGCTTCGAGGATGTCCCCACCGGTTTCGGCCTGGTCGAGCCGTCGCGCGATCTCGGTGGCGTACCCGTCGAGTTGGCTCGTCAGCCGCCGCAGCTGCGACTGGTGCTTACGCAGCGTGCCTCGCTCCTCGGCGGCGCTTAGCCACCAGGCGAACTCCGCGGTGACGCCTGCCAGTTTGTCCCGCAGTTCCACGAGCTTTCGCTCAGCGATCCCCATGTGGATTCCTCTCGGCGGTCACCCGCAACCATGGTAGGTGTGTGAACAGCACCGTCCCTTCCGGAGTGTTCTCGCGCAGTCGTGCGCTGATATCGGAAAGTGACTTTCCGGCGCCGAACATCTCGAACATGTGCTCGCTCGGCATCCGCTCGCCCCGACCAGGCAGACCGGTCCCCAGGACCGCGGCACAACCGCCGAGTGCGAAGACGTCGTGAGCGAAGACGTTGCGCAAGAGGATGTTCAGCAGTCCCTCCAGCCGCCCTGGTGGGTTGTAGTCGAGTTCGAGCACGACGACCGGCCTGGTCCGGTCTCGCGGGAACGCGGCCAGCATCCGGTCCAGGGCCGTCGCGGTGACCTCGTCGCCGGACCTGGCGCCGCCGTACGCGTCCGGCATCCAAGCGCCTCCGACAAAGGTGAACGACACTCCACCGGAGCTCTGCCTCAGTCCACCGGACAGGTGCACGATGGAGGGCACTTTTCCTTGATCAACCAGTGCACGAGCCGAGGCCGCCAGCCGGTGCGGCGACGGGTCTTCAAGGGCGAACGCCTCGAAACCATGCCGCTCGTAGCGCCAGGCGACGTCCATGGCGCGCGGCCCGAGCAGGATCACCACGGGGGTTTGGTCCGAGAGGTCACTCTGCAGACTCGACAGGTCCGCGTAGTCCAGTTCGCCGCTTCTCGTGGATCCGGATCTTCCCCGGTATGCGCCCAACACGCCCGCGGTGTGCGGACCCAGGTAGCCGTCGGGTGACAGGCGTTCCCCAAGCAGTCGATTGAGTCCTAACTGGACATACCTGATCTCGTCGCGGTGCGCCGCATCGGCACTGGTCACGCGGTACGGGTGGATGGAGCGGGACACTCGCAGTGCCCACTCCCAGGGCGCCGCCTGCAGACGCCGGTCCCACAGTTCGAGCCGCAGGTCGAAATCCAGGTCTGGCCACATCTCCAGGGGTCCGCCGGAGCCCACCTCTGCTGCCCGGGCCACCCAGGCCGACGCGTCTTTCAAGAAGGTCGCCTTGCCCTTGGGCAGACCGGTCACGCCGACGATGTCGCGAGCCCACCGCTCGAGGTCGCGCCGTTCGGCGTGGCCGATACCGGGGATGCTGGCCGAGACCTGCAGCGAACCGCCCTTGTCCAGCTCCAGCCGAAGCCAGCCGCGCCCAGCCTCGAGTCGGGCGACGGACTTGTCCCGGCCGAAGTCACGGACAACGGCGGGCGGACGCGCGTTGGAGACGTCACCGAGTGCTTCGAACTCCGAGCTGGCCAGCACGAGGTGGCTGTCGGCGGCGGTCGCGTCGGCGACCCGGCCGTTGATCTGCTGCAACCGTGCGTGCCACTGGGTCTTCTGGTCCGGCGAAACGTGCAACAGAGGGGCAGCCTGCTCGGCAAATCGGTCTGCTGCCTGCGGATCCGTGTCGACGACCGCCTCGGCACGTTCGATGAGGAACGCTGCCGTCAGTGTCGGCGACGTGTGGCGGAACTGATTCACGAACGCGGCCACGTCGGCGGTCGAGATCCGGTCGCCGCCAGGCAACCGGTCCAGCGCGTGGGCCCAGTCGCGCAGAAATAGGCGGCTGCCCGACGATCCGAGAGTCGCGCGAGCCGCGACAAGGTCACGTTCGGCTCTGTCAGCGTCGCCGGTGAGCCGGGCGAGATGGGCCAACGTCACCTGCAGCGCCGCTTGTTCGGCTTTCGTAACCGTCGATGGCAACTGCAACAGCGTTCGCAATTGCGCGAGGCGCTCGACCGCGTCCCGGGTCACGGCGTCGATTCGGTCGAGGTTCTTGAGGAGGACGACTCGCGCGGGCTCCGGCGTGACCCGCCGGAGGTGTTTGTCCAACTGCTCGACGAGCTCGCAGTGGTTGTTCGCGGCCCGAACCGCGAGACCGGCGAGCGCGGCGAGGACGAATAGCCGTGCAGGCGCGCCCGACTGACGAAGCTGACCGATGGTCTCGGTGATCCTGGCTTCGGCTTCCGGTGACAGTCCCTGCCGGTGCAGCAGTTCCGCGCGGCCGGTCTCGCGGCGCAGCCAGCCCTCGGTCGCGGGCCGCAGGAACAGTGTGTCTGCCTCGTCAAGGTGATGCTCGGCCAGCGTCAGGCTGCCGACCTCGCGCAGGTGCAGCATTGCTGCGCGGGTGTGGCATCGGGCCACCGCGTCGATGTCGCCCGCGACCGCCCACAAGGTGCGCGCCGTTTCCAGCCCGTCGAACGCCGGACCGAAGTGCAGCAGTGTCCCGGCCGCGGCGCCTGCCGACTCGTGCCGCGCGGCGTCGTCGACCACGCCGCCGGGCGCTCGGGCGCGGACCGGCGCGCCCGCCGTGGCGGCCAAGACCTCGTCCAGGTAGCACGCTTGAGCCGCTTCGAGCCGAAGCGTGTGCACCTGCTCGGGTTCGGCGAGCAATCGAGGGTCGGCTCGATCGGTGAGTTCTGTGGCCCGGTTCGGCCGCCCGCTCCGCAACGCGATCCGCGCGGCAAGCGCGCTCAGCTCCGCGGACTGGACCGGCAGAACATGTCCGTGTGCGGTCGCGGCGGCGCACTCACGGTCGGCCTCGGCCAGCCGGTCGAGCTGGGTGTAGGCTGCGGCGACACGCAGTCGCAGGTGCGGCGCCCACGCGTCGGCGCGGAGCCGGATGGCCGCATCCAGCGCGGACCGGTAGGTGGCGGGCGCGGCGTTGTCCGCCCGCGCGAGTTGGATGTCGCCCAGCAACACCCGCAGCCGGACCTGGTCGTAGGACAGCTTGGCTTGTGTCAAGGCGTCGAGCACCTCCCGCTCGCCGGTGGCGAGATCACCGTGCCGCACAGCGAGCGCGGCGACCAGGTACCCGAGCCGCCACCGAGGGATCAGCTCCACGTCGCCTTGGCGGTGGAGGAACTCCGCGTACGCCCGCTCCACGCCGCTCCACAATTGGTCGTCGGCGCCTACCCGATCGACCCTGGCCTGTTGAGCGAGGGCGCACGCCCGTTCGAACCATGCCTCCGCGACGGTCTCCGGAGCCACGGCAGGCACCCCCGGATGCCACTCGCGAGGGTCGCCGTTCTGGTCGACGTAGTCCGGCCCGAGCAGCTCGGAGGCGATCGTCTCCCGCCTGTCGGGCTCCCCCAGTCCGACTTCGTCCAGCATCCGTCGCCACCGCCGAGTCGCCTTGACCCAGTCGAGGTGGAAATGGTGGTAGAGCGCCTCCAGCGACCACCGGTCCGCGTCGCCCGGTTCGGCGGCGGCTAGGTCGTCGAAGTACTGGGCGGCGTCGCGGTGTAGCTTGCGGTGAATACTGCTGTCCGCGATCAGCTTGCGCATGGCCCGCAGAACCCGAGGATGCAGGGCCACTGAGTCCCGGTCGGTGGGCGCCAAGGTGACCCACGACGTCTCTCCCGCGTAGCGGAGCAACTGGGTCCACAGTCGGTCGATGTCTAGCTCCTCGCCGTTCGTGGGCGACGTGACTGGGCCTTCGACCTGCTGGTCGTAGGTCTTGCGGCCAGCGATCGCCGCGGCGAGGTACTTCGGCAGCACCGCGTCGACGAACCCGCGGCTTAGCCTGCGCGCCACCACGCCGTAGCGCACCAGCCACCTCGTGGGCGGGTCGACGCGGTCCATCACCCGGACGATGAGGTAGGTCAGGTCGGCGTCCTGAGCTCGGAGGTCAGCGGGTTCGATCTCGGGTCGCTGCTGGACGAGGTCGGCAAGAAGTGCGAGCTTGAACGGGTCGCCTTCGACCTTAGCGACGATCTCCGCACGCAGGTCAAGCCGGTCGATGCCGCGATGCTCGCGCAGGTAACGCTCGGCCTGTTCGTCGGAGAACGGGAGCAACACGCGGTCGATCGCCTCGGGCAACTCGTTGATCGCCGCGCGGAGGACCTCTCGGAGGTCATAACGCCCGGACAGGATGATCCGCAGGGCTGGGCACCCGTTCATCAGTTCACGCAACAGCGCCAGCAGGTTCTCCAAGTCACTCTTCGGGCGCAGGTGTGTCTCCTCGACGGTGTCAAACACCATCAGCATTTGCCTGTCACCGACCGCTTCGACCAGCACGTCCACGAACCAGGTCCGGATGCCGTCGCCCAGCCCGGGAGGCTCGGCCGCGAGTCTGCTGCTGGCGGCCTTGGCCCGATCGTGGCTGGTCCCCGTCTTGCCGAGCAGCGGCAACGCCCACCCATAGGAGTTCAGGAACTTCGTGAACGGCGACCTCGGGAGCTGCTGGTTCAGTTGTGTCGCGGCATCGAGCAGAATCAGCCACGGATACGCTGTGACGTTGATCGAATCGATGACGTCGAAGTCGTGTTTGGTACACGGGATCCGCCCACCGCGCCACGGCGGGTCGACGGGTGGGACTTGCTCCGGCACCAGGAGCCGGGCGATCAGCCAGCGCAGCTCCATCGTCTTGCCCCGACCGCCGGGCCCGTGGAGCAGCAGCGTTCTCGGCCCGGATTCACCAAGCAGTCGCGTATAGACGGATCGGGCGTCCTTTGGCTCCAGGAATGTCCCGGTCCGCAGATAATCCGACGACCACAGGCTTCGGGCACGCAGGTACGCCGCACGGTCCCGCCACATCGTGATCATCCTGTCATCGCACGAGGCCAACCGCTCTTCGTCGCGCAACGTGTCGAGGATGTCCTGGAACAACGGGAGGTCGAATCTCAGATCGGCGTCCCGGAACAACGCCGATGCCAGGTCGATCGCCTCGTCCGGCGCGGTGAACGCGAGTAGCGGCAACAGGTCGATCGGATCGCCCCGCTCCCGGTAGATCGGCACGATCCCTTCGATGAACTCACGGAGATCGGCGGGCACCCTCGGGTCCGTGTGCGTGGCATCTGAAGGCCACCACGCTTTCCACTGGGTGGCCCTGGCCGAACGCTCCAGCCTGTATAGACCATCCTGGCGCGGGACTCGCTCGACCTCCGACGCCGTCACCAGGTCCTGGAAGGCCACGTGCTGGGGGACCCCCGGCGCCAGCACTTTGTCATAGGTCAGTTCATCGAACGTCTGCACCACCGCGCATCGCTTGAGCACCTCAGTCAGTCCCTCGGGCCGCGCGAGGTCGGCCACGGCCTCACCGCGAGCGAGGCGGCTCAGTAGCTCGTCTACGTCAGCGGGCATTGCGTTCCTCAGTTCATCGCAAGGACGTCGGCGATCTTGGCTAGGTCGCTGATCGGCCACTTCCCGGACCGGGTGAGCCCCGAGATCTTCTCCTCGCGAGCCGGGCCGATCTCGTGCCCCAGCGCGACGAGGAAGTCCTCGACCAGGATCTGGAACTGCTCAGGGTCTGGGTTGTCGACTCTGATCCAGTCGGTGTCGTTCACCTGGTCGATGGGCCAATGCTTGCCCTTCTGGTCTTCCGCGACCACGACGACCAGCGTGAGCGCCGGGATGACTCCGTCGAGCACCTTCAGGACCAACTCCGGATACAAGTGCAGCTTGAAGGCATCGGGGAGAACGCCGTCGAGCCCATCGAGGATCAGCACCAACGGCGACTCGGACGTGGCGAAGACGAGCGCATCCCGGAACGACTTGAACATGGTCTCAAGCGCGTTCTGCGGCCCGGGCGTAAGCGACTTCCCAGACTGGGCGGGTCCCGGCCGCAGCCCGCCGCCATTCGACTCGACCGGCTCGATCGGCAGGCTGCCGTCGATCACGTAGGAGAGATCGTGCCCGAACCGGGCGAACGCGCCCTTGGCCATCGGCCCGACCAAGTTCGGCACGTCCTCATCGGTCTGGCCGATTGCCCATAACACCCCGGCTGCGTCAAGTGTTCCCTTGCCGCCGAGGTCGACGTAGCGCACCCTGCGCCCGCGCAGCGCGCAGCGTCTGCGCATCCAGTGCACCAGTTTGGTCTTGCCCGCACGAGAGTCACCGGTCACGACCTGAAGTCGGCGCGGCTGCGCGCGCGGATGAGGGTCCGGGTCGATGTCACGGGCGAACAGCCGCCGCTCGACCGCGCGGTCGACGAAATCCGACACCTGCGGCGCGAGCTTCTGGGTGACGCCGCCCGCGTCCGCCGCGCTGAGCATGCACGACGTGGCCAGCACGGTCGAGGGGGCGGCACGACAGGTCAGGACCGGCAGGAACCAGTCTCGCCGATCGTCCTCCGTCGACTGCACGGCCCGCCGCGCCAGGGTGACGGCCTCGTCAATCTCATGTTCGCCCGCCACCGCCCGGTAGAGCGCACCACCGAACGTGCTCGCCGCGTCGCCGACGATGTCTCCGTGCATCCCGACGACCGCGAGCGCACCACGTCGCAGGAAGACGTCGGTCAACGCTCGGACATCCTGGGTCGGCGCGTTCTTCTTTCCCTCCTCACTGCTCGTCTCCGCGGCCGCCGACCGGCAGGCGTTGAGCACCGCGAGCCGCGGCGCCGGCCGCAGATGGTCGGCGATCAAGCCGCTGGTCAACGACCATGGTCGTCTCGTCGCCGCGTCACGCATTGCCAGTGCTGCGCGGCCGCGCAGCCGCTCGGCGTGTCCGATGAAGTGAAAGACGTGGGGCTGCATGGCTTGGTATGTCGCGCACAACACGTCCCAACTCGGCTCGGACAGGAAGTCGAACTCGACCCGACCAGCCGATTCGAACAGGGCCCGTTTGATCGCGCGCACTTCCTGCCTGGTGCCCAACTCCGCGCTCCGCTGACCTTCGACCACCAACACCTTGAGCGGGAGCAAAACGGGATCCGGACGCGGCGCCGGGTAATCTGTCACCCGCGTAAACGTATTCGGCGCATCGACGAACATGGTGTACTCGGACCTGCGCATCATCTCCCACGGCAGCGATCGCAGCTCTTCGGATCGCACATGCAACAACGTGCGCAACCCGGCTTCCGCGGCGTCGATCTCCCGTTCCCAGCATTCCCCGACCTCGCCCGCGAACAGCATCGTCGACAAATGTTGGCCTATCACATCGAATTTGGCCGACTGTGGAGTGTCCCGAACGAACGTCCGCATAAGGTCGGCGACGCTCTTTTCGCCGCGAAGCTGTTCGGGCGCTTTCCCTGCGAGCAGGTCCGCCGGGAGCACGCATTCGGCCAGCGGTCGAAGGTCGCCACCATCGACGGCCGCAAGCGAGATCGGGTGGTCGCCCGCCTCGTCGTCGGTGATCGTCAGCAACACCGTCCGCATGTCTGCGGCCACCCCCTCATCGAGATTGGATGACGGCCTCGCGTCCACTTGACTCCGGTCCGTCGAATCCGAGTAGGGCCGAAGGTCCCAGCGGTCCCTGACCGATGCGGAATAGGAACCTCATTCGGTCTACGATTGCGCCATTCGAGTGAACACCTTGCGGTTCAACCCCGCAGGCACCGGGTTCACCACTAAACGAATGGTCGCGTCCCAATCCCGTTCCGACTCCGAGGTTGATTCGTGATCGCGGGAGCGAGTTCAGTCGGTGGAACGAATCTGAATCGAGGAGTTCTGTGAACACTTCGCTCAGCGTCTTCCAGGCGTAGCTCCTACGCGGTCGCTGAGGTGATGCCGCGCATGTTGGCGCCTAACGACCTCCTGCATGGTTGGCGGTCTTGGCCTGAGATGATCTTGATATGGGTCGTGCTGCAGTGCTGTCCGCGCGTCGGGTGACAGGGGTTGCCGTCGGCGGTGATCGCGGATCTGATGGCCGAACTCAGTCGGGTGTGGCAGGACCGCCAGAACGCCGGGCTGGCCGATCGGCCGCGGCGGCGGTGAGCCCCGCCGACACCTCCGCTGGTCCCGCGCCGCCGGGGTCGTGCCGCACGTCGATGACCAGCCGCCGGTCGCGCTCCCGCAGAGCGTTGTTCACCACCACGTCGACCTGCGCCGCAGGGCGCGCAGGACACCAGGGGTCGATCACTTGGGCGAGCCATACGGGATCGACCCCTGGCCATCACCCGCTGCGCACGTACCGAAACACGGTGACGGTGGCGCCGAAAGCTGCCAAACCGACTCTGCACAAACTGTGCACTGGCATGTCCGCCAGGAGGCCGGTGCGGTTCGGGCGCGCCGATCTGTGGAGCAGCGGAAGGCGGCTGAGGGCTTTCCCTGACCAGGGCGCCCACAGTAGTCCGACTCGGCGGAGGGGTGTTTCGACCGAGGCGTCTTCAACCGTGTTCCAGGCTCTTGCGCTTGATCATCTCGGTGTTCCGAAAGGGCCAACTCGCGTTGCCGCGCCTCCTGTCTGCGCCTGGGTGTGTCGATGATCTGCGGGTGCCGTACCGCACGCCCGTCCTGGCGCCCGACCTGATCGTCCGAGCCCACTGGACTACCGCTGCCAGCCGCCGACCGAGTTGGGTCTTGAGGTGGGCCGAGCGCGGGCCGATCCGGGCGTCGGAGAACACCGACGCACACCTCAGGGCTTTGTTCGAGGATTTCACCGCGGAGCTGCGTGCCCTCGACGGTTCCGAGGTCGGGGTTGACTGGACGCTGGGTGAATGAACCGGTAACCGCGAAAGCCGATCGGCCTAACGCAGCCGTTCAACGTGGACCCGCTGGTTGATCCCGTCACCTACATGGCTTAATCGCGGCATCCAGCATCAGCGGCTCGACTCAACGCCTTCGCGGCGAGAGGGCGACGATACCCGATAGATACCCTCGCGCCAGCGTGGCGAACACGAAAGGGGCCGCGCCTTGACACCCTAGGCCGATCACCAGGACTGAGTAACAGGATCACGCTGGACGACGATCCTCGGCTCAGGCGATGAGGAGGCCGGATGGGACACGGCGGGTTCACGGTCGACGTCGGTGCGCTGCAGACGATGGTGACCCGACTGCAGGCGTTACGCGGTGATCTGGCCACTGCCCCCGCGAGCCAGCGGCTCGATCCGGAGGCCACCGGATCGCACCCGCTCAGCGCTGCGGTGGGCGAGTTCGTCGGGCGGTGGGATGACGGTCGGGAACGGATAGACCGAAATCTGGCCACGGTCACCTCGGCCTTGGAGTCCGTTGTGGCCGCCTATGCCGCCGCGGACGACGCCGCGCGCGCGGCGATGAACGGGCAGAGCCTGTGACCGCACTGGGCTACGATCCCGCCCCTGGCGACCCCGATGAGGTCCGGCGCGTCGCCGTGCTGTTCGGGACGATCGCGGAGAACGCCGACGAGGCCAACCAGACACTGCACCGGATCGCGGGCGGCGCGGTCGAGTCCGTCTGGGACGGGGCGACGGCGATCGCGTTCCGGCAGACCCTCGAACAGCTCTGCTCGGACCTCACCAAGCTGCAGGTCTCCTATCACGACGCCGGATTCGCGCTGTCGACCTACGCGGGCAGGCTCGCCGACGCCAAGGAGATCGGCGGCCGCGCGGGACGCTCCGCCGCGGACGCGATCAGCGAGCGCGACGACGCGCAAGGGCGGCACGACCGTGCCAAGGGCGAGTCGACCCAGCACTGGACCGCCGCGAACGCGGCCGATGGGCGCAAGCTGCTCGCCGAACTCGCGATCCCACCCGCCGAGTTGGCCGGGGACGTGGTGTCCGCGAGCACGCTGCGCCGGACGGCGCAACTCAGTGACCAGCAGGCACGCCAGGCCAGAGCCGCGCAGCACGACGCCGACCACCGGGCCGAGGTGGCGCACGGCGCCGCGATGGCCGCAGAAGGCAGGCTGCTGGCCGCGCGCAAGCTCGCCGTGCAGGCCAGGGAACTGCGGGAAGGCGCGGCGAACGCCGCGGCACACGCGGTGCGGGAGGCCGCCGACGCGGGTATCCAGCCGCGCAACCTGCTCGAAAAGGGCCGGGACACGGTCAAGGAGATCGCCACCTCGAAGGAGTTCGACGACTTCCTCGACGGGCTCACCGTTGTGGGCGACGTGATGATGGCGATGGCCCCGGTCGTCCTGGTGGTGTGCGCCGTCGGCGGCGCGATCGGCGGCGGCCCGGCGGGTTTCGTCGCCGGGCTGACGCTCGGGAAGGCACTCAACACCGGTCTGACCCTCGGTGGCCTCGCCCTGAAGTCCGCCGTCCTGAACGGCCGGATGCTGCAAACGGCGTTCGACCCCACGAAGGCGGACAAGCTCCTCGGCGCGACGGTCGACCTCGGCGCGTCCGTGCTGTCGGCGGGCCTGTTCCGCGGCAAGGGCCCGCTCAGCGCGAGCGGGATCGACCCGGCGCGCCATCTGCTCGGCGACGTCAAGCGGTCTCTGTCGTATTCGAACAACACACACCTGGACGGCGTCGCGCGGCGGTTCCTGTGGGAGACGGTGACAGCGGCGCCCAAGTCCCCCGGGAAGTACGGCGAAGTCATCCACGATGTGCGGACCGGCGTCGAGGCCATAGGTCTCGGGAACGATCTGGTCGAAGGCGTCAAGGCGCCCGTCGAGCTGTTCGGCGAGCCCGAACCCGACGACCCGCAACGAACCCGCGACGAGATAGTGGACGACATCAAAAGCGCGGTCGGCGAGGGAGTCGTCGACGCCGTGGGAGACGTCAAGTGAGCGCTGCCAATGCAACGGTGACGGTCCGGCTGCCGAGCGGCTGGCTCGACATCGATCCCCGCGCCGAGGACCTCACCGCCGAGGTGCGGCGCGGCGCGATCGCCCAGTGGGGCGACCAGGTCGACCTCTCGGTACTCGACCAGGCAGCGGCGCCGATGACCGCCGAGTTGCGCAGGCTGTCGGCGGTCGCCGAGGTGCTGTTGGCGGGCTGCTACGCCGAGGCGATCGTGGGCGATGACAACGAACAACCGCTCGTGCTGACCGCCAATGTCGTCCTCGCGATGACCCCGCCGGTGTCCTGCCTCGCCGAGATCCGCCGCGGCCTGGCCAAGCGCGCGGGCGCCGGATCGACCATCGTCGGCGTCGACCTCCCGGCGGGGCCCGCCGTCCTCGCCGCCGAGCAGGTCGTACTGAGCCATCCAGAGTGGACAGTGCGGATCCCCGCGGCGCAGCGCCAGTACTTTCTCCAGATCGACGGATCGGGCAAGGCGGCCGTGCTGTCGTTCCTCACGCCGAACCTCGACCTGGCCGACGAGTTCGACGCGGTGTTCCGCGCCATCGCCGACACCCTCACGGTGACACCGCTCGATCACTCCGGCAATGGCACCTGACCCAGCACGCGATCCCCGTCCGCGATGAAGTAGCCCCGCCCCGGCGGCCCCGCGAACGCCTCGTCGCGGCTGAATTGGAAGCCCAGGTACGCCGCCCGGCCAGGGGAGAGCACGATGCCCGCAGCCGAGCCAGTGAACGCCCGGATGAGCGGCGGCGCCGAGAACTTCACGAACGTCTCCAGCTCGATCACGCCGATGAGCAGCGGCCCGCCTGGGCCGGTCAAGGTGGACACGTCGGCGTCGGCGACCTTGGTGATCTCGGCGTCGTCGACGACCACGGCGTCGACCCCGGCGCTCAGCAGGGCGCCGAGCTGGTCCGCCTGCACCACGTCGACTCCCTCACCGAGCGCATGCGCGTGGGCGTCGACCACCCGCGAACGCAGCAGAACCACGCGCTTTCCCTGACGGCACAGCGAGATCGCCATCGAACACGCGGCGACGCTGCGTCCGGAGCGACGCGGTCCGGCGACGGTCAGCACGCGACCCGCGACAGCCGGGTCGACCCAGTGGGCGGACAGCTCGTCGCCCGCGACACCGAACAGGACCGCCCCTTCGACCGGCTTGCCCGGCAGGGCAGCCGCGTCGGAATAGCCGACCGAGCGCGGCAGCGGATCGATCCGCAGCGCGGCGGGCTCCTCGTTCGCCCACCGCGGTCGCGCCTCGGCCATCGCCGCCAGCACCGCGGCCCGCTGGCCGCGGCCGGACACGTCGGCGCCCACCACCGGGAGCTGGACCTCGGTGCCGTCGGCACTCCACAGCGCCCGTCCCGGCGGCAGCGCCGTGACATCGGACCGCCTCGGCAGACCGAGCGCGTCGACGCGGTTGTTGTCGGGCATCCGCAGGCAGAGCCGGTGCTCGAATGCCCTGACGAGTCGATGGTTGACGGCTGTCTCGCGTGCGGTGACGCAGGCGGTGAGTCCGACGCGCTGCCCGTCCTCCACCAGCATCCGGAACCGCTCCTGGCGCGGCTCCCCGTCGCCGAAGATGTCGGTGCCGTCGATCAGCAGCACAAGGTGGGGCGGCGCGGCGGCGGGGTCGGCCGCCCAGAGTTCGTCCAGCGTCGCGACACCGCGCTGGGCGAGCAGGTCCAGCCGCTGGCGGACGGTCACGGCAAGCCGGTCGAGCAACCGGTCGACCCGCCACGCCTCGTCGGCCCGCACTGCGGTGCCGCAGTGCGGGAACCCGCCGAGATCGGACAGTGCCCCAGCGCCGTCGATGACGTGGAACTGCGCCTCACGCGGTGAATTGGCGCGCGCGAGCCCAGTGGCGATCGCTCGTAGCGCGGTGGTGCGGCCAGTCTGCGCACCACCCGCGATCAGCAGGTTCCCGATCCCCAGCGGGAGGGTGAACTGGTCCTGCCGCTGGGCCATCGGCTCGTCGCGGCGGCCGAGCGGGATCCGGTGCCGGTCGAAGGTCAGCTCCCCGAGGGTCACCACGTCGGGCAGTGGGTCCAGCCACGGCCGGTGCACGGGCCCGAGTCCGCTGCCGGAGGCTGCCGCGGTGATGGCGGCGATGAGGTCGTGCAGGTCGGTGCGCAAGCCCTTGTTCCCGACGGATTCCGCCGCGGGCAGGCCTCGATCGTCCCACCGCAGCGGGACCACCCGCGCGGGCAGCGCGGACGACCCACCCGACGGCGCCGCCGACCACGCGGGCTGGACCTGGCGCAGCTCCCCGGCGCGCAGCACGTAGGCCCGGCCCGGGTGCTCGGCCGGGATCGATGCGGCGTCCGGCCGCTTGATCACCCGTTCGCTGTCGGCCGCGGTCTCCACCCGCAGGCAGACCCGCAGCTGGCAGTTGTTGGCGATGGCATCGCTGATGTCGCGGGCGCTCTGCGTCGCGAGGATCAGGTGCACCCCGCTGGACCGGCCCTTGCGGGTGATGCTGACGACCTGCTCGACGGCTTTCTCGTTGCGGCTGGTGAGTTCGGCGAACTCCTCGACCACGACGACGAGCCTGGCCAACCCGGGCAGCGTGGGATCCGCCGCCGCGCGAAGCCGGTACTCCGAGAGGCTGGCCGCCCCCGCGCGGGCGAACAGCCGCTCGCGGCGGGTCAGCTCCGCGTCGAGCGAGCCGATCACCCTGGCCGGGGAGCTGCTGAGGTTCGAGACCTCCCCGACGACGTGCGGCAGTGCGCGCAGGTCCTTGAACGTCGCGCTGCCCTTGTAGTCGACGAACAGGAAGTTCAACAGCTCCGGGGAGTTCGCCGCGGCGAGACCCGCGAGCAGCGTGATGAGGAACTCGCTCTTGCCCGAGCCGGAGGCGCCCACGACCAGACCGTGCGGGCCGTGCTGGTTGTATCGTAGTTCGATGTAGCTGACGATGTCTTGTCGGGCGTGTTCGCGTGTGGGGTATTCGGTTCGGTTGACGCGTTCGTTCTTCAAGGTGCCGTTGAATGATTCGGCCCAGGCGTTGTCGAAGCACACGCCGGTGCGGCCAACGGAGCGAACGACACCCAATTTGTTCGCGACGGCGGTGAATTCGCGCGACAGATACTGCGAGCCTCGGTCGCTGTGAAAGATCGTCTCCTGTGGTCGGAACGGGATAGTGGCCGCCGCCATGCGCAGCGCGTCGGCGACCAAGTCGGCGCGTTGGTGATCGGCCATGGCGTATCCGACGACTTTCTTCGAGAAGCAGTCGAGGACTGTCGCCAGATACAGCCATCCTTCCCAGGTACGGATGTAGGTGACGTCACCGACCAATTTCAGTGCCGGGGCCTGCGCGGTGAAGTCGCGGCGCACCAGATCGGGCAGGTCGGCGGCATCGCCTGCGATCGTGGTGACCGGTCGCCAGGGGCGCGGTTGGCAGGCGACCAGGTCCAGCTCGCGCATGATCGTGCGGACCGTCCCGGGGTCCACGACCGTGCCCCAGAGCCCCAGCTGGGCGTGGACACGGCGGTAGCCGTATGTGCCGTCGGAATGCTCGAAACAGAACCGGATCTCGGCTTCGAGGGCGTCACGGCGCTGCGCGCTGGCCGACGGTTCCCGATCCCGCCATGCGTAATAACCCGATCGCGAGACTTTCGCCCATCGGCACATGGACACCACCGAATGATTGCCTTCTTCGGAACGGATGAACGCGTACTTCGCCCTCACCGGTGTTTCTTCGCGAAGAAGGCAACCGATTTTCCCAGGAACTCGTTCTCCTCTTCGAGTTCCCGGACCCGCCGCTCCAGCTCCTTCACACGCGCCCGCTCGCCGATACTCAACTCCGAATCGGCGGAATCGGCCACATCACGCTCGGCGCGGAACTCGCGGATCCAGTTCCGAATCGTCTGCCCCGTCACGCCGCAAGCACGGGCCACGTCCGGGACCGGGCGCGACTTATCGACCACTTCCCGGACCGCCGCCTCGCGAAACTCGGGACTGAAAGCCCTCTTGTTCTGTGCCACAACAACTCCGTCCAGTGTCACCCAATTCTACTTTGGGTCACTGTCCGAGAACCTTCAGGCACCTCACAAACGCGTGCTGGGCCTGGTGAAGGCGTTCCTGAAAGCGGGCATCCTGAGTCAGGACCGGCAGTTCAGGAACACCGAGACCGGCACTCCGCAGGGAGGCATCCTCTCCCCGTTGCTGGTTCTGGGCATCAGCGATACGATCGTCGCAAACCCGAACTTGGCCTCTGAGGCATTCTCTTGATCATGGGGCCGAACGTCCGACAACCAAGGTCAGTTCCGGCACGCCACTCCTATCGCGCAAAATTGAACCGGAGCCGCAGCGAAATCGCCACTTGGCACAATCAACATCACTCGCTCAAGCCTCGGGAAACGACGCCTCACCGCAACATGCTCACCGCCAGTCGACCAGTCCGGACTTTGTCGGTGCTGGTCTGTACGGTGGCCGCCATGTCCAAGCAGCAGCGGAAGCGGACCGCGAAGCGCAAGAAGCGAGAGCGCGCGACACGGAGGGTTCACGCGAGCGTTGATCAGTTCCCTTCGACGAGCGTGCTGCTGGACAGTGCGGTCCGGTTGGACTCGTACCTAGCGCTGTCCGGTGACCCGGCGGCCGTTGTCCAGCTGGCTCGGCAACGCCTCGACGACGCGGTCGAGAAGATCGCCGCCGCAGTGGCCCACGTCGACGCCTTCGACGTGTTGGAGGCCGTCAAGCTTCGGACCTCCTTGGTCGATCCCGAGACGTACAGGGAAAGCGAGCACGGCGCCACCGTGGCGATGATCGAGTTGACAGCGCTCATCCTCGCCTCGCGTGGTGCCCGGCCGGGCACCACGTCGCCGGGCGGTGTCGAGCCAAACCCCAGCGAGGCCATCGGTGCGCTGCAGGTGCACCTCCAAAACTTGATGGATGCTGGCCAGGTGCTGAACATGTTCAGCGTCGATCGCGACGAACCGTTGCACCGGATCAGTTTCGGGACGCGGTTGCGCGAGGTGGCGGTGCGTAACTCCTCCTACCTTCACATGGTGGAGGACACGCTCACCGCTCTGTTTGACGAACCTGCGGTGGAAGCGGCGTGCCGCTCAGTCCTGGGCTGCACCGTGAGCGAAATCCGGACGGTTTTCGCGGTGTTGCAGCGGCTCACCGCCGAGAACTGGACGGACAACCTCGATGCGTTGGAGAGGCTGGCCGGTCTGGCGGACAGTAGGGTCACCGACCTGAGCGCCTCCGACCTCGAACAGGCACGGCAGTTGCTCGGTCGCCTCGCCGTGGGCCCTGGGGCGAACGCGATGCACACCCTGGAGACGCTCGCCGCCGCAGTCGACCTCGATGTCCGGACGATCGCCACCGTATTGGACCTGTTCTCGACCCCGATGAGCGTTCGCCCACCCGTCGAAGCGGTCCTTGAGTTCTTCGGGGGCAAATCGCCTTTCCGCACCCGCCCGGTCCTCGCCACCCTCGAAGGCGAGTACACCGTGGTGCACCACGCGCTGCTGGTTCCGGCGATCCGCGAACGCGCCGAAGACGCGCTGCGTCATGACACCGACGCGTGGAACACCTACAGCAAACACCGCGGCGCCCATTTGGAAGCAGAGGCGGCCCGCTTGGTCACCGTTCACCTGCCCGGCTGCGCACAACACCTCGGGTTCGAGTACTTCGTCCCCGCACGGGACACCGAGAGGCACCCCGCCTCCTACACCAAGCTCGTCGAGGGGGACGGCCTGCTGCTGCTCGACGACGTCGCAATCATCATCGAGGCCAAGGCCGTAGCCCTAAGGCCGCGCTCACGCACCGGAGATCCACTTCGACTGCGCCAAGATCTGCGCCGCATCATCACCGATGCCGCCGACCAGGGCGACCGCCTCCGCCGCCGCATCCTCCACGACCGAGGACTGCGCCTGCGCGACGAGACCTGGCTCGACCTCACCACCGTCCGCGAAGTCCACACCGTCGCGGTCAGCCTCGAAGACCTGTCCGGCATCGCCACCATCACCAGCGAACTGGTCACCAGCGGCCTGATGACCACCGACGACCTGCCCTGGACCGTCTCCTTACATGACCTGCGCATCATCAGCGAACTCATCGACCGCCCCGCCGAACTGCTGCTCTACCTGCGCCGCCGCACCGAACCGGACACCACTCGCCGGTTCCACGCCGTCGACGAACTCGACTTTTTCCTGCATTTCTTCGCCGCGCAGCTCTACGTCGAGCCCGACCCGGACGAAGTCCACGACGCGCTGCCCCAACTCGGCGCACCCCGCCCCAGAGATCGGCGCCGACACCGTCAGCAGGGCTTGGAGCTGCTGACCAGCCTCACAGACCCTCTGGATGCCTGGTACTTCCACCAGCTTGGCATCCGCACCACACCGATCGACAAGCCCCGCATGAAGGCCAATCTCGCTATGTTGAACCTCATCGACGAACTCGCCGAACGGCGTGACCCCGGCTGGCTCGCTATGACCGCGACCCTGCTGCACCTCGACGGGAGCGCTCAGCGCCACTGCGCGACCGCTGGCACCCGCCTCGCAGCACAGACTAGGGCGGACGGCCTACCTCACAGCCAAGCCATCCCCATGGGCACGCGACGCGGCGACAGCGTGCTGCTCGTGTTGATGACCACGGCGCCCGCCATCTCCACGAAGGCGTCGCAACAGCGTCTCCGCGAGTACACGACCGCCAAGAAGCACCAACTACAACTCGACCGGGGCTTCGGCATCCTCTACGACTCCCAGGGGAGATTGATCAGCACCTTCTACGACAACCGCACGCCCGGCCCCGATCCTGTTTTGGACGCGCTGTGCTCTCGGATACCGCTCAAGGGTCCTGAAGCCCTCCAGGGCTTCCCTCCACACCGCCGGAGAACGCGCTCGTCACGCAAGCGCCGTTAGCCAGGTGCTCCTTGTCAGTGGTCGTGCGACGTCTGGCAATCACCCTGTAAAGCAGATACCGAAACCGTCTGGCACGAGCGGGGACTAGCTGCTCCAGCCGAACCCACAGCTCGTCATCAAGGACCTCGTCACGCACCCGACGATCTTGGAGCATCCCACTGCATCAACAAAGCCGACACACCCCGACTCATCATGAACTGATCTCTAAGCCCGAAACTGGGTTGGATGCCGCAGAGCAAGGGCAGGTGGCCAGGCGGTAGCGGCGAGTTCTGCAACTTTGACAGCCAAATCATCCGCCGTAGCCGAACTGGCGGAGTGATCGACAGTGGCCAGCGGTCGTACTCTGTGCGGCATGGCCGGGTGTATGACGTTCGAGGTTTGCGTGGCGCACATCTACCAGCGCAAGTTCGAAGTTGAAGATCTCCGAAGGGCGCTGCCCTCGTCGCACTGGTACATCATCAGCAGGTGCGCACGGGTGCGTATCATCGAGGATTCGATTCGGATCGACGACGACATCGTCTCCCTCGACGACGCCACTGAGGAACTGCTGCTCGGCTGCGACCACCTCTTCGTCGACGACTGGACCCTTGTCAGCGACGACGACACCCGCCTACTCGGCAGACTCGCCGGAGCAGGCCGGGTCGCCGGACCAATCGGGTCCCGCCCCCGACGGCAGGAACATCGACGCGGAGTTCGCCACCCTGCTTTCGTTCTTGCGCGGGTGGTGCGTAGTCAGTCGAGTCGTCCGGCGGTGGGGGATAGGGAATACGGAGATACACGCAGACGAGGCTGATCACCGTTTCGCGTTGGGACTCAGCGGTCCGTCCGAGCCGCTCCAGTGCGTAGAGCGCCGCTAGCCGAACCGGTGCTTGATCGGCGCCGAGTTGTTCGGCTGTCTTGGTGTACAGCTCGGTGATCTGCCGTTCGGCCGCGTGTGTGGCTTGATCGAGCAGCCACGCTGTGGTCTCCCAGGCCGCCAGTTGAGGATCAGGCTCAGGTCGCACAGTGTGAGTGCACAACCGACCGCGGCAGGGCTCGTGATCCGCTTGAAGGTGTCGTCGCTCACTTGTCCACACGCAGTTGCCAGGCGTCAAGGTAGCCACTGCGGAACCCCGCCTCCGAGTACCCGAGGTAGAAGCGCCACATCTTGCGGAACGTGTCATCGAAACCGAGTTCGGCGACCTCCCGTTCCGCCGCGTCGAACCGCGTTCGCCACTCGTGGAGGGTCCGTGCGTAGTGGTCGCCCAACCTCCGCTTCGCTCCGACCCGGAGCGTCGGCCGGGCCGCGATCTGGTCCTCGATGACCTGCGTCGAGGGGATCTGCCCGCCAGGAAAGATGTACTTCCCGATCCACGTGCGCACGTCCTTGGTGGCGAGCATCCGGTCGTGTGGCATGGTGATCGCCTGAAGCGCGATCCTTCCGCCGGGCACGAGGACCCGGTCCAGGGTGTCGAAGTAGGCGGTCCAGTACTCGGCGCCGACCGCCTCGATCATCTCGACCGACACCACAGCGTCGTACTGACCGTCGGCGTCCCGGTAGTCCTGGAGAAGCACCTGGACCCGATCGCCGAGACCAGCCTCGGCGACCGACCTTTCGACCGCCTGATGCTGCCTGTCCGAGATGGTCGTGGTCGTCACCAACGCCCCACGGCGCGCCGCACGCAACGCCAGTGATCCCCAGCCCGAGCCGATCTCGAGTACCCGAGTGCCCGCTCGCACACCGGCGTCGTCCAGCACGGCGTCGATCTTGCGCAGTTGAGCCGCCCGCAGGTCGTCTCCGGGAGCGAACAGCGCGGACGAGTAGGTCATGGTCTCGTCCAGGAAGAGCGCGAAGAACTTGTCGGACAGGTCATAGTGCCGACTGATGTTCGAGCGCGCGCCGTCCACTGTGTTCTGCTCGGTGATGGGACGTGCCTGATCCACGGCGCGGCGGACCGCCGCCCCGATTCGCGACGCGGGCCGGTTGAGTCGAGCGGCGAATGAGGTCAGGACGCCCGCGACGTCGGTGCTGCTCCAGTCGCCCGCCATGTATGCCTCGCCGAACGCGACCGGGCCTATGACGCCGAGGCGGCGGAACAGAAAGTCCGGTCGATGCAGGCGCATCACGGGCGCGCCATGGCCGCCCCGGCCGATCCGTTCCCCGCCTGGAAACGCCACCAAGATGGGCAATGGCGCGACGAGCGCCCGGAACACCCGCTCGACCAGCCACTCCCGACTCGGCCTGGGGGCGGGCAAGGTCAGCGATGGCCATGCCGAAGCGACGGCGAGTCGCGTCATCGGTCTTCTCCCTTCTGTCGATGGTGGTGTCTTGGCACCACGCGCAGGCCTCTCAGCCGAAGTGCGATTCCATGCAGTCGGATCAAAGCGCTCACCCGCTGTGGCATCAGGGGATTGGTGATCGCGACTCTCAACGCGTCGCGAGGCCGCGCGGGAAGTCGGTCGCCGCTGAGGACCGCGGTGAACGAGGTACGCCCCTGATCGAGCAGGGACACGGTGAGCGACAGCCGTTCCCCCGGCTCCGGCAGTCGCATTCGATAGCGACCGCTCACTTCAAAGAACGGAGAGACATAGAACTCCTTCTCCACGTCCGCCGAGTCGACCGCGTCCGGGGGAACCAGATAGCAATGGCGCTCGCCGTAGGTGTTGCATACCTCGGCGATCACGCAGGCGAGCGCCCCGTCGGGCCGATGGCACCAATAGACGGTCAAGGGATTGAACACATATCCGAGCACGCGGGGGGAAGTCAGCATGCGCACCCTGCCACCGTCGAGGTCGATTCCGCGTTCGGCCAGCCAATCGTCCACCTTGGTCCGAAGTGGACGATCTGGTCCGCCGAAGTGGTCGGCGGGGTCGAATCGCGCGAATGGCCGCGCCCAGCCGGGGAGTACGGGGAGGTCGTCCACGTCGACGAACCAGACGTACATCCGGTGGCGGAAGGTCTTGGTCACCGGGTGCCTGCGGATGTGCACCAGATGGCCGCGGTAGATCGCAGGCGTCACGGTCACCACCGCACCCCGAACGCCGCCGCCGCTCGGACCCCGGACCGGCACCCGTCCTCGTGGAATCCCCACCCGTGATAGGCGCCGGCGAACGCGGTCCGCGCGGTGTTGAGTCCGGCGAGCCGTCGCTGCGCGGAAACCGCGTCCATGGTGAAGATCGGATGCCGATACGCCATCCTCGCCAGGACCCGTGCCTCGTCGACTCGCCCAGCGCCGTTGAGGGTGACCAGGTAGTCGAGCGGCTCGCTGAGCCCCATGAGTCGGTTGAGGTGGTAGTTCACCAGAATCGGCGCGCGGGTCTCGCACGTCGGCTTGACGTAGTTCCATGACGAGCGGATCCGGTCCTGTGCGGGCAGGACGTCCGCGTCGGTGTGCAGCCAGGTCTCGTTCTCGCTGTACTCGAAGGCGCCCAGCGTTTGCTTCTCGGCGGTTGTCGGGTCGGCCAGCAGGGCCAGCGCCTGATCGGCGTGGGTGGCCAGGACGACCCGGTCGACGTGGGTCGTGTCCGCCTCCGCGACGACCTCGACGCCGTCGAGATGTCTGCGGATCGCGCGCACCGGGCTGCCGAGTCGCGTGTCCGGGATCCGGGCGACGACCTTGTCGACGTACGCCCGCGATCCACCGCACACCGTCCGCCAGCGCAGCGACTGGGTCGCGGAGAGCATGCCGTGGTTGTCCAGGAACCTGAACAGCGTTCGTGCCGGGTATCTGAGGCTGTCTTCTTCACCCGCCGACCACACAGCGGAGACCACCGGGAGGGCGAAGTGGTCGATGAAGTACCGCGAGTACCGTCCGGACGCGAGCATGCCGCCGAGCGTGATCGTGTCGTCCGCCTGGGTGAGCAGGGCGCGGCCCGCGCGGTGAAAGCGCGGGATCTCCATCATCATCCGGGCATATCGCGGCAGCGCCAGGGGCGGGCAGGCAGGCACCATGCCGATCCCGCGTTTGCCACCCGCGTACCGCAGACCGCAGCCGTCGCATCGGACGCTCATCGACATCTCCGTAGCCTGGGTACGCACTCCCAACTCGGTGAACAGCTTGCTCAGCAGTGGGTATGTCCTGTCGTTGTGCACCAGGAACCCGGTGTCGACCGCGACAGAAGAGCCGTCCGGCGTCGCGACATCGTGAGTGTCGGCGTGTCCGCCCGGCTTCGTTGCCACGTCGAAGAGAACGACGTCGTGGCGCTTGCTCAGCAGATAGGCGGCGGTGAGGCCGGACACTCCGGCGCCGATCACCGCCACCCGGTCGCGGGTCATCGCGCCACCTCGAGGTCGTAGTCGCGGCGGATCGCGCGCACGGCGGCCAACGCGCTGCGCACCGCGCCTTCCGCGGCGTCGATCGGATAGGAGTTGTGTATCGCGGACCCCGCGAAGTACAGGCCGCGCATGGGACGGCGCAGCAACCGGTCCGAGCGCACGTAGTCGCCGACGAAGACAGCCTCACCGGGCCGCTGATTGACCCTGCACCGCACGCTCACCAGATCGCGGTCCAACTCCAGGTAGCTTCGGACTTTCGCCAACACGTGGTCCGGATCGGTTCGCGTGGCCATCGTGCACAGCACCACGCAGCGGTCATGACCTGGCTGCACGAGGATGTTGACGCCGTCGCGGCAGTACATCGCCGGGCTCGCGTCGGCCAGGACCTTCTCCCGCGGATCGAGTTGGATCGTGTAGGCCACGCAGTGCGTGTTGCCCGAGTCGACGGCGATGTGGTCGATCTTCGAGGCGTCGAGCAGATTCACCAGGTCCGGGACGAACGCGGTGACCACGACAACGTCGAACACCTCGGTTCCCATGGCGGTCGTCACGGCCACATGGGAGCCGTGCTGGGCCAGATTCGTCACCCTTCTGTCCGCCTCAAGGGACACACCTCGTCGCCGCAGATCCCGCAGCCATGGGTCGATCAGGTACACGTCCGTCGGGCCGGGCAGCACATACCCGGTCTTGGAACGCACCAGGTTTCGCGCCATCCGCAACAGCCCCACGGGTGAGTAGTCCCGCAATGAGCCGAATCGGTTGGCGTTTCGGCCCTGTTGGTCGGCCACCAAGGGGGACGGTCGCCACTGTCTGGCCAGCGTGATCCGTTCCGTGATCGGGATCTCCCTGGCCAGGAGCCGGTACAGGTGGGAGATCTCGACCCAGCCGGAGGTATGGGTATGGCTGAGCCTGCGCGCATTCAACAACGCCGATCGCACACTGCGCCCGTCTTGACCTTCGATTGTCCCCAGTATCGAGAACAGTTCGGTGTAGTCGTCCATGAAGAATCGGGGGCAATGCTCACCGTCCACGTCGACATCCGCGCGCCCACCGAAGTGGCGGGCCTGCTCCAGAACGGTGACCTCGACGGACTTGTGCTCACTGATCTTCGTCGCGGTGGTGAGGCCAGAGATGCCTGAACCGATCACGCAGATCCTCATCGGGTCGCCTCGGCTCTGCCCGCGAGGCGTCCGAGTGGGAACCCGCTGCGTCCGTCGCCTCCTGGTCTGACCGCGAGGATCTGGTGCACGCTCATCCGGTTCTCCTCGAACGCGAGGGCGCTCCCCGCCAGATAGAGCCGCCACATTCGTGCCTGGCGTGCGCCGAACCGATGTAGGACGTCGTCCCACTGATCTTGCAGGCGTTTCGCCCACGCGTTGATCGTGTGGACGTAGTCCTCGCGCAGAGACTCGACCGCGCGGATCTCGAGTCCGACGTCCTCCAGGTGTTCCAGCGTGCGGTGCAGCGGTCGCATGGTCATGTCCGGCGCGATGTACGACTCGATGAACGCACCCCCACCGGGCGAGCGCCCGTCCCGGGACATCTGCTGCACCAGAAGCCGCCCGCCCTGGCGCACCGAGTCGCGCAGGAGGGCGCAATACGTGGGGTAGTTCCGCTCGCCGACGTGCTCGCCCATCTCGATCGACGCCACCGCGTCGAAGGATTGACCGCTTAGGTCTCGGTAGTCTTGGAGGCGCACCTCGACAAGGTCCGCGACTCCCAGTTCGACGGCGCGGGCCAGCACGAAGTCGTGCTGCTGGGCGGACAGCGTGATACCAGTCGCCAGCACGCCATGGTGCCGCGCGGCGTGCAGGACCAGCGACCCCCAACCGCAACCGACGTCGAGCAGACGAGTTCCCGGCTGAAGGTCCAGCTTGCGACAGATCAGGTCCAGCTTGTCGTGTTGGGCTTCCGCGAGTCCCTGCTCGGGCGCCGGCCGGGACCAAGCGGCGCATGAGTACGCCATCGATTGGTCGAGAATCGTCTCGTAGAAGTCGTTGCCGAGGTCATAGTGGTGTGCGATGGCCGCGCGGTCGCGGCCCTTGCTGTTGCGCCTTCCTCGTACCGACACCTCCTCCGCGGGCTTGCGCGGCGGCACACCGATCGCTCCAAGGCGCACGGCCAGCGCCACCATCGCGGGCCATCGCGTGAAACCGGGCGGACCGCTCACGCGCACTTGGTCGGCGTACTTCCGACACGACCGCAATGCCTGTCCCAGGTCACCGTCCACGTCGAGATCGCCTGCCACGAACGCGCGCGCGAGGCCGAGTCGACCCGGGCTGCGGAGCACGTGGCGAACCGCCCGCGGGGACTTGACCACGATCTCGGGCCCGTCGGAAGGCCCCGCGACATCGCCGTCCCACGTGCGAACCCGCAGCGGGAACGAGGCCCCGAGTGCCGATCGGGTCACCTCGGCAATGGCTGTGGCCAGACCCAGGCGTCTGGCATTTGTCGCTGTGTCCGCCATAGTGGCCCCCTGTCTTCACCGCGTCCGCGACGGGGGACGCATGAACTTGTCGCTGCCACCACAACAGATCAGGCCCGCCGAACGACTCCAGTACTGGAGAACGCTGGAATTCGCTGGGGCGCTCGGGCGCCGTCGACGGGAGGAGCCGCGGTGCGCGATGACGCTGCCGCTTTGCGGCAGGCGCTGGCCGACGACCTCACCTTGCTCGTAATCCGGGCGGAACGGCTCGCCGGACATGGTCTCGACCGCGTTGAACTGGCCAGACGTATCCTCGTGTCGCCGTCGAGCCTGTACGCCTACCTCAAAGGCGAGACGGTTCCCAGCGCGGACGTGTTCGCACGGTTGCTCGAGGCCCTAGGCGTCCACGGGCCGAATCTGGGTGTGCTCAGCTCCCGACGGGACGCGGCCGAGTTGGCTCGTCGGAGGGGAAAGGCAGCGGCGAGGACCGCGGCGTCGGGGCACGTGCCCCAACAGCTCCCCGCTCTCGTCGATGTGTTTGTCGGACGCGCCACCGAGATCGACTGTCTTGACCGGATACTCTGTGGTCCCGAGCCAGGTGACGGCCCGGTCGTGATCTCGATCGACGGCGTCGCGGGCGTTGGAAAGACGACGCTGGCCGTGCGGTGGGCCCATCAGGTCGCCGCCCGGTACGCGGACGGCGTGCTGCACGTCAACCTGCGTGGTTTCGACGAGCAGGCGCCGATGCCGTCCGGCGAGGCGCTGCACGGATTTCTGCACGCGCTCGGCGTGACGTCCTCGGCGATCCCGGCGACAGTCGACGCGAAAGCCGCGCTGTACCGCACGTTGGTGGCGGGGCGACGGGTGCTTGTCCTCGCGGACAACGCCCGATCAGCCAACCACGTTCGCCCGCTGCTCCCCGGAGCGTCCGGCAGCCTGGTCATCGTGACCAGCCGCACCCGCCTGGACGGTCTGGCGATCCGCGACGGCGCTCGCCGAGTGACCCTCGATGTCCTGTCGCACGTCGAGTCGGCAGACCTGCTCACCCGACGCCTTGGCGCGGAGTCCACGACCGCCTCGTCGGTGGCCGTCGCCGAACTCGCCCAACTGTGCGGTGGGCTGCCACTGGCCCTCGGGATCGTCGCGGCCCGCGCCGCGGCGTTGCCGGGTGAGCCGTTGAACGTCCTGGTCGCCGGGCTGCGGTCGCACCATGAGCGGCTCGACGCACTTGATCTCGGCGAACCGGATGTCGACATGCGGTCGGTGTTCCGATGGTCCTATGACGTGCTTCCCGAGCGAGCGGCCGAGTTGTTTCGGCTCATCGGGCTGCATCCGGGCCCTGATATCGACCGGTACGCGTGCGCGGTGCTGCTCGGCGCCGACCAGCCGCCCAGAACGGAACTCGGTGTCCTGTGCGCGGCGAATCTTCTGGTGGAGAAGCGATCGGGCCGCTACGGCATGCATGACCTGCTTCGCGTCTACGCCCAAGAGTTGGCCGGTGGGTTGCCCTCAGCCGGCCGAGCCGTGATCCTCACGCGATTGGCCGACCACTATGTCGGTTCTGTCGAACAGGTCGGTGAGCTCATCCAGCCCAATCAGACGACACGGCCATCAAACTCGCGGCAGGTGCCGATCGGACCGTCCATCGAGGGCTACGCACAAGCGATGGAGTGGTTCGCCGCGGAACTGCCCAACCTGCGGGCGATGGTCACGTTCGCCGCGGCCGAGGGGCTCGAGTCCCACGCATGGCGGATCGCGTGGGGCTGTACGGTGTTCTTGAGGCGGACTGGCAGGCGGTCGGAGCGGGCCGCCATCCACCGTGTGGCTCTGGACGCCGCTCTCCGCGCGGGCGATCGCCTCGCCTACGCGACGACACTGCGGCTGCTCGCCGACGCGATCGCCAGGTCCGGCAGCCCGGCCGACGCGCTCGACCTGTTGCACACGGCACTGGCGGAGTTCGAGACGTTGGGCGACCGGGACGGCGCCCGTCAGACACATCTGTCGCTTGTTCGAGCCTACGAGGTGGAATCGCGCCCGGCGGCGGCCTTCCAGCATGCCGAGATGGCTGTCCGGCTGGCCGCGGGCGGCGGGGACCAGCTGGCCAAGGCCGATGGATTGACGGCGCTGAGCAAGCAGACCTGTGCGACCCGACCCGCCGACGCTCGTGCGCTCGGACTTCGGGCACTGGCGCTCTACTCCCAGGTGGGGCATCTCGAGGGTGAGGCCGACATCCTGATGACACTGGGCCTCGCCGAGCAGTCGCTCGGTCGGTACGCCGAGGCGATGGCGCACTACCAGCGCTCGCTCGATCTCGACCGGCAGCTCGGCGACCGATACTGGGAGGCGTGTGCGCTCGATCGCCTGGCCGATGTCCACTACCTGGTCGATGATGTCGATCAGGCCCGGTCACTGCGCCGGGAGGCGATCGGCGTCCTTGACGGGCTGCACCATCCGCACGCCGATGTCCTTCGGGCGAAGTTGGATGCCGACACCTGACCAGCCATCCGGATCGGCCGCGCAGGTCCGCGGGCAGTCCGGCCACACGGCCGCCAGGATCCGGCGGGCCGCCGCCACCCGACTTCGCTGCCGCGCGGCGTTGTCCCGGACGGCCGCGGCGGTGGCGAACGCGGCCATGGGGTCCCTGAGCACCGCTGCGACGTGGTGCCCCCACCGCGGGATGTCGATCCGCTCGTCCAACGTCATCGGGACCACCACGCGTCCGGCTAGTCGGGTTGGCAGGATCTCGCCCAGGAGCATGCCCAGGCCGCTGCGGCCGCTGACCAGCGCGGGAACTCCGCCGCAGATGGCTTCCGCGCCCACCAGGCCGAAGCCTTCCGCCCTGGACGGCATCAGCACGAGGTGCGAACGACTGAGGTCCTGCTCGAGCCGGTCGCCGTCCACCGAATAAGGCCGCACGCTCACGTGCAGGCTCGGGTTGTCCGCCCACCCTCGGATGCGGTCCCGCAGTGCGGCACATTCACCGGGTGGCGCGCCTCGGACCAGCAGTTCCACCTCCATGTCGGCGTCCGCGCGCAACCCGATCGCGTGGGCCATGATCCGCGCGGCCAGGTCGACGCCCTTGATCTCGTGGTTCTCCAGCCTCCCCATCAGCAAGACCTGCAGAGGGCCGCCGGGTGCCGGACCGCGCGCGTCGGTGGAGGGTACGTCGAACCCCGGGTCGTACCTGAGCGGTCGCGCGGCCTCGGGGTAGACGTGCAGGTCGCGCTCGAACCGCATGTGCAGGCGAGGTCCCACCGCTACCACTCGGGTGGCGCCCCGACCAAGCGCGAGTTCGGCCTGGGTGCGCGTATCGGCGCGCTCGGCCGCATCGTGTTCGCGACCCGCTCGCCACCACTCCAGTTCGTCCGGGGCGGCGTGCACGAAGTGCAGACGGGCGGCGCCAGGGTAATGGTTCTCGACGAGTGCCTTGGCTTCGAAACCGCTGACTCGGCCATGGCCGATCACGATCTCCGGAATCACCCCACCGGGGAGACCGGGCTCGCGGCCCAACGCGAGTGACTCGGGTTCGCCCGCGGCGGGGCAGGCGTCGATCAAATGGACTCCGTTGGCCGTCGCATGAGCGCGTTCTTCCGGCGCGGCCCGCGGGACCAGGCAGAACACCGTGGCACCCGCGTCGACGAGACCGGCGCACAGGTGTCGGTTCAGTGTGCTGAGGCCGCCGTGTCCGGAGAACCACTCGTCGGCGACGGCGAGCACGGTGTGCGTGCGCGAACACGGACTCGAGTTCGGGGCGGTGGCGCGTGAGAAGATGGTCATGACCGGAGTCTGTGAGAGCCGGATATTGTCCGGCGACCAGTGTCCGGCGACCGCCGAGCCCGGACTTCGCCGGTTCCCACCGCGACAGCGGCGGATGGCGCTCTCGTGTCCGGGGAACTCGTCCGGCCCCGGACGACCACCGACATCAGGGGTTGCGCCACATGTCTCGTCCCAACCCGACCAGTCGGGAACGCTTCCAGTCAGGCGTCGCCAGGGCGGTGTCGGAGTTGGGCGGTGATCGCTCGGCCGAGGAGATGAGCGGAGTCAGCAAGAGCGTTTGGTACGACGCGAAGAAGGGGCGCGCGGTCCCCGACGAGATCACCAACTGGCCTGCCATGCGCGACGTGCTCGCCACGGTCGCGGCTTCGCGCACCGGGGTCGCCGACTGGGATCGGCTGTATGAGGCGGTCCTGGTCGAGTCGGGCAGGCCCCGCCGCACCCCACCCGTTGTCCACGCTTCCGTCGGCGACGGCGGAACCCGATCTCGGCCGCCGCGTCAGCTCCCGCCAGGACCTGGTGTGTTCGCCGCGCGCATACGCGAGATCTCGTTGTTGAACAAGCTGCTGCGCGACGACCCGAGGCATGACACGGTGCCGATCGCCGTCGTCGTCGGTCAGCCTGGCGTTGGGAAGACCGCGTTGGCCGTGACGTGGGCTCACCGGTTCAGTGAGGACTATCCCGATGGCGTCCTCTACGCCGATCTGCGTGGTTGGGGGCCAGATGAGCCGGTCGCCGTCGAGGAGCAGCTTCCGGCCTGGCTGAGGGTGCTCGGCATGAGTCCGGAGACCATTCCCGACGACAATGACGCCCGATCGGCGGCGCTGCGCACCGTCCTGGACGGCAGGCGGATGCTGCTGGTGTTGGACAACGCCCGTACGGAAGACCAGGTCCGGCCGTTGCTGCCGGGCACGTCCTCGTGCGCGGTGTTGATCACCTGTAGGAACGGCATGCCCGGCCTGGCCATCCACCAGGGCGCCGGGGTCGTTCGGCTGGGCTTGTTGACCGCGGACGAGTCGCGCGTGCTCCTGCGGGACCTGGTCGGTCGCCGAGTGGACGAGGAACCGCGGGCCGCGGCCGAACTCGTAGAGTTGTGCGGACACCTTCCATTGGCGCTGAGGGTCGTGGCCGAGTCCGCACGGGCCCGGGACACCGTGACACTCGCGTCGCTGGTCGCCGAGTTGGTCGACGTGTCGCGCAGACTCGATCACCTTGACTCGGACGATCCCAGATCGGATACCCGCACGGTGTTCTCCTGGTCCTATGCAGGCCTGACCGACGACGCGGCGGAGATGTTCCGCTTGCTCGGCCTGTTTCCCGGCCGTTTCGTCGACGCGAACTCCGCGGCCGCGCTCGCGGGCATCGCCCCCGCCGTGGCGGGCCGACGGCTGCGCGCGCTCCAGCGCGCACACCTCGTCGAGGAGATCGCGGGGGAGCGGTTCACCATGCACGACCTACTTCGGCTGTATGCCATGGAAGTGGCCGTTCGCGACGAGTCCGAGTTCGCGATCGCCGACGCGCGCCAGCGGCTCCTGGACTACTTCCTGCACACCGCCTGGCGTGCGGACGAACTGGTCGTCCCGCAGCGGTACCGTGTCGCGGTCCCTGGCGCGACGCCGATTTCTCCCCCGTTCCACGATCACGACGGGGCGCTGGCCTGGCTGGACGCCGAACACGGCAACGCCGTCGCGCTCTGCGGACTCGACGTCGCGGAGCTGGACGACAGGCGTTGGCGGCTGGCGTTCCTGCTGCGTGGGTACTTCTTCCTGACCAAGCGTGTGCACGAGTGGATCGTCAGCCATGAGAGCGCGTTGGCGGCGGCGACTCGGTGCGGCGACCGGTTGGGCGTGGCGATGACCCACAGCAATCTCGGGGTCGCGTTGCACGAGCGGGGAGACGACGAGGCCGCGATGCGGCACTACGAGTCGGCGCAGCGTCTGTTCGACGAGATCGGTGACCACCACGGCGTGAGCAACGCGCTTGCCCACCGTGCGGTGATCTATCGCAGGCGGGGCGAGTATGAGCGTTCGCTGGACCTCAGTACGCAAGCGCTGGGCTTCTACCGTGCGGCCGGATCACTGCGCAACGTGGCGATCACCTTGCGCGGCATCGCCTTGGTGGAGATCGAGTTGGGCAGGATCGACGCCGCGGAGGAGCATCTGGTCGAGTCGCTTGGCATCTGTGCCGACCTGCGGATGGATATGGACTCAGCCAGGTCGCGCAGTACGCTCGGCCGCGTGTTGCTGATGGCCGGGCGGCTTGAGCAGGCCGAGCGAACGTTCCGGGACGCGGTGACCGCGGGCCAGGAGTGCGGTAGCGAGTATGAGGAAGGCCTCGCGCACTGGGGCCTTGGCCAGGTAGCTGTTTCCCGAGGCCACGATCAGTCGGCCGAACGGCACTTCGAGACCGCGCTCGGGCTGCTTGAGTCCGTCGGGGCGGCGAAGGCGGATCAGGTCCGCGCCGAACTGGCCGATCTGGTCAACCGTCGGCGTACTCGACCTTCTCCTTGATCCACTCAACGATCTGCCGGACTGTTTCGACGTCGTCGGCTGTCACATGTTCCGCGCCGTCGTCGTGGCAGTCGGCCAGGCCGTCGTAGGCGTCTTGTGCCAGGTACGCCGCTGCTTCCACTTGACCGTCCAGATGGTCTCCAAGCGCCAGGGCGTAGGCGAGGTAGGCGGTAGCCAGCATCGTCCGGGGATCGTCGGGGCCGAACGCGCTCACGCGGGCCTCCTGCAGGTCGATCGCGTACCCCTGCAAGTCGATCTCCGCGTCGACATGGTCGCCGTCGAGGCGCACGCCGTCCGGCCCGACCCCGACGGGTAGCGCGGCCGGTGTGCCGCCCGCGCTCGTGACCCCGTGAAGCGAGCCGTGGACCAGGTTGCGCAAAGTCATCCTTGTGCTGGGATGCCCCGGACCCTGCCCCCGTACTCGTCCCAGCAGCACGGACTCGAACCGGGCTTCGAGTTCTACCTGGCACTCTTCCTGGAGGATGAGCAGATTCTCCAATGCGTCCAGAGTGTTCGGATGGTCTTGGCCGAGAACCCGCGACCGTCTCTGGTACAGGTCTCGCATCAGCAACAAGGCCTCGCTGGGCATGGCGAGTGCCCGATAGCTCAGCGCTGTCCCGTTCCGGGTGTCGAGCGCGTACTGGTCATCCGGCCTGCCGACCCTGTGCCAGGCCGCCATCGCGCCCAGCCAATATCGGTGGGCGACGCGGCGGTTCCTGTTCTGTTCGGCAGGCGCGTCACCAAGATGTCCCTTGGCGATGGCCAGGTTGTTGAGAATCCGGAGTGTGTCCCGGTGCGTCGGACCGAGCACACGCCTGCTTCGCCGGTACGTGTCCCGCAGAATCGAGCTCGCCACGGTGTAGTCCCGGATGGCGAGGTGGGCGAGACCGAGGTTGGCCTGGGTGAGCAACACGTCCCGATCGTCGGGTCCCAGCTCGAGGGTCAGCCCGGCGGCCACCTCGTTCTCCATGCGCAGGGCCAGCGTGTGATGGCCCTCAAGACCGTGGGCGACGGCGAGTCCACTGAGAACGCAAAGTCTGGTGTACGTGTCGACAGCAGTCGAGCCCGCACACGCGGCGTAGAGAGCCTCGTAGGTGCGCAACGAGGCATTGGTATCGCCCGATTCCGCGTGCACTCGACCGGCTTCGCCCATGATGTGGCGTTCATCGCCCGTCAACGCCCAGCGGTCACCACCTGGCAGCAGGCCCGCGACAGCGCGCACGTGTGGCAGGTGATGGCCGACCTCACGATGCCGGTACTCCTCGCGGGTGGTCTCCATGACGGCGGCCAGTTCCTCCAGCGCGGCCGCGCGGAGCCGTGCGCGTCGGCTCGACGCCTCCGGGAGCACTCTGATCGCACGTGAGATCAACGCATGGACCGTGGCCGCCGCGGGCGTCAGTTCCTCGACCAACCCGCGGTTCGCGGCGACTCTCAGCCCGTCGGCGACCTTGTCGATGTCACCCCCCACTCCGCCCACCATGGCGCTCAGCAGCGCCATCGGGATCAACGTCGGCGCGAGGACGCTCGCCGCGCAGAGCGCGTCCCTCGCCGCGTCGGTGACCGCGTGGTAGGCGCGCAGCAACGCGTTCGAGAACGGAAGAGCGCAACCCGCGGGCAGTTCGTGTTCCAGGTGCGCCGCGTGCTCGAGCTGTTCGGGCTCACTTGACGACAGGTCCGCCAGCAGAGTTCGGTAGTCGGTGAAGTCCGGAAGTGTCGTCAGCCCGGCGGCGATGGTCAGCCCAAGTGGGTGCTGGCCGAGCAGTCCGACGAGTTCCGCCACCGATCCGCGGTCGGCGGGTTCAGCGGACCGGTAGGCGGTGAGCACCACACGGCTGATCTCCGGGCCGAGTGGACCAAGCGGTAGGCCATGGGACGCGAATCTTGTCAGAGACCCGCGGGTGGTGACGAGTGTGCGGCCTGCCCGCGTCGGTGCGTAAAGATCCATCAGGACGTCGCCGCTCGTCCCGGACGGCAGGTCGTCGAGCACCCACAGGTAAGGCTCGTCGAGTCGCTCCAGTGCGGCGGGAACGTCGTCCGGGCCTGGGACGCCCAGCCGCAGGGCGATGAGCCTGAGTTGGTCCTCGAATCTGGACCGGACAAGGTTGTCCCCGACATCGGCCGGGCCCGCGCTGCCTTCCAGCCTGATCACGAACACGCCACCTGGATGATCGCGCTCGAACAATCGCGCGTACTGCAGACACATCGCGGTCTTTCCCTGGCCGCCCAGTCCGTTCACCACCACCACGGGGTGGCCTCGGTCGCGATTCTTCGACCGGGCCAGCAGGCCCTCGTGCAACTCCCACATCTCGGCGTAGCGGCCACGGAAGTAGCTGTCTCCCGGTAGTTCTCGGGGATACCACTTCGGCTCGCGCGGCCTCGGCGCGTCCCCGAAGGTCCTGCGGTCGTGCCGGTGGACACCTGCGGCGATTGACGCTACGAGCTCGGCCGTCGGCAATCCGGAGCGGGGCAGCCTGAACCTGGTCAGCTGTCGAGGCCGGATGTCGTCCGGCGAGACTCCTTGAGCCACGGCCATCACCCGAGATGTGTCGCCCGCGTCGAGGTGATACGCCGCGGTCAACGCCATATGCAGTTCTTCGCGGCAGTGCGGACTGATCGGGAAGTGCGGGGTGATGAGGGCGACGAGTGTGCGCGACCGCAGCAGGGCCTGTTCGATCGAGGCACCGAGCGGCGCCCAGTCGCCGCCGCTGATCTCGTCGCGGAACACAGTCAAGCCCTTGGCGACCAAGGCAAGCCGTAGTTCTTCGGCGGCCACGGCGTCCTCGGACTTGTAGCAGAGGAATACGTCATAGCCCAGGCTGCCCTCAACCATCAAGATCACTCACCGTGTCGACTCCCACCACACACAAGCCTGCCCACTCGAACGGGCCGAGCTCAGGATGATCCGTCCGAACGCGACGCTGGGCGATGCGGACCGCCGCGCGGACCGATCCGCCCTCGCCGATGATCGAGAGCGCTTGGGCGCTGACGGCGGCCGACCCAGCTCCACCGATGGAACCTGTGCCCGCGACGACGGTTCTCGCTCCACCGAGCAGGGCGCCCATCGCGACGCTTAGTGGGTCCGTACCGTATCGGCTCGCCGCGGTGCCGCTCCAGCATCCGTTCAGGAAGACCAGTGGCGGCAGTTCCCGTCGCGCCAGCTCGTGCATCGTCGTCCGGCCACGCCCCAGAGCTGACTCTTGGCCTGCTTCGTCACCATGACCGCTGATATAGAGCAACGACGCGGTCGAGAGCTCCGCCAGGTCCGAGATAGGACGGTGGCCGTCTTTCCATGCGTCGAGTGCGGCCAGTTCCTGGTCGTATCCGCCGAGCGTGGGGTCCAGGATGCTCAGTGCCGGTCCGGCGATGGCACTGGTCCTGCGGTTCATCACAAGGCGGGAGGTGTCGAGGCTCGGTGTGAGCATCAGTTCCGCGATGTCCGACAGATAGGTCTTACCACGGGTGAGTGCGCCGAGTGGGAGCTGCCACAGCCGGGGGTCAGGGCACACGACGACCGAGCGGGGCTCGAGTTCGGTACCCGCCCAGATCTCGTCGGACGGGAAGAGGAACGATCCGAGTGCATCCCAGGTCGCGCGTGTGATACCCCGTTGCGGCAACACCTCACCCGACCGCAATCTTCGTAGCAGGGCATGGATCGGGGGAGATGCCGCCTGAACCGATGTCCGCCAACCGGTTCGGTGTGTCCAGACCGAACTGACGCAGCACCAGTGGTCGGTGTCCTCTCCGACCTGGACCATGACCACGACATCGCCGAGTTCACCGAGCATGTCCGCTGTGGGCAGGGTGCCCGGCAGCGGCAGGTCGGGTAGCGGGGCTGGACCGGTTTCCCGTAGCAACGCGGCCCCGACCTCCGCCGCGGCGGAGAAAACGAGGTCAAGACGCGCCGTTTCCGTGGACGGCATCGCCATGTCGGTCAGGCCAGCGTCCGGATAGCCGCCCACGAGTAGTTGGTTGAGCACGTCCGCGCGCCCGGTCTCGATTATCTGGGCGACGGCCGCGGCGTCGTCGGTCTCGGCGTGCACCAGCGCCGCCGCGAGATAGATCTGCTCGCGTTGGCCGTGCAATGACCAACGAGGCCCGGGCTCCCGCAGTTCACCCCGCTGGATGTCGGCACCGAGCAGAGCGGCCCGGCACGCGACGAACCTGATGTCGGGCGAGCGCAACGCATGTTGGGGCACGCGGTAGATGACGAACAGTGCCAGCATGGTCCGGTTCAGGTCGCGTCGCACGCTTGCGGCTATCGTGAGGACGAAACCCAGGTGAGCGGCCGCGGCGTGGGGATCCTGGCCGAGGTCGAGCAGGTTGCGGGCCAGATGGCGGCGCCACCGCAGTGCTTCGAGCCCGGAGTCGTCCAGGTATCGAAACGCCGCGGCGGCCAGGGTGTCCGAGACTCCGTTGTGATCACCCAGTTCCTGGAGCACCTCGGCCTTCTCCAAGAGGATCTGGCCCAGTCCGTACGCGTCGCTCTCAGCTCTGCACGCGGCCTCCACCCGGATGGCCACCGGGAGAGCCTCGTCGGCCCTGCCCGCTTCCCGAAGGCAGGTGACCTGCCCGATCCGCGCGATCCGCACATTGCCCGGGCTGCGGCCGACGAAGATCGCCTCAGCTCGCTGATACGCGGCCAGAGCGCGATCCGGTCGCCCGATCATCTTCTCGATCCCGGCCTCGCGCAGCGCCACCTGTCCCTCCGTGATCGAGTTCACGGCCTCGTCCTGGGCGAGTGTGCGGGCCAGTTGCACACACTCGAGAGCGTCGCTGAGCGCTCCGCGCTGCCGGAGCAACGCTGAACGCTGTAGCAGAGTCAGCACGCGCGCCTGTGGAATGGCGGCGACTCGTGGGTAGCGTTCGCACACATCGATCGACCGCGCGGAGCAGGCCAGTCCTGCGTCGTAGTCCGCCGTGGCCTCACGGATCGCGGCCAGTTCCCGCCAGGCGCGGGCATGGTACAGCGCGGTCTCATCCCGCAGGGGCGTCGTGAGCGCCACGTGGTTGCACATTTCCGCGGGGACAAAGCGGGCCCGGACCCGGTGGTGCTGGGCGAGGAAATGGACCGCTGAAGCTGTTTGCTCAGTATCGCCGTTGCGCCTGGCCGCGCTTCGCTCGGCGAGCAGCATCCGGACCGCTGTACGGTCGTCGCCGCTGTGCATGGCCCGCACGCCTTCATCGTGGTAGAGCGCGGCGAGGCCGCCGACATCCCCCGCGGCGTAGAGATCGCGCGCCTCATCGTGGCCGACCCCTGTTCCGGCGAACGCGACGATCGGGTCGAGCAACGTGTCGAGCAGTTGCTCGGCTGGTCCGGCGCTCATCAAACCATGTAACCACGCGAGGTCGGCGGGATGACATCATCAGGTGATGACCAGTGATCCGCTCGCCGCGGTGATCAGATTTCCCAACGATGTCGATGAGGCTGCCCGAGCGGAACTGGCCGATGCGCTGCGCGCGCGTGATGTCCCAGTCGTCCATGGCCTTGACCTTGGCGATCGTGGGCCCCTCGACGAGTTCACGCAGGCGGTTGTCAGTGTCGCGGGTGGCTTGGCGGACAAGGTCGGCGACTTCGCCTTCGCCTCCCGGAACTGGCTCGACGCGCTTTCCCGCGACGCCACGGATGGCGCGCTCCGGTGCGTGGAACTCGAGGATCGGGACAGCGGTGTCACGGTCCGAGTCACGGCGTACGACCCCGACGAGGCGATTCGGATACTCAAGCCTTTCCTGGCTTCGGCCGGAGATGAGCCGGTCAGCTGGCTCGGGACGTCTTGGGGTGTGCGTCAGAAAGCCACCCGCGCCGACGAACGACGGGTATTCGTGGTCCACGGTCGGGACAAGCGGGCCCGGCGCGCGCTGTATGACTTCCTGCGCGCGATCAATCTTCAGCCAATCGAGTGGCCTGCCGCGCTGGGTTTGACTGGGCAAGGCGCTCCGTACATCGGCCAGGTGCTGGACGCCGTCCTCGCCACGAAGGTGCCGGTGATCGTGTTCCAGACCCCTGATGACGTCGCCTACCTCAAGGTCGAGCACGCTGACGACGACGAGGACCTCGACGTGCGGCCCGCCGGACAGGCTCGGCCGAACGTGTTGTTCGAGGCGGGCATGGCCATGGCGTTGTGTCCGGACCGAACCCTGTTCGTCGAGTTCGGCAAGGTTCGCCCCTTCACCGACCTTGGCGGACGCAACGTCGTGCGGCTCTTCGACTCGCCCCAGCGGCGAACGCTGCTGGGGCGGCGCCTGGCCGACATCGGCTGCCCGGTGGACGACAGCGGCACGGACTGGCTGACGGCGGGTGACCTCACCCCGCCGAGCACTACGGCGATGCCTCGGGGGTAATGGCGCGACGAGACTCCTGCGGTAAGGTCTGGACCAATCTGGACGATCGTGCCGCTACGAGGGGCAGGGTGAGGATTGTCCGCGTCACCGCGACTGAGGTCGTTGTTCGAACCAATCCGTGGGCTGCTAAGAGCGCGTCTCATGTGGGGAGTTTCTTGAACGCGACCAGGGTGGCGGCGAGTGTGAGGAACGCGGTGAAGTTGGTTGCGTGGCGCTCGTATCGGATGGCGAGCCGCCGGTAGTTGAAGGTCCAGGCGATGGTGCGTTCGATGACCCACCGGTGCAGGCCGAGTTTGTCGCTGGTTTCGATGCCCTTGCGGGCGATCCTGACCGCGATGCCTTGGTCGCGGACCCATGTGCGCAGGTCCTTGATGTCGTAGGCCTTGTCCGCGTGGAGTTTGTCGGGCTTGCGGCGCCGTGGTCCGCGGCGTGACTTGATCGCGGGGATCGCCATGACCAGCGGTTTGAGCGCGGCGGCGTCGTTGGTGTTGGCCGCGGAAACGGCCACCGACAGCGGAATACCTCGCCGGTCGGATAGGACGTGGATCTTCGATCCGGGTTTGCCCCGGTCGACCGGACTCGGGCCGGTCAGAGATCCCCTTTTTTCGCGCGGACGGACGCACCGTCCAGAACCGCGCGGGACCAGTCGATCAAGCCCTGCGAGCCGAGTTCGTCGAGCACCGCGCGGTGCAGTCGCCGCCAGAACCCGGCCCTGGTCCAATCACTGAACCTCCGATGCGCGGTCGGAACCGTCACCCCGAACGACGGTGGCAACAACCGCCACGAGCAACCGCTGGTCAGTACATACACGATCGCGGTGAACACCGCCCGGTCATCGACCGGTTCGGTGCCACCGCCCTGCCGACGAGGCTCGAACGGCGGAACCAACGGACCCGCCAAGGCCCACAACTCGTCCGGCACCAACCGCTTCGCCAACACGGCCACAGCTCAAGATCATGTCAGAACCGACCATCGAGATCCACATGAGACGCGCTCTAAGCACCTGGCCAGGAGTAATAGCAGATGACGTCGCACACCTTCAGAACATGGAGAGGTCACAGCGGCCGGCTGTCGTCGCGGCGGGTGACCGCGTGGCCAGGGACGAGTTGGTCAACCACCATCACCCTGGCCTTCCACTCGTCGGCGTGACCGATCGAGTAGTTCACCACCGCCAGCCACGCACCCGTGTCCGCCGCGCGGAACCATCCGGACACGAACGCGCGCACGGTTCCGCCCGTGCTCAATCCGTCCGGGACGACCGTGTCCGGGTCGGTCGGGTGCGGCGGGAACGGCGTGTCCAACCGCACCCACGCAGGGGTCTACTGCGCGTGGCGTCCTTGCAGGCCGTCGCCGCTCCAGCGGGTGTAAGGAGTGTTGAGCATCGGGTCCTACGCCGTGGCGGCGGACTTCAACAGGTCCACGTAGGGCGCGTCGTCAAGTTCGGCCCGCTCGGGGAGCTGTGCGCGCGACGTCAGGTGCCATGACCCGGTGGGCTCCCCCGCGGTGGCGCACGCGGTGCACCGAAGTTCGAGTTCCCCGGAGTGCATCAGCGCCCGGAATCCGGTGGTGGCCAAGGGGGTTGGAGGCCCTGTCTGCAGGCTGCGGGCAGGATGGCGACGCGGCCTCCGAGGCCGTCGGAGCGGTACCTGAGTGAGCCTTCGGTGGTTGACTGGGATCGCGCCTACATAGTACAAAACGTACCACCCGGTAGAACGTATGTTCGAGTCGATCTTTGCTGGTCGCGGTGGGTCAGCGTGCGCGTGCGAGCAGTTTCCGGGCATGGGTTTCTGCGAGTTCTTGGGCGCGGCCGCTGCTGCTGGCGTAGGCGTAGAAGTGATGGATGGCTTGGCCGCTTACCACCGAGTCCAGCTCGTCTCCTTGTCTTTGGCCTCGACACCTTCGACTTCTTCGATGGGGTGGTCGCGGTGAGCCAGGCGGCTGGCCCCGATCAACAGGTTGGGAGGCCCGATCTCGGTGTCATCCCCGCTGACGCGGGCGTGGCAGATCCAGTAGTGGACGACTCGGAAGCCGGTTTCCTCGTCGCAGCGGACCAGAATGTGGTCGTCGAGTTCGGCGAGAAGGATCTCGGCGCGTTCGGGTGTGCTGAAGGTTCCCGCGATGTCGCCGGTCCCTGTCGGCTGTGCGCGGACGACGGCCCAGGTGGTGCTCATGGTCGCCATGATGTCGGTTCCTATCCGAAGGGTGGTGGAGGTTCGCTCGGTCGGGTGAGCGAGCTCGGGGGAGCGGTGTTGCCGGAACGCGCCGAGATCATCGCGGGTCCAGCGACGCTGGCATCACTGTGAGAAGCCGGGCGAGCTGCGCGCCACTGGCACACACGGCTTGGTCGATCTCGTCGAGGTCATCGGCTGGAATGGCTGCGCGGTGTAGACCTGACGACTCGACCATGGTGGCCAGTGTGCGTCTGTCGTAGTCGGAGGCGATCCACCCGCTGTTGGGGTCGTTCAGTACGTCCCAGGCCAGGTAGGCGTCGGCGGTGTCGAGGGCTTCTCGACAGATTCTGGCGGCTACCTCGTGTGCTGCGCCGGTGTTGGAGTTGACGGTGAGTTCGAGGACGGCGAGCCCGAGCCGGGTTCGGAACACCGCCTGCCCTGGTTCCGGGGCGAGGTGGAGGTAGTGGTTGACCATGGTGGCGATCTTTGTGCCGGCGGGTTGCTGGTTGATGGTGCGGCACCGGGCGTGCAGGTGCGCGGCGACGGCTTGTTCCCAGGGCTCTGGCGTGTTGGTGGTGTCGAGGATGTTGATGGCGCGGTTGAGGTTGCCTGCGGTGCTGTGGGCGAGGATGGCGACTTGGCGGCCGTCGAGGAGCCGGGTGCCGATGCCCTTGTGGTGTTCGACGTGTCGGAGGGCGGCGTTCCATTGGCCGCTGGTGGTGAGGGCTCGGGTGCCGTCGGCCAGGAGCACGGTCCAGAGGAATCGGCGGAGTTCACGGTGAGCGTCGGCGGTGTCGACCAGGCCGCCAAGATCGATGTCGCGCTCGTCGATCGTCGTGGCGGATCCGGTGCGCATGGCGTCGTAGGCGCGTTGGAAGACCTGGTAGGCCCGGTCGCCGTGGCCAGCTCGGATGAGAAGCCTGCCGAGGTTGATGATCGGTTGGAGGGCGAGTTTCGCGGTCTTCGCGGTGAGCGGTGCGGCGGCCTGGAAGATGTCGTATTGCTTCCAGCACAGCTGGTTGGCCATGTCGGTGAGGCCGCAGTCGCTGAGGATGAGGGCTGCCTTGTTGTGGGCTTCGGCGGCTGCGACGACGCGGTCGACGCGTGTGCCGTGGGATGCCGCGTGCGCGAGGTCGCGGATCTCCTGGACCCGTTGTGTGAGTGCTCGGCAGGGCGGGCGGGGGCGGGGAACGAGCGGGAACCACTGTGCGATCCGCCCGTCGTGGCGCGTGTGACCGGCTACTTGCATGGCCACCTCCTTCGTGATCACGTAGCTGGGTTCGGTGGGTTACTGGTCGAAGACGGCGGCTTTGGCGACGTGTGCGAGCAGGCTCTGGGTGGTGTGGGGCAGGCCGATCCGGTTCCACGCGAAGATCACGTGCTGGGCGAGCACAGCGCGCAGGCCGCGTTGGAGGACGCCGTCGCGGGCCATGTCCCCGAGGTTGGTGCCCGCGTTGGTGAACGCGGCCTGCCAGTCGGCCAGGAACGCGAGTGGCTCGTTGTCCTGTGTCAGGGGTGTGGTGTTCACGGTGAGCAGCCGCCGCAGACCTGGCTGCAGCGCATAGAGTCTGTCGGGCGGTGTGTCGGGTGGCAGGGACCGGTGTTCGGCGACGCGGGCCCAGACGTCGCCTTGTTCGTGCCAGTCCAGGCCGGCGGCGCGCATCATGGCGCAGCAGAGCAGGACCGCCAGTTCGCGGCGCTTGTCCCCACCGCCCGCTGTGGTGGCGAGGTGTTGCAGGATGTGGTGGCTGTCCTGGTGGAACAGGGTGTGGGCGGTGTCCATCGCTTGGGGGCCGCCGAAGGCGTGGGTCTCGGGTTCGTAGATGGTCTCGACCCACCGTGCGATCCGCCCTGCGGCGTGGAGGGCGTCGAGCCGATGATGGATGAAGGCTGCCGCCTCCGTCGTGGCGTCGTCGGCGGGCAGGAACCGGAGGCGCCAGCACGGGGCTTTTCTGACGAAGAACCAGGAGACGATCCGCCCGCTCGCCTCGGTCTGCGCGAGCATCGGGGCGAGTTCGGTGACCGCGGTGTGTTCGGCGGTGTCCCAGGTGTCGAAGTGGATCAGGACTTGCCGCCAGGCCTGGCTCACGCTGTTTCCCTACTTCCGTGGGGGTTCTGGTTTGTTAGGCCAGGAGTAGGCAGGCGTCCCAGGTCGTGACCGGTGCGGTCGCGGTCCCGGCGGTGTGTAGTGCGAGTGCGATACCGGCTTGGCCGTCGAGGAACTCGGGATCGTCGGGTGCGGTGTCGACGTGGGCGAGCAGCCGGTCGGTGAGGGCTGGCAACTCTGCGGCCAGGTCCGGATCGGTGTGGTCGGCGGCCATGCGCCACGCCGTCTGCAGGACCCCGGCGACACCGTGGCACAGGCCGCTGTCGGTGAGGCGGTCGAGCTGGGCGGTGTCGCGGAGGCAGCCGAGCATCGCGGTTGCGGCGTCACGTTGGCGTGGCAGGTCGCCGGTGGCGAGTCCGGCGAGTTGCTGGGCGCGGGCGACGCCGGGGGTTCCGTAGCACCAGGACGGCCGTTGCCGGTTGGGCCGGTCGACCTGGCCTGCGCGGGCTTGGGCGTGGGTGAGGTAGCCGGGCCACCATGATCCGGCGTCGTCGTGCTGGCGCCAGGCGTCGAGCCAGGCGTTGATCCGTCCAATCGCCTCGGTGTGCCCGTCCACGACGACTCCGTGGCGCAGTGCCAGGGACAGCAACGCCAGGACTGCCGTGATGCCGTGCGACATTCCGGTGTTGGCGTGCCCACCGGGGAAGTCCGGGCTTGATACCCCGTTGGGTGAGACGTCGGTCCACCAGCCGGGCAGCTCGTCCGACCGGCCCGGTGGTGTGGTCAGTCGGACCAGGTAGTCGAGGACGGTGCGGGTGATCTCGTGGTCGGGGTGGCGGTGCAGGTGGTGGCTGCCGAGCCCGGCGAGCCCGCGGATGAGGTCGAACTCGGCCAGCAGTGGCCGCTCGCCGCGATCGATGCGAGCGTGGGCGGCGTGGACTCTGCTGCGGGTGAGCGCGGTGACGTTGGTGTCGAGTTCACCCAATGCCCGCGCGTACTTGCCGGGTTGGTCGGCCGCGGCGTTGGTGATGAACGCCAGGGTGGGGGCGCCGAAGTACAGGCCCGCGTTGTGACCGACGCTCAGCCCGTCCCGTGCGGCGGCCGAGAGCCAGCGGTGGGCGACGGCGGGGTCGCCGTGGCCGCAGCGGGCTCGTTCGATGTGCAGCAGGGCGATGCCGGCGGCCCCGCCGGCGAGGGACTGCGGCCTGTGGCGGCCCATGCCCGCCCGGTAGACGAGGGTGGGGTCGGCGAGCCGGTCGGCGATGGTGTCGGCGGCGGCGAGCGCCTGCGGCGCGGGCGAGATCATGAGGGTTCCTTCGACGGACGCCGGTCACGGTGGGTCCAGCTCAGCGCGGCGGCGCGGGCCAGGCGCGCGCAGGTGCGTTCGAGGTCCGGCGAGGTTCCCGCCATGCGGACGTGGTGCAGGTGCAGCAGATCCGGCAGAAGCGAGTCCGGGGTGATGTATCCCTGGGCAGTGAGGGTGGCGCGGTAGGCGGCCAGCGCCGTGCGCCGGTGTGTCCAGGTGGCGGCGATGGGGCCGCCGCCGGGCACTGCGCGCAGGGCGGCCTGATCGTGCGGATTGGCCAATCGGATCGCCTGATCGAGTACGGCGCGGTCGAGCGCCGGGGTGGCGGGAACGCGGATGCCGTCGGTCAGTAGGCGCATCCCGGCTTTGGTGCCGCCGGCGAGGCCGATGGCCAGGTCGACCATGCTCGCGGCGATGAGGGCGTGCTGGTGCGGGCCGCCACGCCGCCCGGCGGCGTCGAGTTGGGCGAGGGCGGCGGCGGAGTCGGCGGCGAACACCACTTCCGCCGCTCTCATCGCCGGCCCGTGGCCGAACCGGCCGGTCTCGGGGTAGTAGGTGTCCCATTGGACGTGCCCGAGCAGACCTGCCTCGCGCAGCCCGGCCGTCCACAGTCCGATCGTGGTGGCGATCCGGCCGAAGTCGCTGTCGCCGAGCCGGATTCGCAGCCGCAGATGCGGCGCCGGGTCGTGGTAGCGCAGGAACCACCAGTCGGGTTCACCGCCCATTGTGGACAGTAGAACCGGGATGTGGTTGGTGAGGATGGTGGTGTGTCGATCCGGGTGGCTGTAGAGCTTCACGTACTGCCACCCGCCCGTGGCGGGAAGGTGCCCGTGGTCGCGGCGGATCGCCGGGCCGCGTGGCATCACCCGCGGCAGCGGTGTGACGGTGGCGGCGAGGGGGATCGCGATGTCGTGGGCGCGTCCGTCGATCCAGCCCATGGCGCTGGTGTCCGGTGCTTCCCGGAGCTGGACGTGCCCGGTACGGTCCAACTCGGCGCGCAGCAGGTGGAGGTGCGCGGGTTCGGTGAGGTCCACGCGCAGGCGGCGGTCACTGTCGCCGAGGTAGACGGCGTCGGGCAGGCGGTATCGGTGCCGCCAGGTGGTGAGGCTCTTCGCCCAGTCCTGCCACGGGGCCGATGGGCTTGGCAGGTCGGTGGCGGTGAGGACCCAGCGGGCCGGGGACAGGATGGTGCGTTGGTAGCGCAGCCTGGGCAGGAACGGTAGGCGACTGGCGGCGCCCCAGGAGAACGCGGTGCACGCCGCGGCGCGGGCGGTGCTGATCTCGGTCAGGAACCGCACCAACGGGTGGCTGTGTTTGACCAGTTCCACCGCGCTGAACAACAACGGTTCCACCGCGCGCCGCCGCGACATCGACATCAGGTGCAGCCGCCGGGCGTCCGCGGTCACCGCGAGATCGTCGATCGGGACCAGGTGCGTGTCGGCGTGCCGGGGCGGGTGCTCGGCGAGGGAGAGGACGTGGGGGAGGACCCGGGGTGTCCTGGCGACGTTCTCCGCCCGTGGGTACAGCGGCGGGCACGACAGCTGCACCGGCAGCGCGTTCTCGGTGATCGTCGGCAGGCCCTGGTAGGCGCGAAGCATCCGGGCGCGATCCTCGGGGGCGAACGGGTCGAGAAACCGACCGGCCGACAGGCCCGCCGACCGAGACACACCGGTGACGACCAGCTCGAAATCACCGCGCAGGAGGGCGTCGAGGGTGGGCGCGTGGACCCGGACCCGCAGCTGCGTGTGTGGTTGCACGCTGGCTGTGCGCAGGTCGTCGACCGCGAGTTCGGTGATCATCTCGTCGTCGAGCACGATCTCGTGTTCCTGCTCCATGGCCGCTTTCTGGGCCAGGCCGAGCAGGGCGCTGTCCCGATCGGACATTGCCCGCCCAGCGGGCGGTGGCTGGAGGGAGTCCCGGTAGCCGGAGGGAAAGCCGAGGCCGGTGTCGGGGTTGACCAGGTCGGTCACGGGGACGACCGCGTTGAGGCCGAACCGTTCGAGGAATTGCCCGTGGTAGGTCTGCCAATTCGGGGGGCCGAACGGTTCGGGGGTCAGCCGCACCAGTGCCGCGGCGGCGGCCGCGGCCTCCCGGGCGATCGTCTCGGGCAGGAGGAGGTCGCTGTCGAGTAGCAGGTCCGGGGCGAGTGGCCGTTCGGTACCGGACACGGCTGCCATCGCCGCCTCGGTCGCGGCTCGCAGGGTGTGGTTGAGCGCGGGCACGCTGGACTGGTCGTGAGTGGCCAGGTCTGTGTGAATCGCGCGCAGTGCGTCCACGAGTTCACGGGTGTCGGCCGGCGTGTCCGACTCTGCCCGGGTGAGGGTGGCGATGACGTGCCCGAGCGGGTCGGTGCTGGTCATCGGGGGGCGCAGCTCGGTGCGCAGGACACCCTGGGCCACCAGGGTGTCCAGCACCCGGTCGATCGCCGACCGCGGCTGGTTCGGGAAGTCGATTGCCAGTGTGGCCGCCAGGTCCCCCAGCACGATCGGGTCCCGCGCGCTGGTCATGACACGGGCGACGACATCGAGGCACCGGATCGACAGGTCCACCGGTTCACCGCCGCCACCATCAGCCTGGCGGTAGGCGATGACGAGCGAGCCATCGCGGGTGAACGCGACGTTGTGCGCGACCACCACCAACCGCTGCCGCAGAACGGGGTCGGTCTCCAGGCGCGTGATCACCGTGGCCAGCCACGTCGTGTCCACCCTCGTGGTCACCCGATGGTCGTCGCCGACGCGGACCACCGGGCCATCGCCGAAGGTGCACGGCGCGATACCGGCGAACAACCCGAACGGTGTCGACCGGCCCTGCGCGCGCAGCAGGTAGCGGGCGACGGCCAACACCGCGCGCCGGACCTCGCGTTCGGGCCGTGGCTGTCCGTCGCGGATCTGCCGGACGCGCCGGGCCAAGGCCGGGCTGGCCGCCTCGACGGCCGCGGCGAACTCCGTGGACGCCCAGACCTGGCCCAGCCAGGCCCGCCACTGCTCGATGCCCTCGATCGAGGTGTCGGCCAAATCCGGCCAAGGCATGACGGTGGGCTGGTACGCGGATGCGCGCAGCAGCACCGCGTCATCGACGACGTGGAACACTTTCGCTCCCCACAACGCAAAGCCGTGCCCGGCGGCGCGGCGCGCCGCCGGGCACAGACCTCTACCGGACAGGTGATCGAGCGGTCTCGCTCTACGGGCAGGAGTTGCAGGCCGACTCGCACGTCGCGCCGCAGCCGTCGTCGGTCAGCCGCAGCAGGTCATCGACGACCCCGCCCGACTCCACGATGGTGATGTCAAGATCCCAGTCCAAGTCCGCCGTCGCCGTGGGCGTGTGATCCATCTGAATGGCCACGGAACCTCCCTTTCGATGTGATGGTGGTGTTTCGTTCCGGGCACCCGGAAAGGTGCCCGTAAGCCAGATCCCGCCCCTCGGTCAGGGCCAGGAAATGACAATCCGGGTGTGGATCTTGTCCACGACCAGCCCGTCACCCAGCCCTGCCGCTGGCGTGGCGGCGGGATGGACCTCGATCCGCGCCCCGGCACCGTGCCGGTGGTCGCGGTCCCAGACGCGCAGCAGATCGACGAGCTCCCGCGCGAGGTCCTCGGCGTTCGGGCCGTGCGCCAGCACGCCGGTCTCGAAGTCGTCGGTTCCCTCGATCGGACGCTTCATCCGGTAGGCGAAGCCGGCGCCGCGCACGATCGTGGGCACACCCCGAATCGCCGACGGACCGACCAACCCGCGCTTGATCGCCGCTGACGTCGCGGTGAGCAGACCGAAGCCGGGGGAGGTGGTGGCGACGAAGAAGTCCATTCCGTCGACCTGGTCGAACACCACCCCGGACCAGCGCTCGACACGCGGGCCGAACAACGACTCCCGCAGGGCGTCTGTGTCGAGTTCATGGGCGCCGTCGACCCGGATGCCGACCTCGTTCCCGTCGAGCGGCACCGTGCGTTCCACGTGTGCGCCTGCGCCTTGCATGGGGACGAACCCGCACAGGCGGTAGCTCAGGCTCACCAGGTGGTCCCCGTCGCGCTCGAACGCGACCGACCTGGTCAGGCCGCGCAGCCGCAGCGGGAGCACGATCCGACCCCGATCGGTGAGCTGGGCGATCCACGCGGGCGGGATGTCCCATGCCCCGGCGGTCACGATCACCCGATCGAACGGGGCGCGATCGGGCACACCATGCTCCGCGTCGGCCAACACCACCCGGACCCGCTCATATCCCGCCTCGGCCAAGCATCCCCGTGCGCTGGACACGATGTCGGAGTCGATGTCCACCGAGGTGACCTGGCCCGACTCGCCGACCAGCTCCGCGATCAACGAGGCGTTGTAGCCGCCGGTCCCGATCTCCAGGACACGCATCCCGGGCTCGATCCGCGCCTGTTCGAGCATCGTGGCCTGGATGTGCGCCTCGGACAACGAACTGATCGCCGCGCCCTGCCCGTTGCGCTTGGTGACGATGGCCGTGGTCGGGGCATAGACCCGCTCCGCTGGCTCGCCCACCGGCGCGAAGACATGCCGGGGCACCGCGAGGACCGCGTCCGCGACACGCTCGGTGACAATCGCGCCCATCCGGCGGAGTTCGTCGACCATCGCCGCGCGAAGCACGTCGATGCGCGTCGAGGCGGGCCCCGGGGTGTCACGACCAACAGCGTCATCTCGGAGTGTGTTCATGTGATCACTCTTTCAGCTCTCTTTGGGCGGTGTGAGGGTGTCCCGGTCAAAGACGGACTCGCTGGGCGAGCCCGATGCTGGCGACGCGGTCGGTCGAGCTCGCCGTGGATCAGGTTCGACCAGAGCACCGACAGGTCGGGCGAGGCCTCGGTCCAGTGCGTGGCGCGCCGATGCCGGTGCCGAGGTCTCGCGCCGGCCGGGTCATTCCGGCGTGGTGGCGCGTTGGGTGATGAGTCGACGGCTTTGTTGGGGGGTGAGGGCTCGGGTGGTGAGGGCTTTGGCGTGCCGGCGGTAGGCGAGCACGGTGTCCCCGCGGTCGAAGATCAGGTGCGAGGTGCGCAGCCGGACCGCCACGGCGGTGGTGCGGTCTTCGAAGGTCAGCAGCTCGAAGGACTCACCGATGGGACCGTGGTCGAGAACGCGCAGACACACGGTCGGCACACGGGTCAGCGTGGCCAGGTCGGCGCGTTGGTCGTCGGGCATGGCGGCCAACGCGAACGCCGTGACCAGAAAGGTGTAGCGAGTGTTCCCGAGTGGGCGACTCGTGGCGATGGCGTGGGCGGTGGAGGCGACCACGGTGACGCTGGTGGCCAGGCTCGCCAAGTCGTCCAGCGCGGCGGTGTCGACACCGTGTTCGGTGCCATAGCTGAGGAGCAGCGCGTCGCTGTCATGACCCCGGCGCTTGGCCATGCCGAGGATGCGGTCGCGCCGCTCACCGGTGACCCCGCACACCGCGAGGACCGCGACGATGTCCTCCAACCGCACATTGGTTGTGCCGCCGACCACCCGGGAGATGCTGCTGATCGACACGCCGACCCGTTGAGACATCTCGGCATAGGTCAGCCCGCGCTCCTTGACCGCTTGTCGCAACGCCACGCCCACGATGCGTGCGCAGAGATGCTCAGATTTCTTGTAGGGCACCGGTCGCGGCGGGTCGAGCGTGATCTTGTCGAGCATCCTGTGTCCAATCGAGACGGATAGCGGTGTCACACCGTTCTTGCGTCGATGGTGAGCCGGCGGTGTAATCGCCCTCGGGTCACCGGCGGACTCATGCCGCGCAGACCCGCGAGGACCGTGATCGCCGCTGGGGTCAACCGGACATGGCGGTGCTCGGCCCACAGCCGTAGCGGACGCAACGACGACGGGTGCGACACCGACATCGCGACCAGATCGACCGTCGCACCATCGACCGTCACCCCATCGAACCGCGCCGGGCCGACCTGTGCCTCGCTGTCGTTCTCGGTGGCGTTGTCGGCATCGTTCTCTATCGCGGCCAGGATCTCGCTTGCCCGCACGCCGAGCGTGTCACACAGCTCGAACAGCCTGGCCACGGTGCGGTGACGGGTGCCCTGCTCGTAGGTCCCCAACGTCGTGTGGTCGATCCCTACGGGCAGCGGCGCGATCAACTCCAGGCGCCACCAGTCTCTGGCGTCGCGCGCGGGGTGCAGCAGCTTGCCCAGCAGTCGGATGCGGCGATCACCGTGTGTCGTGGTCACCACCGCTCCCATCCGCCGCGATCGGCCAGCATGCGGGCGATCGCGGTGTCGGCGAAGACGATCGCGCACTCCGGGCACACCAGCGGCGCGGGCTTGCCGTCGGTCGCCTCGGCGACGGTCCCGCACAAAGCACGGGGCCAACCCGGCGCGACGAGGTGTGCCCGCCCGCGGTAGAACGGGCTGCTGCCCCACGACAGCCGCCATACCGGCTCAGCGTGGTGGTGGTTCATGATGGGCTCCCCGAACGGGACGGCGGCGGCTGTCACGGCGCACCCGGCACAAGGTGGGCGGCGCATCGAGCACACCGGACCAGCCCGCTGCCGTGCGATACCCGCGCGGGATGAGTCCACGCCCGGCACAACGCGATCCAGCGCGGCCCGTCCTCGGTGGCCAGGGTGCGCGGTCGACCGTCCTCGGTCGCGATGTAGTGCAGGATCGCGGTGACCGACCCGACCGCCTGAAACGGCCGCACTGGCGCGGGTCGGTCCTGAGTCCAGGCGGCGAGCACATCGCGGCCGAGCGCCGTCAGGGTCGCCGAGCGCCACAGGTCGGCGCCTCGGGGTGGATCGAGGCAGACGAGGTCGTCGCGGCGCAGCACGAACAGCGCGCTGATCAACCAGGCCGGGGCCGCCTCGTCGGTCCGCGTTCGCAGCGGCGTGGTGAGACCGTAAGCACCGACCTGATCGCGTTCGACCATGCGCAGCGCGCGCAGCAGTCCGGGCTCGTAGAGCGGCGTCGACGGCCGCAGCGCCGTGGTCACCGGAACCACCCAGTCGCGGCGCGACGGATGGCGGTAACGGCGGTGTCCCACGGCGGCAGCGCAGGCGAGATCGGCCGGGTCAGCCAGCTCCGGTCGCCGCCCTGGTCGGTCAGGGGCAGGAGCAGGGGCGTGCGGCGTGGCAGAGCGCGAACCCGCGCGTCGGCGAGGCTGGGTGGCAGCTCCAATGGGCCGCACGCGATGGCGGTCAGAAGGGTGCAGCGGCGGGTGCGTGCGTCGAGGAACAGCGGTGCGGTCGACACGGCCTCGGCGACCGCCGCCGCCAGTGGCTCGGGGAAAGTGAGGGCGTCGAAGTGCTCGCCGACGCCGATCATGATGTTGCCGTGTTCGTCGGTGAACGCGTCCCACCCGTGCTGCCGGTACTCCAATAGCGCCCGGGTGAGGTCATGCCGCGTGGGCATCCGTGCCGCCGATCGCGGAGCGGTCAAGGTCGTGATCAAGGTCGCGGTCATAGTCGATGTCCTTGGTGGTGGATCCAGCGAATACGGCGTGGGCGACCACCGCGTCGCGGAGCGCGGCACGTAGTCGGCCCACCGCCAGAGGGGTGAAGGCGAGAGCGCCCGGACGCGATGCGTTGAGAACGACGCCTTCGGCGCGGATCTGGACCCGCACTAGCGTGTGTCGTCCTTCGTGGTCGCGGCAGCGGACCGTCCAGAGGTCGCGGTCGCGTTGCCACCGCAGGCGGCTCAGCAGCGCGATCCACGGCAGGCGGCGGGCGCGGGACATCACGACCGCCGCCAAAGGGATGGGGCCGGTCCGCACGACTGCGCCCGAGTGGTCAGGGCGGTCGGGGGACGGTCGCGCGGACCGGCCAGGAAGGCATCCACCCTGCTCGGGCGCATGACATGGGAGGCGCATGCCACGCGAACCGCACAAGCAAGGACGGAATGCCGAGAACAGGGATGGGACCCGGGCGATTGGATGGACAGGGGATCGCCAATGGGGACGAGCGCATCGGCGCGGACACCATGCTGGACAGCCAGCTGTGAGCCTGCACGTGCAGGTTTGTTTTCTGAGCCGGAGATCTGCCCAAGCGCCCGGTTCAGGTTGCAATGGGTCGGACGAGTCGACGCTGCCCGGTCTGTGATGGCGTCCTCTTTGGATGCTTTGTCTGACTGGACCTGTCCGGTGTGGGTTCGTCGGGTGAATGTCCGCCGACACCAGGTCTTGCCGCGATGTGATCGCAGCGCCCGTGTGGTCGAGGTGCAGTGGCGGCGGGGGAGTGTGGTGTTGGTGTCGGCGAGTTCGGCGGACAGGGCGCGGCAGCGTTCGCAGTCGTCGAGGTGGAGTTCGACCTGGGCGGTCTCGCGCTTGGACAGTCCGCCGCGGACCCAGGCGCCGAGTCGGTCGGCGGTGGCGCGGCAGCGGTCGCTGCTGTTTTCGGCGAGGTGGACTTGGAGGTAGGCCTGGCGGAGTCCTTCGCGGGCGCGGTAGGCCAGGGCGGAGACGCCGTTGGGGGTGAGGCCGAGGATGGGGGCGACCTGGGCGGGGTTCTGGCCTTCGATCTCGGTGTGCCAGAGGACGGCTTGCCAGCGTTCGGGGAGCATGGCGAAGGCGCGGGCGGCGAGGCTGCGTTCGAGTCCGGCGACGGCGGTGTCGGAGAAGGGGACCGCGACCTGGTCGGGGTTGACGCCGCTGACCTGGGAGACGTCGTCGGAGAGTTCGACCTTCTTGTCGCGGCGGGTCTTGTCGTAGGCGGTGTGGCGCAGAGCGGTGAGCAGGTAGGCGCGGAAGGCGGAGTCGGGGCCGCGGCCTTGGCGCAGGGTGTCGAGGACTTTCGCGAACGCCTCGGACACCAGGTCGTCGGCCTCGGCGGGCGACCTGGTGAGTTGGCGGGCCAGGTTCCGCGCCGCGCCGACGTGCCGCTCGTAGAGCGATCCGTAGGCCGACACGGTCCCGGCGCGGACCAGGCTGGCGAGGCGGCCGTCCTCAAATTCCGGGAATTCGATCAGTGTGGTACTCATCCTCAGCCGCGCTTTCGGCGAAGTCGCCATACTCGTTGTTGAGTCGCGCGATCTTGTTTGCTCCACGAGGTCTGCACGAGATAACCGCGCAGGGCAAGGCTTCCGGTGAACGCGTCGAGGTAGGCGTCCAACACCACCGAGTCCGCGACGTCCACCTTGTTGAGTCCAGGGAGCGTCGTGGTGTTGAGGATGAGGACGGTGTCCTGGTTGTCGGTGGTGGCTCGGCCGTCCCACTTCAGCCAGCATTCCAGCCAGGGATCGGTGATGACCAAGATCGGGACCCAGGGGCTGGTGCGCTGCGCAGGTGACAGTTCGGCCCGCGTCTTGGCGACCCTGGCGGCAGCGATCAAGGCCACTTGCTCGGCATTTGCTACGAGAGTCCCGACATTGCGCAGCGGTAGTTCCTTGCGACCGCTCGATGCCGGTTCGCTCAACCTCGTGGTGCGTGGATTCGGGTGCATTAGGTACCTCGACTGATCGTTGGCCGATGTCAAGACCTCAGGGCGGCATGCGCGTTGACTACGACCGCTGGCCACAGTTGGCGCGGGGCGGCTGGTCTGGGTCATGTTCAACGCCAGACGAATTGCGTCAGGGGCTGGCAGAACGCGGTGCAGGTGTGCGGGCGGGTGCTCCCATGGCACGTCTGGGTCCCACCACGCCGGGGCCTAACGGCGAGAGAACCAATGCGTCGACGAGCCCGTCGTGGTCGCGGGCAAGAGAGACATCGAGTTGCCCGAGCGCGTTGGGCTGTGGTCGAGGAAGCCACCGCTTCGCAGCAGTTCCTGCGCGTAGGCATCGAGGTTGGCCTCGGCCGCGGGGCTCATCGCTTGTCCTCGACGGAGAAGTCGTGCGTTCGCTTCCAGAGCAGCAGGCCAAGCCTTGCGCATAGGACGCACGCGGCCAGCCCAACGATGACAGTTGGCATCGCCATTTGGTCTCCCGTAACCGGGACGGCGGGGTCGAACTGGGGTGGGTTCGACCCCGCCGCCTTCTGCGCTGATCGGGAGGTCGGAGCACGTTGCCGAACGGATGCCGCCGGTCCTCCCGACCCGCGTGCGGCCCATCGGGCTGCGTTGATAAAGTTAGCGGTAAACTTTACCGTAATCCATCCCCTGATTGGGTGACCATCCTGGGGCGTGATCGAGTGGGGCTGGAAGACTCGGTGCCGACGGTTTGGCCGAAGGGAGACATGGTGGCTGCCGAGCGCTTGCCAACAGCTCTGGGCTTTCTGGTCGGCAATGAACTGCGAGTCGCCCGCGACCAGGCACGAATCAAGCAGTCGACCGCAGCGGACTTCCTGGGCATCACCGCAGGCGGGCTTGCTCATCTGGAGAGCGGCCGGAACCGCCAGCAACCCGACGTCGTACGAGCGCTGCTTGGGCACTATGGCGTCCCACAACCGCAGATCGACCGGATTGCGCGATTGGCCGGTCGATCAGATGCGGACGACTGGTGGGCGTCCAACGCCGACGTTGTGCCGGACTGGCTCAGGACGTTGATCGGGCTCGAAGGGCTCGCGTCCTCGTCGTTCGCTTACGCGCCCATGGTCGTGGCTGGTCTGGCCCAGACGCGTGGATACGCGCGGGCCCTGCTCACTGACAATCTCCGTGTGCCGCTGGTCGACGCCGACCGAGTCGTCGATGTGCGAACTGATCGCCAGCGCCACCTGTGGCGCGACGAGAACCCGCTGCGCCTGCACTGCGTCCTTGAGGAAGCTGTTCTGCACCGCCGGATCGGTGGTAGCGACGTCTTCCGCGAACAGCTTCAGCACCTGCTCGATCTGTCGACCAAGCCGAACGTGACGCTGCAGGTCATCCCGTTCGACGTGCCTGTGCACGATGGCCTGGACGGCAAGTTCACCCTCCTCGATTTCACCGAGGCTCGCAGCATCGGCTACTCGGAGGGGCCGGAAGGCGCCCGATCGGTGCAGGAACCTGGCCAGGTCGCGGCCTACCATCTAAGAGCCGAACGGATCGCAGAGCGGGCATTGCCGGTACACGACACGCGTGACCTGATCGCCAGGTACATGGCCGCACTGTGAAGGAGCTGTCAGAGGGGCCATGCATGTCGAATGATGCCAGGTGGCGTACGTCAAGCTTTACCAGCGACGGAGAGAGTTGCGTCGAGGTCGCGTTGGCCGTCACCTCGGCGGGCATCCGGGACACCAAACACCGTGCGGGCGGAACTCTCACGGTTGATCGGGAGTCGTGGAAGCTCCTGATCGACGTCATCATCAAGTCACCGAGTTCGTGAGGCGTGTGCTCGCGCGTCAATGACAGGTCGACCTTGATCGAGGGCTCGTATTGGTAGCAGCCTTCCTCTCCGAACTTCCATCAGCGTGGCGTTTCGATGGCCGTGGACGCGGCGGGAAGTGCGTGCAGCGATGTGAACAGCGGGAGCTGCCGCCCGTCTCGGCTACGTTGCCCCCGTCTCCCTAACGGTGGTGCATGAGGTTGTCGAACCCGTCGTGCACCACGCACACCCCGGCCCCCGAGCCGAGCATCGCGGGCTGGGTTCGCTTGTGAGACAGCTGGCTGATCAGCTCCGCGACGGTCCGCTATCGCTGGCGCGTTCACGAGAGCAGTGGCCGAGCTGGTCGACGCGGCGCGCTGGGCGGTGGCAGCGCCGCGATCTGTCACCTCGGCGTTCGACTCCCTCGCCAACGACCATGACGTGCGCGATCCCCGCCGCCATCGCCAGCTTCTACGGCCATAATGTGCCCTACCCCCGGCTCGGAGCAGCCTTGGGCCTCTGGCTGACGACGGGCGCTAACGTCATGCTCTCGGCCAGCTTCTGCCTGACGATCAAGCGCAAGGACTGGCTCTGGCCGCTCGGGCGTGAGACTGGGCGAGGAACGTGACGACGCAAGGGAGCTTGGTGTGGCCTCTGACGCACTCGAAGGACCGGTCCCGGCGTCGAGCGGACGGGGCCAGCCGATCCTCGATCTGTTGGACAAGGCCATCGGCCTGCAGACACCGCTGGTCCGCAAGAACATCGCCCGGGCCCGCCAGCGCAACCCGGAGGCGACACCGGCGGATGTCGTCCGCACCCTGGAGCGGATGTACGTCAGCGCTCTGGCTAGCACGGGCGCCGCGGTCGGGGGCGCCGCGGCAGCGCCCGCCGTCGGCACCGGGATCGCGCTGGCACTGTCGGCGGGCGAGGCGTTCTCCTCGCTCGAACTGAGCACCCTGTTCGTGCTCTCGGTCGCCGAGGTCCACGGGGTCCAGCTCGACGAGATCGAACGCCGCCGGACACTCGTCATGGGGGTCCTACTCGGCAAGTCCGGATCCACGACCATCGGCAAGGTCGCCGAGCGCACCGGCCAGCACTGGGGCCGACAGCTCATTAGCAAAGTGCCCACAGCGGCCCTGCGCCAGATCAACAGCGTCCTGGGCAGGAACTTCATCACCAAGTACGGCACCAAGCAAGGGATCATCGTGCTCGGCCGGGTAGCCCCGTTCGGCATCGGCGCGGTGATCGGCGGCGGCGCCAACGCCACCGTCGCCGCACTGGCCGTCAAGGCCGCCCGACGCGCGTTCGGCCCGGCACCGCTGTCATGGCCCGAGACATCGCCGGAGCCAACCCCGGAGTCCCCGCACGAGACACCGCCAGGAGTCGTGCCGGGGATCGTGCTGGAGCCCGCACCGGAGTCGAACCCGGAATCAAGGCCGCAGAGCGGCTGAGACCCCGTCCACACCGGCAGGGCCCTGCCACCAGCAACCATTCCGCCCGTCACGCCAACTACCCGGACTCCGCAGGCCCCCGCCAACTTGGCGTGGAATCCGCCAACTTCGGCCGGACGGGACACGACCTGTCCCGTCCGGTTGAACTTGTCGGAGGACGGTGAAGCTGACCTGCGATTCGCCAACCAGGTCCGGACAGTTTGGTGTGCGTGTGTCGGACCTGGTTGGCGGAATCCGAGACGCGCCGCAGTGACCGACATCCCGGACGCACCTCCAAGAATCGTTCTGCGTCCTGCTTGATGTGGGAAAGTTGGTGCGTGGGGAAGCGCGAGATGGACGACGAGCAGCGCGAGCGGATGCACGACCTCAAGCGGTTGACTTGGCGTGGAGTGCTGGCCGGTGGCGTGTTCCTGGTCTTCGCGATCGTCGCGGGGGTGTTCCTACTCGACGACTGGACGGCGTTCCTGTTCTGGGGCTCGCTGAATCTCGTGCTGACCATGGTCGTGTTCGTCTCGCAGTGGCGCTATATCCGGCGCGGACCGTTCCCCCGGCTGCCCGTGAGCGTGCGTGATGGCACCACCCCTCGTCCGACTCGTCCAGCGATCGGAAAGCTGATGAGGATCGGGCAGCAGGTCAGAATGGCTGAATTAAGGCGCCGCGCGAAGCGCGGCGACGAGTCCGGCAGTTGCCAGCGGGGATGTCGGTAGCCGACCAGCCAACGGACATTGGTCTCGGTGATCCACCCGGCCTCGACCCACCGCTGTTACTGGCCGCCGATGTGCTCGTCGAGGCCCGAGTTGGGCCAAGTTCGTGCGTAGTGGCTCGGGTCTTAATCGCTTCGAGGATCGGGGGTCTCTCCGAAGTCGTCATGGCTGCGTGATCGAACCAAGGTACGCGGTGCCGCCGTGCTGCTGCGCTATCAGTTCGATGGTCTTCTTGCTGGCAAGCATGTCGGGAACGCTCAAAGTGTGCCCGGGGGACGCGGTGCGCAGAACCGCGAACAGGTAGGAGTTCGGTGCGGCAGGCAGTGACAGTCGTGGGGTGGCGATGGCGTTCCGGGGTACTGGGTAGTGCAGGACGGTCTCGAAGTCGATCATGTTGTCTGGTGACAGGGTGTCCATGATCTCGCCGATCGCCTGTTCTGCCTGGCTTTCGGGGATGAAGCAGTTGGTCCACGGGTGTGGGTCGAGCCAGTGTCCGGTGGACCGCAGCGCCGTCTCGCCGTCGGCCAAACGTCGGACGAAGGACCAGTAGTCGATGTCCTCGACTTCGACTTCGTCTGAGGAGAGCCGCTTGATGATCTCGTCGTTTGGCAGGGCCGTCGATGTGTAGTTGAACGCGGCTTCGATGCGGTGCCACCAGGATCCCTGGTCGTTCGGGCGGGCGTGGCCTTCGATGTAGTCGGCGGCGCCGCTGGTCATCAGCCACAGCTGTTCTCGCAGGAAGAGCGCGAGGTCGTGGTAGTAGACGTGGTAGACCCGGACGGACACTGGGGCGGGGATGAGGGTGAGGGTCGCACGGGTGATGATGCCGCGGCGGCCACGTCCGGCTCGGACGTCATCGAAGAGCTGCCGGTTCTCGGTCCGGGAGCAGGTGACGAGGTCTCCGGCGGAGGTGACGACGTCGAGTTCGTCCACGTTGTCGGTTTGTGCGCCGTAACGGTGGCTGGTGCCGCTGAGTCCGCCAACGGAGAGCGTGCCACCGACGGTCAGTTCGATGTAGTCGGTCAGCACCGGTGGTGTCTGGCCGCGTTCGAGCGCGGCGCCGGTGACCGTGCTCCAACGGGTGCCGCCGTCCACGACGGCGCGACCGGGCTCGACGGTGTGGACGCCGTCGAGGCCGCGCATGTCGATGACCACGCCGCCCGCTGATTGGGCTTGGCCTGCGGTGGAGTGCCCTGCGCCGCGGGGCACGACTTCGAGGTTGTGGGCGCGGGCGTAGCGGACGGCGTCGATGACATCGGCGACGGACTCCGCGCCGACGACCGCGTCGGGCTCGTGGTGGACGATGTGGCCAAAGTCGTCCGAGCAGGCGTCGAAGCGCGGCCCGCTGGTGATGAGCCGCGGGTCACCGGCCACCTGTTCGTAGCGTGCGGTCAACGTGTGCTCCCCTCGATACGGCTGGTCGCATGCTGTCCAAGCGTTGCTGGGCTTGGGCGGCCCTGAGTTCGTCGTCGACATCGCGGTAGGCGTCGACGGCGCGGCGGAGGGCGTCGCGGCCGTGGGCGGTGCGGTTGTCGGCGATGTACAGGTCGGCGAGCAGATCCAAGGTACGGGCCTGTTCGCGGCGGTCGCCCAGTTCGGTGCGGGCGGCGAGGGCGCGTTCGAGGTGCATGATGGCGCGGTCGAGGTCGTCGAGGTGGCGGCAGACGATGGCGAGTTTGTCGAGCGCGCAGCCCTCGGCCTGCCGATCCAGCGGGCGAAGCAATTCGACGGCCACTTCGAGGTACTCGCGAGCCGTCTGGTGCTGGCCCATGTCGTGACAGACCTCGCCGACGTAGGACTGCGCGATCGCTGAACCGAGCGCGACATTGAGGCCGGTGAACATGGTCTCGGACTGGGTGAACACGTCTGCGGCGTGGCGTAGTTCGCCGAGGGCGTGGTAGGCGCGGCCGATTCCGATGAGGGTCCAGGCCAGTCCGAAGTCGTCGTTGCCGCGTCGGATCGCGAGCGCCTGCCGGTAGCAGGCCAGTGCTTTCCACGGTCGGCCCAGGTCGAGGAAGGCGTTGCCCAGGTTGTTGACCAGGAACGCGAACCCCGCGGTGTCGCCGTTCGCGCAGCAGATCTCCAGCGCGAGTTCGTGCGGCCGGGTCCACGGGCCCCACGGCTTGCGGCGGTAGAGGTAGTCGCACAAGACGATCGGCAGTCCGACGGCGATGTCGTCGAGGCCGAGTTCGGCGGCCTCCTGGCTGGCGTTGGCCAGGTTCACGCGTTCGGTCTCACACCAGTCCGCGGCCTCGTCGTAGCCTAGGAACTCCGGTGTCGTGGGCATCGCCGGGACGTTGCGTTCGGCGTAGCCACGACCCGCGGAGATGATCCGGCCCGCCGCCTGGCCCGCGCTGAGGTACCACCGCAGCACCCGCTCGGTGGCCGCACGGCGTGCCGGTTCGGGCTCGTCGGCTTCGGCGCACTCGGCGGCGTAGAGGCGGAGCAGGTCGTGGAAGCGGTAGCGGTCCTCGCCGGTCTCCTCGATGAGATGAGTCTGTACCAGCGCGTCGAGCCGTCCCTGCGTCTCGGCCAGGTCGAGGTCGACCACCGCTCCCGCGGCGGCAACACTGAACTCAGGGCCAGGGTGGACACTCAACAACCGGAACAGACTGGTCAGGCCGCTATCGAGCGCGGTGTAGGACCACGAGAACGCCGCTCGGAGCGCGGCACTGTCGTCGCCGCCCACGGAGAGCACCTCCAGCCGCTTGGTCTGTGAGGTAAGCATCGTGGCCAGCCGGGCCAGCGCCAGGTGGTCCCGGTCATTGGCTCGTTCGGCAGCAATCCTCAACGCCAGCGGGAACCCGGCACACAGCATCGCGAGGTCGCGAGTGGCCTCGGGATCTTCGTGCGCGCGACGGCCAATGACATCGGTCAACAGAGATGCAGACTCCTCGGCGTTGAGCGGTCCCACCGACATTCGGATCGCATCGTCGCGAGTGGACAAACCGGCTAGCCGATTGCGGCTCGTTACCAACGCCAGACAACCGTCACTGCCCGGCAGCAGCGGACGGACCTGCTCTGCGGTAACCGCGTTGTCGAGCACGACCATCATCCGCTTGCCCGCGAGCAGGCTGCGGTACTGGCCGATCCGCTGATCCATACCGGGAGGAATGGCCAGCGGGCCGACGCCGAGTGCAACCAGGAAATCGCGCAGCACCTCGCTGGGGAGGGCCGGTCGATTCGACGCGTCATGGCCGCGCAGATTCGTGAACAGAATTCCGTCGGGGAATCGTTCGGCGACGACGTGTGCCCACTGGATGGCGAGTGCGGTCTTGCCCACCCCGGCGGGTCCGTCCAAGCACATCACCGACATGAGCGCGCGTCGCGAAGCCTGGTCGATCTCGGCGGACATGCGCGCGACGTGGCCGTCGCGCCCAACGAAGTGCCTGCCGCGGGCCGGAAGCTGCGCCGGTCGCACGCGGTGAACCTGCTCCCGCGGTAGCGCGGTGAACAGTCTCAGCAACTCACCGTCGGTCCCTAATGCCTGATCACAGGCTTTGGCCAGCTGCTCGGTCGGCTGGCGCTGGCCGTGCTCGACGTTACCCAGATGGCTCCGACTGAACGTCGTCAACTTCTGCAGCTCGGCCAGCGACAACCCGCGCTGATCACGCCACCGTTGAAGCTCCGCCCCGAACGCTGCCGCCCCCTGCGGGGTCGTCTTCTGCTGTCTTCCGTTCATGTGAAGACACCTCCCCCCTACCAATTTCCTGCGGACCTTCCGAAACTGGAAACAAGTCCAACAACGGTCCGCACCCCTTCAGAGAAGGCTAAGCGGGATCGCGGAGCCGCCGCAGGCGAGAACTCGAATCTGCGGGAGGTTCACCTGATAGGGCGAAACCAACTCGACGGTTTCACCCACCGTATTCGGTCACAAATGGGAGAAATCATGAGAAGCAATCGCATCCGCGTCCTGCTCGTCGCGGTCACCGCCGCCGCCAGCGTGCTCGGAGCGCCTGACCAGGCGACTGCGACACCCGATGCCAGAGCGGGCACGCAGTGGAAGTGCGGTTTCTACATCACGCCCGGGGACTCGCACGGGACGACTTCGCGCTACTTCCATTGCGGCTACAACCACATCATGATCCAGGTCCACTGGAGCAATGGTGCGAGTCACATCGGCTGCATCGAGCCGTGGGAGAACCACCCGTTCTGGCGGGACGGCGCGACCGTCGTGGTCAACGCCTACTTCGTGCCTGTGACTCCACGCGTCCTGATCTCTCCCAGCGGCCGTCGGGTGTGCGCGGCCAGCCAACCCACCAGCTAGGGCCATATCGTCGAGACGAGCCTCGGTAAGGAGTCAGCGTGGGAATCATCGGACACTCTGCCCGCTTCACGCTCGTGATCGTCGCGATGCACCTCGGTGGATGCACGCAGAGAGCGACACCGAACGCGCCGACCAGTGCACCGTCCACGACCACCGCCTCGGCAGGCGAGCAGGCGATCGAGTCGTACGTGGCCATGTGGAGCGATTTCGCCGACGCGGCGACCACGTCGAACTGGCAATCGCCGCGGTTGACCGATCACGCGACTGGCCCCGCGCTCTCGGTGATCACAGACGCACTTCGCCGGGACAAGGAGAAGGGAGTGGTCACGAAGGGCCGCCCGACACACAACCCGCGGGTGTCCTCACAGGACCCGACCGGGGATCGGGACATGATCCGGGTCGAGGACTGCGGCGACAGCTCCGACTGGCTGAAGTATCGAGCCGACACAGGGGCGCTCGCCGATGACCGTCCTGGTGGCCGCCGAGCGATCACTGCGGAACTGGTTCGCGCGGAGGGTGCCTGGAAGGTTCGGGAGTTCACGGTCAGGGCGGTGGGGACATGCTGACGCGCGACGTCGCCGCTGCTGCAGTCGGCGTGATGCTGCTTGTTCCCGGCACTGCGCTGGCCGATGACGGGTGGGGTGAGGTGACCTGTCACGGATCGGGGTGCGATGTCGCCGCTGGGTCCAGCGCCACGACGAAGTCGGTCGGCACTTCGGTTCCTGGTCCTCACCCGGTTCTGAACGCTCCTGAACCTGTTTCGCCGTGTGTTCCGTCAGTTCCGTCGGGGTTGACGGATCCAGCCGAGCAGGCTGCGTGGCGCGAGTTCGCCTGCGGCGGCCAGGTCGCGTTCGGGTCGGTTGACGGCCCGCCGTTGGCCGTCGACGCCGCGGCGGTCGCCGTGGTGGCGCGGGATCGGCTCCGGCTTCCGGCGCCGGTGATCGGTTCCAGTCCGGCGAGCGCGCAGTTGGTTCATCTGCCGACCTGGCTGTGGTTGCGGGACTGGGCGCCGGTCGCGGCGTCGGTCTCGGTTCCCGGGGTGACGGCGACCGCGATTGCCACCCCAACCGCTGTCGAATGGTCGATGGGCGACGGACATGCCGTGTCCTGTGCCGGACCGGGAACGCCGTACCGAGTCGGCGCTGACCCGGGGACGTCCTCGCCCGACTGCGGGCACACCTACACCACCTCGTCGGCACTCCAACCCGACTTGACCTTCCCGGTCGCCGCGACCGTGCGGTGGAAGGTCAATTGGTCCGCGGCAGGCCAAAGTGGATCGTTTCCCGACCTGATCACCTCGGCGGCGACCGGGCTGAGGGTCAACGAAGTGCAGGCCCTCGTCCGCGGCCGCTGAAACCCCGTATTCCCTGTCCGCTTTAGCGAATTCCGCGACGCGGCGCGCTACCGCTTTGCCTGGAGGCGATCATGAGCTCAACGACAATCCGGACCGACACCGACCTCGCGGCTGAACCGGAGCCACCGTGGCTGAGCGGCAACACCCGAGCCCGCCGCCTCCGGATGCGGTTCTCGCGTGGACGCAGCGTGCCGCACCTGGCATTGGGCGCGGTGCTGGTCGCCGGATGTGCGGCCGGATTCCTGACGGTGTTCGCCAGCTCAGATACCCGGACCGAGGTCTTGGCGCTGGCCAGGCCCGTGGCGGTCGGCCATGTGCTCGATCTCCGGGACCTAGCGGTGGTCGAGGTCGCGGTCGACGACCGGGTGCCCGTCATCCCGGCCAGCCGCTCAGCGGACCTGATCGGCGAAGCGATGGCCACCAGCCTGCCCGCCGGTGCCCTCCTCACCCAGGACACGGTCGGCCCATCGATGGTTCCCGCAGCCGGACACGCAATCGCCGCGCTGAGCCTGAAAGACGGCCAGTACCCGCCTGAAGTCGCGCCGGGGGCGAAGGTCTCCGTCGTCGCCACCCCCATCGCCCAGGGCGCACCAAGTCCTGCCTGGGCGGGCGTGGTCACGGGCGTCGGTTCCTCTGCGGGGGAGTCGACCACGGTCGTGTCGGTGCAGTTGCCGCGGACGCAAGCACTGGAGGTGGCAGCGATACCGGTCGGCCGGGTGGCGCTCGTGCTCTTGGCGAAGGGAGATCAGTGATGTTGGTGAGCGTGATTTCCGTGAAAGGAGCGCCCGGAGTAACGACTCTCGCGCTTGGCCTGGCTGCGTGCTGGCCGAATGTGGTGCGCCGCCTGCTCATCGAGGCAGACCCCTCCGGCGGCGACGTGGCAACTCGCTTCGGGCTACCGCCCACCGGCTTGGCCGGTCTGACCGCGGCGGCTCGATCGGGCGCGGACCCAGCATTGCCGTGGGCGCACGCTTGGATGCTCCCGCGTGACGTCGGGGTGGTGACCGCACCAGCGAACGCGGACGCCGCGCGGGCCACTCTGGCCGTGCTGCCACCGGGGTCGATTCGGATGGCCGCTGACCAGCCGGGCACCGTCGTGGTGCTCGACTGCGGCCGAGTCGAATCGGACTCACCGGTCATGCCGATGATCGGCTCGTCGGACGCGATGGTCCTGATCACCGGCTCCCGCGGCGACGAACTGGCCCACCTCGCCCCGCGACTGGCGGCGATCGCCCGCTGGTCACCCCGGCCGCTCCTGCTGCTCGCCGGTGAGGGCTACTCAGTCGACGAAGTCGAACGAACCCTCGGCGTGCCGCCACTCGGCCACATCCCCCACGACGAGGTCGGCGCCGCGCTCTTCTGCGGCAGGCCGACTCCCCGCTGGCGGACGCGTCGCGAGCCGACTCGCACGGCGCTGGGCCGCTTCGCCCACAACGTCGCGCTGGTGCTTCGCTCCGCGCTGCCCATCAACCCACCCTCGTCGGGCCAACTCAAGCTGACCGCACCCGTTCTCGGCCTGCCGCCCAGACTGATCTCGGCGAGCGGGATGCGACCCGCGCCAGCCCCCGCAGAGACGGGAGCCGCGTCATGACCATCCACCCGCTTCCGACACCGCAGCGCCCACGCCAACTGCCCGTCGAACACAGCGACCACGCTGCTATGGCCCGGCTGCGCCGGTACCTGCTCGACACGCTGGCCGCGGAACTCCCCGGCCGAATCGAGACCCACCAACGCGGCGGCCCCACGATGTCCGCCGATGAGCGCCGAGACCTGGCGAAGAAGATCCTCACCGACGCCGTCCAGACCCACAGCGAACGCGCGCTGATCGCCAACCGCCCGCTGCTCGCCAACGCTACCGAACGGCAGGTCGTTACCCAGGTCCTCGACGAACTGTGCGGCCTATCCGGGCTGCAGCCACTGCTCGACGACCCAACGGTCGAGACGGTCAACGTCAACAGGTGGGACCAGGTGATCGTCCAGTACGTCGACGGCCGCCGCGCCCAGGTCGCCCCGATCGCCGCGTCGAACGACGACCTGACCGACCTCGTGCGCACCTGGGCCGCGCGCGCCTCCAGCCAGGAACGGCGCTTCGACCAGGGCAACCCCGCGGTCAACCTCCAACTTCCCGGCGGGGCACGGTTGTTTGCCGTGTTGGGCCTGACCGCCGGAGCCGTCACCGCCCTGTCGATCCGCCGCCACGGCTACCTCACCGTCACCCTCGCCGAACTGCAGCAACGCGGCACCATCGACGCCGGCCTGCACGCCTTCCTCGCTGCGGCCGTCCGCGCCCGTAAGAACGTGCTGATCACCGGCGGCACCGGGGTCGGCAAGACCACCCTGCTGCGCGCGTTGGCCGCCGAAATGGATCCGATGGAGCGGATCGTCACCATCGAGGACGCCTTCGAACTCGCCCTCGACCGCGACCCAGCCCACCTCGACGTCACCGCCCTGCAGGCCCGCGAACCCAACATCGAAGGCGAAGGCGCGGTCTCCCAGGCCGACCTCGTGCGATGGGCACTGCGGATGAGCCCCGACCGCGTGATCGTCGGCGAGATCCGCGGCCCCGAGGTCATCCCCATGTGCAACGCCATGTCCCAAGGCAATGACGGCTCCATGGCCACCCTGCACGCCTCCAGCTCCCAGATCGCCTTCACCCGCTTGGCCTCCTACGCCGCCCAATCACCCGAGCGACTCCCGCTCGAGGCGACCAACCTGCTCATCGCGGGCGCCGTGCACTTCGTCGTCCACCTCGACCGCGTCAACGGCACGCGGCTGGTCTCGTCGGTTCGCGAGGTGGTCGGCGCCGACGGGCCGCAGGTCGTCTCCAACGAGGTGTACCGGCCAGGCACTGATCGCCGAGCGCGTCCAGTCCGCGGCGCACTCCGCGCCGACACCCTCGACGACCTCACCGCCGCAGGCCTCGACCCTGCCATCGCTTTCAAGCCCGATGGCTGGTGGACGCCGTGAACCCGGCCTTGCTGTCCGCCGTGCTCGGCGGCGGGGTCGGGATCGGCGTGCTGCTGATCGTTGCCGGCTGGCGGGGTAAGACCAAGGTTCGGCTCCCGCAGACCAGCCGCCAAGTCCGAGTGCGATCTGCCGTGACCGCCGGCATCGGTGCGTTGACCTGGCTGGTCACCGGCTGGGTCGTCGCTGGAGTCCTGGCGGCTGCCGCGATGTGTGCGCTGCCCGAGATACTTGGACCTGACCGTCGCCACCAGCGGCGGATGGGCAGAGTCGAGGGTATCGCCAGCTGGACGGAGATGCTGCGCGACACCATGTCCGCCGCCGCAGGCATGGAACAGGCGATCCTCGCCACCGCCCCGCTCGCACCCGCCGCGATCCGCGTCGAGGTCACTGCGCTGGCCGCCCGTATCCAGGCTGGCGATCGGCTGCCCGACGCGCTTCGTCGGATGGCTGACGAACTCGCGGACCCCGCGGCCGACCTCGTCGTTGCCGCGCTTGTCCTCGCTTCCCAGCGCCAGGCCCGCCAACTGGCCGACCTGCTCGGTTCGCTGGCTGGGGCCGCGCGGGAGCAGGCCGCCATGAGGTTGCGAGTCCACGCCGATCGCGCTCGTACTCGCACCTCCGTCCGGGTCATCATCGGCACCACGATCGTGTTCGCGGTCGCCCTCGTGCTCCTCAACCGGCCCTACCTGTCGGCCTACGACACCGCCACCGGCCAACTCGTACTCGCCAGCGTCGGCCTCCTGTTCGCGGCCGGAGTCGCCTGGCTGGCCAAGATCGCCGCCACCGCCGAACCCTCCCGAGTCCTGGTCCCCAGCACCACGTCGGGCCGAGTCACGGACAAGACGGTGACGTCATGATCAGCATCGTCCTGCTCGGAGCAGGTTTCGGCGCAGGGCTGTGGGTGCTGGCGGCATGGGCATTTCCACCGCGCCCAAGACTCGCCGCCCTTCTGGCACAGGGCACAGGACCAACTGCTGATGCCACAAGTCGGCTGGCCGCCGTCATGCGGGGGACCGGGGTGCCCAGCCGCCAGCTCACCAGGGACCTGACCCTGCTCGGCCGCTCTATAGACCGACACCTCACGTACAAGATCACGTTCGCCGGGTCCGGTCTGCTGACGCCCTGGCTCCTGCAATTCCTGCTGGCAGTGGCAGACGTCGAGATCGCGGTGGTGTCTACGACCGCCGCATCCGTCGTGCTCGCAGCGATCGGACTCCTCGTGCCCGACGTCCGAGTGCGATCTACAGCTCGGGCCCACCGCGCGGAGACACGCCACGCGCTGTCCGCCTACCTCGACCTCGTCTGGATCACCCTCGCAGGCGGCGCGGGAGTCGAAACCGCCCTCAACGACGCCTCGGTCATCGGCAGAGGAACCACCTTCTCCCGCATACGCCGCGCACTCGACAGCGCCCGCCTGACTCGGACAAGCCCCTGGGACACACTCCGCCGACTCGGCGACGACCTCGACGTCGCAGAACTCACCGAACTCGCCGCGTCCCTCAGCCTGGCGGGCACCGAGGGCGCCCGGGTCCGCCAGTCCCTGGCTGCCAAAGCAGCCGCCATGCGAACCCGCCAGACCTCCGACGCCGAAGCGGACTCGCAATCCGCCACCGAACGAATGTCGCTCCCCGTAGTCGCGCTGCTTCTCGGCTTCCTCGTCTTCATCGGTTACCCAGCGATATCACAAGTCCTCAACACGTTCTGAAATGGAGAAATCATGCGAACTATCTGGACACTATGGACTGTCGCCTACACACACCTCCGCACTCGAATCAACCTGCTGCGAGGCGACAGCGAATCCGGATACGCTACCGAGACGGTCCTGGTGACCGCACTACTGGTCGCCGCGGCTATTGCCGTGATCGCTGTCATCATCGCCAAGGTGTCGGCCAAAGCCGACGGAATCACGCTGTGAGAGCACCATGCTCACTCCGCCACCATCCACTCCGCCTTGGGAACCCACCTCGTCGACCGGACCGGCACGGCTGATCCGAGCAGCCACCTGGCGGTCCGTGTTCGTCAGTGACCGCGGCGCGGTCAGCGCCGAACTGGCGCTTGTGACGCCGCTGCTTCTCTTGCTGCTGTTGCTAATCGTGCAGTTCGCGCTATGGTCCCACGCCACTCACATAGCACAAGCCGCCGCCTCCGCAGGGCTCGCCGCCGCACGCGCGCAGGACGGGACCGCCGCCGCAGGATCAGCAGCGGCTCGGCGGATGCTCGACGACCTTGCAAACGGCCCGCTCGACGCACCCAACGTCTCGGTCCATCGCGACACCACCACGGCCACAGTCCATGTCAGCGGCACAGCCTCGGCCGTAGTCCCGTTCCTTCGGCTGCCAGTCCACGCCGAGGCGATCGGTCCTGCCGAACGGTTCGTGACAATCTCCGCAGCGACGGGTGATCCGGTGCCATGACTACTACCAAACCGACCACCACCCCACGTTCCCGCTGCGGTGCGGGACGACCGCTGGGACGACGCAACCAATCCCGCCGGGGCCGATGGCAGGCCATCTGGCGCACCGACCGGGGCTCCGTCGCAACCGAAGTGACGTTGGTAGCGCCGCTGCTGGCCATGCTGCTCGTGTTCGTCGCCGTGGTCATCCATCGGAGCGTAGATGCCCGGTTGCGCATGGAAGAGGCCGCGCACCAGGCCGCCCGCGCGGCGAGTATTGAACGCACCCCGGCCGCGGCGACCGCGGCGGCGCAATCCACCGCCGCGAGTGCGTTGTCCTCAGCCGGAGTGGCGTGCGAGTCGCTGACCGTGGACACCGTCACCTCCGAGATCCGGCCTGGCGGCACGGTGAGCGTCACGATCTCCTGTGCCGTCAACTTCGGCGACGTACTGATCGTCGGATTCCCTGGCCGGAAATACTTGTCCGCCACCGCTGTCGAACCCATCGACCTATGGCGTTCAACGCTGGTCTCCGGGGGGCAACCGTGAGTCGCCGATGGCCCCGCATCGAATCCGGTCGATCGTCGGCGTGGTGGCGTGCCCGACGCCGCGGGTGGCATGCCGACGATGGCCAGGTGAGCGCGTTCGTCGTGGTGCTCGTCTCGGGAATCCTCGCGTTGGCCGGTCTTGCCCTTGATGGCGGTCTCGCGTTGGCGGCGAAGGTTCGGGCCACGGGCCAGGCCGAGGCCGCAGCCCGAGCCGGTGCCCAGGCCATCGACCTGACCGCCTACCGCGGAACCGGAGCACTTCGCCTGGTTCCAGCGCAGGCTGTCGCCGATGCTCAAGCCCATTTGGCGGCCGTGGGCGCCACCGGCACGGTGAGCGTCACCGGCGACACCGTCACGGTCACCGTGACCGCGTCCCGATCAACTCAACTGCTGGGACTGGTCGGCATCGGCTCGATGTCGGTCCACGGGCAGGGAAGCGCGCGTCCGCAACGCGGCGTGACCGCGGTTTCCCTGGGGTTCGCGAATTCTGAAGTGGTGAACGGCGGGAACAGAAGTGTGGGTGGTGCGTGATGACGGTACCTGCATGCTTCGGTTCCGCAACCGACGGGCAGTGTTGTCCGGCCTCGGTCGGATCAGGTGCTTGCTGCGGAACTCGGGGGACTGAGCCCTGCGGTCAGGGTGCGAGTCGCTGTGCGATCGCCGAGCAGGTCGGTGTTGTCGGCGAATTGGTCAACGGCCCCGGTGAGCGGCAAAGTGCGAAGTTCGGGATCGGTGATGCTGGCGACGAGTGCCTGGCTGAATCGCTCAGCGTGCAAGACCTGGAATGGCCGGTCGTGGTAAGGGCGAGTGTTGGGGTCGAGCGGCTTGGTCAGGCTGAGTTGGTTGTGCAGCGTCGCGACGGTCGAGTATGCCGTGGCGAGGTGGCCTTCCCGGTCGTGCCAGGTGGTGGCTGCGAGCGCTGCGGTCAGCGTCGGGGTGATGGTGGCGGCGCAGGGGAGTTGGGCGAAGGCGCTGCCGAGCCATTTGCTGTAGGGCGGGTAGCGGCGGTGCATCAGAAGGCTCAGGCGCATGAGGTCGCGTACCAGGCGGGCGGCGACGATGGCCGAGCCGAGTTCGTCGCCGACTTCTCCGCAACGCCCGACGAACGCCTCTTCTTGGGAGATCCGCTGCCATTGGCAGGCCAGGACGTAGCGCCAGACCTGCTCTGGATACCAGCTGAGATGGGAACGAGCGGAGGTGAGTTCACCTGTTCGGTCGTGAAAGACCGCTCCGGCGGTGACCTCGGCGAGGGTCTGGCTGGGGGTGGAAAGCCAGTCGAGCGTGGTGATGCCGTCGCGCGGATCGAATCCGAGGTTGGCGGTGAGCCAGACGTCGAGGCTGGTGACGTCGACGCGGTGGAAGACCGGTCCGTCGGTGACCTCCATGTGGCGAATATGGTCGTTTCCGGCGGAGGCGAAGTTCGTGGGGTAGCCGTAGAACGTCTTGGGCAGCTCATTGCTCAGCGCCGTCACGATGTCGTGGGCATGCCGGTCGGCGTCGTGGCGGCGCAGGAACAGCTGCAGGCGTGGACCCCATTCGTGATCAGCGGAGCGGGTGGTGTCGAATCCGAGGACCTCCGAGCCGCCGCCGAGCCGTGCGGCTGTGTGGGGCAGGTCCCCGAAGTGGGCGTGGACCAGTGGCCGTACTGCCTCGTGGTAGAAGCGGCGGGACAATTCCAGGCCAGGGATGAACGGGTGGTCCATGAGGGGCATGGTGCCGCGCAGGGCGTGCGTGCCGCGACTGGATATCGCCGGCGTCAGTCAGGGCTTGTCGATATCGGACGGGTCAAGGACTGCGGTGTAGCGCTCGGCGCCGCCGACGGACAGGCCGAACAGCGTTCCTGTTCGAAGTCCTCGAAGTCCTCGGCGGTGCGCAACGGCCGCGCGGACTCCAACGACCGCACCTCAGCCAGCGTCACGGGCACCCCTGTTCATCGGGAGACGGAATCTGCCAAGAACATCGGCACCTCGTCAGGAATGTCGACCTTCGATCGGAATCTCCACGCGATCGGGTGAACCCGCTCCCACCAGGTCATGGGCTCGAGCTGGAACTGAGATCGCCGAAACAAACCCCGCGGCATTTCATGCAATCGAACCCTGACCGCACCCCAACGCCACACGCAGCGCGCGTCAACGAGAGGAGAGTCCGATGGCCACGACCGAGGAGATCGAGCGCCGTGTCCGGCAAGCCGATACCGCTCGCAGCGCCAGACGCGCCGCCGCGGCCCGCCAGATCGGCGACCTCGCCCAGCGGCGGGCCTGCCTCGCCGAACAGGTCGACGACATCGAGCGTGAACTCGCTGACGTGCTGGCCGCCGTGCGTGACGTCATGACGATCGACGAGTTGGCCGCGTTCACCGACGTGCCCGCGGCGGACCTGACCCGTTTGCTGACCGCGCGCACGACCCGTAAGCCCGGCCGCACCAAGCGTCGACAGCCCACAGGTTCAGGCCGTATCGCACGCGACATCGACAGCCGACGATCCGCGACGACACCGGCTCCTGGTGTGGGGTCCGGGCCGACGCAACCAGCTGAACCGCGTGCCGACTCGGGCGCTGTGGACGTACCTGCTCGTGTCTCAACCGGAATGCCATAGGTCCAGGCGACCGCTCGGCGTCAAGCAACGGCGATGCGTCAGTGGCCGGGGATCGACCGTGAACTCCCTTGCAGCCAAGGAATCGAGCAACTCGTGACCCCATCATCGCACCCCGGTCGACGGGCTCCGGCGCGGCCACCGAGCAGGGTGCGCGGCGCTGGATCAGCTGCGGCGGACGCGCTCCTTATCCTCGGGCGGATCTTTCGGGGGCTGATCGCTGCCGCGGCGTTGGTCGCGTTGGTGGCCGGTGTGCCGTGGGCGTTGTGGCACTACGTCGGCTGGCCGCTGCCCGACCACGTGCCGACCTCGGTCGAACTTCGGGGTGTGCTGCTCGGCCCGATGACCAGCGCGTTCCTGCTGGGCGTGCTGGCTTGTTTGTGCTGGATCGCGTGGGCCGCGTTCACCCTCGACGTGGCCCGCTGCATGCTGGACCTGGCACGTGATGGGTTCGACGCGACCCGGCTGTCGAATGTCTCGGCGGCCGGGCCGGCGCGCGCCGTGGCGCGAGCTCTGGTCGGCGCGGTCCTGCTGTCCGTGCTGGGCTTCCGCCCGGCGTTGGCGGCGGCCGGTCCGTTGACGGCCATGCCGGGCACCGAGCCGCGGGTGGCGGTGACCGCCCCAGCCTGGCGACACCTGACGGCGCACCGCGACGTGGTCGTGCGTGATCCCATCGCCGCCCCGACCTCCGCCGCCTCGCCCGGCGATACCGCGGCGGTGAACTCGGCCGCGCGTGTGGGGTCGGTGGTCGTGCGGGCGCCGCGCGGCGGTGTGCATGACTCGCTGTGGGGGATCGCTGAACGCACCCTCGGTGACGGGGCGCGCTGGCCGGAGATCTGGGAGGCCAACAAGGGCAAGCCCCAACCCGGTGGCCGGTCCTTCACTCGGCCGAGCCTCATCTTCCCCGGCCAAGAGCTGGCCCTGCCCGCCGACACGACCGCACCAGCCCTGCTAGCCCCACCTGCACCGCCTGCTCCAGCGCCCACTGCGACGATGCCGCCGACGTTCGTGTCCCCGTCCACGCCTACCACCCCCGTCGCACCCACCACCCAGGGGCCACCGGCGGCGCCGGACATCAGCTCACGGCCCACGGTCGCGCGGGAGCCGGGCATCGCGTGGGGGCAGGAGTTGTTCGTCGGTGTGAGTTTGGCGGCGGCGGTGAGCGCGGCGTTGATGGTCGCCCGTCGCCGCTACCGCGCCCGCTACCGGCCCGGTAGTGGTGACCGCGACGACCTGCCCGTGGCGCCGGTGGTCTACCGGTTACACCTGGCTCACCTGAACGTCGCCGACGAGGACACCCTCGACGACAACCGCGGCTCCTCCGGGGGCGATGGCGTTGGTGGTGGGGCCGTCGTGGTGGGCGCCGCCGCGGCTCGTTCTGTCCTGTCGGGCGGGCGGCGCACCGTCCTGGCGCCGGGGCTGGGGGTTCGGGACGGCCGCGAGATCGCCGTGGACCTGGCCGCGGTGCGTGGGCTCGGGCTGGTCGGCGCTGGTGCCCCGGCCGCCGTGCGGGCGGTGCTGCTCGCCGCGCTCACCACCACCGCCACCACGGTCCGTTCGGCCGGTTCTGTCGGATCGGGTGGGGCGGTCGTCGTGGTCCCCGCCGAGGACCTGTCCGTCGTGCTCGGACACCGCGCCACCATGGTGCCCGCGTCCGTGCGGGTGGTCGCAGACCTGGACGCCGCGCTGGACGCACTGGAGGCCGAGACCCTCGTGCGCGCCGCCCACCGCGACCAGGACCCGGTGCAGGGGTTGCGGCCGCTGGTGCTGGTGGCCCGGTCCCCGCAGCAGCGCCAGCGGTTGCAGGCAGTCCTCGACAACGGGGCGCCGTACGCCGTCACCGGGCTGCTGCTGGGGCAGTGGCAGCCCGGCGTCACCTGTTACGTCCGTGACGACGGCACGATCTCGGCCAGCAGCCCCGGCATCGGCGAGGCGCTGCACGGCACCCGCGTGTTCCGCCTCGGCGACACCGACACCGCCGACCTCCTCGCGCTGCTACGCCACACCGAACCAGCGGCCGACCACAGCGACAGCGGCAGGGGTGATGACGGGGACGCCGTGGTGATGTCGCCGACGCCCGGCCGCCGCGGCGGCCGAGTACCCGGCCACACCACCCGCCATGGCACACGCGCCGATCCACGCGGACCCACCGCTGCGGACGTCGAGCCGATCGCTGACCCGGCGATGGAGGTCACCCAGGTGGTCGACACGCAGCCCCGGTCCGACACCGCGTTGGAGATCCTCGGCCCGAGCAGCCCGAGCAGCCCGAGCAGCCCGAGCAGCCCGAGCAGCCCGAGCACGCCCGACGCGAGGATGCGCCCGCGGCCCGCGCCGCGGTGCGCGCCGGCGGACACGCCCTGGCCCAGCGAGGCCGACGACGGCCCAGCGCCGACCAACCCCACAGCCACCTCCACGCCCACAGCCACCGCCGCGTCCACCGTGGACGACACCCGCGCCGCCGGGAACGACGCGGAGGACGAGATCGCGTCCAGGCTCGCCGACGGGCCGCGGGCGCTGATCACCGTCACGGTGCTCGGCGGTCTGCGCGTGCACTGGAACCCCGCCCTCGGCCTCGACGCCGACGCCGAGGGTGTCGGGCGGGGGCGGGAGATCACCGGGGCGTTGCAGCCCCGAAGCCAGGTGCTACTGGTCCTGTTGGCGTTGCACCCCGACGGCGCCACCCGCGAGACACTCGTGGAGGCCCTGTGGGGCCAGGACCCGCCGGCCCGCCCGACCAACTCGCTGCACACCGCGCTGTCGCGGCTGCGGCGCGACCTGGCGCGGGCCACCGGCGGCGCAGCGGGCGAGGTCGCCGCGGTCGACAACGGCCGCTACCGCCTCGCCCCGAACAGCGTGGAGGTCGACTACTGGCGGTTCGCCGCGGCGGTGGCCGCCCGCCGCGCCGCCGCCACCGACGCGCAGCGCGTCGCCGCCTACCGGGACATCGTCGACCTCTACGGCGGGCTCGTGGCCGACGGCCTGTCGAAGATCGACTGGCTGGAACCGGTGCGGGAGGCGACCCGCCGCGAGGCGATCGACGCCGTGTCCGCCCTGGCCCGCGCCCTGGTCGCCGACGACCCGCGGCAGACGCTGGACCTGCTGGAGATCGCGCGCGCGTTCGACCCGCACAACGAACTGCTGTACCGCGACATCATGCGGCTGCAGGGCGAACTCGGGCAGCTCGACGCGATCCCCCGGACCCTGACCCTGCTTACCACCCGACTGGCCGAGATCAACGACACCCCCACCCCCCAGGCGCGGGGCCTAGCGGCCCGCCTGGGCAGCCAGCACGACACCGACCGCCCCCAACCCCGGATCGGCCCGCCGGGCCCGCGTGGCCGGACGTGAGGGGCGGGCGTGGCCGCGGTGCCTGAGTCAGGCGGGCTCGTCGCGCACCGGCAGGGAGCTCTGCGGGTCGGGCTCCCCATCGACGTCGACGCCATCCGCGTCGGCGGCCTCCTCGAACGTGTCGGCGTCGTCGAGTGCGGCACGCCCGGCGGCCTCGGTGTGCGCGCCATTCCATTCCCGTCGCCATCGCGGCGGGCGTATGCCCGTGCCTGCGCGAGGAGTTCCGGATGCGCGTCCACCCACAGCAGCGACGCCTTCGCGAATTCCACATACTCGGAGATGTCCGGGTTCAGTGTGTAGCAGACCCGAACCGGAAAAGATGTGCTGTCGGACGTGCGCGCCAAAGGACCCTCTTCGGTCATCTTTTTCGACATGCGCGCCAGAATGCTATCGTGCAGGACGTGTTTGTCCTACCATTCCGCGCGTATGGAATACGAGCTGATCGTGGAGAGAATCTCTTTCGACGCGTGGGGCCACTCGAGAGCGACCAGGATGGTCGAAGTCTATTTGTCCTCGAAAAGGTATTTCAGATCGCGCCAGCCTCGAAGAAGTCTCACGTCGCTTGCGTTCATCGGGTTACCCATTGCGGCAGGCCCGGCTCGCCCGCCGCGCTGGCAGTCCAGGCTTCCGGCAGTCTGGCCCTCGCCGCCGCCAGCACGGTCGTGCCCGGTCAACGTGGCCGCAGTGGGGCCTCGAACTCCTCGTGTCGTGACGATTGAGATCTCCACGCCACGCCGGTCGGCGCAACCGGTCCTCAGGATTTCCACTCACCCCGAACCGGCCACGATCTTCACCCACTGTAGTCAGATCGACGGCACGGATGGTGACTACCGGCGGGGGTGCATACGGGGGATCATGATGGGGTTCATACGGGGGATCAGGTTAGTCGACCACCTCGTGCGCGCTGCGAAGCCGCAGCTCACCTGGCCTGTACGGGGATCCGCTGGTATCCCAGACTCGCTTGGCCACAAGCGGGGAGTCACATCGGGCGGGCGGTGTGGCGCGCGTTCCCATCATCCATTGTCGGTCGGCAATCATTCCTCTCTCACCTCTATTGCCACTCGCCTTTCCTGTTTGTTTGTTCTATGCCCAGTCAGGCCGGTGTCCTGCTTTCTCCGCGCCCGGCGTTGTTGTCTCCGGTCGCGCCGTGCTCGCGCTCCGCGGTGGCCTGCGCGCGGGCGGGTCGCCGACCTGCGGAAACCGGCGGCGCCGGGAAAGGTGGCCTCGCGACCCGCCTCGCGCACACCCCGAATGGTGAGGCCGAATTCACGCGAAAAGAGTCTTGAAAATGCGCGCGATTTCGTATTGCGCGCGGCGCGGAGCAGAGTCATAATTGAATTGCCGCCGGGGGAACCGGAACCCACCGAATACCACACCCGGCGCGAGCTATGTCCGACACGCGACACCCGCCGCAATAGCCGGACCGTTTCACGAAATGCGCGCCCGCCCATTGTGCGCCTATCGAAAGGATCACCCGCGATGACCACGCCGACAACGACCGCCCCGGCACCCACCACCCCCACCGCCGCGCGCACCGCGCCGGCTGCGGGGTCGGGTGCGACCGTGCCCCGGCTGCGCAACGGTGAGCTGCGCGCGATGGTCGCGCGGGTGCTGATCGACGCGACCGGTGCCGACATGACCCCGCGCGGGATCGCCGCCGCGTTGGGCGGGCGGTCCTCGGGTGCGGTCGGCAACGCCCTGAAGACGTTGGCCGAACGTGGCGAGGCGCAGATCGCGCCGGGCTCGCCGCTGGCCTACCGGGCGACCGCGACCACCGCCGCCGTCGCCGCCGCGACCATCACCCCCGCCCCGTCCGGCACGACCCGCCCGCGCCGCACCCGAACCACCGCGACCGCCGCGCCCGCGACCCCGACCGCCGCGCCCACCCCGGCGTCGGCACCGGTCACCGGTCCGGTGACGCGCCCGAACGGGATGGCCTACCACCCCCGCCAACTGTCCGGGATGGCGGACGTGACGGCGCTGCGGAAGCTGCGCGAAGCCGGGGTCGCCGCCCTCATGTACGGACCACCCGGAACGGGCAAGACGTCGGTGATCGAGGCCGCGTTCCCCGATCTGGTGACCGTTCAGGGCGACGGGGACACCACGGTCGCCGATTTGGTCGGCGAGTACACCCAAACCCCGGACGGCCGCTACGTGTTCGTCCACGGTCCGCTGGTCCGCGCGATGCGCGAGGGGCGGACCCTGTTCATCGACGACGCCACCCTGATCCCGCCGACCGTGCTCGCCGTGGTCTACCCGGCGATGGACGGACGCCGCCAGATCACCGTCAAAGCCAACGGCGGCGAAACCATCGACGCCGCCCCCGGTTTCTACACCGTCGCCGGACACAACCCCGGCGTGCACGGGGCGGTCCTGTCCGATGCCCTGTCGTCCCGGTTCAGCGCGCAGGTGCACGTGTCCACCGACTACGACCTCGCCGCCCAGCTCAATGTGGACCGCCGCGCGGTCAAGATCGCCCGCAACCTGGCCACCCGACACGCCAACGGCGAGGTCGGGTGGGCACCGCAACTGCGCGAGTTGTTGGCGTTCCAGAAGATCGCCGACGTGTTGGGGGCGACCGCCGCCGCCGGGAACCTCATCGGTGCCGCCCCCGAAGACGACCGCGACACCGTCGCCGCCGTGGTGCGCGACGTCTTCGGCGGCACCGTCGCCCCCCTGTCACTGGGTCCCCGCATCTAGCCGCCCGCCCCGCCCCGCCGTACGCCGCCGCCCGCTGACCGTCCCGAAAGGACACCCGCTATGAGCGTCCACCTCGCCACCGACCCCACCGCGACCGGTTCGGTCGTGTTCCCCGCCCGCCCCGAATGGTCGACACTGTCCGCCGCGCTGGCCGACGAGGTCGGTGTGATCGCCGACCGCGAGGACCTGCTGGTCACGATCGCGCCCGGCGCGGGCGGGGGAGCCCCCGCGTGTTTCTACCCCACCCGCGCGCTGATCGAGGTCGACGGCAGCCACCTCGGTGTCGACCCCGCCACGGTCGACCCCCGCAATCTGTCCGACCGTCCCCGCTACGCGACCACGTGGGGGCTGCTCACCCACGAGTGCGGGCACGCCAAACACACCGCCTGGAACCCGCCGACCGGCACACCGCCCGCCGTCGCCGAGGCCGCGAACCTGTTGGAGGAGCCCCGAATGGAGGCCGCGCAGGTCCGCCGCCGCCCCGACGACCGGCACTGGCTCCGCGCCAGCACGCGCGGCATCGTCGCCGCCGACCTGCACCTGTTCGCCGACCCCACCCACGCCCCGCAGATGACCCGCACCGACGCCGCCCGCGCCGCCGCCCTGCTGCTCGCACGGGTCGACGGCGGCATCCTCACCCGCGCCGAGGTCGCCCCCGTCGCCCACGCCATCGACACCGTGCTCGGCGCCGACACCGTGAACAAACTGCGCGCGGTGTGGCGCGCGGCGTTGACCACGGCAGACGACGACGCCGACACCATGATCGAGCTGGGACGGCAATGGTGCGAGATCGTCGGCACCGACCCGCCCACCCCACCCCCGGACCCCGCCACCGGGACACCCGACCCGACCGCCACCCCCACCCCACCCCCGAACGGTCCCGGCACCCCGCCCGGGGCCCCAACGGGCGCCACACCGCCCGGGTCGCCGGGCGGCACCCCGCCGCCGCCGTCGCCGTCGCCGTTGGCGGGTGCGATCGCCGCCGTGCTGGACACCGTCGCCGCGAAGGTGGCGCGGGAGAAAGCCCCGGAAGACCCCGCCGCCAACGCTGCCGCCGCGCGGGCACGGGACGACGCCAAACGCCGGATCGCCGAGGAGGCCGCGCAGCGGGTGTTCGGTGTTCCGCCCGGCTCACGCGACGGGCACACCGCCTGCACGGGCACCCGCCCGCCCACCGCCGAGGAACGCAGCGCCGCGCGGGTACTGGCGCGCGCGTTGACCACCGCCGGGGTCCGCGACCGGGTCCCGACGAAGACCACCTCGCCCGTACCGCCCGGACGCCTCCGGATGCGCGGCGCGCTCGCCGCCGACGCGCAACGCGCCGCCGGAACCATGCCCACCGCCGAACCGTTCACCCGCACCACCCGCACCCCCGTGCCCACCCCGCCGCTACGGCTCGCGGTCGCCTGCGACGTGTCCGGCACGATGGGCTGGGCCCGCGACCACGTCGCCTCCGCCGCGTGGATCATCGCCGACGCCGCCCGCCACACCACCGTGCCCACGCAGACCGCGAGCGTGATCTTCGGCAACCGGGTGCGCCCGCTGACCGCGCCCGGCACAGCCCCCGCCGTGGTCACCGAGTTCGCCTCCCACGACAACTGGGAAGACATCCCCACAGCGCTGGACGCCCTCGACGGCGCGCTCGGACTGTCCCAACCGGGCGCGGCGCGCCTGTTGGTGATCGTGTCCGACGGCCGCTTCCGCGACCAGCCCCGCCGCGACGGGCAACGCAAGCTCACCCGGCTGCGCGCCGCCGGGTGCGCGGTGCTGTGGCTGACCACCCGCGACACCGACACCCCCCTCGACGGGGCGACCGTGCACCGCCTGACCGACCCCGCCACCGCAGCCCGAGCCATCGGACACGCCGCCACCGCCGCCCTGCGCGCCGCCACCCGCTGACCCCGCCCCGATCCGGGGGCGGGCAACCCCCGCCCCCGGACCACCCACCCGACCGACCACGAGAGGTGATCACCATGTCCCACAACAACACCCCGACCGACACCAAGATCATCACCACCCGGCGGGTCCACCCGCAGGACTACGGCATCCACGTCAGCCGGTCGGCGGCCTACCTGCGCACCGCCTACGGACACCCCGCCGCGATCGCCTTCCACAACGGCCTGCGATGGGCAGCGCGCCCGATGCGCGAATTCCACCCCGAACGCCCCGGACCGCACGGACGCTGGACCCACCCCGGCACCGAAACCACCGCCGACACCTACGAAGCCGCGTTCACCGCGCTCGGGTTCCCCGCCGACCTCGACCCCGACCGCCCCCAGATCGTGTAACCGCCCGCGCCATCGGACGCGCCGCGCTCGGCGTGCCGCACCCGCCGACCCGCCCGCCGGACCACCACCGGCACCCGACCAACGAGAGGTGATCACCATGTACGACCAGACCATCGCGACCGTGGGCGAACTACGAGCCGCGCTCGACCGCTACGACCCCGCCACCCCGGTCCGGTTCGCCCAGCAGCCCGGCTACCCGCTGGAGTACACCGTCGGGCGCGTCGCCTGCACCCCTGAGGACGCCGAAGGCGACGGCACGCCACCCACCGACCCTCCCGTGGTGTGGATCGGCGAAGGCGACCAGGTCGGCTCCCTGCCCGCGATCGCCGCCGACGCCCTCGGGTGGACGCGATGACCACCACACCGCGACCGGCCAACCGACCCGACGGCATCGAGCATCGCGCGCGCCCGTGCGCTCGATGCCCGTGGCGGCGCGACGCCGACCTGACCCAGTTCAGCGCCGCCGACTTCGCCAAATTGGCCCGCGCCAACGGGAACCCGGAACCGAGGCCGCGATCGACGCGCCGACCATGGCCTGCCACCTTGACCAGCCTGGCACCGTGCACGCCTTGCAACTGTGCGCCGGATGGCTCGCGGTCGTCGGCCCCGACCACCTCAGCGTCCGCCTCCAGATCGCCGCCCCCGCTCTGGTTCGAGTGGTCAACCAGCTCACGCTGGAGAACCAGCAGTTCCCAGGAAGCACTTGCACATCCCGCAGCCAACATCATTGCCTTCCCCGGCCGACGTTTCCCCGACTCGAAGGACTGAACGCCAACAAGCCGGGGCCGACGTTGTACTCGCCGAAAGTCGGGCGGATTCGCCTCGACAGGTCCCCTGAGCTGTCGTCCCGTAGCGCCTTTGGCGTCCGGCGCGATTGCAAGTTGTGGAGCTGTCCGACCGTGAGCTGGTGCTGTTGGCGCGAGCTGGTGACAGGCAGGCGTTCGCGGTGCTGCTCGTGCGTCATCGGGCGGCGATGCACGCGGTCGCCGTTGCCAGGCTGGGCCCTGGGGCGGATGTCGAGGACGTTGTGCAGGACGCGAGCCTGGTGGCTCTGACGTCGTTGCGGCGGCTGCGCGACCCGGCCCTGGTCCGTTCGTGGCTGACCGGTATCACCCGCAACGTCTGCCGCGACCGCATGCGTGGTGTTCGCATGGTCGAGTTGCCCGACGTCGCGGACGAGGCGCCGGGGCCGGAGGAACGGTGTGAACGGCTCGCGATTCACGACTGGGTCTGGGGCGCGGTGAACGCCCTGTCCGAGCCGCTGCACCACGCCGTGCTGCTCCGGTACTTCAGCTCTGCACGCAGCTATGAGTCCATCGCGCAGGCGCTTGGCGTGCCGGTCGGCACGGTGCGTAGCAGGCTCAACCACGCCCGACGGATCCTCGCGGCGCAGCTAAGCGACCTGGCGGGTTCCGCGTCCCCCGATCACGGCGCGCTCGAGCGCGACCGCACGGCGCTGTTCGCGGGAATCGCCGAGCAGTACAACCGTGGCGCCGAGCTGGCGTTGCTGAGGACCGCGCTGGTGCCGGACGCCCGGCTCACCGCGGCCGGTACGTCGGAGGTCATCCTGGGCCGGGACCTGATCGTGCGGGGGATCGGCGAGGATGTCGCCGTCGGCGTTGGGCTGCGGCTGCTCAACGTCATCGCGGGCCGCGACCTCACGGTGGTCGAGGGCGCGTTCATCAACCCGCCGGACGATCCTGCCCATTGCCCGCCGTTGACCACCCAGGTGTTCTTCCACCGCGGACCCGAGATCGCCGCACTGCATCTGCACTACGGCCGGGAGTGAACTTTCCGGCCGCACGTGCCACTGGTGGGTATGACCGAAACAACGAATCCCAACCTGGTCGCCCTCGACGGCTACGCGATGCCCGTGTTGGCGAGTGCGGGCAGTCAGGAGCGGGCCCGGGTGATCGCCGCCCGCACCGGCCGTGCCTTGTCCTGGCTGGAACGCTCGCTGCGGCGGCGGCCGCTGTTCACCCTCTACGTCCTTGATGAGCAGGACTGGCCCGCGGTGTCGGACGTGCCGATCTACGGCATGCCGCAGTCGGTACCGGGCAAGATCGTCACCTCACCCCAACCGGCGGGCTGGTGGCAGGAGTACCTCGACGCGCTGCGGCCGCACCTGCCGCCGGAGATGCTGGCCGATCTGGCACGCGTGTTCGGCGACCCGGCGGACTTCACCACGATGGCCGACCTGGTCGCGGTGCACGAGCTGACCCACCTGTTCCACGAGATCCACCCGGTGACCTGGGCCTCGGAGTTCCCGGCCGACTGGGTGATGGAGTTGTTCGCCAACATCGGCATGCACGGCTATGTCGCCACGCACGAGCCCCAGCTGCTACCGCTGCCGGTCACGCTGGCCGCGGCCGCCCGGGCCGCGGGCGCCCAGCCGTGGCCACTACGCGAGCTCGCCGCGATGGGCGCCAGCATGCAGACCAGCGTGCCGAACTACGTGTGGTTCGAGTTCATGCTCATCGGGTTCGCCGAGTCGATCTGGAACACCGGCGGCATCGACGCGATGCTGGCCTTCCAGCAGACACTGGGCCAACCGACGTTGAGCCCGGAGGCCGTCGTGCACCGCCTGACCGCGATCGACCCGGCGGTCGCCGAAGCCGTGCGGGCGTGGCCTACGGGATAAGTCGCGCGCAACACGCCGCGGCTCCCGCCGGGCCCGGTGCTGAAAATAGGAACGCCGCGCCAACCAGCCGTTGCGCCCCGAGCACATGGCTCGACGCATCAACACGCTTACTTGACAGGGAAGATCACGACCGGCCGCGCGTGGTTGTCCAGCGGCGGCGACCCTCACGGGCTATAACGCAATGACCAGGGCCGTGGTTCGTCCCGAACCCGGACCTTCCCGACGGCGGCTCGCAGGCCGCGACCGGGTAGCCGCCGAGCTGCCCGTCATTGGCGACACCGCGCCGAGGAAGGCGACCTTCACCGTGGGCGGCTACCCGATTCCGGGGTACGCCGCTCCCCGTCACGACTTTCTGCTGCGGTGTCGCCTGAGCACCTGGCGCCCGCCTGACGAGCCCGCCCACGCGGTCGCCCTCCGCCGTCGAGCAGGTCCTGAGCCGCCAGTGGCCCATGGCCGACCTCGCCCGCCCGGCGATCCGCGAGGGACATACACCCTGCCGCGGCCCGGCCCGAACGGGCTGGCAACTCGCCGCCCTCCCCGGCCACGCCGAGGCCGGCCTGGGCCGCCGCCACCGGCACTGCAGCCGACGGCACTCAGGACGGCGGCCAGGCTGAGTCCCAGCGCGGCCGGGGCGAGGCGCAGCCGTCCGCCGCCCCGGTGCTGGTCGCCGTGGTGGGCGACAGCGATACCGCGCTGCTGCCGGCTGACAGCCCCGGAAGTCGCCAGGGGATCACGGTGCTCAACGCGCCGGCCGACAGCGAGCCGTGCGGCGGTCGCCGACACCAGGGCCATGACCGCGGTAGGCGGCCTTGATCTTGGCTACGGCGTCCTGGACGCCGCGCCGAGACAGCGGTCGGGTGGGCCGCCGAAGCCGGACAACACCGCCGCCGTCGAGCACGTCCCCGAGGTGCTGGTCGCGGCCGACCGCCACAACCGGTCCACCGACCAGGCTATGACCGACTCGGCAAGCGACGTCGGCGCCCTGGACGCCGCCATCGGCAACCAGATCTCGTTCATCGAGGTCTACGTGCTGCGCCTACTAGCCGCGCTCGGTGTCGCCATGCCCATCGACGACGTCGACGTCCTGGTGGGCATACCGAGCCAACCAGGCGCATACACGCACCACGTAGGCGATCTCGCAGGTTTCGACTCACCGCCCCAGCTTGGACAGGTGATCTTCTTCGAGAAGGTCGATGACGAGCTCGTCCGGGACATCCGGAAAGCAACGGCCCCGCGGCCCAGTTCCCCGCCCGGAGGCCGCGACTCCCAACGGCGCGCGCAACCAGCGGCCCAGTGTTCTCGGTTGTCACACCGATTTGGTCGGCGACCTGCCGAAACGTCGAACCTGTGCGGTACAACGCCAGCGGGCGGTTTCGCCGCGCCGCGTCGGCGAACATCAGGGACCTGCGCAGGCCCATCACCCTCGCGAACCGCATTCCCAAAGGGGGGAAGGATCAGGCTGCGGAAGGTGCCGACACCGTACCGGTTCCGCCGCCATCCGCCGCGATAGTTCGACAACGCCGCCCCGTTTGGCCCCGCACGTGGCCCGGCGGATGTGGTTGTGCCCCAACGGTGAGCGGGCACCGTTGGGGCACACCCCGGCCGGCCTGTCCGGGGTCAGGCTGACGCGATGGCGGGCTTAGCCTCCGTCGTGTCCGGGGCGAGCGCGTACCGGCGTGGCCGGTCTTTGGTCTGCGTCGCGATCGTGGCCTCGACCAGCTTGTCGAGCGCGTTGCTGACCGCGCCGGTGGATTTGCCGCCGAGCTTGCGGGCGATCTGGACCGGGCTGAACTCCGCGCCGGGGTGGTCGCGCAGGTGGTCCTCGACCATCCCGCGCAACGCGCCCGGTGCCAACCGCGCCGCTGTCACACCCGCGCCGCCGTCGCCCGTCGCGGCTGACCCCGCACCGTCGGCTGTCGGTTCGACCGCCTTGGCGTCATGTTCGACGTGGGCAGTGGCGGCCGGCTCCGGGGCAGCGGTGTCCGGAGCGTTCTCGGCCGCAGCGGTGTCCGGTTCAGTGGCGACCGGTTCGGCGTCGGGGTCGGGGTCGGCACTGTCGTCGGGGGAGGCGTCGGTCGGCGGGGTGTCCACAGCGGGTTGCGCGGTGTTCGGTGTGTCGGGGTTGCCCATCGGGTCGGCGCTGTCGACGCCCTCTTGCGTGACGGCGTCCCGCTCGATGTCGTCCGGAGTGTCGGTGTCGGGCTCGGTGTCGGTGGTGTCGGTGGGGGTGATCGTCCACAGGTCGGCGGCGCGGCGACCGCCGTCGGCGATCCCGGCGGTGCGGGTGACGGTGCCTTCGTTCGCCCACCGGGCGAGGATCTTGCCCGCCGTGGATTTCCCGATTCCCGCCGTGGTGGACAGGTCAGCGGCGGTGGTGTTCGGGTTGGCGTACAACACCTTCCACAGCTTGTCCTCGGTGTCGGGGACGGGGACGGGGCGCAGGGTCCGGGCGGATCCCGTCGCGGTGGTCGCCGTGTGGGCGCGGGTTGTCGTGCGGGTGCGGGTGCGGGTGGACATGACGTGTCTCGATTCGGTGTGTCGTGATCGGGTGGTCATGCCCCGGCCGGAGCGGTGTGGCCCCCGGTGCGCTGCCGGTTGTTCGGGCCACACGTCTATGGACGCTCTGTCGGCGCGTGAAGTCAACCGGTGCGCCGAAACAATTTCTGTCTCGTGTGGATAGTCACCCGTTTGTGGTGCGGCGCTTGACATTCCGGCCAGAGCAGAGCGTTCGTGTTGGTCGCCGGGCGATCCGCCCGGCCGACAATCACCAACAGACAGGGGTAAACGATGACACCGCAGCAATTCGCCGCCCTGCGATTCCGCCGCGCCGACGGGCTGACCGTGCACGGCCCATTCGCCGACCGCGCCGACGCCGATGTGGTGGCCGACCGCTACACCGACACCGCCGACACGGTCGCGTTCCCGATCGCGTTGTACCCGTCGGACGCTGACCCGATCACCACCCGCGCCGCCGCCGAGACGACCGGCACCGTCCTCGAACTCGACGACGAGATCGCCGACGCGCTGTTCACCGACGAGCCGCAGCCCGACCATGGTGGGGCTGTGGTGGTGTCGGTGCTGGTCGACCCGCCCGCGCGGCGGCTGGTCCTGTGGGTGGGACCGTTCCCCGACATCGCGCAGTCGCGGCTGTGGCTCGACCACGCCGGCACCCTGAGCGGGGAGTACCGGGCGACCACGCGCATCCACCCACTGCACGCCCTGGGCACCGCCGAGTCAGCACCGGAACCGGATCCGACCGCCGTCACGGCCGTGGCCTGACCATCCCCACCTGGGGGCCGTGGCCCGCGAGGAGGTGGCGGCCACGGCCTCCAGGGGTGAGGCGTCGTCTCGCCCGAACTCGGCGATACGCCGTGCCGACGCACGAATTGAGGTCGGCACTTCCACGCACCCGAATTCCTTTGTGGCCGCGCCATGTCGCGGATTGACCATCGCTCCAGAATGGGAGTCGATCATGCCTGTTGTGGTGACCGCGCGCGATGTCCCGGAAATCCGGGCGCGCATGGCGGCCTGGGCACGCGATCCGGGCATCGACGGCGCGGGGAACTGGTTTCGGTTCTGGCTCGGCCCGCAGCCGGAGACAGCGACCGAGTCGCCGGTGTTCGACCGCGCCGACGACGCTTCGACGATCATCGCCGACCGGCTGGCCGTGCAGCTCCCGGCCGCTGAGCTGTTCTACGTGTCCGACGACATGACCGAGCTGGCCAGGCACGCCGCGACCACGTTGACCGACTACCGGCTGCACCCCGAGGACCTGCCCGCCCCGGTCGGGATCCTGTTCTACGGGCACCCACCGGTGGCGGACACCGCCACCGACAGCCACAACCCGATCACGGCGGTGTCGTGGGGGCCGGGTCGCGGCGGGCTGTGGGTGCACACCTGGGCGACCACCACCGCGCGGTGGGCCGACCAGGCGGGTCGGCTCGGGCAGGCGCTGGCCGAGCGGCTGCCCCACGAGGAGGCGCTCGCCCGCGCTACCCGAGGCTCCCAACGCCCCGAGCCGGACCCCGACCACGACTCGCCGACCACTTACGAGGGCGTCGACTTCTACCTGGCTGGGCTGCTGCCCAACCTGCGGCGCGCGCCGATCCCGCCCTCGTTCTCCCCGCCGCACGGCTACGACTGGCGCGGCGTGACGCCGATGGCGTTCACCGACATGCAGGGCTGGCCCGGCTACACCCCGAGCAACGGCGAAGGCATGAACGCCGACGCGAAAGCCACCCTGGAACGCACCATCATCGCCACCTGGCTGCTGATGGGCCAGACCCTGGTCCGGTCCGAGCACCTCACCGCGCCCCGCGCCGTGCGCCGCCGCATCGAACGCGACGACCCCCACCTGGACCCCACCGTCCGCTACATCGACCTGCGCCGCGCCCGCACCGAACCCGCCGACCACACCGACGACCCCCGCACCACGGGCCGCGAATACCGGCACCGCTGGATCGTGCGCGGCCACTGGCGAAACCAGTGGTACCCCAGCCGCAACGACCACCGCCCCATATGGATCGACCCGCACCTCGCCGGACCAGCGGACATGCCGCTGCTGGGCGGCGAGCGAGTCAACGTCCTGCGCCGCTGAACCACCGCCCTCACCTCGCCGCCGACGCCCCTCACCTCCGTCATCGACACCGCCAGGGAGCACAACGCCATGCCGACCGGACCCGGACACCCCGCACACGCCACCCCCGTCGCCGATCCCGCCATGGGCGCACCGCACATAGACGGAGAGGCGGCGTTGCGCGCCTGGGAGGGACTGTCGCCGGAGGCGATGGCCCTCGTCCCGGCGTTCACCATCCCGATGCGCCAACCGCGCCAGACGTGGGCGATGCTCATCGAGGCCGTCGACCTCGTCGGCGACCTCGACCACGGCGCGGAACTGGAGCTGTTCGCCGCCAGCTGGCTCCCCGAGCAGCCCCCGGCCGACCTGTGCGACGGAGACCTCGTCGTAAGGCTCACCCCGACCGAGGACAACACCCTCCACGACACGAACACAGACACCGTCGACGTGGAGATGCTGCTCGCCAGCTTCGGCCACTGGCGGCGAGTCGGGTTCTGGCCACACCTGGACACCGCATGGCCGGTGACCATCGCCCCCACCGCCGACGCGATCATGGGCCTGCACACCGACCTCGCCGAGTCCGCCGCCCGCGACGGCACCGTACCGCCGCGCACGACGTCGGCCCTCGGCACCATCAGGGAGCTGCTCGACGCCGAACTGATCGCACCGGGGGAGGAGTTCCTGTGGGAACGCCGCAACACCAGCGTCCGCCACATCCTCCGAGCCCGCGCCGACGGGACCGTCGCCCTGGCCGACGGCCGGGTGTACGCCACCCCGACCAGCGCGGCCACCGAACTGGGCGGCTACCTCCAGGACGGCTGGGCAGTGTTCCAGCGGACCTCCGACGGGCGCACCCTGGCCGACCTGCGCACCGAACTCCACACCCGACGCCGCCGGTAACCCCGCAACACCCCATGTCCCCTGCCCCCACGCTGTCCACCGCGTCCGTCGCGAGGAGTTCCGTGATCCGTTCAGAGTCCACAGTGGATCGTGATGTCCTGATGGGGGGCGGCTGGCAGGGATCGGTCTCTGCTCCACCCTGGAGGCGGCCGCCGTACCGCCGGCCAACGACATCGCCGCGCCGCGCGCCGAGGGTCTGTCGGTCGAGGCCGAACGCGCCACCGTCGGCGACGTCGCCACGCTCTTCGCACAGGCCAGCAACCACAACATCATCACGCTCGACGGCTTTCGCTCCGCCGCTGTTCACCCAGCGCATCCTGCTTGTCGCCGCCGACGGCCGACCATACGCCGCGACGACGGGCGCGGGCATCGGCGGCGTGGAACCCCATTACCCCGCAACGAAAAGCACTCCTGAATGTCCACAGCAAGCTGTCCGGCAAAGCCCAATTCGCCTTGACGGCGCATAGGATCTTGTCGTGACAGGGGCGTTCACATGGTGTCTCAACGACGTTGCGCACAATCCGTCTCTCCTGCTTGGCGCCTTCTTCGTACTTCCAACCGCAACATCACCGCCCGGCCGGCCACCGGCACGTCGGCCACCTTTCGGTCGTAGCGGCTGTGAACCCGACGGGATCGACAGCCACAGGACGGAAAAACGCCGACCTCCCCGCTAACCCGCGCCCAGACCCGCACACCCGAACCGGCCCGCTCGATCCCCTCGACGACCACGCCAGCCAGATGCAGCAACAGCACGTTCCAACCACTGATGATCACACCGCGAACATGATCACAAACCCCCGATCGACGCCCGCACCCGGCACGCCTCGTTGATCACGCAACCACGGACAGAGCCAATCACCTGCTCCACACCATGATCAACGATCACGACATGGAGCAGTTACGGGACATCCTTTAGACGGCGTGCAACCCTTTTGCTGCGGGCTCCGTAAGTAGCTGCGGTGTCGAAGGGAGCCATGGTGCGCAAAGTCGACGAGGACCGGTTTCGGGGGTTTGTCCAAGACCATGCCGCGGCCATGCGGCGCAGCGCCTACCTGCTCTGCGGCGACTGGCACCTGGCCGAGGATCTCGTGCAGACCGCACTGATCAAGGTGCACGGCGCCTGGCCGCGGGTGACGAGGACCGATCATCCGGTCGGCTACGCGCGCACGACCCTGCTCAGGTGCTGGTTGGACGAGCGGCGACGGCCGTGGCGCCGGTCGGAGCGTCGAGTCGGTCAGGTTCCGGACGGCGTGAACGCCGTGGCTGACCCGGCCGTCGCGCACCAGCGAACGGACTTGCGTGACGAGTTGTTCGTCGCGTTGAGCTCGATCCCCCCGCGCCAGCGAGCCGCGCTCGTACTCCGCTTCTTCGAGGCACTCTCGGTTGCCGAGACCGCGCGGGCACTGGGCTGCTCAGAAGGCACCGTCAAGAGCCAGACCGCTCGCGGCCTGGCCGCCATGAAGGCCGCGCTGGGCGACGTCAAGCCACAGCCGGCCGACCTGAACTGCGGGGAGCTGCCATGAACGAGCAGCAGATCACCGAACGGTTCCGGCGTGCTGTCGACAACGAGCCGCCGCTGGGATTCGGCCCGGACGACATTGTCGACCGCGCGGCCACGGCCAGGCGCCGCAGGACGCTGCTACTCGGCTCCGCCTTCGCCACGGTGGCCGTCGTGGTCGCCGCGGTCGCGGTGCAGAGCTTGGCGGGGCGAACCGGCCCCGCCGGTACGCAGCCATCGGCCGGGTCCGGCTCGGCGACCGTTACGCAGCTGAAGGAGCGAGCGGCCGCGATCGAGGCTCATATGCGGGCTGTTGTACCGCAGGTCATTCCGGGTGTGCGGGACCTGTGGACCGGACGCTTCAGCAACTTCCTCGGCAGCGACGAGCCGACCGACGGGCCGAACCGGATCTACGGCAACGTCGAGTTCGTCGACTCGGTCGGGCGAACCGGACTGCTGCTCGAGGTGTACGCGCCGGGCGTCGCCGGTTTCGGGCCCGACTCGCCATGCTCGACGATCTTCGAGGAGATCGGTTCGGCGACCTGTGATCCGCCCGTCAGCCGACCAGACGGAAGCTCGGTGCTGATCGGCCGCGCGACGGTGCGGGCGAACGGCCGGGCGACGACCGTCGCGATCCACTTCCGGGCCGACGGTTCGGTGGTGTGGGTGTCCGGCCACGCCTACGACCCGGGTCCGCCGGATGGGGCGCAGCCGGGCCCGGACCGTGCCGAGGTACCGGTGTCGGCGAACCAGTTGGTCGCGATCGCCATCGAACCGCAACTCACCGTCGCGGTGGGTTCCAGGGCCGAGACCATGCCCAGCGCGCCCCGTGAGAGCAGAGCGCGGCAGGAGCCGGAGCCGGCGGACCTGTGGTCACCGCCGGGTGTCGTTGCGCGGATGTCGACCATCGCCGAGCTCGAGCGGCAGGCCGCGGCGTGGCAGCAGCTGGCCCGAACGAGGATTGGCGAGTTCGTCCCCGGCGCATCGTCGGTCAGCTCAGTCGGACCTGTGAGCGAAGGCCACGGCGAGCTCAACGTGACCGCGCCCAGGCACATCGGCGCCGTCTCCTACACGCTCGGCGGCCATCCCTATTCGGTGTCTTTCGCCATCAGCGCACCGGGATCGGCCGTTCCGGGACCGCAATGGGTGTGCGCCAACAGCTTTGGCGAGTGCACGCAGGCGAGCCATGCCAATGGGTTCCTGACCACCGAGCGCTGGACTCAGCGAGACGGCAAGCACCAGATTCTGGCCGTCACCCACTTCCGGGCCGATGGAGTGGTGGTCGCGGCGTTCGGGCACAACGGTGACCCGTTCGAACCGGGGGAACCAAACTTCTGGCCGACGATTCCGGTCACCGTCGCCCAGCTGACGGCACTGGCCACCGACCCCGGCTTCACCCTCTGACTTGGCCGAGCAGGAGCTACCACCACACCCCGTTCAGCGACGTCCCCGGGTACTCCCAGTCGCTCCGCCGTGCCCGGGAGCCCCGGCGCCGCCGGGGCTGGCCACCCACCGGGCCGCGGCCCCAGACCTGCGGGGCGGCGGCGAGGATCTGCGCCACCGCCGATCGCGCGGGCGGCAGGGAAGCCGGGGGTGGCGACGCAGGGCCCGCTCAGACAGCTTCGGGCAGGTCTGCGGGGCGCTGCGGGGCACCGTCGAGCAGGCCCGTGAGACTGGTGAGCTCGCGTGTTCAACTGTCGCGGTTCGAGGTCAGGGTGGCGGTGTGTGATCGCCTGGGCGTAGCGGTTCCAGGTGGCGCCTGCTTGTGTAGCGATCCTGGTGGTTGGTGACGGGATGGTAGCCGAGGACGTCGGCGACGACGGGTGCGGGCAGGTCGAGGACGTGCCGGTGAATGGCGGCGGTGCGGCCGGTGGGGTGGGGACGCCGAGGTGTCTGACTTTGGCGGCAAGGCTCCCGGGGTGCATCGGCGCCCCGGCGCGGCGGCCGGGGAACAGCCACCGTGAAGTCGGGTTGGTGGCGGTGTTCATGTTGTCCCGCTTGCTGATCCAGTCGATCAGGAGGGTCGCGAACGGCGCTGGGACCGGTGAGGGTGGCTCACCGAGTCGCAGCAGAAGCTGGTCTTCGTCGTGGATGACGTCGTCGATGGTGAGGCGGACGGACACTGCCTCATCGGAACGTGGCTTGGCCGCCGCTCCCGGCCGCGCCGACGCGCGCTTCGCGGCATGAGCGGATGTTCGCGGCATAGCGAATGAACCATCGACGATGTTTGTCGCCACACTTCGCATGGGTCGGACGGCTGGCCATTGGCGAGGCCAAGTGCCAGCCTTGCATCCCTTCATTGACGATCGGCATGGTTGGCTCTGGCGCGCCAACGGTCCGCGTAGGAGGTTGTTGCAATGGTGTCTGGGTGGTTGGGTCCCAGCACTCGGAGCCGATCGGCCAACAGGGATTCAAACGCAGCCACCGCCCCGACGATGTCGCCCGCCTCGCCCTGACAGTGTGCGAGGTGGTGTCTGGTGTTCATGGTGTCTGGGTGGTCGGGTCCCAGCACTCGGAGCCGATCGGCTAGCACGCTGTCGAACATATTCTTAGCCTTGATTGGGTCGCCAGCTTCACTCTGCCAGCGAGCGATGTGGTGGCGAGTCATGAGTGTGTCGGGGTGGTCAGGACCAAGTACGCGCACTCGGTCCGGAAGAAGTTCCTGCAACGCGACGACGGCACCAGCGGCGTCACCAGCGACTGCCTGCCAGCGGGCTATGTTGTGGCGTGTCTTGAGGGTTGATGGGTGGTCCGGGCCGAGCACCCGAAGTCGGTCATCAAGCACACGCTCGAACGCCACTACGGCTCCGACTGGGTCACCAGCCTCGCCGAGGCACCGTGCAAGGTAATGTCGGGTGGTCAGGGTGTGGGGATGTTCCGACCCAAGGACCCTTATGCAGTCGGGCAGCAATTCCCTTAGCGCGACGACGGCGCTAGCCGCGTCGCCTGCAATTGCCTGCGATCGAGCAAGGAACTGGCGCGTCGTCAGAGTGTCGGGATAGCTTGGTCCGAGGACGCGCAGTTGGTCGGCAAGCACGCCTTGCAGGGCGACAACCGCGCCAGCGGCGTCGCCAGCAAGTGTGCGCCAGATAGCGGCGCGATAGCGGGCGTGGAGGGTGTCCCTGTGATCCGCGCCGAGGTAGTGCGTGGCCTGATCGCGGAGATCTTCAAAGTAGACTAGTGCAGCTGCAACTTGTCCTGCCTCGCCCAACGAGTTGCCAGCCATGAACAGCGCAGAATGGCCGTTCGGCTTCCAGAGTGAAGGCTTGGTGGACCTGTGCGCGGTGGCGGTGCAAGTTCGAAGGACAGGGTGGAGTTCGGGACCTGCCTGTGACCACGCTTGCGCGAGGGCGTCCGCAGTGAGACGCGCGAGTTCGTCGCGTTGGTCACCCGTGAGTGTGTCTCGAACGGCGCGTTGCACGAGAGCATGGACTGCGATGGCGCGTGCGGGTTGACCGGGATCGAGCGTGATCAGGCTGAGCTTGTGGAGGTTGGCAAGTCCGTCGGATACCTGATTGGTGTCGACTTCGGCGCCAGTAATGCGCGTGAGGAAGCCGCGAACGACGTCACTGGTGAGCAGCGTGAGGGGGAAGCCGTTCGGGTCAAGCAGGCTCGCAATGCGCAGCAACGGCTCGGCCAACCCGTATGGCGGCAAGGTGTTGGCGTGTTCGATCGACAGCGACCACGTCGCGGCCACGGTGTCCCGATGTTGGTCGGGCAATTGTGCGCGGATCGGCACGACTTCAGACAGACGGCGTTGTTGATCGGCGAGTCGATCGCGATAGCCGCGGATGGTGAGTAAGGGATTGTCGGTGATGAACGCCGTAGCTTGAGCGAGGGCGAGCGGAAGATGCCCGAGTTCGCTTGCCAGTTCTCCAAGTTCTCGCTGGTCGTCGACTGCGGGAAGTGCGTCCGCGAGATAGTCGATGGCCTCGGTCTGGGTGAACACTCCGAGCTCGATGACCGTGCGGCCATGAGCTCGCAGGGCGCTGTCCCGGCGGCGAGTGGTCACCATGACCTGCCCGCGCGCACGGCTCGGGGGCCACAACTCGCGGATGTCAGCGGGATCCTGGACGTCATCGAGCACGACCAGCCAGCGACTCTCGGTTCGCCCTAGCCAGTTGCGGAACCATTCGGCTGCCTCGTCGGGAGGTTGCTCGCGCGAGCCGAACCTCTGAATCTGACGTGCTGCCTCGGCGTACGCGGTGATCACGGCATCGCGAGACATCGCGCTGGCCCAAACGACGACGCCGAGCCCATGGTCGGGCCACACCGACCATGCGTAGCGGGCGGCGACCTGTGACTTGCCGACCCCACCGAGGCCCGCCACGACGACCCCTGCGGAGCTTTCGGCACCCATGAGAATGGCCGTGCCGCCGTCAGTGAGCGTACGCCGGATGTGATGTACCGCCCGGCGTTCCTGGTAGTGGTCAGCTATCGGGGGTGGCAAGCCGACGCGGACCGGTGTTGCGACCCGGCTCGGGAGCAGGGTGGCGGCGTGATTGCGGGCGAAGCGATACGCGGAGGCGCGGTCACTGGCCCGGGACCGCGGTTCGGGACGAGCATGGCGGGCCAACTCGTCGGCGACCGCGTCGAAGATCGGGCCCAGGGTGAGTGACTCGGGCTGGCCGGGAATGCCGCGTTCGATGACATCGACGAGGGCTTTGGTGAAGTAGGTCTGCGGGCGGGTGATGTCGGGGTCGTGTTCGAACCACGCGGTGGAGAACGCGCCGCTGGCCATCATCAAGTAAAACCCCGGCGAACGTGGCAATTCGGTCTGCCCGAGCTGACCATCGGCGGCCAACTCAGCGAAACAGCAATCGATGACGGCGATCTTTGTGGTCGCCTTACTGGTCCGGAACGCGTGCCGCACCGCGTCGAAGGTCAAGCTCGTCGTCGTGCGCAGAGCTGGGTGATCGCTGGAGTCTCCCAACGCGAGGCAGAGCCGGTCGTCGTGGTCGTACTGGCCGTGGCCGACGTAGTAGAACAACGCCACATCCACGACGTCCTGGAACCACAGCACCAAGTCGTGTGGTAGATCGGCGAGGCGGTCCTGGTCGGCCACCACCATCACCCGGTCCTGCGGCCATCCTCCGCACACCGGCCCGGTCAGCAGCGACCGCATCCGCTCCAGACTGTGCTGAGCCGCCGGCACTGTGGTCAGGTGCCGGTAGTTCCAGTTCCCGATCAGCACGGCCCGCGAGCGGGAGTAGTCCCCGTCGACCGCGTCAGGCATCCAATGCCTTCTCCACCACCGGCAAGACATCGGCGACATTGTCTGCTGTCAACGTGATCGTCTTGTCGCCCGTCTTCACCGTGATCGACACCGACGACCGACGTGACTTGATAAACGCGGGCAGCGTCCGCACAGCCACAACCAACACCCCTCCACTGGCAGCGCTCAGCTGCAGCACGTCCCACACGCCCTGCTCGCCAACTGCCGGAACGCCAGGCACCTGCACCAAATCCAGATCGGGCACCCGCCGCAGGTGGTCTCGCAACGACCGCAGCTCAGCCGGATCAGAGACCGACACCACCACACCCGACATGCCTACCCCACTCGTCGTACCCGAAATGTGCCTCTCCGTACAATCGTGGCAGCCCTGCTCCGGGTTACGGGCTCCAGCACCACGTCGAGAGCCCGTTGGTAGCGCTCGTCTCTCTGCTTCTAAGGTCCTACTCGGCCTCGGCGACGAGGAGCCACGGCGGCGGTTTCGACCGTGCGATCGACTACAACCGACGGCCCTGGAGGGGCCTCGCCCAGTGGCGATGAGCGGGTCTCATCTGCTACCGCGATCAGGCGCGGCCACGGCAGCCAACGCCGAGGCGTTCAGAAGGCTGCTGATCGCCGTCGTCAGTTGGCAAACGGCGACAGGGACGATCGACCGACATCAGCCTGCTCCACGAGCAACGCCGATATCTCGTCCAACGCGACGTCGACCCGCCGTCAGCCAACTATCGAAACCCGCCGCCGCGGTGCTACAGAACGACTCGACGCCCAGAGACGAGCCTCAGCCGGACTTCACTGCGGGACACCGCTCTCATCGGCATGAGCGAGCATTCGGCACGGCCATGATCGCCTGGGTCTCGGCAGACACCGCTGATAACCGCCAATTCGGATAAGATCCACATCAGCCCAGACCGACGCAACCCAGGCGAACCAGGCCACCGGATGGGCCGCCGCCTGAGAATTCGCCGGCCATGCGCACGACATCGTGAGACTCCGCAACCTTCACCGAGAACGGACACCAACACTGCCCGCCGGTCTCACCGAGCTGGCGCAGGCGCCACATCGGCGCAGGATCCTTGAGACGGCGCTATCTAACATGAGAACCTACAACGGTGTACGTTCCGCTTGAACTTGAACACTTTGGTTCGCCTGACCTGCGACTTTCCGCGCTATCTGATCACCTCCGACGGGCGGGGTTTCCGGGTCAACTACTCAATCCCGGCTCAGCGTTGTGAGGTATCCGGGTTGGTTGACGTCGTGACCAGCCGGTTTCCGCCATAGCTGAGCAAATGCTCGCGCAGTTGTCATATAGCGCGGAAAGTGTTCAAGTCGGCGCGGAAACTACAAACGGCATTACCGGATGACACGTCCGCCGCCGGTGAAGTCGTCTCCTCGGTATCGCACCGGGTGGACACCAACCGGCCTGCCGAACGTCGGTGCGTCGATCATCTGACCGGCACCGATGTAGAGACCCACGTGGTGAATCTTGGTGTTCGGGGTGCCGTAGAACACCAGATCGCCCGGCACGAGATCAGCTTCGCGCACCCGAGCCGTCGCCCAGTACTGGGTATGCGCCGTGCGAGGCAACTGAATCCCGGCAGCCCCATACGCGGCCTTCGTCAATCCCGAACAGTCAAACCCGCCCGTGACCTGCGTCTGGCCGTTCGGTAGTTCGGTCAACTCGGCTCCGTTCCCGCCCCATTGGTACGGCAGTCCTCTCTGCCCGCAGGCGTAGTTGATCGCGGCCACCGCGACGGGGTTGGGGGCGGCGCCGGCGTTGCAGTTCCCGGTGCCGACGACGACCGAGGTCGTGGTGGTGCAGCCCGCGCCGGTGGCCGCGCCGACGATCAGGCGTGCGGTGGTTTCGTGCTGGGCGTAGGCGTCGGGGAATCCGGAGCGTTGCACGGCCTGGGCGGCGTCGGTCACGCTCATCGTCTGCCAGCCGGGCACCTTCGCCAGGTGTCGGTAGAACTGGGTGGCGGCGTAGGCCGGGTTCATGATCTGCCCTACCGAGCCCCAGCCCTGCGACGGGCGTTGCTGGAAGAGCCCGACGCTATCTCTGTCGCCGTGGTCGAGGTTGATCAGGGTGGATTCCTGCATCGCGGCGGCGATGGCGACCACCTGGCCCTGCTCGCCGATGTTGAGTCGTTTGCCGACGGCCACGATGACGGCGGCGTTGGCGAGTTGCTCGGCGCCGTACCCGGCGACCCCGGTGCCGGCGGCGAGGGCGCAGTCCACGCTGGGGGTGCTATCGCCGAACACCGCATCGACGGCCCCGGACACCCCGTGGGCGAACAGGACCGGGACGACCAGGATCACGGCCAGCACAGCGGCGCCGATTTTCAGGATCACGAGGTCACCTCTTCTGTGTGCTCGGCCCGCGTGAGGTGGCGGGCGGCGGGGTGGGCGGCATCGGCGGCGGCGCGGGCGCCATGAGCGGCGGGGTGTCCGGCTCCCGCGCCGACTCGCCGTCGCCGTCGGGGCCGGTCGGGGGCGGCAGGTGCCAGGCGTCGAGCAGTCGGTGCAGCTCGCAGCGCGCGCCGATCCCGGCGGCCGGGTGCAGGGGCAGCCAGACCTGGTCGGCCGGGCTTGGGTGGGCTGTGTCGGGGTTGAGCAGGTCGGCCGCGGCGGTGGCGACCGGCACGAGGCTCGGGTCGTCGAGCTCGCGCCAGGCGCGGTGCAGCACCCGACGGGCGGTGGCCTCGCGCCGCGCGGTGGGCAGCCACACCAACACGGGCGTGGTGATGCCGGTGGCCGCGGCGAGCGCGGCGTAGCCGGCCAGTTTCCCGGCGAGTTTGCCCAGCACCTCGGTGCCGAAGTCGTACTCCAGGAAGAACTCGACCTCCTGGCCTGCGGTGGTCCAGCGGCCGTAGGCGTCGGGGCGGGTCAGGTCGCCGAAGTGTTTGGCGCAGCGGTACTCCGACCACCACGCCACCACCCTGCTGGCCTCATCAGGTGGGTCGTGGTGGGCGCGGTCGACCAGCGCGGTGAACCACTCGGCGACCCCGACTGTGTGTGCCAGCCGCAGGCTGTGGGCGACGCCGAAGGCGCGGTCGTGGCGGTAGCCCAGTTCCTTGACGTCGAGGCCGTCTTCGGCGGCTAGGACGGCGGCCCCGGCGGGGGCGAGGACGTAGTGCATGGGGGCGGTGCCGAGGGTGACGAAGGGCTGGAATCGGTCGACGACGCCCCACAGGTACAGCTCCCGCATCCGCTGCCGCCCAGACCGGAATGAGGGGAAGGCGAGGGCGGTGATCTGGTGGGCGGTGAGGACCCGGTGCTCGTGGAGCATCCGGATGATCCACCGGTCGCGCGGGGTCAACCGCCAGGCGAGCACGGCTTGGTGGTCGGCGGTGTTGGCTGACCGTGGGCTCGGCCGGGCGGGCTTGTGCCCTCGAAGGGATCGCTGGCGGGTGGGATTGGTGATCATGGGGGTCGGGCCTCCGATCGATTGTGCGGCAAGGGTTTTTGTGCCGGGTCGGTCAGGGGTGGCGGCGCGGGTCGGCTGTGCGTGGGCGCTCGGCGGGTGCTCGGCGCCGCCCTGTGGGCTGGGACGAGCCGGGCCGCTGCGGGGGCCGCGACGGCGCACCCGCGGTCGGCGAGGCGGCGCCGGTGGTGCGGTCGCGTAGGGCGCGGCGGGCGATGCCGCGGATCTCCCTTGCCCGGCCGGGGATCGCCCGTGGGAGCGGTTGGGTGCGCATGGTGAACGGCTGCGCCTCCTCCCCGTTGAGGACGAGGCGTGCGGCGGCGTGGTAGGCGCCGAGGTGGGCCAGGTCGTGGTCGGATAGCCGTGGCGTGGTGTGTCGGGACAGTTCGCGCGCGTCTTCCGGGCTGGCGTTGAAGAAGATCTTGCTGCGGGCGTTGGTGGACATGCCCTCGCGCAGTTCGCGGGGGAGTTGGCCGAGGTGTTGGTGGGCCAGGGTCATGGCGACCCGGAATCCGCGGGCCTCGGCGAGCATGTCCTCGATCGGGTAGGGGAGGTTGAGGAAGTTGTGGCATTCGTCGATCACCATCGAGGCGTCGCGGCGTTGGCGTTGGGGGATGCGGGCGCGGCCGGTGGTGGCCTGCCAGGTACGGGCCACGACGAGGGAGCCCACGAGCCGGGTGGTTTCCTCCCCGAGGCTGCCTTTGGGGATACGGACGAGGCAGATCCCGCCGTCCAGCACGTCGCGCATGTCCACTGTGGAGTGCCCACCGGCGATGGCGTCGCGGACGAAGGGGCGCAGCAGGAACGCGCGGAGTTTGTTCATCAGCGGCGAGATGACCTGGCTGCGCGCCGAGTCGGTCAGGTCCTCGTACCAGGACCAGAAGCCGCGTAGCACCGGGTCGCTCACCCCTGCGGTGACTCGTGACCGGAAGGCGGGGTCGGCGAGCAGTTTGGGGAGGTCGGCGAGGGTGGCGACGCCTTCCTGGGTGCGCAGGGTCAGACAGGCGGCGCGCATCACGTCGTCGGTGCGCGGCCCCCAGAACGCGGAGTAGACGCGCCGAAACACGCTAACGAGGTTGTCGACGGTGAGGTCGGTTTCCCCGCCGTCGAGGGGGTTGAGGCACGGGGGCCTGGATGTGGCGTCGGCGTCGAAGAGCACGACCCGGTCCCCGGCGGATTTTGGGAGGCGGGAGAGGATGTCGGTGACGAGGTCGCCTTTGGGGTCGATGAGCACGATCCCGCGCCCCTGCTCGGCGTCGGCGAGGATCATGTTGCCCAGCAGGGTGGATTTGCCCGAGCCGGTGGCGCCGATGACGTGCAGGTGGTGCCGGGCGTCGGGGACGCGCAGGGCGACGGGGCGTTGGTGGCCGGTGTCGGTAACCCCCAATGGTTTCGCGGCCGGTCCGGGGGTGGCGATGCCCGGTGGTGGGGCGATGGCGCGGGCTCCGGCGCGTTGGACTCCGGGGATCGCCTCCTCCGTGGGGAGATGCGCGATCGCGCCGAGTTCGGGCACCGAGAGCAGGTCCCCGGCGCCGAGGCGGCGCTCGGCCAGTGCGGGGCCGGGGTGGCGCAGGCGGCGGCGGGCGTAGCGGTTGTGCTCGGTGAAACTGGCGAACGACGCGGCCAGGGCGTGCGCGCGGCCGCGGGCGATGTCGCGCGCGGTGCGCATCTCGCCGTCGGCGGCGTCGGCGGGCAGGAGGGTGGCCACGGCGTAGCGGATCACGGTCTCGTACTGCGGGCCGCGCTGCTTGCCCACGATGGCGCGGTTCTGGGCGGCGTACTCCAGCGAGGTCCGCGGGTCGCTGTGCAACGTCCCCGCGCTGGTTCGGCGCCCGGTCGGGCGGCGGGTCTTCATGCCGGGGGTGATCGCGTCCAGCAACCGCCCGACGAGGCTGGTCGAGCCGCCGGTGTGCACAAGCCGCGCCGCCCTGCGGGCTCGGGTGACGCGGCGGCCGGCGACCGGCCGGGCCAGGATCTGCACGACGGCGTACTCCTCGCGGCCCAGCCCGACCGGTGCCCCGATGAGGGCACGGAGGGGGTCGGCGTCGAAGTCGCTGCGGATCGGCAACGCCTCGCCGCGGGCCAGTCTCAGCTCGCCGCCGACCACCAACCGCTGCTGCGTCGACCCCGGCGCCGGGAGCGGCGGTGTCGCGGGGTGGGCGACGCGGGTGTGCGACCCCGGCCACGCCGCCTCCACCGCCCGCTCCACCAAGCCGGGCGGGATGACACCGGGCACCCACAACCGGATCGCGACCCCCTGCTCGGAGAACACGTACTCGCACGCCACATGCGGCTGCCCGGTGAACCGACGCCGCCACCCTGGGCGCAACAAGCCCACGAGGTTGGACCACAACGCTTGCCCGCCCGCGGGATCCACCTGCGGCGGGGCCAGGACGGTGATCTGGCGGGCGTCGGCGACCAGTCGGGCGTGGCAGCGCCGCGCCCACCACCGGCGGCCGAGCACCAGCGCGGCGACGCCGACGACGGCCGGCGGGGCGGCGATCGGCCCCCACTCGATCACCCACTCCCGCAGACGTTCCAGCAGCGCGCGCGCGGCGCCGCCGGGGTCGCGTAGGTAGTCGCCGAGCCACCCGCCACCCAACCCACCGGACCGGATCCCGGTGGGCATGGTCGCAGGGGCGGGGCGGTGCAGGGCAGCAGGCATCCAGGAACGCATGGCAAGTCCCTTCACGAAACAGCCGACAAGGCGCGCGGAACGAGCGTGTGGTGGTCAGGCCGCGTGGATGTCGTTGTCGAGGTCGATCTGGTCGTCGGAGTCGGCCGACCCGAACTCGTCCCCGGCCATGTCGTGTTCGTCGCCGAACCCGAGGTCCACATAGGACTGGCTGGTATCGTCGGAGTCGGCGACGTGGCCGTCGGCGGCGTATCCGGCGAGCTCGGCCGGGTTGCTGGTGACCAGGTAGTGCTCGGTGGGCGAGGCCAGGGCCTGGAATGCCACCCTCTGCGTTCCCGCCGACAGCAGGCCCTGGCCCTGGTCCGAGCTCAGGAGGAATTGCCGTTCGCCGGCGGACAAGTCGAACGTGTGGGTGACGTCGTCGATCGCTTGCGACGCCTGCCGCAACAGCACCTGTGTGGCGGCGTTGGCGATGACGGCTTTACCTAGTTCGCTGCCCAACACATCGGCCGTGTCTTGAGTAGCGACCGTGAGCCCGGCCCAGTGTTTGCGTGCTGCTTTGGCCATGCGGAACAGGAACTCGGCGCCGGTTTTCTCGCGCATCAGCAGCCATGCCTCGTCCACCACGACCAGGCGTGGTCGGCGGATCGCTGGGTTGCTGATTCGCCGCCACACGGTGTCGAGGACGAGCAGGGTGCCGATGCCTTTGAGCTCGTCGGGCAGGTCTCGCAACGAGAACACCGTCAGGTGGCCTTCGGGTGTGGTGGTGGTCTGGCCGTCGAAGAGCTGCTTGAACGCTCCGTCGACGAACGGATGCAACCTCGCTGCGAGCTCGACGGCGGCCCGGTCCCCGGCATGGCCCGCGTCGGCGAGTTGGTCGCGCAACTCGCGCAACGTGGGCGCGGGGCGGGTCCAGGTGCGGGCGTCGGCGGTGATCCCCACCGCCTGGTAGGTGGCGGCGATGCCACGGTCCAGGGCGGCCCGCTCGGCGGCCTCCAGTTCGCCGCCGACGAGGACTCCGATCGCGGTGTGCAGGAACAGGCTGCGCCGGATCAGGGCGTCTTTCGGGGCGGTGCGGCGGCCGTCGGCGCGCGTGTGGATGGGCAGGTCGAACGGGTTGAGCCGTACGTTCGCCGCGCCGAGGTGGATGTGGGTGCCGCCCACGGCGGCGGCCAGGCGGGCGTATTCGTCCTCCGGGTCGACCACGGCGATCTCGATGCCCCGATACAAGCTGCGCAGGAGTTCGAGTTTGACCAGGTAGGACTTGCCGGAGCCGGAGCGGCCGAGGATCACCGAGTTGTGGTTGTGCATGGCAGGGGCGAAGCGGTCCCAGTGCACCAGCCCTTGGGAGCCGACGTTGTAGCCGTAGAGGACCCCCGAGGGCGCGGCCACGCTGGTGGGGTCGGCGGCAGGGAGGTCCGGGCTGGTGAACGGAAACGCGGCTGAGAGCGCCGGGGTGTCGAAGGTGCGGCGTATCCCGATCAGGTCCAGGCCCATCGGCAGGGTCGACACCCAGCCCTGCAACGACCGGTACGTCGTGTGCTTGGCGTCCAGCAGCAGGCTGGCGCACAGCGACCGCAGCGCGGCCACCTCGTCGGCGAGCGCGCGTTCGGAGATGGCGTGGATGGTGAGGTACAGGCCGACCCGATACAGCTTGCCCTCGCCGCGGGCGACCCGGCCGGCCAAGTCGTAAGCGTCCTCGGTGGCGGCCTCGACCCGCGGGTCGTGCAGGCGGCCGTGCTCGGCGGTGTGCCGACGCCCGGACTCCAACTTGGCCAGTTGCTTGCGCAGCCGGGCGGCCGCGGTCGCGGGATCGATGGGCTCGACGTGCAACGAGACATCCAGGCGGCCGGGGTAGGTGAGCAGCGGCTGCAGCCAGCCGGGGTGCACCTCACGCGGGAACCCGGTGACGCCGAAGCTGGCGACCCACTCGCCGCCGACCTCCAGGTGCCTGGCGCCGACCGACAGCGAGTCCGGGGTGAACGCGGCGGCGCCCTGCACGGGGCCGCGAATGGTGCTGGGGCTGGTGCCGCGTGGCGCTGTCTGTCGCGGGCGGCGTGCGCCGCGCCGGGTGCGTGCTGGGGTGGCCATCAGAACCGCCTCCGTCCCTGGTCGATGTCGTCGAACTCGCCGTCGCCGTCCTCGTAGTCCTCGAAATCGTGGTTGTCTTCGTCGTCCCAGTTCTCGTCCTCGCCCGTGTCGTCGGTGCGGTGATCGGCGTACCGGAGAGCGCGGCCGGTCTCCCCGCCGTCGACGTCGTCGTCGAGGTCATCGGTCGGGTCGCTGCCCGCGGTGGTGATCACGTCGTCGGCGCTGGCCAGGTCGGCCGAGGGCGGCAGGAGGGTGTCGGGGTTGCACGCCGAGGCGAGGACGGCGGTGGCCTGCCCGGCGTCCAGTGGGGTGACGACGATCCCGGCCGGGCCGAGCAGCTCGACAGCTTCGCCGAGGCGGCGGACCAGCCGGGATTCGGCGCCGCGCCGCGCCGCCGCGCTCGCCGCGCCCGTCGCCGCGGCCGCGGTGCGGCGTCGCCCGCGGCCGTGGGCCAGGGAGGTCAGTGCCGCGAGCGGCCCCGGACCACCCAACCCATCAACCGAACCTGCCGGCTGCGGGCCTTCGCGGAGGACGAGGAGCACTTGGCGGCGTAGCAGGTCGGTTTGTGCGGCGAGTTGGGTGAGGTAGTCGGCGTGCTCGGCGGCCGCGGCCTCCAGCGCGGGGTGGGGTAGCCCGCCGGCCCGTTGGCGTAGTTCGTTGATCTGTCCGGTCAGGTCGAGTCGTTGCGCGCGGATGAGGATCTGCACGGGCGCGGTCAGTGAGTGCAGGTAGCGGCCGAAGCCGGCGACCAGTCCTTCCTGCTCGGCGGCGGTGCGCAGCGCGAAGTTCACCGTGGAGGCGACCGCCACCACGGCCAGGCCGTCGGCGCCGAGGTCCACCACCCCGATGTCGCCGCGGGTGGGGGTGATGGCTTGTGCGGGCAGCCGCAGCGCCGAGGGCGAGATCTGCTCCCGACCCGGCGCCCTGCCACCCCTGCGCGCGCGCCGGGGTGGCGTGTCGTTGCCGCCTGTCGTGCATGCTGCGGTGAGCCAGTCGGGTGCGGGCCGCACGCCTTCGGGGGCGGTGACGCGGTGGCGGGGGGCGAGGCGTTGGCCGATCGCGGCCAGGAACAGCCGGTCCAGGCTGACCCCGTCGCGTTTGCCGAGGGCGAGGATCGCCGCGGTGGCCGCGACCGGGACGGCGATGGCGAGGAACACCGGGATCGGCACCAGGACGCGGGTGAGGGTCCAGGCTGTGTAGAGCAGCAGGCCGGTGGTGGCGAGGATCGCGAGTTGGCGGGCGGTCAGCGCGCCGAGCACGCGGTCCTCGACGTCGATGTCGGCGGGGATGCGGACGGTCATGGCGCTGTACCTCCTGGGTTGGAACGTCTTCCCGGTTTCGGCAGGTCCAGCGGCAGCCGTAGTTGCCTGCGGGCAGGCGGCCGAGGCGCCGCTGCCGGGGGCGGCACGGATGCGGGTGTGGGTGTCGGGACGCGTGCGACCCCGTCGAGCGGCAGCCGGTACTGCCCGCCCCGGTCGGGACGGTTGCCCCGATAGGGGTCGAAGGGCAGCTCCGGCTGGACGACCCGGCTCCGGGTGGTCGGCGCGGGAGCAGGCGCGGGGGCGGCCGGGCGCGGGACGCGCCGGATTCCGTCCAGCGGCAGCCGGTACTGCCCGCCGGGGGTCGGCCGGTTGCCCTCATACGGGTCGAGCGGCAACCGTAGTTGCGTCCCGTCCCTGCGGGTCTTGCGTCGGACATCGCGTGATGTGGGCGGGGCCGGTGGCGTGGGAGTTCGCTGGACGTCCAAGGGCAGTCGGTACTGGCCGTCGCGGCCGAGGATCGGCTTGTTCTCCGGCCAGTCGTCCCCGAGCGGCAACGTCAGCTGCCTCCCCCGTGGCGGGGACGGGGCGGGCCTGGAGTTCGGCGTGGGTCTGGGTGTGGCCGATCTGGTTCGTCGGACACCGGCCAAGGGCAGCACGTACTGGCCGCTGGCGGTGGCACGTGTGTTGGCGTAGGGATCGGCCGCACCGCCACCGCCACCGCCACCGCTTGTTCCCGTGTTGTCGCCGCCGCTGTTGGCCGGGCGTGGTGTTCGGTGTCCGCTGAGCAGGCCGAAGGTCTTGTAGGCGAGGAAACCCCTGACGAGGGATCCGATCAGGGAGCGTCCGTTGCCGCCGCGGATGGAGGACAGCACCCAGAACGGGATCTTGAACAGGATGTACATGAGGGCGAGCGCGACCAGCAGGTTGACCAGCCCGCCCCCGGTGGGGCCGAAGACGGTGAACCCGCCGGGGGCGAGGAACACCTTCATCGCGGTGATCAGGGTGAGGCTTTGGGCGAGTTGGATGGCCAGGCAGCCGCCGTAGGCTTTCCACCACCAGTAGGCGATGCCCTCGGTCTGGGGCAGGGCGTGGAACATCAGCGCCAACGGTGCCCCGGCGATCAAAATGATGGTCAGGGCGACGCGGACCACGTAGGTGAGCAGCAGCGCGACGAGCATCCCGGCGATGAAGATGCCGATGAAGATGATCCAGATCCCGCCGTTGAGCGACCCGAGGACCAAGTCGCGCAGGGTCTGGCCGGCGGACTGCGCGTCGACGCCGCCGCCCATGATCGCCGCGACGAGGGCGTTGGCGATCTGGATGCCCTTGGTCGCCGACCACAGCGACAGTGCCCCGGCGAGGAAGCCGACCACGACGCGGGGTGCGAGTTCCTTGATGGAGTGTCTGGTCTGGACGGTCTGGTAGCCCATCGCGATGATCCCGGCGATGACGATGAGCAGGCTGTAGGAGACGAGCAGGATCTGCCAGGAGTTGTCCCACAACTCGGCGACCCGCGGCAGCGACTCCGGCGTCGGCGTGGTCAGCAACGTGCGCGACAACAGCTCCAGCAGCGGGTTGAGCGCGGAGGTGACGATGCCGCGGAAGAACCCGTTGATGGCGTTGGTGACGCAGCCGCCGATCGCGGTGATCCCGCACTCCTGCTCCCCGTCGCCGCCCTGACCCGGCCCGGTCGCGCCCGGACCGGTCGGCGGTGAGGTCGCGCCGGGCTGAGGGATGCACCCTTCCCCGGTGCACGGCGCTGGGGATGTCGGCAGGTCGGCCGGGACGCAGCCGACGGGAACGCCCGGGTGGACGACGTCGGTGGGGCAGGGCGGCAGATCCGTCGGCGGCCAAGGCAGCGGGAGCCCGGTGGGTGCCGGCCGCGGCGGGGTCACTGTGGGCAGCGTGCAGATCGGGCTCGGCGAGCCGGGTGGGCACCCGGGGTCGACGGTCGGGATCGGCGTCGGCGGGGCGGGCTGGGCTGCGGCCGGGACAAGGTCCGCGGCGGCGGCGGCACTCGCAGCGAGAACACCGGCGAACAGCACCACCAGGCTCACCGCGACCGCCGGCGCGCGGCCCCCCGTCCACCGCCTGCGCGGCCTGCCGGTGCACCGGGTGCGGTTCGCGGGGGGTGCGAGCAGCACCCGACCGGCGCCGGTGTTTGTCGATCGGACGTGATCGGATGCTTCGGAGGTCAGGCCACGGACAGTTGGTGCGGCTGCTGCCTGGCGTCGGGTGGGTGCGGTCGGCCCTGGTCGGCGTGGCATCGCTCAGGCCCCCACGATGCCTTTGAGCACGGCCACGACCAGCGGTGCGAGCGCCGCGAGGCAGTAGCCGATCCCGGCGGCCTTGAAGCACTCCTTGGCCTTCTCCTGCTCGCCCGGATCACCGGCGCCCACGACCCGGCGCACCCCGCCAATAGTCAGGAACACCGTCGCCAGAGCGGCGAGGATCCCCATGACCCAGGTCCGGATGTTGCCCAACACGGTCTCGACCGAGTCGGCGACGGCGAGCACCTGCGTGGTGTCCGCGAGCGCCGCCGACACCGCCGCGGCCGACAGCACCACGGCGAGCACCACGGCCTCGGCGAGCACCACGGCCGCGCGCCGCACGGCGTCGCGACGCGCCGCACAAGCCGCACGGCCCGCGGCCGCGGACGGAGCCAACGAGGAGGCAACGGACGCCGCGAGCGCCTCGACGGCCGGCCGGGACCGACGGGAGGGAACTCGGCGGGCGGGCGTTCCCCGCGTGAGCCGCGAGCAGCTGACCGGTCCGACGCGGGGGCGGTGGACGCCAAGAGTGTGCGCGCCGCGGATGTGGTGGTAGTCGGGTCGAGAGCGGCGGGAACGGGTCAGGCGGCACATGGAGGCACCTCCGAAGTCGCGTTCGACGGCCGTCGGGTGGTGCGGTTCGGCCGGTCGAGCGGGGTGGTGTGCGCGGGGCGGCTGGTGTCCTCCCGCAGCCCTCGACTCCGGATTCGGCCCCCGTTTCCCGAGGGCGATACCGAACCGTGACCGCCACCTTCTCCGCTGCGGTGCTCACCCTGCGTGACTTGCCGTGTGGTCGGCGCGGGCCGGCGCCGGTGTCGTTGGCGGCGGCGGTGATGGTCGCGGCGGCGACCGCGTGGATCTCGACGTCGCGGTCGCGGCGGTCGCCGGGGTCGTCGTGCGGGGCCTGCTCGGTCAGCCACGCGACCAGCCGCGCTTCGGCCTGCCCGCGTGCCCACTGCAGCGTGGTGACCTTCACCCCGGCGTCGGCGGCGGCCGCGGTGAGCGAGTAGTCCTCCAAGCGGGTGGAGCCGATCAACTCCGCTTCGGCTCCGGTGATGGCGCCCTCGGCGACCGCGCGGGCCAGCACGAAGTCCGGGTGCCCCCACGGCGGCGTCGGCTCGCTAGAGTGGAAGCCCTCGGCGGCGGGCAGCGGCCGGTCCAGCGCGTCGCGCACGTACAGGTGCCCGGCGCGCAGCGCGGCGCACCGCAGCCGCCACATCACCCACGGCCGGGCGATGTTCATCTCAGCCAGTTCGGCCAGGAACCCGGTCAGCACCGCGGCGTGGATGTCGCGGTGGTCGTCGGCGAACCTCGCGCACAACGTGGCGGCGATGGCGAACAGCGCGGGCAGCGCGACACCGACACACGCGACCGTCCACGCGCCGCCCTCGTCGCGGGAGCGGGTGACCAGGTGCATCCACACCAGGTCCACCGCCGCCAACGGCAGCGAGGTGTGCAGCAGCAGCTCGCGCAACTCGTCCAACGGCACCCGCCGCGCGGGCAGGCCGGGGAAGAACCGGCCGTCGACCGACAGCGGGGCGGGGCCGGTGACCAGCCACTCGAACGCCGCCCGCACCGAGTCCAGCGGCAGGGAATCGGGTTCGAAAGGCGTGTCACGGAAAACTGAATTCGGGGCCATTGTCAGCTCCTTTGCGATGGTCGAAAGAACAACGACCACTACAGGAAGTCAAACCGCGTCCACCACAACGCAACACAACGCCACCAAAAGTCCACCACACCGCCACCGGCGATCTTCAGTGAACATCTCCGCCCACAACAAAGATCATCACGAGCCGCCAAGAGGCCGCCGCCGATCGCGGATTCAAGATCATGTGATGATCATCCGTAATGGCCACCTGACTGCGAAAACCGGGGTTTGGTGGCGCTATGGTGGCGATTTGGTAATAGCCGACCGGCGGGCCATGAACCCCCTCCCGTCTCTCGGCCATGCCGGGCGGCGAGACGTGCGGAAAACGTCTGAGATAAATCGGTCCAGGGGCGCAGGGGCGGGGTGTTCACGGGTTCTTCGCGCGCTCATGCGCGCGAGCCGGTATCCCCTGAAAGCCGCGCCGTGACCCGAAACCTGCCGATAAAGATTCGGTAACTGGCGCGGAAATGTTGGGTGTTTTTCGGAGTCGGGGGGTGTCAGAGGCCGCCATGTGCGGCGCGGCGCACACCCGATTCTGCGAGGTATTCATGGCCCAGTCCGATCAGCCCGCGCGCCGCTCGGCGTCGCATGGCCCGAAGCGGCGCGGGGATTGCACCCGTCCGGTGGGCAGGGTTCCTGGGGGTGAGCGCCGCCCGTATCCGACCGCGGCGACGACCACCAGGGTCAGCCCGGCCAAGCCCGGCTCCACCACCAGTCGTGCCCGCTCGCGCGGCTCGGCCGCGGCGCCGACCCCGGCGACGGTGTGGACGGCCGGGGCGACGGGGATCGACCTTGACGCGACCTGGCCCGCGCCGCTGGTCGCCAAGGTCGTCGCCGCGTTCACGGCACCTGGCGGGCGGGTCGTGCTGCTGCCCTGGCCGACCTCACAGCCGTCGCTGGACACATCCGGTGCTCGGCGTCGCGGGCTCGGTGTCGTCGACCCCGACGGCGTCGTCCGGCGCACGCCCTGCGACTCCGGAGCCAACGCCGCCGACGGCATGGCGGGCGCCGAGTTGTCGGCCGCGCTGGACGCGGTCGAGCACCTCGGCCGCCACGGTCGGGTCGTGCGCGTCGCCGCCCCGGACGAGGCGCACCGGCCGGTGTCGCGGCCGTTCTGGGCCGACCTCGTCGGCGACCCCGCCCCACCCCCGACCGATGCTCCGGCGGCGGCCCCGCCGGGCATCGACGGCGTCTCGCCGGAGGCGGACCTGGTCATCACCAGCCTGCCCCCGGCCGAGGCCGGCGACCGTGTCGGCGACCTCGTGGCACTCGTCGCGGCCCGCCTGCTCCGCGCCGGCGGCATCCTCGCCGTACTCACACACAGTGATTGGCAGGGCGGTGAGCTTGTCGACCCGACCGGCGCGGTGGTGGCCGCGGCGCAGAACGCCGACCTGCTCTACCTGCAACACATCGTCGCCCTGCACACCCCGGTCCGCGGCGGCCGCCTCGCCACCGAGGACCTGCCCGACACCCACGGCTCGACCGCCCAAGCGCGGGCCCGCCTGGAGCACCGCGCCGCCGTGCGGGGGCTGCCCGCGCCCCACGTCCGGGTTCATTCCGACGTCCTCGTGTTCTCACAGCAGCACGACCACGACCCGCTCCCGTCGAGCCCCGCCGAGCAGGCGTTCGAGGACGGAGTCCCGCGATGACCGGCACACCGACTCCCCACCCCGCCCATCCCGAAGCCGACCCCGGACCTCACCGGGCCGGCGACAGCGAGGAAGGCACTCCCGTGGCCGACGACCGCACCCCCGACACCCCGCCGCGCCGCAGCGCCGACCCGACAACGGCGCCCGCGGAGACCGTCGCGGACGCGGCGACCATGCGCGTCCCGCGCGGCGTCATCGACGCCCTCGACACCACCACCAACACGAACGTGGGTAACGGCACCGCCGACCGTGCCGCCGACACCGCGACCGAGGACTCGGTCGCCGACAGCACTGCCGACCGTGCCGCAGGCGATGTCCGGGAGCTGCCGGTGTCGGTGTGGACGACCGCGCAGGCCGCCCCGGCGGCGCAGCGCAAGGGCCGCTACATGCCCGAGTCGACCGCGCACCCGGCCAAGATGCTGCCCGCCGTCGCCGCCCATGCGATCGCCCACTACACGCGGCCGGGCGAGCTGGTGTTGGACCCGATGTGCGGGATCGGCACCACCCTCGTCGAAGCCCTCCACCTGGGCAGGCGGGCGGTCGGTGTCGAGTACGAGCCGCACTGGGTCGACGTCGCCCGCGCCAACCTTCAACTCGCCCGCGACACCGGGATCGAGCAGGACGGGCGGGTGTTCCACGGCGACGCCCGCCAGATCGCCGCGCTGCTCCCCGCCGAGTACGTCGGGCAGGCCGCGCTCGTGGTCACCTCCCCGCCGTACGGGCCCTCCACGCACGGGCAGGTCGCGGTCGCGCCCGGAGTCGGCATCCAGAAGTACCACCACCTCTACGGCAACACCCTCGACCGCGGAAACCTCGCCAACATCGGCCACCACCGGCTGCTGGCCGGGTTCACCCGCATCCTCTCCGGACTCGTCCCCTACCTGAAGCCCGGTGGGCACATCGCCATCACCATCCGCCCCTGGCGCGAACACGCCGAACTGATCGACCTGCCCTCCCAGATCCTCGCCTGCGGGGTACACGCCGGCCTCATCCCGGTCGAACGCTGCGTCGCGCTGCTGGCGCGCGCCGCCGAGGGCGAACTGGTCGCGCGCGGCAGCTTCTTCCAGCGCGACTTCATCCGCAAACAGAGGGAGAACGGGCTGCCGTTGCACCTCATCTCGCATGAGGACGTGCTGGTGTTCCGGTCCCCGCTGCGCAGGTCAGCGAGTTCAGGAATCGCGACAGCACATCAGGATTCCCGAAGTTTTGTCACCGGCCAGACGCGACACGCCGGGAACCCGAGTGCCGGTTTGGGCGCGTCGGGGAGTTGGGCGGCATGAGCAGCCGACCCACCACCACGAGCCGATCGCGGCGCGGCTGCGCCCCCGCCCTCGTCGCCGTCACCACGGCGGCGGGGGCGGTGCGGGCGGCCACACCGCCCACCGCCACGAACACCACACCGGACATCCTCGCGGTCACTGCGACTCCGGGGCCGGTCGTCGGGTCGGTGTGCACCGGCTACGGCGGACTGGACCTCGGGGTGCTGGCCGCGTTCGGCGGCGGCCGTGTCGCGTGGTGCGCCGACCCCGACCCGCACGTCACCCAGATCCTGGCCGCCCGGATGCCCGGCATCCCGAACCTCGGCGACCTCCGCGCCATCGACTGGGCGCGGGTGGAGCCGGTCGAGGTGCTCACCGCGGGGTTTCCATGTCAGGACATCTCCGCCGCCGGACGGCGCGCGGGCATCGAGAACGGAGCGCGTAGTGGCCTGTGGGCCGACATCGTGGCGGGCGTTCGCGTACTACGACCCGCGATGCTCGTGGTGGAGAACGTCGCCGCGCTTCGCTGGAAAGGCGGAGGACTCCACAAGGTTCTCGGCGACCTGGCCGAAGCGGGGTATGACGCGCTCTGGCGTAGCGTCCGCGCCGCCGACATCGGCGCCGCCCACCGCCGCGAACGCGTGTTCGTGTGCGCCTGGCCCCGCACCAGCACCCGATGCGAAGGCGGAGATGGTGCCGACGTCGACCGCACAAGATGGTTCCTCGAACGGCATCTCGGCGGCCAGCCGACAGGGCGGTCCTTCCCTGCTGGACCGGTTGCGGCTGTTACCGACGCCGACGGCGTCGGATGCGAAGAACTGCACACACCGGACGCGGAGCGGTGGGCCGTCGCTGCCCGACGAGGCCAGGTTGCTGCCGACTCCGAGGGCCTCGGACACCGGCACACCGGGGCGGCGAGCAGGCTCGGGATTCGGGCCGCCGCTGTCGCAGCAGGTGCTGCCGCTGGCCGACCCGCAGGCGTTCTTCCCGACGCCTCGGGCAACCGACGGGACGAAAGGCTGCCCGGCGCAGCGGGGCAGCAAGGGCGACCTGATGCTGCCCTCGGCGGTGATGCGGCTGCTCACCCCGGACAGCACGATCCCGGACAGCACGATCCCGGACAGCGACGGCACCTCGTAGCCATCCCCACCCCACACGACCCAGAGCCGGTGGCGGCGGGCGGAGAGGTGGCGTGGGGTGCCTACGCGCCCGCCATCCAGCGGTGGGAACACGTGCTCGGACGGCCAACGCCGTACCCGACACAGCCGGGCACGCACGGCCGCCCGGTCCTCGCCCCGGCGTTCGTCGAGCACCTCATGGGCCTGGAGCCCGGCTGGCTGACAAGCCTGCCGCTGCCCCGCACCGCGCAACTGCGCGCCCTGGGCAACGGAGTCGTCCCGCAGCAAGCCGCCCACGCCATCGGGCTGCTGCTGGCCGACCTCGCCGCACTCCTCGGCACGGACACCGGCGTGACCGGCGGGTGCCGCGGCCACGGGCTGGAGGCGAACGCGGCATGACCAGACCATCCACTCCCGACACTCGACCGGCGGCGAGGTGCCTGTCGCTCGGCGCCGGCGTTCAGAGCACAGCGGTGTTGCTGCTGGCGTGCGAGGGCTTGATCCCGCGTTTCGACGTCGCGCTGTTCGCCGACACCGGCTGGGAGCCCAAGGCGGTGTACGCCAACCTGGCCCGACTCCGCGCGCACGCCGCGCAGCACGGGATCCCGGTGCGCACGGTGTCGGCGGGCAATATCCGCGACGACGCCCTCGACCCAGCGCACCGGTTCGTCTCGATGCCGCTCCACACCTTGAATCCGGACGGCAGCCGAGGCCTGGCTCGTAGGCAATGCACGTCCGAGTACAAGATTTCGCCGCTGAAGAAGGCGGCGCGCGAGCTGCTCGGCTATCCGCACCCGCGACGGGTGCCGCGCGGCGTCTACATCGAACAAGCAATCGGCATCTCGACTGACGAGTTCGCGCGTGCCAAGGATTCCGGCGTCGGCTACTTGCGCAACGTGTTCCCGCTGCTCGAGTTGGGCTGGGATCGCACCCGTTGCGTCGAATACCTCGCCGAGCGCGGCTTCGCCGGCACGGTGAAGAGCGCCTGTGTCGGTTGCCCGTTTCACGGGCGGGCGGGCTGGAAATGGTTGCGGGACAACGATCCCGACGGATGGGCCGACGCGGTGGAGTTCGATAAGGCTATCCGTCACGGCCACCCGCACGCCACCGCGCAGGGGCAGCCGTTGCGCGGGCAGTACTTCCTGCACCGCTCCTGCACACCACTCGACCAGGTCGATCTCGACATGCCCGCGAACGGGAAGCGGCACCTGCGGTTGATCACGGCCGAGTCAGCGCGTGAGCAGGACGGTGACCCGGACGGCTGCTCGCCGTGGTCGTGTCGCTCGGGCGAATCGGTCACCGGCACCGGGGAGCGGGCGGCATGAACGCCGCGACCGTGCCTGGCGCGGCCAGGCTGGCGTCGGCTTGGTCGACCACCTGGCGGCCCGCGGTGCTCGGGGTCGGGACGATGGTGGGTTACCTGTTGTCGGTTGTCGCGGCCAACGTCGCCTCGGTCCACTGGCCGCCGCCGAGCGCCGGCGGTCTGCTGGTACCGGCGGGCACCCTGTTCGTCGGGGCCGGCCTGACCCTGCGCGACCTGCTGCACGACGCACTCGGACCGCGCGGCGTGATGGCGGGCATCGCGGCCGGAGCCGGACTGTCCGCCGCGCTGGCCTCCCCGCGGATCGCGGTCGCCAGCGTGGCGGCCTTCACCGTCTCCGAAGTCATCGACGCCCTCGTCTACGCGCGGCTGCGCCACCGCACGCGACTGGGAGCTGTCGCGGCGTCCAACGCGATTTGGCCTTCGGCAGCGCCGCCGCCATACCCGGGCAGATCCTCGGCAAGACGGCCGCGACCATCCTCACCCTGCTCCTTCTCCGCACCACGGGCGGCGAGTCCCGAGGGGTGCGGCGATGAGGTTCTACCTCGGCACCCACCAACCCTCCTGGCTCGCCCGAAACCTCGGAGTACCGCTGCTGGTCAGCCACCGACGCCTAGCCGGGCGACGCAGCCTGCCGCGCGCCACCGGCCCGTGGGCCCTGGACTCCGGCGGATTCACCGAACTGACCATGCACGGCCGATGGCGCACCGACCCAGCCACCTACATCACCGCGGTACGCCGCTACGCCACAGAGATCGGAAACCTGGCCTGGACCGCGCCTCAGGACTGGATGACCGAGGACCACGTCCTGGCACGCACCGGCCTGACATTGCGCACCCACCAACACCGCACCGTCGCCAACTACCTATGTCTACGCGATCTGGCTGCGGACCTGCCGATCATCCCGGTCCTTCAAGGACAGTCGATCGCCGACTACAACCGTTGCGCTGATCTCTACGAACACCGTGGCATCGACCTCGCCGCCCTACCGCTGGTCGGGATCGGCAGCGTCTGCCGACGCCAACACACCGTCGAAGTCGAACGCATCGTGCGATCCCTGGCAGGCCGCGGATACCGACTCCACACCTTCGGCGCGAAGACCCTCGGGCTGAGACGCTTCGCCGACGCCGTTGTGTCGAGCGACTCGGCGGCATGGAGCTTCCAGGGCCGATATCTCCCAGGGTGCGGTCCATCTCATCGGACCGAGTCGAACTGTCTGCGCTTCGCCAGCACCTGGTACCGGAAAGTCTTGCGCAACACCAAGTCTGATGATCGCGCCGCCGCGTGAAGGCCAAAGGGCACAAATGATGTTGGAGGTAGTCAAATGTCTCAGAGCAGACCGTCCCGCCGGGTGGCAGGTGCGCGCAGGCCGCCCGCCGCACATGAGACCGACCGCACGCAAGAAGAACCTCCGCGCGCGGATACGCACTCCGACGAGCCACATCAGGGGGCGGAGGATGGTGTGGTTGTGCTACTGACAGCCGAACAGGCGGCGCAACGGTTGCAGCTCAGGGTCTCCTGGTTGCGGCGTAAGGCAGCCGCGCGAGCCATCCCGTGCCGCTATGTCGGAAAGCATCTGCGGTTCACCCACGACGACCTACTCGCCATCGCCGACCAGGCCGAGTCAGGCCCCAATGTGCCGAGAACCACTCGGGGCCGCGTCCCCTGATCGGGCGGACTCCAACGGTTTCCTTGACCGGACCACGACACGGACGGGTCCATACACGTGTCGGGTTCGGACCCATATCAACGAAGGTGAGCAGATCGTGGCGTACTCGGAGCCGTCCGGACCGAACTCGTGGCGGGTCCGTTTCCAGAAGCCCGACGGCACACTCGGATCAGTATCAGGATTCACGTCCAAAGCCGACGCCGACGAACACGCCCAAGAGATCGACGTCGACCGACGCCGTGGTCAGTTCATCGACCCCGACGGCGGCCGAACGCCGCTTGGAGCGTGGGCGGCGGACTGGTTCGACGCGTTGGATGTCGCCCCGAACACCGACCGGCAGTACCGCAGCCTGTGGCGCAACCACCTGGAACCCGACTGGGGGATGACGCCGCTCGTCGCGATCACCAACCTGTCCGTGCACAAGTGGGCCAAGGGCAAACGCGCCGAGAACTACGCCACCAGCACCGTCTCCACGATGGTGAAGCTCCTGTCGATGATGCTGTCCGACGCCGCCGATGAGAAACTCATCCACGCCAACCCATACCGCGCCAACCGGCGCGGCAGACGCCGCCACGCGGTGGTTCGGGAGCGCGTTTACACCAGCCCCGAAGGTGCGCTGCGCTTGGCGCTGCACGCCACCGTGCTGGCGGGTTGGTGGGCAGGCGCGCTGCTGATCACCGCTGCCTGGACCGGCGCCCGATGGGGCGAACTCCTCGGCATGCGGCGTTCCAATCTGCACCTCGACGGCCCCGTGGGAAAGATGGTCATCGATCCAAACGAGGGCGCGCTCCTCGAGATCGACGGGGTGTTCAGCCTTGGGCCACCTAAGACCGCCGAGTCCGCGCGCACCATCATCCTGCCGCCATTCCTGACCGCACTGCTCCGTCAACATCTCGCCACCCATAACCACACTCACGTGTTCGTCACCGCCGAGGAACAGCATCCGCGCCGGTCCAACTTCTCCCGCCGCGTCATGCGTCCGGCAGCCGACGGCACCCGGGGCTACCCGCAACACTGGCCGCACCTCACCCCCGTGCAGCCCGATCTGACCTTCCACGGTCTGCGGCACAGCCATAAGACATGGATGATCGCCGACCTGATCCCCGATATCGCTCAGGCCAAACGCCTCGGCCACCGACTCCCCGACAAGATCGAACACATCTACAGCCACGTCGCCCCCGAAGTCGAAGCCCGTCTCCTCGACAACCTCGAACGCCGATGGCTCGACGCCGTACGCGAGGTCACCGCGACGGAACGACATCACACAGAGCGGATCTCGAACCTCGGCCAGATCACCTCCAACGAGGACAACCTGTGACGCCGTCCTCGGCGTATCGCTCGCGGTAGCCAAGGCCGTTTGCGTTGTCCGAACCTAACTTGCAGGACTCGTTGCGGGTGTCCGGACCTATGTTGGCTGATCGTCGGGCGTTACCCGAACGAGCGCTGGGCTGCGGTGTCCGACATGGACCCAATGCCCCGGGGACGGAGGGCAACTTCGGGCGGTTACAAGACACTTCCGGGTGCCAGCCGCATCAGTGGAGCTGTCCGGGCCGCGTCATCCTGGCTGCGCCCCACCCGCGTGCCGGTAGTTCAGGACATCGTTCCCGTTACGAAGTCAAACAGATATAGGCCTGCCTGCCCCGCAACTGCGACCGACCGTCCGTCCGGTGTCCACGCACACGCGCTCGCGGGCTCCTCGATGCGGAGCAAAGCCGCCACGTCCAGGGTGGCGAGGTCCCAGATCCGAACCGTCTGGTCGTCGCCGACAGATGCCAGCCAACGTCCGTCAGGTGCCACGGTCAGCGCCCTCACGGGCTGCGTATGCCCCACGAGTGTGCTGATCTGGTGCCGGGTACCCACGTCCCACAGCCGGATGTCCTGATCGTCGCCCGCCGACGCCAGCCAGCTCCCATCGGGTGCGACCGCCAATGTCCGGACCGGCCGCGCGTGTCCCGTTACGGTCGCCAGTTCGCGTCCGTCCGTGTCCCAGAACCGGAGCGTCCCGTCGTCCCCAGCCGACGCGACCCATGTGCCGTCTGGTGCCATGGCCAGAGCCCGCACCGTGTCCGTGTGCCCCATGAACCTCCTGTGCCCGAACTTCCTCCTGGTGATCCGTGGCAGTGGTGCCTTACTATGGAGGGGGTTGTACTGGCCTTCCTTGACCCTGACGGTCCACAGTCGAATCTTGTGGTCGTCACCCCCAGCGCACACTAGAGTTCGGCCGTCCGGCGTAACCGCGAGTGCTTCGGCATTGGCACTGAACGTGCTGGGGTCGGCGTACATCGCGATGGACGGATCCCTGAGCCATTTCGCGGGTATGGTGTCGGCGAGCGCCCGCCACAACCGAACGGTGCGGTTGTCCAACGCGAGCGCGAGCCAGCTGCCGTCCGGTGCGATGGTCAGCGCCTTCGCTTCGTCGCGCATCCAGGAGTGCGCTTCATCGCGCATCAAGGAGTACGCGAAGTTGGTATACGTGAACCGTCGTTCGCCGGTGGCGGTGTCCCAAGTCCGGATCGTGTTGTCGCCACCAGCGGAGGCAAGCCACTTGCCGTCTGGCGAGACTGCCAAGAGGTTGACGGACCTCGTTCTACCGTTTGTCTTCGATCGCCGTTCGAGACCGGACAGGTCCCACGTCCGCACAGTGTTGTCGTCACCGGCCGACACCAGTCCCGTCCTGCTCGGCGCGACGAGCGCCCGCACGACGTCCGTGTGCGCAGTCAGCGTCGCCAATGGATTCCCGCTGGCCGTGTCCCAGACGAGGATTGTGCCGTTATAGCTGCTCGAAGCGAGCCAGCGTCCGTCGGGGGAGACGGCGAAGCCGGCTGCGAGATGCCTCATCCAGGTGTGGGTGGCTCGTTCCTCCCCGGTGTCCATTGTCCAGAACCGAACACCGTGGTCGTCCCCGGCAGATGCGAGCCAGCTACCGTCCGGTGCTGCCATCAGCAGGTGCACCGCGCGTGTGTGCTCGGCGAGGGTGAAGCGGTTGCTGCCGGTGGAGGTGTCCCAGACTCGTACGGTGTGGTCGGCGCTCGCGGAGGCCAGCCAGGACCCGTCGGGTGCCACGGCGAGGGCGTGCACTGCGCCCGTGTGCTCGGCGAGGGTGAAGCGGTTCCTGCCGGTGGAGGTGTCCCAGACTCGTACGGTGTGGTCGGCGCTCGCGGAGGCCAGCCAGGTCCCGTCGGGTGCCACGGCGAGGCATCGGATGGCATCCCGGTGTCCGTGGAGCACCCACCGTGCGGTCGTCGTGGACGTGTCCCAAATCCGGATCTGACGATCATCTCCAGCTGACGCGAGCCAGGAGCCGTCCGGAGCCGTCACGAGCGCGCGTACTGGAAGCTCGTGCCCGGTAAAGGAGCGGCGTACCTCTGCGGTGATCGCATCCCAGATCTGCACGACGTGCGCATCGTTGGCGGACGCGAACCAGGAGCCGTCGGGCCCCGCGACGAGGATTGAGACTGATGAACTCTGGTTGCGCGCCACGGCGAGTACCTCTTCGCTGGCGGTGTCCCAGATGCGCACGGTGTTGTCGTCGCTGGCCGATGCGATGCGAGATCCGTCTGGTGAGACCGCCAGCGCGCGCACCATCTTGGTATGGGCGGTCAGTGTTCTGCGTAGAGCCGGGTCCGGCAGGTCAGGCAGGGGCCACCTGTTGACCAGGACCGGGGCGGCCCGGCCTTGAGCGAGTTCGGAGGCCTGCAGACCCCACTCAGGATCGTGTGCGACGCGGCTGAAGAGGATGTCTGCGCGGAATCGGGCGGGTCTCGTCGGAGCCAGGAGGTGGGCTGTCTGTCCCAGCAGCCGGTGTAGTCGAGCGCATCGCGAGGTGTCGACCAGGGAGAGGTCGGTGTAGGGCGCGGTGGGGCCGGACTGCCCCACTCGGGCTAGCACCCAACGCAGGTCGACTACCAGGGCCTCCGCGCTGTTGGTGTACTGCCCGGCGACGAGGTGCTCGACCAGATGGTCCCAGAGGTACCGGGCCGACTCGGCCATGTGCCACCACGCGATCCGGTCACCAGCGGTGGTGTCGGAAGTTTGATGGGCGAAGGGGACGGCGATCGGGATCCCGTCGGCGGCGGCCCGCAGCATACTGCGGTGGAGTTCGACGAGCCGCTCGCTGCCGAGTTCTTCCTGCAGATAGTCGCGAACCACGTCGTGCAGACTCACAGCGCCTCCAGCATCGGCGCCCGTGACTGTCAGCAGGGCCAGTTGGGCGAGGCGTGCGCACAACGCCCTCGTGCGCACGATGTCGAGCCCGCCGGTCTCCCGCCACAGCTCCTGCACCAGCGCTACCGGCACCATCTCATCCTCGACGAACACGGCGAGCTCGGCGAAGCGCGCGCGCTCGACTGGCGCCAGCAACCCGACGCTGGCCTCGATCGTTGCCGCGATGGCACGCTGGCGCTGGTCTGGATCATTGACGTCCAAACGCTGCGCAGACGCGCCAGACAACCCATCGAGCTGAAGGGCGCCGGAGCGGCGGAGCTGGTCGACCAGGCTCCGCGCTGCCGCGGCGGCGTCAGCATGCACGGTCACCTGGTCTGACAGGACTTTGTTCACCAAACGCAACAACAGCGGCCACCGGCCCGTCTCCGCGACGAGGTCCCGGATGACCGCTGGCGGCAGAGCTGGCAGCTCCGCAGTCAGCAGCAAGCGGGCCTGCTCCTGCGTAACCTGGTCGACCGGGACCGGGATGGACTCACCGCCCACCAGGGAGGGGATCCTGGTAGTTATCAGCCGGACGCAACGCCCGCCGACCGGGAACGCCGACTCTTGTTCGCTGTGCCACACGTCATCGAGGATGATCAGGCGTGGTGGTCCGGTGGACAGGAGGGCGGCGAGGTACTGACCCGCTTGCTGCGGATCGGTGAACGACATCGGGTTCTGCGGATCCAGTCGAGCGATGAGGTCGTTGACCTTGTCCGCGATCGCCGACCGGGCGCGCACATCGCGGCCCAGCGTCACCCAGTACACCCTGCCGCCGAACTGGCGCAGGACCCGCCGGTCGGCGCGGACCAGTTTCGCCACCGTGGTCTTACCGAACCCGCCGGCGCCGTGCACGGCCGTCGTGATGCCAACGGTGGCCCGAGGTTGCCTGAGCAGGGCGTTCACCACCTGCCGGACCTCGTCGGGCCGGTCGACGATCCACGGTTCCAGCCGCTGTTCGGCAGGTAGCAGTTCGTCTATCCGCTTGTCCGCGAAACGATGCACCTGCCCCACCGCGAACGCAGTGAAGGCGACTGCGGCTGTCGCCCCGGCCACCCACCACAACGGGTTCTCCTTGACGACGGCCAGCCAGGGGAGGTCGACGGCGGTGGCCAGGTTCACCGCGATCGCCACCACGGTGCCCGCGCCCGCCGCGGCGATGACCACGATGAACAAGAGGGCGAGGGGCCACGACCGATGCAATCGCCTCCGCCAGATGCCCACTAGTCCCCCATCGCGTCCGGATCACGGCCTGTGGCTGTCATCCACCTCGCGTAAGTTCATCGACCTTCGGGGAGAGTTCGCTACACCCGGCGTGATCAGGATGGACACTCTACCGCCTTGATCGACTTCGGCCCGGACTCGGTCATCGAGGTCGCTTCGGCCGCCAACCGGGCGCGGGATCAATGGCACCCGTTACCGGCCTCGTCCACGCCTTCGAGCAGGCTGGCGCTCCAGCAAGGCTCAAGCGTGCTTCATCTCGACCGGCACCGGCGACAAGCAACACAGCGGTCAGCTCCTGATTGCGTTCGCCGGCGCAGAAGTCGAAACGAGCCATCTGGCACTGTTCGACAAGCCCCGACCTCGACACTGAAGAACACCTGGCCCAGCAGACCGTCATCAGGGTCGACCGGGCAGTCTTGTCAACTTGCTCGCGGTGTGGCGCGCACACTGACTCGACGAGCTGCTGCTCCACGCCTGTTGGCAAGCTGGAGTCGTTGCCGCTAGGGAATTCTGCGGCAGTGTCTAGTGCAGCAGCCAAGTAGCCCTTAAATCGAAGCCCGCCTCCTCGACAACCTCGAGAGCCCGCTGACTTCAAGCGGTGCGAGTGGTCATCGAATCCGGACGACACGAAGCTGCCGACCTCCAGCCTCACCCATACTGCGAACGAGGGCAGTTCCAGCGATCTCTGATCTTTGGCAGCGCGATCCACATGGTTGGTGGTTGAATCGACTGATGCTGGTTGAACGCGACGGGCCCGATGGTGAGGCTCCCTCGTGCCGTTCTATCCGTTCAACGAACCCGGACACGACATCACGTCGTACGAGGGTGCGTTGATCGAAGTGGATGATCGCGAGTTACGCGGCAGCATACGTATGCGGTGTCATCCCTCCCATCTGGACGTCCGTTGGCAGATCGACGAAGACGTGCCCGAGCGGTGGGCTCTGGGAGTGTTCGAAGAACCTGAGATCGATCTTCAGGTGCGCGAATCCGGCACGATCTATGCCATGCGCGGATTGCGCCACGACTTTGGTTCCGGATCCCTTGCCACATGAGCTTGGTTCGAGTGACGCACGGATGCGGCGGCTCCTGATCCACTGGCTGAACCTGCCAGCTATCCACAGCCCGGTCTTGCTCCGCACGGATGTCGGCGATAGATGGTCTGCATGGACTGGTAGATGGCGGCTCGACATCGGACCGTGGAGGCTGACACTTGATCGACGAAATGACCACGGAAGCGTGTGGGATGCCATCGGCAGCAACCCTGGCATCGCGATGACACACGTGATGGAGATCGTCCGGGTGGACGGCAGGCACTTCACCGCATGTCAGGTCGAACCCTGATCAAGACTGTCCAATATGGTGTGTCGTTCGCCTTTGGAGGATGGATCGCCCCGGCACTTCCAGTCGGCTTCGACGCGTACGGAACCGTCGTCTGGCGACAGTGGGCGTCGACGTTCTGCCATCCAGGACGTAACGGCGCTATGGCGAGGCTGCACTATCCGAACACGGTTGACCTTCACCACCTGCTCGCCACCGTGTACGAGGCATTTGTCGACGCCGATCGCGAGCACACCACCAGAATCGTCCTGTCGATGGCTGTCGAGTCCAACCCATGCGGGTCGGGTCGAGCAGCGAACGTTGACAGCATTCTCGGCGATTGAGCTGCTGAGTTGGCTCAACCTGAAACTAGACCGGGGGATGAGCAAGTCGAGCTACAATGCACTTCGAGCTGATGGGCGTCTGCGGAGACTCTTGAAAGATGCCCGCGTTGACGTCGCGGTCAACCCCACTCGGCAACCGACGCTTGCCGAGTTCGCTTTGGCGGAGTCAGAGTCATGCCTACCCGTCGACGGGCCAACGGCGGTGAGTCGAGTTCGCAACCGCTTGGTGCACCCCAAGGTGCCCCGCGACGAGGTCTATCATCTAAGAGGTCTGGTCGCCGACGTGTGGTTGCTGACCCGCCACTACGTCAATCTGCTCATCCTTCACTGGTTGAAGTACAACGGTTCGTACCAGACAGTGCTTGGACCCGGAGGGTGGGCGGGACGCCGATCCGGTGCCGTGGTCTTGAGGGTGACCGCCACGGGTGCCGGGGTTTCGTAGCCTTCGTGCTGCGATGCCAAAACACCGAGCGTTGTGACCGATCACGGCGAAGTGCAGCGGTTAGCGCCGGAAGGGGCGGCGGCCGTCGCGGGGAGGGAAGCTGTTGAACGGTTTGAACCAGGCGTGGGGACGGTAGTCGCCCATGCCGATCGAGGTGTCGGGGTCTTCGATGCCGTCGAGTTCGAGGTCGAACAGGTTGAGGATGTCGTGGTCTTGGAAGAGGACGTCTTTTGCCATGTCCCAGTCGAAGTGGTCGGGGTGTGCTGGGAGTGCTTCGATTGCGCGGGTCGCGCTGGGCCAGTCGTCGTGGACGGCGTCTCGGGACATGCTGATGGCGAGGTGGAGTGCCATTTCCTCTGCGGCGCAGCGGGGTTGGGGCCAGTCACCGTTGGCGAGGTCGTCTGCCAGGTCGGTGAAGGCGCGCGCGGCTTGGCGGCGCCAGACCGCGTTTTGGCGCCAGGTGATGGACGGGTATTCGTCGAATGTCGACCACCTGCCGTCGTTGGGGTCCGCGGGTTCGTCGCCGAACTGGATGACGTCTTCGTAGGCTAGGCCGGCGCGCAGTTGGCAGGTGGACCACAGGGTCGACGCGGTGCGGGGCGTGAGTTGATACCCGGCGCATTGCTCGCAGCTGTCACGGTCGCATGTGGAGGTCGGGAACAGGGCTGTGAAGTCGGGAACCTCGGCGTCGGTGATCGGCCGGCCGGTGGGGTCGATCTCGATGGCGTGCTGGTTGCTCTTGGTTGCTTCGAGTCCGGCGTCGTCGGGGATGGCGGTGAAGGGATCGGCGATCAAACTCACGGCTTCGACGATGTCGCCGATCACCAGAGCGCGTTTCTCGGCGCGGGCAGTTTCGCCTCGGTGTCGTCGTCGGTGGCGTAGTTGAGGCCGTCGATGTGGTCCAGTGCGACCTTCTCCAGTGCCGCGGGGTCGTTGACCTCGACGACGACTTCCATCAGGACCTTGACCCGCCGCGGCGCTGGCTGGGACTCACCCATCCGGCGAGCATACGACCGAGCGTCCATGTGATCACTCGAAGATCGGCGCACAGATTCGGCGTCCCGACCCACCCTGACCGTCGGCGGGCCGTCGCCCGATCATCGTGCCGTGTCCGACGCCAACCGCCGTGTGCTCGTTGATATCTACGTCGTGGGACGTCGACCGTCGCCAAGGAACGTCCGTCCGTGCCGGGACGACACGGCGCTGAACAGGGCGAATGGCGCCAGTTGTGGCCGGTTGTGGAAGTTCACCCGATCGGGAAGATCGACTATGACCCCTCAACGAGATCAACAGGCGCCGCAGGAGGACCGGCCTCCAGAATTTCTCCATACCGGTCGGTAGAACGATCTTTCCATCCACAAGGGACGATCAACAACGCGGCTGGCTAACAACATCAAAAAGCCCGTCTACCTGCGGAAACTTCCAGGTAGACGGGCGTTTCGATCGACCGTCGGGCTGACAGGATTCGAACCTGCGACCCCTTGACCCCCAGTCAAGTGCGCTACCAAACTGCGCCACAGCCCGGTCGCATCTCGCTCTCGCGAGTGCTTGGCAAGACTAGCGCACCGCTATCCGGATCAACGAATCGGGGGCGACGCGGGGACCCGTGATCGGCGGGTCCCCGCTGTCCCCTCGGTCCAGCGCCGACCCCGAGCGGCGCTGACGGGGTGACTATGGCTGGTTGGAGGGGTGGGGGATACCGGCGAGAGTGGGGTGTGGCGGGCCGACTTTGGTTGGTAGGTCGGCCACGACCGCGAAGCCGCCGGACGCGGTTGGGGCCGCGGTGAGGGTGCCGTCGGCGGTGTGGACTCGTTCGGTGAGGCCTGCCAGGCCGGTGCCGCCGCGGGTGTCGACGTCGTGGGGGCGGGTGGCGGGGCCGTTGGTCACCGCGACTCGGACTCGGCCGGGGCTCGGTTCCAACACCACTTGAACGGGTGCGCCGGGGGCGTGTTTGACGGCGTTGGTGAGGGATTCCTGGACGACGCGGTAGATGGCTCGGCTTACCAACGGTGACGCGGTGATGGGGGAGGACTCGTACGTCACCTGTACGCCTGCGTGGCGGGTTTGGGTGATGAGGGTGGGGATGTCGTCGATGCCGTGGCGGTCGGGGGCGACCAGGCCGAGGGTGGCGCGGGTTTCGGCGAGGGACTGCTTGGCCAGGTGGCGGAGGCGGTGGGCGATCTCCTTGGCGGCCGGGTCCGTCGTGGTGGCGGCGAGGGCGGCGGACTGGACGGCGATCAGGGTGGCGTTGTGGCCGACGTGGTCGTGGATCTCGCGGGCGATGCGGGTTCTTTCCTCCGACCGCGCTTGGTCGGCGCGGGCTTCCAGTTCGGCTTGGCGGGCTCGGTCGAGGTCGGCGAGGCTCGCGTCCAGGTGGGAGTGCAGGCGCAGCACCACGCCCATGGCCGCGGGGCCGCCTGCGGCCACCAGGGAGAACATCAGGCTCATGGCCTGGTCTCGGATGGTGCTGGTGAAGTCCAGTTGGACCGGGATGGCCAGGGCGAAGAACGCGGCGGTGACCCAGGCGATGGTGGCTCGCAGTTCGGTGTGTCTGCCCAGGTGGTAGAGGGCAACAATGGAGGGCGGCCAGCCCAGGCCGCCGACCAGGGTGGGTAGGCACGCGAGCACGGCAAGCCATGGCCACCGCAGCCGCAGGGGGAGCGCGAGGCAGGCCACGACGGCGGCGGGGAAGGCGAAGGCGAAGCGCGTCGGGTGCGACAGCAGTACCGCCGCCAGCGGGACGCCGATGACCAGTACCTCCACGCCGACCCGGCGAACCACGCTCACGGGCAGCCCACATCCACGCCGTGGACCAGCAGTGCCGCCTGGACGCGGTTGCGGACACCCAGTTTCGTCAGTGTCGCGGAGACGTAGCTCTTCACCGTCGCCTCCGTCAGGTTCAAGGTGGACGCGATGCGGGCGTTGGGGTGGCCGTCGCCGAGGAGGTCCAGGACCTGGCGTTCGCGGGCGCTCAGGGTCGCGAGCGCGCGGGCCTTGTTCAGGGAGACTCCGGCGCCGCGCAGTCTGGGGAGCAGGCGCGCGGTGATTCGGGGATCGAGCACCGCGCCGCCCGCGGCGAGGTCGCGGACCGCGCGGACCAGGGTCTCCGGCTCGATGTCCTTGAGGAGGAAGCCCTGGGCGCCCAGTTCGAGTGCCCGTGCGACGTAGTCGTCGAGGTCGAACGTGGTCAGGATCGCCGTGGCGGGTGGGGGATCCGGCAGCATCCGCAGGACGTCGATGCCGCCGAGGTGGGGCATCTGCACGTCGAGCAGGAGCACGTCCGGGTGGTGCCGGTTGACCGCGTCGATCGCGGCGTGGCCGTCGCCCGCTTCGGCGACCACGTCGATGCCGCCGCCCGCCTTGAGCAGGACGCCGAGGCCGTGGCGCAGCAGTGGCTCGTCGTCGGCAATGACGACTCTGATGGTCCCCAACACCTAGCCCACCCTAATCTTGAGCTGGGAAGACGCCACCTCAATAAGGAGTTCCGGCCGTGCCGATCGCCGATCTGGGTGACCGCAAACTGCACTACATCCGCCGCGGCCATGGCGTGCCGCTACTGCTGATCCAGGGCATGGGCGGGCACCACGGGCTGTGGGGCGAGCCGTTCCTGACCCGGCTCGAACGCGACTTCGACGTCGTGGCGTTCGATCACCGGGGGATCAGCCACAGCGACCCGGCCGAGGCGGGATTCACCATCGCCGACCTGGCCGACGACACCGCCCGGGTGCTCACCGCCATTGGCTGGGACGACGCGCACGTCATGGGGATCTCGATGGGCGGCATGGTGGCCCAGGAACTCGCGGTGCGGCACCCCGAGCGCATCCGGACCCTGACGCTCGGCTGCACCTACGCGGGCCCCGAGGGCGGGACCCTCGACGGACCGGGGCCGATGCGGATGATGCTGGCGGCCAACGCGGGCGGCGACGTCGGGACGATCCTGCGCGCGGCCTACGAGGCGAACCTGTCCCCGACGTTCCGCGCGGACGAGACCCGGTTCAGCGAGTTCGTCGAGGTGACGCTGTCGCAGCGGGTGCCGTCGCCGGTGATCATGATGCAGCTCCAGGCCGTCGCCCGGCACGACGCCGAGGCCCGGCTCAAGGGCGTCAAGATCCCCACGCTCGTCGTGCACGGCACCGAGGACGAGATGATCACCCCGAAGAACGGTGACCACGTGGCGAGCCTGGTGCCCGACGCCAAGCTCGCCAAACTGCGGGACGTCGGCCACCTGTTCTGGTGGGAGCAGCCCGACCGCGCGGCCGAACTGCTCCGCGAACATTGTCGCTAGTTCTTGCGCTGCTTCTTTTCCCGGACGCGTACCGAGATCCGGACCGGGCTGCCGGTGAAGCCGAACGTCTCGCGGAACTTCCGCTCGACGAACCGCCGGTAGCCCGCCTCCAGGAACCCGCTGGTGAACAGCACGATCGTCGGCGGCCGGACCGACGCCTGGGTGGCGAAGAGGATCTTGGGCTGCTTGCCGCCGCGGACCGGCGGGGGAGTGGCGGCCACGAGGTCCGACAGCCACGAGTTGAGCTGGCCGGTGGACACGCGCTGGTCCCACGAGTCCAGCGCCGTGCGCAGCGCGGGAGCGAGCTTGCGCACCGCGCGGCCGGTCAGCGCCGAGACGTTGACGCGCTCGGCCCACGGCACGCGGACCATGCCGCGGTCGAGTTCCTTGTCCAGCTGCAGGCGGCGGTCCTCGTCCACGAGGTCCCACTTGTTGAACGCCAGCACACAGGCCCGGCCGGACTCGACCACCATCGTCAGCACCCGCAGGTCCTGCTCGGCGATCGGCTCGCTGGCGTCGAGCAGCACCACCGCGACCTCGGCGGACTCGATGGCCGCCTTGGTGCGCAGCGAGGCGTAGTACTCGGTGCCGCTGGCGAAGTTGACCCGCTTGCGCAGGCCGGCGGTGTCGACGAACCGCCACACCTGCCCGTCCAGCTCGACCATGGAGTCGACCGGGTCGACCGTGGTGCCCGCGACCGCGTCGACGACCGCGCGGTTCTCGCCGGTCAGCCGGTTGAGCAGGCTGGACTTGCCCACGTTCGGCTTTCCGACCAGGGCGACCCGCCGCGGTCCGCCGGTGAAGCCGAAGGTCTCCTTGGGCGTCTCGGGCAGCGCGGCGAGGATGGCGTCGAGCAGGTCGCCGGAGTTTCGCCCGTGCAGGGCGCTGACCGGGAACGGCTCGCCAAGGCCCAGCGACCACAGCGACGCGGTGTCGGCGAGCAGCCGGTCGTCGTCGACCTTGTTCGCCACCAGGATCACGGGCACCTTCGAGCGGCGCAGCACCTTGGCCACGGCCTCGTCGGTCGCGGTGGCGCCCACGGAGGCGTCCACGACGACCAGCACGGCGTCGGAGTGGGTCATCGCGTACTCGGCCTGCACCGCGACCGCGGCCTGCAGGCCGTCGGCCTTGGGCTCCCAGCCGCCGGTGTCGAGCACGGTGAAGCGGCGGCCGTTCCACAGCGCGTCGTAGGCGACGCGGTCGCGGGTCACCCCTGGGGTGTCCTGCACGACCGCCTCGCGGCGGCCGAGGATGCGGTTGACCAGCGTGGACTTGCCCACGTTGGGCCGCCCGACCACGGCGAGCACCGGTTGGGGCGTCGCGCCGCCCTCGTCGCCGTCGGCGAACTCGTCGCCGATCGAGGCCCATTCGGACTCGTCGGTCCAGGTGCCGTCCAGCGTGTCATCGAGCTCAGTCATCGCTTCCGCATTTCGTCAACTTCTCGGACCAGGTCGGCGAGCCGGACCCGGATTACTTCGGTTGCCTCGGTGAGGCCGGAGCGCCCGCGGCCGACCGCGAGGTCGAACGGTTCGCCCACCATCATGTCGATCCTGGGCCGCCACCGCCGACCGCTGCCTTCCGGCCTGCGGGTGCCGCGGGTGGCCACCGGCAGCACGACCGCGCCGGTCTGGCGGACCAGCCAGGCCGCGCCCTGCTCGGCGGCGGCCACGTCGCCCGCGCCGCGGGTGCCCTCGGGGAAGATGCCGACCAGGCCGTCGTCCTTGAGGATGGCGACCGCGGTCAGCAGCGGCGCGCGGTCGGGCTCGCCGCGCTTGACCGGCACCTGGCCGATCGCCCGCAGCCCCTTGCCCGCCAGGCTCTTGAACATCTCCTGCTTCACCAGGAACACCGAACGGCGCGGCAGCATTCCGTAGATCAGCTGTGGTTCGAGCAGGGAGCTGTGGTTGGCCACGAGCACTACCGGCCCTGTGCGGGGGACCCGCTCCAAGCCGTGCACGCGGACGCGGAACGCGGGCTTGAAGCACCACGTGCCGATCCAGCGGCCCAGGTCATGGAACCAGGGCACCGCGCCATCGGGCAATTGCGTATTCATCGCCCCGCCTGCGCGTGGGTGCCACTGAGCCCGCGGTCACGGACGATCGCGAGCAGGTGGTCGACGACGCCGTTGATGTCCAGGTGGGTGGTGTCGACCTCGACAGCGTCCTCGGCCGCGCGCAGCGGTGAGGTCGCGCGGGTCGAGTCGAGCCGGTCGCGGCGCTCCACATCGGCCTTGACGGCGTCCACAGTGGACGCGCGGCCGTCGGCGGTGTCCTGTCGGGTGCGACGCGCGGCGCGGGCGTCGGCCGACGCGGTGAGGTAGACCTTGAGCCCGGCGTCGGGGGCGACCACGGTGCCGATGTCGCGACCCTCGACCACGATCCCGCCGAGCTTCGCGCGGACCTCGCTGATGATCTGCCGCTGCCGGGCGACCAGCAGCTCGCGCACCTTCGGCACCGCGGAGACCGCCGAGACGGCCAGGGTGACCCGCTGGCCGCGGATCTCGGTGGCCACGTCCTCCGCGCCGAGGTGGACCGACGCCCGGTTGGGCTCGGTGCCGACATGCAGGTCGACCGACTGGGCGGTTCTGAACACGGCACCCGCGTCGGCCGGGTCGACCCCGGCGCGCAGCACGGCCAGCGTCACCGCCCGGTACATCGATCCGGTGTCGAGGTAGCCGGCGCCCAGCGCGCCCGCCAACCGCCGGGCCACAGTGGATTTGCCGGTGCCCGAGGGGCCGTCCATCGCCACGACCCCACGCAGCTCGCCATGTCCCACCGCGGCATCCTCCTGGTAATCACGCCTTGACCAGTGGTTCATTCTGCCGTGTGCCCGCGCCAACTCTGTCGGTGGGCGGCGCTACGGTGCTCGACATGACCGACGTCACCGACAGCCCCACCGGCTGGGTCGCCAAACACATCGAGCGCTACGTGGCCACCGACGGCGCGGACGGGCACCTCTTCCAGGGCCACGCCGCGCTATTGCTCACCACACGGGGGCGCAAGTCCGGTGTGCCGCGCCGCACACCGCTGTTCTACGGCCGCGCGGGCGCGGCCTACCTGCTCGTCGCCTCCAACGGCGGGTCGGTCGGGCATCCGTCCTGGTATCTGAACCTGCGCGCCGAGCCGTCGGTCACGGTCCAGGTGCTCGGCGAGGTCTTCATGGCCACGGCTCGCACGGCAGGCCAGGACGAGCGGCCGGAGCTGTGGGACATCATGGTGAAGACCTTCGGCACCTACGCGACCTATCAGCGCAAGACCGAGCGGGAGATCCCGGTGGTCGTCTTGGAGCGCGGGTGACCGTCCTGTCGCTCAAGGCCCTCAACCGCGCCACCCTGGCCCGCCAGCTGCTCATCGAGCGGTCCGACCTCGACGTGCTCGCGGCCGTGGAACACCTGGTTGGGCTCCAGGCCCAGACCCCGCAGACCTGGTACGTCGGCTTCTGGTCGCGACTGCGCGGCTTCACCCCGGATCAGGCTTCCGACCTGCTGGAATCCCGCGACCTGGTGCGTATCGCGCTGATGCGCTCGACCATCCACCTGGTCTCCGCCGACGACTGCCTGCGGATCCGCCCGCTGCTCGACCCGATGCTGGCCAGGTCGATGAACGGCGTGTTCGGCAGGCGCATCGATGGCGTCGACCGGGACGCGCTGCTCGCGGCGGGCCGGGCCGTCCTCGAAGAGCGGCCGATGATCTTCAGCGATCTCGGCCGGGCGCTCGGGCGGACCTGGCCCGACCACGATCCCGACGCCCTCGCCCAGGCGGTTCGCGCCTGGACCCCGCTGGTCCAGGTGACGCCGCGCGGGCTCTGGGGCCGCCCCGGCGCCGCCGCGCACACCACGGTCGAGCACTGGCTGGGCCCCCGCGAGGTCGAGCCGATGAGCCTCGCCGAGATGGTCCGGCGCTACCTGGCCGCGTTCGGCCCGGCGTCGGTCAAGGACATCCAGCTCTGGTGCGGGCTCACCCGACTGTCCGAGGTGGTCAAGGGCATGGACCTGGCCAGGTTCACCGACGAGCAGGGCCGCGAGCTGTTCGACCTGCCCGACGCGCCCCGGCCGGACGCGGACACCCCGGTGCCGATCCGCTTCCTCTACGACTACGACAACCTGCTGCTCTCCCACGCCGACCGTTCCCGCGTGATCACCGACGGCTACCGCGGCCAGGACTTCGACCCGCACGGCCCGATGCCGCGGGTGATCCTGATTGACGGCATGACCGCCGGCCTGTGGACCACCGAGATCACCCGAGACCGCGCGGTCCTCTCCGCGCGCGGTCTGAGCAAGCTCACCAAGGCGCAGAAGTCGGAGATCGAGGCCGAGGGCGCGGGCCTGCTGGGCTTCCTCGCCCCCGGCATCGAGCACGAGGTTCGCGTCGCCTGACCCCACAGCCAACACCGGCACCGCGCTATCCCTGTGTGATCCCGTCACGCAGGTTCTTCAAAGTCTTGCTCAGCAACCGCGACACATGCATCTGCGAAAGCCCGACGCGGCGGGCGATCTCGGTCTGGGTCAGGTTCCCGTAGAAGCGCAGCAACAGGATCCGACGCTCGCGCGCGGGCAGCTGCTCCAGCAGCGGACGCAGCGTCTCGTGGTACTCGACGCCCTCGATGGCGTCGTCCTCGGCGCCGAGACGGTCGGCCACTGGGCCGTCGTCCTCGCCGGGGCCGAGGATCTCGTCGAGTGACTGCGCGCGATAGACGTTGCCCGCCTCGATGCCCTCGTAGATCTCCTCTTTGGACAGTCCAAGCCGGGCGGCCAGCTCGCTCGGTGCCGCGGCCCGGCCCAGGGTCTGGGCGAGTTCGGCGCAGGCCGCGGTGATGGCGAGGTGGCGTTCCTGGAGTCGGCGCGGCACGCGCACCGACCACCCGGTGTCACGGAAGTGCCTGCGGACCTCTCCCATGATCGTCGGGATGGCGAAGGCGAGGAAATCGGTGCCCCGTCCGGGATCGAACCGGTCGACGGCGTTGATCAGGCCGACCGTGGCCACCTGCAGCAGGTCGTCGTGCGCCTCGCCACGGTGGTTGAACCGCTGCGCGATGTGCTCGGCCACGGGCAGGTACTCGGTGATCAGCCGCTCGCGGGCGGTCTCCCACGCGGGCGTGCCCGCCGTCTCGAACAGCGGCCTGAGGTGCCCATAGCCCGCTGAGGCGTCCCGCCACGCGGCGCGGGTCAAGCCTGGCTGCGTCATCGTGGCCCCTTCTGGGCGACACCGACGCGGATTTCGACCGCGTGCGGTGCGCTTGTCCGTCGAGTCACAGGACATAGGTACCCGCTCTCCGCACAACTCAAGCGAAACCAGCGCGCCCGCGCCTGCCGGAGGCGGCACGCTGTCGACCGGCGCCGCCGCCGTCGGCGGTGCGTAAGTCCACTGTGGATCGGGCGGCGTCGAGGTCGCTGTCCGGCACGAGCGCCTCATGTGCCCGCGTCACCAGTCGGCCGGTCGCGTCGACGAGGAAGAATTCCTCCTCGACCCCTACCGCGCCGCCGTCCATAACGCGGATGGTGCTCCCGTGCCGGTTTCAACGCCCCCCGAACGGGTAGTCGACAGGTGACTGATTCACGCGAATGGGGAGGCGACAGTGGCCAAGCGGGTCTCGGACGCGATGCACATGTTGCTCACAGCGGTCCGGTCGGGCGACATCGACTCGGTGTCCGGCCTGCTCAAGGGGTGGTGCGGGCCGGAGCACCCCGGGGGCGAGGACTACGTGGCACTGGTGGCGGCGCTGATCGGGGAGGGCGGCCGCAAGATCAGGGAAGCCGAGACCGCGGCGGTCGACGCCGCCTTCGTGCTGGAGGTGCACAGCGAGGGGGCCGCGCTCGATATCGACGCCGTCGACCCGCCGGTGCGGGCCGCGCTGCGCGCCCAGCTTGCCTGGCTCAACGACGACCCCGCCGACGTGGACTTCCAGATCAGAATGGTCGCCGACCATGGCGACAGCGACGACCGGATGACGATGCTGGTCAACACGCTGGTGTGGGCGGTCTAGTCACGAGGCTGCCGGGCGGGTAGCGCGAACCAGACGATGCCGAAACCAGCGGCCGTGATCGCGGTGATGACGGCCGACGCGGGCTGCCCCAGGGTCACATCCGAGCGCGATCGCCGTTCGTTGACGTCGCGAGGGCCTCGGCGCCGCGCTGGTCGTCGGGCCAGGTGTGCCACTCAGTCATGTGCCGGACGTACCCGGCCGGGGACCGGCGGAAACTCGGGTCTGTTGGTCGAGTCAGATCCTCACGCCGGGATCGCGGCCTGAGTCGACGGGGTGACCGGGTCCACGATGTCGGCGAAGTCGTCGTGACGCTTGAGATACGCCGCCACGAACGGGCAGATCGGCACGATCCGCCTGTCCGCCGCGCGGGTGTCGGTGAGGGCGCCCGCGATCAGCTTGCCCGCCAGGCCGCGGCCGGAGAAGCGGTCGTCGATCTCGGTGTGGAAGAAGATTCGCTGGTGGTCGCGGTCGACGTACTGGGTATAGCCCGCTACTTCCCCGCCGACGCTGACCTCGTACCGCCCTGGCGAGTTCTGGACCGCGATCTGTTCATCCGTCACACCCTCAGTATCGCGGTATAGCCTGAATGGCGCAGTGACGTTCACATCGTGAGTCGGGGTTGCATGAGTAATCTGGAGAACGCTCCTGCCGAGTTGGTCTGCGCGCGCGCAGACGGGCCGGGCAAGGTGCTCGACGCGCGGGAGGTTCCGCTTGGCGGGCCGCGGGCGATGACGGTCCGGCGCACCCTGCCGCAGCGCGAGCAGTCGCTCATCGGGGCCTGGTGCTTCATCGACCACTACGGCCCCAGCGAGGGCGACATGCGCGTCGACGGCCATCCGCACACCGGCCTGCAGACCGTGTCGTGGCTGTTCAGCGGCGAGGTCGAGCACCGCGACACGACCGGCGCCCACGCCATCGTGCGGCCGGGGGAGATCAACCTGATGACGGCGGGTTCCGGCATCGCCCACTCTGAGTACTCGACCGACGCCTCGAACGTCCTGCACGGCACCCAGCTCTGGGTCGCGCTGCCGGAGGCCGACCGGTTCGCCGACCCCGGATTCCAGCACTACGCCCCGCCCGCGGTCGACCATGACGGCGCCCGCGTGCTGGTCTTCCTCGGGACCCTGCTCGGCCAGACCTCGCCGGTGGCGACCTACACCCCGCTGCTGGGCGCGGAGATCACGCTGCGCGCGGGCCAAGAGCTGGTGTTGGACATCGATCCGGCCTTCGAACACGGTGTCCTGGTCGACACCGGCGACGTGATGGCGGCGGGCGTCTCGGCCAAGCCCGGTCAGCTGGTGTACCAGCCGACCGGTCCAGCGATCCTGACGGTGTGCGCGGGTGACGACGGCGCGCGGGTGCTCGTCCTCGGCGGTGTGCCGCTGGGGGAGCGGATCGTCATGTGGTGGAACTTCATCGGCCGGTCCCACGACGAGATCGTCGCCTTCCGCGACCAGTGGGAGCAGCAGCGCGCGGGCGGCGAGTCCATGCGGTACGGCACGTTCCCGGCGCAGTGGTCCCAGACGCTGCCCGCGCCCGCGCTGCCCAACATCCGGCTGAAGTCACGCGGATGAAGGTCATCCTGTTCGGCGCGAGCGGCATGGTCGGCCAGGGCGTGCTGCGGGAGAGCCTGCTCGCCACCGATGTCACCGAGGTCGTCGCCGTCGGGCGGTCGCCGCTGGGCAAGTCCCACCCCAAGCTGCGCGAGATCGTGCACAAGGACATGCTCGACCTGAGCCCGATCGCCGATCAGCTGACCGGTCTGGACGCCTGCTTCTACTGTCTGGGTGTGTCTTCGGCCGGAATGTCCGAAGTGGACTATACCAGGGTCACCCACGACTTCACCCTCGTCGCGGGCACGCTGCTGGCCGAGCGCGATCCCGGGATGACGTTCATCTACGTGTCCGGCTACGGCACCGACAGCACCGAACGCGGCCGGACGATGTGGGCCAGGGTGAAGGGCCGCACCGAGAACGAGCTGATGTCGCTGCCGTTGGCGACGTTCATGTTCCGGCCGGGGTTCATCCGGCCGATGCACGGGGTCAAGTCCAAGACCCGGCTCTACCGGCTGCTGTACGCGGTGGTCTCGCCGCTGTCCGGCCTGATCCAGCGGATCGCGCCCAACCAGGTCAGCACGACAGAGGGCATCGGCAAGGCCATGCTGGAGGTCGCGCGGTCCGGTGCGCCGCAGCCGATCCTGGGCACCCGGGCGATCAACGCCCTCGCCGATGGGCCAGGACCAGCGCGACCATGACCGCGCCGGTCACCCCGATCAGCCGCGGCACGTCGATCGCGGGCTTCCAGCGCACGGTGCCGCGCTGGATCACGAACGCCCCGGACGGCCGGGCGACCAGCCCGAACCCGGCCCCGTCGACCTTGCCCGCGGGCTCGTCGCCGGAACCGCCACCGCCGCCACCGTAGACAGTGGCGGCGGCGATGACGGTGATCCCGTCGCGCTCGTAGGGCTCGGCATAGACGGTGCGGGCGCTCAGCGAGTCCCGCACGGTCTTGATCGCATCGATGAAGGCCACACCGACGACCTTACGAGCCCGACGCGGTCCCGACGACTCACTGGTCGCCGGACTCGCGGCCCGCGACCTCGGGGTAGTCGCAGCGGAACTTGGCCGGAGGCCGTCGAGGATCAGGTCGAGCCCGAAGGTGAACGCGGGCACGCCGTCGTAGCGGCCTTCCATGACATGAACGGCGAGTTCGGTCAGGTGCGGGAACTCGCCCGGGGGGAAGCCTCGCCGCCCGGGTGTGAGCTACGGCGCCGGGTCGCCCTCGGCTTCCTTGCGCGCCTGGGCGCGGCGGCGCTTGCCCTCGTGCATGGCCTGCACCCGGGCGACCGGGATGGCGTGGCCCTCTTCGACCAGATCGGCGGGCAGGGTCTGCGGGGCGGGCATCCGCTCGGCCCACGGGTCGCCGTCGAGGAGGGCGGGCGCGGTGTGGATGGTGAAGTCGGCGGGCTTGATCGAGTCGAGGTCGTCCCACGACACCGGGAACGACACCGGCGCTCCCGGTCGCACCCGCGGGCTGTAGGCGGCGACGATGGTCGCGCCCCAGGAGCGGGTCGAGTCGAGGAAGACCTTGCCGCCGCGGTCTTCGATGATGTACGCCGTCGTCGCCACCTCCGGGTCGATCAGCTCGGCCCGCGCGGCTACGGCCCGGGTGGCGGCGGCGACGTCGTCCATCGGGGTGGTGAGGTCGACCGGGACGAAGATGTGCAAACCCTTGGCGCCACTGGTCTTCACCGCGCCCGCGAGCCCCGCGTCGGCCAGCGCCTGCCGGACCAGGAACGCCGCCCGGACGGCAGCCGGGAACGATTCGCCTGGCGGCGGGTCGATGTCGAGGATCAGGTGCGTGGCGTGGTCCGGCACGGCGGTCGTGGTCAGCGTGGTGTGGTACTCGACGGACCGCTGGTTCGCGAACCAGAGCAGCGTGCGACGGTCGTCGCAGAGGCCGTAGGAGATCTCCCGCTTCGACGCCTCCGCCCACACCCCGACCCGCCGGACCCACGACGGGGTGTACTTCGGCAGGTTCTTCTGCATGAACGGCGCCTGCCCCGGCCGCACCCGCTGGACCGACAGCGGACGGTCGCGCAGGCCGGGCAGGATCCGCTCGCTGACGGCGTCGAGGTAGTCGATCAGGTCCCGTTTGGTGGCGCCGGACCCGTCGAACAACGGCGAGTCGAGACTGGTCAGGGAGACACCGTCGCGCACTTCGTCTTCGCTCACCCGATCACCATCTCACAACGGGCATCTCACTGGCCGTGGCGGCGGTCGCCCATCACCAGTTCGCTCACCCGCGCCTCGGACTCGGCCGAGAACGGACTCCGGTGGGCGGCCACCGCCCACCGGGTCTCCTCGGCGACCAGATCGGCGTTGATCTGGGCCGCGGCCCACGCGCCCGCCGCGGCAGCGGCGCCGACCTGGGCGACCACATCGGTGACGTTGCCCGCGAGCCACACCCCGGCCACCTCGGTGCGGCCGCTCGCGTCGGCCGGGAGGTAGTCACCGTGCCCCGACGGATGGGCCACTGCCCGCAACCCGAGCGTGGCGAGGAAACCCGCCCGCACCACCATCCGCGACGCGACCGCCACGACCGCACGGTCCACCACGGTGCCGTCGCCCAACCGCACGCCGACCAGGCGATCGTCGACGATCTCCAGCGCCGCCACCTCGCCATCCACCACACCGATCCCACGCGCGGCGAGCTGCTCGGCCTCGTCGGAGGTCGGCCGTGTGCCGTTGGCGAAGTACGTGACATCGGCACTCCACTGCCGGAACAGCAACGTCTGGTGCACTGACATCGGTCCGGTGGCCAGCACCCCGATGGTCTGGTCGCGCACCTCCCAGCCGTGGCAGTACGGGCAGTGCACCACGTCCCGGCCCCACCGTGCCCGCAGCCCCGGCACGTCCGGCAGCTCGTCGACCAGCCCGGTGGCCACAAGCACCCTGCGCGCCCGCACGGTCCGACCGTCGACCAGATCCACCACGAACCCCACCCCGTCGCGCGCGATGTCACCGACCTCGCCGAGGACTACGTGACCGCCGTAGCCGCGGACTTCCGACCGGCCGCGCTCCTGCAACTCGGCCGGGGAGATCCCGTCGCGCGCCAGCAGCCCATGCACCCCCTCGGCCGGCGCGTTGCGCGGGGCGCCCGCGTCGATCACGACCACGGACCGGCGCGCCCGCGCCAACATCAGGGCCCCGCTCAGCCCCGCGGCGCCACCGCCGACCACCACCACGTCATAGCTGTCATTCAGCTCGTCGGTCACCATGACCACCTCCACGACCACCTTGCGAGTCGGGCGGCGGTTTCCGCAACCTTTGTTGCCGGTTCGGCAACTCACTTGATCTTGATTGGACAGTCGGGAGTGGTCGTCCGCAAGGCGGGGATGAGCAGGATGGTCACGGCAAGGGACAGCGCGGCGCACTCGCGGACATGACCGCGGTTGTCGGTGCGGCGGCCTATCGTGCTTCCCGTGAGCAGGCACGACCAGCACAGGAGATCGTCATGAGCACGCTGTCCGAACGACCCAACACCGCGTTGATGGTGATCGACGTCCAGGTCGGGGTCGTGGCCGAAGCCCATCAGCGCGACGCCGTGGTCGCCAACATCGGGACTCTTGTCGACAAGGCGCGTCAAGAGAGTGTCCCGGTCGTCTGGGTCCAGCATTCCGATGAGGACTTGGCGACGGGAAGCTCCGCTTGGGAGTACGTGCCGGAGTTGGTTCGGCAGGAGGCGGAGCCGCTGGTGCACAAGACGTTCGGCGATGCTTTTGAGGGCACCGACCTGGAGGACGTGCTCGCCGGGATCGGAGTCGGCCGTCTGGTCGTCACCGGCGCGCAGACCGACGCCTGTATCCGCTCCACGATTCATGGCGCCTTCGCGCGCGGCTACGACGTCACCCTCGTCGGCGACGCGCACACGACGGAGGACCAGAGCGCCTGGGGAGCGCCGTCGCCGGACAAGGTCATCGCGCACACGAACCTCTACTGGCGGTACCAGACCGCGCCCGGCCGCACCGCCGGGGTTACGGAGACGAAGGACGTGTCATTCAGCGCGGACTAGACCTCGAGTCTTTTGGCGAATGTCGTGCCAGGACGGCCGTCGGCGGTGACCTCCTGGCCCGTGCGCACGAATCCCGTTCGGGTGAGCACGGCCTGGGAAGCGTGGTTGTCCAGGGCCGCGCCCGCTCGCAGCAGGGTCAGGCCGAGTTCGCGGGCCGCGAGGTCGCAGATCCGCCGCACCGCCGAGGTGGCCACACCCCGGCCCACGGCGGACCGCGCGATCCGGAATCCGAGTTCGGCCGCGCCGTCGGCGACGTCGACCAGATTGACCCGGCCTTGGACGCGGCCGTCGGAATCCACGAGAAGGTAGAAGTGGTGGAGCCCAGCGGCCTGCTCGGACAGCAGTTCCGCGTGCCGCTGGTCGAAGTGGGCGAAGTAGTCGTCACCGCGATCGGGCACCGACTCGGCGAAGTAGGCCCGGTTCTCCCGTTCGAACGCCAGGAGCGCGGGCCCGTGGTCGGCACGCAGCCGTTGGAGTTCGGGCATGATCACCCGCGCATCGTAGACATCGCGGCGCGCGCGCAGTGGGTCAGGCGCGAGCTAACTTATCCCCATGGTGAAGAGCGGCGAGGTCACCGCCCTGGTCGCGCGCAGCGTGGAACCCGGGTGTGAGCGGCAGTTCGAGCAGTGGGTGCAGGGCATCCTTGAGGAGGCGGCCAAGTTCCCCGGTCACCTGGGCCACGGCCTGCTGCGCCCCGCCGAACCCGGCCAGCCCTGGCACGTGATGTACCGCTTCCGTGACGAGTCCACCTACGAAGCCTGGCAGGCGTCGGGGGAGCGGGCGGCCTGGTTCGCCAAGGCCGACGGACACCACGAGGAGACCGCCCGCCGGGAGCTGACCGGCCTGGAGGCGTGGTTCGAGTCGGCGGACGCGCCGCCGAAGTGGAAGATGGCGATCAGTTCGGGCCTGGGGATCTTCCCGCTGACCCTGTTGGTCAACCTGGTCATCGCGCCGAGCCTGGGTGGCGTGCCGATCGTGCTCAGAACCGTGCTCATCACCGCGTTGTTCAGCGTGATGATGACCTACGTGATCATGCCGAACGTGGCGCGGGTACTGCGGGGCTGGCTGCACCCATCTCGGGGGTAGAAACGGCTGTCCGATCGAGCGACTGCCCGGTGACGGTCTCGACTGCTGCAATGGCGCAATGGGATCTAGTGGCACCGCCCGTGTGCGCGGACTGGCAGCGGAACTGAAGACACTCCGGAAGAACTCGGAGCGAACAACCCTGGAGATCGCCAAACGCAGTGGCTTCTCGCCCCCGGTGCTGAACCGGATGGAGAACGGGCTGCGGGAGGTGACCGTGGAGGAATGCGCGACTCTCCTGGCGATCTACGGGATCAAGGGCAAAGAGCGCATCCGCATCATGAACCTGGCCAAGCAACCCGGCGACATGCTGATCTTCCGTGGCGACGTGGCCGAAGTGCTGCGAGCCCTGGTCAACTTCGAGTCGACTTCGACCCGCATCGTTGAAGGCTCGATGATGCGGGTCCCCGGCCTTCTCCAAACGGCCGACTACATGCGCGCTGTCATGGTGATCGCCCGCATGTCCCCGGACTACATCAAGGACATGGTGGCGACCCGGCTCAAGCGCCAGGAGGTCCTGTGGAAGCAGGGTGCGCCCACCTACCTAGCGATCCTCGATGAGATTGCCATCCGCCGCCGAACCGGCAGCGCCGAGCTGATGGCCGAGCAGATCGTCCATCTCTGCGACATGGCCCAGCGGCCGAACATCGACATTCGGGTAATCCCGATCGACCATGGTGCCCACGACGGACTTGATGGCAACTACAAGCTCATGGAATTCGCGAAGGGGGATCCGGTCATCCTGCTTGAACACCGCTCATCCTCGCTGTTCGTCGACGAGAGCAGCGAGATCGAGTTGCACCAGAACGTGACCGATAGACTGGTCGAGGTGGCGCTCAGTTCAGCCGACACGGTGAAGTTCCTGCGGCGCCTGGAGGCGGAATTCCGGCGGGAGTGAAACGAAATGGATCTTCGTAACGCTGAGTGGCGGAAGTCGAGCTTCAGCGATCATCAGCTCGACTGCGTCGAGGTGGCGTTCGTGGGTGGGGCAGTAGGGGTTCGGGATTCCAAACGCCCTGGACCTGCGATTGTGCTCAATTCGCATGCTTGGCGGCTCGCGGTGGAACAATGGAGGGATGCCGGGCGCCAGCACTAGCGCGGGGACCGCGCACCAGGGCCGTGTGCGGAGACTGCGCGCGCGGTGGGCCGAGCTGCCTCCGGACGCGTCGATCCGGCTGGCCAAGCGCACGTCGAACCTGTTCCGGCACCGCCGTGGCGCCGGAACCGTGCACGTCGCCGAGTTCACCCACGTCCTCCACGTCGACCCGGTCGCGCGGACCGCTGACGTCGAGGGCATGGTCACCTACGAACAGCTCGTGGACGCCACCCTCCCGCACGGCCTCATGCCGCTGGTCGTGCCCCAGCTCAAAACCATCACCCTCGGCGGCGCCGTCACCGGTCTCGGGATCGAGTCCTCGTCCTTCCGCCACGGGATGCCGCACGAGTCCGTCCTCGAACTGGACATCCTCACCGGCGACGGCCAGGTCGTCACCGCGCGGCCGGACAACGAACACCGCGCCCTCTTCCATGGCTTCCCCAACTCCTACGGCACCCTGGGCTACGCGCTTCGGCTGACCATCGAGCTCCAGCCGGTCCGCCCGTACGTCCACATCCGCCACCTGCGCCACCGCGACCCCGCCGCGTACTTCGCCCAGCTCGCGGAGGTCTGCGCGGCCGGGGAACACGCGGGCGAGCCGGTCGACTTCGTGGACGGCACGATCTTCGGCCCCGACGAGCAGTACCTGACTCTCGGCACCTTCACCGATCAGGCGCCGTACACCAGCGACTACACCTGGCTCGACATCTACTACCGCTCGATCCAGCACCGCGGCGAGGACTATCTGTCCGTTCGCGACTATCTCTGGCGTTGGGACACCGACTGGTTCTGGTGCTCGGCCGCGCTCGGCGTGCAGAAGCGGCCCGTTCGCAGGGTGCTCGGCAGGCGGTTCCTGCGGTCGGACGTGTACTGGAAGATCGTCGCGCTCGACCGGAGGTTCGGCCTGTCGCGGCGGGTGGACCGGTGGCGGGGGCTGCCGCCCAGCGAGCCGGTCGTGCAGGACATCGAGGTGCCGGTCGACCGAGCCGCGGAGTTCCTGGACTTCTTCCACCGGGAGATCCCGATCAGCCCGATCTGGGTGTGTCCGGTCCGGCTGCGTGCGCCCGTCGAGTGGCCGCTCTACACGATGAACCCGGACACTCTGTACGTGAACTTCGGCTTCTGGTCCTCGGTCCCGCTGGCCACCGGCGAGGCGCCCGGCACGCACAACCGGCTCATCGAGCGGACCGTCACCGACTTGGGTGGCCGAAAGTCCCTTTATTCCGAAGGATTCTACGCTGAGGACGAGTTCTGGAAGCTCTACAACGGACCGTCCTATCGAGACTTGAAAGCCAGGTACGACCCTGGTGACCGGCTATTGGACCTGTACGAGAAATGTGTCAGGGGGAAGTGATGACTGTCGCGTCCGCATTCGTCGCCCTGCTGCCGCCCGACGGCGACATCTGGGTGACCGCCTACGACGGGAGTTCGGCGGGCAATCCCGCCGCAACGGTCCGCCTCGACCTGTCCACGCCGGAGGCCGTCAGCTATCTGCTGTCCGCGCCCGGTGAACTCGGTCTCGCGCGGGCGTACGTCACCGGCCACCTCAAGATCACCGGCGGGCTCTACGCCACCCTCGACGCGCTGCTGCCCATCATGGACGACCTCAGTACGCGCGATGGCTTGCAGCTAGTGCGGGAACTCGCCCGCGACCACCTGCGCCGGATGCCGCACCCGCCGGAGGAACTGCCGGGCCGCGCGCGCCGGACGCTGACCGGCCTGCGCCACTCGCGGCAGCGCGACAGCGTGGCGATCTCGAACCACTACGACGTGTCGAACCGGTTCTACGAGATGGTTCTCGGCCCGTCCATGGCCTACACCTGCGCGTGCTACCCGACCGACGACGCGTCCCTGGAAACGGCGCAGTGGACCAAATTCGACCTGGTCTGCCGCAAACTCGCCCTCGAACCGGGCATGCGCCTGCTCGACGTCGGCTGCGGCTGGGGCGCCATGGCCATCCACGCGGCCAAGCACTACGGCGTCGACGTCCTCGGCGTGACGCTGTCGCGGGAGCAGGCGCTCTGGGCGCAGAAGGAGATCGCGACCCAGGGGCTCACCGACCGGGTCGAGGTCCGCCACCAAGACTACCGCGATGTCACCGAGTCCGACTTCGACGCGGTGTCGTCCATCGGCCTCACCGAGCACGTCGGCGCGGCCAACCTGCCGGGCTACTTCCGTTTCCTGGCAAGCAAACTGCGTCCCCACGGCCGTCTGCTCAACCACAGCATCACCCGGACGACGACCAGCGCGCCGCATCGCGTCGGCCCGTTCTTCGACCGCTATGTCTTCCCGGACGGCGAACTCGAAGGCGTCGGCGATATCGCGTCGGCCATGCAGGACAACGGGTTCGAGATCCGCCACGACGAGAACCTGCGCGAGCACTACGCCCGAACGCTGGCCGCCTGGTGCGCCAACCTCGACACCCATTGGGACGAGGCCGTCCGGGACGCGGGCATCGGGCGGGCTCGGGTGTGGGCGCTTTACATGGTGGCGTCCCAGCTGGCGTTCGACCGGCACGAACTGGAACTGCACCAGCTGCTCGGCGTGAAGGTGGATGAGCGGGGCGGCAGCGGCATGCCACTGCGCCCTACCTGGGCCTCCTAGAAAGGAGTGTGCTCCAGCCAGTGCTTGATCACGGCCGAGTCGCCGTGGACCTCGACGCGGTCATCAAGGGGGACGCGGCGCAGCAGCGTGAGCAGGATGTCGGCCGCCGACCCGCGGACCGCGGCGGCGGCCTTGCCGTGCGCCTGCTCCCAGACGATCTTGTCGCCGTCGGTGGTGATCAGCCACTCGCCTTCGGTGTCGGTGGCGTGCAGGTGCAGTGAGGAGCCCTCGGGGAGCACGCCCGTGCCGCGCAGGCCGACCAGGAACAGCCACTCCGAGATCGAGTCGGCCGCGATCACCGGCTCGATCTCGAACTTCGCACCGACCGCGAGCACCGCGTCGGCCCGGTGCACGACCACCTCGTGCAGCCTGCGCCGCAGCCACCACGTGCTCGGCCGGGGGCCGGTGAACGTCCACACCGGCGCCTCCCCGGTCGCGGCGACCCCGGCGATCAGCACCTGGGGGCCTTCGACCAGCCAGTCGACCGCCGCGTCCCAGTCCTCGGGGGCCTTGCCGCCGACCACGGACTTGGTGTCGATCGGCGCCTGCGCCCGCTCACGGCTGATCTGGGCGGCCCAGCGGTCGCCGCGACCCATGTGGGTGACCAGGTGGCGCAGGGTCCAGCCGGGGCAAGTCGGCACTTCGGTGTCCGGGTCGGCGGCCCGCGCCAGGTCGGCCAGGAGGCGGTTCTGCTCGATCAGTTCAGCGGCGAAATCCATGCCGCCATCTTATTGACCGCCACCGACAATCGGTGGCGGTCAATCACGGGAAGGGGTCCCGGCTAGTCGAGTCGCTCGCCGGACTGCGCGTCGAAGAAGTGGATCTCTTCAGGGTGACGCAGGGTGGCGGTGATGGTCTCGGCCAGGGCCGGGGGTGTGCGGCCGTCGACCCGCATGACCACGCGGGGGGCGTCCGGGGCCGAGGGGATGGAGGCGTGGACGAGGGCGTCGGCGCCGAGTTCCTCGACCAGTTCCACGACCAGGTTGACGCCCTCGGTGCCCGCCGGGGCCAGAGTCAGCGACTCGGGGCGGATGCCCGCGGTGACCGTCTCGGCGCTGACAGCGCGGGGGAGCGGGACGTCGAAGTCGCCGATGCGGAAGGTGCCGTCGCCGACGGGGACCGTCAGCAGGTTCATGGCGGGGCTGCCGATGAAGCCCGCGACGAAGGCGTTGGCGGGCTTGTCGTAGAGGGCCCGCGGGGTGTCGCACTGCTGCAGGAGACCGTCCTTGAGCACCGCGACCCGGTGACCCATCGTCATCGCCTCGACCTGGTCGTGGGTGACGTAGATCGTGGTGGTGCCGAGCCTGCGTTGCAGCGCGGCGATGTTGGCGCGGGTCTCGACGCGCAGCTTGGCGTCGAGGTTGGACAGTGGTTCGTCCATGAGGAACACTGCGGGATCGCGCACGATGGCCCGGCCCATGGCGACACGCTGGCGCTGGCCGCCGGACAGTGCCTTGGGTTTGCGGTCCAGATACTTCTCCAAGTCGAGCAGCCTGGCCGCCTCGGCGACCTTTTCGGCGATAGCCGACTTCGACAGCTTCTGCAACTTGAGCGCGAAGCCCATGTTCTGCGCGACAGTCATGTGCGGGTACAGCGCATAGGACTGGAACACCATCGCGATGTCGCGTGCTTTGGGCGGCATGTGCGTGACGTCGCGGTCGCCGATGTGGATGGCGCCCTCGTTGACGTCCTCCAGGCCCGCCAACATGCGCAGCGCGGTCGACTTGCCGGAACCCGACGGTCCGACCAGCACCAGGAACTCGCCGTCCTCAATGGACAGGTCGAGCTGGTCGACGGCCCGAACCGGCGGGGATCCGGGGTACACCCGCGACGCGGAATCGAAGTCGACCTTGGCCATCGTCGTGCCCTCCGTCGTGCGTGTTTCGCGACTTTAGCGTCCCAGGATGCCCCATCCTCGCGGGTCGCACCAGTGTGGGCGGGCTAGGGGGCGCGGCGACGTGCCCCTAGCGGGGTCTCGAAACGATAACGAGGATTGGTTGATCATTCCCTTACCGGCGACTTGCGAGAACAGTCCCTGTAACACCACAAGCCGAACGCTGTGCCGAGCGTTCGGGGAGCGTCTGACGATCCACTGGAGGGTGTCGTGTTTGCGCGAGGTAATGCCGCTCTGGCCGCCGCGATTGTGCTGGTCTTGAGCGCGTGCGGTACTGAGGACTCGGGCGGTAGCGGTTCCGGTGCCGGGACGCCCGCCGCACTGGAAGGAACCGGTGCGATCACCCTGGTGACGGGCAAGGACACGTCGGGGAACCTGCAGAACCAGGTCGACGGGTGGAACTCCGCGCACCCGAACGAGAAGGTCACCGTCATCGAGCTGCCGGAGGACGCCGACGCGCAGCGGCAGCAGATGGTGCAGAACGCGACGACGAAGTCCGACGCGTACACCGTGCTCAACCTCGACGTCATCTGGACCGCGGAGTTCGCGGCGAACCAGTGGATCGTGGAACTGCCGGAGAAGGACTTCCCGCTGGACAAGCTCCTGCCCGCGACCGTGGAGACTGGCAAGTACTTCAAGAAGCTCTACGCGGTCCCGACGACCAGTGACGGCGGCCTGCTGTACTACCGCAAGGACCTGCTCGACGCGGTGGGCGCCAAGCCGCCGACGACGTGGGCCGAGATGTACGCGGCGTGCGACAAGGTGGTCGCGGCGAACCCCGCGATCTCGTGCTACGCCGGTCAGTTCGAGAAGTACGAAGGCCTCACAGTCAACTTCAGTGAGGCGGTCAACTCCGCGGGTGGTGACGTCGTCGGCGACGACGGCAAGGCCAACGTCAACACCGCCAAGGCCAAGGCGGGCCTGGACTTCCTGGTCAACGGCGTCAAGGACGGCCGGATCGCGGCCAAGGCGCGCACGTTCAAGGAAGAGGAAGGGCGCCGCGCCTTCCAGGCCGGTGAGCTGGTGTTCCACCGCCAGTGGCCCTACCAGTACGCCAAGGCCAACGCCACCGACGGCTCGTCGCAGGTCGCGGGCAAGTTCGCCGTGGCGCCGCTGCCGGGCATGGACGGGCCGGGCTCCTCGACCCTGGGCGGGCACAACTTCGCCGTCAGCTCGTTCGCGAAGAACAAGAAGACCGCGGTCGAGTTCATCAAGTACATGGTGGACGAGAAGCAGCAGCGGGAGAACCTGGAGAAGACCAGCCAGGCTCCGACCTGGGCGTCGATTTACGACGACCCGGCGCTGGTGGCGAAGTTCCCGTACCTGACGGAGCTGAAGAAGTCGATCGAGAAGGCGAAGAAGCGTCCGGCGGTCGTCAAGTACCAGGAAGTCTCCTCGGCGATCCAGGAGGCGGCTTACTCGGCGATGAGCGGCGAGACCACCAGCGCCGACGCGCTCGCGTCACTGCAAACAAAGCTGGAGCAACTGACCAAGTAGGGCGGGCACGCGGGGGCCGGTTCACCGGTCCCCGCACTTCCTTCGGTGCCGTTGAGGAGGAGGGGTTCGATGTCGTCGACTGCGGTTGGGGCGCCGGAGGCGCCTGGGCGGGTCAAACCGCCGCGCACCAGCCGAAAAGAGGGCGTCGGGAAACTCGCCGGGCTGCTGGTGTCGCCGACGCTGATCGTGCTCGGCCTCGTCGTGGCCTACCCGATCATCGCCGCGGTCCGGCTGGCGTTCTACCAGCGCAACGAGGGCATCGACCCCGAGACCGGCATCCTGGAGACCGGCTACAAGTTCGTCGGCATCGACAACTTCGCCGACATGTTCCGCGGCGACACCGGCGCCCGCTTCCTCAACGCGCTGTGGAACACCACGAGCTTCACCATCGCCGCGGTCGGCCTGGAGATCATCCTCGGCGTGCTGATGGCCCTGGTGATGCACAAGGCGTTCAAGGGCCGCGCGCTCGTCCGCGCGTCGATCCTGGTGCCGTGGGCGGTCCCGACGGCGATCGCGGGCATCCTATGGCGCTGGATCTTCCAGGCCGACGGTGTGGCCAACGACCTGCTGCCCGGCGAAGCGGTCCTGTGGACCACCGACGGACCGCAGGCCTGGCTCGCGGTCGTCATCGCCGACACCTGGAAGACCGCGCCGTTCATCGGGCTGCTCGTGCTCGCGGGCCTGCAGGTGATCTCCAACGAGGTCTACGAGGCCGCCAAGCTCGACGGCGCGTCGCCGTGGCGGACCTTCTGGTCGGTCACGCTGCCGCTGGTCAAGCCGACGCTGATGGTCGCGGTGCTGTTCCGCATCCTCGACACCCTGCGCATGTTCGACCTGCCCTACACCTTGATCGGGCCAGGGAAGAACTCCACCGACACAGTCACGATCCTGGCCTTCGAAGAGGCGGTGAAGTTCACCAAGTACGGCCCGGCCTCGGCGTACGCGGTGTTCCTGTTCGTCTACGTCGCCGCCGTCGCCTTCGTGTTCGTCAAGCTGCTCGGCGCCGATGTCGTCGGCGCGCGCACCGGGAGGAACCGATGACCGCCGCGACCGTGACCCGGCCCGCCCTGGCCAAGCCCAAGCGCAGCGGCTGGGCGTGGCTGCCCTACGTGGGCATCGCCGCGATCGTGATCTACTGCCTGGCGCCGTTCTACTGGATGCTGGTGTCCAGCCTGCGCCGCACCAACGACATCTTCGACTCCTCGGCCCTCCCATCGCCCGCGTCGACCGACTCCTATGAGGCCGCGTTCTCGGCGAACAACGGCTTCCTCCGCGCCCTGGGCAACAGCTTCCTCGTCGCCGGCGTCACCACCGTCCTCGTGCTGCTGATCGGCACCCTGACCGCGTATGCCTTGGCCCGCTTGGACTTCAAGTTCAAGAACCTCGTCCTCGCCGTCATCATCACCACCAGCATGTTCCCCGGCATCTCACTGCTCATCCCACTGCTGGAACTGTTCAGCGGCATCGGCTGGATCAACACCTACCAGGCGATGATCGTGCCCAGCATGAGCTTCGCCCTGCCGCTGGCGGTGTGGAATCTGACCGCGTTCTTCCGCCAGATGCCGATCGAGCTGGAGGAAGCCGCGCAGATCGACGGCTGCTCCCCGGCACAGGCATTCCGAAAGGTGATCCTCCCGCTCGCCGCGCCGGGTGTGTTCACCACCGCGATCATCACCTTCATCGCCGCCTGGAACGAATTCATCATCGCGCTGTCGGTGGTCAACAAGAAGGAACTCAAGACCGCTCCCGTCATCACCAGCCAGTTCACCGGCACCACCCAATTCGACGCACCCTTCGGCACCCAGATGGCGGCGGGCGTCATCGTGACCATCCCACTGGTCATCCTGGTGCTGCTGTTCCAGCGCCGGATCGTCGCCGGGCTGACCGCCGGTGGCGTCAAATAGCGTGGACTGAGACCGCGTAGTCGCCGTCGGTGAACGGCTCGCGGTCCCAGGTCGCGTAGCGCTCGACCAGACGCAGGCCCGCGGCCGCGGCGTGCTCGTCGTAGTCGGCGGCGGTGTAGCCGCGGTCGAGGCTGAAGCCCGCGATGAGCAGGCCGCCAGGTGCCAAGTGTCGGGCCACGCCCGCGACCAGGGCGGCCTGGGTGCCGGGAGGGGTGAACAGCGGGACGTTGCCCGCCATGACCACGACGTCGAACACCCGGCCAAGGTCCAGTTCGGTGAGGTCGGACTCGACCCAGGTGACGCGCGGGGCGCGGTCGCGGGCGGTGGTCAGCATGGAGGAGTCGATGTCGGCGCCCACGACTTCGATGCCGTGGCGGGCTAGTTCGACGCCCACGCGGCCGGTTCCGCAGCCCGCGTCGAGCACGGTGGTGGGGGAGTAGGCGCGGACGAAGGTGGCCTCGCCGTGCACGTCGGTGCCCTCGGCCGCGAGCTGGTCGAACTTGCGCTGGTAGGCGTCGCCGTCCCAAACAGTCATACTCGGAGAGTAACCGGCGGCTACCCAGCGGCGATTCACCCGTTCGGCATCATCGGATGAGGCTAACCGGGTGCCCCGCCGCAGCGACACGTACTAATACGAAGCGTTCTGGGGCTCAAAATCTCGGAGGCGGCTGTGGACGGAGCGGAACCGGTGCTCGACCCGATGCTGGAGTCACTGCCGGATGCGGTGGTCGCGGCCATGGAGGTCCGCGACGCCTGGCGCAAGCGAGTCGCCGAGCAGGGCGGCGGGCTGGAGTTCCTGATCTCCGACCTGGCCCGCTGGCGGCCAGGATCAGCGGTGAAGGTCGCGTTCCTCGACGGGGACACCGCCTTGCACCAGGACATCGTCGACGCGACCAAGCAGATCACCGACGCGTGCCACCTCGAACTGGACTTCGGGCTGGTCAACGGCAAGTTCCGGCGGTGGAAGACGACCGACACCGCGCGGGTCGCCGACATCCAGGTCAGCTTCGACAAGGGCGGGTTCTGGTCGCTGGTCGGCACCGACAGCAACGACCCGAACATCAGCGACCCGGCCAACGGCATCGGTGGCGGACCCGGGCAGCGCAGCCTCAACCTCGGCGGTTTCGCCACCCAGCGGCCCGCTCGGTGGAAGGGCACCGCGCGCCACGAGTTCATGCACGCCCTCGCCTTCCACCACTCCCACCAGAACATGCGCGGGCCGTGTAAGGACGAGTTCCGCTGGGAGGACGACCCTGGCTACGTCCCGACCACGGACGCGCGCGGGGTGTTCGTCCCCGATCCGGCGGGCCGCCGACCCGGGATCTACACCTACCTGGCGGGGCCGCCGAACCGGTGGTCGCGGGGCAAGGTCGACCACAACCTGCGCACCGTCGAGTCGCCGGACGTGATCGCCGGGCCGTTCGACACCGATTCGGTGATGCTGTACCAGTTCCAGGCGTTCTTCTACAAGACGTCGCCGAGCCCGTGCGGGCCGACCGGCAACGGCGAGGACCTCTCCGATGGCGACAAGCGGGGCCTGCGGCTGATCTATCCGCACACCGAGGAGGGCATGTCCGACATCAAGACCAGGGCGGGTGCGGCGCTGGACAAGATGGGCGACGAGGCGGGCATCGAACGCTCGCCGTTCGAGGCACGCGTGGTCGAGCTGCTCAACGGTCTGGTCAACGCGTAGCGGGAGGGGCCGAATGCTCCTGACCAAAGGGCAGCGCCTGGAGTTGGCGGGTATGGTCGCCAGGTTCATCGGCGCGAACAAGGACTACGACGCCGTGGTGGTCCTTTTCGGACCCGACCTCGTCCGCGCCACGCCGGACCAGCCCAATGCCTTCCAGTACGCGGAGGGTCTGCTTCGCGAGGCCTTGCGGAGACCGACCGTGGAGATGTTCGCGCACGTCCTGATGACCGTCGACCCGGTGGGCGAGTTGGGAGACGTCCACAAGATCGTCCACCGGGTCACCCATGGCGAGATCGAGTGGGAGGGCGGCGACATCGACCCGGTGTGGATGCCCCCGGAGTCGATGGAGTCGCCCTTCGCCAACCGGGACCGGCTGCGCGCCGCGCTGTGTGAGATGGCGGAGGGCGGCGGATTCCCCGCGGTCACCGTCGAGGCGCCCGCAGGCCACGGCAAGCTTACGATGAGCCACTACATCGAGTACCGCGCGACCCGCGCCGGGAAGTTCCAACCGATGGTCGAGCACCTGCTTCGCCTGGACACCGACCAGGTCGTGCCGCACCTGGCGCGCAAGCTGTGGCGGCGGCTGGGCATCCCCGGCGAGCCGACGAACCCGGTGAGCCGGGTCCCGGACCGGCGGTCGGTCGACATCGCCGCCGAACTGGCCCGCAAGGCGCTGCTGGGCACGAACCGGGTCTGGTTCGTGGCCAACGTGGTCCGGCCCAACCTCGACGACGGGGTGTGGACATTCCTGGACGAACTCATGCGCCTGGTCCGGACGGACCCGGACCTGGCGAAGAAGCTCAAAGTGACGGTGCTGGCCGACTTCACCGCGGTGGAGCTGCCGAACAAGCCCGAGATCGACGCCCGGTTCACCCTGCCCGACATCGGGGCCCAGGAGATCGCGGGCTGGCTGGCCGCCGCCGTGCCCGGCAAGGACGCGCGGCTCTACGCCTTGGCCGCGAGCATCGTGATGGAGAAGGTCGACCGGGCCGCCCCGGCGCCCGCGATGCGGCTGGCGGTCATCGCCGAACGCTGCGTCGTGGCGCGGCACGAACTGTTGGAAGCGAAATGATGGACGACGGCGAGCGGCTCGCCGAGCTGCTGTCGGTGCTGTTCACCGACCCACAGGAATTGGAGCGGTTCCTGGTCGTGGAGAAGCTGCCGTTGTCGGCCCGCCCGCATGAGAAGGGCGGATCGCGCCGGTCGTCGCTGCGCAATCTCGCCAGGGATCTCGACCGCGCGGGCCTGGCGAGCGACCGGTTGTTCTTGGCGCTGGTCAGGCGCAATCCGGAGCGGACGGCGGACATCGAGCAGGTCGCGCGGTTCTACCGGGACGAGTCGTTCACCGTCCCCGACACCGACGTTCCGGAGCCGGTGCCCGCCGAGTTCGCCGAGTTCGCCGCGTCCCTGAGCCGCGCTCTGGACGACATCACGCCCACTGCGCCGCCCGACCCGCTCGATGACACCCACCGGCCGTGGACCACCGCCGCCGCGGTGTTCGGCGCGTTCCCGCCGAGCGAACTGCGGCCGTTGGAGCCCGTGGCGTCGTCGGCGATCACCACGCTCAGCGGGTTCGTCCACCCGAACCTCGACGGTCGGTGGCTCCTCGACGAGCCGGTGCGCGTCCGGTGCCTGAACCACTTGTGGCGCACCGACTCACTCGCCGTCGCGCTGGACGCCAATCCACACATCGAGGATTCCAAAAGGGACAAACTGCGGACGCTCGTCGCGGGCGATCCCCTGGCACCCAATGAGATGCGGAGCAAGGACCTGGAGGAGTACTCCGTCGTCATGGGGTGGCTGGTCGAGACCGACATCGTCGATCCCGACGTCCGCGCGCTGCTGGAAGCGACCCTGACCCGCCGCGATCTGCTCGACCCGCTCGCCGCGCTGGTCGGCCCCCACTTCCAGGGCCGCGAGTCCGAACTCAAGACGGTGGACTGGTTCGTCCGCGGCATGGTCGTCAAGAACGCGCTGTGCCTGTACGGGCCGGGCGGCGTCGGCAAGACGAGCCTGCTGGGCAAGATCCTGCTCGACCTCGAACTGGCGGCCCAGCGGTGGCCGACCCCGTTCGTCTATCTCGACTTCGACTGGATCCGCAACGACCCGCGCGACCCCGCCGGGCTGCTGCGCCAGATCGCCGAGCAGCTGCGCCTGCTGTACGCGACCACCGACGAGGCCCGCGAGTTCGCCGCGCTGGAGGACCTCACGGGCCGCATCGACATCGAGCGGGCGTCGACGATCCTGGCTGTCGACCTGGACCTGGACCTCGACGGGATGATCCGGGTGCTGTCCGACCGGCTGTTCCGGGTGCGCGACCTGCACGGCCCACCGGGCTACACCCCGCCGCTGGTCCTCTTCCTCGACACGTTCGAGCAGGTCCAGGCGAAGGGGCCGGGCGCGCTGCGCGACCTGGACGACTTCCTGTCCCAGCTCGTCACCGCGCTGCCCGACATGCGGCTCATCGTCTCCGGGCGCGGCAAACCAGCCCGGCTGACCGGCTTCGGCGACCCCCTCGACCTGCCGCTGGGCGACCTGGACGACCGCGCCGCCGAAGCCGTGCTCGAAGGACTCGGAGTGGCCGACGCCTACCTGCGCGAGCTGATCGTGGACAAGTTCGGCGGCAACCCGCTGACCCTGCGGCTGGCCGCCAACGCGCTGGCCCGCTCCGGCTCGGCGAACGCGGCGTTCGGCGACATCGCCGCGCGCGCCGACGTCCTGACCGGCGTCGCGCTGGAGCAGGTCCAAGGGATGCTCTACGCGCGCGTCCTCGGCCACATCCGTGACGTCGAGGTCGTGAAGGTCGCCTATCCGGGGCTCGCGGTGCGGCGCATCGACGTCGATGTGCTGCGCAAAGTCCTGGCCGAGCCCTGCGGCCTTGACCCGGATCGGGCGTCGGAGATCTTCGACAAGCTGCTGTTCGAGGTCGGAATGTTCGACCGCGAGGGGCCCAACGCGGTGAGCCACCGGCAGGACGTGCGCAGGCTGATGCTGCGCAGCCTGCTCGACGAGCCGCAGCGCGCGGCGACCGTGGCCGAGATCCACCGCCGGGCGATCGACTACTACCGCACGCGCGACCGCGCCGAGGAGCTGTATCACCGGCTGGTGTCGGGGCAGGACCCGCGCGAACTCGACAAGCTGTGGGACCCGGTCCTGCGCCAGTCCCTCGAACCCGCGCTCGGCGAGCTGCTGCCGCGCCGGGCGAGGACCTGGCTGGAACGCAGGGTGAACCCGACCGCCGACGAGGACCGCTCCGACTGGGACCAGGAGGACTGGGAGGCCGACGCGCTGGGCCGGGCGTTGTCCTGGCTGTCGTCGGACAGTCCGGCCGACGCGCTCGCGGTCCTGGCCGAGCGGTCCGCCCGCCTGCCCGGCAGCAGGCTCTACGCCGTCGAGGCCAAGGCGCGGCTGCTGAGCGGCGACCCCAACGGCGCGTCGAGCGTGATCCAGGTCGGCACCGCGTCGGCGGTCGAGGCACGGGACCGGCTCGCGCAGGCCGAGTTGGCCGCCCAGGCCGTCGCGGTGTGCGGCGCGCTGAACGACAGCTTCGGGGTGGTGACGGCCGCCGAGTGGGCGGTGACGTCGTGCGACCTGCTCGGCGACCCGGAGCGCGGTGTCGGTGTGCTGGCCGACGCGGTCCAGGTGCTGCGGTCGTTCGACCAGGACAAGGCCGAGGAACTCGCCGATGAACTGGCCACCCGGTTCACCCACCTGTCTCGGGCGTCCCTGCTCGGCCACCCTGAACTGGTCAAACGCGTGCTGCACGCGGCGGGCGACCTCGACGGCCGCGTCCTGCACCACGCCGCCGCCCAGGTCGGCGACCAGACCGAGACCGATGGGGGAGTGTTCCAGGAAGACCCCTTCGCGCTGGCCCGGCTGCTCGACCTGACCTCCACCGGCGCCCAGCCCGCGATCGACGCCCTCGCCGACGAGGTGGGCCTGACCCGCCGCGCCGACCACACCGAGCTGGCCCGGCTCGTGATGCGCTCGGGACGCACCGGCAAGGCCATCGCGGTCGGCCTGGACTGGGCGAACGACCCGATCCGATCGCGGTCGGTGGTCGTGGACACCCTCGTGCGACCCGCTGACGGCAGGAGCCTGTCATGACCTTCGCGCACCTCACCCCGGCCGAGCTGACCAAGGTCCAGCAAGCCGCTCTGGCCTGCGGGTTCGCCAGTGAAGGGGAGATGGCGGCGCTGACCGCCGACATCTCGCCCGTGTTCGTCGCCACCGCGACCCAGGGTGGCACGCCTGCGGCCCGGCTGATCACACTGACCAGCCGGATGAACACCACCAGGGCGCTGCTGTCCGGGCAGAACCCGCTGCGGCTGTGGTTGGACAAAGCCGTCCTGCTGGCGGCCGGGCGCCCCGAGGAACTGGTGTTCCGGCGCGCGCTGGAGGTCGTCGAGATCGATGGCTCGGCCATGGCGATCGACGCGCCCGCCGCGCCGATGGACGTCGACACGCTGCCCGGCGTCGACGGCGAACTCGAAGTGGTCATCTTCGAGGACGACACCCTCGACGTCGGATTCCTGCACTCGGGCACCGAGGTGTCCCGCTCGGTGGCGAAACTGTTGGTGCACCGGCACTTCGGCGGCATACCGTCCACTTTGGCCGGTAACGCCCCCGACCTCGGCAACGGCACCGGCTGGCTGATCGGACCGGACCTGCTGATCACCAACTTCCACGTCATCAACGCGCGACTGCCCACCGAGGGCGACGCCCCGCGGGCCGACTTCGACCTGCAAGGCAAGGGAACCCGCGCCCTGTTCGACTTCTACGACGCGGGCGCCACGGTCCAGGCCGTCGCCGCGGTCGAGTGCCTGGCCAGCGACAAGGATCTGGACTACGCGATCCTGCGGCTGCCCACGGGTGCCCGCAAACCGCTGCGGTTGCGGACGAGCCCGATCCTCAAGCCGCAGGAACGGGCGCTACAGGAACGCGTGAACGTCCTGCAGCACCCCGGCGGGCTGCCGATGCGGCTGGGCTTCCGGAACAACTTCGTCGTCTCCGGCACCGCCGAGCGCCTCAGCTACCTGACCGACACCGCGGGCGGCTCGTCCGGCTCCCCGATCTGCGACGACGCTTGGTTCGTCGCGGCGCTGCACCGGGGGTTCAAGACGATCCCGCCCGGCAGCAGCGTGTCGGTGTGGGGGCGCACGATCAACCAGGAGAACTACGGCACCCCGATCGGCAAGATCATGGAACACCTCGCCGCGCACCACCCCCTCGTGCACGGCGAGGTGCTGGCCGGGCAGGTCTAGGACACCGCCGTGGCGACGAAAACGACCACGGGCGGCACGGACTGCGAGAGGAACCCCGCCAATCCGCTGCCCTTGGGCCTGCTCAGACCCAACCGGTCGGAGATGAGCAGCACCACGCCCGCCACCGCCATGAAGCCGCAGGTGTAGAGGACCAGGGTCCTGCCGACCACCTCGTCGCCGGTGTTCAGCGCGATCAGGCCGATGACCGTGCCCGAGCCGAGCAACAGGTTGTAGAAGCCCACGTTGAACGACCACAGCAGCACGGCGGGCACGTCCTCGGTGGGCACCTTGAAGAGTCCCTTGTGGATACTCGGCCGCCGGAACAGGAACGACTCCCACACCCACGCCAGCAGGTGGACCAGCGCGCCGATCCCGGCGAAGACCTGGGCGACGACGTTCATGACGGCCACTCCGACAGCGTGAGGCCGTGCCGTCCGACGATGTCCCGCAGCAACGGTGCGGCCTGCTCCAGCGGGGTGCCAGGGGGCACGGTCTGGTCGACGTCGCGGAAGAAGCGGCCCATGGCGTCGGTCAGGCTGATGGCGAGGAACTTCACCGACGGGGTGTGCACCGTGAAGGTGTGCATCGCCCCAGGCGGGATGGTGATCGAGGCGCCCGGACCCACGTCGTAGATCTCGCCGTCGACGTAGACGGCCATGCGGCCGTGCAGGATGTAGAACGACTTGGGCCATGGCGTGCCGTGCGGCGGCACGGTCGGCCCGCGCGGGGCGTCGACCTCGAACAGCTCGTAGGCGCCGTCGGTGTGCTCGGCGTCCACCTTCACGGTGACTTTCGCGTCGGACGAGTCCAACTCCTGGCCCTCGCCCGCGGTGCTCAGATGTGTCTTCATGAACTCGAAGCTAGGAACCCGGCACCGGCCGATCCATCCCGTAATTGTGGGATGCCGCCCGCGGACGGCGGCGCGCATACTCGGTCCATGTGGGAGGGACTGGCGCTCAGCGCCCAGCGTGACATCGCCGCGCTGGCCAAGGCGGGCCTCGGCGTCGCCGAGCTGCACGCGGCCGCGATCGAGCTGGTCGACCGGGTCGTGCCCACCGACCTGACCTGCTGGGCGTCGATGGACCCCGACACCGCCACCATCAGCTCGATGACCAGCGGCGCGGCCCGCATCCCGCAGCGGTACGAGCCACTGCTGGCCACCTACGAGTACGACGGCACCGAGCCACACACCTTCGCCGAACTGGCCCAGCGGCCGGTCCCGGTGGCCCGCCTGTCCGACCTGGAGCGCCGCGACATCGAACGCAGCGGCCGGGTCAACGAGGTGTGGCGACCGCTCGGCCTGGACTTCGAGCTGCGTGCGGTATTCCGGGCCGACGGCACCTGCTGGGGCGCCGCCGGGATGGTCCGCCGGGGCGAGTTCAGCGACCGCGAGGTCGAGTTCGTCACCTCCGTGGCCCCCGCCCTCGCCACCGCGACCCGCCTGGCGTCCCGGTCTCGCAGCGCACGCCCACGCGGCGCACCCGCGATCGTCGTCGTCACCCGGTCCGGGCAGCCCAGGGCGGCCACCGCCGCGGCGGAGGCGTGGCGAACGGAACTGGACGAGGTAGCCCCCGGCCGCTTCGGCGTGATGCTGCGCGCGGTGGTCGTCGGCGCCCGGTCCTCGGTGTCGGGCACATTCCGGGCCAGGGTCCGCGACGCCTACGGCGGCTGGATCCTGTTCCAGGCCGACCGGCTCATCGCTGGTGAGGACAGCGACGAGACGGTCGTGACCATCGAACGCGCGGCGGGCGTCGAACTACTGAGCCTGCTGTTCGCCGCGTACAGCCTGACCTCCCGCGAGCGGGAGGTGTGCCACGAGGTGATCGCCGGTCGGTCCACTTCGGACATCGCGCACCGCCTCGCGATCACCGCGCACACGGTGCAGGACCACCTGAAGTCGGTGTTCGGCAAGGTCGCCGTCCGCAGCCGCGGCGAACTGGTCGCGAAGCTCTGCCCGGAGGACTACGACGCCCGCCTGTAGCAACCGACGACCGAGGGCATACGCAACGCACCCAACAGGCACCCACAAGCCCAAGCAGGCCCACGGGTTTCTAGACACCGATCTTGTGCCATGGCCCCCAAATCGCGAAAGTCAGACCGCGGCTAGCCTGGATGTTGACGAAGAGGGTATGCCCGTCCGGACTGAAGGTCGACCCAGCGAACTCATCATTGAACCGAGGCGCTCCCGTGTTGCTCACCAAGCGATTCAGCGCGATGTCGAACAACTGCCCGCCGCGGGTGAGGCCACGGATGAAGTTGTCGTTGACGTTGTCCTCGCACAGCACCAGCGTTCCCCGCTTGCTGGTGGTCACGTTGTCCGGGAAGTCGAGCACGTCCGCGCCGGGCGACTGGAACAACAGCCGCAGCATCCTCGAATGGGTGTGATACGCCCAGATCTGTCCGGTGCCGTTGCCGTAGCCGTCGGCGATCGGGCCGATCGACGTCTCCGCGGGCCCGCCGCCCTGGGTGGAGGTGAAGTACACGACCTCGTCGTCGTAGACCGATCCCTCCAGACGGGAGAAGTACGCCGCTCCCTGGGCCCAGCCTTGCCGGGCGACGTGGGTCAGGGCGGTGTTGTTGGAGGTCGGGGCCGGGACGCCGGGGGTGTACGGGAAGGTGGGGTCGGGGTCGTCGATGTCGACCCAGTCCACTTTGTACATCGCGTGTGGCTCCTGTGCCGCGGCCAGGTCGGCGTTGGGGGTTCCCTTGACCCGCAGCATCTGCAGGTGGCCGTCGTTGTCCAGCTTGCCGGTCCGAAGTGGATCCCGGCGCGGCTTGTAGCGGTAGAAGCCCGACGGGAAGCTGAAGTCGTCCTCCGTCAGGTACAGGTACCCACCCTTGGGGTCGTAGGCGACCGACTCGTGGGCGAAGCGGCCCGCCGCGGTGATCGGCTGCCGATCGGACGTGCCGTGCGACGGTACGTCGAAGACGAAGCCGTGACGCTGGGTCAGGGCGGTGTTCGGGCCGCCGGTGAAGTCGGGGCCGACGTCGGGGCCGTTGACGGTCTCCTCGCAGCTGATCCACGAATCCCACGGCATCTGGCCGCCGGAACAGTTCATCTGGGTGCCGTTGAGGCTGGTGTGCGACCGCACGACCTCGCCGAACCGGGTCACCTCGATGGTCGTGGTGCCGCCCTGGGCCATCGGGTCGTAGGCCTTGGTCCGGTCGCCGAACGCTGGGCCGGCGTTGTTGATCTCGTGGTTGCGGACCAGCAGGTAGTTGCCCCCGTGCCCGTGGAACGAGCCCATGCCGTCGTGCCTGCCGGGCAGTCGGGTGCCGTCGTCGAGGATCACCGCGGACTCGGTGTCGTGGAACGAGCGGTACTGGAAGCCCTGCGGCAGCCACAGCCGCACGATGCCGTCCCGCAGGTCCGGGATGGGGCCGAGTTCGTGCGCGGCGGCGGGGGTGGCCGCGGCCCTGGTCACGAAACCGGCGAAGGGGCCGCCGAACAGTGCGCCTGCGACGGCCCCGCGCAGAACAGAACGTCGATCCATTTCCACCATCGACCGATCGTGCGCCTCGCGCCGCCGGTCGGCAACCGGTCGTTCGCCCCCAGTTCGTACTCGTGAGGATCAGTCAAGTTAGGCCATTCGGTGGGTAACTGTCCGGCTTCGCCCAGCGATGCAGGGACCTGGAGTCGTCCACCGAGGGAGCGCCATGATCGTGCGGGTCCTGCCACGTCGTAGATCGTCAGCGGTGAGTGCCAAACGCGGTGCCGGGATCATGGCGATCATCTTCGCCATGCTCGCTGGTGGACTGTCCCCGGTGGGACTCCCCGGGACGGCGGCGGACAGCGGCACCAGCACGCTGGGTGTCGACGTTCCCGAGTATCCAGAGGGCAAGCAGTTCAACCCGAACCAGCTCAAGGACGTCAAGGCGGGCGACCCCGGCGCGGGGATCAACCTGATCGACGCGCCCACCGCGAACAACCAGGGCCAGGCCAGGCTCGGCTACCCGATCGAGTTGCCGAAGGGCCGCGCGGGCATGCAGCCCGCCCTGGCACTGTCCTACAACTCCGGTGGCGCCAACGGCTGGACCGGCACCGGTTGGGACCTTTCCACCCCCGCGATCACTTTGGACACCCGTTGGGGCGTCCCGCGCTACCACGGCGGCCTTGAGACCGAGACCTACCTGCTCAACGGCGAGCAGCTGACCCCGGTCGCCCACCGCGGCGAACTCCAGGCGCGCACCGCGGAGAAGGTGTTCCACACCAGGGTCGAGGGCAAGTTCGACCGGATCGTCCGGCACGGCAGCGGCCCGGCGAACTACTGGTGGGAGATCACCGAGAAGAACGGCACCCGCCACCTCTACGGCGGCACCGGGGCACCGTCGGCGCAGGCCACGCTGGCCGACGGGGCGGGCAACATCGCCACGTGGGCGCTGGTCGAGAGCCGCGACACCAATGACAACTTCGTCCGGTACGAGCACGCGAAGGTCGCCGACGGCGGCGTGGCGAACTCGACGGTCGCAGGCTCGAACCTGTACCCGAGCCGCGTCACCTACACCGGCCACGGCTCGACCGACGGCCGCTACTCGGTGACCTTCCAGCGCGACCGCGACCGCGGCGAGGCCCGGCGGGCCGACGTCGGCATCGACGCGCGCGGCGGGTTCAAGAAGGTGACCGCCGACCTGCTGCGCCGGGTCGAGGTCAAGTTCGACGACCAGCAGATCCGCGCCTACGAGCTCAACTACCGCACCGGCGCGTTCGCCAAGACCCTGCTGGAGTCCGTCTCGCAGTTCGGCGAGGACAACGCCCGGTTCACCACCCACACGTTCGACTACTTCGACGACATCCGCGACCAGTCCGGCGCGTACAACGCGTTCACCAACTCCACCGGCTGGAACATGCCCAACGACGGCCTCGGCGTCGGCCTGCGCGGCTTCGGCGACGCCAGCGCGCTGTCGTCCAACACCTCGAAGGGCGCCGGCGGCCACCTCTACGTCGGCTACAACCCGACCGCCCCGCGCAAGTCGAACTCGGCGGGCGTGAAGGTCGGCTACAACGCGGGCTCGTCCGACGGCCTGCTCGCCCTGGCCGACGTCAACGGCGACAACCTGCCCGACAAGGTGTTCCGCTCCGGCGGCGGCATCTTCTACCGGCCCAACCAGTCCGGCCCGACCGGCCAGACCCGCTTCGGCGACACCCCGATCCGGCTGACCAACCTGCCGTCGATCTCCCGTGAGCGCACCCGCTCGGCCACCGTCGGCATCGAGTCCTACTTCGGCGTCGCGGCCCAGCTGGACTACGTCTCGACCACGACCAACTCCGACCGCTACTTCGCCGACGTCAACGGCGACGGCATCACCGACCTGGTCAACAACGGCGGCGTGCTGTTCGGCCACCTCGACGCCAACGGCCAACCCGCCTACAGCGCCAACAGCCACGACACCCCGGTCCCGGTCGGCACCGGCGCGGTGTTGGGCACCATCGTCGGCGACCAGACCGCCGAGTTCGAGCGCCAGGTCGACCAGTTCCCGCTGATGGACAGCGTCCGCCGCTGGGTGGCCCCCTACGCGGGCACCGTGCGGGTCGACGGCCGGGTCCGGCTGGTCCAGGACACCGGCGACGAGCGCGCCGCCTACCGGGCCGCCGACGGCGTGCGCACCACGATCCAGCACAACGGCACCGAGCTGTGGGCCCAGCGCATCGGGCCCGACGACTACATCGAGTTCCAGCCGAGCGGCGTCGAGTCGATCCAGGTCCAGCGCGGCGACGCGATCTACTTCCGCGTCCAGTCGGTGCTCGACGGCCTGTATGACCAGGTCAACTGGGACCCGGACGTCACCTACGTCGGCCAGGCCGCGTCCACCGACGTCAACGGCCTTGCCAACCACCGCTACCTGGCCTCGCGCGACTTCACCCTGGCGGGCCGCCCGTCCGTGGTCACCGCGCCGCTGACCGGCACGCTGCACCTGTCCGGCGACGTGACCAAGTCCGGTTCGACCACCGATGACGTCACCGTGGTGATCAGCCGCAACGGCACCGACGTGCTGACCCGCTCGCTGCCCGGCGGCTCGGGCGGCACGGCCTCGGTCGACCTGGACATCCCGGTCACCGCGCAGGACACCCTGTCGTGGCGGCTCAAGGTCGACTCGCCGATCGACGCGGGTGCCCTGAGTTGGGTGCCGCGCGCGCACTACACCGCCGCCCAGGGTGTCGACGCGGTCGTCGACGAGAACGGCAACCCGACGCTGACCATCACCCCGCCGTACGACCTCGACGTCTACCCGGCGACCACGCTGACCGCGCCGCAGGGCTTCCATACCGCCGCCGCGACCGGTGACCTCAGTGTCCAGCCGAGCATCGCGTTCAACTTCGCCGGACAGCCGACCGACGCGAAGGTCGTGTTCACGGTCAAGAAGCGCGGCGCGCTGCTGGCCAAGCGGGTCATCGACATCGTCGACGGCGTCGTCCCGGCCATCGCGCCGCTGACGGTGCCGGTGACCGAGGGCGACGAGCTGTTCTTCGACTACTCCACCTTGGACACCACGCTGCTGTCCAAGCTGACCTCGCAGTCCGTCGAGGTCAACGGCGCCGCGGTGCCCAGCGCGCTGCACGCCTCGGTCGAGCAGGGTGCCTTCGCGCAGCCGTACCGCGGCTGGGCGGCCATCGGCTACCAGGGCAACCGCACCCGCGCCACCAGCCCGATCGCCCAGTCCGACCTGGTCATCGACGAGAACTACCGCGACTCGCTGCCGGGCGGCCCGACCGAGGGCGACGTCCCCGGCTTCACCGCCGACCCCAAGGCCAAGACGCCGAAGATCGTCGTGTTCGCGCCGCTGCCCGCGCTGGGCCGCTGGGCGGGCGCCGACGACAACACCTGGGTCTCGGCGGCGGGCGCGTCCAGTTCCAGGCTGGGATCCGACGTCATCGACGTCGTCACCGACGCCGACTTCGCAGGCGCGACCGGTGTGGCCCGCCGCGGCCGCACCCAGCAGATCTCGACCACGTTAGGCGCGGGCATCGGCGGCATCGGCGTGGGCGGCAGTGTGGCCAAGGGCCGCAGCACCGGGCAGGTCGACTTCCTCGACCTCAACGGCGACCGGTTCCCCGACGTCGTCGGCTCGGGCGGGGTCCAGTACTCCGACATGGTCGGCGGCCTGGGCAGCACCCGCGGCAGCGTCGGCGGCAACGTGCGCGAGTCCGAGTCGCTGGCCTACAGCGTCTCGGCCAACGCGGGCAGCCCGGCGCGCACCAGCTCCACCGCGCGCGGCCAGGACATCCCCTCCGGCGGCACCAACGCCAACTCGGCTAAGGCGGGCACCGAGATGCCCACCCTCGGCGTCGGCGGCAACCTCGGCGGCGGCGAGTCCGACTCGGCGCACGACCTGATCGACATCAACGGCGACGGCCTGCCCGACAAGCTCTACGAGAACGGCGACGCCGCGCTCAACCTGGGCTACACCTTCGCCGGGCGCGAACCGTGGCCGGGCGGCCCGCTCAACGAGGGCGAGACCAAGAACGCGGGCGTCAACCTCGGCTTCAACACCGACTACTACGGCTTCGCGGGTGGTGTCTCCGCCGGTGTCGGCACGTCCAAGACCGACGCCACGCTGATGGACATGAACGGCGACGGTCTCATGGACCGCGTCTTCTCCGACGGCGGAAACGCCCTGTCGGTCGCCATCAACACCGGCAACGGCTTCGCCGCGCGCACGCCGTTCCGGGGCAGCCTGGCCGGGGTGAACGCCGACGCCAACGCCTCCCTCGGCGGCGGCGTGTACTTCACCTTCGGCTTCTGCTTCTTCTTCGGCTGCATCGTGTTCAACCCGGGTGCCGACGTCACCACCGGCATCGGCCGCACCGAGGTCGCCCTGCGCGACGTCAACGGTGACGGCTACGTCGACCACGTCAAGTCCACCAAGGACAACGAGCTGGTCGTCGCGGAGAACAAGACCGGACGCACCAACCTGCTCAAGTCGGTGGCCCGCCCGCTCGGCGCGCACATCGACCTCGACTACACCCGCGACGGCAACACCTACGACTCGCCCGACTCGCGCTGGGTGTTGTCGCGCTCGACGCTGTTCGACGGCCACACGGGCGACGGCCAGGACCGCCAGGTCTCGACCTTCCGCTACGAGGCGGGCAAGTACGACCGGCTGGAGCGCGAGTTCCTCGGCTTCGGCAAGGTCGTCACCGAGCAGCGGAACCCGGGCGCGGCCGACGCGGTCTACCGCACGGCGACCGACGAATACCGCACCGACGGCGTCTACACGCGCGGGCTGCTGAGCCGCTCGGTCACCGCAGACGCGGCCGGGAACAAGTTCCTGGAGACGGTCAACACCCACCAGCTGCGTGACATCGCCACGGGCGCGCCCGCCAACGGCGCCAGCGCGACCGCGACGGTGTTCCCGCTGCTGGCCCGCACGGACCGGTACTTCTACGAAGGCCAGGCCACCGCGGGCAAGACCTCGTACGTCGAGAACGAGTACGACGAGTTCGGCAACGTCACCCGCACCTTCGACGCGGGCGACACCGGCACGGCCGACGACGTGGAGACCAGGGTCCGCTACAGCGGTGCCAACGCCACCTGTCTCGCCCGGCACATCGTGGGCCTGCCGGTCTTCAGCGAGGTCCGCGGGTCGGGCACGCAGCTGCGCCGCAGCGAGGCCGACGTCGACTGCGCCACGGCCAACACCGGACAGGTGCGCGAGTACCTGGCCGACGGCGCCGCCGCGGTGACCGACATGGCGTTCTTCGCCAACGGCAACCTCAGGTCGGTCACCGAGCCCGCCAACAAGAACGGGCAGCGGTTCAAGGTCGACTACGAGTACGACACCGCCGTCGGCGTGCACGTCGAGTCGGTGACCGACAGCTTCGGCTACCGGTCGACCACGACGCACAACATCAAGTACGGCCTGCCCACCTCCGACACGGACTTCAACGCCAAGCAGGTCCGTACGGTGTACGACTCGGTGGGCCGGGTCGACAGCATCACCGGGCCGTACGAGCTGCCCGAGAACCGGATCACCATCGACTTCGAGTACCACCCAGAAGCCGTGGTCCCGTACGCCGTGACCCGCAACGTCGACCGCTCCGCGGCGGGCGTCCGCGAGGACACGATCGACACGGTCCTGTTCATCGACGGTCTGAAGCGCACGCTGCAGACCAAGAAGGACGCCAGCGTCGTCACCGCGCCCGGGGCGGACCCGCGGCAGGTGATGACGGTGTCCGGCCGCAGCGTGTACGACTTCGTCGGCCGCGGCGTCGAGCACTTCTACCCGGTCACCGAGCCCAAGGGTGGCAACACCTCGTTCAACGGCGCCTTCGACAGCGTCCAGCCGACCCGGCAGACCTTCGACATCCTCGACCGCGTCACCCGCACGGTGATCCCGGACGACACGTCGTCGGCCAACGCCTACGGCTTCGGCCAGGACCGCTCCGGCACCACCCGGTTCGAGGCGGTCGCCACCGACGGCAACGGCAAGCAGCGGCGCACCTACACCGACACCCGCGGGCTGACCACCTCGGTCAAGGAGTTCAACCAGGCCGCCGGTCAGCCGGTGATCTGGACGAGCTACGCCTACGACCCGCTGCGCCAGATCACCACCGTGGTGGACGACCGAAACAACACCACGTCCGCCGCGTACGACAACCTCGGCCGTCGCACCATTGTGGACAGTCCGGACGCGGGCCGCACCGAGACCCGCTACGACCTGGCGGGCAACGCCACCGCCAAGATCACCGCGAAGCTGCGGGCGGGCAACAAGGCCGTCGAGTACGACTACGACTTCAACCGCGTCTCCGGCATCCGCTACCCGACGTTCACCGGCAACAACGTCACCTACACCTACGGCGCCCCCGGCGCGGCGGACAACACCGCCAACCGGGTCGCCTCGGTGCGCGACGCGGCGGGCACGGTCAGCCGGGCGTACGGCCCACTCGGCGAGCTGGTCCGGGAGAGCCGCACGGTCACCGCGATCAACGGTCCCGCGCGCAGCTACACCACGTCCTACCAGTACGACTCGTTCAACCGGGTGCTCCAGCTGACCTTCCCGGACAGCGAGGTGCTCACCTACGAGTACGACTCGGGCGGCCAGGTCAGCCGGGCCACCGGCCACAAGGGCACGTTCGACTACACGTACCTGAACCGGCTCGACTACGACAAGTTCGGCCAGCGCGCGCTGATGGAGACCGGGACCGGGGTGCGCACCAGCTACACCTACGACCCGGCCGACCGCCAGCTCGCCACCCTCAAGGCGCGGCTGCCCGACGGCCACGAGTTCCAGAACATCACCTACACCTACGACAACGTCGGCAACGTCCGGCAGGTCCGCAACAACGTCGCGCTGCCGCACGGCAAGCCCATCGGCGGGCCGAGCGTGCAGACCTTCAACTACGACGACCTGTACCAGGTCACGTCGGCGTCGGGGGAGTACCGCAACAAGGACAACAAGCTCGACCGCCAGTCCCTGACCCTGCGGTACGACTCGCTGCACAACACCACGCACAAGGACCAGAAGCACGAGATCGTCGTCAACGCGCAGACCACCGCGCCGCAGACAGCGAGCTCGAACACGGTCCTGACCGACCCGGCCGCGGGGACCGACCCGACGCTGGCCCCGGTCGGGCCGATCGAGGAGCCTGCCGAGCCTGCTGAAGAGCCGCTGCAGGAGACGCTGGAGCCGGGTGCCACCACCGGCAAGGCGCAGGTGCAGAAGAAGACCACCTACACCTACGACTACGCCTACAACAGCGCCAAGCCGCACGCGGCGAGCAAGGTCGGCCCGGTCAACCAGGTGTTCGACCAGAACGGCAACCTGATCGACACGGTCAACACCGAGCCGCCCGCGCCCGGCAAGCGCAGGCAGCTGGTGTGGGACGAGGAGAACCGCCTCGCCTGCAACCAGGACCACGCCCGCAACACCACGGTCCTTCAAGATCCGAGCGCGTGCGTCAGTCCCCAGCAACCCGCCACGGTGCGCTACGTCTACGACGACGAGGGCAACCGGGTGGTCAAGGACGCCGGTCCCAAGCACATCTACCCGAACCAGAACTTCAGCGAGCGCAACGGGACCGGGTTCAAGCACGTGTGGGTGGGTGACACCCGGATCGCCACCAAGACGGTCAAACCGGACAACACCTACGAGAACCACCACTTCTTCTTCCACGCCGACCACCTGGGCTCGTCGTCCTACGTCACCGACGAGCACGCCAACCTGACCGAGCACCTGGAGTACTTCGCCTTCGGCGAGAACTGGGTCAACGAGCACCCCGCTCAGCCCACCCCGGTGCCGTATCAGTTCGGCGGCAAGGAACTCGACGAGGAGACCGGCCTCTACTACCACGGCGCGCGGTACTACAACCCGAAGACAACGCAGTGGCAGAGCCCGGACCCGGCCCTGGACAGCTATCTCGACGGGGAGCCGAACAACGGCGTGCTCCAGCCGTTCAATCTCTCGTCCTACACCTTCGCCAACAACAACCCGGTCCGACTGACCGACCCCACCGGAGCCAGCACCTGGAACCGCGTGATGGGCGGCCTCAAGGCGGTCGGCGGTGTGCTGGAGATGGCGGCGGGCGCGGCGGGCGGCGCGGCGACCTCGTGGACGGGTGTCGGCGCGGTCGCGGGTGCGGTCGTGGTGGTCCACGGCGCGGACGTGACCAGTGCGGGACTGCGCCAGCTGTGGACCGGTGAGGAGACCAGCTCACTCACCAGCCAGGGCCTGCAGGCGGCGGGCATGAGCCGCAGGAACGCCGAAATTGTCGATACCACCATCACGGTCGTCGGGTCGCTGGGCACGACGGCCCTGGCACAGGCACCCAGAGTGGCGGCTCAAGCCACGGGCGCGGCGGTGAGACACTCGTCGGCCGCGCTCGGCGCCAACCTGGTCCGCGCGGGCACCGCCCAACCGGCCCAGACCGCGGCCCACCACATCGTGGCGGGCGGTGCGGGCGCCGCCGCACCCGCGCGAGCGGTTCTGCAGCGCTTCGGTGTGCACATCGATGAAGCGGTCAATGGCGTGTTCCTGCCGCGGAACGTGAATTCACTCAACCCGACTGGCGCGGCTGTCCACTCCAAGGTGCACACCGACCGGTACTACGCTGCTGTCAACCAGCTGCTCGGGCGAGCGACCAACCGACAGCAAGTGGTCCAGTCGCTGGCCTACATTCGACAGCGGCTGCTGTCGGGCGGATTCCCGTGATCCGGAGGAAGCATTGAGGCTCTATGAGCCGCAGGTCCGTCCAGGCTTCGAGTGGGTGCTCCCGGTGCACGACACCGACAACGAGTACCTCTGGAGCCTGGACGGCACCCCGCGGCAGGCGGCCTGGCGACCGGTCCCGGTCGCCAGGCTCGCGGTCGAGGACACCGGCGAACCGCGCGCGGAGGCGGACCTGCCGTGGCTGGGCGGCCACGTGTTGGTCTTGCGCCCGCGCGCGGTCGCGGCGTTGCGCCCCCTGCTGGAGGCATGCGGCGAACTGCTGCCGCTGGCGTGTCCCGACGCCGATCTCTGGTTGTTCAACGCTCTGACAGTGACCGACGCACTTGACGAGTCGGCCTCGGAGATCGTGCGCTTCGACGACGGCGAGATCCTCGCCGTCGAGCGGTACGCCTTCCACCCGGAGCGGATCTCGGCACCGGTCTTCAAGGTGCCGCAACTGCTGCGTGGACCACTGTTCGTCACCGACGACTTCATCGATCTTGTCGCCGCCGCCGAGCTGACCGGATTCGGGTTTTCGCAGGTCTGGGCCGGTTCGCCTGCTATCGTGACGCCCCTGGAGGACTGAGGGGGACCAGTTGGTGAAGCGCGTCGCGGTGGTCTTGGCGTTGTTGGCGTCCGCACTGACCGGCGTGGCGCACGCCGACGCGGTTCCCAAGGTCGTCTACGTCGGCGACTCGGTCGCCGCGCAGAACGCGCCCGCACTGGCCGCGGCGCTCGGCCCGGTCGACCTCCACGACGCGACGCTCGGCGGCACCGGCATCTGCGACTACCTGGCGGGGGAGCCGACCTGGCTGCCGCAGTCAGCGAAGTTCGCCAACCTCATCCGCGACCAGCGACCCGATCTGGTGATCTTGCAGTTCTGGGGCAACGACTACTACTCGCCCTGCGTTTCCCCACTGCGGCGCGGCGAGCAGGCGTTCTACGACAAGTACCTCTGGAACGCGTTCTCCGCGCGCCGCGAGATCAACGAGGCGGCCGACTCGATCGGCCTGCCCCGGCCCAAGGTCCTGTGGGTCCTGCAGGCCCCGTTGCCCGACCCCCAGCGCGAGGTCCCGCGCAGGCTCAACGAGATCTACACCTACGCCGCCGACCTCGCGGGCGACCGGGTCACCGACGCGGGCGCGACCGCCAGCATGGCCGCCTACCCGTACGACAACATGACCCACGACCGCTACGAGTTCACCCGCTTCCTGCCCTGCACCGACAAGGAACGCGCGACCGGCACCTGCACCTTCCCCGGCGCGTTCGGCGGCGTGGCCCGCTTGCGCGCCGACAACGACGACATCCACTTCTGCCTCGACGGCACCGCGCCCGTGCGCGGCTGCCCGGTCGTGTCGCCGGGCGTCGACCGCTATGCCGACCGGATCGCCGCGGACGCGAAGGCATGGCTGGGATAGCTCGCTGGTCTGGCCGCTCGGCAAACGTCGGCGCCCACCCACCTCCCGCCGGTCCGGCGCGTCGGCTGGCCGGCATCTGGTAACGAGGTCGCCCGTTCGCCTGTTGACTCCCCACCGCCGCCTGCACTTGGTTGGTGAGCACACTTCGGACGGGGAGGCCGCGATGCCGCTGCACACCAAACTCGCCGCAGGAGCCGCCGCGGTGCTGATCGTCGTGCTGGGGCTTGCCGCCCCAGCACACGCCGCCGAGCCCATCCCGGCCGACTCCGCGCCATCCGGTTCGCCGTCACCAGGCTCGCTGCTGTCCGGATCCACGTCGGTGGACAGCGTCGAGCCCGGGTATCTCGGCGACGTCACGCTGATCACCGGCGACCGAGTCACCGTGCGCCGAGTCGGCGCGCGGCTGGTGCCCGCGGTCGATCCAGCCCCCGGGCGCGCGCACGTCCACTTCGCCGTCACCGGGGACGGCACGCGGCTGCACGTCGTCCCCGACGACGCCTGGCGCGACCTCAATACCGGCCGCCTCGACCTGCGCCTCTTCGACGTCGCAGGACTTCTCCGCGCGGGCTACGGCGACGACCGGTCGCCCGACCTGCCGTTGATCACCGAAGACCTCACCCCGACCCGACAGCCCAAGGACACCGCCGCCGAGGCATGGGCGATCCGACGCGCCACCGCCACCGGCAGGGTATGGCTTGACGGCATGCGCCACCCGAGCCTCGACGTCAGCGTCCCGCACATCGGTGCCCCGGCCGCGTGGGCGGCCGGATACACCGGTCGCGGTGTCACGGTCGCCGTGCTCGACACCGGCGTCGACTCGACCCACCCCGACCTGCGCGGCCGGGTCGCCGCCGAGAAGAACTTCACCAGCGACCGCACGGTGCGCGACGAAGACGGGCACGGTACGCACGTGGCCGCCACCATCGCCAGTCGCGGCACCTACCGTGGTGTCGCGCCCGACGCGCGGCTGCTCGTCGGCAAGGTGTGCGGCGGCGCGGGGTGCCCCGAGTCGGCGATCCTGGCCGGGATGCGGTGGGCCGTCGACTCCGGGGCCAAGGTCGTGAACCTGAGCCTCGGCGGCCCGGACGCCGCGGGGGAGGACCCCCTCGAAGCCGCGGTCAACCAGCTCAGCGACCGTGCCCTGTTCGTCGTCGCCGCGGGCAACGACGGCGGTTCCGGTGCCGAAACCGTCGCCTCACCCGCGTCCGCCGACGCCGCGCTCGCTGTCGGCGCCGTCGACAAGCACGATGCTCTCGCGGGCTTCTCGTCCCGCGGACCGCGCGTCCACGACGCCGCGCTCAAGCCGGACATCCTCGCCCCCGGCGTCGACATCACCGCCGCCCGCTCGCGCTACTCGTTCGGCAAGCCGCGCGAGAAGCACCGCGACCTCAGCGGCACGTCGATGGCCACCCCGCATGTCGCGGGCGCCGCGGCCGTTCTCGCCCAGGAGCATCCCGAGTGGACCGGCCGTCAGCTCAAAGCCGCCCTGATGGCTTCCGCCAAGCCCATCGACGCGGGCAGCTATGACCAAGGTGCGGGCCGCGTCGACCTCGCCCGCGGTGTCACCCAGTCCGTCTACGCCTCACCTCCGAGTGTCTCGATGGGCCGCCAGTCGTGGCCGCACGACGACGATCCCCTTGTCACCAAGTCGTTCTCCTACACCAACACCAGCACCCGGCCCGTCGAACTTCGGCTGACCCTGACCACGGACGCGCCCGCGGCCACCTTCCGCCTCTCGGCCGACCGCGTCACCGTTCCGGCAAACGGCACCGCGTCAGTCGAGATCACCGCCGACACCACGGTCGACGCGCCGGAAGGCCCACTCAGCGCCCGGATCGACGCCGAGGCAAGAACCCAGCGCGTCACCGTCCCGGTCGCCATCGACCGCGAGCCCGAGAGCTACGACCTCACCTTCCGCACCGTCGACCGCGAAGGCAACCTGTCCGACTACAACTACTCCTTCCTCCTCGGCGTGGATCCGTCGCGCTACCGTCCCGTCCCGACCATCGGTGGTGTCGGCGTCGTGCGCGTCCGCAAGGGCCGATACCACCTGGACTCGGTGATCAACACCCGCCGCGCCGATGGCGTGACCGCCGACTCCCACAAGGTCGTGATCCCGACAGTAGAGGTGACCACCGACAAAACCGTGACGCTCGATGCCCATACGGCACAACCGATCTCGGTCACCTTCGACCGGCTTGGCGTACGCCCCAAGGCCGTGGGCGCCGGGTACAGCCGGATAGGTGAGGACCGCGCGGTTTTCACCGGCGTGTTGGGTGACACGTTCGAGCGAATCTTCATCGGACAGCTGGGCGATCCCTTGCCCGACACCCACTTCGTCGCCGACATCGGCGGCGCGTGGGCGATCCCGGACCGCGACGGTGACGTCACCGCCACCCCGGTCGCCTATCACCTGCAATGGTTCGACTATGGACACCTGCCCAACGGGTTCACCAGACACGTGGTCGATCAGGACCTCGCGCGGGTGCGCACGACCTACCGAGACCAGTCCGACCGGCGTGGTGCCACGAAGGTGTGGATCGCCAAGGAACCCCGCTTCGGCACCTCGGTCGGCTACGGGCTGCCGCTGTCGCTGCCGCAGGTCCGTACCGAGTTCCACAACGTCGACGACCTGACCTGGTACGCCGAGCTGGCACAGTGGCGCAAGGTCAAGAACTCGCTGCGCACGGAAACCGTTGTGACCAGCGGCGAACTGGCCCACCCGCCCGGCGCGTCAACCGACGACCAATGGAACTCCGCGGTCTTCGGCCCCGGCTTCCGCCCCGGCGACTGGGCGTTCCGCTCCCACGACTCGCTCACGCTATCGCTGCCGATGTACGCCGACGCGGGCCTCGGCCGAACCGGTACCTCCATAGTGGATGGTGGTTCGACCGCGCTGTATCGCGAAGGCGTCGAGGTCGGCCGGTCGGAGAGTCCCGGCCAGGGCTCGTTCGACGTGCCCGCGGAGTCCGCCGCCTACCGCCTGGAGACGACCGCGGCCCGCAGCGGTGTGTCGCGCTACTCCACGTCGATCACCTGCGTCTGGACGTTCACCTCCGTGCGCCCGCCGGATGACCGGAAGGGAAAGGGCGGCGTGCCCCTGCCGCTGATGGTCGTCCGCTTCGCGCCGGAGGGGCTCGACCCGCACAACCGCGTGACGGCCGACCGTGTCCGGGTGCCGGTCACCATCCAGTGGAACCCGGGGACCGAGCAGACCCTCGCCGCGCTGGCCGTCGAGGCGTCCTTCGACGACGGCCGCACGTGGCGACCGGTGCCCGTCGCCGACGGTGTCGCCACAATCGATCACCCGCGATCCGCCCGTTTCGTCTCATTGCGCGCCCGTGCGACCGACAGCGCGGGCAACACCGTCGAACAGACCACGATCCGCGCCTACGGCTCACGCTAACCACAGCGTTTCTCAGCAGGCGTTTCGGTTCGGCACAGGAAACGCTCAGGGAACGGGCGGATTCTGGAGGCACCGGCACCGCGGGAGGCCATGATGCGAAACTCGAACTGGCGTACGTCGAGTGAGCGCGGCCCGCGCCGGACCAACGCCGACGCCGTGGCCTCCTACGCCGACCCGCGAACCGGTCAGATCGCTTTCGCCTTGGCCGACGGGATCGGCGAGGACGGCACGGCCGCCCGGCTCGCCGCCGCCGCTGCCGTGCGCGCCGCGGGCGACGGTGCCGAGGCGGCGATGGCGGCGGCCCGGCACGCCGTCGAAGCGGCAGGCACGGGCGACTGTGTTCTCGTCATCGCGGTACCGCTGCCTGGGGAACAGGGCTACGAGATCGCGTGGGTGGGCGACGCCCGGGCCTACGCAGTGGTCGGCGACGCCGTCACCCAGTTGACCACCGACCACACTCTCGCCCAGTACTTCCGCGACCGCGGCACGCCCGCGACCCCGCGGATGGAACACCTGGTCACCGCCTCGGTCCGCACCGCCAAACCCGCGCGGATCGGGTACGCCACCGTCCCCACGCCCGCCTTCCTCCTGCTTGCCAGCGACGGCGTCCACCGCTATGTCGATGGCCGGTCCTTCGCGCGAGTCCTGCACCACGCCCCCGACCCCGCGGCCGAGTTGGTACGGCTCGCGGTACGCGAAGGCAGTGCTGACAACGCCACCGCGCTCGTCGTCCAGTGCCCGCCCGCGCTGCCCGCGACGGTGGCGATACCGGCGGCCGCCGCCTGAGGATCGGGCGTGACTAAGCTGATCAGCATGGCGACTTGGGGCGATCTGGCGCAGTACGTCAACGACACCTACGACGTGATCTCCGAGAACGAGGGCGAGATCCGCATCCTGTTCAACTTCGAGGCCTACGACGACGAGGACGAGCGCACCCAGGTGGTCGTGCTGGCTCGCGAGGTGCTCGACAAGCAGCACGAATGGGTGCAGATCGCCTCACCGGTCGGCCTCGCCGACAAGGTCGACCTCAAGGCGCTGCTCACCGAGGTCGGCCACACGTCGGTCGCCTGCGGCGTGGCGATCATGGGCGACCACGTGGTGCTCCGGCACTCGCTGCCGCTGGCCACGCTCGACCTTCCCGAGTTCGTCGACCCGCTGTCCTTGCTCGCGGGCACCGCGGACCAGCTCGAAGAGATCTTCTTCGGCGGCGACAGCTACTGACTCGGGTAGGGCTCGCCCTACCTTCGATCTTGGTGCTGCCTCCATGGGTTCCTGAGGCGCTGATTCCTACTGTGGGATCAGTCGTTCTTAGGGGGAGACATGACAACCACGGCCACCCGCCCGCCCAAAGCGCCGCGCAAGCGGCGGGTGTGGATCCTGCCGCTCGGCGCGATCATCGTCGCGTTCCTCGCGTTCTCGATCCCGCCCTACCTCGGCCTGGATCCGGCCAAGGCAAGGGTGCCGCAGCCGGAGGGATTCCCGGAGCACTACTACGCGCTGCTGGCCCACATCGTGTTCGGCACGGTCGCGATCGTCAGCGGGTTCCTGCAGATCTGGCCGTGGTTTCGGGCCAAGCACCGGCGCGGGCACCGGATCGCGGGCCGACTCTATGTGTTCGGCGGGGTGATCCCGGCGGGCCTGGCAGGCCTGGTCGTCGGGATCACCTCGCCGTTCGGGCCCGTCGGCGCCTTCAGCGCCGTTGTGCTCGTGTCACTCTGGCTGACGACCACGATCATCGGCTACCGCCGCGCCCGGCAACGGCGGTTCGCCGACCACCGGGAATGGATGATCCGCAGCTACACCCTCACTGCGTCCACCATCGTCAACCGCTTCTGGGCGCCAGTGCTCGCGATCAGCTACGAGCCTTACATCGACACCGTGTTCGAGGGCAGCGAGCGGGCTTACGTCATCACCGTCGCCGGGCTGACGTCCTGGCTGAGCTGGGTGCTGCCGCTGATCTTGGTCGAGGGCTGGCTGATCCGCCGCAGGCTCAGTGATGGTGGTGATACGCGTGGACCACGGCGTGCCCGAGTCCGCGGCCGATCATCCACCGGTTGATCGGCAGCGTGACCACGAAGGCGACCGCGAACGCCACCGCCAGCGCGCCCCAGAACACCCAGCTTGCCAGTCCCGCGTCCATCGCCCCGGGCACCGCGACCATCACGCCGTTGTCCACGATCTCCATCACCAGGATTGACACGGTGTCGGCGGCGAGCGCCACCTTCACCGCCTGCCGGAATCCCACGCCCGCCTTCAACACGCCGCGCATCGTCAGCGCGTAGCCGAAGATGAACGCCAGCACGACGGCCGCCGCGATCGTCGCCACGTCGCTCCACCCCAGCGCGGTGCCGAGCACCATGCCCAGCACCTCGCCGATCGCGCAGCCCGTCAGGCAGTGCAGCGTCGCCTGCGCGGCCGTTCGCCAACTCACCGTTGTGTTCATGATTGCCTCCTCGGTCTGACCATATACCCCCAGGGGGTATATGTCGAGCGGGGTTCCGCAAGGTCGACAAAGTCGGGCACCGACCTGGCCGTTCCGCACCGGAACACGATCGGGTGACGCGGGAACTTCTTTCCCGCTGAGCCGACTATCTGGTTGTCGTTCGCGAATGACGGAGAGCGTCGTCACACCGGGTCGGTCCGCCCGACCCCAGGCCCACTGATCCGGTGTCACGCGCCCCTCTCCAGCTCGCCCACAGTCGCGCGTAGTCGCCTTCGCGCGCCACGAGCTCGTCGTGGGTGCCCAGTTCGGTGATCCGGCCGCCCATCATCACCGCGACCCGGTCGGCGTCGCGCGCGGTGTGCAGCCGGTGCGCGATGGCGATCACGGTCCTTCCCCGCAGCACGGCCGCCAGGGACCGCTCAAGGTGCCGGGCCGCGCTCGGGTCGAGCACCGACGTCGCCTCGTCGAGGATGAGGGTGTGTGGGTCGGCCAGGACGATCCGGGCCAGCGCGAGCTGCTGGGCCTGGCCGGGCGAGAGTGGGACGCCGATGGCGGTGTCGAACCCGAGATCCTCGGCCCAATCCCAGGCGTCGACCGACCGCAGCGCCGCGACCAGCTCCTCGTCCGACGCCGCTGATTTGGCGATGGACAGGTTGTCGCGCAGCGATCCGCGAAAGACGTGATGTTCCTGCGTGACCAGGGCGACCTCGCCGCGCGGATTGTCCACTTCGGACAGCGGGACACCGCCGACGGTGACTGAACCGGATCGCGGCTGGTGGATGCCAGCCAGCAGCCTGCCCAGGGTCGACTTGCCCGCGCCCGAGGGGCCGACGATCGCGAGCCGCTCGCCTGGGGCGACATCCAGGGCCACCTCGTGCAGGACGTCGTGTCCATCGCGGTAGCCGAACGACACGTCGTGGACGCGGATGGCGTTGTCGGCGGGCGTCGCTCCCGTGCTGGTTGGCTTGTCGCCGCGAACGCCGAGTAGGCGAGCCAGTGAGGCGCCGCCGATCTGCAGTTCGTCCAGCCAGTACAGCAGGCGGTCGACGGGGTCGAGGATCTGCTGCACGTAGAGCGTCGCGGCGGTGGCGGCGCCGAGCGAGACGACGCCGTGGAGGGACAGCATGCCGCCGATGACTAGGGTGGCGACCACCGGCAGGATATAAGCGGTATCGGCGATCGGCAGGTAGATACTGCGCAACCGCAACGTGAACCGCTCGGCGGCGTAGGAGTCGGCGATGTCGTGGTCGACCCGGGCGAGGCGCTGGTCGTGCGCGCCGAACGCTTCGACCGTGCGTGCTCCCGCCACCGTCTCGGCCAGGCCCTCGGTCAGGTCGGTGTAGGACGCGTTCGAGCGCAGATAGCCCGCGCGGGAGCGGCCTCGGTACCAGCGGGAGGCGAAGTAGAGGGGCGGAACGGCGATCAGGCACGGCAGCGCGAGGAGCGGATCCACGAGCACCAGCGCGCCGATCGTGAGCAGGATGGTCGAGACGGCGACAAGACTGTCTGGGACAGCGAGTCGGACACAGCGGGAGAGCATGTCGATGTCGCGGGTCGTGCGGGTCACCAGGTCCCCGGTGCTCGCGCGTTCGACGGTTCCCTGGGGGAGTCTCAGTACCGTGCCTATGAATGTCTCGCGGAGGTCGGCCAGCACGCGTTCACCCAGACGGGCCGATGCGTAGAGGGCCACTGACGTAAGGACCGCTTGTAGAATAAGGAAACCGAGTACGGACAGTGCTATCTGGTCGACCTTGTCGTGTCGCTCGACCAGCCTGCCGATGAGCCACGGCACCGCCAACCCGCTGATCGTCGCCAGAGCGTGCAGTGACACCGAGCCCGCGAGCGCGCGCGGGTGGCGAAGAGCCAGTGCGCGCGCGTGGGCGCGGACTTCGGCGGCGGACGCGACGGGGAGCGTGCTCACTCTGCCTCCTCGCGAGTGACCAGGGACCGATAGCGCTGATCGCTCATCAAGTCGTTGTGCGCCGCCTCCGCGACGACCTTGCCGTCCTCCACATAGGCGACTCGCTCGGCGTGGCCGAGCAGGATCGGGCTGGTGGTGAACACGACTGTCGCCTGGCCGCGTCGGTGGTCGGCGATCGCCTGGCCGATGTGTGACTCGGTGAGCGCGTCCACCGCGTTGGTCGGTTCGACCAGGATCAGCACGTCCGGGTTCGCGGTGAGCGCGCGGGCCAGCCGCAGTCGCTGTCGTTGCCCGCCGGAGAACTCCCGGCCCGCGCCCGCGATCCAGTTCGTCGACTCGACGACATCGCGGGCCTGGGCGGTGTCGATCGCGCGATCGGTCGCTAGTTCGCTCACCGGGCCGGTGAAGAGGTGGGCCTCGTTGTTCGCGACCAGGACGTGCCGTCGTAGACCGGGTAGATCTATGTCTCGCAGATCGATGCCTGCGTAGGTGGCGTCGCTGTCGTGGTAGCGGCCCAGGCGGTCGGCGAATTCGGCGGCGTCGGAGGGGGCCGCGCACGCCACGCCGAGGAAGACCTCAGGTGGGACGGTCAGCCCGGACTCGGGATCGGTCAGCGTGCCGTGGATCGGTGTCCGGTCGCCAGAGCGTAGGTCTGGTCGGGCGTTGAGCAGGGTGATCACCCGGCCCGCGGCCACGTGGGCGCGGGTCGCGCTTTCGATCAACGAGGTCACCCGGCGCAGCGCGCCCGCGAGGAACACCGCGTAGCCGTAGAACGCCACCAGTTGTCCCGCACCCAGGTCGCCCGCCGCCACGGAGCGGGCCCCGAGCCAGACGATCACCGTCACCAGCACGCCCGGTAGCAGCAGCTTCGCGCCCTCGATGAGGGACTCGGCCATGGCCACGCGCACGCCTGATTCGCGGACCCGCTGGGACTGACTCCGGTAACGGGCATCGAAGGCGTCCTCGCCGCCGATGCCGCGCAGCACGCGGAGGCCATCGACGATGTCGACCGCCAGGGTGGTGAGTTCGGCCTGCTGTTCCCTCAAGTGCTGTTGGCGGGCGTGCGTCGGGCGGATGAGCAGCGAGACCAACGCGGCGATGAGAGGGACACCGACCAGCACGACCAGGCCGAGTCGCCACGAGGTGTCGACCATGATCGCAACGACCACCAGGATGGCGGCCGCCGCCCCGGCGCCGCGCGCCGCGTTCTCCATGGCCAGGCCGATCCGGGTCATGTCGGCGGCACCGATGCCGACCACGTCGCCGGTCGACATCCTGGCCGACAGCGCGGCGCCGAGCCGCGCGGCGTGGCGCGTCGTGTCGCGCATGACCGTATAGCTCGCGCCGAACCTGGCCTGGAAGGCGGCGCGGTCCCGCAGCGTCCCGGTCACCGCAGCGACGACGCCGAGCCCGAGCACCGCCGCGCCCCACCACAGCAGAGCGCGCTGGTCGCGGCCGATCAAGCCGCGATCGATTCCTTGGCCTATCGCGGCAGGGAGGAGGGCCTGGGAGATCGTGCACAAGGTCCCGTAGGCCAGAGACAGGGTAAAGGACCGGCGTTCGGTGTGGACGAGGGCGAGCAGATAGCGCGCGGGGGTGCGGGGCATGGTTTCCGTTCGACGACGGCGACGGCAGAGCACCGTACCGTGAGTCCGCTCGCTGGATCGGGTGAATTTCTCAGCGGACTCAACAATCCGACCCTGAGGTGCGTTGGAGGGGCGTCGATCAACTGAAAGGAGTGATTGGGTGCCGAGCTTCGACGCGTTCGCCGCTGATCGCCTGTCCTGGCTGTTGCGCTACGCCACGGCGCTGACCTGCGACCCGTACCTCGCGCAGGACATCGTGCAGGAGGTCATGCTCCGGGCGCAGTCCCGGTGGAGTCGGATCAGCGCGCTGGACGCCCCGGACCACTACGTCAAGCGCATGGTCACCAACGAGTACCTGTCCTGGCGCCGCAGACGCGCCGCGCGTGACGTCACCTCGGCGCATTCGACGCTCGAGGCGATCAGTCCGCCCGTGCGCGACCCGGCCCACCAACACGCCGAGCGCGACGCGATGCGGGCGTGCATCGCGACGCTGCCGCGCAAGCAGCGGGCGGCGATCGTCCTGCGCTACTACGAGGACAACACGGACGAGGAGATCGCCGGGGTCCTGGGCTGTTCCGCGGGAACGGTCCGCAGCCATATCTCCCGGGCGCTGAGCACCTTGCGTGCGGCGGCGCCGGGGTTCGCCGTGACGGAGGCCTACAGATGACGTTCGACAAGACCGAGTCCCTCATCCGCGACGCCATCACCGACCAGGCGGCCCGCGCGGTCGACCCGGAGGCGGTCCTTCGGGAACTACGGAGAGGTTCAGGCGCGCGCCGCGGTTCGCGGCAGGCCGTACTGGTGTTCGCCGCGGCGGCGGTGGTCATCGCGGTGGTGTCCGCGGTGGTCGTGCCGGGCCTGGTGCGGAGCGACCGCCCGCCTGCCGGAACGCCCGACATCGCCGCCGCCATGGCCGACCAGACCATCCTGGTGCTGGGCAGGGACGAGTTCGGATATACCGACGTGGTCATGCTGACCCGGCTGACCGCGACCGGCCTGACCGCGATCTCGATCCCACGGGACGTCTTCGTGGACATCCCGGGCCACGGACCGGGCAGGGTCAACATCGCCTACGCGCGCGGCCGTTGGGCCGCCGAACAACGTGGCCAGGATGCGGCGGCGTCGACCAAGGCGGGCGTGGAGACCGCGATGGCGACGGTCCGCTCATTAGCCGGCGTCCCGATCGATCACTACGCCGTGATCGACATGGCCGCCGTGCCGACCATGGTGGACGCCGTCGGCGGCGTCGAGGTCTGCCTCCGCGCTGCCACCTCGGACAGGTACAGCGGGGCAGACTTCAACGCGGGCAGGCAGACGCTGTCCGGTGCCCAGGCACTGGCGTTCGTCAGACAGCGCCGCTCCCTGCCCAACGGCGACTTGGACCGGGTCAAGCGTCAACAGGCGTTCTTCACGGCCCTGACGGCCAAGGTGGTCGCCAAGGGGGACTTGTCCGCGATGGTCGGAGTGGTGCGGGATCACGTTGTCACCGACCTCGACCTCGTCGACCTGGCCCAGCGGGCGTCTGAGCGGACCGTACGAATGGGAGTCATCCCGGTCGACGGGCAGATCGAAACGCCCGCCGTGTCGGCGTTGGGCGTGACCGGGGACAAAGTGCGGTCATACGTGGGCGGCATGTTCAACGGACCTGATCAGACCGGGGGAGGTGGCACGCAAGATCCACCCTGCGTCGACTGACGCGGTTCGGTGGAGCCCGCCAGGCGGGCACGCGCAGGTCAGCCGTAGGCCTTCGCCGGAAGGTGGCCCAGGCAGTCGGAGTGTCAGGGTCGGCCGGCATGCTCGATCCACGCCCGATCGACGGGACGTGAACCGAGGCGGAGGGTGCGGAGGTGCGGTGGACCGCTGAGCGCGTGCTCGCCCTGGCGCCGGATGAGGCGTCGGTCCGGGCGGGGCGGGCGCAGGCGTCGGCGGTGCGGTGGACCGCGTCGGGTGCGTCGGGGGACGCGGTCTGGGGCCAGTGCCAGGGCAGTGGCAAGGCGCCTTACCAGGTGATTGTCGAGTTGGCAGAGCCCGCGTTCCGCTGCACGTGTCCCAGCCGGAAGTTCCCCTGCAAGCACGCGGTCGGGCTCCTGCTCCTGTGGGCCGAGGGTGTCGTGGCAGATGGCGATGAGCCCGAGTGGGTCGATGCCTGGCTGCGTGAGCGGGCCAGTCGGGTACGCCAGTCCACTGAACCGGGCGAGCGCGACGAGGCGGCCGCCGCGACGCGGGCCGCGCGGCGGGCGGGGCGGGTCTCGGGTGGGGTGGCTGAGCTGCTTGGCTGGCTCAACGACCAGGTGAGCACCGGTCTGGCCGTGCTCGACCAGAGCCCGGACGTCCTCTACGGGGTCGCAGCGCGGATGGTCGACGCCCAGGCGGGTGGCCTGGCGACAGCGCTACGGCGGGCGGCGGTGATTCCGGGGCGGGGCCGGGACTGGCCGTCGCGGCTGTTGGAGGAGTTGGCACTGCTTCGGGCGCTGGCGAAGGCGTATGAGCGGGTCGACGAGCTGCCGGAGCCGCTGGCAGCCACCGTGCGCGCGCGGATCGGGTTCACGGTGGACACCGCCGACGTGCTCGCCTCGGGCGAGCGGGTCAGTGATGAGTGGCTGGTGGCGGGGCACGTCGACCAGGAGTCCGAGCAGCTGGTGTCGCGCCGGGTGTGGCTGCGTGGGGTCGAGTCGGGGCGGTGGGCGCTGGTGCTGTCCTTCGCCGGGCCAGGGCGGACGCTGGACACCTCCCTGATCGGCGGCACGCGGTTGCGGGCGGTCTTGGCCTTCTACCCGGGGGCGTTGCCGTTGCGCGCGCTTGTCGCCGACAAAGGGGATCCGGTGCTGGCCGGGCGGCCCGAGGGCGGCGGCATCGGCGACGCGCTCGCGGCCTACGCGGGCGCGCTGGCTGTGGATCCGTGGACGGAGCGCGTGCCGGTGATGCTGGGCGACGTCACGCCGGTGCGCCTCGGCGGCGGGTGGGGACTGTCCTCTTCGGACGGTTTGGCGCTGCCGCTGGGCGCGGGGGTCGACCCGTGGGCCCTGCTGGCGGTGTCGGGCGGCAGGCCGCTGACCATGGCCGCCGAGCTGTCCCCCAGCGGTCTGCGTCCCCTGACCTGCTGGGACGACGATCGGGCGGTGCGCCTGTGACCGGCTGGGACGACCTTGTCGCCGCGGCGCTCCTGGGCACCCGGCGGCGCCCCGTTCGCACGGGGGAGCTGCCCAAGGAGGTTCGGGCGCTGCTCGACGAACCCCCATCGGCCGACGCCGAACCGGCGCCCGGGGCGCCCGCGGCGGGTGAACACACTGGTGATTCAGCGGTGGGGGCGGCGCGTGGCGGTGTGGGGGAGCGGGCCGTGGCTCTCGCCGCCGCGGATCGGCTGTTGACGGCCGCGGCACTGATGGCGGGGTATCGGCGGGCCGGGCGGGTGGGGGAGCGGGACGCGACCGCGCTTGAGCAGGCGGTGGCCGACGTTCGGGGTGTGGTTCCGGCCGCCGCGCGGCGGCGGCTTGATCTCATGCTCACTGGGGATCACACCGATCTTCTCGGTGACTGGTTGGACCTCGTCCACGCGCGGGGGTTCCGGTTGCCGCCGGAGCGGTTGCCCGCGCTCGCGGAGGTGGCGCGGGTTCGGCCGGGGATTCGACACTCGTTGGCCCGCGTAGCGGCGGGGCGGGGTAACTGGCTTGGCGCACTGAATCCCGAGTGGAGCTACCTGGCCAGCCATCGGTCCGATGTGGACGATGTCTGGCGGTTCGGCGACACCGCGCAGCGGATTCATTGGCTGACCGAGGCCGATCCGGAGGTGGCGAGGGCGGCGCTCGCGGCCGACTGGGGTGCTGAGCCCGCACCGGTTCGGGTGCGGATGCTGCGGGCGGTGGGGAAATCGTTGGACGACGAGTTCCTCGAATCCGCGCTCGACGATCGGGCGCAGGAGGTGCGGGCGCTGGCCGCCGACCTGCTGGCCGGGCGGCCGGAGTCGGACCTGGCCGGGCGCATGGCGCGGCGGTTGGCGGAGTTGGTGGCGGTCACTGGCGGGACGCTGGTCGTGCGGTTGCCCGCCGCGCGGGACGACGCGATGGCGCGGGACGGTGTGCCCGCGGGCGTGGGTCGCGGTGGGCAGCGGACGGCCTGGCTGCGGGCGATCGTCGCGGCGGCGCCGTTGGGGGCGTGGGGTGAGCCGGGGGAACTGCTCGCTATGCCCGTTCAAGGCTGTGACGCGGGGACGCTGCGCGAGGCGTGGGCGCTGGCCGCCGCCCGCCAGCGGAACGTGCGGTGGGCGCGGGCGTTGCTGGAGACCGACTTGTCCACCCCGGAGACCGCGGCCCTGGTGGGTGTTCTCCCGGCGGGCGACTGGGCGCGGGCGATCAAGCGGCTCGGTGGGGTGCGCAAGTCCGCGGACCTCGCCGAGTTGGTGATCGCCCTGTCTGGACCGTGGCCCGCCGACCTCGGCGACGCCCTGCTCGACTGGCTCGCGGGGCACGGGGACAACCGGGCGGTGGCGCGGGCGGCGAACGTGGTCGCGCGGACGGTCCCCGCCGAGTGCCTCGACCACCGGGTGGCCACCCAATCCCTTCCGTCGGACGCCCCGGCGTGGCGTCGGCATCTGTGGGAGACGCTGAACTTCCGCCGTCGGATGGACGAAGAGCTGCGATGAGAACGAGGAGTCTCAATGATCGTTTCAAACCTGAGCATTGATCGGGGCGCGCGCTCTGGCGAAGCAGTGGTTGTCGTGGATTTGGAGCAGTCGTGACTGAGACCGTGTTGCGTCCACACGCCGAGCAGGCCTACGCCGACGAACTCGTCGCGCTGGCGGCGGTGGACGAGCGGGAGCGGCCGCCGTCGTGGCGGCTGTCGCCGTGGGCGGTGCTGCACTATCTGATGGGCACCACGCTGGCCGACGGCACCGAGATCACGCCCAAGTACATCGGGCCGCGCAGGCTGATCGAGGTCGCCATCGCCACCTTGGCCACCGACCGGGCGCTGCTGCTGCTCGGCGTGCCCGGCACCGCCAAGACCTGGGTGTCCGAGCACCTGGCCGCCGCCATCAGCGGCGACTCGACGCTGCTCGTCCAGGGCACGGCGGGCACCGCCGAGGAGGCGATCCGCTACGGGTGGAACTACGCGCGGCTCATCGCCGAGGGGCCCAGTGAGCAGGCGCTGGTGCCGAGCCCGGTGCTGCGGGCGATGCGCGACGGCAGCCTCGCCCGGATCGAGGAGCTGACCCGGATCCCCGCCGACGTCCAGGACAGCCTCATCACCGTCCTGTCCGAGAAGACGCTGCCGATCCCCGAACTGGGCAGCGAGACGCAGGCCCGGCGCGGGTTCAACGTCATCGCCACCGCCAACAACCGCGACAAAGGCGTCAACGACCTCTCCAGCGCCCTGCGCAGGCGGTTCAACACCGTCGTCCTCCCGCTGCCCGACACCGCCGAGGCCGAGGTGGAGATCGTCACCAGGCGGGTCATCGACCTCGGGGCGTCGCTCTCGCTGCCGTCCGAGGGGGCGGGGCTGGCCGAGATCCGCAGGGTCGTCACCGTGTTCCGCGAGCTGCGGGCGGGCCGCACCGAGGACGGGCGGATCGCGGTGAAGTCGCCGTCGGGCACGCTGTCCACGGCCGAGGCGATCAGCGTGCTGACCGGCGGTGTCGCGCTCGCCGCGCACTTCGGCGACGGCGTCCTGCGGCCGCACGACGTGGCCGCCGGGATTCTCGGCGCCGTGGTGAAGGACCCGGCCGCCGACACCGCCGTCTGGACCGAGTACCTGGAGACCGTGGTCCGCGAACGGGACGGGTGGGCCGACTTCTACCGGGCCTGCCGGGAGCTGGCCGGATGACCCTTTCCGTCCTCGGCATCCGCCACCACGGGCCCGGGTCGGCCAGGGCGCTGGTGTCGGCGCTGGCCGATCTCGCGCCCGACATCGTGCTGATCGAGGGCCCGCCGGAGGCCGACGCACTCGTGGCGCTCGCCGCCGAGGACACCATGGCGCCGCCGGTGGCGCTGCTCGCCTACGCCGTCGACGACGCGGCGCGGGCGGCGTTCTGGCCGTTCGCCGTGTTCAGCCCCGAGTGGCAGGCGATCCGCTACGCCACCGCCCACGGCATCCCGGTCCGCTTCTGCGACCTGCCCGCCGCCCACCAGTTCGCCGCCGATACCAAACGCACGCGGCGCACGGAGGACCCGCTGGGCACGCTCGCCGAACTCGCGGGCTACGACGACGCCGAGCGCTGGTGGGACGACGTGATCGAGCACGGCGCGCACGACGAGGCGCCGTTCGACGTCATCGCCGAGGCGATGGGTGCGCTGCGTGAGGACCACGACGAGCCCGACGAGCGCGAGAAGCAGCGCGAGGCCTACATGCGCCAGACGATCCGCAAGGCCCGCAAGGACGGCTTCGAGCGGATCGCGGTGGTCTGCGGCGCGTGGCACGTGCCCGCGCTGCGTGAGCCGCTGCCGCCCGCCGCGCACGACCAGCGCGTCCTCAAAGGACTGCCGAAGCGCAAGGTCGCGTGCACGTGGGTGCCGTGGACGCACAGCAGGCTCGCCACGACCAGCGGCTACGGCGCGGGCATCACCTCGCCCGGCTGGTACCACCACCTGTTCACCGCCACCGACCACATCACCGCCCGCTGGCTCACCGACGTTGCCCGCGTCCTGCGCCAGGAGGACCTGCCGGTGTCCAGCGCGCACGTCATCGAGGCCGTCCGCCTGGCCGACACCCTGGCCGCGCTGCGCGACCGCGCCGTGCCGGGCTTGGCCGAGGTCACCGAGGCGACGCGGGCCGTGCTGTGTGGCGGCGACGAACTCCAACTCGACCTGGTCACCCGGCGCCTGGTGGTGGGCGAGCGGCTCGGCGCGGTTCCCCCCGGCACGCCGCAGGCCCCGGTCGCCGCGGATCTGACCGCCCAGGCCCGCAGGCTGCGGCTCAAGCGCGACCCCCTCGAACGCGAACTCGACCTCGACCTGCGCGACCAGAACGGCGCCGAGAAGTCCCGGCTGCTGCACCGGCTGCGGATCCTGAGCATCGACTGGGGCGTGCCCGCGCTGTCGGCCCGCCGCTCGAAGGGCACGTTCCGCGAGACATGGGCGCTGTGCTGGGAGCCCGGCTTCGAGGTCGACCTCGTCGCCGCGGGCGTGCACGGCACGTCGGTCCTGGCCGCCGCGACCTCGGTCGTGCGGGCCAGGACGACCGCCGAGTCGACGCTGCCGGAGATCACCGGCGCCATCGAGGACTGCCTGCTCGCCGACCTCGCCGACGCGCTGCCCGAGGCACTGGCCGCCCTCGACACCCGCGCCGCCGCCGACGCCGACGCGACCGCCCTGATGGGCGCGCTGCCGCCGCTGGCCCGCGCGGCCCGCTACGGCGACGTCCGCGGCACCGACACCGCCGCCCTGGCCGCCGTCAGCGAACGGATCCTCACCCGCGTCTGCGCCGGTCTGCCGCGTGCCGCGCACGGCATCGACGACCAGGCCGCCGAGGAGCTGTGCAAGCTGGTCGACGGCGTGCACGAGGCCACCGGCCTGCTCGGCGACGTCGCCGTCGACCAGTGGCTGTCCGCGCTGGCCACCATCGCCGCCCGCGACACCGCGCCGCCGCTGCTCGCGGGCCGGGTGACCAGACTGCTCCACGACGCCGACCGGGTCGCCACCGACGAGGTCGCGCTGCGACTGGCCCGCGCGTTGACGGCGGGCGTCACCCCGCAGGCCGCCGCCGCGTTCATCGAGGGTTTCTTCGCCGGTGGCGCCCTGCTGCTCGTGCACGACGACACCCTGCTCGGCGTCCTCGACCGCTGGCTCGCCGAGATCGCCGTTGACCAGTTCACCCAGGTGCTTCCCTTGCTGCGGCGTACTTTCGGTGCCTTCGCGCCCCCGGAGCGCCGGGTGATCGGCGAGCGCGCCGCGGGCCGCACCGCCCGAACCCAGACGAGTGCCGATCTTGACGAGGAACGGGCCGTTGCCGCGCTGCCGGTGCTGGCCACGCTGCTGGGGGTGGGCCGGTGACCGACGAGCGACTGCGCCGCTGGCGGCTCGTGCTGGGCGGCGAAGAGGACGGCACGGGCGTCACCCTCGACGGCGACGACTCCAAAATGGACGGTGTACTGGGCGCGCTGTACCAGTCGGAGACCAACGACGACGCGCCGCGCCAGGCCGGGCTCGGCGCGTCGGCGCCGCGGGTCGCGCGCTGGCTGGGCGACATCCGTTCGTACTTCCCGAGTTCGGTGGTCCAGGTGATGCAGCGCGACGCCGTCGACCGCCTCGGGCTCACCAGGCTGCTGCTCGAACCCGAGCTGCTGTCGGCGGTCGAGCCCGATGTCCACTTGGTAGGGACGCTGCTGTCGCTGAACTCCGTGATGCCCGAGCGCACCAAGGAAACCGCGCGCGAGGTCGTCCGCAAGGTGGTCGACGAACTGGAGGGCAAGCTCGCCGAGCCGACCAGGTCCGCCCTGCGCGGCGCGCTCGACCGGGCCGCCCGCACAGCCAGGCCGCGGCACGGCGACATCGACTGGCGCCGAACGGTGCAGGCCAACCTGCGCAACTACTCCCCGGAACTGCGGACCGTGGTCCCCGAGAAGCTGATCGGCTACGGCCGCCGCGGCCAGGCCGTGCAGCGCGACGTCATCCTCGCCATCGACCAGTCGGGCTCCATGGCCGAGTCGGTCGTCTACGCGAGCCTGTTCGGTGCAGTGCTGGCCAGCATGCGGGCGCTGCGCACGTCGCTGGTCGCGTTCGACACCTCGGTGGTCGACCTGTCCGACCTGCTCGAAGACCCGGTCGACGTGCTGTTCGGCACCCAGCTCGGCGGCGGCACCGACATCAACCGGGCGCTGGCCTACTGCCAGGGGCTGATCACCAAGCCCGCCGACACCGTGCTCGTCCTCGTCAGTGACCTCTATGAGGGCGGCAACCGCGACGAGATGTTGAGCCGGATTCGAGCGATCCTCGAGTCCGGCGTCCGAGTGGTGGCGCTGCTGGCCCTGTCCGACTCCGGGGCACCGTCATACGACCATGACAACGCGGCGGCGTTCGCGGCACTGGGTGTGCCCGCGTTCGCCTGCACACCGGACAGGTTCGGCGACGTGATGGCCGCCGCGCTGCGCGGCGACGATGTGCTGGGCTGGAGCTGAGTCAGTCCGATGAGATGTGGTGGGCTGGAGCTGAGTCAGCCGGACGAGGTGCGGCGGGCGCCGCCCGCGCGGAGCAGATCCTCACGGGCGCGGGCGATGCGCGAGCGGACCGTGCCGATCGGACAGCCGCAGATCTCGGCGACCTCGGTGTAGGACAGGCCGAGGACCTGGGTGAGCACCAGCGCCTCGCGGCGGTCGGCGGGCAGGTCGTCGAGCAGCAGGTTCATCTCCACCAGGTCCTCGAACCCGGCGGCGCCGTCGTGGAGTTCCGCGTGCCGGTTCTCCGCCGAGGTCGCCCAATCGTCGGTGCCGACGGTCCTTGGCCTGCTGACGGCGGCGCGGATGTTGTCGACCGCGACCCGGCGCGCGATGGAGAACAGCCACGTTCGCGCCGACGAGCGCGCGGCGAACCGCGACAGGCTCGGCAGGGCCCGCAGATAGGTCTCCTGGGTGAGGTCGTCGGCCAGGTCCACTGACGTCAGATGGGCCAAGAACCGCCAGACGTCACGCTGCGTGGCACGGACGAACCGCTCCAGCGCGCGTCGGTCGCCCGATCCGGCGGCGAGCGCGCACTCGGTCAGTTCGTCGTGATTGTTGCCCCCTGAGACTCCCACGAAGCGCAGCGTAGCGGAAATACCCGCGGGAACTTCGAGAGCCAGTCGAGCGACTATCCAATCGTGGACTGTGACCTGTGTCGCGAAGCCGTGTCCGCGCGGCTGGACAACGAAGCCGAGCCCGCCGGGGCCGCGGCCGTCGACGAGCACCTCGAACGCTGCGCGGCGTGCCGGGCGTGGCAGGCGAGCGCCGTCGAGCTGTCACGCTCGCTGCGGGTGCGTCCCGCGGTCGCCGTGCCGGACCTGACCGCCGCGATCCTGGCCGCGGCGCCGGAGCGTGCGCGGGCGTGGCCGCGCTTCGCCCTCGGCCTGGTCGCCGTCGCCCAGCTCACGTTGGCGCTGGCGCAGATCATCGGGGTGGACGGCAACTCCTACCACGTCGACCACGGCCACGCGGGCCCGTTCGCGGGCCACCTGTTCAACGAGAGCACCGCGTGGAACCTGGCCCTGGGGATGGGGCTGGGGTGGGCGGCGCTGCGGCCCAAGGCGTCCGCGGGGCTGATCCCGGTGCTCGCGGGATTCGTCGTGGTTCTTCTGGGCTATTCGGTCTATGACTTGATCGCGGACGCGGTGCCGACATCGCGGGTGGTGAGTCACGGCGTTCTGGTGCTGGCGCTGGTTTTGCTGTTGATCGTGCGTCATGACGCGGCCTCGCCGACGCCGGGGCACGGCGATGTCGTTGGCACGCCAGAGGAATATGGCGACCTGAGCCCGGTGTCCGCGCCACAGAGGGAAAAGAAGGGATCGCGTAGGGGACACCTGCGCCCAGCGAGCAAACATCGTGCTGCATAGTTAGGAATAGTTAACCAAGTATCACCCGAATAGGTGAATGACTTCTCCTGAGAACCGCTAGCGTGGGGTCGCGGAGGGGAGGTGGGGGGAAATGACCGAGGCGACAGTCACGCCCGAGCGGCAAGACCGATGGGGATTGGTTGCCGTAGCGGGGATTCTGTCCTTTGTGGCCATGCTCGACATGAGCATCGTCACGGTCGCGCTGGCCAAGATCGGCGACGAGTTACAGGTCTCGCCGCAGGCCGCGCAGTGGGCGGTGCTGGGGTATCAGCTGGTCGTCGTCGCTCTGCTGCTGCCGGTGGGCGGCTGGCTCGACGGCGCGGGCCCGCGGTCGGCCGTGCTCGCCTCGGTGACGGTGTTCGCCTGCGCCAGCGGCCTGGCGGCCTTGTCGCCCAATCTGACCTGGCTCATCGCCGCCCGTGTCGTGCAAGGCACGGCCGCGGCGGTGTTGTTCGTCCTGATGCCGGTGCTGGCGGCCAAATCCGTGCGTCCCGAGATGCGTGGGCGGGCGATGAGCGTGCCCGCCACCCTCGGCCCGCTAGGTGCGGTGCTTGGACCAGCCATCGGTGGTGTGCTGCTTGATCAGTGGGGCTGGCAGTCCATCTTCCTGGTCAAGATCCCGTTCTGCCTGGTGGGTCTGCTGGTCGCCTGGCGCATCGCGCCGCGCGGCGGCGGCCTGCCCGCGCCCAGTCGCGCCGCGTTCGTCGACGCGGGCCTCATCGGATCCGCTGTCGCCGCGGTGCTGCTCGCGCTGACCTTCGCCGTCGACTCGCCCGCGTGGCTGCTCCTGGCCCTGGTCGCGGTCCCCGCCACGGCCGCCTGGCTGCGCCGGGACAGCGGCAAACGGGTCGCGGGCACCATCGCGGGCGGTCTGTGGCGAGTGGACAGTGCGGTGCTCTGCCTGGCCGCCGCCTTCGCCGCCATGCACTACCTCGTCGCGCTGCACCTGCAACGGGACGAGGGAGTCAGCGCCACCAGCACCGGCTTGACGGTCATCGCGTTTCCGCTGGCGATGGCGCTGGCCGGGCCGATCGGCGGCAGGCTCGCCGACCGCTTCGGCCACCGGCCGGTCGCCATCAGCGGCGCGGCCACCACGACACTGGGCCTTCTGCTGCTGGTGTTCGCGGGCGCCGAGTGGACTCCGGTCGACATCGCCTGGCGAATGGCGATCGCCGGACTCGGGATGGGTCTCTACGGCGGGCCATCACAGGTGATGGCGATGGCCACCGCGCCCGACCGCATGGGCGCCGCGAGTTCGGCCGTTCAAGTGGCCCGCAGTCTCGGTTTCACCGTCGGCCCGGCGCTGGCCACCGCGGCTTGGGCCATGCCAGGCGGGTCCACACCAGCTGGATTGATCCTCGCCATGGGCGCGGGCGCGCTCGGGTTGATTCTGCTGACCTCCACACGATCCGGCCGCTGACTCCAGCCGCCGACCAACGAACCTAGGGGAGTTCCCGCATGTGCGGAATAACCGGCTGGGCGTCCTTCGACCAGGATCCAGGCGCCGATCCCACCGTTATCGAAGCCATGACGTCCACAATGGCCAAGCGTGGACCGGACGACTCGGGCACCTGGTGCGGGCGGCACGTCGCCCTTGGCCACCGCAGGCTCTCGGTGATCGACCGCGACGGCGGCGCCCAGCCGATGACCACCGTCCACAACGGACAGGACATCGCGCTCACCTACAGCGGCGAGGTCTACAACCACCATGACCTGCGCCGCGAACTGACATCGCTGGGCCACACCTTCCGCACCCGCAGCGACACCGAGGTCGTGCTGCGTGCCTACCTCCAGTGGGGTGAGGCGCTGGCCGACCGCCTGGTCGGCATGTACGCCTTCGCCATCTGGGACGCCCGCGCCGAGAAGCTGGTGCTGGTGCGGGACCGGCTCGGCGTCAAGCCGCTGTTCTACGCCGAAGTGAGCGCGGGCATTGTCTTCGGCTCCGAGCCCAAGGCCCTGTTCGCCCACCCGGAGGTCTCACCGCGGATCGACGCCGACGGCCTGCGCGAGGCCTACAGCCTGCTGTTCAACACCGGCCCGACGGTCTGGGCGGGGGTGCGCGAGGTGCCGCCCGGTGTCGTGGCGACCTTCGACCGCGGCGGCTACCGCGAACGCGTGTACTGGCAGCTCGAAGCGGGCACCCACGCCGACGACCTCGACACCTCGATCGAGACCGTCCGCGCCCTGCTCAACGACGCCGCGCGCGGCCAGCTCGAATCCGATGTGCCGCGGTGCAGCCTGCTTTCCGGCGGCATCGACTCGACCGTGATCACCGCGATCCTCGCCGACGAGCTGCGCCGCACCGAGGGCGGCAAGATCCGCTCCTACGCCGTGGACTACTCCGACCAGGCCGAGAAGTTCACCGGCGACGTCCTGCGCACCGGCCACGACACCCCGTTCGCCGCCGAGGCGGGCGAGTTCATCGGCACCGAGCACAGCACCGTCGTGCTCGACCCGCGCTCGCTGCTCGACCTCGACCACCGCCGCGCGGTGGTGGAGTGCCGGGACTCGCCGATCGGCGTCGGCGACATGGACACGTCGCTTTACCTGCTGTTCGGGCGGATCCGCATGCACTCGACGGTGGCGCTGTCCGGCGAGGCGGCTGACGAGGTGTTCGGCGGCTATCCCTGGTTCCACAAGAAGGAAGCGCTCGACGCGCAGACCTTCCCGTGGCTGCTGGTCGTCAAAGACGATGCCGCCATGCCGATCAACCCCGACCTGGCAGGCGTCCTGCGGATCCCCGAGTTCCGCGACGACACCTACCGCACCGCGATCGCCGCCGTGCCGCAAAGTGAGAGCACTGATCTCCTGGAACGCAGGCAACGCGAGATGCAGCACCTGTCGATGACCAGGTGGCTGCGCCAGCTGCTGCACCGCAAGGACCGCCTGAGCATGGCCCAGGGCTTGGAGGTCCGCGTCCCGTACTGCGACCACCGGCTGGTCGAGTACGCCTTCGCGACCCCGTGGGCGCTCAAGAGCCACGACGGCCGGGAGAAGAGTCTGCTGCGGTCGGTGGGCCAGGGCATCGCGCCGGACTCGGTGCTCTACCGGCCGAAGAACCACTATCCAGCCACACACCACCCTGACTACAACCGCGGCCTGCAGGATATGGCGCGGGACGCGCTCACTGTCGACTCCGTGCGCGCGCTGGTGGACGAGACGCAGATCAAGGCCTGTCTCGACGTCGCGCCGGAGGAACTGCCGTGGGGGCACCGATTGCGCCTGGAGCGGGTCGTCGACCTGGCCCTGTTCCTCGACATCCACAAGCCTGAACTGACCGTCTGAGCCGGAGGACGACGATGACCGACGAGCCCATCGAGATGTTCGGGCGCGAGTACAAGCGCGATCCCTATGAGCTGTACCGGAAGATGCGCGACGAAGGACCGGTGCACCGGGTGCTGTTCCCCAGCGGCGTCAAGGCGTGGCTGGTGACCGGTTACACCGCGGCGCACGAAGCCCTCAACGACGACCGTCTCGGCAAGAACCACTCCCGCGGCAACGCCACGTGGCGCGAGCGGGCGGCGATCATGCCGGAGCCGCAGCACTCGCAGCTGCAGGTCCATCTGCTGCACCAGGACCCGCCGAAGCACACGTCCATGCGCAAGCTGGTGACCGACGGATTCGCCCCGCGCCGTATCGAGGCGCTGCGCCCGCGGCTGCAGGAACTGGCCGACGCGCTGATCGACGCGATGCCGTCGACCCCGGAGGTGAGCATGGACCTGGTGGCCTGCTTCGCCGCCAGGTTCCCGTTCCAGGCGCTGGCCGAGGTCATCGGCCTGCCACCGGAGCTGGCCTCGCGCTTCAAGCGCGAGTGGGGCAAGGTCGTCGCCCCGGTCGGCCCGACCGACCCGCGCCGCGCCGAGTACGAGGGCCTGCTGCGCGGTCTGCAGGGCTACATCGCCGAGGTCGTCGCCAACCGGCGGGCCAATCCGGGTGACGACCTGCTGAGCAAGCTCGTCGGCGCGCACGCGGCGGGCGAGCTGAGCCAGGCCGAGCTGGACTCGATGATCTTCCAACTGCTTGTCGCGGGCCAGGAACCGGTGACCAACCAGATCACCACCGCGATCATGGCGCTGGTCCGGCACCCGGAGAAGCTGGCTGTCCTCGCCGCCGACCCGTCCCTGCTGCCGCTGGCCGTCGACGAGCTGCTGCGCTACGACAGCGCCTTCGAGCTGACCACCTGGCGGTTCTTCACCGAGGATTCCGACCTGCACGGCACCACCATCCCGGCGGGCGACTCGGTGATCGTCTCGCTCTGCGCGGCCAACCGCGACGAGCGCCGCTTCGCCGACGCCGACGAGCTCGACCTCACCCGCAGCCCGAACCCGCACCTGGCCTTCGGCCATGGGATCCACTTCTGTCCTGGCGCCGCGCTCGCCCGGCTCGAACTGCAGATCGCCATCGGCACGCTCATCGACCGGCTGCCCGGTCTGCGGCTGGCCGTGCCCGAGGACAAGATCGAGTGGGTCGGCGCGGTCCTGGCCCGCGGCACCACCGCACTGCCCGTCACCTACACCGAGCGAACCTGACCCGATAGCCGATCCGACACACCACGCCCGCTGTCCCGCGCAGGCGTGGCGATCCAACCTGCCCAAGTGGAGGAACACCCAAGATGACCACGTCACCGTCAACGGTCCCAGGCGCCACGCCGTCCACATCGGACTTGGAAACCTGCGCGGCGATCCTGGAGCTTCTGTACCCCGTGCGGCGCGCCGCGGACCCGGACGCGCCGAACACCGCGGCGGCGTTCCCCGAACAGATCAACCAGCTGCTCGACTTCGTCTCCGTCGGTGAGCCGGTCATGTTCACCCTGCCGGGATTCCCGTGCAAGTCACCCAATCCGGCGAAGGTGCTGGGCGACCTGCCAGACGAGGGGGAACGCCTGTCGCTGCGATTCCTCGACGAGCTGTGCGCGTCGGTGCAGGCGGTATACGCGCCGGGCGCGCGACTCGTCATCTGCTCGGACGGACACATCTTCGGTGACGTCATCGGGGTCGCCGATGATCGAGTTGACGCGTACTCGGATGAACTCCGCGAGCTGATGGCGAAGGAAGAACTGTCTCGGCTGTCCTTGTTCAATCTGCAAGACATCTACCCCGGTCTGAGTTACGACGAGAAGCGGCGCCGGGTCACGGTCGCCTACGCTCCGACTATCGCGCAGTTACGTGAAGAGGTCATGACCGACGAGTCGACGTTGCGGCTCTATCGAGGGATCACCCGGTTCCTGGTCGACGACACCGCGCACTGGACCGGCTCGAAGTCGGCGCTGCAGCGCGAGTGCCGCACTCGATCTTACGAGGTGATCGCCCGCAGCCGGGCGTGGGGTGACCTGGTCGCGGCCTACCATCCGCGCTCCGTCCGGCTGTCGATCCACCCCCAGCCCGCGGGCGCGGCCAAGTTCGGGATCCGCCTGCTCGACGCCCCGGACGCCTGGATGACGCCGTGGCATTCGGTGCTGGTCGAGGAGCCGGGGAAGGCCCCCCGGCTGGTGCGCCACAAGGACGCCGTGGAGCTTGGCGAGCTGGTCACAGTGGACGGCAGGCCGAGTCATTTCCGCGTCACTGATTGACGGGGCCCTGGTGGTCGAACGCGATCAGGGGATCGCCGGTCAGTGGGTGCTCGACCACCGCGGCCCGCACGCCGAACACCTCGGCGAGCAGGTCGACGGTGAGCACGTCGCGCGGTTTGCCCGAGTCGACGACCTGACCGTCGCGCAGCACGTGCAGTCGATCGCACAGGCTCGCCGCGGCGTTCAGGTCGTGCAGGGCGATCAGCGTGGTGCGGCGGTGTTGGCGCAGCAGGCCGAGCAGGTCGATCTGGTGGCGTAGGTCGAGGTGGTTGGTCGGCTCGTCGAGGACCAGCACGTCGGGCTCCTGCGCGAACGCCCTGGCCAGCAGCACCCGCTGCCGTTCCCCGCCGGACAGCGCCGAGAAGGGGCGCCCAGCCAGCTCGGTGACCCCGACCTGGGCCATCGCGTCGGCGATGATCCGGCGGTCGCGTTCGTCGTCGCCCGCGAACGCGCGCTTGTACGGTGTGCGGCCCATCGCCACGACCTCCAGCACCGACAGTTCGAAGTCGCTGCCGCGTTCCTGGGGCAGCGCGGCGACATGGCGGGCGGCCTCGGTGGCCGACATCGCCCGCAGGTCGCGCCCGTCGAGCAGCACCTGCCCGGAGGCCGGTTTGAGGTGGCGGTACACCGTGCGCAGCATGGTCGACTTGCCGCTGCCGTTGGGGCCGACCACGCCGACGATCTCGCCGGGCTCGGCGATCACGTCGACCCCGGACACCACCGTGCGCCCGGACAGGGCGACGGTCAGGTTCTCGATGGCGATCCTCACGCGCGCTCCAGCCGTCGGTCCAGCAGGTACAGCAGCGTCGGCGCGCCGACGAGGGCGGTCACCACGCCGATGGGGAGTTCCTGGTCGGACAGGGCGACGCGGGCGACGATGTCGACCACCACCAGCAGCACCGCGCCGGTCAGCGCCGAGATCGGCAGCAGCCTGCGGTGGTCGCCGCCGACCACCAGCCTGCACACGTGCGGCACCATCAGCCCGACGAACCCGATCGCGCCGGACACGGCCACCAGCACACCGGTCAGCACGCTGGTGACCACGAACAGCTCGCGGCGCAGCCTGCCCACGTCGATGCCGAGCCCGGCCGCGGTCTCGTCGCCCATCAGCAGCGCGTTGAGCCCGCGGGCGCGCGCCTGCAGCAGCAGAAAACCCAGGAGCACGACGATCGCGGGCACGGCCAGGATCGACCACTTCGCCCCGCTGAGGCTGCCCATCAGCCAGAAGAGCACGCCCCGGGTCTGCTGCTCGTCGGCGGTCTGCAGCACCAGATAGCTGCACATGCCCGCGAGGAACTGGCCGATGCCGACGCCCGCGAGCACCAGGCGCAGCGGGGAGAAGCCGCCACCGCGCCTGGCCAGCGCCCAGACCAGCGCGAACGACCCGAGCGCGCCGAGGAACGCCGCCGCGGACAGGCCCAGCCCGAGCAGGCCGCCCGCCGTGCCGCCGAGCACGATCACCGCGACCGCGCCCAGCGACGCGCCGGAGGAGATGCCCAGCAGGTACGGATCCGCCAAGGGGTTGCGGACCAGCGCCTGCACCGCGGTGCCGACCAAACCGAGCCCGGCGCCGACCACGGCGGCCAGCAGCGCGCGCGGCACCCGCAGCTGCCAGACGATGAGATCGGGTGTGCCCGGTACCGGCTTGGCACCGGTCAGGTGGCCTGCCACGATCGACCACACCTGGCCGAGCGGGACGAAGGTCGAGCCGACCGCGGTGGCCAGCGCGAGCCCGGCGACCAGGGCGACGGCGAGCACGGCCACCACCAGGCCCGCGCGCACCTTGGGCACAGCCGGGAGGTGCGCGCGGTCCTGGAGGGGAAGCGATTCGACCGCCACGGCTAGCCCTGGGCGACGATCACGTCGGGGTGGATGGTCTTGGCGATCTCCACGACGGCGTCGGCGTTGCGCACGCCCGCGATCGTGGTGGCCTCCGAACTCACCCGCACGAACTTGCCCTGCTTGACCGCTTCGAGGCCCGCGGTGGCTGGGAACTCGCGCAAGAACTTCTCCGCCGCGGCGAACGCGGCGTCGTTCTCCTGCTTGCCGCCCTTGTCGCGGACGCCGAGCTGGATCCACTGCGGGTTGCCCGACACGACCTGCTCCCAGCCGACCGGCTTGAAGTCGGCGTCGCAGTCGGCGAACAGGTTCTTGGCCCCCGCCAGCGTGATCACCGCGTTGGCGACCTGCTTGCCGCACACCGCGATCGGCTGCTCGGTGCCCGCGTCGAAGTCGAAGAAGAAGTACGATGGGCGCTTGTCCTGCGGCAGCTTGGCGACCGCGTCGGTCACCTTGGTGACCTTCGTGCGCATGCCCTGCACGAGTTCGTCGGCCTTGGCGCCGGTCCCGGTGACCGAGCCCATGCGCTTGATGTCCGTCTCCACAGTGGACAGGTCGGTGAGCGGGCCGGACGCCTTGGCCGCGCACGCGGTCGACTTGAGGTAGACGTGCTTGATGTCGGCGGCGGCGAACTCCTCCTCGCTCGGCGGCCCGCCCATCCCGCCCATCGCGCCCGCGTGGGCGAAGGTGTCGACGTAGAGCTGCGCGCCCGAGCCGAGCAGCTTCTCCTTGGAGATCACCATCTCGCCAAGGACGGGCACCTTCTCGCCAGCGGCCCGGAACGACTCCGGCAGCGTGCCCTTGGCGGGCGGGAACCCGGTACCGATGATCTTGTCGCCCGCGCCGAGCCAGAACAGCAGCTCCAGGCTGGAGCCGTTGCTCGTGACGATGCGCTGCGGCGCGGCGTCGAAGGTGGTCTTGCGGCCTTCGCAGTCGTCGAGCGTGGCCGGGAACCCGGTGGACCCCCCGGACTGGCCGGACGGGTCTTGCTTGGCCTCCTGCACGGCCGGTGAGCACGCGGCGAGCCCCACCGCGGCAGTCCCGATCACCAGTGCGCTGAGCACACGAGAACGCATATCGACCCCTGTTCGCGTAGATAGTCGTCCTCTAGTCGGGCGGTCGCCGCCGGAAGTTCCGGGCCGAGCGGTATCCGCCACGATCGGCCCCGGATGATCGGCTCAACCGGATAGGCCATTGGCCGAGGTGGGGTCTACCAACTGGGAATCCGGGATGCCGAACGTCGGGCTTGTCCGGTTCCGTCTTATCCTCTGCGCTGTGGAGGGCCGGAGTCGCGCGCGCATCGTTGGGCGGACGGGCGTGTTGAACGCCTTGCGCGACCAGCTCGCCGGAGGTGGTGGCGTGCTGCTGACCGGACCCAGCGGCATCGGCAAGACCACCCTGCTCGACGAGGTCGCCGACGGCTGGCCCGGGGTGGTGCTGCGGGCCACCAGCGCGGAGAACGAGCGGTGGATCCCCGGGACCGCGCTGGCCGACCTGTTCGCGCAGATCCCCACCGAGGCACTGGCCACCCTGCCGGACCCACAGCGGCGCGCGGTCGCGGACATGCTCAGCGGCGAGCGGATCGACGCGCCGGGGGCGGCGCTGCGCATGGCGTGGCACGCGCTGCTGCTCGCCACCTCGGCCGAGGCGCCGGTCCTGGTGCTCATCGATGACGTCCAGTGGATCGACGCGACCTCCGCCGACATCCTCGCCTACGCCGCGCGCAGGCTCCCCGGAAGCGACGTGCGAGTGGTGGTCGCGGGTCGGGTCCAGGAGCCGGTGGACCTCGCCGAGGACGGCGACGGCGCAGATCCCCGGCCGGTGGCGCCGTCGCTGCTGGTGCCGCCACCGCTGCTGCGCCTGCCCGTGCCGCCGCTGACCGCCGACGACCTGGCCGAGCTGTTCGACGTCTACGGCCTGCCTGCCCGCACGGCCATCGCCATCCACACCGACTCCGAGGGCAACCCGTATCTGGCGCTGACCCTGGCCGGGGCGTTCTCCGAGCGCACCGGGCTGCGCGCGCCCGCGCCGCTGCCGCCCGGCGTGGCCGCGCTGGTGCACGAACGTCTCGCCGCCGTTGCGCCCCGGGTGCGCCAGACCTTGTTGCTGTGCGCGCTGGCGACGCGGCCGACCATGCGGCTGCTGCTGCGCGCGGGCCGGGCCGACGCGCGCCACGACATCCGCCACGCCGTGCAGGCCGGGCTGGTGGTCACCGACGAGGAGAACATCCGCTTCACCCCGCCCGCCGCCGCGTCGATCGTCGCGGACCTGGCCGACGCCGAACGCCGCGCCCAGGCGCACCGCGAGCTGGCCGAGGCGGTCACCTTCGACGACCAGCGCGACCGGCACCTGGCGCTGGCCTCCGCCGCGCCGGACGCCCAGGTCGCGCGGGCGCTGGTGGTCGCCGCCGAGACCGCGATCCGGCGCGGCTCGCGGGATCTGGCCGCCGAGCTGTACCTGCTGGCCGCCGACCGGGCCCCCGCCGACCTGGCCGGTCAGCGCCTGGAGTGGCTGGTCTCGGCCACCGAGGCGGCGGCCAACGCGGGTCTGCCCGAGCAGGCGGGCCGGGCCGCCCAGCCCCTGCTCGACGCCGCCGACGCCCGGCCGCTGCTGCGGGTGCGGGTGCGGATGGCCCTGCTGCACGTGGCCGGTCAGGGGTTCGGCGGCATGAGAGAGGTGTTCGCGGCGGCCGTCGCCGACGCTGGGGACGACCCGGCGTCGCGCGCGCTGCTCTGTCTGTGGCAGTCGTGGGCGGCCATGGTCGCATCGGACTCCGACAAGGCCATCGCCGACGCCGAGCGCGCCGTCGAACTGGCCCGGTCGGTCGGCGACCACAACACCGCGGCGCTGGCCGCCGCCGCGATCGCGCTGCAGTTCCGGGTCATCGGGCGGCCGGACAGCTGGTCGGCACTGGGGGCCGCGCTCGCGCTGCCCGCCCCGGACATCGATGGCTGGACCCACATGTCCCCGCGCTACATCGGCACCCGCTTCGCCATCTTCGACGACCGGCTCGACGACGCGCGCTCCGACCTGCTCGACATGCTCGCCCTGGTGGAGCACGGAGCGGCCGAGGAACTTGTGCACGTGTTGCGGTCACTGTCTGAGGTGTCCGTCGGGCTTGGGCGCTGCCAGGACGCGCTGACCTACGCCGACCGCGCGCTGCGGATCGCGAGCGAGGCCCGGATGAGCCCGGGGCCGTGCTGGCACGCCGCGGCGGAGGCGGAACTGGCGGGCGGCAGCATCGGCCGGGCCATCGCGCTGGCCGAGCGCGGCATCCGCGCCTCCGAGCAGGAGTCCGACGGCGTCTTCATCCGGCGACACCTGCACGTGCTGGGGCAGGGCCTGCTGCGGTCGGGCCAGCCCGCGTCCGCGGTGGCGGCGCTGCGCCGCATCGCCGAGTCCGACCAGAGCGATCCGTCCATCCTGCGCTGGCACGGCGACCTCGCCGCCGCGCACGTGTTTGTCGGCGAACTCGACGAGGCCGAGCGGCTCCTCAAGTCGACCCGTGAGGAAGTCGATGGCCGCCCGCACACCGACGGCGTCCGCGCCCGACTCGACCGATCCGATGCCGGACTGCGCCACGCCCGCGGCGACTCCGACGCCGCGATCGAGCTGCTCGACCGCGCGACCGCGGTGTTCACCGAGTTGGGACAGCCGCTGGAAACCGGCAAGTGCCACTTGGTCCGCGCCAGGGTCGAGCGCAACCGCCGCCGGTTCGCTCCCGCCCGAGCCTCCCTGGATACCGCGCACGCCGTGTTCACCGCCGCGAAGGCCCACCCGTGGGCCACCCAGACCGACACGCTGCGCTCCCGGCTCGACGGCTCCGACGCCCCGGCCGCCACGGCCGCCACGGCCCTGCAGCTGACCAGCGGCGAGTCGCGGATCACTGAGCTGGTGGCCGAAGGCGCCAGCAACAAGGAGATCGCCGACCGCCTGTTCGTCAGTGTGAAGACCGTCGAGGCGACCTTGACCCGGCTCTACCGGCGGCTCGGCATCCGGTCGCGGACTCAGCTGATCAGGCTGCTGAGCGACCAGGAGTAGTTCGGCCGTTCGCGCGGAAATGCGACATTCATGAGTTCTGCATACCGCACTTGTGTGTTTTTCATCGGCGCCGCCGTAATCGGTCACCACCGTAATAGTCCCAGGCCGGGTACCGTTTAAGGATGAGCGGTGTTCGCCTGGGGTGTTTCGCATTCGCGGAGATGCGGTTCGGCGCACGCGACAGCACGATGGAACTGTACACACACCGCAGAAACAATCGTACGGAGTGCCACTCCTGCGGCGACGGGAAAGTCAACGGTTTGCGGGGACGACCCAGATTGGATGCGGATTATGACGGATAACCAATGGAAGCTGGTCGTGGACCGGGAGGGCGTGACCATCGCCAGTGACCGGTTCCGGCTGACCGCGGCAGGCACGGTCCCCCCGCAGGACGAACTCGCCCCGGACGAGGCCGTGCTCGAGGCCATGGAGTCCAGCCAGCTCGAAGGGATCATCTCCGAGCTGCAGTCGATGACGCGGCGCACCTATGGGCAGTTCTGCGGTCTGTCGCGGGCCGTGGAGATGGTCGGCGAGCGCTGGGCGCTGCTGATCATCCGAGACCTGCTGGTCGGTCCGAAGTCGTTCACCGAGCTGGCCGAGGGCTTCCCCCGGCTGTCGATCGACGTGCTGTGCTCGCGGTTGCGGGAGATGCAGCACTTCGGCGTGCTCGATGAGTCGATGAAGGACGGTGACATGAGCTACGAGCTGACCGAGTACGGTCGCGCGCTCGACGAGATCGTCATGTCGCTTGGCCGGTGGGGTGCCCTGTCGCTGGAGGACCCGCGGCCGGAGGACATCATCACCGAGAACTCGATGATCATGGCGCTTCGGTCGACCTACCAGGCCGAGGCCGCCGCGGGCCTCACCGCGAGCTTCGAGCTGCGGCTGGGCCCGGTCACCATCCACGCCAAGGTCGTCGACGGCGTTCTCCGGGCGGGCGCGGGCCCGCTGCCCGGTGCCGACCTGATCGTCGAGCCGGGGCCGACGCTGAAGATGCTGATGGCCAACGAGATGACCCCGGAGCAGGCGCTGAACACCGGGCACGTCACCCTCACCGGTGACGAGTCGCTGTTCCCGCGGTTCGTGACCCTGTTCCAGATCCTCCCGATCGCCGCGCCCGTCAGCTGATCGACAACACCTAGCCCGGCGGCCCCAAGGCCGCCGGGCTTTGTCGCGTTCATGGACAGCGCACACAACAAAGCGCGCGGTCTGGGATGACCGCGCGCGATGATGAGTGAACTAACTTCTAGACCGCGCGACGCACCTGGGTGGCGGTGGCGCGGCGGGTGAGTGCCGCGGAGCGCACGTCGAGCAGCGCGCTGAGCACGGGCGGGTCGAACACCCGCATCGGGTGCAGCGACACGTCGGCGATGCGTGCGGTGATGTCGGGGCGGATCGTGATCGGGCCGTGCGCGCCGATGAACGGGATCGGGTCGAGGGAGTCCTCCGCGCCGGGCGGCACCGAGTGGGCGAGCACGTGCCAGGTGCCTTCCGGCACGTCGTTGAGCGCGTACGGGCCGGGCCGGTCGAGCACCGCGCACCGCACCGGCGAACCCTGCAGCATCCGGCTGGGGAACAGCCCGATGAACACCAGCCCGGCCATGCCCACCGGCGGCGGCGTGACGTGCCCGCGCACCGTGGAGGTCCGGTTCATGCCACCCGCTGGGACGTCGGCGGGCAGTTCCGCGGTCGACCCGCCCAACTGGCGGTAGGAGATCGGGGAGAGGCCCACGGTGCTGCGGAACCGCGAGCTGAACGTGCCGACGCTGTTGTAGCCGACCTGGTGGCTGATGTCGGCGACGGTGAGTGAGGTGGTCAGCAGCAGCCGCTTGGCCTCCTCCAGGCGCATGGCCGAGAGGAAGCGGCCGGGGGAGACCCCGGTGACCTGCTGGAAGACCCTGGAGAAGTGGAACTTGCTGAACATGGCCGATCGGGCCATGTCGTCGATGGTGAGTCGATCGGCGAGGCCACGCCGCATGGTGTCGATAGCCCGTTCGACGGCTCGCACGACCATCTCGTCCATTGCGTTTTCCCTTTCGCTGAATCAGCCCTTGCCCCTTGCCGGATACAGCTGGAGAAAAACATTGTCCAGCCGTTCTCGAACGTCCTTCAAGTGCCTTCGTCATGACCCCGGGTGAGTGATTCTCGGGTGTCGTGTGCACAACGCATGTTCGGGTGGTGCGCAATTCACAAGCCGCTGGTCACGCCGCTGCCGAGCGGTTTTCCGGAATGCTCAGATGGGCGTGGAATCGGCTCGCGTGGATGGCCGGGTCGGAGTCCGACGGGTAGGGCATGGGGGAATCCGGGTGGGTGAGCACCGCTCTCACGAGCACGGGGGACTGGCAGTGAGCGAGCTTCCCGCGCACCAGGTTGCTGAACTTGTCGAGCTGGGTGGTGGTCGAGACGTCGCTGTAGCCGGAGGCGCGGGCCAGCGCGAGCACGTCGGCCCGGTCCGACGGCGGCGGCGAGGCGTGGCCGGAGCCGTAGAGGCCGTCGTCGAGGACGATGTGGATCAGCGGCAGGTCGACCAGGGTGCCCGCGGTGATGAGGCCGACCGGGTTGCGCACGAGGTTGCTGTAGGAGTCGACGATCACCGTGGGCCGCCGGGTCTCCAGGGCGATCCCGATGCCCAGCGAGCCCGCCAGGCCGATCGACGCGGTGAGGTAGAAGTGGTTCGGCCGGTCCTCGACGACTTGCGCGATGCGACACGTCGCGTCGGTGGTGAACACCACCGGCTGCGCGGTCGACGTCGCCGAGATGATCGCTTGGATGGCTGCCGTCTTGTTCACTTCTCGTCCCCCACCCTGTCCGCGATGAGCAGCGCCGCCGGGCGCCGCTGGTCCTGCACTGCCTCGACCATCAGGTTGACCTGCTCGTCGAAGGCCCCTTCGAGGTCCAGTTCGAATGTCTCCATGCCAAGGCCGACCAGCAGCGGGACGGTCAGCCTGCGCAGGATCGCGCTCTCGCCGAGGTGCTCGCCTGCCACGACCCGCACGTTGACCACGAAGAGCATCGGGATGCGATAGGGCACCACCAGCGAGGCGATGGCGCTCAGCGACATGCCCAGCCCGGCGTTCTCCATGAGCACCACCGGGTGGCGGCCGGTCAGCGAGGCGCCGACGGCGATGCCCACCGCGTTGTCCTCGCGTGCCACGGTCAGCACGCCCGCACGTTCGTCCAGTGTTCTGTGCAATGGCGAGAGAACGCCGCACGGCGTGGCATAATACGGCCCGAAGTCCGCCGCGATCAGTTCCTTGCTCAATTCATTGGCGACGTCAATCCGTTGGGCGAATGAAGGCATCTCGTCTCCCCTGCAGGTGGGCCGGTGATGGGCCGCGCGGCGCTGACTGGCTTTCGGCCCGGCGGATCGGCGGTATACCGGCGACGTCGAAACCGTCGATTCGGAAGTTCATGTCCGAGATTGCCCGTGTTTGTTCGGGCGAAGCGGATTTCGGCCGTGGAAGACGCTGTGACCTGTGGTGATGGCCGTACTGGGTGTTCGACCACGACGGTCCGATTTGGTCTGACGGCGTGGATCCGATAGCGTGTCCCCGCATCGGCGTCTTCCTCCTTTCAGCTGAGAAATACCTTCTCCCGGCGATGAGGCCAGCACGCCCAGAACACTCGCAGAATGTGCCGTCGTTCGACAGTGACGGGCCCACGACGGACTTGGTGAAAACAGGTCCACCCGGGGTATGAAAAAGACACGTATGGCCGGTGACAGTGACACTGGCCGCGCGGCGTTGTCGACTTCAAAATTGGCCTCCCGACTTCAAATACGCACTCCACGGGAGTTCAGATGACCACGCTCGACACGCAGAACGTGATCACCCTCTTAGCCACCCTCGGCGTCGACGCCCGTCCGACCGACCGTTCCGTGCAGATCGACAGGTTCGAGCAGTGGGTGGACGACGACCGCACCTCGATGACCATGGGCTCGACGATGTGCCTCACCTCGCGGTCCCTTGCCGAGGCTCTCGTCTGATGACTGGCGATGGCACGAGTGAGCCGCTGGTCTCCTTCAAGCGGCATCTTCGTGCCGAAGTCGCCGAGGGTCACGGCGTCTACCTGTTCTCGGAGGACGGAGTCACCGTCCTCAAAGGATCGACAGTCGCCTCGGTCGCGTCCCTTATGGACGGAACCAGGAACCTCGCGGACGTGCTCGGCGGCCTGCCCGCCGATGTCACGCCGCAAGAGGCGGGCAGCGTCCTGGCCCGCCTGTCACAGGCAGGCCTGCTCACCGTGCGCCGTGAGCAGGAACCTGCCGACACCCGCACGCTCGCCTACTGGGACGCCGCGGGCCTCGACGCCGCGGCCGCCGTGTCCGCCACCGCGCGCGACACCGTGCGGCTGCGCGTCGTCGGCAACCTCGACATCGCCGCCGCTGTGTCCGCGCTCAATGGCGCGGGCCTGTGTGTGGCTGACGAACCCGACACCTGCGCGCTGACCGTCGTCGTGTGCGACGACTATCTGAACCCGATCTTGGCCCGCATCGACGCCGAGCACCGTCAGTCCGGGGTGCCATGGCTGCTGGCCAAGCCCGGCGGCACCAAGACGTGGCTGGGGCCGGTGTTCGAGCCGGCCGCGGCGGGCTGCTGGCACTGCCTGGCCGACCGGCTGCGCAAGCACCGCAACGCCGAGCTGTGCGTGCAGGACGCGCTGGGCCGCAAGGGCCCCGCGATCAGCCCCGCCGCGTCCACCCCCGCCACCGCGGCGCTGGCCATGCACCTGGTCGCCGCCGAGGCGCTCAAATGGGTCTCGGGGCTGCGGTACCCGGGCCAGCGCACCGTGTGGACACTCGACACCCTCGATCTGCGCGGAACCCACCACGACGTCCCCGTCTACCCACAGTGCCCGGCTTGCGGCGACCCGGCACTGATCCGTGACCGGTCGAACAGGCCGATCGAGCTGTCCTCGCGCGGCAAGGTCTCCGACGGCGGCGGCGGCCACCGCAGCCTGACCCCGGAACAGATGCGCGACCGCTACTGCCACCTGATCAGCCCGGTCACCGGCATCGTCAAGGAGATCAAGCGCGACCGCCGCGGCCCAGCCTTCTTCAACTCGTTCCGCTCCGGGGCCAACGTCGCCACCCGCGCCCGCCACGTCGACACACTGCGCGCCACCCTGCGGATGACCAACGGCGGCAAGGGGATCACCGAGGTGGCCGCCGAGGTCAGTGCCCTGTGCGAGGCGGTCGAGCGGTACTCCGGCTCCTTCCACGGCGACGAGGAGCGGGTACGCGGCAGCCTGCGGTCGCTCGGCGAGCTCGCCATCCATCCCAACGCCTGCCAGCTCTATGACGAGCGCCAGTTCCGCGATCGGCACGCCTGGAACGCCGGGCACGGGGCGTTCCAGTACGTCCCCCCGCCGTTCGACCCCGACGCCGTGATCGACTGGACGCCGGTGTGGTCGCTGACCGAGCGGCGCCACCGCCTGCTGCCCACCAGCCTGCTCTACTTCGGCGCCCCCGACAGCGGCCCGATCATGGCCGACTCCAACGGCAACGCCGCGGGCAGCAGCCTGGAGGACGCGACCCTGCAGGGTCTACTGGAGCTGATAGAGCGCGACGCGGTGGCGATCTGGTGGCACAACCGCACCCGCCAGCCCGGCGTGGACCTGGCCGCGTTCGACGACCGCTGGGTCGCCGAGCTGCGCCGCGTGCACGCCAAGATCGGCCGCGAGGTGTGGGCCCTGGACCTGACCTCGGACCTGGGCGTGCCCACGATGGTCGCGCTGTCGCGGCGGGTCGACCAGGCCGAGGAGGACATCATGTTCGGCTTCGGCGCCCACCTCGACCCACGCATCGCGCTGCGCCGGGCGCTGACCGAGCTGAACCAGATGATGCCCGCGGTGATCGAGACCCGCGGCGACGGGAAACACCAGTGCGACGACCCGGACGCGGTGCACTGGTGGCGGACCGCGACCGTGGCGAACCAGCCTTACCTGCGGCCCAACGTGTCGGTGCGGCCGACCGTGCCGCAGGACCACCACTACACCTTGTCGACCGATTTGCTCGATGACATCACCGCGCTGACCGGCCGGATCGAGGCGCGCGGGATGTCGGTGCTCGTCCTGGACCAGACCCGGCCTGACGTGGGCCTGCCCGTGGTCAAGGTGATCGTTCCCGGCCTGCGGCACTTCTGGTCCCGGTTCGCTCCTGGGCGGCTCTACGACGTGCCGGTCCGGATGGGTCGGCTGCCCGCGCCTACCCGGTTCGAGGACCTCAACCCCCTGCCCATGTTCCTTTGAGTGTTCGACGTTTCATCCGTTCAAGGAGTGCCACGTGCCCATCGAGCCCGGCGGCCGGTCCGAACCTCGGATCCGGCTGTGGTCGCTGCGAGAAGACGTTCTCGTCGAAGGCGACCCGCAAGACGATCGACTGGTCGTGGTGACCCGCTGGGGTGAGACCAAGATCGAGGGCGCGGACGAGATGGTGTGGGAGTCGCTGCGGCGGATGAGCCTGGGCCCGGTGTCGCTGGACAACGTGCTCGGCCCGCGCGGCGGCTCCCCGGAGGACATCGCCCGGCTGCGCGACGTGCTCTACCGGCTGGCGGGCTCAGTGGTGCACTCGCTTGGCACCCGCAGTGGGGAAGGGCCGATGCTGTCGGCGGTCCCCGTGGCGCGCACCGCGCGGTTCGTCTTCGCCGAGGTCGACCCGGCCCGCCCGGTGCGGCTGTCGCGGTTCGCCGCGATCCGCACCAACGACGGGGACCTGGTGCTCGAATCGCCGCTGGCCGACTACCGGGTGGTGCTGCACCGGCGGATCGCCTCGCGGGTGGTCGTCGGGCTCAACGCGGCCACGTCGGTCAGCGACCTCGCCGCGGCGCTGGACTTCGAGCATTCCCTGGTCGGCGACGTGGTCTCGTTCCTGGCGGCGACCAGGATCGTGCTGCTCGGCGAGTGGGCCGACGGCGCCGCGGCCCGGGTGCCGAGGTTCGTCGAGGACACCGACCCGAGCCTGGTCAGCTGGTCCCACCACGACCTGCTGTTCCACGCCCGCACCAGGCTCGGCCGCTACGGCGGGCTGTCGGGCATGGTGTTCCCGACCGCGCAGGCGGTCCCGCCGCCCGCGCTGGTCAAGCGCCTGGAAGGGGGCCGCCGGTTTCGGCTGCACCAGCCCGACCTGGCCGAGCTGGACACCAGCGACCCGTCGCTCACCGAGGTCATCGAGAACACCCGGCTGTGTCAGGAGCTGTCCGACCGGCCAGTGACGGCCAAACAGGTCGGCGAACTGCTGTTCCGGGCCGCCCGGATCCGATCGGTGTCACGCGCGTCGGCGGGCGGGTCGGTGACCTACGAGGTGTCGGACCGGCCCTATCTGAGCGTCAACGGGCTCTACGAGCTGGAGATCTACCTCCTGCTGCACCGCTGCGCGGACCTGCCAAGGGCGATTTATCACTTCGACCCGCAGGCACACGAGCTGACCATGGTCAACGACGCTGACGGCGAGCTCGACGAGGTACTCGACTACGCCATGATCGGGAGTGGAACATCGCGGTGGCCGCCGGCGATGATCACGGTGACGGCGCGAGCGGCGCGGTCGTCGTGGATGTACGGGGGCATCGCGTACTCGCTCACGCTCACCCATGTCGGCGCACTGCAGCAGACCTTGTGCCTCGCGGCCACCGCGATGGGCCTAGCGGCCTGCGTGCCCGCGATCGATCCGGGGGACGTCGTGGACGCGGCGTTGCGTCTGGACTGGCCCGCGGAGATCGGGGTGGGGGAGTTCGTCTTCGGCCACCGGAGCGAATCCCGGGGTGCCGACGGCGGCACCCCTATAATCCGGCAGTAGCGGCGCCGCTACCGATGGTCAGATCGGACGGGGGTTGGATGACTCCAACTCAGCGAGGGGGAAACATGCAGTCGGTCTCCGGTCGCGGCAAGTTAGCCAGGCGTCCAGGTGACACTCCCGGCGCCGACCTGCCGAGGAGCGATTTCCTGGACGGTGGCGACGACTCCGCGCGCGTGCCCCAGTTGGCTCCGGTTCTCGCTCGAGTGATCGTCGCCACCGTGTTCTTCGGAATCTGCCTGTTCGCGTTCCTGTCGGTGGTCGTCACCCAGAAGGCTCTCTGGCCGTCGTTGCAGGCCGCGGTCTATTTGCTGATCTTGCTGATGCTGCAGGTGGTCTACTTCTCCCGACCAGGCGCCCCGCTTCGCTTGCCGCTGACGTACGCGGTCGTGGCTGTTCAGGTGTATCTGGCCTTCATCCCGATGGAGCAGTTCGGCGAGTCCTGGGTGTCGATGCCCGCGTTGTTGGCAGGCACGGTACTGCTGGTGCTGCCGCCCGCGCTCGGGGTGGCCGCCGCCGTGTCCATTCTGTTCATCATCTGCCGCACCGAGTATCTGCTGACCGGGTCCCTGCTCGACGCCGTCTACACCACCCTCGGCAGCCTTGGAGCCACGCTCGAGGTCTTCGGGTTGACGCGGCTCGCGGGTCTGATCACCAGTCTGCACGAGGCACGGTCTGAACTGGGTCGGGCCGCGGTGGCCAAGGAACGCACTCGGTTCGCCCGCGACCTGCATGACCTGCTCGGGTTGAGCCTGGCGACGATCGGCCCGAAGAGCGCGCAGGCCCGCCGCATGCTCGACACGGACCCAGACCGGGCGCGCGCGGAGTTGGCCGAGATCATCAGGGTGTCTCGACACGCGCTGGCCGATGTGCGCCTGATCGCCAGCGGATACCGCGAGATGTCGCTGCACGATGAGTCCCGCGCGGTCGAGTCGCTGCTCGCCGCGTCGAACGTGGATGTGCGGATGGAGCTCAACCACAGCGAGTTGCCCGCGAACATCCGGTCTGTGGTGGTCGCTGTCCTGCGAGCAGGCGTGGCCAACGTTCTTGACCACACCAGCGTCGCGCGGTGCGAGATCGCCATGCGCCAAGCCGGGCGTACCGTGACCCTCGACATCCTCAGCGACGGCGTGTCCGGCCGCTGCGAGATCGCTCCTGGGGAGGGCGAAGGCTTCGACGTCCTCACCGAGCGGGTCAGCGCGCTCGGCGGTGAGCTGACGGTGGGGCCTGACCCTGACGGCCGGTTCGGTCTGCACCTGGTCATCCCGGTGACCACGGACGACGTCGACCTGAAGGTGGAGTCCGACGAGATCGAGCAAGTTCCCCGGATGGCCACGCTGCTGGCCACCGGCCTGATGAACACCGTGTTCGCGCTCTTCTTCATCGCGGCGATGCTGCACTTGGCTCTCATCACCCGCGCGCCCGAAGTGCTCACCGTCAGCGCGGTGTGTGTGGCCGGACTGGTGGCGCTGCAGCTGTTCTATGTCAGCAAGCCCGGCGCGCGGTTCACCACAGTGAAGAAGTACGCGGTGATCGCGGTCCAGGCGGTGCTCGTCTATCTGCCGTATGCCCTGTTCCCACATGCCTGGGTGAGCGCGCCGGGGCTGCTCGCGGGGACCATGCTGTTCCTGCTGCGGCCCGCGCTGGGCTGGGTCGGGTTCGTCGCGGTCGTGGTGAGCGTGCCGATCGCCCAGCAGGGGTTCGAGGGTGAGTTGGTCGGCATCGTCTTCAACGTGGGCGCGACGGTCATCACCGGTTTCGTCACCTATGGGCTCACCTGGATGGCCCGGGCGGTGTCGGAACTTCGCGCGGCCCGCCGGGAGTTGGCGGAGGCGGCCGTGGCGGAGGAACGGATGCGCTTCGCCCGCGACCTGCATGATCTGCTGGGCCTGAGCTTGTCGGCGATCACCCTGAAGACCGAGCTGACCCAGCGGCTGATGAAGGTCGACCCGGCGCGCGCCCGCACGGAGCTGATGGAGATCGTCGGGATCTCGCGGCTGGCGCTGGCCGACGTCCGTTTGGTTGCCAGCGGCTACCGGGACCTGTCGCTCAACGAGGAGTCGCGCTCGGCGGAGTCGGTGCTCGCCGCCGCGGACGTCGACGTGCGGATGGACCTGCATTACGGTGAATTACCGGTGGAGGTCCGCACCGTGCTCGCGACGGTGCTGCGGGAGGGGGTCACCAACGTGTTGCGGCACAGCAAGGGCGCGCGCTGCGAGATCAGTGTGCGCCAGCACGAGAACATGGTCGTGCTGGAGATCGTCAACGACGGGGTGGGCGAGGCGGAGACCGGCGCGGGCAGCGGCAACGGCATCCGCAACCTGTCCGACCGGGTCGCCATGGTCGGCGGGAAGCTGACCGCGGGGCTTGACTCCGATGGCAGTTTCCGCCTGCGCGCGCTGGTGCCCGCCTAGTGCGGCGAACCGGAAGTTCGGCGCCCGCATGGCGGCTCTGGCGCCGAACCCTCGCTTTGGGCCACTAGCGTGCGTTCCTGGGGGGAGTTTCGGGCGGACTCCGGTCCGCTGCTCGCGCCCTCGCTGGCGCGCGCGATCGTCGCCACCGTGTTCTTCGGTCTGTGTCTGGTCGCGTTCTTGCAGGTGGTCGACTCGACGGTGGGGCACTGGCCGACAGTCGCCGCGGGCGGGGTGCTGCTGGTCCTGCTGGCGTTGCAGGTGGGCTACTTCTCGCGCCCCGGTGTGGCACTGAGCTCGTCGCTGAGCCATCTGCTGCTGATCGCGCAGGCCGTGCTCGTCTTCTTGCCGCAGCAGGAGTTCGGCCAGGCGTGGGCGGCGCTGCCCAGCCTGTTGGCCGGAACCGTGCTGCTGGTCCTGCCGTCCGCGGCGGCGGGCGCGGTGTTCACCGTGATCATCGCCGTCATCGCGGCCAACCAGGAGTCGCTCACCCACTCGACGCTCGACGTCGCCTACATCGTCGTCGGCAGCGTCGGCGCTGCGTTGCACGTCTTCGGCCTGACCAGGCTCGCCGGCCTGATCACCGACCTGCACGAGGCCCGCACGGAGCTGGGCCGGTTCGCGGTGGCCGAGGAGCGCAGCCGCTTCGCCCGCGACCTGCACGACCTGCTCGGTCTCAGCCTCGCCGCGATTGGTCCTAAGGGGACAGTGGCGCGGGCGGTCATGGCCGCCGACCCGGACCGGGCGCGGGCCGAGCTGGGGGAGATCCTGACCGTGGCCCGGCACGCGCTGGCCGACGTGCGGCTGATCTCCAGCGGCTACCGCGAGGTGTCGCTGCGCGAGGAGACCCGCTCGGTCGAATCGCTGCTCGCGGCGTCGAACGTCGACGTGCGGATGGAACTCAACCACGGCGAACTGCCACCCCGGCTGCGGTCGGTTCTGGCAGCGGTCCTGCGCGTCGGGGTGGCCAACGTGCTGCACCACACTGATGTCGCCCGCTGTGACATCACGCTGCGCCAGGCCGGTCAGACGGTGACCCTCGACATCGTCGACGACGGCGTGTCCGGCCGCTGCCATCCCGAGTTCGTGGCACCCGACGGGCTCGCGGTGGTGACCGATCAGGTCGCCGCCCTGGGTGGGCGGCTGGTGGCGGGACCGGACCCCGACGGCCGGTTCGGGCTGCACCTGACCATCCCGGTGGCCAGGGAGCGCGCACCCAGGGCAGACGAGCCGATCCCGCGCTACGCGACCTGGCTGGCCACGGGACTGATGAACGTGGTCTTCGTCGGCTTCCTCTGCGCGGCGATGCTGCATCTGCTCTACCAGACCCACGATCCCGAGGTGCTGGTGTTCAGCGGGATCTGCCTGGCCGGGCTGGTGTCGACGCAGCTGTTCCTGGTCAGCAAGCCGGGGGCGCGGCCGACCGAGCCGCAGGCTTACCTGGTGGTCGCCGGGCAGGCGGTGCTCGTCTATCTGCCGCTCGCGGTGTTCCCGCACGCGTGGGCCAGCGTGCCGGGCCTGCTCGCCGGCACGATCCTGCTGGTCCTGCGCGCGCCGGTGGCCGTGCCCGCGCTCGTCGCGGTGGCCGCGACCGTGACGTGGACCCAGGGCGGGTCGGCGCTGCCGGGCGTCGTGATCACCGCGCTCGTCACCTACGGGCTGACCTGGATGGCGCGAACCGTGTCGGATCTGCGCACGGCGCGTCGCGAACTGGCGGCGGCCGCGGTGGCGCGTGAGCGGTTGCGCTTTGGGCGGGACCTGCATGATCTGCTGGGGTTGAGTTTGTCGGCCATCACCTTGAAGGCGGAGCTGGCGTACCGGGCGATGCGGGCGGACCCGGCGCGGTCCGCGGCCGAGGTCGCCGAGATCGAGGAGATCGCCCGGCTCGCGTTGGCCGACGTCCGGCTGGTGGCCGGGGGCTATCGGGACCTGTCGCTGAGTGAGGAGTCTCGGGCCGCTGAGGCGGTACTGGCGGCCGCCGACGTGGACGTGCGGATGGATCTGCGCTACGGGGAACTGCCCGCGTCGGTGCTCACCGTCCTGGCGACCGTACTGCGCGAGGGCGTCACGAACGTCCTGCGTCACAGCCGAGGCGCCCGCTGCGAGATCTCCGTGCGCAGGGTGGGGGAACTGGTGGAGTTGGAGATCGTCAATGACGGAGCGATCCCCGACAGCGCCGCCCCGGGCGGCGGCAACGGAATCCGCAACCTGTCAGATCGAGTCCGCGCGGTCGACGGCGAACTCGTGGCGCGCGACGAGGGGAACGGAGTCTTCCGGCTGACGGTGCGGGTGCCCGCCCAGCCATGACATCTGTTTGTGCCAGTGGCAAACGACTGTGGGGCAGTGGGTCAGAGCCAGCCTGACTCGGTGGCGATGCGGATGGCGTCGACGCGGTTGCGGGCGTTGAGTTTGGTGACGATGGTCGTCAGGTAGTTCCGCACTGTTCCGGCGGAGAGGTACAGGCGGGCGGCGATGTCGACGGCGTTGGCGCCGCCCGCTGCCATTTGCAGGACCTCGATCTCGCGGCCGGTGAGGGGGCAGTCCGCGCCGTCCCAGGCGGCCAGGGCGAGGTCGCCGTCGACGACTCGTCTGCCTGCGGCGACGCCGCGGATGGCGTTGGCGAGTTTGTCGGCGGGGGCGTCCTTGAGGATGAAGCCGCCGACCTTGGCCGCCAACGCGCGGCGTAATGTGCCCGGTCTGCCCAGGCTCGTCAGGATGAGGGTGCGGCACTCGGGAAGATGCTCGTGCAGCTCGGTGGCCGCGGTGAGGCCGTCCTTGCCGGGCAGGTCGATGTCGATGACCGCCACATCGGCTTGCGACTTGCGCGCGGTGGACAGGATGTCGTCGCCGGAGGCGACCTCGGCGACGACGTCGACGTCGCGTTCCAGGTTCAGCAGGGCCACCAGGGCGCCGCGGACCATGTGCATGTCTTCAGCAATCAACACTCTGATCACTTCACGCACCCTTCGCCCGCCCGACCCATGTTGTTTGTACCACCTTCCACGTGTCTGATTTACGCCCGTCTGGACGCCGGTAATTGTCAACTGGTACCTGCTAATGGGGGTAGGGGTTCCACATTACCTGGTGTGGCCAGGTGTTTTGGCGAGTTCGGCGACTCGGCGGGCGGCGGCGAGACTCGCCCAGGAAGTCAGATCGACCAGTTCCGCGTCGGAAAGCGCCGCTTCGTCCACGACAGACGGTTCGACCTGGTAAGCCGCGATGGCGGTGAGCAGGGCGAGCACGCCCGCGGCGCGGTCGGGCTCGGGCAGGACCGAGACGGCGTCGCGGACCCAGACGCGGCTGATGCCCTTGGGTTTGCCGTCCCACGCCGCGAGTTCGGCGGCGACCAGGTCGCGGACCGACGGCGGGACCGAGCGGCGGCCTGCCTCGTCGATCACGGCGTAGGCGCGGGCGAAGGCGTCGGCGATCGTCGGGTTGCCATCGGCCCACCACAGGTCCGGGCCGATCGGTGCGCGCGCCAGCAGGTCGAGCGCGCGGCCCGGTTCGTGGTCGGCGCTCGCCGAGGACTTCATGACCCGGCCGAGGAACTTGCCCGCGCGGCCGCGCGCGCTCTCCGGCACGTTCGGCGGCAGCGGCGAGCCGGGGAGGAAGACGTTGACCACGCGGTTGAGGTAGTGGAAGGTGATGGCCACGCCCATGACCTCGGCGGTCGGTGTGGGCACCGGGCCGCCCGCGCCGCTGTCGCGTGACCACTCGGCCAGCGCGCGCACGTCGTCGTCCTCGATCTCGTTGAGGCGGGACACGGCCAAGGCGGCGGCCTCGGGGCCGTCGGTCAGCCCGCCGAGAGTGGCGCTGTGCACCTCGACGCAGTAGGGGCACTCGTTGCCGACCGACACCCCGGCCGCGACGATCTCCCTGGTCGCCCGGTCGATCGCGCCCCTGGCCAGCAGCGACTCGCGCAGCATCGCCCACACCGCGGCCATCACGTCGGGGGCGGGGGAGTGCAGGGCGATGGGCGGGGCGAGCATGCCGAACTCGCGCTCGACCTGGCCGTACACCTCGGCGACGAGGTCGCGGGCGCGGCGCGGACGGACCGGGATGACGTACTGGATCTGGTTCAACGCCGTGCGCAGCGCTGTACGGATCAACAGACCACTCATCCGGCCACCTCACAAGTTCGGTGGCTCCACTCGCGAAGACACTGTGACGATGATTCGCTCGCAAGCTCGCTCATCCGGCCACCTCACAAGTTCGGTGGCTCCACTCGCGAAGACACTGTGACGATGATTCGCTCGCAAGCTCGCTCATCCGGCCACCTCACAAGTTCGGTGGCTCCACTCGCGAAGGCACTGTGACGATGATTCGCTCGCAAGCTCGCTCATGGACGCGTTCCTTCCCCATGCAGGAGTATCCAGGTCAAACCTACGGGGCAGGCGCCGCTTGGTGATCTTGCATCGTGCTCTGTTTGTCAAGTCCACTGTGGACTAGAAGGCGGCCGCGACGGTCGCTTGGGCGGCCGCGGCGAGCAGCGCGACGGCCAGCGCCCCGGCCGCCGGGAACACGATGAAACGAACCATTCGGGCGGGATTGCCCAGCAAGGGCAGCCAGGCCAGCCCGGCCAAGCCCAGGATCACTCCACTGTGGAGCAACGCGGTCTGCTCACCCGCGGCCGTCCAGGCCCTGGTGAACGCGATGGCCGCCCCGATCGAGCCCGCCGCCAGCACGAACGGCGCGGCGCGGGTCACATATGGGGTCAGCGGGCGCGACACCGGGGCGATCGCGTGGAAGGCGGGGAACACCCCGGCGAGGAAAGCGAAGAACGCGACCTGGTTGGGCAGGCCCAGCTTGCCCGAGAGCATCAGCTCCAACACCACGGCCACCGCCGCACTGGCACACACGAACGCCGCCGTGCGCCTGCTCGGCACGCCGAGGAATCCGCGCAGCAGCGCGAAGCCCGCCACGGCGGGGACCGCGTAGAGCAACGCGATCCGCAGCGTGAGCGGGCCTAGGGAGATCGGGACGGTGATCGTGTGCTCGTGCTGGGCCTGAGCCGGAACCGCCGTCGTGACCAGGAAGAAGACCGTGGCGGCGGGGATGGTGAGCCGCCGCGGAAGGCGGCCCACCATCTCGCTTAGCCGACGAGGACCGGCCCGGCGCACGAGCACTTCATCTCGGCGCGCTCCTCGGGGCGAGGGCGCATGTGCAGGATCATCGCCACGACCATCGGGACGAAGACGACGAAGTTGTAGAACAGGTGCAGCTCAACGCGCGGGGCGATGAGCTGGACGATGCTGGTCGGCTTGGCCTCGCCGAGCAGGTTGCTGCCCGCCAGCGCCTGGATCAGCAGCAGCAGGTGCTCGAAGTGGTGCCAGACCTGGATCCACATCGATGCGACCCACCACTTGCGCGCCCGGCCGGTGAAGCCGTGGCGCAGGATGACCAGACCGGTCAGCATGATGATCGCGTAGCCGTAGTGCATCCACTCGGAGCTGACCAGCCACGGGAACCAGAGCCCGAGTACGCCGCCCGCCTTGGGCCGCGCCCAGTCCAGGACGTAGATCTGAATGGCCTGGACGATGTGCTCGGCCCAGTGGGCGAGCACGATGAACAGGAAACCCATCAGGGCGGCCTTGTGGTACTTCCCATTGAGCGCGGCGATCAGGCCACCCTGCTTGCCCGCGCTCACTTGCGTCGTCATCACGCCCACCTCTCGTCGCGATGTGCGGTCCGCCCGGCACGGCGACCCGCGGTGATCTTGGCGTCACGCGGCGCGTCCATGCAAGGATTGGGAGCGCCTATAGGCCAACAGGGCGAGTTCACGCACCTGTTCGGCGTCCGGTCCACCCTCGGCCGCGATGTGTTCGAGCAACCTTGCCTTTCGGGCATACCAGTCAGCCACTTCCTGCGTGCCTGCTTTCGGCCCCGGCATGTCCAGCATCAGCTTGGTCATCTCTTCGAGCACACTCATGTCCCGCCACCACCGTCGTCTCAGCCCGCCCCGGCCGCCCGCGGGTCGCGGGCGGCGGGGCGGCCGTCCTGCGCACCGACGAGGCGTTCCGCCCGTTCTGGGAGGACCCGCGGCGGGTCCCGGCGAAGGTGCGCACAGCCGAGGACGGCGTCCCGCTCAGGCGCTCAGCGGTACGGTCCCCGGCCGCAGCAACGGCTTGGTCGTCGCCGGGTCCGGCAGCGACCCGTCGTAGCCGACCTTGATCCCGCGCGCCCGCGCGGCGGCGACGATGCCGGGCATCGCCCGCTCGGCCAGCGCGGAGATCGTGAGCGCGGGGTTGACCGTGAGCGCGGCGGGCACCGCCGAACCGTCGGTCACGAAGATGCCAGGGTGTCCGCGCAGCTCATGGCGGTCGTCGAGCGCCGAGGTCGCCGGGTCGTCGCCGATACGGCACGACGACAGCGGGTGCACGGTGTACGCGCCGACGAGGTCGTTGGTCCACGGCAGCACCGTGGCGATGCCGTCGCGTTCGAGGATGTCGCGGACGTCGGCGTCGGCGGCCGCCCACGCCCCGAGCGTGTTGGGCGTCGGGTCGTAGCTCAGCGGTCCGCGGCCCAGCATCTGCTGGGAGATGCGGTAGGCGTTGCCGGTGGGCGGCGGCGGGCCGAAGACGCCCTCGTTGTCGTCCTCGACGATCTGGAAGATCGTCAGCCACGACTGCCAGCGGCGCAGCATCTCCTTCTTCGCCGGACCCAGCCAGGTCGGGCCGTCCTCACCGTGCGCCTGGGCCAGGATCGTGCCGAGGCCGGGCGGGAAGTACAGCTGCTCAAGGGAGTAGCGCCGGTACTCCGGCAGCGACCCGTCGAGCCGGTCCCAGCTGGCGATCACCGGGCCCTTGCCGATCTGGTTGGCCGCGTAGGCGCGGCCGTCGCCGCGGTCGAGGCCGAGCACGTCGCGGGCGCGGTCCTCGTTGATGATCGCGGTGTTGAGGCGCTCGCCGTTGCCGGAGAAGTAGCGGCCGACCGCGTGCGGCATCGGGCCGAGTTCGGCCTCCGACCGCTGCAGGATGACCGGGGTCGCGCCTGCGCCCGCCGCCAGGATGACGATCTTGGCTTCGATGGCGCCGCCGCCGGTGGTGATCCGGTAGTCCTCGTCGTCGACGTGCAGGTAGTGCACCCGGTAGCCGCCGTCGTCGAGCCGCTCCAGCCGCTGGACCTCGTGCAGCGGGCGGATCTCCGCGCCCGCGGCCGCCGCGCCGGGCAGGTAGTTGAACAGCAGCGACTTCTTGGCGTCGAACTTGCAGCCCGCCATCATCCAGTTGCAGTTGGTGCACTTGCCGTTGTCGATGCCCACCGGCACCGGGTTGGCCGTGCGGCCCGCGTTGTCGCACGCCGCGGCCCACAGACCGCCCGCGTAGCTGATGTCGTCCCAGGTCTGCTGCTGCACCGGGATCGCCGAGGACACCCGGTCGTACCACGGGTCGAGCGTGTCGCGGCTGATCGCGGCGGGCCACATGCGGCGGCCGATGCTGCCCTGCCGCTCGAAGACGAACCGCGGCGCGCGGGGCAGGGCGGCGAAGTAGACCACGCTGCCGCCGCCGACGCAGTTGCCGCTCAGGATGCTCATCCCGTCGCCCGCGACGAAGTCGAAGGCCCGGGTGTAGCTCTTGCCGAGCAGGTAGTCGTGGTCGAAGTCCTCGGCCTGCAGCCACGGGCCGCGTTCGAGGATGGTGACCTTCGCCCCGCCGGTGGCCAGGTGGTAGGCGGCGATGGCGCCGCCGAACCCGCTGCCGACGATCAGGACATCGGTGGTCTCGGTGGTCACGCCGGGCTCCCAGTGGCAGTCGTGTCGGGGTGCGGCTTGGCGAACTGCCTGCCGTAGGAGTAGTCCTTGAACCGCCACAGGCCGTCCTTCTGCGGCAGCTCGAACCCGATGGTGAGCAGGCCGGGGTGGCCTTCGGCGATCGCGTCGTGGGTACTGATGTGCGCGGCGCTGTCGAAGGCCATGTTGCAGAACAGGGCCAGCAGCACCCAACCCGACTTCTCCGGGTGACCGGGGGTGGTCAGGATTCGGATGAGCGCGACCCGGTCGTCGAACTCCAGCGCCACGAACGGCGGAACCGTGTCGTCGAGGGTGATCCCCTTGTCGGCGGCATAGTTCGTGGCGTGGCCGTTGAGCATCCCGACCAGCGACTCCAGCCCGGCGGTGATCCCGGTCGCGGGGTGGTGCAGCATCTCCAGGGCGCCGGACTGCACGGCACCGCCGCCGGTCGAGACACCGGCGATGGCACGGTCGTCGGGGCTGCGCTTCTCGCCAGGCACGATCGTGTCCGCGAACGCTTCCAACGTGATCGTTTTGACCTGTTCGTCTGAGGTGCCCGAGTGCACGGCGGTGTCCTCCCTCGGCTGCGGTAGACGTTTATCGTCTTGCTGAGAGGGTCATTGCCGCATCTCCCGCCATGCCAATCTTTTCTTGCTGTATAAGGAAAATCCGCAGTCAGGAAGGTGTCTCCCGTCAGTTTTGGCGCCACAGTCGGCATTTGGAGGGAGACTTGTTGTGCGGATGCGCGAACTCTGTGCCGAGGCGGGCCTGTCGGTGGCGACGGTCAAGTTCTACCTGCGCGAGGGCTTGCTGCCGCCGGGGGAGCGCACCGGCCCGAACCAGGCCGACTACGACGAGAGCCACGTGCGCAGGCTGCGGCTCATCCGCTCGCTGGCCGGCATCGGCGGCCTGTCGATCGCCGCGATCCGCGACGTGCTCGCCGACTCCGCCCACGACCTGCTCAAGGCCGGGCGCGGCAAACTGGACGTGACCGATGAGGAACGCGCGTGGGCGCTGGACCGGATCTCCGCCATGGCCGAATCCCGCGGCTGGGACCTGCGCGGCGCGGACACCGCCGTGTCCGCCCTGGTCGGCGTCCTGTGCGCGTTCCGGCGGCTGGGCCACTGCGAGCTGCTCGACCACGTCGACAGCTACGCCGAACTCGCCGAGGCGATCGCCCGCCTCGACCGGACCGCCGACGCCGAGACCTCCCCGGCGGGCACGGTCCTGGGCGACATCCTCCTGGTCGCCCTGCGCAGGCTGGCCCGACGACGCGGCTGAGACCGCCGCGCCGCCGAACCCCCGGCCTCAGCCGATGAAGGCGACGCCGACCGCCCTGCTGAACAGCGGCGCCACGACGTGCGCCCGCCCGGTGGCGAGGTCGACGCGGGCCAACACCGACAGCGGCCCGCCGAGTTGGACGGCCGCGATGGCCCGGTAGTCACTCGGGTCGAACGGGCCCGCCGGAGCGGCTCCCTTGATGTCGAAACCATTGACCGCGGTGATCCGCAGACCGAGCCTGCCCACGGTGAACAGCTGCCCGGTGTTAGGGGACACGGCCGGGGTGACGCCGGGCGCGGTTCCCTGGGTGACCAGCGTGTCCCGGGCGGCGTCGAGGTCGTAGAGCAGCGTGCTCGTCGCGCCCGCGACGCTGTTGGTGTAGCCCGCCGCGGCGACGGCCGGGGTCGTGCCCGCGGCCTTGTCGGTCGGGGCGTAGGCCAAGGGGGTATCCGTGGCGGCCACCGCGCCGGTGCCGGGCACGAGCCGCAGGTTCTGGCCGGACGAGGTCACCACCCGGATCCGGTCGACCGTCGGGTTGAAGTCGATGCCGATCGCGGTGCCGTTGAGCGCGATCGGGGCGCCGACCGCGGTGGCCTGTCCCGTGTGGGCGTCGACGGTGTAGAGCTGGCCGCCCGCCGACAGCGAGTACAGCACGCCCGTGGCGGGCCGGACGTCGATGCCGATCAGGCGGTCGCCAGCGGCCACGCCGGTGATCCGCGCCTTGCCCTTGACCAGCAGCGGGAACCCCGCGTCATGCCTGGTCAGGAACCCATTGGTGCTCAGCACGAGCAGTTCGCCACCGGAGCGGGGGTGGTGCTTCGGGGTGGCCGCCGCGCTGCCGGTGCCCAGTACCGCGGCGAGGACCGCGGCGCAGGCCACGATGGCGGTAGTCGCTTTGCGCATGAGTGCTCCCTGTTCTCGACTTCCGGAAACCTTGCGCAGTGCATTCGGCGCCGAGGGCCCCGGTGTTCATCCGGGATCGAAACCGGACGAATTCATCACCCGACTGAACAGTTGGCGGGTCCGCTCCGAACACACATCGACCCCGAAAAGGAGTGTCGATGAGCGGGCTTACCCGCGGGCGACGGACCGCGCGCCGGTCGGACGGTGCTGATCTGACCTCCGACCAGGCACTTCGTGCCGCGTATCGGGCCCATGGCCCGGAGCTCTACCGCTTCGCCCTGCGCACGTTGCGCGACGAGGGCGGCGCCCAAGACGTGGTGCAGGAGGTGTTCCTGCGCGCGTGGCGCGCGGCCGACCGCTATGACCCGGACGTGGCGAGCCTGCGGGTGTGGCTGTTCGCCATCGCCCGGCACGTGGTTGTCGACGAGGTCCGGCGCAGCACCGCCCGGCCCGCGCGCGTTTTCGGCCTGATTCCCGAGGAACCAGCCCAGGACGCCGAGGGTTTCGACGAGCGCCACCTGACGGCATGGCTCATCGAGGAGGCGCTGACCAGGATCAGCCCCGAGCACCGCGGCGCGCTGATCGAGACCTACTTCCGCGGCCGGTCGCACGCCGAGGTGGCCGCCGAGCAGGGCGTGCCGACCGGGACGCTGCGCAGCAGGCTGTTCTACGGTTTGAAATCACTCCGCGTGGCCTTGGAGGAGATGGGGGTGGAGCTGTGAATGAGAACGCCCATCGCGCCCTCAAGGAGGTGCTCGGCGCCTACGCGCTCGACCAGCTCGACGAACATGAGCGGCTGGCCGTCGAAGCGCACCTGGCCGGGTGTCAGGAGTGTCGGGCCGAACTGCGTGAGATCACCCCGGTCGCCGAGAGCCTGCGCCTAGTCGACGTAGACCAGCTTGGCCCGGTGCCGCCGTCGCCGCCCCCGGACCTGGGGGAGGCGGTGCTCGCCCGGATCCGCGCCGAACGGGGCGAGCGGGTCCGGGCGCCCCGCTGGGCGGTACCGGCCGCCGCGGCGGTGGCCGCGGTCGCTCTAGGCGCGGGAGTCGGGTGGTGGGCGCATCCGGACGCGCCCGCGCCGACCCAGGACGCGAAGGTGCCGCTGGAGGCGGTCGCCGTGCGGGGACCGGACCCCAGGATCAGCGCGAGCGCGCAGCTTGTTCCCCACACCTGGGGTGTCGAGATCAAGCTGACCGCCACCGGGTTCGAGACCGGCGAACCCTATCGGGTCATGGTCACCGACGCCGATGGGCGCAAGATCCCCGCGGGCGAGTTCATCGGCACCGGGCCGAAAGAGATGAAGTGCAATCTCAACAGCTCGGTGCTCCGGGCGAACGCCAACGGATTCGAGGTCACCGATCCGTCCGGCGCTCTCGTCCTCGAGTCGACGTTCTGACCCGGACGCGGGGGAGGGGCGCCTGCCGAAGCCGACGCCCCTCCAGAACCGCATGCCTCAGAGCGAGTGCACCGTCATCGGCAACCCGCCCTTGACCCGCAGCGACAGCATCGGCTCCGGCACCACCGGGTAGTCCGGGACCAGCTTCATCCGCATCTCCCTGGCGATCATGGAGACCACGAACGCGGCCTCCATCAGCCCAAGGTGGCTGCCGACGCAGAAGCGCGGGCCCGCGCCGAATGGCAGGTACGCGTACCGCGGCCGCGTGTTGGGCCGTTCCGGGTCGAACCGCTCCGGGTCGAACTTCTCCGGCTCGTCCCAGAACGCCGGGTGTCGGTGCAGGGTGTAGGGGCACACCATGACGTCCGACCCCGCGGGCACGTGGTAGCCGCCGACCTCGTCCTCCTCGACCGCGCGCCGGGTGAGGATCCAGACCGGCGGGAACAGCCGCATGGCCTCTTCGAGGACCATGTTGGTGTACGTGAGCTGCTTGAGGTCCTCCAGCACCGGGGTGCGGTCGCCGAGCACGGCCACCGCCTCCTCGTGCAGCCGCTGAGCGACCTCAGGGTGTTTGTCCACAAGGTACAGAGCCCAGCCCACCGTGCTGGCCGTCGTCTCGTGCCCGGCCAGCAGCAGCGTGATCAGCTCGTCGCGCATGCGCTGGCTCGCGACCTTCGGGTCGGCTTCCTCTTTGGTGGACAGGATCAGCCGGGAGATCACGTCGTCGGCCGGGTCGCGCGGGTTGCCGCGTCGCTCGGCCACCAGCGCCTCGACGATGCGGGTCAGGTCGGCACTGGCCGCGCGGAACTCCCGCTGCCTGCGCAGCGGCAACCACGTCGGCACCATGCCCATGGTCTCCATCTCGAACATGGCCTGGTCCTGCACGGCCTCGAACGAGTGGCCGATCGACTCGAACGCGTCGAGGTCGGCGTCGAGCAGGGTGCGACCGAGCACGCCGAGGGTGAAGCCGGTCAGCTCGTGCAGCACGTCCACCGGCCCACCCGACTCGCGGGTGCGCAGGCGGGCGACGAGCTTGGCCGCCTCCTCGATGACCGTGTCGGCCTGGCCGCTGATCCGCCTGGCCTGGAACACCGGCTGGATCGTGCGCCGCTGCTCGCGCCACAGGGCACCATCGCTGGTCAGCAGGCCGTCGCCGAGGGCGCGACGGGCTTCGACGTAGCCGATGCCCTTGTGGTAGTTGGCGCTGTTGTCGGCCAGGATGTGCTTGGCGTGGTCGGGGTGGTTGAAGTAATACAGGGTCTTCGGGCCGATGCCCACCCGCACCGCGTCCCCGTAGGTCTCCGCCGCCGTGGACATCAGCGTGAGGCGGTCGCTCTTGAGCTGCTTGAGCAGGCTGAACGTCTGGCTGCGTGGGGGACCGGGGGGAACCCGGCGCGGGTGGGTCATCGTCAGGCCGCCTTCGGTTCCGTGGTGACGGTCGCCGCGGGCACCAGCGTGACCGGGGGCGCCGACACCTTGGACTTGTTGATGAAGTGCACCGTCCAGTGGAAGCAGCCCCGGATCAGGCACACCAACGCGGTGGCGAGGAAGATGTTGTACGCCACGTGCGCCACGATCAGCACGCCGTAGGCCAGCGCCACACCGCCGCCGAAGGCGAACTGCGCCCACGGCTTCGACGGGGACGTGCCGGGGTCGGTGATCATGTAGTTGGTGAACAGGATGAACGCGACGCCGGTCATCATGCCCAGCGCGGCCGGGATCGACGTGTCGAACAGCCAGCCGCGGACGATCGACTGGGCGGCGAACACGCCCACCCAGCCCGCGATCAGCCACATCCGGCCGGTCAGCTTGCCGTTGATCATCGTGCCGCCGATGATGATCAGACCGGGGATCAGCCAGTCCACCCAGCCCGAGGTGTGCTCGGTGAAGTGGTACGGCGGCGCGATCGAGCCCCACGGGAACAGCAGCAGGATCATCGCGATGCCGAAGTTCGACGGGTTCATGAAATGCCGCATGCGGCCCTTCACCGGAGCCCGCAGGATCCACTTCGCGCCGACGGCCAGGGTGACACCGAAGATGAGCACCCAGATCCGGTCGTTGACGTAGATCAGCATGTTCACCGCGAGGCTGGTGATGTGCGCGGGGAACAGGAACACCATCAGGCCCTTGAACCCGCCGCCCGCGTAGCGCGGGTCGCGGCCCTCGGCGCGGGCGCCGAGCTTCTCCAGGCCGAGCTCGACGGTGTAGCCGGTGGCCAGGGCCACCAGCGGCCAGATCCACGGCTGCTCGAAGCCGAGCAGCAGGTAACCGAGGATGTTGAACACCGTGATCGACATGGCGAAGTTGCGCAACGCCATGGTGACCTTCGGATCATGCCGAACCGCTGCGGGAGCGGCCTTGGTCTCGGCCATGACTCACTTCTCCTTCGCCTGGGCGCCGAGCAACAGCGCGTGCATGCCCGGGGTCAATTGCAGATCCTGTTCCTGGCGCTGGCCCGCGCGGTCCCGCCAGGTCAGGTGCACCTGGACCGGCCCGGACACGTCGCCGAGGCCGAGGTGGATGTCGTTGCTGCGCTTGCCGGAGTGCCCGCCGCCGCCGTCGACCCGGCCGATGACCTTGCGGCCGTCGGGGAGGGTGGCGACGGCCTGCGCGCCCACGACCGGGGAGCCGGGGGTGTCCTCGTGGAACAGGCACAGGGTGATCGCCTTGCCCACGTTGGGCGCCTCGTTGCGGTAGTACACCGGCTGGTCCCACTGCCGGGCCATGGCGAAGTCGAGCCTGCCGTCGCCGTCGGCGTCACCCGTGGCGACACCGCGGGTGGGCACCGGGATGGCCAGGCCCAACTCGGGGGCCAGGTCGGCGTAGCGGCCGTCCGCGCCGCGCACGAAGAACTTCATCGTGTGGTCGCCGCCGACGTCGTCGCCGAGGGTCACGTTCGGCCAGAAGACCGGGTCGATGAGCAGCTGGTCGTTGGCGGTGGCCAGTTCCTGCAGCTGCGGCCAGCGGTTGACGTAGCCCTTGACGAAGCCGGTGGCCTGCACGACCTGGTTGACGCCCTGGTTGGTGAAGTCACCGGCCTTGACGTCCCAGCCCCAGCCCGACCAGGCGGTGTTGACCTTGCCGCTGACGTCGTCGAACGGCGCCTCGCCCGCGTTGAGCTTGTTGCGCAGGTCGGTCTGGTCCTTGGCCTTGGTCAGGAAGTGGAAGTTGCTCTCCTCGATGCCCCACGATGTGGTGATGTTGGAGACGAACAGGTCGTAGAGACCGTCGCCGTCGAGGTCGGCGAAGTCCTCACCCATGCCCTTGAACGAGTCGTTGCCGATCTGCTTGGACTTGGGGACCACCGGCGAGCCGTAGGCCCGGATCTCCTCGAAGGCCAGCTTGCCCGGCGTGGACTTGTTGTGCAGCAGGTGGTCGGGGCCGAAGTCGTTGGCCAGGTGCAGCTCGGGCAGGCCGTCGCCGTCGATGTCGGCCGAGGCCGCGCCCAGCTCCCAGCCCTTGGAGACCTCCACCGGCAGCGCGTCGTCCACCATCGTGAACTTGCCCTTGCCCTGGTTGAGGAAGAAGTAGTCCTCACCGCCGTTGCGCGCGTCGGACATCGAGTCGTTCATCTCGACGCCGCCCGCGACCCGGTCGTCGAGCACCGGGCTGTGCTTGAAGTAGTTGGTGATCAGGATGTCGGCGTGGCCGTTGCCGTCGAAGTCCTCATAGGTGACGGCGTTGCTGTTCCACTGCGGGCCCTCGTAGATGCCGCTGGTGGAGGTGGGCACCAGCTCCACCGCGACGAAGCAGTCGGGGTCGAGCTTCTTGGCCCCCGGCTTGGTGTAGAAGATGATCGGCGTGCGGCCCCAGTAGTAGACCAGCAGGTCGATCCGGCCGTCCTCGTTGAAGTCGCCCGGCAGGCAGCCCATCGGGGCGATCTGGCCGTTCATCGGCAGCACGCCGGGGTTCAGCGCGAAGGGCGGGTAGCGGTCGCCGTTGCGGTCCGGCACCGGCGTCACCACGACCTGGTCGATGCGCGGGTCGGTGATGCACAGGTCGTTGGGCAGACCGTCGGCGTCGACGTCGTTCATCGCGATGGCCGCGCCGACCGACGAGATCCACGCGTCGATGTGCTTGTAGTCCTGGTTGACCTTGCGGACCTCTTGCTGCTTGAAGCCGCTCGGCATGGCGATGGACATCGGGCTGAACTTGAAGTCCTTGGCCATCACCGACTTCTCGGCCGCCGAGGTCTCCGGCAGGCGGGCCACCATGAACGTGGTCACCACCAAGACCAAAGCGATGATCCCAGGAAGCTGCCTGTGCAGCCATCCAGGTTTGGCGGTCATCGACTCACACCTCCCAGTGAAACGAATTGGCCTGCGACGCGCTGGCGCCAGACCTCATAGGCGGGCAGCTCGCCGTCGGCCGGCAGGCCGCGACGGGCATCGTGGGTGACTTGCGCTGCGTCCTGAGGGGACAGTCCGCAGAACACTCGGGACGCGATCTCGGTGTGCGGGATGACCAGCCCGGCCCGGACCCTGGCCTCCGACGCGAACGCCGAGGACTGGCTCACCACCGGCTGGTACTGGCCCACCAGGTCGCGGTAGCGCAGCAGCTCGGACTCGTCGGCGCCACCGGCGTAGGTGGCCGCGAGCCCGGTGCCCGCGAAGAGGTCCTCGCGGCGGTGCTCGGGGAACTTGTTGATCATCTTGGCGACCAGTTCGCCGTCGCTGCCGCCGATGAACCACATCGCCCGGCCGATCCCCTGGTCCAGAGCCCGGTTGGCGTACGAGGTCGCCTCGGTGGTCTTGGAGTAATCGCCACCGGGCCACGGGAAGCGCGGGTCGACGTACTGCTCGTCGATGTAGCGCTTGGTCTTGAAGTAGGCCTGGTGGAAGCCGTACCCGTCGAGGACCAGCCAGCTCAGCAGCGGGTCCAGGTTCTTCGCCTTGGGCCAGCGGAAGCGCGGCAGCCTGGCCATCGCCCAGCCGATGCCGACGTAGACCATGTAGACGTGCTTGTCGCCCTCACCGGCGAGGAACTTGTCGGTGAGGTTCGTGGGACCCAGCGGCAGTCCGTCGCGGACCGCGAACCCCATTCCCGCGCCCTCATAGGCGAAACCGCGGTAGTACGGCGGGATCTCGTCCATCCGCGCCGCGGCCTCGCTGACGGTGGCGGCCTCCGCGGCGTGCGCGTAGCCCTCCAGGAAGCTGCGGCCGACGGTCTCCAGGTTCTCCTGGGCCTCGGGGCTCTTCTTGTGGAACCCTCGGACGTCGAGCAAGGTCTCCGACGTGCTCGGGGTCAGGATCCGGCGCCGTAGCGCGCGCCATGCTGTGCCCAACTGACTCTCCCCCTTTACGGGTGGACTCGTTCTGCGGATGGTTGGCTGACAACGCTCTGCACGAGCCGGGTGCGGATGCGCTCGCGCCAGCGCTCGTAGGCGGGGTCGATGCCCGAGCCCCACGGGTCGGCCGCGGTGCTGTCGGCGATCTCGACCGCCTCGTCGATCGTCAGGCCCGCCATCGCGCGCGCGGCGAGCTCGGAATGCGGCGGGGTGAACCCGGCGTAGGTGCGGGCCTTGACGGCGAACACCGCACCCAGCGCCAGCTCGGACCAGTGGGCGCCGCTGGCCTGACGCAGCCAGGTCAGCCCAGCCTCGTCGCCGCCGCCCGCGAACGTCGCGGCCAGGCCGACCCCGCTCCACAGGTCGGCGCGGCGGTGCTCGGCGAACCCGTTCACCGCCTTGGCGACGGCCTCGGGGCGCGCGCCGTTGATGAACCACAGCGCCCGGCCCACGCCTTGGTCGTATGCGCGCAGGAAGTACTCCGGCGAGCCCTCCCACGGGTACGGCTTGGGCACTCGCTGCTCGTCGACCCACCGCTTGGTCTGGAAGTAGGCGCGGTCGAAGCCGAAGCCGTCCACCGCGAGCCAGGTCATGGTCGGGTGGTACGGCGACTCGCTGATGTCGGGGATGACCTTCTTCCACAGCACCCGGGGCAGCCGCGCCATGGCGAAGCCGATGCCGATGTAGGTGAGGAAGATGTGCGGGGCGCCGGGGCCGCCGAGCAGCTCCTTGGCCTTCTTCCCCCGACCACCGGCCATCGCGTCGCGCACGGTGGCGGCCATCGCGGCGCCCTCGTAGGCGAACCCGCGCTGCTCCTGGCGCACCAGGGCCAGCTTGCGTTCGACCTCCCACAGGGTCTTGGCCTCGATGCCCCATTCGAATCCGCTGATCACCGCCTGCGGAATCGCCTCCAACGCCTCGGCGGCGGGGGAGTCCGCGCCGGGGAAGCCGCGGACGGCGAAGCTGACCTCGGTGAGTTTGGGCGTGAGGAGAACTCTTCGTAGCGTGCCGAGAATCGGCATAGATGTCACCCCGCTTTCCTTGGACCATGGTCTGGTGTCCGATATCGGGGTGCATCTTCCGTATTGCCTGCGGCGCCAAGGTGGGAAATAATGGAGAAACGCCCCGCCGGTGTCCCGGCGGGGCGTTGTTACTCGGTTATTGCGGTCGCGCTACACCCAGGGCGCCAGCGGGTACCAGGGCAGGATGCCCCGGTTCGCCAGCATGCGCACGTCCCAGTAGAGGAATGTGAACACCCCGGCGATGATCAATGCCGACGCGGTGACGACCGCGACCCGGCGCGGGTCGGCGGCGAACCAGCGGCCCACCGCCCCGCCCAGCAGGGTGGCCATCAGCACCAGCAGCACGCCCATGATCAGGATGTTGCCCAGCGACTGCAGGGTGAACGCGGCGGCGCCGTAGAGCGGGTTGCCGCTCTCGGCGGCGTCGCGGAACAGCGCCCGGAACAGGCCGAAGGGCCTGCCGATGAGGAAGGCGCCGATCAGCGCGCCGAGGAACACCATGCGCGCGTTGGGGAAGCGCCGCGAGATCTTGGCGAACGGGTCGCGCACGACACCGGCCGCGGCCAGGCCGAGGTAGATCATGATCAGGCCGATCAGCCCGAACACCACCAGCGACTGAACACTGCGGGCCGACAGCTGGCCCGCGACGCTCTTGGCGGTGGAGAACTGGGGCATGTTCGTGCCGACGACGCCGACGAGCACGCCGTAGCCCGCGGAGACCGCTGTCATGCCGACCGACAGCCACAGCAACGGCTTCAAGGTGGCCTTGAGCCTGCCCATCCGGGTGTCGGTGGTGCCCAGAACCGGCGCCATGGCACCGAACACGGCGATGTTGCACGCGGTGAAGGTGCCCGCGACGCCGGTGACGAACGCGAAGGCGATCCCGGCGCCGACGCCGCTGATCGCGGTGGCCTTGGCGTCGTGGCCGAGCATGCCGTTGGCGATGGTGTCGCCGATCGTGCTGTCGACGAACTTCGCCGACCACGCCACGGTGAGCAGGAATCCGACGAGCGCGCTCAGGCCGATCACCAGCCCCTTGCGGCTGGGGAAGGGGCCGAGCGCCGACGGATCGGTGGCTGCGGGGACGGATGGGCCACGGGCGTGCCGGGTGTCGCTGCTGCTCATCTGCTGTCCTTTTCGGAAAGGCGACGGGGATATTCTCCGATATTGCGGTTCCGTGAATCTGCAGATGGTACTGACGCGACTGGCGAATATCGGCGGGCGCGGCCAAGAGGGCACGTTCGGAGTAAGCGTCCGAAATAGGGGGGTTGTGGGGTGGGTGTCCGGGGGCGTCCGGGGTGCGCGCACGGACGGAGACGACAATGTTTGCTTTCCGCCAGCAAACTGGGCATCGCGAAGCCATAAATTATGACCATTGGAACCGCGACTTATTCAAAATTGTGACCCATCGGGCGCGGTCAGGCAATGGTCCATTTCAGTCCAGAGGCGGTGAAGGTATGAGCAGTGAACGGATCGCGATCGTCGGCATCGGCCTTCGTTATCCCGATGCGAGTTCCCCGGCGGAGCTCTGGGAGAACGTGCTGTCCGGCCGCCGCGCGTTCCGGCGGCTTCCGGACGAGCGGATGAACCACGCCGACTACTGGTCGCCCGACCCGAAGGCGCCGGACCGCTTCTACGCGAGCAAAGCGGCCGTGCTCAAGGACTTCGAGTTCGACCGGGTCAAGTACAAGATCGCCGGAAGCACCTTCCGGTCGACCGACCTGACCCACTGGCTCGCCCTCGACGTGGCGACCCAGGCCCTGGCCGACGCGGGCTTCCCGGAAGGGGAGGGGCTGCCCAAGGCGGCCACCGGCGTCGTCTTCGGCAACAGCCTGACCGGTGAGTTCTCCCGCGCCAACATCATGCGGGTGCGCTGGCCCTACGTGCGGCGCACCGTGGCGCACACCCTGGCGGGCAAGGGCTGGTCGGAGGACGAGACCACCGCCTTCCTCGCCGAGTTGGAGGCGCAGTACAAGGCGCCGTTCCCGCTGTTCGACGAGGACACCCTCGCCGGTGGCCTGGCGAACACCATCGCGGGCCGGGTCTGCAACCACTTCGACCTCGGCGGCGGCGGCTACACCGTCGACGGCGCCTGCTCGTCCTCGCTGCTGTCCATCGCCACCGCCGCCAAGGCGCTGGTCGACCGGGACATGGACGTGGCCATCGCGGGCGGTGTCGACCTGTCGATCGACCCGTTCGAGGTGATCGGCTTCGCGAAGACCGGTGCGCTGGCCACCGGCGAGATGAAGGTCTACGACAAGGACTCCAACGGCTTCTGGCCGGGCGAGGGCTCCGGCGTCGTCGTGCTCATGCGCGAAGAGGACGCCGTGGCCCGCGGCGGCAAGATCTACGCCTGCATCTCGGGCTGGGGCATCTCCTCCGACGGCAAGGGCGGCATCACCCGCCCCGCCGAGGCCGGACACCGCCTCGCGTTGTCCCGCGCCTACAACCGCGCGGGCTACGGCGTGGAGACCGTGTCCTACTTCGAGGGCCACGGCACCGGCACCGCGGTCGGCGACGCCACCGAGATCGAGGCGCTGTCCACCGCCCGCAGCCTCGCCGACCCGACCGCGCGCCCGGCCGCCCTTGGCACCATCAAGGGCAACATCGGCCACGCCAAGGCCGCCGCGGGCATCGCCGGTCTGATCAAGGCCACCTTGGCGCTGCACAACCAGGTCATCCCGCCGGGCACGGGCCAGAAGGCCCCGCACCCGCTGCTGGAGGCCGAGAACGCGCCGATGTACGTGCCGCAGTCGGCCGAGCTGTTCCCGACCGACGTCCCGCTGCGCGCGGGTGTCTCGGCGATGGGCTTCGGCGGCATCAACACCCACATCGCGTTGGAGCAAGCAGCGGGCGTCACCCGGCGCACCGAGCTGACCCGGCGCACCGGCACCCTGGTGTCCAGCCGTCAGGACGTCGAGCTGTTCCTCTTCGACGCCGCCGACGCCGCCGAGCTGCGCGACCAGCTGTCGCGGGTGGCCGCGCTGGTCACCAAGCTCTCCTTCGCCGAACTCGGCGACCTCGCGGGCACCCTGGCCGGTGAGCTGGCGGGCCGTCCGCTGCGCGCGGCGGTCCTGGCGAGCAACGCCGAGGAGGCGGCCCGCAAGCTGGAGAAGCTGGTCACCCTGCTCGACGCGGGGGAGACCACGCTGTTCTCGCCGGTCGAGGGCGTCTTCCTGGACAACCGGACGGTGGCGCCGAAGCTGGCGTTCCTGTTCCCCGGCCAGGGCTCCGGCCGCGGCGCCGTCGGCGCCATCCGCCGCCGGTTCCCGGTGGCCGACCAGGTATTCCAGGCCGTGACCCTGGCGGGCGACCAGGTCGCCACCGAGGTCGCCCAGCCGCGCATCGTCACCGGCTCGCTGGCCGGTCTGCGCGTGCTGCACGCCGTGGGCGTCGAGGCCGATATCGCCGTTGGCCACAGCCTCGGCGAGCTCACCGCCCTGGCTTGGGCCGGGGCGATGGGCGGGTCCGAGGTGCAGGAGCTGGCCAAGATCCGCGGTCAGGTCATGGCGCAGGCCAGCCACGGCGGCGGCGCGATGGCGGGCCTCGCGGTCGAGCCGGAGGGCGCGCTGCGCCTGATGGCGGGCTCCGACGTGGTCATCGCCGGGTTCAACAGCCCCGGTCAGACCGTCATCTCCGGTGCGGCCGAGGAAGTGGAGAAGGTGTGCGCCAAGGCCTCGGCCGAGGGTGTCACCGCGACCCGCATCAACGTCTCGCACGCGTTCCACTCGCCGCTGGTCAAGCCCGCGGCCGACGCCATGACCGCGCGGCTGGCCGAGCGCCCGTTCGAGCGCCTGGCCCGCCAGGTCGCCTCCACGGTCACCGGCGACGTCCTCGACCCCGACACCGACCTGCGGACCCTGCTCGTGGAGCAGGTGCTGCTGCCGGTGCGGTTCACCGAGGCCGCCGCCCGCGCCGCCCGCGACGTCGACCTGCTCATCGAGGTCGGCCCCGGCCGGGTGCTCACCGGGCTGCTCGCCCAGATCGCCCCCGACAAGCCTGCGCTCGCCCTGGACACCGACAGCGCCTCGCTGAGCCCGCTGTTCACCGCGATCGCCGCCGCGTTCGCGCTCGGTGCCCCGGTCGACGCGTCGGCGCTGTTCACCGACCGGCTCGTCCGCCCGCTGGCGCTGGACGGGGAGATGACCTTCCTCTCCAGCCCGTGTGAGGCCGCGCCCGCCATCGACGCGCACCTGCTGATCCCCGTTCAGCAGACCGCGGGGGCCGCCGAGGACGCATCCCCCTCGTCCTCGGCGGCAGGCCAGTCCGAACTGTCCACTTTGGAGCTGCTGTGCAAGCTCGCCGCCGAGCGCGTCGAGCTGCCGCAGGAGAGCGTCACCGCGGAGACCCACCCGCTCGACGACCTGCACCTCAGCTCGATCTCGGTGGGCCAGATCATCAACGAGGTCTGCCGGGAGCTGGGCCGTCCGGCGCTGTCGGCCACGACCAACTTCGCCACGGTCACCCTGGGCGACCTGGCCCAGCTGATCGACAACCTTGCCGACACCGCGGGCGGCGGCGTCGACCCGGGCAAGGACGTCGCGGGAATCGCCGCGTGGGTCCGACCCTTCCAGGTCGACTACGTCGAGTCCTACCGGCTGCCGGTCGAGGTCGGCGACGGCGAGCCCGGCACGTGGCAGGGGTTCGCCCCGGCGGGTCACCCGCTGGCCGAGCCGCTGCGCAAGGCGCTTTCCGAGGCCGCGATCGGCGACGGTGTGCTGCTGTGCCTGCCCAACGACGGCGAGGAGCACATCGACCTGTTCCTGGCCGCGGGCCAAGCCGCCGTGGCGGGCAAACCGGGTTCCCGGTTCGTCGTGGTGCAGCAGCGCCTCGGCGCCTCGGGCCTGGCCCGCACGCTGCACCTGGAGAACCCGGGGGTGACCACCACAGTGGTCGGCCTTGCCGACACCGAGCCCTCCAACGCCGACTCGGTCGCCGACACGGTGACCCGCGTCGTCGAGGAGGTCGCGTTCACCAGCGGCTTCAGCGAGGTGCGCTACGGCACCGACGGCACCCGGACCTCCCCGGTGCTGCGGGCGCTCACCGCGCCCGCCGGGCCGGTCGGACCGTCTCCTTTGGACTCGACCGACGTGCTGCTGGTGACCGGTGGCGGCAAGGGCATCACCGCGGAGTGCGCGCTGGCCATGGCGCAGGACTCCGGGGCCAAGCTCGCGCTGCTCGGCCGGGCCGACCCGGCCAAGGACGAGGAGCTGTCGGAGAACCTGGCCCGCATGGAGGCCGCGGGCGTGACCTTCCGCTACGAGCGGGCCGACGTCACCTCGACGTCGGACATCGCCGCCGCGGTCGCCGTCTTCGAGGCCGAACTCGGCCCGGTCACGGCGTTCCTGCACGGCGCGGGCCGCAACGAGCCCGCCGCCCTGTCGAGTCTGTCCGAAGAGGACTTCCACAAGACCTTGGCGCCCAAGATCGCCGGTCTGCGGGCGGTCCTCGACGCGGTGGACCAGGACAAGATCAAGCTGCTGGTCACCTTCGGCAGCATCATCGGCCGGGCCGGTCTGCGCGGTGAGGCGCACTACTCCACCGCCAACGACTGGATGTCCGAGCTGACGGTCAAGTTCGCCGAGGACCACCCCGGAGCCCGCGCCTTGGCGCTGGAATGGTCGGTCTGGTCCGGGGCGGGCATGGGCGAGAAACTCGGCGTGGTCGAGGCCCTGATGCGCGACGGCATCACCCCGATCTCCACCGAGAACGGCATCGCGGTGCTGCGCGAGGTGCTGGCCGACCCGAACGCCGGTCCGGTGCTCGTGGTCAGCGGCCGCGCGGCCGGGCTGCCCACGGTGGAGATGGACGAGGTCGAGCTTCCGCTGAGCCGGTTCGTCGACCAGGTGATCGTCCACTACCCGGGCGTCGAACTCGTCAGCGAGGTCGAGCTGTCCGCGGGCAGCGACCCGTACCTGGAGGACCACCTCCTCGACGGCGACCTGCTGTTCCCCGCGGTGATCGGCATGGAGGCGATGACCCAGGTCGCCACCGCGCTGACCGGCCCGAAGGGCGCTCCGCTGCTGGAGAACGTCGAGTTCCTCCGGCCGATCGCGGTGCGACCCGGCGGCTCCACCACGATCCGCCTCGCCGCGCTCGTCCGCGACGCCGAGACGGTGGACGTCGCGCTGCGCAGCGAGGAGACCGGGTTCAGCGCCGACCACTTCCGTGCCACGCTGAAACTGCCCCGGCCGGACCTGCCCGCCACCAGGGTGCCAGACTCGGGCCTGCCCGCGGTCGCGGTCGACCCGACCACCGAGTTGTACGGCACGGTTCTGTTCCAGGGCAAGCGGTTCCAGCGGGTGCAGGCCTACCGCACCGCCGCCGCGCGCCACGCGGTGGCCGAACTGGGCACCAGCTCCACCGCCCCGTGGTTCGCCGCCTACCTGCCGCAGGAGCGGCTGCTCGCCGACCCCGGCACCCGCGACGCGGTCATGCACGCCATCCAGTGCTGCGTTCCCGACGGCATCCTGCTCCCGCAGGGCATCGAGAAGCTGCACCTGGCCCAGCGCGCCGCCGCGGACACCGAGTACGTGGTGATGGACGCCCGTGAGCGGTTCCAGGACGGCGACAGCTACACCTACGACGTCGACGTCCGCACCCCGGACGGCGACCTGGTGGAACGCTGGGAAGGCCTGGTCCTGCGCTGCGTCCGCAGCCGCAACGGGGCCGGACCGTGGGTGCCGACCATGCTCAGCGCCTACCTCGAGCGCACACTCGAGAAGGTCCTGGGCGGCAAGCGGGCCGTCGTCGTCGAACCCGACGGCGAGGACGCCGACCGGCGCGCGCAGACCGAACTTGCGGTCAGCCGGGCCCTGGGCAAGGCCGCGAACGTGCGGCACCGGCCCGACGGCAAGCCCGAGATCGACGGCGGCCAGGTGTCCTCATCGCACGCCGCGGGGCTGACCTTCGCCATCGTCGGGGTCAACCGCCTCGGCTGCGACGTCGAGTCCGCCGCCGAGCGCTCCGAGCAGGACTGGGTCGGGCTCATCGGCCAGGACCAGATCGCCCTGCGCGACCTGGTCACCACCGAGACCGGCGAGGCGGCCTCGGTGACCGGGACCCGGATCTGGAGCGCGCTGGAGTCCCTGCGCAAGGCCGGGTACACCAGCCAGGCACTGACCCTCGACAAGGTCCACCAGGACGGCTGGGTGGTGTTGTCCTCGGGCGACGCCAAGATCGCGACGTGGGTCACCACGGTCAACGACCGGACCGACCCGGTCGTGTTCGCGGTTCTGTCCGGAGAGGAACTCTGATGGCGAACTACTACGAGATCCGGCACACCGTCGGGTTCGAGGAGACCAATCTCGTCGGCAACGTGTACTACGTGAACTACCTGCGCTGGCAAGGCAGGTGCCGCGAGATGTTCCTCAAGCAGAAGGCCCCGCTGGTGCTGGAGGACGTGCAGAAGGACCTGAAGCTGTTCACGCTGAAGGCCGAGTGCGAGTTCTTCGCCGAGATCACCGCGTTCGACGAGCTCTCCATCCGGATGCGCCTCGACGAGCTGACCCAGACCCAGGTCCAGTTCACCTTCGACTACGTCAAGCTCGAAGGCGAGGTCCTGATCGCCAGGGGAACGCAGCGCATCGCCTGTATGCGTGGGCCGAACACCAACACGGTGCCCTCGCGGGTCCCCTTGGAGCTGCGCAAGGCGCTCGCGCCCTACGCCGGTCCGGGGATCTCGCCGAAGGCACTGCTCGCGGACGCGGCCTAGCAGGCGGAGGGGACGACATGGTCAACAATCCGGGGCCGGTGCGGCATCTGACCGCCGCGCCGCAGCCGAGTTCGACCCCGGCCACACTGCGCCAGGTCATGGGGCAGTTCGCCACCGGGATCACCGTCATCACCGCGGGCGGCCCGCTCGGCCACGGGATGACAGCCAACTCGTTCACCTCGGTCTCGCTGGAACCGCCGCTGGTGCTGTGCTGCGTGGCCCGGACCGCCCGGATGCACCAGGCGATCCTGGCCGCGGGCGGATACGGGGTGTCGATCCTCGGCGCCGAGCAGACCACGCTCGCGCGCTACTTCGCCGACAAGACAAGGCCCGCGGGACCCAGTCAGTTCGACGCTGTCGACTGGGTCCCGGGCCGCCAGACCGGCGCGCCGATGCTCATGGGCGCGCTGGCCTGGCTGGAGTGCACGCTGACCAACGACTACGAGGGCGGCGACCACTCGATCTTCGTCGGGGAGGTGCTCGAAGCCCAGCGCGGCGGCGGGCGCGACGCCCTGATGTTCTTCAGCGGCGGATTCCTGCAGGCGGCGCCGCCTGCCGCCAGGACCGCCTGAACCGGGAGATCACCATGAGAGTGGCCGTCACCGGGGGCACGGGATTCGTCGGCTCCCACACGGTCGCGGCGCTGCTGCGGTCGGGCCACCAGGTCCGGCTGCTGGTACGGGATGAGACCGCGGTGCCCCGCGTCCTGCGGGCCCACGGTCTCGGCCTGACCGGGGTGGACGTCGTCGTCGGGGACATCCTCGACGAGGCCAGTGTCACCACCGCCGTGCGCGGGGCGGACGCCGTCCTGCACGCGGCGGCGGTGTACTCCTTCGACAGCCGCGACCGCGCCAGGATGCGGCGGACCACCGAGCACGGCACCGAGCTCGTCCTCGGCGCCGCGCGCCGGGCGGGTGCCGGGCGGATCGTCCACGTGTCCACTGTGGCCGCTCTGTTCGGTAGGGGAGTGCGGGTGATCGGCCCGGACTCCCCAGTCGGCACCTCGCGGGAGCCCTACCTGGCCACCAAGTCGGCCGCGGAGCGGATCGCGCGGGACCACCAGCGGGCCGGGTCGCCGGTGACCATCGTCTACCCGCCCGCGCTGCTCGGCCCCGACGACCCGCACCTTGGCGACCAGGCCACCCGCCTGCGCGACGTGCTGCGCGGGCTGACCCCGATCTGGCCGACCGGCGGCTTCCCGATGGGCGACGTGCGCGACACCGCGGCGACGCTCGACCGGGTCGTCGGCGGATCGGTCGCGGGGCCACGGGTCTTCTGCCCGAACACCTATGTGTCCACAAAGGAATTCCTGCGGGCGGTGCGGCTGGTCACCGGCCGCTCCCTGCCCGCGGTGCGGCTGCCCGCCCGCGCGCTGGGGCCGGTCGGCCGGATGTGCGACCTGCTGCAGCGGATCTGGCCGTGGCACCTGCCGGTGCAGTACGGCGCGATCCACACCTGCGCCTGCGCGACCAGGGTCGACGACGAGGTCTCGACGCGGGTGGCGCGGCCACTGGCCGACTCGGTCGCCGACACGATCAGCTGGCTGCACGCCGCCGGTCACCTCACCGACCGGCAGGCGGGCAGGCTCGCGACCCCATCCGCAAACCGGGAGACGCCCGCTGCTTAGCCACCGGGTGATCCTGAACCCATTGGCCCGCAGGCTCGCGACCCCATCCGCAAATCGGGAGACGCCCGTTGCCTAGCCACCGGGTGATCCTGGATACATTGGCCCGCAGGCGTTTGCGCCCGCCTCGCTCGCGAAAGGACAGTCACGTGTCCGGACTGCAGGACGTGATCACCGCATTGACCGCGGACGGCGAGGACGTCGACCGCCTGGTCAAGGACCTCGACGCCGCCCAGTGGGCGCTGCCGACCCCGGCGCCGGGCTGGACCGTGGCCCACCAGGTCGCCCACCTGGCCGCCACCTTCCGGATGGCCGGACTGGCCGCGGCCGACCCGGCCGCCTTCGGCGCCATGGCATCGAAGCTGAGCCCCGACTTCGCCGCGAACGTCGAGTACGCGTTGTCGGCCTTCGTCAACGACCCGCCCGAGGTCCTGCTGTCGCGCTGGCGCACCGAACGCGACGCCGCGTTCAAGGCGCTGGCCGCGGTGCCCGCCGACAAGGTCGTGCCGTGGCTGGTCCGCCCGCTGCCGCCCGCCATCCTGGCCTGCGCCGGGATGATGGAGCTCTTCGGCCACGGCCAGGACATCGCCGACACCCTCGGGGTCGAGCGGACCTTCACCGACCGCCTGCACTACCTGGTGGCCTTCGCGGTGCGCACCTGGGACTTCGGCTACCTCGCCCGCGAACTGCCCACCCCCGAGGTCGAGTTCCGCTTCGAGATCACCGGCCCGTCCGGCGCGGTCTGGGAGTTCGGCCCCGCCGACGCCGAGAACCGGGTCACCGGCCCGGCCGTCGACTTCTGCCTGCTGGTCACCCGCCGCAGGCACCACAGCGACCTCGCGGTCACCGCGACCGGCCCGGAGGCCACCGCGTGGCTGGAGATCGCCCAGGCCTACCGGGGTCCCGCGGGTACGGGGCGCGAGCCCGGCCAGTTCGCATAGCGCCGTGACCCGGCAGCGGCCAAGTCAAGAGCGCGGGCGCGTCGGGGCGCTCGCCGAGGGACGAGGGTGAGTCAGTTGGTCAGTCTCAGGTGGGGAACAGAATGAGCGCCCCCGGATTCGAGTTGCCTGACTCCCCGCCTCCTCGGGTCGGGGACCACGGGCACGGCAGGCACCTGCGCAAGGTCGAAGCGGTGCCCGCGCCGCCGCCGCCCCGGTCGATGCGGCTGCTGCGCCAGGAGCGCGACGAGCTGCACCGGCAGGTCCTGGCGGGCAAGCCGGAGGCCATCGCGCGGATGCGGGCCCAGGGCAAGCGCACCGCCCGCGAGCGGCTGGCGCTGCTGCTCGACGCGGACTCGTTCACCGAGATCGAGATCTTCCGCAGGCACCAGGCCCGCGGCATCAAGATCGACGAGAGCCGCCCGCACACCGACGGCGTCATCGTCGGCTCCGGCACCATCGACGGCCGCCGCGTGTTCGTCTACGCCCAGGACTTCACCATCAACGGCGGCTCACTGGGCGTCGCCCACGCCGCCAAGATCCACAAGGTGATGGACCTGGCCCTGGCCACCGGGGCGCCGATCATCGCCCTCAACGACAGCGGGGGAGCGCGCATCCAGGAGGGTGTGCTCTCGATGGACGGCTACGGCGGCATCTTCCGCCGCCAGGTCGAGGCCTCGGGGATCATCCCCCAGATCAGCGTCGTCCTCGGCCCGTGTGCCGGTGGCGCGGCCTACTCACCGGCCCTGGCCGACTTCGTGTTCATGGTCCGGGACACGTCGAACATGTTCCTGACCGGCCCCGATGTCGTCGCGGCGGTCACCGGCGAACGTGTCACCCACGCCGAACTCGGCGGCGCTGACGTCCACGGCACCCGCTCAGGTGTGGCCGCCTTCGTCCATGACGACGAGGAAAGCTGTTTCGAGGACGTGCGGTATCTGCTGTCGCTGCTGCCCTCGAACAACCTGGAGATGCCTCCATCGGCCCCGGCGCGCGGGGCGACTGAAGACGATCGGCCCGGCTTGGCCGACATGGTTCCCGCTGAGCCGAACAAGCCCTATGACATGCGCGCGGTCCTTGAGGAGATCGTCGACGACGGCGATTATTTGGAGGTCCACGAGCAGTGGGCGGCCAATGTTCTGTGCGCCCTTGGCCGGATCGACGGTGAGGTTGTGGGCGTGGTCGGCAATCAGCCGTTGGTGCTGGCGGGCGTCCTGGACGCGGCGGCTTCGCAGAAGGCCGCTCGTTTCGTCCGCTTCTGTGATGCCTTCGCCATTCCTTTGGTGACTTTGGTGGATGTGCCGGGGTTCTTACCGGGGACTGAGCAGGAGTACGCGGGCGTGATCCGCCATGGCGCCAAACTTCTGTACGCCTACTGTGAGGCGTCGGTGCCCCGAGTGCAGGTGATTCTGCGGAAGGCCTACGGCGGCGCCTACATCGTCATGGACTCCAGGTCCATCGGCACCGACATGTCACTCGCCTGGCCAACCAACGAGATAGCCGTCATGGGCGCGGCAGGCGCGGTAGACATCCTCTTCCGCAAAGAACTGGCCGCCTCCGCAGATCCGGAACGCCTAGGCGCCGAGATGCGGGCTGAGTATGGGGACCAGCTCACTCATCCGTACTTCGCCGCTGAGCGTGGTTTGGTTGACGATGTCATCGATCCGGCCAAGACTCGGTCGGCGATTGCCCGCGCCCTTGCGATGCTTCGAACCAAGCGCAAGCAGGCGCCTCGCCGCAAGCACGGGAATATCCCCCTGTGAGTCGCACCCGCGCTCTGTAGTTCTGTCCGCACCATCGGGTGAAACTGGGCGATCACGCTTTGTCCGGGGCCCCTACGACGGCCCCTGTGGGGAAAAAGCGGTGGCGGATAAGGCACCCCACACGCCAGGCAGCTTAGGGGCCGTCGTCCCCCCAGACAAAGCGTGATCGCCCACCTTCACCCGATGCCGCTCAGGCGGTCTGATGCGGCTTTGTTGTTTGGTTTCCTACATCCCTGTTTTGCCGTCCAGGCGCTCTCGTAGTAGGTCGGCGTGGCCGTTGTGGCGTGCGTATTCGGCGATCAGGTGTGCCAAGATCTTTCGGAGCATGATCGGTTCCCCGGTTCGGTGATGTTTGCCGGTGGCCTCCAGGGACGGGGCTTCCGCGACGATCGCTCGTGAGATCTCGCACTGTGCGGCCCACACCTCGAATGCCTCGGCCGGATCCCCATCGAGGTCCTCAAAGTCCTGGTCGGGATCCTCGTCCGAGTAGTACAGCGGCACCGTCTCCCGCCCGGCGAACTGCTCCTCGAACCAATACTGCTCAGTCCCCGCCAAATGCCGAACCAACCCGTGCAGCGTCAAGGTCGACGGTGGAATCGCCCGCTCCGACAACTGTTCCCGCGTCAGGCCGTCGCACTTCAAGCGAAACGTTGACCGGTGCCAGTCCAGCAGTTCGGTGAGAATGTCGCGTTCGGTGCCGACGAGGGCCAGAGGGGCGCGGGTGTCGTCTGCCCAGACCGGGCTGTAGTTCTCTTCCGGGATCTGCTCCATGGCGACCAGTGTGCGCCAGACCCATGACAATTTACGGGGTCTGGCCGAGCCCCTGCATGACACGGCCAGACCCGGCGCTCGGGTCGCAGCGAGGGCATAGACCCGTGAACGCATCCCGCGCAGGTGAGGGCGCCCTCACGGCGAGACACCATCCACTCTAGGGCAACCTGGCCGCCGCGACGACCATGTGCCCCTAATGTTCCCCAACCGGCAACAAACTTGACCCGAAAGGTGGCGAGGGCCGGGCGTGTGAGGTACGTCCGGCCCTCGCCTGGTACCCGGCGGCTCGCGCTCGCATCGCGATGTGCCGGGTGGGGTGGCCGATCGCCCCTGACGGCTCGGGCACCCCGTTGGTCCGACCGGTCGCCCTTCGCGAGGGGCCACCGTCGGTCAAGGTTGAGCTTGCCGGGCCGCAGCAGGCCGGAGTAATCCCAGGGAGTCATAGCATCTGCCTATGTATCAACTGGGAAACTGTGAGTGAACCGGGAATGTCGCGGTTTCTCGTGCCGGTTTCAGGGCTTTCTAGTGTCCAGTACGGCCATTTCGTCCGATTCCAGCGCCAACTCCGTTGCTGCGGCCGAGTCCTGGATGCTCGCCGGGCGCGATGAGCCGGGGATGGGGATCACCACGGGTGCCTTGGCCAGCATCCACGCCAGGCACACCCGCTGCGGGCTGACCCCGCGCCGGGCCGCGACCTCGGCGAACGCCGCGAACCGGCTGCCCAGCGCGGAGGCGTCGCGGATGCCGCCGAAGGGGCTCCATGGCAGGAACGCGATGCCGAGGTCGGCGCACAGGCGCAGCTCGGGTTCGCTGCTTCGGAAGACCGGGGAGAACTGGTTCTGCACGGCGGCGAGCCTGCCGCCGAGGATCTCGTTGGCCGTGGCGATCTGCGCCGGATTGAAGTTGGACACCCCGGCCATCCGGATCTTCCCGGCGTCGAGCAGGTCGGCCAGCGCGCCGACGGAGTCCTCGATCGGGACCTTCGGGTCCGGCCGGTGGAACTGGTACAGCCCGATCGCGTCAACCCCTAGCCTGCGCAGCGACGCCTCACAGGCCGCGCGGAGGTGCTCGGGACGGCCGTCGAGGTGCCATTCGTCGCCGGGGCCGCGGGTGTGGCCGCCCTTGGTCGCGACCAGGACCTCCGCGTCGACCCCGCGCAGCGCCTCGGCGATCAGGTCCTCGTTGTGCCCGAAGTCCGACTCGGTCAGGGAGTAGGCGTCGGCGCTGTCGATGAACGTGATCCCGGCGTCGACCGCGGCGCGCACCGTGGCGATGGCCCGTTCCCGGTCCGGCCGCCCCGTCACCGACAGCGGCATGCCGCCGAGGCCGATCGCGCTGACTTCCACACTGCCGATCATTCGGGTCCGCATCACCAGATCCTGCCGTCGTGGGTCTGAACCTGCCAGGGCTACCGGCGGCGGGGCCATGACGCACGGCGCAGGGCCGCGGTCAGCGCCTCGGTCGCGGGCTCGATGTGGGCCATGTAGTCGGCCAGCTGCGCCGGGTCGGCGGTGAGGTCCGGCGCGGGCAGCGCGCCGGGGGTGATCCATGACAGGTCCGCGGTCGGCGCCAGCACCTGCCGCCGCCACCAGCCGGTGACCTCGTCGGTGACCTTGGCCGCGGACTCGGTGGCCGCGGTGATCTCCTTGTCGGCGTCGACGATCTCGCCCACGATGGCGACCACCCGGCCACGTTCGTGCTCGGCGTGCCTGCGGGCGGCCTGGTGGGCGGCGTCGAGGAGTTCCTTGTAGCCGACGACGGGGTCGGTGCTCATGGCGCGTCCAGTGCGGTCGTCGTGTCGAAGGGGATCAGCACGTCCGGCCTGCTGTGGGTGGTCTTGTCGAAGAAGATCGCCCGGTGCGGCCGCGGCGACCAGTCGATGATCTGACCGGCCGCCAGCGTGTTCAGCTCGGATCCCTGCACGTCCAGCGCCACCCACGCGCCCACGTCGTCGGTCCCGCCGAAACCGAGGGTGTCCTTGAGTCGGGCCACCCCGCGCCACCAGCCAATCGTGTGAATCCGTGCGCCGGGGCCGTTCTTGAGCAGCGACCGGAGCCGGTCCAGCCCGCTCTTGGCCAGCGGCGACTCCTTGACCTCCAGCCAGGGGTGCGCGGCGTCCACGGCGTAGAAGAACACGAACCGCGGCCGGGTGGCCTGTTCCTCGGTCAGGGTCGCGATGTCCTCGCCCAGGCGAAGATCGACCTCATGTCCCGCCGCGGTGAGCACGGCGGCGAGCTTGCCGACCCGCTCGGCCAGCGCGGGGACCGGGCACCAGAAGCTGAAATCGCAGCTCCCCGGCTCGTGCTGCCTGCCGAGCGTCAGCGCCGCGGTGTCCATGATGGACATAGCGTCGGCCGTGGCGGTGCCCAGCACGGCCAGATTGCGGCCGGGCACCGGGTCCAGCCGCACGCTCGCCGCCCGGTCGGCGACATCGATGATCTGCCCCAGCACCAACCCGCTCGGCTGGGCGTACGCGGCCGAAGCGACCAGCTCGGGCTGGTGCGCGCCGTCGAACAGCCTCGGCTCCGCCGACGACAGCCGCTCCCACAGCGCGCGTTGCAGGGCGTCGAACGTGCCCCGGCTCGACGCGTCGGGAATGTGGGCGATCTCGTTGCCGTGCGCGACGCCGGACTCGTGGTTGATCACCGCGTGCCAGCGCGGCAGGGTGACCGAGGCGTTGTTGTGCTCGGCCAGGACCCGCTTCGCCTTGGGCATCGCGATGCGCAGCGTGCACTGGTCGTACACCGCGGGCTTGCCCCAGAACGCCTCGATCCCGGCGATGTCCTGGCTGGCCAGCACCAGGTGGATGCCCTGCGACCGACCCCGCCGCGCCACGTCCTCCAGCAGCGTCGCCGCCTGCTGGGTGATCTGGTCGCGCCCGCTGAACAGCGCCTGGAACTCGTCGATCACCGCCACGATCCGCGGCCAGTGCCCCTCCGGGTCGGCCTCCCGCAGCTCCGCGAGCTTGGTGACCTCCTGCCGTTTGGCCGCCTCCGCCCGCCGCGCCAGCTCCTCGGCCAGGAACCGCAGCAGCGCCAGGCCGAACTCGCGGTCGGTGTTGACGTTCACCCCGACCAGCCGCGCCTGCGGCAGCCAGCTCGGGTCCTTGCGCCCCGGCGTCAGGCCCGCGAACGACACGCCTTCCTTGAAGTCGAGCAGGTACAGCTCCAGCTCCGACGGCGGATACCGCGCGGCGAGCCCGCCCAGCATCGCGTAGAGGAAGTTCGTCTTGCCCGACCCGCTCGGCCCGGCCACCAGCGCGTGCGGGGTCGCGTCACCGAGGACGACCTCCACCGGCACGCCCTCGTGGAACCCGACCGGCGTGCGCAGCTCGTCCCGCGCGGACTCGCCGCCATGAACCTCCGGGAGCAGGTCGCCGAACGCGCGCGGTCGCCCGCGCCTGGCCACCACGACATCGCTGATCGCCGCCGCCGCCCGGCTCACCATCGCCGGTGGCGGCGCCGGATCGGCCCGCACCACCACCTCCGGTCCGGTCATGCTGCTCGTGGCGTGCTCGGCGTCGACGAACGTGACCGTCTCCATCGGACTGTTCGCCGACACCGGGACGTCGACCAGGATCAAGTGGACACCGGCGTCCGGGCCGGTGCGGGCGATCCGGTTCAGCTCGCGGTACTGCTCGTCGGCGGGCCGCTCGCCATTGCCGAAGAGCACCGCCACCTGCCACGGCTCGATCCGCCGGTCCGCCGTGACACTGCTCTCCCGCAGCGAGCCCGCGCCCAGCCGCAGCGTCGCCGCGTGCACCTTGCGGACGTGGCCCGCCAGGCCCGCGAGCAGGTCGTCGAGCCGGGTGGGGTCGTGCACCACCATCAGCCCGGCCGCGGTCAGCGGGTGCAGGGTGGGCAGCGGCCCGGTCAGATGCCCGATGTCCCACAGGTGCACCCGGACCGTGCCGGGGGTGAACGTGCTCAGCAGCCGGATCAGCAGGGACTCCACAATGGAGTCGACCGCCGCCCGGCTCGACCCGGTGGAGTTGATCCGCAGGTGCCCGACGTCGAGCAGCGGCACCGCCAGCGGGAACTCGTGCTCCGGCGGCGCGTGCTCGACGCGCGCCGTGCCGATCCGCCACAGCCGCGGCGCGGTCGCCCCCGGGTCGCGTCCGACGTGGCCCAGCCATTCGGCGGCCGGTGCCCCGGCCGGTCCGACCGCGGCCCGGGCGACCACGTCGCGCACCTGGGGCAGACCGGTCCGGTCCCACTCGGCGTAGCTGCGGTCCCGCTCGGCGGTGATCCGCTGCCACACCGCGCGGCGCACCGGGTCGGCCGACACCGATGCCATGAGGTCTTGGTCGCGCGCCGCCTTGGCCAGTCCCATCGCGTAGACCGACTTCTCGAAGTCGAGCTGGGTGCGGCGGACCTGGGCGCGCTGCAACCTGCCCTCGGCGGCCCCCCTGGCCAAGCCCAACACAGACTGCAGTTCCGCCAGTGCCTGCTCGGCCCGTTTGCGGCGCTCGCCCTTGCCCAGCATCTACAGCCTCGTCAGGTAGTCGATCACGGCCTGGCGGCCGCGGGCGACCAGTTCGCCCGCCCGGCCCACTTCGGCGATCGCGAGGTCGAGGTCGGCCGGGTACCAGCCATCCTCCACCCGGCGCGCGCCCAGGAGAACCGCCTTGGCCTCCTCAAGCGGACCGGTGGCGGCGGCGGTGTAGGCCGCGGTCCGGTCCAGGGCGTCGCAGATCCCACGCAGCGCGTCGGCCAGCTCCGAGATCGTCAAAGCCGTGCCGCGTAGCCCTCGGCGGAGGTGATGCTGGCTTGAACCGCGGCTTGGGCGCCCGCGAGGACCTGGAGCGCCTCGGCCAGCAGGCCGTGCGCTTGCGCCACGTCGGCTTGACCGCTGCCTTGAGTGGCAGTCGCCAGCGCCGAACGCGCCTCATCGAGTTGAAGCGACGCCTGAGAAATCGCCGCGATACCTGCCTGTGCCTTTTCGGTGGCCACCGCGATCCCGGTACGGATCTCTTCCACGCCCGCCATGTCGTCACAGGCTAGTGCTGATGATCTCCGTGGGCCGCACCGGGTGCGGTTTCTTTGCCCAATCGAGGGATCAGTGCTGGTTGAATGTCGGACATGGACACTGGGGAGATCGCCAACACGCCCGAGCCGCCGTACTACGCCGTGATCTTCACGTCGGTGTTGGGGCCCGACCACGACGGCTACTACGAGACCGCAGCGCGGATGGCGGAACTGGTCGCCGAGTCACCCGGCTACCTGGGTCACGAGAGCGCGCGCGGGGAGGACCGACTCGGAATCACGGTCGCGTACTTCCGCGACGAGGACTCGATCCGCACCTGGCGGGACAACGCCGAGCACGCCGCCGCCCGCGCCCGCGGCCGCGCCGAGTGGTACGACGGTTTCGAGCTGCGGATCGCCAAAGTCGAACGCGCGTACGGCTTCCGTCGCGCCGAGTAGCCCGCGCCCGCTCGTCGCCGAATGGGGGCGGACCGTGCGGCACGACTATCGTCATCGGGACGTGCGGGCGGGTGGGGAGCGGGAATGACGGGCGCGGGCTTCGCGGCGGGTGCGAGTGCGAGTGCGATGGTGCGCGACGAGGAGTGGCTGGTCCGCGCCTGTGAGCCCGCCGGGGATGGGTGGAAACTTTCCGTCCTGGGCACCTCGTCTACCAGCGATGGCAGCAGAGGAGTACATCGCGGGTTACAAGACCTGGGGTGGATCTGGTGCGAACTATTGCTGTCGAGAACAGTCGCGATCTTGCACTTGCGGTTGGGTTCTGGGCGTCGATCGTCCACGACTTCTTCATCAAGGCTGCCGGTTTCACGGAGCTAAAGCATGAAGTAATGGGGAAGTTGCCGCATGTGCGGGGAGATCGACGCGATCACCGCGATCGTGCTCGGTATCACCGCTGCGAGCTGTGCACGATCTATCGCACTCAGTTCGGTGTGCTCAGCAAGTACGAGCGGGTCATGCGGTTCGACGCCAACGGCCGCCAGGTGCCCTCCGACATCGTCAAAGCCCACGAGGGCGACCCGCGTGAGGCCAACCTCGGGCACTACGTCCTGCCGTTCACCCCGGTCGACCGGGAGAACGACATGACCCGCGCCCACGAGGTCTTCACAGAAAGGCTTCGCTCCCGCTGAGCCTCGGCTTGTGCGTCGCGGCCTTCTCGGCCGCGGCGAGGACCTGCTCGCGCAGTGGGGCGGGTAGGTCGGCGCGTTCGGCCAGCCAGGTCGACCACAGGGGGAGCAGGGCGATCGCGGCACGGGCGTGGTCGGGCTCGTACATGTCGCCGATCAGGAGGCTCGCCACCCTGGCGCGACCCGGTGAGACCCCGTACGCGGTTTCGCCGATGATGCCCTGCGACCACTCGTCGGCCAGCACGTCCACGTCGTCGGGGTCGGGGGCGAGGCCGAACCGCTGGACGTGCCAGTCGGTGAACTCGGCGGCCATCGACAGGTGGTCACCCCGGAAGTACTCCCCGTCCGGCAGGTCGATGCCGCGTTCCTCCAAGGCGAGCGCCAACTTGAGGATTCGGTTCTCGACCCGGAAGTGCTCGTTCAGCACCTCGCGTGTCTCGTCGCCCATGAGGTCCCTGGCGAAGTCGACCAGGCAGGCCAGCTCGTCGCCGTTCTCGACGGGTCGGGACACGGCCGCGTCGGCGGACTCGCCCACCGCGGCCCGCCATGCCGCCTCGGCCTGGGCTGTGTCGTCGTAGACGCCTGCCCCGGCGAGCGTGGGCGTCGAGTCGGAGACGACGTCGAACAGGTATGCCGACGTGTCCGCCTCGCCCGGATACCGGTAGGTCGCGATCACCCCGAACCTCGTGCCGTAGGTGTCGACCAACCGCACGACATCCCCAGTCGCCTGGACGGCGCGCGTGTCGTGCGCCCACGACGGAACTCCGTCGCCGTCGGCGGGACTCGGTGTGCCGATGGCCTCGACGATGCCCTCGCGGGTGTACGGGGCGATCGCGACCAAGCCGTGCCGCAGCAGGTCCAGTCGCAGCCGCTCGTCCCCCTCGGCGGTCAGGCGCGCGCGGTCGGTGGCGGCCACCAACTCGATGAACCAGCGCGAGAAGTGCAGCCCCATCCGGATGTCGTACAGCGCCCAGTGCAACTGCTCGCCGACGAGTTCGGCGGTGCGCTGTTGAAGATCGGACGGACTCACGGCCAAGGTCAGGGTGGCGGCGCCGTCGAGCACCGCCGCCGTGGCCTGGTCGAACCAGTCGGGACGCGGCTGGCGACGGGGCTGGGAAGGCCGGTTCTTCGCCTTCTTGTTCTTCTTGGGCTTACGCCCGCGAGACACCGGAGACACCCCGAAGACCCTAGGCGATCCCCGCTGCCGCCACCGCCGAGGCCACCCGGCTCAGCCGTCCAACCCGCCTGACCTGGCCTGACGCAGAAACGACCAGAACGCGCCAGCGCCGACGACCACCACCGGACCGGTCCCGTTCTCCTTGCTGTCCCGAACCGCACCCCCGGCGACCAGACACGCCAACTCCACACACTGGGCGTCATTGCCCCCGCCCGTTCGGCTGCTCTTGCGCCAGTTTGCGCTGGTCAGATCCCTGGATCGGGTCGGCATAGTCGATCTCCTCAGCTCAGTTCGGCGATCCTCTCGCTCAGTATCTCCATCGAGTCGCTGTCGGAGACAGCGAGTTCCCACGCTTGGTCGAACCCGACCGAGTACGGACCGGTGGCCTTGATGTATTCGGGCCTGGTCAGAGAGGCGACATAGGCGATCGTTCGTGACGGCTTGATGTAGAGCAGGGTGAACGGGCAGCCCAACGCAGGCGATGAGCCTGCGGACCAGGGCAGTATCCGGAATCGAACGTTGGCGAACTCGGCAACTTTGGCCAGGTGCACGAGTTGTTCGCGAAGCACCTCCCGGCCGCCGACCTCGCGGTGAAGCGCGAGCCCAAGCTGTCTCCCGGCACTGGAGGCGACCGGCTGGAGTTCACCCTTGGCTCCGGATCGGACAGTCGGATGTGGACGATGGAGGCGCGGCGAGCGTGGGCTACGTGCGGCCGGACTTCGGCCTGTCGTGCGCCGACCCAAGGGTGCCCGCGGTAGCGGTGTTCTGCGACGGGCGAAATTCCACGCCACCGCCGAACATAACCGGATCGCCGACGACGAGAAGCCAAGGTCGACACGTTCGACAGCGTGAATCGTCGACGAGGGCGAGGACCTGCACGCCACCCACTGGCTGATGCTGCGCCGCCTCGTCAACGAAGGCCCGAACGACCTGTTCCTCTGCGAGGACGGCCACCAGCGCGTCTATGGGGAGAAGCTGACGCTGGGCCAGTTCGGCATCCATATCGTCGGCCGGTCCCGCAGGCTCACCCTCAACTACCGCACCACCCGGCAGAACCTGCGCTTCGCCTTGGGCCTCATCGACGGCGAGGTGTCCGATTTGGACGGATCGGCCGAGACCGTCGCGGGCTACCGCGGCCTGCTCAGCGGAGCTGAGCAGGCCGCACGGGGATTCGCCGGCGAAGCCATGGAGACGGCCGCGATCGTCGAGACCGTGCAGGGGGTGGCGGGCCAACCTCGACGCCGCGCTGCGCGAGCGCCACGGCGCGGACGTCGACAAGGCGGGCATGACCCCCGACCTGTCGGTGATCGGCGTGCTCGCCCGCACCAACCGCCAGTGCGACGACCTCGCCCGCGCCCTGCGGCAGGCCGGAATCTCGGTGGAGACCCTCGGCAAGGACTTCGACGTCACCGGCGACGGCGTGCGCGTGGCGACCATCCACCGGGCCAAGGGCACGGAGTTCGCCCGGGTGATCGTCGCCCGGCTCAGTGACGGCTCGGTGCCGGAGCACTGGATCCTGGAGCAGTCATCCGAAGGCGACCACGTCGACATCCTCCAGCGCGAACGCTTGTTTCTTTACGTCGCCGCCACCCGGGCCCGAGACCACCTAATGCTGACGTGGTCCGGCACACCTTCCAGGTTTCTCCCCGAGGAGGTCTGGGGCGACGGCGCGGAGCAGGGCCCGCGATCACCTTGTGCTCACCTGGCCTGGCGGCCCGTCCCGGTTTCTCCCCGCGTCGTCAGGGTTAGGGCATGTCCTGCGGATCATGGCGGGCGGTATCCGCGCCCGCTCGGCCCCTGGCCGCACCGCGGGAACGGCCACGGACAACCAGTACGCGACCGTCCCCGCGGCACGCCCAGGAACCAAGCGGATCACGGATCCCACCCACCATGATCCACAGGACACCCCCTAGTCGAGGAGGTCGGGAGCGACGGCGCGGAGTAGGGCCCCGCCCATCGTCGCACCTGTTGATCAGTCGATGAACGCCAGCAGTTGTTGGATCTGGCCGGTTCTCGACCGCACGACACGATCGGCCAGGGCCCGCACGGCCGGGTCGACACCGTCGGCCAGTTCCGTGCGGGCCAGTTCGACCGCGTTGTGCTGATGCCCCGTCAGCACGGTCACGAAGCGGTGTTCGAACTCACCGTCCGGCAGGGCGGACAGCGCTGCGATCGTGTCGGGCGCGGTGACGGCGGGCCCACCGTGGTGGGAGTGCGCCGCCGGATCGGGGTCGGCCGCGGCGGGCTGACCCCAATCGGTCAGCCAGTCCCGCATGGTGTCGATCTCGGTCGCCTGCGTCAGCTCGATCGCCTTGGCCAGGTCCTTGACCTGCGCGCGCACCGGTCGGGTGGCGGCCATTCGGACCAACTCGACGCCCTGCTCGTGGTGGGTGACCGCCATTTGCAGGAACATCACGTCGGCGGCGTTGTGGCCGGACCCGTTCGGGACCGTGGCGGCACTGTGGCCGCCATGGGCACCGGGCGTGCCGGAGCAGCCGGTCAGGACCATGGCCAAGGCGACGATCAGCAGGCGGCGCATGTCAGACCCGCTGCCAGAGCGCCGGGGTGACGTCGGGCTCCCAGCCCGAGAGCGCGGTGTGGCCCTGCGTGCAGCGGTAGGAGCCGCCGTTGTAGGTGACCGTGGCGCCGGTCGCGTAGGCCGTGCCCGCCGCCCAGGTGCCGGTCGACGGCGGCGTGGTCGTGGTCGTGGGCGGGGTGGTGGTCGTGGTCGGCGGCGTCGTGGTGGGCGGGGTGGTCGTCGGGGGAGTGGTGGTCGGCGGGTTGCCGCCGCCGACCTGCAGGTCGACGCAGTTGTAGAAGGCCATCGGCGTGTCGGCGACGTTCCAGACCACGAGGAGCTTCTGACGCCCGCTGTAGCGGCTCAGGTCCACCACGTGGCTGAAGGACGCCGGGGGTCGGGCGCCGTTGTCGTTGAACACCGCGATGCGGGTGCCGCCGATGAAGTACTCCCAGCTGGCGGTCGAGTGTCGGGCGGTGATGACCCAGTTGAAGGTGACCCGGCCCGCGGCCACCGAGGTGGCGGGCCAGTTGCGCGAGTCGTCGTTGAGCTGGGCGAACTGGCTCAGTCCGCCGTGGCAGTTGCGCTGGCCCTTGGGGCCTTCGACGCTCTGCGGCTCCCAGATGACCGGGCCGCAGTCGGCGATCTTGCCCTGGGCGCACACGGCTTGCCTGCTGGGCGGGCTGGAGATGTAGCCGTGGGCCATGGCTGGGGTCGACGGGATCAGGATGAGCATTAGCGGGGCCAGACAGGCGCCCGCGGCGAGGGCGATTCGGCGTTTCACGGCGGTCCTTCCACAGCTGTTCTGCGTGTGTTTCGTCGTGTTCACAGCGGAACGGGAGCAGTGGGACGCCTGCTGCCGAGCGGGATGCTCAGTTGTCTAGACCATAGGAACCGGGTGTCGCCCGCGTCAAGATCTCGGGGCCGATCGGGAAATTCCCAGTGCCCGCGACCGGCCGTTCGGCCAGGTTGGCGAGTGCGCGGGCGGGCCTCGGGTATTTTGGGACACCTGTTCGAGTCATCACCACAAGCCGGGAGTGCGCCCCAGTGACTGCCGAGACCCTCTACGGAGCGGACGACCTGACCCATCTCGAGGGTCTGGAGGCGGTTCGCAAGCGGCCCGGCATGTACATCGGGTCCACCGACAGCCGCGGTATCAACCACCTGTTCAGCGAGGTCGTGGACAACTCGACCGATGAAGGTGTCGCGGGTCACGCCACCCGGATCGTGGTCACCCTGCACGCCGACGGCAGCGTCCAGGTCGACGACGACGGCCGCGGCATCCCGACCGGGACCCACGCCAAGTCCGGCCTGTCCGGCGTCGAGCTGGTGCTGACCAGGCTGCACGCGGGCGGCAAGTTCGGCGGCTCCGGCTACAAGACCTCCGGCGGCCTGCACGGCGTCGGCGCCTCCGCGGTCAACGCCCTGTCCCACCGCTTCGACGTCACGGTCAAGCGCGAGGGCAAGGTCCACCAGATGTCCTTCGCCCACGGCGTGCCCGGCCTGTTCGACGGTCCCGGCTCGAAGGCCAAGTTCACCCGCCAGTCCGGCCTCCAGATCGTCGGCAAGATGAAGCGCGGCGAGAAGACGGGCACCTCGATCCGCTACTGGTATGACGCGCGTTACTTCGAGAACAGCGCCGCGCTGGATGTCGAGGGTGTGCGGGGCAAGTTGCGCAACACCGCGTTCCTGGTCCCGGGTGTGACCTACGTCCTGCGCACCGCGATCGAGGGCGCGATCAACGAGGAGACCTTCCACTACCCCAACGGCCTGACCGACATGGTCGACTTCCTGGCCCCGTCGAGCGAACGCGCGGTCTCCGGCACCATCCTGATCACCGGCGACGGCACCTACCTGGAGAACGCCGCCGACGAGAACGGCGTCATGCGGTCCAAAGTGGAGCGCCGGGCCGAGGTCGAACTGGCGCTGCGCTGGGGAACGGGCTACGACCGCACGGTCGAGTCCTTCACCAACACCATCCGCAACATGCACGGCGGAACCCACCGCAAGGGTTTCGAGCGCGCCGCGGTGAAGGCGTTACAGGAAGCCATCTCCCGCACGCGCGGCCTGTTGAAGCCCAAGGAAGACCTGCCGACCCTGGATGACGTGCTGGAAGGGATGACAGCGGTCATCCACGTCCGCATCCCCGAGCCCCAGTTCACGTCGCAGACCAAGGACGAACTGAGCACCGCGGGCATCACCAAGGTCATCGGCGGCGTCGTCGAACGGTACTTGAAGGCCTGGGTCGACGACCGCAAGACCAAGAACGAAGCCAAGGTCGTCCTCCAGAAGATCGTCGACGCCGGCCGAGTCCGCGTCGCCCAGAAACAACAGAAGGACGCCGCCCGCCGCAAAACGGCGCTGGAAGGCGCGGCGATGCCCGCCAAACTCGTCGACTGCCGCGCGACCGGCGTGGCCCGCAGTGAGCTGTTCCTGGTGGAGGGCGACAGCGCCCTCGGCTGCTTCACCGGCGACACGATGGTGGCGTTGGCGTCCGGACAGAGTCGATCTTTCGCCGACCTGGCGGCCGACTGGGCCAATGGCGTCACCCACTTCGGGTACACGACCAACAGCGCGGGCCGAGTCGTCGTCGCGCCGCTGGTCGAGCCGCGACTGACCAAACGGGGCGCGGCACTGGTGCAGGTGCGGCTGGACAACGGCGAGTCGGTGCGGTGTACGCCCGACCATCGCTTCCGCCTGCGCGACGGTTCGTATCGACGGGCAGACGAGCTGAGCCCTGGCGATTCGCTCATGCCGCTGTACCGCTCGTTCTCGTCCAAGGCCGCTGGAGATAAGCTCGACGGCTACGAGCGCGTATGGATGAACGACCGCGACGAATGGGTCTACACCCACTACCTGGCCGATGTCTACAACCTCCGGCATGGACTGGACACCACGGCCAACGGCAAGGTGTGCCACCTCGGGCTGAGGGAAGCGGCTTCGATGGTCAACCACAAGGTCGCCTCGGTGGAACCGCTGACGGAAACCGCGGATGTCTACGACCTGACGGTCGAGGGCTATCACAACTTCGCGCTCGAAGCAGGTGTGTTCGTCCACAACAGCGCGCGGCTCGCGCGGGTGTCGGAATATCAGGCGCTGCTTCCGTTGCGGGGCAAGATTCTCAACGTGCAGAAGGCCAGTCTCGCCGACACCCTGCGCAACGCCGAGATCGCCTCGATCGTGCAGGTGCTCGGGTCGGGCACCGGCCGCGCCTTCGACCTCGCCGCCATGCGCTACGGGCGGGTCATCCTGATGGCCGACGCCGACGTCGACGGGTCGCACATCCGCACGCTGCTGATCACGCTGTTCGCCAAGTACATGCGCCCGGTCATCGAGGACGGCAGGCTCTACGCCGCGATGCCGCCGCTGCACAAGGTCGTCACCAAGGGCCGCAACGCCGAGACCCACTTCACCTTCACCCAGCGCGAGATGGAGACCACGGTCGCGCGCCTGGAGAAGGCGGGCAAGACGATCGTCAAACCCGTGCCCCGCTTCAAGGGCCTCGGCGAGATGGACGCCGACGAACTGTGGGACACCACCATGAACCCGGCCACCCGCTCGGTCCGCCGCATCACCCTCGACGACGCCGAGGCCGCCGAGGCCGCCCTGGAACTGCTGATGGGCGAAAAGGTCGAACCCCGACGCAATTGGCTCATCGACTCGTCGGCCCGGGTCGACCAGTCCGCGATCGACGTCTGAGCAGAAGAGGAAGCAGCGCACCGATGGCACGCCGCAAGGGCCCCGCGACCAAGGTCGACCCGAACGCCTTCGACCGGGCGGGCGCCAAGGTCTTCGACACGCCGGTGAAGTCCGAGATCGAGGACTCGTACCTGGAGTACGCCTACTCGGTCATTCACTCCCGGGCCCTGCCGGACGCGCGGGACGGCCTCAAGCCGGTCCACCGCCGGATCCTGTTCTCGATGAGCGAACAGGGCTACCGCCCAACCAGCGCCTACGTGAAGTCCTCCCGCGTCGTCGGCGACTGCTTCGTTCGAGGCGCGCGGGTCTCGACGCCGGAAGGCGTGCGTCCGATCGAGGACATCGAGATCGGCGACAAGGTCCTCGACGGCGACGGGGTGCCGGTCCAAGTAATCGCCGTGTACGCGAATCCGGTGTCGGAACTGGTGCGTGTCACATGGTCGGACGGCACCACGATGCTCGTCACGCCCGGCCAGCGGTTCTGGTGCGCGGGCGGGAACGCGGCGGAATGGGTCGCCGCCGCCGACCTCACCGGACGGCGAACGATTCGCGCGGGCGAGTCCGACCTGGCCGTCGTGTCGGTCGAGCGGGCCGAACCCGCGCCGACCTTCGACATCCAGGTCGACTCCGACGAGCACGCGTTCGTGGTCGAGGGTTTTGTCGTCCACAACTGCATGGGCAAGTACCACCCCCACGGCGACATGGCGATCTACGACGCTATGGTTCGGATGGCGCAAGACTTCTCGCTCAACACGCCGTTGGTCGACGGGCATGGAAATTTTGGTAGCCCAGACGATGGACCGGCCGCGAGCAGATACACCGAGGCTCGGATGTCCCAAGCCGCAATGCTTCTTGTCGGGGAGCTTGGCGAGGACACTGTGGACTTCCGGCCGAACTACGACGGTTCCCTGCAGGAGCCCGGTGTTCTGCCAGCCGCCTTCCCCAATCTATTGGTGAACGGCACCTCCGGCATCGCCGTCGGCATGGCGACCAACATGATCCCGCACAACCTAGGCGAGATCGTCACCGCCGCCCGCTGGCTGGTCACCCACCCCGACGCCACGCTCGACAAGCTCATGGAGTTCGTTCCCGGGCCCGACCTGCCCACCGGCGGCATGTTGCTCGGCCTCGACGAGGTGCGCCGCGCCTATGAGACCGGGCGTGGGGTCGTGCGGATGCGGGCGAAGGTCGAGATCGGACCGCTGGAGGGCAGTCGGGGCAGGCAGGCGATCACGATCACCGAGCTGCCCTACCAGGTCGGCGCCGAGAAGATCATCGAGAAGATCACCGACGAGGTGACCAAGTCCAAGCGCCTCACCGGGATCGCCGACGTCAAGGATCTCACCGACCGGGAGAACGGCACGCGGGTCGTGGTGGAGTGCAAGGTCGGGGTCAACCCGCAGGCGCTGCTGGCCGACCTCTACCGCCTCACCCCGATGGAGTCCTCCTTCGGCATCAACAACCTGGTGCTGGTCGACGGCAAGCCGCAGACCCTGGGCCTCAAGGCCCTCCTCGACGTCTTCCTCAAACACCGCTACGAAGTCGTCACCCGCCGCACCCGCTACCGCAAGCGCAAGCGCGAGGAACGCCTGCACCTGGTCGACGGCCTGCTCATCGCGCTGCTCAACATCGACGCGGTGATCAAGCTGATCCGGGGCAGCGAGGACGCCGTCGACGCGAAGTCCGGCCTGATGACGAAGTTCAAGCTCTCCGAGATCCAGGCCACCTACATCCTCGACACCCCGCTGCGCCGCCTCACCAAGTACGACAAGCTCGAACTCGAAGGCGAGCAGGACAAGCTGCGCGCCGAGATCGCGGAGCTGTCGAAGATCCTCGACGACGAGTCCGTCCTGAAGAAGGTCGTGTCCATCGAACTCGCGGCCGTGGCCAAGGACCTCGCCGAGGAACGCCGCACCGCGCTCATCGACGGCGACCTCAAGGAGGTGCTCGCCGCCTCGAAGCCCGCGGGCCCGCTGGAGGTCGCCGACGACCCGTGTCAGGTGATCCTCTCGGCCACCGGCCTGGTCGCCCGCACCGCCGCGGAGTCCGAGGAGTCCTCCGAGGCACGCAGGCGCAACGGCCGGGTCAAGCACGACGCGGTCGCCGCGGTGGTCCACTCGACCGCGCGCGGGCAGATCCTGCTGGTCACCAACCGGGGCCGCGCGGTCAAGACCGACGTGCTCCCGCTGCCCGTCCTGCCTGAGCAGAGCGGCACGGTCTCCCTCACCGGTGGCATGGCGGCCAGCGAACTGCTCGACCTGGACCCCGGGGAGCGGGTGGTCGGCATCGCCCCGCTCGACGACGACGCCTCGCCCGGCCTCGCGCTGGGCACCAAGCAGGGTGTGGTGAAGATCTGCTCCCCGGAGTGGCCCGTGCGGTCGGACGACTTCGAGGTGATCACCCTCAAGGACGGCGACGAGGTGATCGGCGCGAGTTGGCTGGGCGACGGCTCCGAGTCGCTGGTGTTCCTGTCCTCGGACTCGTCGCTGCTGCGCTACGCCGCGTCGGTGGTGCGGCCGCAGGGGCTCAAGGGCGGCGGCATGGCGGGCATCAACCTGGCCGCCGACGCGCACGCGATGTTCTTCGCCGCGGTTCGCACCGACGATAGCGAGCACGGCGAGCCGATGGTGGTCACCTCGACCGGCCAGAGCGTCAAGGTCACCCCGTTCGAGCTGTACCCGGCGAAGGGCCGGGCCACCGGCGGCGTCCGGTCCCACCGGTTCCTCAAGGGCGAAGCCGGGCTGGCCCTGGCCTGGGTCGGGCCGCGTCCGGCGGGATCGAGCCGCACCGGGTCGGCGGTGGAACTGCCGGAATCCGACCCGCGCCGCGACGGTTCTGGGCACGCGCACCCGGGGCCGGATGTCGTGGGCCATTTGATTGAGCGGGACTGATCCGACGGTCTAGTCAGGGTGCCCTAGGGTTTTCCCCGATGCTGGGCAGGGTCATTGGCAATAACGTTGTCCTCGGTCGCCCGGGGCGACTGGGCGCGCAATCCAACCGCAGCCCGGGCGGCCGCGCGACTTTATGGACAACGAAAGAGTGCCGATGACTCGGGCCCGGTGGGAATCCGGCCCGTAGCAGCCACGGACCCCGCTGCATTGCCCGCCTTACGCCCGAGGTTGGCGGGGTCCGTGTCTGTCTTTTCCGGCCAAGCGATCTCGTCTGGGAGGACACCTGATGGGAGCACCGGGGTGCCTGCCCGGTTCCGCGCCCGAACCATTGCTGTCCGTGGCCCCCGCGGCCGAACGGATCAGCAGGTCGCGTGGGTCGTTGTTCCATTCAGGAGTTCTGCGTCCCGGCGCGGTCACGGTGCTGTGGCTGGAGGGTTACCAGCCCACCAGGGTCCGGCCGCGGTCAGTCGCCGCGGTGGTGTACTTCCCGCCGGTCATCGACACGCCTGAGGGGCTGTGTCTGGAGACCGATCAGGTCTGGTTCGGGGTCCCGGCGCGCACGTCGAGCTGGTAGCCCGCGCGCGCGGAGAAGTCCGCGACCACGCTGAACCGGTCGCCCCGCACAAGCGTGGTGCGCCACTCCACCGCGATGCCGTCGGCGGTGCCCAGCCGGTGGATCGAGAACGCCGCCACCCCGATCGGGATGTCCAGCAGCCGCCGCTCGGCCGGAGTCGGGATCACCGCGCGGATCTGCTCCTGGCCGCCGGTCAGCCGGATCCCGCACCGCGCGTCGAGTTCCTGGTAGAGCGAGGTGTCGGCGAAGTCGACGCCGCGCAGCGGGGCGGCCACTGACTTGGGCAGCCAGACCCGGTCGACGGCCAGCGGCTCGTCGTTGGCCAGCCGCAGCCGCTCCAGGTACAGCAGGGGAGTCGACTCCTCCAACCCCAGCCGGACCGCGACGACGCCGTCGGCCCGCACGTCGAGGGTGCGGACCACGCTGTGCTGGTCCATGCCCAGCGCCCGCACCGAGGCGAAGAGGCTGTAGAGCGCGCCGATGGGCTGGGTGATCTCGGTGGGCTTGCCCAGCCGGGGCGGCTGGCCGCGGCCTGCCACCACGAGTCCGTCGGCGCGCAGCCTGCGCAGCGCCTCGCGGACGGTGTTGCGGCTGACCTTGTATTCGGCGGCCAGCGCGAGTTCACCGGGGAAGGCGTCGTCAAAGTGGCCAGCGCCGACTCGGCGCAGCAGGTCGGCGTGCAGCTGAGCCCACAGTGGCGTGTGACTACGCCGGTCGAGTACGGAGGTCCCCACGTCGGGAAACCTAGCAGGCCGAGTTTTCCAGCAGCCGGTACGGGCGCAGGGCCAGCCACATGTCGGGAACCTAGCAGGCCGCGTTTTCCAGCAGCCGGTACGCGCGCAGGGCGATCTCCAGGTCGAGGCGGGAGTCGGGCGCGGCGAGGCGGTCGCCGAAGAGCTTCTCCACCTGACGCATGCGGTAGCGGACGGTCTGTGGGTGGACTTGCAGCTGCTCGGCGATCTCGGGGGCGCTGCCGCGGCTGGCCAGCCACGCGAGCAGGGTCTCGACGGTCCGAGCGCGCTGTTTGACGGTCAGCTCGGCCAGCGGGGCCAGGGCACCCTTGATCAGTTCCCCGACCAGGAACTCGTCGGCGAGCAGCCAGAGCGTGGTCAGATGGTCGCGGCACCACACGACCGGGCCGTCCTTGATGATCCCGCGGTCCATCAGCTCCATCGTCCGCCGCGCCCAGCGCCGTGACTTGGCCGCGTCGGCGAGCGGGACCGTCGGGCCGACGCAGATGCGGTGTCCGCGGACCCGGCCCCGCAGGGCCAGCACCCGTGCGGCAGGGTCGGCGACGATCAGGCACGGGCGGTCGCCGTCGTGATCGGCCAGCACGTCGTCGGGCAGCGCGGAGCCGAACAGCTTCTCCAGATCGCCGTCGACCACCAGCACCCCCACCGTAGGCGGTGGCCGCCAGCGGGCCGTTGCCGCGAGCTTGGCCATGGTCGCGCCGGTCGCCGGGGTGCCGTTGAGCAGGAGGTCGACCAGCCTGCGGCGGCTGCGCTCGATGACGCCGACCGACTGGGCCTGGGCGGCGGTGTAGCCCTCGATCGACAGGGCGGAGATCTCGTCGACGTAGGCGAAGATCGCCTCGGCGGCCTTGGCGAGCATCGGGGTGGGGACCTGCTGCTCCTGGCACCACACCGCGACGTGGCGCCAGGCCACGCGGCCGCCGACCCGGTAGGCGGTCTGCAGGCAGTCGAGGCTGCGGCCCTCGGTGAATTCCATCCGGCCCAGCTGGCGGAACACGTTGGCCCAGTCCTCGGTGGGCGCTCCCATCCGCAGCACGGCCTGTTCCACGCCCGCGACCATCGCCGCGCCGAACTGGCCCTTCAGCGGCTTGGCGTAGGCCGGGACCGCGCGCTGGATCTCGCGGATCATGTCCGTGGTCAGCCTGCCGACGAGCGGGCGGAACTGGTCGACCACTTCTCGGGGCAGGCTGGCCCACAGCGCCGCCGCGGGTCCGTCCTGAACCACCTCTGTGGTCATCGAGAGTCCCCTGTCGTCGCGAGACGATCGGAATTGTGTTGGCGACAATAAGTTCCGGATACGCCGCTTGTCAAAGTTCAACTTTACGTGACACCACAACTATTCGGTACCCCCGGCTGCTCGCCTGGTGACAACTTTTGGATCGACAGTTCGCGGCCATGGCGAAGAATGTTTGCGCCTATCGACACCTCGGATATCGCGCCGTTAACGTCCCCGATATGTCCATTCTCCGGCGTGTGTTCTCCCTTTCGGCGGTCGCCACGGTGACCGCGGCCGTGCTACTGGTCCCCACCGCGCCGGTCGGCGCCGCGGGGGTGCCGGTCGGTCCCGCGGGCGACGCGTTCTATCAGCCGCCCGCGCCACTGCCGGGCTCGGCACCGGGCGATCCGATCTGGTACCGCGCGACGCCCGCGCCGATCGCCACGGTCAGCGGGGCCTCGGCGTACCACGTCCTGTACCGCTCGAAGAACGCCACCGGCGCCGACATCGCGGTGTCGTCCACCGTCTTCGTCCCGCTGCTGCCCACGCTCGGCACCCGGCCCATCGTCGCGCTCGCGCCAGGAACCCAGGGCATCGGCGACAAGTGCGCGCCGTCGAAAGCGTTCGCGAACGGCACCGAGTACGACCAGCTCTACGTGAGCGAGCTGCTCAACAAGGGCTGGGCGGTCGCCGTCACCGACTACGAAGGTCTTGGCACACCGGGAGACCACACATATGTGATCGGCCAGTCGGAGGGCCGGGCGATGCTCGACTCCGTCCGCGCCGCGACCCGCGTGCCCGCCATCGGCCTGCGCGCGGGCGGCAAGGTCGGCCTGATCGGCTACTCGCAGGGCGGTGGCGCCGCGGCGTGGGCCGGGGAGCTACAGCCCTCGTACGCGCCGGACTTGAACCTGGTCGGCATCTCGGCGGGCGGGGTGCCCGCCGACCTCGACGCGGTGGGCAAGGCGCTCGACGGCAGCGCGGGCTTCGGTCTGCTGCTGTTCGCGGCGGTGGGACTGGACACGGCCTACCCGGAGCTGAACCTGGAGTCCTACCTCAATGACGCGGGCCGCAAGGAGTTCGCCGACCGGGAGAAGTGCGTGTCCGACTTCGCGCCCTACATCGGCAAGCGGATCAGCGACTACACCACCCGCAGCCCGCTCACTCAGCCCGACTGGCAGGCCCGGATGGCGGAGAACAAGCTCGGCTCGCGGGTGCCAGGGGCGCCCATCTTCCTCTACCACGCGAGCGGCGACGCGCTTGTGCCGTTCGGCCAGGCCGACGCGCTGCGCCGGGAGTACTGCGCGAAGGGCGCCGCGGTGAAGTGGGGCGTCCACCTCGGTGAGCACGTGACCGCCTTCGCCTCCGGCCGCGCCGACGCCGTGGCGTACCTCGCCGACCGGTTCGCTGGGAAGGCGGCTCCGCGATCGTGCTGACCAGGGTCCACGCCACCATCGCGCTGATCGCGTTCCTCACCGCCGCGGACAACACGGTGGTGGCGGCCGCGGCACCCTCGGTGGCCGCCGAGTGGGGGCTGGGGGTGACCGCGACGCAGGGAGTCACGGTGGCCTACCTGCTGCCCTTCGCCGGTCTGCTGCTCGCCGCCGGTCCGATCGTGGACCGGTTCGGCGAGCGGGCGGTGCTGCGGTCCGGACTGCTCGCGTTCGCGGTGGGCACGGTGGTCGCCGCGAGTGCGGTCGGCTACTGGCAGCTGGTGGCGGGACGGGTGGTCCAGGGCGCGGCGGCGGCCCTGTTGGTGCCCGCGACACTGAGCCTGGTGCGGACCCGGCTCGCCGCCGCGGACCGGGCACGTGCCGCGGCGGTGTGGACGATCGCGCTGGCGCTGGCGCTCGCGGCGGGTCCGGCCATCGGTGGGCTGGTCGCCGAGCACCTGCACTGGACGTGGGTGTTCTGGGGAACGCTGCCGGTGCTCGTCGCGGCGTCAGCGGTGCTGCCTGAGGCCCGCCATGCGGCGGCTCGGCCGACCGATGTCATCGGGCTGGGGCTGGCCGCGCTGGTGATGCTCCTGGCGACCGGGGCGCTGATGGTCCTGGCCGACGGCGGGATCCTGGCGGTTCCGCTGGGCGCCGGTGGGGTGCTGGTCGCGTTGTGGTTCGTCGCGCGGGAACGGCAGTCGCCCGCGCCCGTCGTGCCCGCGGAACTGGCGCGGGACAAGGTGTTCCGGTCGGTGCTGGTGGTGCAGGCGCTGTGGGGGCTGGGGGTCACCGGGGTCTGTGTGGTGACGCCGCTGGTGCACCAGCGCTGGCTGGGTCTCGGCCCGGCCGACGCGGCGCTGCCGCTGGTCGCGGTGGCCGCGTCCCTGATCTTGACCGCGCCGTGGGTGCCCGCCGTGCTGTCCGCGGTGGGCGAGGCCAAAGCGGTGTCCGGCGGGTTGATCGTGGTCGCGTTGGGGTTGGTCGAGGTGGCGGCGGTCAACGAGATCGCGCTGCTGTGGCCCCGGCTGCCGGGGCTGATCTTGATCGGCGTGGGGTCGGCGTTCACCGTGCCGCTGACGACGTTGGCGCTGGAGGTGGCAGGCGAGCGGCTGGCCGGGGCCGCCTCCGGGCTGCTCAGCGCGGCACGGGAGTTCGCGGGCGCGCTGGGTGTGGCGGCGGTGGCGGTGTTCGTCGGCGGGACCGCGGGCGAACTGGCAAACGGATACACCGCGGCGCTCGTGGCCGCGGCGGTGTTGCAGGTCGGTGCCGCGCTGATCGCGGCAAGGGTCGGAGAGACAGCACGGGTAAGGACGGTCAGATGAGTTCGACGCTCTCCGAGGCGCTCACCGCGTGGGCGCGCGTGAGTCCCGACGAGGTGGCCGTGAGCCACCTCGACTTCACCACCGTCGTGCGCGGCGCGCGCACCGACCTGACCTGGGGACAGCTCGACGCCAGAGTCGACGCGGTCGCGTGCTGGCTGCGGCACCGCGTCCGGCAGGGCGAGCCGGTGGCCGTCCTCATCGGACAGACAACCGACTACCTGGTGGCCTTCCTCGGCGCCCTGCGCGCGGGTGCGGTCGCCGTGCCGCTGTTCGCCCCCGATCTGCCCGGCCACGGCGACCGGCTGGCGTCGGTGCTGCGCGACTGCACCGCGCGCACCGTGCTGACCACCTCCGATGTCGCGCCCAGGGTGACCCAGTTCGCCGCCACCAACCAGCTGCCGATCCGCGAGACCGTCAGCGTCGACACGCTGCCGACGGCCATCGGCGTCGACTTCGAGCCCATCGCGGCGGACCCGGACGACTTGGCGTACCTGCAATACACCTCCGGCTCCACCGGAGACCCGCGCGGGGTGATGATCACCCACCGCAACATCATGGCCAACGTCCGGCAGGCCGTGACCGCCTACGGTGTCCGCAGGCGCTCGGTGACGGTCAGCTGGCTGCCGCTGTTCCACGACATGGGCCTGATCCTGTCGATCGGTGCGCCGCTGGAGGCCGGGGCGCGGACGGTGCTGATGGACCCGCTGGCGTTCATCGAGCGCCCGGAGCGCTGGTTGCACGCGCTGTCGGCCAACCCGGGCGCGGTCAGCGCCGCGCCGAGTTTCGCCTACGCCTACTGCGCCGCGCGCGTCCCCGAGTCGGAGAAGGCCCGGCTGCGCCTGGACACCGTCGACGTGCTGATCGACGGCAGCGAACCGGTGCAGCCCAACGCGATCAGCCGCTTCCAGGCCGCGTTCGCCGAGTGCGGACTGCGGCCGTGGGCACACCGGCCGTCCTACGGGCTGGCGGAGGCGACCGTGTTCGTCGCCACGGCCAGGCGTCCGATCGTCCGCCGGTTCGACCGGGTCGCGCTGGCCGCCGGGCGGATGGTCCAGGTGGCCGAGGACCACCCCGACGCGGTCCGGCTTGTCTCTTGTGGACAGCCGATCGACCAGGAGGTCGTGGTGGTCGACCCGGTGACGACCCTGCGGCGTGGGGATGGCGAGGTGGGCGAGATCTGGGTCGCGGGCGAGAACGTCAGCCAGGGCTACTGGAACCGACCGGAGGAGTCCGCCCGCACGTTCGGCAACGCCGTGCACGGCACCGATCCGCGCTGGCTGGCCACCGGCGACCTTGGCGTGTGGTTCGACGGCGAGCTCTACATCACCGGCCGGATCAAGGACCTGATCGTGGTCGACGGCCGAAACCACTACCCCCACGACGTCGAACGCACCGCCGAGGCCGCCCACGGCGCCATCCGCCCCCGCAACACCGTCGCCTTCTCCATCGCGGGCGCGGACGGGGAGTCGGCGGTCGTGCTGGCCGAACGGGCCAAGACGGTGGCGGTCGACGACGTGGACGAGTCCGACGTGGCCGCCGCGGTGCGGGCCGCCGTGGCGACCAGACACGGGTTGACGCTGCGGGAGGTTCTGCTGGTCGAGCCGGATGCCCTGCCCCGCACCACCAGCGGCAAGATCTCGCGCACCGCCTGCCGCGAGCGCTACCTGACCGGTCGCGCGTGAACCCCGGGGAGGTGGCGGCCTGGCTGGTGGGTCGGGTCGCCGAGATCGCAGGCCTGGCGCGCGAGTCGATCGACCATGCGCGCCCGTTGCAGGAGTACGGGCTGTCGTCGCGTGACACCGTGCGGTTGGTCGCCGAGCTTGGTGACCAGGTCGGCCGGGTGCTGCCGACGACGTTCGGCTACCAGCACCCGTCCATCGCCGCCCTCGCCGAGGCATCGTTGGACAATCCTCTTGTTGAACAATCCTACGATGCTGGGATTGTGGGATTGTTCAAAGGTAGGACAGTCGCGCCGGGTGAGCCGATCGCCGTCGTGGGGATCGGGTGCAGGCTGCCGGGCGGGATCGAGTCGCCCGCCGCGTTCTGGGAGTTGCTTGACCGGGGCGCCGACGTGATCGGCGACCGACCCGCCGGGCGCTGGCCGGGTCTGGTCGACGACCTGCCCGCCGCGGGTGGCTACCTCGACGACGTGGCCGGGTTCGACGCCGGGTTCTTCGGGATCAGTCCGCGTGAGGCGGCGGTGATGGATCCGCAGCAGCGCATCGTCCTGGAGGTCGCCTGGGCGGCCCTGGAACACGCGGGCATCGCGCCGAGCACCCTGCGCGGCAGCCGCACGGGTGTCTACATGGGAGTGTCCGCGACCGAGTACGGGGCGCTGACCATGGTCGACCCCGGCGCGGTCGACGCGTGGTCGGCCACCGGTGCCGCCGCCGCGATCGTGGCCAACCGCCTGTCGTACCTGCTGGACCTGCGCGGCCCGAGCGTCGTGGTCGACACCGCGTGCTCGTCGTCGCTCGTCGCCGTCCACCAAGCCGTTCAGGGCCTGCGGCACGGCGACGCGGACCTGGCCGTCGTCGGCGGTGTCAACCTGCTGCTCACCCCCGGTGTCACCGCCACCTTCCAGCGCGCGGGCGTCCTGGCCGCCGACGGCCGGTGCAAGGCGTTCGACGCCGCCGCCGACGGGATCGCGCGCGGCGAGGGCTGTGGCGTGGTCGTCCTGCGCAGGCTCACCGACGCGCGTCGGGCGGGGGATCGGGTGCTCGCGGTGATCCGCGGCAGCGCGATGAACTCCGACGGCCGCTCCAACGGCCTCATGGCGCCCAGCCCGGACGCGCAGGCCGCGCTGCTGGCCGACGCGTACCCTGCCGCCGAGATCGAACCATCCACAGTGGACTACGTGGAGGCGCACGGCACCGGCACCCTGCTGGGTGACCCGATCGAGGCGGGCGCCCTCGGCGCGGTGCTGGGCGCTGGGCGCGCGCCGGACCGGCCGCTGCTCGTCGGCTCGGTGAAGACCAACCTCGGCCACCTGGAGGGCGCGGCCGGGATCGTCGGCCTGATCAAGGTCGTGCTCGCGCTCGCCAACGGCCGGATCCCGGCCAGCCTGCACTACCGCGAACCCAACCCGCACATCGACTTCGACGCGCTCGGCTTGCGCGTGGTCGACACGGCGGCCACCTGGCCCCGCTACGGCGGCCTGGCCTGCGCGGGCGTGTCCGCCTTCGGGTTCGGCGGAAGCAACGCGCACGTCGTGGTCGAGGAATGGCCGAGCGCGCCGACCGTCGCCGAGTTCGACACCGACCAGCCCGAGGCGCTCGTCCTGTCCGCCGCCACCGCCGAAGCGGTCCGAACCCGCGCCGCGGACTTGGCCGACTGGCTCGACGTCGACCGCTCGGCCGCGCTCGCCGACGTCGCGGGCGCGCTGGCCACTCGCCGCGACCACCTGCCCGCGCGGGCCGCCGTGGTCGCCACCGGCCGGTCCGCGCTGGTCGCGGCCCTGCGCGCGTTCGCCACCGGCGCGCAGACGCCTGCCGGGTCCACTGTGGTCAGTGCGACCGGTGCTGGCGCGGCCCCCGTGTTCGTCTTCTCCGGCTACGGCTCGTCCTGGCCAGGCATGGGCAAAGCGCTGCTGATGGAACCCGCGTTCGCCGCGGCCGTCGACGCGCTCGAACCGCTGTTCGCCGCCGAAGCGGGCTTCTCCCTGCGGGACGCGATCGCCGACGGCGAGCCCGCCGACCTGACCGTCGCGGGCCCGACCCTGTTCGGCATCCAGGTCGCGCTCGCCGAACTGTGGCGTGCCCACGGCGTCACTCCGGCCGCCGTCGTGGGGCACTCGGTCGGCGAGGTGGCCGCCGCGGTCGTCGCGGGCGCGCTCGACGCCGGACAGGGTCTGCGAGTGGTCATCGCCCGGTCGGCGCTGCTGGCCGAGGTCGACGCGTCCGGCACCGGCGCGATGGCCGTGGTCGAGCTGTCCGACGCCGAGTTCACCGCCCTGGCCGACCAGTTCCCCGGCGTCGGCGTCGCGGTGCACGCGTCGCCGTCTCAGCTGACCGTCGCCGGACCGCCCGACCAGGTGGCCGCCCTGGTGTCCTATGTGGATGGCATGGGCAGGCTGGCCAGGACCCTCGACGTGGGCGGTGCCGGACACTCGGCCGCCGTCGACCCGTATCTCGACGGCTTCCGGGCGGCACTGGCCGGGCTGACTCCGAACGCCTCCGCCGTGCCCGTGTTCTCCAGCGTCGGCGACGGCCCGTTCGACGTCGACTACTGGGTGGCGAACCTGCGCCAACCGGTTCGCTTCGCCCAGGCCGTGACGGCGGCGCTCGGTGCGGGCCACCGCTGTTTCCTGGAGATCTCGCCGCACCCGATCGCGATCGCGGCCGTCGAGCGGACCGCGGCCGGTGTCCCCGTTCTCGCTGTTCCCAGCCTGCGTCGCGGCTCGGGGGTCGAGGCCTGGCTGTCGGCCGCGGCCACGCTCTACGCGCACGGCAACGCCGCCGCCATCGCCGCTCGCCACCCCGACGCGCCGGTCGTGGACCTGCCGGGACCGGTGTGGCGGCACGAGCGGTACTGGGTGGCCAGCCCCGTGCCCACCGACCGGCACCCGCTGCTCGGCGACCACGTCGAGCTACCCGAGGACGGCAGGCACGTGTGGCAGGCCGACCTCGGCGCGCACCCGCTGCCGTGGCTCGCCGACCACCGCGCCTACGGCGTGGTGGTGCTGCCGGGCACGGCATACCTGGAGCTGGCGCTGTCGGCGGCACGCGTGGCGCTTGGCGGCAGGGTCATGATCGTCGACCTCAAGTTCGTCGAGTTCCTCGCGCCGGGCCCGGATACCACCCTCACCACGATGATCGACCGCGACGGCCGCGTCACCGTCTCCTCCCGCGGCCCCGACGGCGGCTGGATCACCCACGCCACCGCGACCGCGCTGCCCGACGACAATGCCCCGGTCGTCCCTTGTTCGGAGCCAGAGAACGGCGGCCCGATCGACCTCTACGGCGCGCTCGCCGCGACCGGCCAGGAGTACGGCCCGGCGTTTCGCGGGCTGTCCGGCGTCGTCGCCGCGCCGGGCCACGCGACCGCGTCGATTCGGCTGCCCGCCGAGGTCGGGGGACACCGCAGGTTCGCCGTTCACCCCGCGCTCACCGACGCCTGCCTGCAGACACTCGTGGGCGCCGCGCTCGGCCTGCCCGGCGTGCACGGCCGCTATGTCCCGACGTCGATCGGCCGCGCCCGCGTCTTCGGCGACCCGTCGACCGGCGTCCGCTGCGTGGCGACCCTGAGCCCGGACGGCCAGACCCTGCTCGGTGCCGTGCACTTGGTGGATGGGGACGGCGCGGTGCTCGTGGAGCTGTCCGACGTGCGGGCGTCCGCGCTGGGCCAGGCGCCCGGCGGGTGGACGGAGCTTGCGGTGGAGCGGCGCTGGGACCTCGCGCCGCTGCCCGTCCCGCGCCCGGGTCGCCGGTCGTGGGTGATCGTCGGCGAGTACCCGGGCCTGGTCGAGGCGCTCGACGGCGACGAGATCCGGTCCGCGGGTGGCGGGGCGGACGGCGTGGTGGTGATCGCCGACCCGACCGACCCGCAGGCGCTGCTGGTGTCGGTGGCGCGGATCGCCGCCACACTGGTCGACTCGCGACTGTGGGTGGTGACCGACGGCTCGGCGTCGTGGCTGCGCGGCCTCATCCGCGTCCTCGCGTTCGAGCATCCGTCGCTGCGCGCCACGCTGCTTGAGGTCGACGCCGCCTCCGGCCCCCGTGCGATCGCCGCCGAACTCCGCGCCGACCGCCCCGACGACGAGGTCACGTGGCGCGACGGCAGAAGGCTGCGCGCCAGGTTGGCCCGCGCGAACGTCCAGCCCACCGCCGACCTTCCGATCCGCGATGGCGCGTACCTGATAACCGGTGGCCTCGGCGAACTCGGCACGCGGGTCGCCCGGTGGCTCGCCGATGGCGGCGCCACGCGAATCGTCCTGACCGGCCGAACCGCCCGGCCCATCCCGGACCTGCCCGTCGAGGTCGTCCTCGGCGACATCGCCGACCCCGGCTTCGCCGAACTTTCCGTCGCCCACGCCCAACGCGGCGGGGTTCCCTTGCGGGGCGTCGTGCACGCGGCAGGCGTCCTGGAGGACCACACCGTCGCGTTGCTGACCGCCGAGGACGTGGCGCGGGTGTGGCGACCGAAGGTGGTCGGCGGACAGCGATTGCATGAGGCGACGTCGGCGGTCGAGTTGGACTGGTGGGTGGCGTTCTCGTCGATCGCCGCCCTGGTCGGCTCACCAGGCCAGGCCGCGTACGCCACGGCGAACGCGTGGCTGGACACCTTGGTCGACCAGCGCCGGGCCGCGGGCCTGCCCGCCGTGACAATCAACTGGGGCGCCTGGCAGTCACCTTCGGCGCGCGCGAACGCGGCTTTGGCCGAACTCGACCCAGACCACGGCCTCGACGCGTTGGCCGGACTCCTGTCTCACGACCGCACGGGAATCGGCGTGGCCCACCTCGACGCCGCGCGCACTGTTGCCTTGTTCCCCGAGTTGGCGCGGCGCCCGTTCCTGGCGGGCTTCACCGGCCTGCCCGCCGAACCCGTTGTCACCACGACATCGTTCAGCACCCGCGAGGCACTCCTGGACCACCTGGCAACCGTGGTGGAAGGCCTGATCGGCGTCGTCGACCGAACCGCCCCGCTGACTTCGCTGGGTCTGGACTCCCTGATGGCCGTCCGCCTCCGCACCGCCATCGAACGCGACCTGGGTACTACCCCACCGGTACCGCTCCTGCTGCGCGGCGCCAGCCTGACCGAGATCGCTGAGCATCTGGCCGACGAACTCGACCTACCTACCACCCAGACGGATGACGCGCCCGACCCCCAAACCGCCCATAGTTGTCCACACCCCCTCGCCACCGAAGATCATTTGTCACCCCCTCCGGATAGACTGGCCAAGGGCCGTCCCCCCGGGGAAGGGTGGGGGCTTGCCGGCGCGCGGGATGCGGCTGAGTGTGTGCCCGATGGTGCTGATCTTCACCGGGGTTCCGCTGGGCGTGGGTGGGGGCAGGCCGGGCCGCGGGATGCCGCTGAGCGGTGGGTCGCGTTGGTGTGGGGCGAGGTGTTGGGCTCGGCTCCCGAGAGTGTGCACCAGGATTTCCCCGGCGATCTGGCCCAAGTGCGGCGCGTCCACGAAGCCATGGGGGACCGGCTCGCCGATCTCCCGCCCGTCGAGGTCGTGTTCGCCAACCCCACCGTCGCCGCCATGGCCGATCTTCTGCGCGACCGGCTAGACGGTGCGCCCGATCAGATCGTGAAGGTGCTGCGGGCCGGGGGTGAGGGCACCCCGCTGATGCTGTTCCACCCGGCGGGCGGCCCGACCAGCGTCTACCACCCCCTCGTCACCGAGTTGCCCGACGGCTACCCGGTCTACGGATTCGAGCGGCTCGATGACGAGTCCACAGTGGAGGGCAAGGCACGTCGCTACGTCGACCTGCTCCGCGAACTCCAGCCGAACGGCCCCTACTGGCTCGGCGGGTGGTCCTTCGGCGGCTGCCTGGCCTACGAGGTCGCGCACTCCCTTATCGAGCAGGGCGAGACCGTCGCCCAGGTCGTCATGATCGACACGATTCTGCCGCGCGTGTCCCAGGTCGAGCCCGAGCAGGTGCTGCTCGACCGGTTCGCCCGCTTCGCCGCCTACATCGAGCAGACCTACGACGTCGCCCTCGGTCTGTCCATCGACGCGCTGGCGGCCATGGAGGAGGGTGCGCAGATCAACTTCGTCATGTCCCGCCTGGCCACGATCCCCGCCATCGGCGATGCCGTGCTCAAGCACCAGTACGCGTCCTATGTGGACGCGAGGGTGGCCGAGCGGTATCGGCCGCGGCCGTACGCGGGGCGGGTGATGCTCGCCAGGGCGACCGAGCCGCCGCCGTTGACCAGTTCGCTCGACCCCCGTTACCTGCGCGCGGACGACGCGCTTGGCTGGGACGAGCTCTGCGCGGACCTGCGCGTGGTGAAGGTGCCGGGGAATCATCTGACGATCATCGACCCGCCCGCGGTGGCCACCCTCGCGGCGGCGGTCGCGGCCACGGAGGTGCGCTATGGCTGAACGGCCGCGCGACCTGGTGGACGACCTCTGCCTGCGTCGCGACGAAGCGATCCGGCTGGGGGAGAAGCGGGCCAGGGAACGCCAGCGACCCAAGGGCAAACTCACCGCCCGCGAGCGGATCGCCCTGCTGGCCGACCCGGGGTCGTTCCTCGAACTCGACGAGTTCGCGAGGCACGACGGCGGACCCTACGGCGACGGTCTGGTCGCCGGGCACATCACCGTCGACGGGCGCCCGGTCTGCGTGTTCGCGCAGGACTTCAGCGTGTTCGGCGGCAGCCTTGGCGAGGTCTCCGGGGCCAAGGTGCTCAAGGTGATGGACCTGGCCCTGCGCACCGGCGTCCCGATCGTCGGGATCAACGACGGCGGCGGCGCGCGCATCCAGGAAGGGGTCACCTCGCTGGCCCAGTACGCCGAACTCGCCCGCAGGCACACCGCGGCCTCGGGGGTCATCCCGCAGATCTCGATGATCCTCGGGCCGTGCGCGGGCGGAGCGGTGTACGCGCCGGCGCTCACCGACTTCACCGTGCTGGTCGACCAGCTCTCCCACATGGTCGTCACCGGCCCCGACGTGCTGCGCGCGGCCACCGGCGAGGAGTCCACTCTGGACGAACTCGGCGGTGGCCACACCCACGCCACCGTCTCCGGCGCCGCGCACTACCTCGGCGCAGACGAACCCGACGCGGTCGACTGGGTCAAGACGCTGCTGGGTTTCCTGCCGTCCAACAACCGGGCCGTCGCGCCGGAATACGTCGACGAGACGGCGTTCGAGGTCACCGCGACCGACCTCGAACTCAACCGGATCGTCCCGGACGGCGCCAACCAGGCCTACGACATGACCGAGGTCGTCACCCGGATCGTCGACGACGGTGACCTGCTGCCGGTGCACGAGGGATTCGCGCCCAACATGATCTGCGCGTTCGGCCGGGTGGCGGGCCGGTCGGTCGGCGTGGTGGCCAACCAGCCGCTGGTGGCCGCGGGAGCGATCGACATCGACGCCTCCGAGAAGGCCGCCCGCTTCGTCCGGTTCTGCGACGCCTTCGAGATCCCGCTGCTCACCTTCGCCGACGTGCCCGGCTACCTGCCCGGCCGCGACCAGGAGCGCGGCGGCATCATCCGGCGCGGCGCGAAGCTCATCTACGCCTACGCCGAGGCCACCGTCCCGAAGGTCACCGTCGTCGTCCGCAAGGCCTACGGCGGCGGCTACGCGGTCATGGGCTCCAAACACCTCGGCGCCGACGTCAACCTGGCCTGGCCCACCGCGCGGATCGCCGTCGTCGGCCCCGAGGGCGCCGTGCAGGTGCTGCACCGGCGCGAACTGGCCGCCCTGCCCGGTCCCGAACGTGCCGCCCGCGCGCGGGAACTGGCCGCCCGCCACCACGACTCGCCGTACCCGGCCGCCGAGCGCGGCTATGTCGACGGCGTCATCGAACCGGCCAGGACCCGCGTCGAGGTCACCGCCGCCCTGCGGGCGCTGCGGGGCAAACGAGCACAGACGCCCGACCGCAAACACGGGAACATCCCGCTCTAAGTGGAGGTAGGCATGACCCGCTCACGGATCGTCCGCTGGATCGCGGCGGTCGCCGTCCTGGCCTCGGTGGTGGTCCCACTGACCGCGGCCGAGGCGGCCCCGGCGCCGGTCAAGGCCGACGACGGCGCCCGGGTGACCGAGGAAGTCCGAGTGGACGCGAGGATGGTGGACCTGCGCATCGAGTCACCCGCGCTGGGTAGATCGGCCTGGGTCCGGCTGCTGGTGCCCCGCGGCTGGGACGCCGACCGCACCCGCGTCTGGCCCACCCTGTGGCTGTTGCACGGCTGCTGCGCCGACGTCGACTACAAGTCGTGGACCGAGTACACCGACGTCGCCGCCTTCACCGCGGACAAGGACGTGCTGGTCGTGCTGCCCAGCGACGGCCGCGCGGGCATGTACTCGGCGTGGTGGAACTTCGGCATGTCGAACAAGCCCGACTGGGAGGCCTTCCACCTCAACGAGGTCCGCCAGATCGTCGAACGCGGCTACGGCGCGGGCCCGAAGCGCTCGGTCGCGGGCCTGTCCATCGGCGGCTACGGCGCCTTGGCCTACACCTTCCGCCACCCCGGCATGTTCGCCGCCGCGGCCAGCTACAGCGGCATGCCCAACACGATGCTCTATGGCATCCCCAACTTCATCCAGGGCATCCTGATGCGAGAGGGCCTGCCCGCATACAACCTGTGGGGCAGCGAGTTCCTCCAGCGCGCGAGGTGGATCGCGCGGAACCCTTATGACAACGTCGAAGCGCTGCGCGGGACCAAGCTCTACATCTCCTCAGGCAATGGCAGCGCCGGACCACTCGACAAACCGGGCGCGTTCGACATAATCGAGCCGCTTTCGTACCTGTCGTCGCGCACCTTCACCGACCGCCTCAAGCAGCGCGGCATCCCGGTCACGACGAACTACTACGGCAACGGCACCCACTCCTGGCCGTACTGGGAGCGCGAACTCCACGCCTCCTGGCCAACCCTGGCGGCAGGCCTGGGCCTACCCGCCTAGCCCCCAGACCGACGCGCCTTGCTTTGCTTGTGGGGACCGCAGGTCCCTGCACTTCCCCCTGCACCCTCGTCCTGGCAATCCCTTGTCCGGGCCCAGTGAAGTCAAGGGTCAGCTCGCTGATCGCGCAGCGACGCCGCAGGCGCCCTTTACTTCACTGGGCCCGGACAAGACGCTGATTGACGAGGGAGCGACCCCGTCCTCCGAAGCACGAACGAGCGAGTCCGCGGTCTCGGGCTCCTTCACGGGCTCGGTGCCAGCATCGATCCACACCACGGGATGCCTCGCTTCGATCGTCCGCCGCCCTTCACCTCCATAGAGCGGTGGCCCGTGGGAAAGGTTGCCTCCCGCCACGAAAGAAGGCAGGCCGCCTCCGTGGGGGAGACGGCCTGCCTCTTGTTGGTCGCCCGCCCCGGGCCCTTGCCGCCCGGGGATGGCTCCCGATCACACCTTCCGGGTCAGAAGGTGAGCTTGACGCTGTCGATGTAGCCGGTGTCGTAGCGGGCGATGTCCTGGACCTTGAGCTTCCAGGTGCCGTTGGCGACCTCGGTCGACGCGTTGACGGTGTAGGTCGCGATCACGTTGTCGGCCGAGTCGTTCGACGACGAGTTCTTCAACCGGTAGGCCGAGCCGTCCGGGGCGATGAGGTCGATGACCACGTCGCCGCGCCAGGTGTGCTTGATGTCGACGTCGACCTTCAGCGTCGACGGCGCGTTGCCCGAGATACCCGACACGGCGACGTCGCTGGTGACGGCCGCGGCGGGGGAGTCCGGGATGTTGACGTTGTTGGTGTTCTCGAAGACCCGGCTCGGCGGCGCGGTGGTGGTGGTCGGGGGCGTGGTGGTCGGGGTGGTGGTCGTGCCGCCACCCAGCTCCGTGGCCTTGGCCTTGATCGCCGCGGACAGGGCGCTCACCTCGCCGTAGACGCCGTACTTGTTCGGGCGGGCGCAGCCCTCGCCCCACGAGACGATGCCGACCTGGATCCAGTTGTTGTTGTTGTCGCGGCGGACCATCGGGCCGCCGGAGTCGCCCTGGCAGGTGTCGATGCCGCCCTCGGGCAGGCCCGCGCAAAGCTCGGTCGCGGGCTTGAGGTTGGCGTAGGCGCTCTTGCAGGTGGCGTCGGAGACGAACGGGACCTTGGCCTTGAGCATGTAGCGCTGCTGGGAGCCGCCCTCGGAGGCCGCGCCCCAGCCCATGATGTCGAAGGTGCCGTTGTCGAAGGCGGAGGTGGTGGCGATGGGCAGGGTGGCCGCGCCCGCGATCGGGCTGGACAGCTTGATCAGCGCCCAGTCGCCACCCGTGGAGGTCGAGTAGCCCGGGTTCTTGTAGACGTAGGACGAGGTGCGCTTCACCGCGCTGCTGCTCTGCAGGTCGACCACGCCGTAGGTGGCGGTGATCGAGGTGTTGTTGCCGGTGCTGCTCACACAGTGCGCGGCGGTGAGGACCAACTGCTCGGAGTACATGGCGCCGCCGCAGCCCATGGACAGGCGGACCATCCACGGGTAGTCGCCCAGGGCGGCGGGTGTGCCGCCGACGATCTGCGGGCTGACGTCGCCAGGCTGGGAGGCCGGCGGCTGCGAGGCCAGGGCCTGCCCGGCCACGGTCGCCGCGGCGGCGACCGTGGTCGCGGCCAGCATCATGGCCTTCTGGAGCTTGCTGAGCTTGATCAACGAACTTTCCTTTCCACGGTGACGCATGCAGGGAGTGGAGGGATCAGGGGAAGGTGAGCTTGAAGCTGTCGATGTAACCGGTGTCGTACCGCGCGACGTCCTGGACCTTGAGCTTCCAAGTCCCGTTGGCGACCTCGGTTGAGGCGTTCACGGTGTAGGTGGCGATGACGTTGTCAGCGGAGTCGTTGGACGACGAGTTCTTCAGCCGGTACGCGGAGCCGTCCGGGGCGATGAGGTCGATGACCACGTCACCGCGCCAGGTGTGCTTGATGTCGACGTCGACCTTGAGGGCCGACGGGGCGTTGCCCGAGATGCCGGAGACGACCACGTCACTGGTGATCGCGGCGCCCGCGTCCGGGATGTTGACGTTGTTCGCGTTCTCGAAGACCTTGCCGGGAGGCTGCGGAGTGTCACCGCAGTTCCCGCCGATCGCGCGCTTCGGGCAGTCGGCGTAGTCGAGCAGGTAGAGCACCGCCGCCTTGTTGCGCGAGGTCTCCCGCGCCAGGATCTCGTCACCGGGATAGAAGCCGCCGCCGCTCGCGCCGGACGGGAACATCTCGAAGGTGTAGCCCCAGATCTTGTGGGCGCCCCACAGGTAGTCGTCGATCGCGCCGTCGGTGATGTACAGGTCCGATGATTGCTCCGGCTTGTAGCCGTTGGTCTGCGCCATGGCGCGGCCCATCGTCGAGAAGATCTGGTGTTCCTCGGCGTTGAGACCGGGCGCGGTGTCATCGAACGTCCAGCCGAACGGCCACAGGACGAGTTCGCTGTAGGAGTGGAAGTCGATGGCGGTGCTGATCTGCTGCTTGCCGCCGACGTTGCGGCTGGTGACCCAGTTCTGCACAGCCCGGACCTCGGGGGCCGACCCGGCCGACGGGCCGCGGTAGGTGTCGGAGCTGGGGTTGGTCGAGGAGCCGTTGCAGCAGCCCCACTTGTAGTCCCAGTTGCGGTTGAGGTCGGTGCCCACGGCCGACGATCCCGCGTTGGGCTGGCGGTTCTTGCGCCAGCTCTTGTACGAGCCGGTGGCGATGTCGAACTCGCCGCCGTCGGGGTTGATGTCCGGCATGATCCAGATCTCGCGCGAGTCGACCAGGCCCTTGATCCGGCTGTCGGTGGCGTAGCCGTCGGTGAACAGGTTCACCAGGTAGAGCGCCATCTCCACGGTGATGTGCTCGCGGGCGTGCTGGTGGTGGGTGAACAGCACCTCCGGCTCGTTCTCATCGGTCGCCGCGTTGTCCGAGATCTTGATGAGGTAGAGGTCGCGGTTCTCGTAGGACTTGCCGTAGACCTGCTTGGTGATGATCCCCGGGTGGTCGGCGACGGCCTTGTTCAGCTCGGCGACCATCTCCGCGTAGTTGTGGAAGCCCGAGTCGGCGGAGGGGAAGTCGTTGACCCCGTTGGCGTCCTGGGTGCCCTGGACCGAGGGCGTGGCGTCGGCGACGACCTCGAAGCCCATCGCCTTGATCTTGGCGACCTCGGCGGGGGTGGCCGTGATCAGTGTCCGGCTGTCCTCGGTGCCGTTGATCGCCGCACCGGTCCCGGCGATGGCGCTGCGCTGCTGCGCGGTGCGCACGCCGACCACGCTGTACTCGGCCGCCGCGCGCAGCTCGGCGGCGGGTCGGCCGCCCTGCTCGCCGGACGCGGGTCCGTTCATGGTCAGCACGACCGCAGCCGCGGTCAGCGCGCCGACCAGCAGGGATAGCGGTTTTCTTTTCACAGTGAAACCTCCCGCAGGGTGGCGCCGTGTTCGGGCGCCGGAGGAATAGCCGCCTATTGCGGACATGCCCTCACATGCCCCCGGGTCGGCGGATATCCAGCATCCTGGCCTGCTCGTCGCGGTAGCCACAACCCCACTAATGAAGTGTGCTGTTGCCGGTTATTTCCCAGTCTGGACCTGGGAAGTCGACAAATCCGACGGTCGTTCCCGGTTAAAAGCGAGGACTTCCGCAGGCGATTGCCGGACCGCAGAATGAGTAGGCGGATATCGGCGCGGATCGAGAATGGCAATAATCCGGGAACGGGTGACACAAGGCCGATACACAATTCGCCACCGACCACGCGGCGGGCATGGACGCCACCGGGGAAGGCGCACCCTGCATGCGCCTTCCCCGGTCGGCGGGCGGGGTCGGGTTTCGTCGACCGCGCGGGCGGGCTACCTTCCGGTAGGTGACGGACCTGTCTCCCACCGATCCCGCCGCGGCGCAGCCCTTCGCCGACGCGCTGCGGACGGCCATCCAGGCCAGCGGGATCACCCTGGACCGGGTCGCCGACCGCCTGCGCGAGCGCGGCACCCCGGTCAGTCTGGCCACCTTGAGCTACTGGCAGTCCGGCCGCAGCCAACCGGAGCGGGCCAAGTCCCTGGCCGCGCTGACCCACCTCGAAGACATGCTGGGTCTGGTCTCCGGCCACCTCGGCAGGCTGCTCGACACCCCGAAACCGCGCGGACGCAACGTCCACCGGCCACAGGAGCCGCTCGACAGCGTGGCGCCGTGGGCCGACGATGAGTCCTACGACCGGGTCGTCGGCGGCTTCGACCTCAGCGGCGACGGCCACCTGACCCGACTCAGCGCGAACGACCTGGTGGTCATCGGCGCCGACCGCACCAAACACGTCCAGCGATCGCGCCAGGTGCTGCGCGCGGAGAAGGACGGCGTCGACCGGTTGGTCGTCGTCGGCTGGAACGAGAGCCCCGACGAGCCCATCCCGGAGATCGTGCCGCTGCGAAACTGCCGCCTCGGCCGGGTCAACCGCGACGAGCGCACCGGCCAGATCGCCACCGAACTGCTCTTCGACCACGCGCTGGCCCGGCGCGAGACGATCGTGATCGAGCACGAGATCGCTTGCCCGCCGCCGCGCCCGCCCGCCCACGACCACGAGCGGGTCAGCAGGCTGCCGGTGCGCGAGTTCCTGGTCGAGATCCGGTTCGACCCGGCCGCCCTGCCCGTCCACGTCGCCCAGTTCTCCGAGGTCGACGGCCGGGAGCGGGTCAAGGCGGTCACATTGGACTCATCGCACACCGCGCACGCGCTGGCCTTGGACATGCTCCCCGGCCGCTACGGCATCCGTTGGTCGTGGGGACAACGGTGATCACTCCGGACTCGGTGCACACCTTGACGCACACCGCGCACGCGCCTGCGATGGGCATGGTCCCCCAGTGATCACCGTTGTCGGTGAGGCCCTGGCCGACCTGATCGCCGGACCCGACGGCCGCACGTTCACCGCGCACCCCGGCGGGAGCCCGGCCAACGTCGCCCTCGGCCTCGCCCGGCTCGGCGAACTGACCCGCCTGGCCACCCGACTGGGTGAAGATCTGTTCGGTCGCATGATCGGCGCGCACCTGACCGCGGGCGCCGTCGTCGTGGAGCGGCTGCCCGCGCCGACCACCGACACCAGCGTCGCCTTCGCCGCCACCGACGCCGCGGGCGTGGCCACCTACGACTTCCGCATCGTCTGGGACATCACCACGATCCCCGGTGACCTGGGCCGCTGCGTGCACACGGGTTCGCTCGCGACGATGGTCAGCCCCGGCGCGGCCGTCGTCGAACAGATGATGGCCGACGCGCGCGCCGACGGTGTCCTGGTGTCGCTGGACCCGAACGTGCGGCCGTCGCTGGCCGGGACGCGAGCCGCCGAACGGGTACGAATCGAACGGCAGGTGGCCATCGCCGACATCGTCAAGGTCAGCGACGAAGACCTCGGCTGGCTCTATCCCGGCGCCGATCCGGCCGACGTCGCCGGGCGGTGGCTGGCGTCGGGCCCGCGCGTCGTCGTGGTCACCCGTGGGGGAGAGGGCGCCTACGCGGTGACCTCCGCCGGGTCGGTGTCCCGCCGGGCGCCCGCGGTCACCGTGATCGACACCGTCGGCGCGGGGGATGCCTTCACCAGCGGTTTTCTGCACTGGCTCAGCCGAACGGGCCTGCTCGACCGCCCGGCCGACCTCGCCCACCTGACCGGCGACCAACTCGCCCCCGGCCTCGACCTGGCCTGCGCGGCCGCCGCGATCACGTGTTCCCGACCCGGCGCCGACCCACCAACGAGTGCCGAGTTGCACGCTGAACACGGATACCTTCTGTAGCCCAGGCACGTCCGCGCAGCCATCCGGCGGTGTTCGTTGAGCGAACGGCCGACGATGAACGGCTGATCCCGATTCCGGCAGGCCACGCCATGTCCTACTGTGTATACGTTCTGTTGCGTAGTTCACACTCGGGGAGCCCGCCAGATGCCCACCGCCGACCGGTCGTCGTGGGACACCGTGCCCCGGCTCACGCCGCTCGACTTCGACCGGCCCAACCTGGCCCGGCTCACCGACGCGCTGCTCGGCGGCCGCGATCACTATGCGTCAGACCGCGAAGTCATGGACCAGGTGCTCGAACTGGCCCCCGGCGCGAAGCAACTGGCCAGAGACCACCGCGACTGGATCATCCGGGTGCTGCGGCTGCTGGTTGGCGAGCGTGCGATCGACCAGTTCGTCGACCTCGGCTCGGGACTGCCGACGGTGGACAACACCCATCAGGTCGTGCAGCGGTACAACGCCGAGGCCCGGGTGATCTACGTCGACAACGATCCGGTCGTGCAGGCGCATGGCCGGGCGATCCTGGAGGAGAACGACCGGACGCACGTCGCCGGGTGCGACTTCCACCCCGCCAAGGCGCTGGGGCATCCTGATCTCGCGCCGTATCTGGACCTGAGTCGGCCCGTCGCCCTGATGATGAACTCGGTCATCCATCATGTCGCTGATGACGACTCGGCGGCCGCGATCGTGCGGGAGTGGCTCGACGCGGTGCCATCCGGGTCCTATCTGATGCTGACGCACCAATACGACCCGGCGGACGGGTCTGAGGCGAGTCTGCTGATCCGCGAGTTGGAGCGAATGTTCCGGGGGACGGAGATCGCGGCTCGGCCTCGCTCCCGGGAGACGATCGCCTCGTACTTCGCCGGGCTGGAACTGGTGCCGCCCGGGTTGACGCATCCGCACGACTGGTGGCCTTCCGGGCCGCGGATGCTGCCGCTGTCGGCCTTGAACTTCACCGTTCTCGCTGCTGTCGCACGCAAGCCTTAGGGCCCGGTTACGGCCTTGCCAATAGCCGGTGGGCCAGCAGCGTGCCCGCCGCCATCGCGGCGGGGAAGACGACAACCGCCGCCAGCGGGATCAGGCAGACCAAGTACACCGGCACGGCGAATCCCAGGGTCATCGCGCGGCTCTTGCGGAGGGTGGCCCGGCGTTCGCGGAGGCTGTGCCCTCGGCGGACGAAGGGGATGGCGGTCAGTTCCACCGCGAGCAGCCAGGCGCCGATGGCGATGGCGAGTACCGGTACGACAGTCTGTCCCAGTACCGGGATGAAGCCGAGCGCCAAGAGCACGATGGCCCAGACCAGTGCGCGCAGGATCAACAGCACCGTGTCGCGGAGACCGATCCAGGCCGCTCGGCCCCAGCCGATGCGCTCGGTGTTCGGCACGCCGCCGAGGACCTTGTCCTCGACGTCCTCGGCGATGCTCTCGTAGAACGGGCCGCCGACGGCCAGTGCCAGGCCGGAGAACACAAGCAGTGAGACCGCGATCGCCGCGACCGCCATGACCAGGCCCGCGGCGATGCGCAGGGCGCGGCGCCAGGTGGTGGCCCAGTCGTCAGCGAAGGGGGTGGCCCAGGCGACCAGGGCATCGAGGTTGGTCGCCAGGAGGGTCAGGCCGCCGAACAGGATCACGCTGGCCAGCAGGACCGGCACGGCACCGCGTTTGAGCATGGAGCGGTCGCGGGTCACGATGCGCAGTCCGTGGCCGAGCAGGCCGACGCCGACGGCGAAGTCTTTGATCACGGGGCGAGTGTAGGGAATTCTTGACTTCGACAATGGTCGAGGTCCTACCGTCATCGCCGTGGACATGCAGATGACGGCGTTCAGTTCCCTCTACAAGACGATGCACGCCTCCGAGACCTCCGGTGGCGGCGTCTCCCGGGCCACGGTCCGGCGGATCCTCGGGTTCGCCCGCCCGCACAAGGCCCGGTTGCTTTGGTTCCTCGTGGTCAGCGTCGTGCTCTCGACCACGGCGGTGGTCACCCCGGTGCTCGCGGGGCAGGTGGTCGACGCGATCGTGGGCGGGACCGACAGCGGGCTGATCGTGACGCTCGCGCTGGTCATCGCCGGGGTCGCGGTGTTCGAGGCAGCGCTCGGCCTGGTGTCGCGGTGGCTGTCGGCCACCGTCGGCGAGGGCCTGATCCTCGACCTGCGCACCCGGGTGTTCGATCACGTCCAGCGGCAGCCGGTCGCCTTCTTCACCCGGACCAGGACCGGTGCGCTGGTCAGCAGGCTCAACAACGACGTCATCGGCGCCCAGCGGGCGTTCAGCGACACCTTGTCCGGGGTCGTCGGCAACCTGGTCACACTGGTGCTGACGCTCGTGGTCATGATCGGCATCTCCTGGCAGATCACCTTGCTCGCACTGGTCCTGCTACCCGTGTTCGTGCTGCCCGCCCGCCGGATGGGGTCCCGGCTCGCCTCGATGCAGCGGGCAGCGGCCGAGCACAACGCGGCGATGAGCACGCAGATGACCGAGCGGTTCTCCGCGCCGGGCGCGACGCTGGTCAAGCTGTTCGGCAGGCCCGCCGACGAGTCCCACGAGTTCGCGGTCCGGGCGGGTCGGGTGCGCGACATCGGCGTGCGGACCGCGATGCTGCAGTGGGTCTTCCTCACCGCGCTGACCCTGGTCTCGGCCCTCGCGCTGGCCCTCGTCTACGGACTCGGCGGCGTCTTCGCCCTGCGCGGCTCGCTCGACCCGGGCTCGGTGGTCGCCCTCGCGCTGCTGCTGGCCCGCCTCTACGCGCCGCTGACCGCGCTCGCCGGGGCCCGCGTCGAGGTGATGAGCGCGCTCGTGAGCTTCGAGCGGGTCTTCGAGATCCTCGACCTGCCGCCGCTGATCGCCGACAAGGCCGGTGCCCGCGAGGTGCCGGACGGGCCGGTGTCGGTCGAGTTCGACAAGGTCCGCTTCGCCTATCCATCAGCGGACAAGGTCTCATTGGCCTCGCTGGAGGACGTCGCCCGGCTCGACACGCGCGGCGGGGTGGAGGTGCTGCACGAGGTGTCCTTCCGCGCCGAGCCAGGTCAGCTGGTGGCGCTCGTCGGCTCGTCCGGCGCGGGCAAGTCGACCATCGCCCAACTCGCGCCCCGGCTCTACGACGTAGACTCCGGCGCGGTCCGGCTGTCCGGGGTCGACGTGCGCGACCTGACCGCCGACTCCATCCGCGCGACCCTGGGCATGGTCACCCAGGACGGGCACCTGTTCCACGAGTCGATCCGGTCGAACCTGCTGCTGGCCAGGCCCGCGGCGGCCGAGGACGAACTGTGGGACGCGCTGCTGCGGGCCCGGCTCGACGATCTGGTCCGCTCGCTGCCCGACGGGCTGGACACGGTGGTGGGGGAGCGCGGCTACCGGCTCTCCGGTGGCGAGCGCCAGCGCCTCACCATCGCCCGGCTCCTGCTGGCCCGCCCGCGCGTGGTGCTCCTCGACGAGGCCACCGCGCACCTGGACTCCACGTCGGAGGCCGAGGTCCAGGCCGCGCTGGGCGAGGCGCTCGCCGGTCGGACCGCCGTGGTCATCGCGCACCGGCTGTCGACCGTGCGCGCCGCCGACCTGATTCTGGTCGTGGAGGACGGCCAGATCGTCGAACGCGGCACCCACGAGGTGCTGCTGGCCGTCGGTGGGCGCTACGCCGAGCTCTACCGGACCCAGTTCGACCAGCCATCGGCGGCGCCCGCGCTTACCTGACGAGTGAAGTTCAGGTATCGGGCGAGTCCATTAGGGACAGTCGCGGGTATCGTGTGCTGATGGCGAACCCGCTCGACCCCGCGCTGCCCGATCTGGTGGCGGCGACCATCCGCGAACTCGCGGTGGCACACGTCGATGTCCCGGTCTCGGTCATCGACGCGGTGGTTCGACAAGCCGCCTGGGAGTTGGTCGCCACCCACCGGTCGACCGCCGAGTTCGCCCGGCTGCTCGCCCGGCGTGCCGACGCCCGGCTGCTCGCCATGACCGGCACCCTGACCCCGGTGCGTGGCCGGACCCTCCCGAGCGAACGGGCCGTGGCCGATGACTCGGCCACGGCCCCTCACCTGGGCTGAGATTGATCAGACGCCCGCGACGCTGCGGATCCAGGTGCGGTACGAGGCCACGTTGGTGTAGTTCGTGACCGACTGGCGGTCGCTGGTCGACGCGACGCCGACCTGCTTGCCGGAGGCGAACATCGGGCCGCCGGAGTCGCCACCCGCGGTGATGCCGTCGATCCGGGTCGCCCGCACCGCGACGCCGCCGTAGGCGTCACGCGCGTTGACCGAGCTGACGCGCACGTTCGCGTACTTCAGATAGCGCGACTGACAGTTGATCTCCGGCTGGTTGGTGCAGGTCGCACCCCAGCCGTAGACCTGGACCGTCTGGCCGACGCGCACGTCGGTCGAGGTGCCCAGCGGCGCGTAGGTGGCGTTGACACTGCGGTCGAGCTTGGCGATGGCCAGGTCGGAGCCGGAGTGCCGGGTGATCTGGACCGCGGTGGCGGTGGTGCCACCAGTGGTCTGGTCCAGGCTGCCGATGCGGAAGGAGATGGTGCCGCTGGCCACGCAGTGCTTGGCCGTCAGCACGTACTGCGGGGCGATGATCGTCGCCGAGCACGTCTGGCGCCCGTTGGCGAACAGCCGCGCGGCCCACGGGCCGCTGGTGGCTGTGTTGCCATCGATGATCATCGGTGTGAGGCTCGGCTCCGGTTCGGGAGCCGCGACGGCCGACGGGGCGGCGCTGAGCAGTGCCAGCGCGATACCGGTGACCGTCAGAGCGATCTTGGACTTGAACATTCTCGGTCTCGATTCGTTGCAGGGGAATCGACAATTAGTGACCTTTTCACCCGATAGAGGCAACGACAAGGCGACGATTTTCACGCGCGTTCACACTCTGGCGCGGCCTACTAGCATCGGGATCGCGGGACGTGCGACGAAGCCGCCCGCCGGACTCAGGAGGTCGAACTCGATGGCGCTTCTGCGCAGCTACGTCGCGGGCCGGTGGCACACCGCCGACACCGACGGAGCACCCCTGCACGACGCGGTGACCGGAGAGGAGATCGCCCGGATCTCCTCGGCGGGCGTCGACATGGCCGCCGCCTTGGACTACGGCAGGCGCACGGGCGGCCCCGCGCTGCGGGACCTGACCTTCCACCAGCGCGCCGCGCTGCTCAAGGTGCTGGCCTCGCACCTGCTCGAACACAAGGACGAGCTCTACGCCCTGTCGCTGCGCACCGGTGCCACCCAGCGGGACTCGATGATCGACGTCGACGGCGGCATCGGCGTGCTGTTCGCCTACAGCGGCAAGGGCAGGCGTGAGCTGCCCAACGCCAAGGTCTACGTCGACGGCCCGGTCGAGCCGCTGAGCAAGGGCGGCACGTTCGTCGGCCAGCACATCGCCGCGCCCCTGCGCGGTGTCGCGGTGCAGATCAACGCGTTCAACTTCCCGATCTGGGGACCGCTGGAGAAGTTCGCCCCCGCGTTCGTCGCGGGCGTGCCGAGCCTCATCAAACCCGCCAGCCAGACCGCGTACCTCACCGAGAAGCTCGTCGAGCTGATCGTGGCATCGGGGATCATCCCCGAGGGCAGCGTGCAGCTGGTCTGCGGCAGCGCGGGCGACCTGCTCGACCACGTCACCCCGCAGGACCTGGTCTCGTTCACCGGCTCGGCCTCCACCGCGCTGAAACTGCGCACGCATGAGGCCGTCGTGCGCAACTCGGTCCGGTTCAACGCCGAGGCCGACTCGCTCAACTGCAGCATCCTCGGCCCCGACGCCGTGCCGGGCACCGTCGAGTTCGACCTGTTCGTCAAGCAGCTCGTGGCCGAGATGACGGCCAAGGCGGGCCAGAAGTGCACCGCGATCCGGCGCGCCTTCGTCCCCGCGAGCCTGATCGACGACGTCGCCGCCGCCACCGCCGAGAAGCTGGCCAAGGTCACCGTCGGCAACCCGGCCAACGCCGACGTCCGGATGGGCGCCCTGGCCAGCCAGGAACAGCGCGAGGAGGTCCGCCGGTCACTCAAGGCCCTGCTCGACGCGGGCAGCGTCGTGTTCGGCGACCCGACGACAGTCGACGTCATCGACGCCGACGCCGAACGCGGCGCGTTCCTCTCCCCGGTCCTGGTCCGGGCCGACGGCGACCGCGCCGAACCCCACGAGGTCGAGGCGTTCGGCCCGGTCAGCACGCTGATGCCCTACACCGACACCGACCACGTGATCGACCTGGCCGCCCGCGGCCTGGGCAGCCTGACGGGCTCCATCGTCACCGCCGACCAGGACTTCGCCCGCGACGTCGTGCACGGCATGACCCCCTGGCACGGCCGCCTCCTGGTCCTCGACGCCGAGGACGCCAAGGAGTCCACCGGCCACGGGTCCCCGCTTCCGGGCCTCATCCACGGCGGACCCGGCCGCGCGGGCGGCGGCGAGGAGATGGGCGGCATCCGCGGCGTGCTGCACCACCTGCAGCGCACCGCCGTGCAGGGCAGCCCCCGGATGATCGCCGAGATCACCGGCCAGTGGGTGTCGGGCGCGCCCCGGCGTGAAGCGGACGAGCACCCGTTCCGCAAGTCCCTCGCCGAGCTGCGCATCGGCGACTCGGTGGTCGCGGGTCCCAGGACGGTCACCCAGGCCGACATCGACCACTTCTCGGAGTTCACCGGCGACACCTTCTACGCCCACACCGACCCGGTGGCCGCCGCGGCGAACGAGTTCTTCGGCGGCATAGTCGCCCACGGCTACCTGATCGTCTCGTTCGCGGCGGGCCTGTTCGTCTCGCCGGAGCCCGGCCCGGTGCTGGCCAACTACGGTCTGGAGAACCTCCGGTTCCTGACCCCGGTGTTCCCCGGTGATGAGCTGACCGTGACCCTCACGGCCAAGCAGATCACCCCCCGCGAGAACGCCGAGTACGGCGAGGTGCGCTGGGACGCCAACGTCACCAAGCAGGGCGACGAGTCGGTAGCCAAGTACGACGTACTGACCCTGGTCGCCAAGACCCGGTAATTCACAACAGGCCCAGAAACGAGGGGCGGTGTCCAGTACTGGACACCGCCCCTCACTGCGCAACTACTATGCCGCGTCCACCAGGATGACCGTCGCCTCCTGAGCGGCGACAGCCGACGCATAGTTCCGCTGCACCTGAGAGGCCTCAGCCGAGGTAGGCCGCGCGTTGGTGCAGCTCACCGGTGCGGAACTGCCCGACATCAGGTCCGAGCAGAGCCCGGTCCGCCGGTCCGGCAGACCCAGGATGTGCCCGAACTCGTGCGCCGCGATCCGAGTCGGGTTGTATCCCTGCTGGACGGCCTGGCGGCCCATCCAGACGGTGCCGCTGCCGCTGGGGCGGATCGGCCCCAGGGTGGCCCGCGGCCAGTTGTTGTCGGCGATGACGCGGACATTGATCCGCTGTCCCGCGGTCGCCTTGACGATCCGCACGTTGGTCACCGACTCGTTCCAGATCTTCACGCCTGCCGCCACCGCGGCCTTGAACTCGCCCGCGTTGGCGTCGTCGTAGGTAATCGTGACCACCGCGGCGGGCGCGGCGGGTGCGGCCGCCGCCGGTGCGGCACCGGCGATGACCGCGGCACCCAGTGCGGCGTTGGCCGCGACCAGGGCGAATGTGCGTCGAAGCATGCAGGGCTCCAGTTGTTCTGTTGCGGATGAGCCGCCCGAGGTACGCCCGCACCTCTCAACCTAGGAGCGTCCGCCCGCCGCGCAAGACGGCCATTCGGTGGCGTCCGGTGGCGCTGAGTGCAGACCAGTTAGGCCAACCCGGTGAAGAAGTGACCGCCGTCACAATCGAGGCGGTGTGCGACCATCCACAGTGGACTCCAAGGCGGGCTAAACCAGCGATGATCAGCGGGAATGCCCCAGAAGGCGCCCTGGTTCGGCCCTGCCGCCGAGCGGTGGCGGCAGGCGCGGGGTCGCGCGGGCGGGTATGCTGGACCTGTTGCGGCACAACGGATCTCGGGCTCAATGGCGTGCGGCCGACCACTTAAGGGACCCCCGATTTGATCCCGAGTTGGGCGCCGTGTAACTTTATCCAAGTCAGAGCGGAACGGGCCGGGAAAACCGGAACGAGCGATGGCCAAACCAAAGCCTCGGAAGTAGCCACTTCTAGTGGTGACCAAGATGTGCGTGTGTTGTTTGAGAACTCAACAGTGTGCCGATTTAAGCCAGTAGAGCTTAAATGATTGAACCCCTTTGTGGGTTCCTTTGAGATGAATTGATGCCAGTTTTGGTGTCTTTTTGTCAGGCAGAGAACACTCTGAAACATTATTGGAGAGTTTGATCCTGGCTCAGGACGAACGCTGGCGGCGTGCTTAACACATGCAAGTCGAGCGCTGAAGCCCTTCGGGGTGGATGAGCGGCGAACGGGTGAGTAACACGTGGGTAATCTGCCCTGCACTCTGGGATAAGCCCGGGAAACTGGGTCTAATACCGGATATGACCACTTCACGCATGTGTTGTGGTGGAAAGTTCCGGCGGTGCAGGATGAACCCGCGGCCTATCAGCTTGTTGGTGGGGTAGTGGCCTACCAAGGCGACGACGGGTAGCCGGCCTGAGAGGGCGACCGGCCACACTGGGACTGAGACACGGCCCAGACTCCTACGGGAGGCAGCAGTGGGGAATATTGCACAATGGGCGAAAGCCTGATGCAGCGACGCCGCGTGAGGGATGACGGCCTTCGGGTTGTAAACCTCTTTCAGCAGGGACGAAGCGCAAGTGACGGTACCTGCAGAAGAAGCACCGGCTAACTACGTGCCAGCAGCCGCGGTAATACGTAGGGTGCGAGCGTTGTCCGGAATTATTGGGCGTAAAGAGCTCGTAGGCGGTTTGTTGCGTCGGTCGTGAAAACCTGGGGCTTAACCCTGGGCCTGCGATCGATACGGGCAGACTTGAGTTCGGTAGGGGAGACTGGAATTCCTGGTGTAGCGGTGAAATGCGCAGATATCAGGAGGAACACCGGTGGCGAAGGCGGGTCTCTGGGCCGATACTGACGCTGAGGAGCGAAAGCGTGGGGAGCGAACAGGATTAGATACCCTGGTAGTCCACGCCGTAAACGGTGGGTGCTAGGTGTGGGGAACATTCCACGTTCTCCGTGCCGTAGCTAACGCATTAAGCACCCCGCCTGGGGAGTACGGCCGCAAGGCTAAAACTCAAAGGAATTGACGGGGGCCCGCACAAGCGGCGGAGCATGTGGATTAATTCGATGCAACGCGAAGAACCTTACCTAGGCTTGACATGGACTGGAAACCTGCAGAGATGTAGGCCCCCTTGTGGCTGGTTCACAGGTGGTGCATGGCTGTCGTCAGCTCGTGTCGTGAGATGTTGGGTTAAGTCCCGCAACGAGCGCAACCCTCGTTCTATGTTGCCAGCGCGTGATGGCGGGGACTCATAGGAGACTGCCGGGGTCAACTCGGAGGAAGGTGGGGATGACGTCAAGTCATCATGCCCCTTATGTCTAGGGCTTCACACATGCTACAATGGCCGGTACAGAGGGCTGCGAGACCGTGAGGTGGAGCGAATCCCTTAAAGCCGGTCTCAGTTCGGATCGGGGTCTGCAACTCGACCCCGTGAAGTCGGAGTCGCTAGTAATCGCAGATCAGCAACGCTGCGGTGAATACGTTCCCGGGCCTTGTACACACCGCCCGTCACGTCACGAAAGTCGGTAACACCCGAAGCCCATGGCCCAACCCGTAAGGGAGGGAGTGGTCGAAGGTGGGACTGGCGATTGGGACGAAGTCGTAACAAGGTAGCCGTACCGGAAGGTGCGGCTGGATCACCTCCTTTCTAAGGAGCATCTGACCCCGTCCAGCTTGCTGGGCGGTGGGAGGGCCAGGCCGCCGGCGAATGCCCGGTGGGTGGTTGCTCATATGCTGTGGAACTACTGGACGAGCTGATGCTCACGGCGCTCACCTCGAGCAAGTACTGCGGTCTTCGGGCCGCGTGGAACGCGGAGGGTGAGGGTGCGGGGAGTGGATGTGTGTCGGCACACTGTTGGGTCCTGAGACAACACCCGCGAGGGTTGTTGCTCGGTTCAGGGCCAGCCGCGGAGATACATCGGCCACGTTGGTGGTGCTGGTATGTCCAGGGATGCGGTTTGGTTTCTGGTTGGTGTTTGAGAACTGCACAGTGGATGCGAGCATCTTTGTAGCAAGATATTAAGGGCATACGGTGGATGTCTAGGCATCAGGAGCCGATGAAGGACGTAGGAGGCTGCGATAAGCCTCGGGGAGCTGTCAACCGAGCTGAGATCCGAGGATGTCCGAATGGGGAAACCCGGCATCAGTCATGTGGTGTCACCCGCACCTGAATCTATAGGGTGTGTGGAGGGAACGCGGGGAAGTGAAACATCTCAGTACCCGCAGGAAGAGAAAACAACCGTGATTCCGTGAGTAGTGGCGAGCGAAAGCGGATGAGGCTAAACCGTGTACGTGTGATACCCGGCAGGGGTTGCGTATGCGGGGTCGTGGGACCTATCTGGTCAGTCTGCCGGCTGGTCGGGGAGTAAGAAAACACTGTGTTAGCGGAACATGTCTGGAAAGCGTGACCGTAGTGGGTGAGAGTCCCGTACGCGAAAACTCAGTGTCTCCCGATGGTGTTCCCAAGTAGCAGCGAGCTCGTGGAATTTGCTGTGAATCTGGCGGGACCACCCGCTAAGCCTAAATACTTCCTGGTGACCGATAGCGGACTAGTACCGTGAGGGAAAGATGAAAAGTACCCCGGGAGGGGAGTGAAAGAGTACCTGAAACCGTGTGCCTACAAGCCGTCAGAGCCTTTCGGGGTGATGGCGTGCCTTTTGAAGAATGAGCCTGCGAGTTAGTGCTGCGTGGCGAGGTTAACCCGTGTGGGGTAGCCGTAGCGAAAGCGAGTCTGAATAGGGCGCTTGAGTCGCGTGGTCTAGACCCGAAGCGGAGTGATCTACCCATGGCCAGGGTGAAGCGACGGTAAGACGTCGTGGAGGCCCGAACCCACCAGGGTTGAAAACCTGGGGGATGAGCTGTGGGTAGGGGTGAAAGGCCAATCAAACTCCGTGATAGCTGGTTCTCCCCGAAATGCATTTAGGTGCAGCGTCGCATGTTTCACGCCGGGGGTAGAGCACTGGATGGTCTAGGGGGCCTACAAGCTTACCGAAATCAACCAAACTCCGAATACCGGTGTGTGAGAGTGCGGCAGTGAGACTGCGGGCGATAAGGTTCGTAGTCGAGAGGGAAACAGCCCAGAACACCAGCTAAGGCCCCTAAGTGTGCGCTAAGTGGGAAAGGATGTGGGGTCGCCCAGACAACCAGGAGGTTGGCTTAGAAGCAGCCACCCTTGAAAGAGTGCGTAATAGCTCACTGGTCAAGTGGTCCTGCGCCGACAATGTAGCGGGGCTTAAGCGCACCGCCGAAGCTGTGTCATTCACACAATACATCCCCGCTCTTTGGGTGGGCAGTGGTGTGGATGGGTAGGGGAGCGTCGTGCAGCCATCGAAGCGGCGGAGTGATCCAGTCGTGGAGGCTGCGCGAGTGAGAATGCAGGCATGAGTAGCGAAAGAAGAGTGAGAAACTCTTCCGCCGGATGACCAAGGGTTCCTGGGCCAGGCTAATCCGCCCAGGGTAAGTCGGGACCTAAGGCGAGGCCGACAGGCGTAGTCGATGGACAACGGGTTGATATTCCCGTACCCGTGTGGACGCGTCCCTGGTGAGCTCGGTGATACTAACCGCCCAAAGCATGAGTCCCTTCGGGGGCGGAGTGTGGAGCGCGGGACCTGATCCGGTAGTAGCCAAACGATGGGGTGACGCAGGAGGGTAGCTCCGCCACCAGTTGGTGTGTGGTGTAAGCGTGTAGGCCGGTTGACAGGCAAATCCGTCAACCACATAGGCTGAGACGTGATGCATAGCCGAATGAGGCGAAGTAGAGTGATCCCATGCTGCCGAGAAAAGCCTCTAGTGAGTTTCCACGCGGCCCGTACCCCAAACCGACACAGGTGGTCAGGTAGAGAATACCAAGGCGATCGGGTGAACTATGGTTAAGGAACTCGGCAAAATGCCCCCGTAACTTCGGGAGAAGGGGGGCCACAGGACTTGAAGCCCTTCGCGGGCTAGGGTCAGGTGGCCGCAGAGACCAGCGAGAAGCGACTGTTTACTAAAAACACAGGTCCGTGCGAAGTCGCAAGACGATGTATACGGACTGACGCCTGCCCGGTGCTGGAACGTTAAGAGGACCGGTTAGTCCGCAAGGGCGAAGCTGAGAATTTAAGCGCCAGTAAACGGCGGTGGTAACTATAACCATCCTAAGGTAGCGAAATTCCTTGTCGGGTAAGTTCCGACCTGCACGAATGGCGTAACGACTTCTCGACTGTCTCAACCATAGGCCCGGCGAAATTGCACTACGAGTAAAGATGCTCGTTACGCGCGGCAGGACGGAAAGACCCCGGGACCTTTACTATAGCTTGGTATTGGTGCTTGGTTCGGTTTGTGTAGGATAGGTGGGAGACTGTGAAGTCCGCACGCCAGTGTGGGTGGAGTCAATCTTGAAATACCACTCTGATCGTACTGAGTGTCTAACTTCGGACCGTGATCCGGTTCAGGGACAGTGCCTGGTGGGTAGTTTAACTGGGGCGGTTGCCTCCCAAAGGGTAACGGAGGCGCCCAAAGGTTCCCTCAGCCTGGTTGGCAATCAGGTGTCGAGTGCAAGTGCACAAGGGAGCTTGACTGTGAGACAGACATGTCGAGCAGGGACGAAAGTCGGGACTAGTGATCCGGCGCTGGCTGGTGGAAGCGGCGTCGCTCAACGGATAAAAGGTACCCCGGGGATAACAGGCTGATCTTGCCCAAGAGTCCATATCGACGGCATGGTTTGGCACCTCGATGTCGGCTCGTCGCATCCTGGGGCTGGAGTAGGTCCCAAGGGTTGGGCTGTTCGCCCATTAAAGCGGTACGCGAGCTGGGTTTAGAACGTCGTGAGACAGTTCGGTCCCTATCCGCCGCGCGCGCAGGAGACTTGAGGAAGGCTGTCCCTAGTACGAGAGGACCGGGACGGACGAACCTCTGGTGTGCCAGTTGTCCCGCCAGGGGCACGGCTGGTTGGCTACGTTCGGAAGGGATAACCGCTGAAGGCATCTAAGCGGGAAGCTCGTTCCAAGATGAGGTCTCCCACCCCCTTTGAGGGGTTAAGGCCCCCAGCAGACCACTGGGTTGATAGGCCGGAAATGGAAGCCCAGTAATGGGTGGAGTTGACCGGTACTAATAGGCCGAGGGCTTGCTACAAACATGCTACGCATCCACTGTGCGGTGTCTGAGACACCAACCACCCCCACACACCCGACCACTGGTCGGTTGAGCGTGGGGTTGCTGGTTACTGTTTCATAGTGTTACGGCGGTCATAGCGGCAGGGAAACGCCCGGTCCCATCCCGAACCCGGAAGCTAAGCCTGCCAGCGCCGATGGTACTGCACTCGTGAGGGTGTGGGAGAGTAGGACGCCGCCGGACTAAAACTGCGAATGCCCCCTCTGTCTTCTTCGGAAGACAGAGGGGGCATTTCGCATTTCCGGAGCAAGACCAGGGACAAGCTCGGCAAACACCGTTGGTCATCGAGCGAACCATCGCCTGAACCTTCGGCAACCGGCGACTCGCGATCCGACACGAGCGGAACGCCAACAGCTTCCTCGCGTTCCTGACACCCGCCGCCGCGCTGGTCGCCTTCAAGAAACTCCACACATGAGTCCGGCTCTAAGGGGACCGTGGCGGAAGTCGACCACGGTGACCCCGCCCTGCGGCGGTTGCTCCGCAATGGCGACCAACCGTAGAAATCCGGGGAGGCGGAACAGAACTGAAACGGCCCGCTCGGTTTCCCGAGCGGGCCGTTCACGTTCCGGCTCGTCCCAGCCGGACCGTTTCTCCCTGTGCGCCCCTACCCGCGCAGGGCCGTGATCAGCTCGCCGTTGGTCGTGTCACCGGAGAGCTCCCAGAAGAACGTGCCACCCAATCCCTGCTGCGAGGCATACGACCGCTTCCCGCCGATAGTCGCCGGGGTGTCGTAGCTCCACCACTGGTTCCCGCAGTGCGCGTACGCGGTGCCCGCGATGGTGCCGCTGGCCGCGCAGCGTCCCTTGAGGACCTTGTAGTCCTCGATGCCCTGCTCATACGTGCCGGGTGCGGGGCCGGTGGCGGTGCCGCCCGGTGCGGCCTGGGTGACGCCGGTCCAGCCGCGGCCGTAGAACCCGATGCCGAGCAGCAGCTTCGACGCGGGCACGCCCTTGGACTTGAGCTTCTGGATCGCCGCGTCGGAGTTGAAGCCCGCCTGGGGGATGCCGGTGTACGACGTCAGCGGGGAGTGCGGGGCCGTCGGACCCTGGGCCGCCCACGCGCCGAAGAAGTCGTAGGTCATCGGCATGTACCAGTCGACGTACTGGGCCGCGCCGCCGTAGTCGGCCGCGTCGAGCTTGCCGCCGGACGAGCCGTCGGCCGTGATCGCCGCGGTGAGCAGGTTGTTCGAGCCGAACTTGGTCCGCAGCGCGCTCATCAGGTTCTTGAACGACGCCGCCCCGCTGGTGTCGCAGGTCAGACCACAGGCGTTCGGGTACTCCCAGTCGATGTCGATGCCGTCGAACACGTCGGCCCAACGCGGGTCCTCGACCAGTCGGTAGCAGGATTCCGCGAACGCCGCCGGGTTGGCCGCCGCCTGGCCGAAGCCACCGGACCAGGTCCAGCCGCCGAACGACCAGATGACCTTGATGTGCGGGTACGCCTTCTTCAGCTTGCGCAGCTGGTTGAAGCTGCCGCGCAGCGGCTGGTCCCACGTGTCGGCCACACCGTCGACGCTGTCGCCCGCGGTGTAGGCCTTGTCGTAGTCGGCGTAGCTGTCACCGATGGTGCACTGGCCGTTCTGCACGTTGCCGAACGCGTAGTTGATGTGCGTCAGCTTCGACGCCGACCCGCTGGTGACGATGTTCTTCACGTGGTAGTTGCGCCCGTAGACGCCCCACTGCGCGAAGTAGCCGATCAGCTTGGAGCCCGGAGGGGCGGCGGCGTCGTGGTCGTGCTGGTTGTGGTCGTGGTGGTGGTGGTTGTCGTCGTCGTTGTGGTCGACGTCGGCGGAGTCGTCGTGCTGGTGGGCGGGGTGCCGCCGCCGCAGGACACGCCGTTGAGGGTGCAGTTGGCCGGGGAGCCGGATCCGGTCCCGATGAAGCCGAAGGACACCGTGCCACCCGGCTGGATGGTGCCGTTCCACGACACGTTGGAGAAGGTGAAACGGTTGCCCGACTGGGTACGGGTCGCGTCCCAGTGCGAGGAGATCGATGATCCGGCGGGTAGGTCGAACGCGACCTTCCAGCTGCTGATCGCCGTCGCGCCGCCGTTGCGGATCGTGTACTTGCCTTCCCAGCCGGACCCCCAGTCGGAGGTCTTGACGAATTCGGCTGTCGGCGTGCCTGCGCCGCTAGCGGGTGCGGCGACGAGCGCCACGGTCACCGTGGCCGCCGCGACGAACGCGGCAGCCAGGTGCCATCGGATTTTGGGCATGGTTCACCTCAACTCGGAGCAGGGATGTTGTGAACTGGCCCGACCGCAGGGCGCGCGGGACAGAGTCGGGCCGCGACCCCTCCGCCCGGTGAAAGGCGGAGGGGACGATCTTGGGGGATCAGCCGTTCGGTCTGAGCCGTCCGGCCGCGAGCACCTCGGCGGCGGCCCGCAGGCTCGACCAGGAGCCGCCGCGGGTGTCGATTCTGGCGGCCGCGCCGAGGTCGGGGCCAGGAACCCCGGTCTCGATGTGGACCACGGCCGAGGCCTGCTTGATCAGCCGCAGCACCTCGGCGCGGGCGTGCGGATGGCGGTGGGTGTCACGGGTGGTCACGATGACGACCCGCCCCGCGACGTCGAGGTCGTCGGACCCGACGACCGCCTCTGGCAGGACCTCGGCGAGGTGCGGTGCGAGCCCCCAGGGGACCGGGCCCGCCGCGATCGTCGGCGTGACCTCGATGTCGACCACCACGGGCCTGCTGCCCAGGTCGGGGATCGGGGTGGCCCGCAGTGCCGTGCGCGCCACCTCCAGGCCGAGGTCGACCTCACACCGCACCCCGGTCACCCCGACCGGCTGGGTGCCAAGTGCCCGGGTTCGCGCCGCGGCCTCGGCCAGGCGCTCCTCCGGGATGACGCCGTCGCGCACGGCGAGCATGATCCGGTCGACCAGCGCGTCGAAGCCGTCGGCGTCGGAGGCCACGCCGCCGATGCACAGCGCGTCCGCGCCCGCGGCCAGCGCCCGCACGGCTGCCTCCCGCAGCCCGACCGCGTCGCCGAGGGTGCCCGCGACCGCGCCCATCTCGATGGCGTCGGTGACGATCGTCCCGGTGAACCCGAGTTCCTCGCGCAGCACCCTGATCGCCGTTCGGTTCAGCGTCGCCGGGGCCGGGCCCCATGCCGGGATGACCAGGTGGCCGGTCATCACCGCCCGCACGCCCGCCGAGATGGCGGCCCGGAACGGCACCAACTCGGTGGCGAACAGCTCGGCCGGGGTGCGCGGCAGGATGGGCAGCGTCAGGTGTGAGTCGGCGGTGGCGGCGCCGTGGCCGGGGAAGTGCTTGACGCAGGCCGCGACCCCCGGCCGCTGCATGCCGCGCACGGTCGCCGCGACGTGCTCGGCGGCCTTGGCCGGATCGGACCCGAACGCCCGGACCCCGATGATCGGGTCGTCGGCGGTCAGGTTCAGATCCGCGCACGGGGCCAGGTTCAGGGTGATCCCGCAGGCGGCCAGCCGGGCACCGATGGCCAGGCCGACCTCGGCGGTGAGCCCGAGGTCATCGGCCGCGGCCAGCGCCATTGGGCCGGGCAGCTTGCTGCCCCGCCCCGCGTCGAGCCGGGTGACGTCGCCGCCCTCCTCGTCGATGCCGATGACCACGTCGTCGCGTTCGCCGCGCAGCCGCTCGGTCAGCCTGGCGACCTGTTCGTCGTCGACGACGTTGCGGCCGAACAGGACCACGCCGCCCAGGCCCGTGCTGATCCGGTCCAGCAGCCAGTCGGGTACGTCGGTGGTGCCCGTGAAACCGGGCAGCAGCACCGCCTCGGTCAGCTCGCGCAGACTCATCCCTTCACCGCCCCCGCGGTCGAGCCCGCGACCAGCTTGCGCTGCACGAGCATGAAGAACACCAGCGCGGGCACGGCGTAGATGACCGACGCGGCCATGATGCCGCCCCAGTCGGTGCCGAACGCGGTGCGGAACGACGCCAGCCACACCGGCAGCGTCTGCTTCGACTGGTCGCGCATGAAGACCAGGGCGTACAGGAACTCGTTCCACGCGGTGACGAAACCGAACACCGACGTGGCGACCAGCCCGGGTCCGAGCAGCGGCAGCGTGATCCGCCGGAACACGCTCCACCGCCCGCAGCCGTCGACCATCGCGGCCTCCTCCAACTCGATGGGGATACCTTTGACGAACCCGCGCAGCGTCCAGATCGTGAACGGCAGCGTGAACGCGGTGTAGACGAGCAGCAGCGACGGCAGGGTGTCGAGCAGGTCCGCGTCGCGCATGATCAGGTACATCGGCACGAACAGCGCCTCCAGGGGCGCTAGCTGGGCGATCAGCACCAGCAGGACGAACCCGCGGCGGCCCGCGAATCTCATGCGCGCCAACGGGACCGCCGCGAGCAAGCCCGCCGCCAGCGCGCAGCCGACGGCGCCAAGGGTGACGATGAGGCTGTTGGTCAGGAAGGTGGTGAAGCCCGGCCGGGTGATCGCGGTGGCGAAGTTCTCCAGCGTCGCCGACAGCGGGATCAGGTCGTAGGCAGGGGAGAGGATGTCGTTGGACTTCTTCAGCGCCGTGGTGAACATCCAGTAGGTCGGGAAGAAGAACAGCAGTGCGATCACGATTCCGGCCGCGGACAGCGCGATGCGCTGGGGTCGAGTCTTCATCGGCTCACAGCTCCGTTTCCGGTGAGCGCACCAGCAGTCGCAGGTACCGCCACGTCACCGCGACAAGGATCAGCAGCATCAGCACGGCGATCGCCGCGGCGATCCCGAAATGGCTGCCGGAGATGCCTTTGAGGTAGAGCAAAACGGGCAGGGTCGTGCTGTCGCCGTCCGGGCCGCCCTGCTTGATGGCCCAGATCTGGGTGAACACCTTGAAGTCCCACAGCACCGACAGGAACACCACCATCGTCAGCAGCGGTCGCACCGCGGGCCAGCTGACCACGCGGAAGGACTGCCAGGCCGTCGCGCCGTCGATGCTCGCGGCCTCGTAGAGGTCCTTGGAGGCGCTCAGCAGCCCGGCGTAGAGGGTGAACGCGACGAACGGCACCGCCTGCCACAGGATCAGCAGCCCGATGACGGTCAGCGTGCTCATGCCGCTGGCGAACCACGAGTGGCCCGCGAAGCTGTCGAAACCCAGTGCCACCAACGTCTTGTTGAGGATGCCGTACTGCTGGTCGAACATCCACTGGAACACCGTGGTGGTGGCGATGATCGGCGTGGCCCAGGCGAGCACCAGCGCGATCTGCAGCGCCATCCGCACCGGACCGGTCAGGTGTCGCATGAGGACGGCGATGCCGAGTCCGACCAGGACGGTCGCGGCGACGCACGCGGCGGTGAACACCACCGTGCGCAGGCCGATGATCCAGAACTCCGGGTCGGACAGCACCGCGTGGTAGTTGTCGAGCCCGACCCACACCACCTCACCGCGGACCAGCTCGCCCAGATCGAGCCTGCGGAAGCTGATCCCGAGCACCTGCAGGGCGGGCCAGCCCAGCAGGGCTATCAGGACCACGACCGCGGGCGCGAGCATCAGGTACGGCACGACTCGGTCGGCCGGGCGCCGGTGGGGCCGTGCCGCCCGCGGGGGTGCCTCCGCGGGCGACACGGTGTCAACAGTCGCGGTCATCAGGCCGCGAATGCCTTATTCAGAGCGGAGTTCGCGTCCGCGGTGGCGGCCTCGATCGTCTTGGCCCCGGTGAGGTAGGCGGTCAGCATGTCCTTGAGCGGGTTCTGGCCCGCCTCGATCGCGCCCCAGGTCGGGGTGGCGGGCACCGCGCGGCCGTTGCGTGAGGCCTTGGCCATCGCTGAATTGACCGGGTCGGCCTCCAGCAGGGAGACATCAGACGACGTGCCCGGAATCATGCCCGCCTTGGCGAACTGGCTCTGGTACTTCGCGCTGGACAGCAGCTTGAGGTACTCCTTGGCCAGGTCCTGGTCCTTGCTGTTGGCCGGGATCGCCAGGTTGGAGCCACCCTGGAAGACCGGTGCGGTCTCGCCCGTCTTCTTCGACGGGATCGGGAACGCGGCGGTCTGCGCGGTGAGGCTTGGGTTGTTCTTGGCCGCGGTCGCCAGCTCCCACGGCAGCGCGATCATCATCGCGACCTTGCCCTGGCCGAAGATCCCGGCCTGCTCGGGGGTCTGCTCGTCGGTGTCCTTCGGCGCCTTGGTGCCAGAGGCCTCTTGCAGCTGCTTGTAGAACTCCAGGCCCGCCTTGGCCTGCGCGCTGTCGAGCGTGGCGGTGAACTTGGTGCCGTCACGCTTGGCGATGTCGCCGCCCTCGTCGTAGATGAACGACAGCAGGGTGTACCAGTTCTGTCCAGGCAGGTAGAGGGCCTGGAAGTCCGGGTCGCCGCCGAACTTCGCGCGCAGCTTGGTGATGGCGTCGAGCCACTCCTGCCGCGACGTCGGCGTCTTGGCGATCCCGGCCTGCTCGAACATGTCCTTGCGGTACAGCACGAGCCGGTTGGCCGCGTAGAACGGCACGGCGAACTGCTTGCCGTCCCACGAACCCGAGTCTTTCAGGCTGGTGAGCCACTGGTCCTTGTTGAAACCGGAGCTGGCCTCGGTGAGGTCGGCCAGCACGTTCGCCGCGGCGAACTTCGGTGCCTGGGTGTTGCCGATCTCGATCACGTCGGGCGCGTCATTGCCCGCCAGCGCGGTGGTCAGCTTGTCCTGGATCCCGTTCCACTGCTGGACCTCGTACTTGACCGTGACGTCCTTGTGGGACTCCTGGAACTCCTTGTGCAGCGCGTCGGTCAGCGGCTGCGGCGCCGACCCGTTCATCAGCCACACGGTCAGGGTCCGGGGCCCCGACGCCTTCTGGTCTGATGAATTCCCGCTGTTCCCTGACCCTGCACAGCCTGCCAACGCAAGTAGGAGGGCCATACCTCCGACGACTGACCTTCTTACGCCCGAACGCTTACGCACGACTAACCGCCTTCCGAACGTCGCTCCGGGGCCGGGGCGACGGTGTTGCCAAGTGGTTTAGACCATTGGGGACAGCGTGGCCCTGGCCACTCACCCTGTCAAGATCTGAGGGCGTCTCGAGTCCACCTTGCCGTACGAATTTTGGCGCGCAAGGTCTGACGTCATACCGAGTTTCCATCACACGGGGTCCGTCGGTCAGAAGAATGTCCGCACGAAGTCGATCACTGTTTCGCCGTCCGATTCGGTGACCGGAAGCAGGCTCCACTTGTCGAAAGTCGTGCAGGGATGGGATAAACCGAGTCCGACCCAGTCGCCGACGGCCAGGTCCGCGTCGCCCCGGAGGTAGGCGTGCTGGTCGTTGAGCGCGGTCACCGAAGATCCGACAAGTGGCCGGACACCGTCGGCGGTGCGCAGGTACTTTGGCTCGGGCAGTCCGAGGTCGTAGGGGACGTCGCGCTTGCCGACCGCGAGCAGGGCCAGTCCCGGCTCTGGCCTGGAGACGACCTGCGCCCACGCCCGCAGGGCCGACCGCAGTGGCGCGGCGGCGTGCAGGCGCGGGTGCGCGCCCAGCGGAGAGATCTCGCGGTAGAACCCGTCGTCGTGGGTCAGGTAGGTGCCGCACCGCAGGACCGGGAGCACCGGAACCGGCCACGGCCCGGTGAGGGCGTCGGCCACCTGGTCGAAGAACGCGCTGCCGCCCGCGGTGACGATGACCTGGTCGGTCTCGAACATCCCGGCCAGCGCGAACACGGTGTCCCGCAAGCGATCAAGGTAGGCAGCCACGGCCGCCAGACCCTCGCCGCTGGCGTCGGCCGACGCCGGGCCCTCGTACCCGCCGACCCCGACCAGGCGCAGCGCCGGGCTGGCCGCGATCGCCGCGGCGACGGTTCGGGCGGTGGCCAGGTCGCGCACGCCGGTGCGCCCGCCCGCCACCCCGACCTCGACCAGCACGTCCAGCGGTCGCGGGCCCGACCAGGCCGCGGTCATCAGCTCGACGCCGCGCACCGAGTCGACCCAGCAGGTGACCTCGAAGTCCGGGTCGGCCAGCTCGCGGGCCAGCCAGCGCAGGCCCGCCGGGTCGAGGAACTCGTTGGCGACCACGACCCGGCTGACCCCGAACGCCCGGTAGACCCGCAGCTGCCCGGCGGTGGCCGCGGTGATCGCCCACGCGCCGTGTTCCAGCTGGCGGGCGAAGAGTGCGGGCGCCATCGTGGTCTTGCCGTGCGGGGCCAGCAGCACCCCGCGTTCCGCGCACCAGCTCGCCATCGTCGTCAGGTTGTGTTCGATGGCGGGACCGTCGAGCACCACCATCGGACCGACGAATCCGTCGCCGAACAGGCTGGTCCGGCGGGCGGCGGCCGCGCGGGCGGTCAGCCCGAACAGGCTGTCTGGCACCGAGCGGAACCGCCAGTCCAGCGGCTCGTCGCCGAGCCGGGCGACCGCGGCGGTGTCGATGCGGGCGGGGGACAAGGTCACGATGGTCTCCGGTCTGGTCGCGGTTGGGTATCCCTGTGAACCGAACCAGGGCCCGTGCGTCCAGGATGGCGAGACACTCGGGAACGCGCGCGGTGCGTGGTCCGTTGACCCCACGGGGGCGGCGGCGGGTGCCGAACGGCCAGGTTGCGAAGGGGAATCCTCACGATGGTGTTCAAGAAGATGCTGCGGGCGCTGGGCGTCGGCGGTCCCACGGTCGACACCGTGCTGACCGACACCCGGGTCTACCCGGGCGGACTGCTCACCGGCGAGGTTCGGATGACCGGCGGTGAGCACGACTCCGACATCGACTACATCGCGCTGTCCCTGGTCACCAGGGTCGAGCGGGCCGACGAAGGCGTCCAGGTGGTGGAGTTCGACCGGGCCGTGGTGTCCGGTCGCTTCGTGCTGCCCGCCGGACAGGCCAGGTCCGTGCCGTTCCAGATCCCGGTGCCGTGGGAGGCGCCGATCACCGAGCTGTACGGCCAGCACCTGCACGGTATGGGCCTTGGCCTGCGCACGGAGCTGGCGGTGGCCAAGGCCGTCGACAAGGGCGACCTGGACCAGGTGAACATCGTCCCGCTGCCCTCGCAGGCCGCGGTGCTCGACGCGTTCGGCAGGCTCGGCTTCCGCTACAAGAACGCCGACCTCGAGGCGGGCCGCATCCACGGCGTGCCGCAGCGGCTGCCGTTCTTCCAGGAGATCGAGTTCTACCCGCCCCGTGAGCTCGCGGGCGGCATCACGCAGGTCGAGCTGACCTTCGTGGCCGAGCCGGGTGGGATGGCCGTGGTCCTGGAGGCCGACAAGCGGGCGGGCCTGTTCCGTTCCGGCGGCGACGTGTTCGGCCGCTTCCAGGTCAGCCATGAGGAGTCCGAGCGCACCGACTGGACCGCCCGGATCGGCGAGTGGCTGTCGCAGGTCTCCTCACGGCGCCCGGCCCAGGGCTTCCACGGCGGCGGCCACCACGGCGGCCACGGTGGTCACGGTGGCGGCGGCATGGGTCTTGTCGGTGGCATCGCCGCGGGTGTCGTGGGCGGCATGGTCATGGGCGAGGTCTTCGACGAGGTCGGCGACGCCTTCTTCGGCGACGAGGATTAGGCGCGTACGGTTGCCGCGTGCTGACGGTGACCGATGAGTTCATGGCGTTCTGGCAGGAGCGCCACTTGTGTACGTTGACGACGGTTCGGCCGACCGGCACCCCGCATGTGGTGCCGGTCGGCGCGACCCTCGACCTGGCCGCGGGCGTGGCCCGCGTGATCACCTCCGGCGGGTCGGCGAAGGTGCGCCACATCCGTTCCGCGGGCACGACTCCAGCTGCTTTGTGTCAAGTGGACGGACGTCGGTGGTCCACTGTGGAAGGTGTGGCCCGGATTCTCGATGATCCCGAGTCGGTCGCCGATGCCGTGCGCCGCTACACCGAGCGCTACAAGCCGCCCCGCCCGAATCCGGAGCGGGTCGTGATCGAGATCGCCATCACACGCGTGTTGGGGACCGTTCGTTAGCCCCAGACGATGTCGGACACCGTGCCGAGCGGCTCACGCACGCCCAGGGCCTCTGGCACCTGGCGGAACGAGTCGGCCGTGCGTACCGCGTCCGGGAAGCGCACGCTCGTCCGTTCCTCCAACTCCGCCACACCGACCTGGAACACCCGGAACTCGTCGAGTTCCAGTGATTCCAGCTGGTTGAGGTTCTGGGTGAGCAGGAACGCGCTCGCCTTGAGGGTGCCTGCCTCCACGAACGCGATGATCTTCCAGAACTCGCGCGGGATCCGCACACCGCGGAAGACGCGGTCGTCCGCGCCGAACACCGGGCCGCCGTAGATACTGACCCGCAGATTGTCGACGTCGACGTCCTCGAAGATGGCGTCCTCCAGCCGACCCCACAGCCCGCGGCGCATGCTCTGGTTGAAGTCATCCATCTGCGGGGTGATGTTGGTGAAGAAGAACGAGTCGCGGTTGGCTTGCCGCGCCTCGTCCAGCGACCCCCACAGCAGGTCCGCCCGCCGCGCCAGGTGGCCGCGGTCGAGCCGGTTGTCCCGGTAGAGCTCGTCGCCGGTCTGCGCCGTCGCGGGCAGGCGCGGGTCCTTGACGAACGGGACGCCGGTGCGGCTGATCTTCTTCAGGCCGCCGCCGTCGACGTTCCACGCCACCCAGTATGCGAACTTGCGCGACTGGCTCATGGTCAGCGAGAAGTGCGTGTAGTCGACCCTGGTCGTGCCGCCCACGGTGACCGCGTCCGCGGCGACGTCGGGGTCCAGGCCGGGCACGGCGAGGTCGACGCTGAGGAACCTGGAGTCGAACCCGCCGGTGGTCACCCCGGACTCCGGCTGGACCAGGGTGACTCCCAACTTCTCGAACACCGACCGGGGCAGGCAGGCCAGCGCGTGCTCGTCCGGGTCGCCGGTGCCCTCGCCCGCGAAGTGCAGGCCCGCGAGCACCTTGCCTGGCCTGCCGTTGGCCGCCTTGAACACCCACGCCGCGCCCGAATCGCCGCCCCGGCTGATCTCGCCGTCGGAAGGCTTGCGGGCGGGGTCGACGCCGATCTCGAAGCAGCCGATCTCCACCACGCCGCGGTCGCCGCCATAGTTGATCTTCGCGAGGGTGTCGACCCGGCGCACGATGCCGTGGGTCACCCCGGTCGTCCGGCCGCTCTTGACCACCTTGTCGCCCAGCTCGGGCTCACCCAGTTCTTCGGGGACGACGTCGAGTTCGAGGATCGACGGGTCGATCGCGCGCCCCTCGACCGCGGCGATGGCGCCGTCGCCCGCGACGCCGAGGTAGGAGCGCACCAGCGGGCCGAGGTGGTTGCGGTCGTTGCGGTTGTCGTCGTGGGTGCCCGGCTGCACGACCGTGTCGCCGAGGGCGCCGTCGTGGCCGTGCAGCACGTGCCAGTTGCTCAGCGCGCACGGCTTGCCGGTCTCCACGTCGTAGACGATCGCGCCGACGGTCCCGCAGGTGATCGACGGGTGACCGACGCTGACCCCGGGCCGGATCGGGTCGAGCCGGACCTTGCGGTCGTTGGCCGCGGCCTCGGCCACCACCCGGAAGTCCGGGCGGTAGGTGCGTTCGAGCACGTCGGTGGGCACCTCGACGCCGCCGACGGTGATCGACGGGGGCAGCGCGACCGTGTCCAGTGACTCCAGTGCCTCCAACTCGGCCTTGGCCGCCACGGTGAACTGGATCGACACCTCTTTGGTTTGCTTGCCGTCCCGGACCTTGTAGCCGACCCCGATCGAGGACACGTTCGGGTCCTTGAGGTAGTCCGACCCCTTGGTCCGGATGAACTCGCGCAGGGCGGCGAACAGCTCGTCGGTCGGCTCCAGCGGATCGGGCTTCTTGGCGGCCATGGGTGAGTCCTTCGACAGGCCGTGATCGGCGCACTGGTGGGTGAGGCGACGATCCACCCGTCCGTGGCTCTCGGCAAGGGTCCGTAGTCACTCCGTAGCCGACCGACCCCAACTGTTGCCCTTTCGGTCACCCGAGGGCCGCCGGAGCCGCCTCCGCACCACGTCGAGGTGCGGAGATGGTCATGGGGGTGTCACTTCCACGTTCGTGTGAGCCGCTACGATTCACAATCGCGTACCGCGTGTGAACGCTTGCTCTGTGTACTGTCGATCTCTGACTGAGCGTCGGTGTTCCCAGATCGAGTGTCACACCTTCGTGGGCGTCGCCAGGGCGGGCGGAACACACTTTGACCCTTGACTGTGGAGAGTCGTGAAGCGCAAGACCCGTAGGCAGGCCAAGGCGACCTCGATCCGGTCCCGCCTGACCGGTGTCGTCGCCGTCCCCGCGGTGATCCTGCTGGTGATGTGGGCGGTCTTCTCCACCTTCACCATCTTCGACGGCATCTACATCCGCGACACCGCGGCCGCCGTCAAGGGCGGCGCGATCCCGGCGGTCAACACGCTCTCGGCCCTGCAGCGCGAACGCCAGGCCACGATCGCGGCGCTCATCGCCGACAGGCCCGACCTGATCGGCCTCACCGAACAGCAGCAGACCACCGACCTGTCCCTGCGGGATTTCACCGCGGCACTGGAGGAGATGCCGGGCAGCGCGACCCCCGAGGTCGACGCCCGGCTCAAGCCGTTCGTCGAGGCGGTCACCGCGCTGCCCGACCGGCGCATCCAGGTCGGCGGCGGCAACGCGGACAAGGTCGAGATCTACCGCTACTACAACAGCCTCCTGGACGCCGGGTTCGCCCTGTTCGACACCCAGGCCCGCGAGCTGCCCGACGCGGACATGGTCGAGTCCACCCTGACCATGATCGAGGTCATCCGGGCGGGCGACCGGATGTCGCGGGCGTCCTCGCTCGCCGCGATCGCAATCGCCGCGGGCGGCTTCACGCCAGATCAGCACGTCGAGTTCGTCGGCCTGGTCGGCTCGTACCGCACGGCGCTGGCCACCCAGGTGGACCTGGGCACCGATCCGCTGAAGGGCGCCTTCCAGCGGCTGGCGGCCACCCAGGCCTGGGGCAGGCTGGTCGCCGACGAGAACCGGCTGATCGTCGCGGGCCCCAAGGCCGAGGACACGGGCAGCAGGCGAAGCCAGCCGCCCGCGCCCCCGGTCAGCGCCCAGGACTGGGAGTCGGTCTCGGGCACCGCGGCCGAGGAACTGATCAAACTGGCCACCCAGCAGGTCGCGGGCGCGGTCGACGTGGTGGTCGAGCGAGCCGACGCGCGGTTCCGGACCGGCCTGATCGGCAGTCTGGTCGCCCTGTTCCTGGTAGTCCTCGGCATGGTCGCCGCCAGCGTGTTCGCCCGCCGCCTGATCGACAAGGCGCTGGTCACCCGCTTGGAAGGGCTCAAGACCGACTCGCTGCGGCTGGCCCACGAGCGCCTTCCTGACATCGTCGACCGGCTGCGCCAGGGCGCCAGGGTCGACGTCGGCGCCGAGGTGCCCCCGCTGGACTACGGCACCGACGAGATCGGCCAGGTGGCCGACGCGTTCAACGCCGCGCAGTACACCGCCATCGCCGCGGCGGTGAAGGAGAGCCAGGCCCGCGAGGGTGTCAACCGGGTCTTCCTCGGCATCGCCCACCGCCACCAGGGCCTGGTGCACCGCCAGCTCAAGATCCTGGACAAGATCGAGCGTGAGGAGGAGAACCCCGAGCACCTCGACGCGCTGTTCCAGCTCGACCACCTCGCCACCCGCGCCCGCCGCAACGCCGAGAACCTGATCATCCTGGCGGGCGAGCAGCCCGGCAGGCAGTGGCGCAAGCCGGTGCGGCTGCTCGACATCCTGCGCGCCGCGGTCGCCGAGACCGAGCAGTACGTCCGGGTCCGGGTGCGCCAGGTGCCCGACGTGGCGCTGCACGGCGTCGCCGTGGCCGACACCATCCACCTCGTCGCCGAACTGGTCGACAACGCCGCGTCGTTCTCCCCGCCGCGCTCCCAGGTCGAGGTCTACACCAGCCTGGTGTCCGGCGGCGTGGTCGTGGAGATCGAGGACCACGGCCTCGGCATGACCGCCGAGGACCGCGAGGCCGCCAACCAGATGCTGGCCTACCCGCCCGAATTCGACGCGATGGCGCTGCGCGGCGAGTCCCGCCTCGGCCTGTTCGTCGTCGCCCGGCTCGCGGTGCGCCGTTCGATCCGGGTCGAGCTGCGTGAGTCGCCCTACGGCGGCACGGTCGCGCTGGTCTTCCTCCCCTCCGACATCGTCGTCGAGGCGGTGGAGGCCGACCATGGCGCGCCCAGCCCCCGACCGCGGCAGCAGACCCTGCGCACGCCGCGCAAGCCCGAGCCCGAGGTTCGCTACGAGCCGCCGGTCGGGCCCGCGTTCGACCGGATGTGGTCGGACGTGGCCGGGTCGGCCGAGGACACGCTGTGGCCGCAGGTCGACGCGGAGGAGGCCATGCCGCCGCAGCGGACCTACTCGGTGACGGAGCCGGTCTCGCGCAACGGCAGCCGGTCCGCGGAGCTGCCCAGACGCGAGCGAACCGACAACGGAGTTGGGGAACCGGCGAAGGTGGATGAAGCGCGACAGGGGGCGGGGCAGACCGCTCCGCCCCTGCCAAGACGCAAGCGACAACAGCACCTCGCGCCGCAGCTGCGGGAGGAACCGCCGTCGGAGGTGGAACTGCCCGACCGGGAACACTCCCCGGAACGGATCCGCTCCACCATGGCCGCGTTCCAGCGAGGCACTCAGGACGCACGCCGAGCCGACCCTCCGGTCGAGCCGTGATGAAAGCTATTACGGGGAAGGACAGCTCCACGTGAACGACAAGTTCGGACAGGACAACCAGCTCAACTGGCTATTGGACGACCTCGTGCGCAGGGTGGTCGGCATCCGGCACTCGGTCGTGCTCTCCGCCGACGGGTTGCTGCTAGGCCGCTCCGACGGCCTGTCCAAGGACGACTCGGAGCACCTGTCGGCCATGGCGTCGGCGTTCCAAAGCCTGGCCAGGGGGACCGGCAGGCAGTTCGGCGGCGGGCAGGTCCGGCAGACGATCGTCGAGATGGACCACGCGTTCCTGTTCGTCACCGCCGCGGGCCGCGGTGCCTGCCTCGCGGTGCTCGGCGAGGAGGACGCCGACGTCGGCATGATCGCCTACGAGATGAACATGCTGGTCAAGCGGGTCGGCGCGCATCTGGCGTCGGCGCCCCGAGTGGGTCAGCTTCCGGTGGCGGTGCCCGGCAGACGGCCTTCGTGATGCGATCGGACCAAGACTGGTGGTTCGACGACGCGGCGGGCCCGCTGGTCCGGCCCTACGCGATGACCAGGGGCCGCACGCGGCCAGGGGCGCCCAACCTCAACCTGGTGACCCAGATCCGCGCGTCCCAGTCGCGGTCGGACCCTTCGTCGCTCACCCCGGAGCACCGGGAGATCATCGACCTGTGCAAAGTCCCGCTCTCGGTCGCCGAGGTGGCCGCGTATCTGAACGTCCCGCTCGTCGTGGTCAAGGTCTTGATCAGCGATCTGATCGAGCGTGGCGACGTGGTGGCCGGGGCGCTGTTCCAGACCTCGGAGATCGCCGACACGAAACTTCTGCAGGCGGTGCTCGATGGCATTCGGAGGATCTGACCAGGTGAGTGACACGGGCGTGATCCCCACCTCGATCAAGATCGTGGTGGCTGGTGGGTTCGGCGTCGGGAAGACCACGATGGTCAACTCGGTCAGCGAGATCCCGCCGCTGCGGACCGAGGAGGTCCTGACCGAGGCCAGTGTCGGCATCGACGACATGGTGGGCATCGAGGGCAAGGAGACGACGACTGTCGCCTTGGACTTCGGCCGCATCACGATCAACCCGCGGGTGGTGCTCTACCTGTTCGGCACCCCCGGCCAGAACCGCTTCTGGTTCATGTGGGACGAGCTGGCCATGGGCGCGCTGGGCGCGATCGTGCTGGTCGACACCCGCAGGCTGGACTCCAGCTTTCCGTCGATCGACTTCTTCGAGCACCGCAACATCCCGTTCATCGTCGCGGTCAACGGCTTCGAGGGCACCTGGCCGCACACCGAGGCCGAGGTGCGCCAGGCGCTCGACCTCGACGACGGGGTGCCGATCGTCCGCTGCGACGTGCGGGAACGCGAGTCGAGCAAGGATGTGCTGGTGGAGCTGGTCCAGTACACGATGAACCAGCTCTCGGCTAGCGCCCGACTGTGAAGGTCTGAGCGGCGGTAGCCAGCAGATTGAGCAGCTCGACCAGCGGGGTCGAGGACAGCCGGTCCCGCCAGTGCTGAGCCTCGCCGCGCAGCTCGACGCCGTCGGCCGAGGTGGTCACCGACGTCAGGCGCAGGCCGCGCGGCAGATCCGGCAGCGGCACCTCGAATGGACGCAGCCGCGCGGGCATCGGCATCCGCCTGCCCGCGAGCCACAGGGCGGTCGGCCGCAGCTGGGCCACACCGTCGTCGACCTCGGGGACGACCTCGAGTTCGCCCGGCCACGGGTCGCGGGCCACGAACAGCCGCTCGCCGAAGCGGACGCGCAGGTCGGGGCGCACCTTGGCCAGCTCGGCGCGCAGCGCCTCGGTCGACAGTGACACCGCCAGCGTCACCGACTCGGCCATGATCGCCGTTGAGAACGGACCCGCGAGCCGCAGGTCCCGGGCGGTCACCAGGAGCCGGTCGAGGGTCAGCGCGGGCCAGGCGACGTCGTTGGCCTCGAAGCTGACCGCGTCGATGCGACCCTGAGCCAGGCGCAGCGTGTCGCCCGCGCAGTCCAGGTCGACCACCGTCAGCGGGATCTCCTGGCCGCCGGACTTGACGGTGACGCGCTTGCCGCGCAGGCGCTGCGCGGTCACCCGCACGGCTGTCTCGACCACCCCGGCGGGCGTGGTCGGCACGGAGGGCAGCAGCGAGCGTCCCGCCGAGAGCACCGCCTCCAGGCCGCGCATCGGCAGCCATCCGTCGAACGGCCCACTCACGCCTCAACTATGACCGACCCCGCCGGTGAACCGCGCGCTGGGTCCGCCCACCTGGGTGAACCAGGATGTAAGCCTGCTGCCCGGGGGTCAGACGTTGTTCGGCGCGCTGACGGTGATGGTGCGGGAGATGCTCTTGAAGCCCTTCGGCCACACCGTGTACTTGTGCGTGGTGCTGCCCGCGGTGGCTGAGCAGGGGAAGGACAGCTCCAGCTGTCCTGAGGCGGCGTAGTCCGAGCCGTAGGCGCCGTAGGTGCCCGGGTTGTCCACCGCGATGGCGGCCCCGTCGGCCCCGGTCACCTTCCACTTGATGATGACCGGCGTCCCCGGCTTGCTGAACGGGGCGTCCGGGGTGCCGTTGATCGGGCAGGACGGCCGCTGCACGACCTCAAGACTTACTACGGCCGCGCCCGCGGGCGTGGTTATGGGCGTCGAGTGGTGGGTCGGGCGCGTCGTGGTCTTGGTCGGCGCCTTGGTGGTGGTGGTCGCGCCCGCGCCGCCAGGGCCGGAGCCGCTGTTGCCCGGCGGGTTGGCGGTGGTCGCCGTGACGGTCTCGGTGATCGTGGTCGGGGTGAGTGGCGCGATCGTGTCCCCCTGCGCGCCGCTGCTCTGCAGGCTGGTGCAGCCCGTGGACGCCGCTCCGATGGCCAGGCCGAGCACCAAGCCGCCGAGTATCCGCGATGCTCTGCGGTTCATGCCGTTCATGTTCCATCCCCACTGTTCGCCCGACTGGTCGTGAACAAACAGACGTGCGGAGTGACGGCAGGTTGCCGAGGGCTACCAGGGGGCGGGTGCGTAATCCTTGAGGAAGCAGCCGTAGATGTCCTCGCCGAGTTCGCCGCGCACGATCGGATCGTAGACCCGCGCGGCCCCGTCCACGAGGTCGAGCGGGGCGTGGAAACCCTCGTCGGCCAACCGCATCTTGGTCGGGTGCGGGCGCTCGTCGGTGATCCAGCCGGTGTCGACGGCGGTCATCAGGATGCCGTCGGTCAGCATCTCCTGCGCGCTGGTGCGGGTGAGCATGTTCAGCGCGGCCTTGGCCATGTTGGTGTGCGGGTGCCCGGGTCCTTTGTAGGCACGGCTGAACTGACCCTCCATAGCGGACACGTTTACCACGTACTTGCGCCGCGCGGCCGCCGCGGCCATCGCCGGGCGCAGCCTGCTGATGAGGATGAACGGTGCGGTCTGGTTACACAGCTGCACTTCCAGCAGCTCCATCGCGTCGACCTCGTCGACCTTCTGCGTCCAGCTGTTTACCGGGTGCAGATCGGGCACCAGGCCGCCCGCGTCGATCGCGGTGTTGTCGGCGATGCGCTCGGGGGACGCCGAGCCCGCGGTGAGCGCCAGCGCGGTGACCGGATGCAGGTCGGAGGTGTGCGCGACGGCGCCCGCGAGCGCGGCCGGGTGGGCGTCGCCGGTGCGGCCCATGGTGAGCATCTCGGGCAGCGGGCCCGCGGGCAGGGGAGCGGACTCGGCTTCGACCAGCACCGAGTACGAGCCCGCCGACCGGCGCACGGTCTGCGCGGCGTTGTTGATGATGATGTCGAGCGGACCCTGCGCGGCGACCGTGTCGGCCAGGGCGACGACCTGGGCCGGGTCCCGCAGGTCGACGCCGACGATGCGCAGCCGGTGCAGCCAGTCGGCGCTGTCGGGCATCGCGGCGAACCGGCGCGCGGCGTCGTTGGGGAAGCGGGTGGTGATGGTGGTGTGCGCCCCGTCGCGCAGCAGGCGCAGGGCGATGTACATGCCGATCTTGGCCCGGCCGCCGGTGAGCAGGGCCCGCCTGCCGGTGAGGTCGGTCCGCGCGTCGCGGCGGTCGCGGTTCTTCAACGCGCACGGCGGGCAGAGCTGGTGGTAGAACGCGTCGACCACGTGGAAGCGCTGCTTGCAGGTGTAGCAGGCCCGGGAGCGCAGCAGCGTGCCCGCGCTGGCGCCGACGGTGTTGGACACCAGGGGGATGCCCTGGGTCTCGTCGTCGATGCGGTCGGGGGAGCCGGTGGCGGTGGCGTGGGTGACGGCCCGGTCGGCGTCGGTCACCGCGGCCCGCTTGGCGGCCTTGCGGCGCCTGCGGACCGACTTGTAGACGCCCGCCGTCGCCCGGCGGACGGCCACGGCGTCGGGGTGCTCGGGGGGCAGTTCGTTGACCTCGGCGATGACGGCGAGGCAGGCCTGGAGGCGGTCGGGGTCGATGCCGGGGCCGTGGTCCGCGGGCTCGTCGTCCACGGGGGAGAGGCTGTCCGCGGACGCTTCGCGCCGGGTGGCGGCGGCGTCCTCGGCGGCTTCACGCTCGGTGTCGGTGAGGCCGTCACCCGGTAGGTCGTGGGCTGAGATCCCCTCGACCGGGTTGTCCTGAATCGCCGTCATCCGTCCGCTCCTGCCTCGCTGGTTTCGTCACCCACTGTAGAAGCCGCCCCGCCCGCCAGTGCCCGCGCCCCGCTCCTTGCCCCCCATACTCCATTTTTCCAACTATGCCTCTTCCGCATTCCACTATCAAGATATCCGATAGAGCTGGCCCGGGGAGGCGGAGTGCGGTTGAAGGGGATGGGTGGTCAGCCCGAGACGGGACGCGAGAGACCAAAGAGGCCTGGACGGGCCAGGTCAAAGATGCGCGGACGGGCCAGGCCAAAGACGCGTGGAAGGGAGCGACCTAATGACGTCTGGACGGGCCGGGGAACGAGCAGCGCCCGCCGTGTGGGGACACGGCGGGCGCTGCTCGATCGGGGTGCTCAGTCCTGCAGCTCCGCGAGGGCGGCCTTCACCTTCGACAGTTCCGCTTCCAGCTCCGCCATCCGGGCGCGGTGGGCTTCGCGGGCGGTGTCGATGACGACCTCGATGGCCTTCGAGATGTCCTCGTGCAGTTCGGCGGCGGCGCGCGAGACGGCGGCGGCCGGGATGGCCAGGCCCTGCACGACGCGCTTGCCGCCCTGTGACAGCTCGGCCTGCCAGTCGCCTTCCGCGGTGCCGGTGACGGTGAGGGTCAGCTCCACCGTGCGGGTCTTCTTGGCCGTGCTCGGCGCGCGCGTGGCGCGAGCCTTCTTCGGGGCGGGCTCGGCGGTCTCGGGGACCGCCGCCTCCGCCTGCTCCGCGGACTCGGTGGCCGCTGCGGTCTCGGGCTCTGCGGGCACAGCTTCGGTCTCCGTGGACACCATCGACTCCCTATCCGTCGCCAGGTCGATCGGGGAGATTAGAACATCCGTTCGGTGCCTCGTGATCGCCGGGGGTCACGCCACTAGGAACTTGTCCAGGTCGTCGGCCAGGTCGGTGAACACCGCGGTGTTCAGCTCGAAGGCCAGCCGTGACTCGGCGATCACGGCGGCGCGCTGTTCGGCCGTCCACGGCGCGGTGTCGAGCAGGCGGCGGTAGCGGTCGCGGAAGACCGGCGCGGGGCCCAAGTCGTCGAAATCGTAGAAATGGGCGCCCGCGCCGGTGATGCCGTGCTGGGTGCGCAGCCGGGCCCGGATGACCTGGCCGCCCGCGATGTCGCCGAGGTAGCGGGTGTAGTGGTGGGCGACGAAGCCGACCGAGGTGTGCCCGACCTCGGCGACCCTGGCCCGATAGGCCTCGGTGGCCGCGGTGGGCTGGATCCGGGTCTGCCAGTCCGGGCCGAGCAGGGCGGCCAGGTCGGCGGTCAGCGCGGGCACGCGGTGCAGCGTGTCGACCACGAACGGGCCCGCGACCGGGTCGCGGCGCATCGCCGCCGCGGCCGACTCGATCGCCGCGTAGATGAAGTAGTGCTGCGCGGCGAGCGCGGTGTACCCGGCCCGGCTGAGGTCGCCGGCGATGAGCGCCACGATGTACGGCGACTCCTGGGCCCGGTCGTGGCCTTCTCGCGTCGCCTGCCGCAGGACCTGCGAGAACGGGATCTCCTCGGACATCGACGGCCACCTTTCGCTGTGCCTACTTAGGCGAGGCTAACTCGACTCACCGGTATGCGCTCGAACCACACCCGTACGGATCAATCCGGGGCATGGTGGCGAGAATGGTCCTGGCCTGGGCGCGGCTGAGATTCCAGGTCATCGGGGTGTCCTCGTCGGTCCCGTCGAAGTCGCGCAGCGCGCAGGCCCGCAGCGGCTCGGGCAGTTCGGCCAGCGCCGGGACCACGTCCTCGGAGAGCATTGACAGGTAGACGGTGTCGATGTCGCCGGTCTCGGCGTAGCGGGCGACGTTGCGGTCGGCGATGAACCGCTCTGGGTCGAGAGCGGCCAGGCCGATGAGCATGGCGACCGCGGTGCCCACGACCGCCTGGGGCACCCAGGCCCCGCGCAGCCGCACCCCGGCCACCAGGACCAGCACGTAGATGATCCCGAGCCAGATCTCGCACACGCCGACGAGCAGGCGCAGCACGGTGAAGCCGTAGGTCTGCTGGTAGGTCCACAGCCGCCCCATGGCCGACACCACGATCACCAGCGTCAGCACGGCCAGCGCGCCGAGCAGGGCCCGCAGCCAGAGCCGGTCGGCCGCGGTGTCGGTCGGGGCGACCCTGGCGGCGACGGCGAGGACGACCAGGGTGAGCAGAGTGACGGCCAGCAGCTGCCAGAAGCCGGAGCGGGCGTACTGGGCGTAGGTGAGGTCGGCGGTGGTCAGCACGTACTCGCTGCCGCCGAACAGCACCGCGAGCTGGACGCCGACGAACGCGGTGAACAGCGCGACCACCACGCCGACCGGCAGCGCCCACTCGGCCAGGCTGACCCGCTTGCGGGCGGATGCGGGCATCTCGTCGACTGTGGCGGGGTTGGCGAGCACGAAGACCGCGCCGAGCACGGCGAACGTGGCCGCGGTGAACAGGAAGATCCACTCGGTGACCCGGTCCCCGTCCAGGTCGGGGAGCAGGCCGCCGAGCAGGTTGCCGAAGCCCTCGTCGGCGCCCGCCAGCAGCGACCCGAACAGTGCGAACAGGGCGACCGCGATCAGTACCGACCGCCCGATGCGCGGCGAGTCGGACCCGCGGCGCAGCGTGCGCAGCCCGGACGCGGCCCACGGCAGCGCCCGGAACGCCGCGATCCCGACCGCGACCACACCGAAGGCGAGCGCGCGCACCGATCGGCCGCCGGTCACCGCCAGCGAAGCCGCGCCGCAGGCCGTCATCACGCACAGGACGAACAGCCACTCCGACGCCCTGACGCCGCCGACGGCCATCAGGGCCAGCCCGGCCACGAGCCAGCCGACCCGCAGCCGCCCCGGCGTCTGTCCCGCGACCACGACCAGCGCCACCGCGATGGCGACGGCCGCGGCGAACCACCCGATCCCGGGCTTGTCCAGCGGGACCGTGGACGCGGCGGCGACAGCCGCGCCACCCGTCGCCAGCAGCGCGACACGTGGGGCCCGTGGTGATCTCGCGGGCCAGTAGGTGTCGAAGAAAGTGGGTTTGAGGGGAATGGTGAGCACCGGCATCGGACTCATGGGTGGTACCGGAATGCTCGTTTCGAGGACTCCGGTGGCGGTCGGCTCGGCGGGTGGCGTGTCGACCTGAGTGGTTGTGTCGTCCGACTGGGGTGTTTCGGGCATGGCTGTCTCCAGATTCTGGGCAGGGTTGATCGCGGGACGACCCGGTCCCGGTGCGGTGTGGGGTGGTCAGGCGGGCAGCGTGATGCGGATGCGACAGCCCGTGCGGGATGGCGGCGCCGGGTCGACCACGGCGATGGTCCCGCCGTGCAGTTCCACCACCCAGCGGGCGATGGCCAGGCCGAGTCCGGTGCCGCCGCCGGTGGCCCGTTCGCCGCGGGTGAAGCGGCGGAAGACCAGGTCGCGCTCGGCGGGGTCGATGCCGGGGCCCTGGTCGCGGACCTCCAGCGTCAGCCCGCGCGAGGTGGCCGCGGCGATCACCCGGACCTCACCGCCCGCGGGCCCGTGTCGCACGGCGTTGTCGAGCAAGTTGACCAGGACCTGGTGCAGGCGCTCCCGGTCGGCCGAGACGGTCGCGGCCGCGGGGGCGACCGAGGTGGCGAATCGGACCGCCCGGCCCGCCGCGACCGCGTTGACCTCGGCCTCGGCGACCACCTCGGCCAGCAGCGGCGCGATCTCGACGCTTTCCCTGGCCAGCGTGTGGGCGCCCGCGTCGATGCGAGACAGGTCGAGCAGTTCGGCGACGAGCCTGCCCAGCCGCTCGGCCTGGGCCAGGGCGGTGCGCATGGTCCCAGGGTCGGCCGCGCTGACCCCGTCGACGACGTTCTCCAGGACCGCCTGCAGGGCCGCGATCGGGGTGCGCAGTTCGTGGGAGACGTTGGCGATCAGCTCGCGGCGCTGCCGGTCGGCGGCCTCCAGGTCGGCGCTCATCTGGTTGAACGCGCGGCCGAGTTCGCCGACCTCGTCGCGGGCGGTGACCCGGACCCGGCGGGAGTAGTCGCCATGGGCCATCGCGCGGGCCGCGGCGGTCATCTCCCGCAGCGGGCGGGTCATGCCGTGGGCGAGGATCTGGGAGGTGACCAGGGCGCCGGTGATCGCGGTGATCGAGGTGACGGTGGGCAGCCAGCCGATCATGTACCAGAAGTAGGCCAGCGCGGTGGCGCCGGACGCGATCAGCAGGATGCCGAGTTTGACCTTGATCGACCGCACCGGGTCCAGCGGCCGGGGGAGCAGTTCGAGCAGCGCCGCCCCGCGTTCGCGCAGGCTCACTTGGGCACCTCCAGCGCGTAGCCGACGCCGTGCACGGTGCGGATCAGGTCGGCGCCGAGCTTGCGGCGCAGCGCTTTGACGTGGCTGTCGACGGTCCGCGTCCCGGCCGCGTCGCCCCAGCCCCAGATCTCGGCCAGCAGCCGCTCGCGCGGGTGCACCGCGCGCGGGCGGGCGGCCAGGTGGGCGATCAGGTCGAACTCGATCGGGGTGAGGTGCGCCTCGACGCCCGCCCGTCGCACCCGGCGCTCCACCGGGTCGACCTCCAGGTCGCCGACGACGATCGCGGCGGCCTCTGGCTCGACCTGGCCCGCCCGGTCGATCCGCCGGAGCAGCGCGTGCACCCTCGCGGCGAGCTCGCGGATCGAGAACGGCTTGGTCATGTAGTCGTCGGCGCCCACCGCCAGCCCGACGAGCAGGTCGGTCTCGTCGTCGCGGGCGGTGAGCATGAGGATCGGCACCGGGCGCTCGGCCTGGATCCGACGGCACACCTCCAAGCCGTCGAACCCGGGCAGCATGATGTCGAGCACCACCAGATCCGGCTTCGTCCGCGCCGCGATGGCCACCCCCTGCGGGCCATCGTGGGCGAGGTCGACGTCGAACCCCTCGGCCCGCAATCGGGCCGCCACGGACTCGGCGATGGTCAGCTCGTCCTCGACCACCAGCACCCGGCGCCTGTTCCCCATGGCCAAGACTCTAAGCACTGCCTGTGGGCGGCGGGGGCGGGCGATGTGAACGTTCTGTGGAGGCGGCGGATCATTCGGTCGGGGCGGCCGGGTTGGGCACGTCCGCCTTGGCCAGAGTGAGGGCAATCGGATAACCGGGTGAAACCCGCTCGCGCCATTGCCTAGGCTGGTGCCTCGATGACCGCCGCCGTTTCCGTCGCCGACCTGCGCGACCGTATGTCTGAGCTCATGCTGCGCGACCAGCGCAGACTTCGGCGTCGGCTCGACAGCCTGCGCGGGGTCCGTGACCAGGGCAAACGCGGGGCCACGCTGGCCAAGATCGCCGCCGAGGTGGACACGGCGGTGCGGCGGGTCGAGCTGCGGCGGGCCTCGGTGCCCAAGCTGAAGTACCCCGAGGAACTGCCGATCAGCCAGCGGCGGGCCGACATCCTCGAAGCGATCCGCGACAACCAGGTCGTGATCGTGGCGGGGGAGACCGGGTCGGGCAAGACCACCCAGCTGCCCAAGATCTGCCTCGAACTCGGCCGCGGGATCACCGGCATGGTCGGCCACACCCAGCCGCGCAGGCTCGCCGCGCGGACGGTGGCCGAGCGGGTCGCCGAGGAGGTCGGGACGCCGCTGGGGGAGACGGTCGGCTGGAAGGTCCGGTTCACCGACCAGGTGGGCGAGCGCACGCTGGTCAAGGTGATGACCGACGGCATCCTGCTCGCCGAGATCCAGAACGACCGGATGCTCACCCAGTACGACACGCTGATCATCGACGAGGCGCACGAACGCAGCCTCAACATCGACTTCCTGCTCGGCTATCTCTCCCGGCTGCTGCCCAACCGCCCGGATCTCAAGGTCATCATCACCTCGGCGACCATCGACCCGGAACGCTTCTCCCGGCACTTCGACGACGCCCCGATCATCGAGGTCTCCGGCCGCACCTATCCCGTGGAGGTGCGCTATCGCCCGTTGGTCGACCCGGAGGACCCCGACGCCGACCCGGACCGCGACCAGACCCAAGGCGTCCTCGACGCCGTCGACGAGCTGTGTGCCGAGGGGCCGGGCGACATCCTGGTGTTCCTCTCCGGCGAGCGGGAGATCCGCGACACCGCCGACGCGCTGACCGCGCGCAACCTCAGGAACACCGAGATCCTGCCCCTGTACGCGCGCTTGTCGAGCGCCGAGCAGCACCGCGTGTTCCAGAAGCACTCCATGCGCCGGGTCGTGCTTTCGACCAACGTCGCCGAGACGTCGCTGACCGTTCCTGGCATCAAGTACGTCATCGACCCCGGCACCGCGCGCATCTCCCGCTACAGCAACCGCCTCAAGGTGCAGCGGCTGCCGATCGAGCCGGTGTCGCAGGCCTCGGCCAACCAGCGCAAGGGCCGCTGCGGCCGAACCAGCGACGGCATCTGCGTCCGGCTCTACAGCGAGGACGACTTCCTCGCCCGGCCGGAGTTCACCGATCCGGAGATCCTGCGGACGAACCTGGCGTCGGTCATCCTGCAGATGGCCGCTGCCGACCTCGGCGACATGGCCGACTTCCCGTTCATCGAGCCGCCGGACAAGCGCCACATCGCCGACGGCGTCAACCTGCTGCACGAACTCGGCGCGCTCGACCCGACCGAGGCCGACACCGCCAAGCGGCTGACACCGCTGGGCCGCAAGCTCGCCCAGTTGCCCGTCGACCCCCGGCTGGCCCGCATGGTCATCGAGGCGGACAAGGGCGGCTGTGTCAGCGAGGTCATGGTCATCGCCGCCGCGCTGTCCATTCAGGACCCGCGGGAGCGGCCGCAGGACAAACAGCAGGCGGCGCAACAGATGCACGCCCGCTTCGCCGACCCGGACTCCGACTTTCTGACCTTCCTCGCGCTGTGGGACCACCTGCGTGAGCAGCAGAGGGAGATATCGGGCAACCGGTTCCGCAGGCAGTGCAAGGCGGAGTTCCTGAACTATCTGCGGGTGCGCGAGTGGCAGGACATCCACAGCCAGCTGCGGCAGGTGGTGCGCCAGCTCGGCATCACGCCCAACGACACCAAGGCTGACCCGCGCAACGTCCACGTCGCGCTGCTGGCAGGTCTGCTGTCGCACATCGGGTTCCGCGACCCGGCGGCGAAGGAGCCCGGCCGGGAGTTCGTCGGCGCCCGCAACGCCAAGTTCGCGATCTTCCCCGGCTCGGCGCTGGCGAAGAAGCCGCCGCGGTGGGTGATGGCCGCGGAGCTGGTCGAGACCTCGCGGCTGTGGGGCCGCATCGCCGCCCGGATCGAGCCGGAGTGGGTCGAGCCGCTGGCCGAGCACCTGCTCAAGCGCACCTACAGCGAGCCGCACTGGGAGGCCAAGCAGGGCTCGGTGGTGGCCACCGAGCGCGTCACCCTCTACGGCCTGCCGATCGTGGTGTCGCGCAAGGTGCAGTACGGCCGGATCGACCCGGAGATGTCGCGCGACCTGTTCATCCGCAACGCTTTGGTCGAGGGCGACTGGCAGACCAGGCACCATTTCTTCCACGACAACCGCAAGCTGCTCGCCGAGGTCGAGGAACTGGAGCACCGGGCCCGCAGGCGCGACATCCTGGTCGACGAGGAGACGCTGTTCCAGTTCTACGACCAGCGGATCCCGGCCGAGGTGGTGTCCGGGCGGCACTTCGACACGTGGTGGAAGAAGACCCGGCACGAGCAGCCGGACCTGCTGTCGTACTCGAAGTCCATGCTGGTCAACGAGACCGCCAAGAACATCACCGAGCAGGACTTCCCCGACCGGCTCCAACAGCAGGGCCTGTCGCTGCCGCTGACCTACCGGTTCGAGCCCGGCCGCAGCGACGACGGCGTCACCGCCAAGGTGCCGATCGCGGTGCTCAACCAGCTCAGCGGCGACGGGTTCGCGCTGCAGGTGCCGGGGCTGCGGGAGGAGATCGTCACCGCGCTGATCCGGTCGCTGCCCAAGCCGCTGCGGCGCAACTTCGTGCCCGTCCCGGATGTCGCGAGGGCCGTGGTGGCCCGGTTGAAGGACGACGAGGAGTCTCTGCCCGACGCCATCGGCCGCGAACTGCGACACCTGACCGGCGTGACCATCCCGCGCGACGCCTGGCAGCTCGACGCCGTCCCCGCGCACCTGCGCACCACGTTCCAGGTCGTCGACGGCGACAAGACGCTGGCCACCGGAAAGGACCTGACCGCGCTCAAGGACCAGCTCAAGTCCCGGCTGCGCGCGTCCCTCGCCGCCGCTTCGGTCGACCTGGAACGCCGCGGCCTGACCGCGTGGACGATCGGCACGCTGCCGAAGGTCCAGCGCACCGAGCAGAACGGCCTCGTCGTGACCGCCTACCCGGCGTTGATCGACGAGGGCGACACGGTCGCGGTCCGGATGCTCGACACCGCCACCGACCAGCGCCACGCGATGTGGCTGGGGACCCGGCGGCTGGTACTGCTTGGAGTGCCGTCGCCGGTCAAGCAGGTCGTTCGGACACTGTCCAACCAGGCGAAACTCGCCCTGTCGCACAACCCGCACGGCGGCGTCCCGGCCCTGTTGGCCGACTGTGTCGACTGCGCGGCCGATCACTTGATCGCGCAGGCGGGCGGCCCAGCCTGGGATGAGGCCGGGTTCACCCGCCTGCGCGAGGCGGTCCGCTTGGGTTTGGTGGAAACGACGATGGACGTACTTGACGCGGTGCGCAAGGTGGTCGTCGCGTGGAACGACGTGCAGACACGACTGGCGCGGACGTCAGGACCGATCTTCGTTGAGGCTTTGTCCGATATTCGAGAGCAGATGGCTGGGCTGATCCATGCCGGCTTCATCACGTTGACAGGAATGAGTCGTCTGTCCGATGTAGAGCGCTATTTGCGTGGGATCGAGCGCAGGCTGGACAAGCTTCCGGAACGGCCTGACCGGGATACGACGTGGATGCACATCGTGCAGGATCTAGAGGACTCCTACCACGAGACGCTGAACCTGTTGCGCCCCGCTGCCCGTGACTCCGAAGAGGCGCGAGCGGTCGGGTGGATGATCGAGGAACTCCGGGTGAGCTACTTCGCCCAGACCTTGGGCAGCCCGGTCCCGATCTCGGACAAGCGGATCATGAAGGCGATCCAGGCATTGAACCCGTAGACCGCTCGTCCGGCGGGGTCAGCAGCATCGTGATGTGCTGCATCCCGGCCGCCAACATGGCGAATCCTCCCCGGGTCTCCCGCTCGAAGCCGACCATCTCGTTCTTGAAGCCGAAGAACTCGGCTTGAAGCCTGTCGATTTTCTGACCTTGTTCCAATTGGGTCTCCCGTAGGGCGTTGAGGACCTTCGTGTGGGCCCGCAGATGTTCGTGCACCTCTCCCACCTCTCTGCTGGCGGCGCTTGCCAAGGCGCGGGCGACGGCCGCGTCGGCGTGGGCGTCTTCGGCGATCTCTCGGGTACTGGCGGCCTCGCGCTCCAAGGCGGTTACGCGGGGTTCGAGTGGTTCATGTGTCACGGCTCCGATCGTACGACCTCAGGGCCGTTCACGGATGAGCGACCGCCGATCACTCTTGCGTGACAACGCGCGTCCTGGGAATCTTACTATTTCAGTATCTGAAACGCGGGTGCACGCCTCTTCCATGCAGGGACGGAGGTGACCGTTCGTGGCTGGCGAGTATGCCGACCTGGAATTCGGCCTTGTGTACGACAAGGCGCAGGACGCGTTCGATGTGAGCCTGCGGTTCACTGGGGTGGACACGGTCGACTGGCCGGAACATCCCTCTGACCTGCTGCGTCTCGATCTCCCCGCGCTGCTCGAACTCCTCGATGACGAGGACGCCTACGCCGAGGCGTTGTCGCGGATGGTGTTCGGCAGTGCCGAGATCTCGCGTTTCTACGAAAAGGCGATGGCCGCCGCGCACACCGCGCCGATCCACGTCCGATTGCACATTGACGGGCCCAGCCGGTTCCACGCGATCCGCTGGGAACTGCTGCGCGACCCGGTGACCGGGTTGCCCATTGCCACGAATTCCACCGTCCTGTTCTCCCGCTATCTGTCCGGCTCCGATTGGCGGCCCGTCCCGGTTCGCAAAGCGGGCGACCCGGTCGCGCTCGCGGTCATCGCGGCGCCGTCCGACCTCGCCGAGTACGCGCCAGGGGGGCGTGAGTTGGCGCCGGTGGATCGCAAGGGGGAGTGCGACCGGGCGAAGAAGGCACTGGCGGGGTACCGCACCGAGGTGCTGCCCAACGCCAGTCTCAACGCCGTGGTCGAGCGCCTGCAGGACGCTGACGACCCGATCGACGTGCTGTACCTGGTGGCCCACGGCGCGCTCACCGACGATGTCCCGCTGCTCTTCCTGGAGACCGCGGACGGCAAGGCCGATCCGGTCGACGCGCGCAGGCTGGTCGAGGCTTTCCAGCATCTGGAGCGGAAACCGACGCTGGCCATGCTCATGTCGTGCCGGTCGGCGGGGACGGCGTCTACCGACCATGGCGCGCTGGCCGCCCTCGGGCCGCGGTTGGCGGCGGCCGGGATCGCGGCGGTGGTGGCGATGCAGGGCGACGTGACGATGTCGAGCGCGCAGACCTTCGCCGAGCGGTTCTTCGCCGAGTTCGCCGACGACGGGGTGGTCGACCGGGCCGCGGCGGTGGCCAGGAGCGGCATCCGCGACCGGCCCGACTGGTGGGTGCCGGTGCTGTTCTCCCGGCTGCGGTCCGGCCGCACCTATTACCGCACCGAGGTCGGCGGCGAGACGTGGGGTTCGCTGGCGCTGATGATGCGGACCGGCCGGTTCACCCCCGTTCTGGGCCCAGGGTTCGCCGACGGCATCGTCGGCTCGCGCATCGAGATCGCCCGTCGCTGGGCGCGGCGCTGGCAGATGCCCATCGCGCCCGCGGGGCGGGGGAACTTCGCGCAGGTCGCCCAGTATCTGAGGGTGGGCCGATCGCCCGGCGAGGTGCGCGCGTTCCTGATCGACTATCTGATGAGTGATCTGCGCGACCGCAGGCGCCGCGCCGATCCCGCCGACCTGATCGCCCAGGTTCCGCAGCACCTGCTCGACGCCGCGGAGCCGGAGCCGGTGATCCTGGAGTTGGGCAGGCTGCTGCGCGAGAGCGATCCCGACGAGCCCTACCGGGCCGCCGCGACCCTGCCGGTCAAGGTCTACGTCACCACCGGCTGGACCGACCTGCTCCAGCAGGCGTTGCGCGCCAACGACCAGCCCAAGACGCCGACCACGCTGTGTTTCCCCTGGAACGACTCGGTCGAGCAGGTCGACCCGCGCACCCTGGAACCGCCGACGGTGGTCAAGCCGTGGGTCTACCACCTGTTCGGCAGGCTCGACAACCCAGACTCGGTGGTGCTCACCGAGGACGACCACTTCGAGTGGCTGACCGCGTGGATCGACCAGCGCCCGTCCATCCCGCCCGCGGTGTCGGCCTCGCTGATGAAGAACTCGCTGATGTTCCTGGGCTACCGGCTCGACGACTGGGATTTCCGGGTGGTCTTCCAGGGCATCAAGAGCTTCGGCGGCAGCTCGCGGCTGCGCGCCAACTCCCATGTCGGTGTCCAGGTCCGGCCCGAGAGCCAGACCATCGAGCCCGAGGCGGCCCAGCGCTACCTGGAGTCCTACTTCGGTGAGGACCGGGTGAGCCTGTTCTGGGCCGCCACCCGCGACTTCCTCAGCGAGCTGCGGGCCAACGCGGCGGGTGCGCCATGAGCGCCGACACGGTGCAGAGCTGGTCAGCCGCTCGTGACTTCTCGTGCGAGCCGCGGGCCGACGAGGAGGGGGCGCCATGAGCGCCGACACCGCGCCGATCGTGCTGCCCGCGGCCAATCCCTATGTCGGGCCGCGCGCGTTCCGCCGCGACGAGCGGCTGCCCAACCGGCAGCAGGCCGCCCGCGAGGTGGCCGACCTGGTCATCGCCGAGCGGGTGGTGCTGCTGCACGCGCCGTCGGGGGCAGGCAAGACCTCCCTCATCCAGGCGGCGGTGGCCAGGATGCTGCGCTCGGACGGTTTCGTGCCGACCCCGCCCGCTCGCGTGGACAAGCAGCCGACCGCGAGCGGCAACCGGTATGTCCACAGTGTCGGGGTCGACCTGCTCGGCGCCGAGACCCCAGGCCTGGCCGAGCTGACCTTGGCCGAGATCGTCGAGCGGATGGAACCGCCGCTGCTCGACGGCGCCGCCCGCGTCCTGGTCCTCGACCAGCTCGAAGAGGTCCTGGCGCTGGATCCGACCGACGGTCCGGCCAAAGAGGAGTTCTTCCGCCAGCTCGGCGCCGCCCTGGCCGACGGCACCCTGTGGGCGCTGCTGGCCGTCCGCGAGGACTACATGGGCGGCCTGGACAAGTACCTGCGGTTCCTGCCGGGCAGGCTGCGCGCCCGGTACCGGCTCGACTTCCTCGACCACGGCGAGGCCCTGGCCGCCGTGCGCACCCCGGCGGGCGAACAACGGGTGTCCTTTGTCGACGGTGCGGCCGAGTCGCTGGTCGACCGGCTCGCCAGGGCCAGGGTCGACCGGCCGGGCGGCGGGGACGACTGGCTCAGATCCCCTTACGTCGAGCCGTTCCAGCTCCAGGTCGTGTGCCGCACGCTGTGGCGGGTCGCTTCGGCGCGGGCGGGGGAGAGCTTCCGCGAGATCGGCATGGCCGACGTCGACCTGGTCGACATCGACCGCGCGCTGAGCCGCTACTACAGCCACGCGCTGACCGAGTTGGAGCGCGAACTCGGCGTGTCGCAGCGCATCGTGCGGGACTGGTTCGAACGCGACCTGATCACCGCGCGCCGCTTCCGCGCCCAGACCACGCGCTCTCCGGTGCCGGGCGAGTTGGGCGCGCGGGTGCTCGACGCGCTGGAGGACGCCTACCTGATCCGCATCGACAGCCGGGCGGGCACCACCTGGTACGAGCTGGCGCACGACCGGCTGATCAACGCCGTGCTCGACGCCAACCAGTCGTGGCGGCACGCCACGCTCGACCCGTGGCAGGTCGCCGCCTACGAGTGGCGCCGCAACCAGCGCCAGCGCGCGTTCCTGCTCACCGGCGACGCCCTGCGCCGCGCGCCGCAGCCCGCCGCGGCGGGGTTGGCCGACCTGGAGCGCGAGTTCCTGGTCCGCTCCCGCGACGAGGCGGGCCTGGCCGACGCCCGCGGCGTGACCAACAGACTGGCGCTGCTCGCCGCCGCCGAGGCCGTGGTGATCGTGGTGCTCGCCGTCCTGTTGGTCGTGCTGACATGACCGAGCTTCCGGTCAACGGTGTCGACGCGGACACCGGGGGATACCTCTTCCCCGGTGACACGGTCGAGACGGTGGCGGCGGTCGCGCGGGGCGAGCGGCCAGAGGAACGCCACGTCCGGGCGCTGCGCAAGCGTGACCAGCAGCGGGAGCCGACGTTCGGGGTGATGTTCGGGTTCGACCCGGAGGACTTGGCCTCGGTCGGGTGGGCGGTCGTGACGACACCGGCCAGTCCCGTGCTGGACGCGCTTCGTCCGTTGCTCGACCGGCGCAAATCCCAGGCGGGCGCGCTGTATCGGGAGTTGGTGGTCGAGCCGGGTGACGACGACGGCGCGTTCCTTCGTCGGCATGGGGCCGCGCCCGGACCGGCAGAGCCCACCAAGATCCCGTACTACCTGCTGTTCGCGGGTGACCCGGCCGAGTTGCCGTTCAGCCTGCAGTACCAGCTCGACGTCCAGTACGCGGTGGGCCGCCTGCACTTCGACACGCTCGACGAGTACGCCGCCTACGCCGCCGCGGTGGTCGTGGCTGAGGAAGCCGAACCGTTGCCGCCAGGGATCCACTTGTTCGGCGTGCGCAACCCCGACGACCGGGCGACGACGCTGAGCGCGGCCCAGCTCATCGCGCCGCTGCACAAGGAACTGACCGACCACGGAGTCACCGTCGCCGCTGATGTGGCGGAGCAGGCGACCAAGACACGGCTGGCCGCGCTGCTCACCGAACCGCACCCGGGGCGCGTGCTGTTCACCGCCTCGCATGGCGTCGGGTCGGCCAAGCCGAACATGCGCGAGATCCAGGGCGCGCTGCTGTGCCAGGACTGGCCCGGCCCGATGGCCGCCGCGCCGCTGAGCACCGACTACTACTTCGCGGGCGCCGACGTCGTCGGTCCGCCGACGCCCGACATCGTGTTCTCCTTTGCCTGCTACGGCGCCGGGACACCGGCGGCGGCCGAGTTCCCCAATGGGCACGACGCGGGCCGCGCTTTCGTTGCCCGGCTGCCGCAGCGGTTGCTGGCCGCGGGCGCGCTGGCCTTTGTCGGGCATGTGGACCGGGTGTGGAGCTGCTCGTTCCTATGGCAGGGGATGGACCCGCAGATCGGTGCCATGGCCAGCACGCTGCGCGCCATGGTCGCCGGACAGCGGCTCGGCTCGGCGATGGAGTATCTGAACCAGCGCTACGCGGCGATCGCGACCGAACTGGTCACCAGAGTCGACGAGTTGCGCCGCACCGGACGCAAGATCGACGACCAGGCCCTCGCGGCGCTGTGGACAGCCAACACCGACGCCCGCAATTACATTGTTCTCGGTGACCCGGCCGTGCGGCTGGGGGCCGGGAAGGGCCCATGATCTTCGTCGAACCCCACGGCGACCTCGCGGTAGTGCGCCTCGACCACGGCAAGGTCAACGCGCTCGACCTCGAACTCTGCGACGCGATCAGCCGCACCGTGAGCTCGCTGGCGGCCGACGCGATCGTCCTCGCCGGGGCCGGTCGGGCGTTCTCGGCCGGGGTGGACCTGCGCCGGGTGGTCGACGGGGGAGCGGAGTATGTGGCGGCCTTCCTCCCCGCGCTGAGCAAGGCGTTCCTGGCCGTCTTCGACTGCCCGCGCCCGGTCGTGGCCGCCGTCGGCGGTCCGGCGATCGCGGGCGGCGCGGTGCTGGCCGCGGCGGCCGACTACCGGGTGATGTCCGGCGGCCGGATCGGGCTGACCGAGCTGCTGGTCGGCGTCCCGTTCCCGGTGGCGGCATTGGAGATCGTCCGACACGCCACCGAGCGGCACGCCGCGCGGCTGGTCAACACCGCCGTGGTGCTGGAGCCCGCGGACGCGCTGCTGGTCGGTCTCGCCGACGAGGTCGTGGCGGCCGACGACCTGCTGCCCACCGCGCTGGCCCGCGCAAGCGAGCTGGCCAAGGTCCCGGCGGCGGCGTTCGCGCTGACCAAGGAACAGCTGCATCGGCCCGCCCGGACCCGGATCGAGGCCACCCGCGCCACCGACGATCCACGTGTGACCGCGCTGTGGCAGGCGCCGGACGCGTTGGCCGCCATCCGGTCGTACCTGGACGCGCTCGCTAGTAGATGATCTCGGCGGCGAACCTGGACGCACTGCACGAGATCGCCCTCGAAAGTCCAGCCACCGGTTCTCGCAACCGCACCTAAGGGGCACCGTGACGGAACCTGACCACGGCTACCCACAATCCGCACCGGTCCTCCGGTAGGCGACCAATTCTTAGAATTCCGGGGAGGCGGACATGTGCAGGCGGACGACGGTCCCGGTGGCCGACGAGCGGATCTGGACCAGGTCGCAGAGCTGGTTGGCCAGCCACACCCCGCGCCCGCCAGGGACCGAGGGCAGCGGCACGGTCCGGCCGACCATCGGGTCGACGATGTGGCCGCTGTCGCTGATCTCGCACACCACCGCGTCGCCGTCCGCCCAGACCCGCAGCGTGCCGCGTTCGCCGCCGTGGCAGATGCTGTTGGTGACGATCTCGTTGGTCGCCAGGGTCAGGTCGAGCGCCTTGGCCCGGCTGAGCCCGAACCCGCCTGCCCGCACGGTGACCAGGTCGCGCAGCTCGGGCAGGTCGTCGAGGGCGAAGTGGGCGATGTCGGAGACCGCGTCCGGGGCGGGCAGGTCCGCGCTGAACTCGACCTGCGCCGACTTCGGGTCGAATCCGGCGCTGGGGCTCACGGTCCCGTTGGTCACGATCACGGGGTGGTTCGCGGCGCTCGCGTCGAGCGCGGCGGCGGGCATCCTGGCGTCGATGGAGCAACGCAGTCGCAGCGGCGTGCCGTCGAAGGCAGCGTTGACCAGGGCGTCGTGCAGCTGGGCCTCGATGTTCGCCGCGTCGCTGCGGCCGGAGTGCACCGGCTCGCCGACACCGCGCGACGGGCCGGAGCCTGCCAGGCCGCGGATGGCCGGGATGATCCGGGCGGGGTTGCGGCCGATCTCGCGCAGGTCGAGGTAGGTCACGGCGCCCGCGTCGGCGCCCAGACCGGCGCGCACGCGGTCGAAGCGGTCGGGCGACAGCAAGGCGAACACGGGCTCACCGGCGCGCACGCCTTCCCGGAGGAAGTCGACGGTGCCCGCGAGGAAACCCGATTCGTCGCGGTAGACGAGGGCCTCGTGCACGAACTCCGGTGCGCTCGCCGATGTGTCCATGCGAAAGCTCACGTCCTCGGGCAGGTCGGGGCGTCATCCTGAAGCTCAGGACGCCGGGGAGCGTCGCACGTTGCCTGCACCTGGAAAGGGTACCCGTGCCCACTCCGACCGGCGAGACGCGGCGACCCCCGACAGACTTGAGGGTGAACGGTGTTCATGGCGAGGAAGGAGTCGGTCGGTGGCGGATTTCGACGGTCTGTCGGCGTTATTCGTGAACTGCACCCTCAAGCGCTCCCCCGAACGGAGTCACACCCAGGGGCTCGTCGACGCCAGCGCGGGCATCATGGCCCGCAACGGCGTGTCGGTCGACCAGTTCCGCGCGATCGACCACGACATCGCCACCGGCGTGTACCCGGACATGACCGAGCACGGCTGGTCCAGCGACGAGTGGCCCGCGCTGACCGCCCGGGTGATGGCCGCCGACATCCTGGTCGTGGCGGGCCCCATCTGGCTGGGCGACAACAGTTCGGTGACCAAGCGGATCATCGAGCGCCTCTACGCGCTGTCGGGCCTGCTCAACGACGCGGGCCAGTACGCCTTCTACGGCCGGGTCGCGGGCTGTCTGATCACCGGCAACGAGGACGGCGTCAAGCACTGCGCGCAGAACGTCCTCTACAGCCTCCAGCACATCGGCTACACCATCCCACCCCAGGCCGACGCGGGCTGGATCGGCGAGGCGGGACCGGGCCCGTCCTATTTGGACCCGGGATCCGGCGGCCCGGAGAACGACTTCACCAACCGCAATACCACGTTCATGACCTGGAACCTGATGCACCTGGCCCGGATGCTCAAGCAGGCGGGCGGCATCCCGGCCCACGGAAACCAGCGCAGCGCGTGGGACGCAGGCGCCCGGTTCGACTTCGAGAATCCGGAATACCGATAGCTTGGCTTCCATGGTCACCACGCTGGCGGCGTCGCCGAAGAAGCACCGGGTGAGCGTCGACGACTGGCTCATGCTGCTGCTGGCCGTCGCCGCCGTCGGCCTGCTGTCCTACCGGACGTTCTGGCACCCGCCAGCCGAGGTCGCCCGGCTGATCACCCGCGTCGACTGGGCCCTCTGCGGGGTCTTCGCCGTGGAGTTCCTGTGGCGCTGGCGGTCGGCGGGGTTCTCGCGGCGGTTCCTGAAGGTCAACTGGTACGACCTGGTGGGCATGGTGCCGGTGTCGAGCCTCTGGTTCCGGGCGTTTCGGCTGCTGCGTCTCTGGCGGATCGCGGTGATCATGACCCGCCTGCGCATGCCGGTGAACCGGTCGGTCGGCGAGGAACTGGCCCACCGCGCGATGGGCCGGTTCGGCGGTCTGCTGATCGACGTGGTGAAGAAGCCGCTGACGGTGGCGGTGCTGGAGGAGGTCGTCTCGGTCCTGCGCACCGGCCACTACGCCAGAAACCTGGCCAGCGCACTGGAGGAGAACCGCGCCGAGATCCGCCAACTGGTCCTCGACAAGATCAAACACGACCCCGACCTCGGGCGCCTGCGCAGACTCCCCTTCCACGACGACATCGTCGGCTCCGTCTCCGACGCCGCGCTCCGGGTGATCCTGGAGATGCTGGCCGATCCGCGGACCGACGAGCTGATCTCGGACCTGCTCCGGGAGAACATCGAACAGATCCGGGAGGCGGTGCGGTCGGGGGCACACCGGGACCTGCCGGAGTTCGTGCCCGCCAAGCCGCCTCAGTAGGAGCGGCTGACGAGATCACGTCACTGGATGTCGCTGTCGGGGTCCGGGAGTTGGTACGGCGCCTGTTCCGGCTCCACGTAGTCCACGCCCTCGACCTCCTGCACCGCCGCCAACGCCTCCTCCGGGGCCGAGCCGGTGATCGTGCCGACCGGCTCGATCACCTGTTCGATCCGCATTCCCGCTTCCCGCAGGTCGGCCACGACCTTGTCCAGGTGGGACAGGCCGGTGTCGTCGAGGGTGACGAGGATGCGATGGGTCATGGGGCTTGCACCAGACCCCCGCCGACGTCGGTCGACGGAAGGGGGAGGCGTCGGGCGGTCTGGGAGAGGCGGGCCCAGAGTTCCCATGAGCGGGCTCCTGTCGCCTGCGCGGTCAGCGCCGCCACGCCCGCGACGTGGGGGGTGGCCATGCTGGTGCCGCTGATTCGGTTGTGGCCCAACGGGGTCGGCCACGAAGAGTAGACGTCGACGCCGGGGCCCACGATGTCGACCGAGCCGATGCGGTCGACGGTGCCGCACGAGAACCAGGCGATGGCCAGGTTCACGTCGACCGCGCCGACGGCCATGATCGAGGGGCAGTTGGCCGGGTGGCCGACCGGGTTGATCTGGCCGTTCTGCCGCCGGGACTCGTTGCCCGCGGCGGCGATGATCATCGTGCCCTGGGCCATCGCGCGCTTGGCGACGGTCTCGTAGGTCTGGGAGTACGCGTCGCCGGGGCGGGTGGCGGCGCCGAGGGACATGGAGACGACCGGGCAGCCGTTGGTGATGGCCCACGCGATGCCGGACAGGATGCCGCCGTCGGTTCCCGAGCCGCGGTTGCTCAGCACCTTGCCCGCGTAGATCTCGGCCAGGTACGCCACGCCGTAGCCGGGGCCCTTCGCCGGGTCTCGCGGGCCCGCCGCGGTGCCGATGCAATGGGTGCCGTGGCCGTGGCCGTCCCGCACGGTCTCGTTCTGGACGAAAGAGTTCGTGGTGACGACGCGCCCGGCGAAGTCGGGGTGGTCGATGTCGAAGCCGGTGTCGAGGACGCACAGGCGGATGCCTTCGCCGGTGGCGGTGCTCAGCTGCGCGCCCACGGCCTGCAGGCCCCAGGTGAACAGGCTCTCGTCGGCCGTGGGGGTCGGTTCGGCCTCCTGCGCGCTGATCGCGTAGACGCGGCGCTCCTCCTCGATCAGGGCGATCGGACCCGGCTGGGTCGCCGCCCGGGCCAGCGCGATGACCTGGTCGGGGTCGGCGTTGACGACCGCGACGCCCAACTGGTGCAGCACGAGGCCGTCGGGGGTGCCGAAGTCGACGTCGACGCCGCCCGCGTCGGCGGTGCTGGTGGTGCGGATGCCCGCCACATCGTTCAGTTCCCGGGTGCCCGCCGCCACGGCGTCGTCCTCCATCAGCACGAGGTAGCGCCCGGTCGTCCCGCCCTGTCCTGGATTGGTCATGAGAGTCCCCGTTTCGTCGAACAGCCCGCCTCCCTGATGATCGGCCGTTCCGTACTGAATGTAACGCGGGTCACACCAACGGCCCTACTGTTGCGTTCCACTCACTGAATTCACCCGGTCGCCACAGACCGGGCGATTAGGGTCGGAGTCATGCAGACCTGGCAATCACACCCGGTGCCGCGGGTGTCCGGCACGCCCAAGCCGCTGCGGCTCCACGACACCGCCTCGGCCGAGATCCGGCTGACGACCCCTGGGCCGACGGCGACGATGTACGTCTGCGGGATCACCCCGTACGACGCGACCCACCTCGGCCACGCGGCGACCTACCTCGCCTTCGACCTGGTCCACCGGGTGTGGCTGGACAACGGCCACCAGGTGCACTACGTGCAGAACGTCACCGACATCGACGACCCGCTGCTGGAGCGCGCCGAGCGCGACCAGGACGACTGGGTCGTGCTCGGGATGCGCGAGACCGCCCTGTTCCGCGAGGACATGACCGCGCTGCGGGTGCTGCCGCCGCGTGACTACGTCGGGGCCGTCGAGTCCATCCCCGAGGTTGTCGAGGCCGTCGCCAAGCTGCTCGCCAACGGGGCCGCGTATCGCGCCGACGACGCCGAGTTCCCCGACATCTACTTCGACCACAAGGCCAGCGGCCACTTCGGCTCCGAGTCGCGCTATGACGAGGCGACCATGACGAAGTTCTTCGCCGAGCGTGGTGGCGATCCGGACCGGGTCGGCAAGCGGCATCCCCTTGACGCGCTGATGTGGCGGGTCGCTCGGCCTGGTGAGCCGTGCTGGGACAGCGAGCTGGGCGCGGGCAGGCCTGGCTGGCACATCGAGTGCAGTGCGATCGCGCTGAATCGTGTCGGCATGGGGTTTGACCTGCAGGGTGGCGGTTCGGATCTGATATTCCCGCATCACGAGTTCAGTGCCGCCCATGCCGAGGCGCTGACCGGTCGGCATCCGTTCGCGCATCACTACGCGCACTCGGCGATGATCGGGTTGGACGGGGAGAAGATGTCGAAGTCCAAGGGGAACCTGGTCTTCGTTTCTCGGTTGCGGGCGGATCAGGTTGATCCGATGGCGATTCGGCTTGGGCTGCTTTCCGGGCATTACCGCACTGATCGCACGTGGACTCAGGGTGTGTTGGACGAGGCCATTGCTCGGCTTGGTCGGTGGCGGGCGGCGGTGGAGTCGCCGACCGGTCCGGCCGCGGCGCCGCTGATCGCTCGGCTTCGTGAACACCTGTCCGATGACCTCGACACCCCCGGCGCCATCGCGGCGATCGACGCGTGGACGGCCCAGACCGGAACCGACGTCACCGCTCCCGGAGAGGCGAAAGCCGCGATCGACGCGCTGCTCGGCATCGCGCTCTAGGGATGGCACCCGCCCGGGTCAATAGTCGACGCGGTCCGGGCGGGCCTCCCAGGCGGTGAACGGGTCTATTTCGCCGCCGGTTCTGATGTTGTCCACGGCGACTGGCCAGGAGCCTCTCGGCTGGGTGAAGACGTCGTAGAAGCGGCGGTCGTCGAAGCCTGCTTTGGCGGCGTCGTGGCGGTCGGCGGCGTAGACGACTCGGTCCACTCGGGCCCAGAGGGCTGCCGCCAGGCACAGGGGGCAGGGTTCGCAGGAGGAGACCAGGACGCAGCCAGTCAGCCGGAAGTCGCCTATCGCGTTGCAGGCTCGGCGGATGGCGACGACCTCGGCGTGGGCGGTCGGGTCCAGGTCGGTGGTGACCTGGTTGGTGCCGCGGGCGATGACTTCATCGCCGCGAACGACCAGGGCGCCGAAGGGGCCGCCGCCCTCGGCGACGTTCTTGGTGGCCAGGTCCACTACCTCGGTCAGCCACGACAGCATGGCGGCACCTCCCGTTACTTCAGTCGGCAACTTCGGAGTCCGTTACTTCAGCGTGCGGCTGCGGCCGCGGAACTCGGCGACCACTTCGTCGTCGCGCCGCACGGTGACGTCGTAGATGCCGCTGCGGCCGTACCGGGTGCGTTCCTCGGCGGTCGCGACCAGGTCGTCGCCCAGGCGGACCGGGGCGATGAAGGTGATGTCGGCCCCGGCCGCGACGGTGACCGGGCCGTGGCTGTTGCACGCGCAGGCGAAAGCGGTGTCGGCCAGCAGGAACACATACCCGCCGTGGCCGATGGCGTGGCCGTTGACCATGGTCTCGGTGATCGACATCCGCAGCGTGGCCCGGCCTGGGCCCGAGTCGAGCAGTTCGATGCCCAGGGAGCCCGATGCCAGGTCGTCGGCCAGCATGCGGGTCACGGCGGCGGGGGTCGCGGGCTCAGGGGTCACGGTGTCCTCAGTACGGTTTGGGCAGGTCATCAGCATAGTGCGGGTTACTCAGCTCACACGTCAGTTGCTCTTCCGATAGTAGGAAGTCAAACTAAATGGGCGACGGTCCCAATCGCCGTCGACACCCCGAGGAGGATCCGATGTCCGCCCAGTTGCATCGCCCAGCGCACCCGGTCCGGTTCGTGACCGCGGCCAGTCTGTTCGACGGCCATGACGCGGCGATCAACATCATGCGCCGGATCCTGCAGTCCCAGGGCGCCGAGGTCATCCACCTCGGGCACAACCGCTCGGTCCGGGAGGTCGTCGCCGCGGCCATCCAAGAGGACGTGCAGGGTGTGGCGATCAGCGCCTACCAGGGCGGCCACGTCGAGTACTTCACCTACCTGGTCGAACTGCTCGCCGAGCAGGGCGCGGGCCACATCAAGGTGTACGGCGGCGGTGGCGGCGTCATCGTGCCCGACGAGATCAAGCTGCTGCACGCGCGCGGCGTCGAGCGCATCTTCTCGCCCGAGGACGGACAGACACTCGGCCTCGCCAAGATGATCAACTCGATGATCGAGGCCTGCGACACCGATCCGGCGGAGGCGACCCCGGCGACCGCCGACGGCCTGCTGGCGGGCGACCAGCGCACCCTGGCCCGCGCCATCACCCAGATCGAGGCGGGCACACTCGACAGCTCGGTCCGCGCCGCCGTGGCCGAGGCCGCCGCCGCGCGCCGTGTCCCGGTGCTGGGTATCACCGGAACAGGTGGCTCCGGCAAGTCCTCGCTGACCGATGAACTGGTCCGCCGCCTGCGGCTGGACCAGCAGGACAAGCTGCGGGTCGCGGTCATCGCCGTGGACCCCAGCCGCCGTCGCGGCGGCGGTGCGCTGCTCGGCGACCGGATCCGGATGAACAGTCTTGGAGGGGGCGGCGACGCTGGATCAACCCCAGTCTTCTTCCGCTCGCTGGCGACCCGCGGCGCGGGCTCGGAGGTCCCGGAAGGACTGTCCGACGTCATCGCCGCCTGCAAGGCCGCGGGCAACGACCTGGTCATCGTCGAGACCCCCGGCATCGGCCAGGGCGACGCGGCGATCGTGCCCTACGTCGACACCTCCCTGTACGTCATGACGCCCGAGTTCGGCGCCGCGTCGCAGCTGGAGAAGATCGACATGCTCGACTTCGCCGACGTCGTGGCGATCAACAAGTTCGAGCGCCGCGGCGCCGAGGACGCCCGCCGCGACGTGGCCCGCCAGCTCGTGCGCAACCGGGAGGCCTTCGGCAAGTCCTGGGAGGACATGCCGGTCTTCGGCACCAGCGCGGCCACCTTCAACGACGACGGCGTCACCGCGCTCTACCAGGAGCTGCGCACCCTGCTCGCGGCGAAGGGCGTGGCGTTCGGCGATGGCGTCCTGCCACACGTCGGCGGCCGGGTGTCCACCTCGGCGGCCACGATCGTGCCGCCGCAGCGCGCCCGCTACCTGTCCGACATCGCCGAGACGGTCCGCTCCTACCACCGCCAAACCGACGTCCAGGTCGAGGCCATCCGCGAGCACTCCGCGCTCACCCGCGCGCTGACCGCGCTGTCCGCCGCCGACGCGCCGACCGACGATCTCGACAAGATCACCGCGGAGGCCGCCCGCCGCGTCGAACGCGACACCGAGGACCTGCTGGCCCAGTGGCCCGCGACCGTCGAGCAGTACCGCGCCGACGAGCTGGTGGTGAAGGTCCGCGACAAGGAACTGCACACCCAGCTGTGGCGCGACACCTTGTCCGGCAACCGGGTCCCGCGGGTCGCGCTGCCCCGCTTCGACGACAACGCGACGCTGCTGCGCTTCCTGCGCAAGGAGAATCTGCCCGGCGCGTTCCCGTTCACCGCGGGGGTGTTCCCGTTCAAGCGCGAGGGTGAGGACCCGGCCCGCATGTTCGCGGGCGAGGGCGACGCCGAGCGCACCAACAAGCGGTTCAAGCTGCTCTCGCACGGCAACCCGGCCACCCGGCTGTCGACCGCGTTCGACTCGGTGACCCTCTACGGCCGCGACCCCGACACCCCGCCGGACGTCTACGGCAAGATCGGCACCTCCGGGGTCTCGATCGCCTCGCTCGACGACATGAAGACGCTCTACGGCGGCTTCGACCTGACCGCGCCGACCACGTCGGTGTCGATGACGATCAACGGCCCCGCGCCGACGATCCTGGCCTACTTCCTCAACACCGCGATCGACCAGCGCGTCGACGCGTTCGTGCTGGAGCACAACCGGCGGCCCACCGCCGAGGAGCACCAGGAACTCGCGGCGTGGGCGCTGGCCAACGTGCGCGGCACGGTGCAGGCCGACATCCTCAAAGAGGACCAGGGCCAGAACACCTGCATCTTCTCCACCGAGTTCTCGCTGCGGATGATGGCCGACATCCAGGAATGGTTCATCCAGCACCAGGTCCGCAACTTCTACTCGGTGTCGATCTCCGGCTACCACATCGCCGAGGCCGGGGCGAACCCCATCAGCCAGCTGGCGTTCACCCTGGCCAACGGCTTCACCTACGTCGAGTCGTACCTGGCGCGCGGCATGGACATCGATGAGTTCGCGCCGAACCTGTCGTTCTTCTTCTCCAACGGCATGGACGCCGAGTACTCGGTGATCGGCCGGGTCGCGCGCCGCATCTGGGCGGTGGCCATGAAGAACCGCTACGGCGCGGGGGAGCGGTCGCAGAAGCTCAAGTACCACGTGCAGACCTCGGGCCGGTCGCTGCACGCGCAGGAGATGAACTTCAACGACATCCGCACCACGCTGCAGGCGCTGTGCGCGCTCTACGACAACGCGAACTCGTTGCACACCAACGCTTTCGACGAGGCGATCACCACGCCCACCGAGTCGTCGGTGCGCCGGGCCATGGCCATCCAGCTGATCATCAACAAGGAGTGGGGCCTGTCGATGAACGAGAACCCGCTGCAGGGTTCCTTCATCATCGACGAGCTGACCGACCTGGTCGAGGAAGCGGTGCTGGTCGAGTTCGACCGCATCTCCGACCGCGGCGGCGTCCTGGGCGCCATGGAGACCGGCTACCAGCGCGGCCGCATCCAGGACGAGTCGATGCTCTACGAGCACCGCAAGCACGACGGCTCGCTGCCGCTGGTCGGCGTCAACACCTTCCTGCCCGTCAAGGGCGAGGAGGACGAGGTCTTCGAGATCGAACTGGCCCGCGCCACCGAGGACGAGAAGCGGCTGTGCGTCGAGCGGACCCGCGCCTACCAGCAGAGCCACCAGGTCCAGGCGCAGGAGGCCCTGGCCCGGCTGCGCGAGGTCGCGGCGTCGGACGGCAACGTCTTCGCGGTGCTGATGGACGCGGCGCGGGTGTGCACCCTCGGGCAGATCACCGAGGCGTTCTTCGAGGTCGGCGGCCAGTATCGGCGCAACGTTTAGCACTTCCGGTAGAAACTCCTTCGACAACGGTGTCAGTGAGAGGTGGATAGGTGACTGAGTTCAGCCGCGTCGGCGTGGTCGGTTCGGGTCTGATGGGGTCGGGCATCGCGGAGGTCTGCGCCCGCGCGGGCCTGGACGTGATCGTCGCCGAGGTCAACGCGACCGCCCTGGACGCGGGCCGCTCCCGCATCGAGGCGTCCCTGGCCCGAGGCGTCAAGAACGGCAAGCTGGCGGAGTCCGAGCGTGACGCGGCGCTGGCGCGGACGCGGTTCACCACCGACCTCGCCGACTTCGCCGACCGCCAGGTGACCATCGAGGCCGTCGCCGAGGACGAGTCGATCAAGACCGACATCTTCGCGACGCTGGACAAGGTCGTCGAGGACGAGAACGCGATCTTCGCGTCCAACACCTCTTCGATCCCGATCATGAAGCTGGGCATGGCGACCGCTCGGCCGCAGCAGGTCATCGGGGTGCACTTCTTCAACCCGGTGCCGGTGCTGAAACTGGTGGAGTTGGTGCCCTCACTGCTGACCGCCGATGAGACCAAGCAGCGCGCGCAGTCGTTCGTCGAGTCGGGGCTGGGTAAGCAGGTGATCTTGTCGCAGGACCGGGCCGGGTTCGTGGTCAACGCCCTGCTGGTGCCATATCTGCTGTCGGCGATTCGGATGCTGGAGTCGGGTTTCGCCTCGGCCGAGGACATCGACAACGGGATGGTGCTGGGTTGTGCGCATCCGATGGGGCCGCTGCGCCTGACCGACCTGATCGGTCTGGACACCACTAAGGCGATCGCCGACTCGCTGTATTCGGAGTTCAAGGAGCAGCTGTACTCGGCGCCGCCACTCTTGCTGCGAATGGTAGACGCCGGCCTGTTGGGCAAGAAGTCCGGTCGGGGTTTCTACCAGTACTGAGGCATTCGGGGAGTTCGGCCACCGTCGCTGCGGTGGCCGGCCCCTCGCAAGGGTGAAGCGCGGCGCGCCGATCGTCGCGGCGACCAACATCAGCGAACAGGGCGGGGTGGCTGGACCCTCACCTGGTGAACTCGGCGACGTAGTGCCAGCGTCCCGGGGGTTCCTCCGGGTTCGGCGGGCGCTCATCGACCCAGCCCTGGGTGAGGCCGAACGAGTCCAGTTCGACGCGGGTCAGGGGCTGGGCGATGCGGGGCGGGTCGTCGGTCGGCTTGGCGGAGAAGCCGATGACCAGGAGGGTCCCGCCGGGGGCGACGAACCCGCTGATGGCCTTGATGGCGGTGGCGCGGTTCTCGCCGCGCAGGACCTGGATCGTGTAGGCCTCGTAGACCAGGTCGAACGCACCACTCCACGCCGCGGGGGCGGCCAGGACGTCGGCGGTGCGGAAGTCGATGTCCGGGAAGCGCTCGGTGGCGAGGGTGACGGCGCTGGGGGAGAAGTCGAACGCGGTGACGTCGTAGCCGAGGGACCGGATGTACTCCGCGTCGTCGCCGTAGCCGCTGCCGACGACCAGTGCGCGGCCCGCGCCGGGGGTGGTGAGGCGGTTCGTCAGCAGGACGTTCGGGCGGGCGCGGTGCCAGGGCACCTCGGCCTCGCCGCGGCTCGCCTCGGCGTAGAGGGTTTCGAACCAGCGGTAGTCGCCCGCTGACTCGACGGCGAGTTGGGCGGCGCGGTCGGGATCGGTCACCCTGCCATCCTGCCCTATCCGCCGAAAGGTCTTTCAAGTTACTCGTGAGTGCTACTCATGAGTCGCGGCGAAAAAGTGAACGAACAACGGATATTGCGTGCTTCTGAACAATTTCAGGTGAGAACTCAGTCACAAATCGAGCGCTACTCGAGGGTAATTGTCCAAAGTGACGCGGTGGCAGTCATCGCATTGCGCGAACAGATCGGATCAACGGGCGCGCGCATGGTCGGGACGGGCGCGTACAGGCCCGCCGAGGCCGTGGCCAGCGAGGTGATCGCGGCCCGGTTCGGACGCACTGGTGACTGGATCCGCGAGCGCACCGGCATCAGCTCCCGACGCTTCGCCGGGTCGGACGAGACCATCGAGGGAATGGCGGTCGAGGCGGGCAGACGCGCGTTGGACAACGCGGGTGTCCCCGGATCGGCGGTTGACCTGGTGATCGTCGCCTCGTGCAGCCAACCGGTGCCGATTCCCAGCATCGCCGTCGGCGTCGCCGCGCGGCTGGGCGCGCCGCACGCGGCGGCCTACGACCTCAACGCCGCCTGTTCGGGGTTCTGCTACTCCCTGGCGGTGGCCGCCGACGCGATCCGCGGCGGGTCGGCGCGCACGGTGCTGATCGTCGGCGCGGAGAAGATGACCTCGTGGGTCGACCAAGCCGACCTGGGCACCTCGATCATCTTCGGCGACGGCGCGGGCGCGGTCGTCCTCACCGGGTCCGACACCCCGGGCATCGGCCCGATCGTGTGGGGCAGCGACGGCTCGGCCAGCGACCTGATCCACGTCCCGGCGGGCGGGCTCATGCACATGGAGGGTCAGGCGGTCTTCCGCTGGGCCACCACCGAGATCCACCCGATCGCGCTGCAGGCCTGTGACCGGGCGGGCGTGCGGCCAGGCGACCTGGCCGCGATCGTGCCCCACCAGGCGAACCTGCGCATCGTCGAGGCACTGGCGAAGAAGCTCGGCGCCACGGACGCGGTCGTCGCCCGGGATGTCGTCGACTGTGGGAACACCTCGGCCGCGTCGATCCCGATGGCGATGGACCGCATGCTCACCGAGGGCCAGGTCGACCCCGACGCGCTCGCGCTGCTGGTGGGATTCGGCGCGGGCCTCACCTACGCCGCCCAGGTCGTGCGGTTCCCCAGCGCCCTGGCCGCGGTAACCGGCTAGATGTACCTCGCCAGGACGTTGGTAACGGTCGTGTCGGACTCACGGGACAGCGGCTAACCCGGGCGGAAGTCGCTGGGCCGGGCCCGCAGGCCGAGCAGCCACTCGACGGCCTGCTCGCAGCGCACGGCGGCGAAACCGTCGCCGAACGGGTTGTCGGCGGGGGCCACGGCGAGGCGTTCCACCTGGCTCAGCACCAGCTTCTCGGCGATGCGGGCCACCAGCGCCCGGTCGGCGCCCGCGGTCCACGGGTAGCCAGGCCGGTCGGGTTCGGCCCAGACCCCGGGCTCCCCGCCGACCATCATCGCGGGCACGCCGAAGCTCGGCGCCTGCTCGGCGAGGATGTCGGAGTCGGTCACCACGGCAGCGGCCAGCGAGAGCAGGCACACCTGGCCGGGGTGGTCGACCGGCTCGGTGATCGTGACCCGGACCAGCCGCCCTAGCACGTTCTCGGCGCTGACCCGCAGCCCGCTGTCGTAGGGCGCGGGCAGCACGACCTCAAGGTCCGGGTTGGCCAACACCAGGTCGGCGACGCCGTGCAGCACCGCCGCGAGTTCGTCGGTGTCAGCCCAGCGGCCCGGATCCAGTGCGACGAGCACCATCCGGGACGCGCCCCGCACCACGGCGTTCTCCACGGCGCGCAGGCGGTCGTCGGCGTGGTCGCCGTGCCGGTCGAGCGCGTCGAACCCCGCGTCGACCGCCGTGCTGCCGACGGTGACGACCTTGGGCCCGCAGTGCGCCTCGCACTCCAGGTTCGACGCGGCGTCGGTGGTCGCGGCCAGGTGCAGCGAGCTCACCTGGGCGATCAGCCTGCGGTGGCCTTCCTCGGGAAACGGCGCCGTCAGGTCGTAGGAGCGGACCCCGGCGTCGAGGTGCACGACCGGGATCCGGTGCCAGAACGCGGCCATCGCCGCGCTGACCGCAGTGGCCGTGTCGCCCTGGACGATCACCGCGTCGGGCACCAGGTCGGTGTAGGCGTGGTCGAGCGCGTTGAGCAGCCGGGCCGCCGCCCGCGGCGTCGTGCGGTCGCGATCGGACCCGACGACCAGGCTGGGCACGAGATCGAACGCGCCGAGGGTCTCGGTCACCTCGTCGGGCCCGCAGGAGATCACCACCGGGCGGATCCGCTGCCGCAGCCGCATGGCGGCCGCCACCGGGGCGATCTTGACCGCGGCCGACGTGTCGCCCGCGACGAGACAGACCAAGGGGACGCGACCCGGGGCGGGTGCGGGCAGCGGGACCAGCGTGTTCGGCACTATGTCCGCCACCCCCTCACCGCGAGAAATCCATCGCGGCCGACGTTACCGCCGGTAGCGCGGGCGCCGGATTCGACACGCCGACCTCGTCGTTTCCGATCCGGTCGTGATCACCCTCCGCAGTCGCCCTAACCGTGGGGGCGCGGATTCTGCAGCCGGGTCGCGTAGACCGCGGCCTCGGTGCGCCGGTCGAAGCCGAGTTTGTGCAGCAGCGTCGAGACGTAGTTCTTGACCGTCTTCTCCGCGAGGTAGAGCTGGTTGGCGATCTGGCGGTTGGTCATGCCCTCGGCGATCAGGTCGAGGATCTTGCGCTCCTGCGGGCTCAACGTGCTGTAGCGCGGGTCCTCCGCGCGCCCGGAGCGAAGCCGGTCGAGCACCGTGGCGGTCACCCCGGCGTCGAGCAGCGACCCGCCCGCGGCGAGCGTGCGCACCGCGGAGACCAAGTCGTTGCCGCTGACCTGTTTGAGCATGTATCCGGCCGCGCCCGCCATGATCGCGCCGAAGAGCGCCTCGTCGTCGGAGAACGACGTGAGCATCAGGCACGCGGGCGGCGGCACCATGGCCGAGCGCAGTTCCCGGCACACGCTGACGCCCTCGCCGTCGGGCAGCCGCACGTCGAGGATGGCCACCTGCGGGCGCAGCGCGGGCACACGGGCCAGCGCCTGAGCCGCGGTCGCGGCCTCGCCGACGACAACGATGTCTGGCTCGGCGTCGAGCAACTGCTTGAGCCCGCGGCGGACCACCTCGTGGTCGTCAAGCACGAATACCGAGATGCTCACGAGACCACCTCGCACGCTCGGTGGCATTCGCGGGCGCACTGTGACATTGATTCGCTCGCACGCTCGCTCATGTGACCACCTCGCACGCTCGGTGGCATTCGCCGGCGCACTGTGACATTGATTCGCTCGCCAGCTCGCTCACGGGGCCTCCTCGGCGGTCACGCTCGGATGGCGGGGCAGCGGCACCGACCAACTCACTCTGGTCCCGCCGCGCGGAGGTGTCTCGAACACGCAGTCGCCACACCAGCGGCGGGCGCGCTGGAGCATGTTGGCCAGTCCGCTGCGCTGGGCGATCTCGGCGGGCAGTCCCGCGCCGTCGTCCTGCACCAGCAGTTCCAGCCGGGTGGCCGCCCGGTCGACGGTCACCGTCGCCTGGACCCGCGACGCGCGGGCGTGGCGCACGACGTTCGACAGCGCCTCCCGCAGCGTGGCGACCAGGTCGAGGTGGATCTCCGGGGGGACCACCGAGTCGAGCGGACCTTCCATCCGGACCGTGGGCTCGTAGCCGAGCGTCGCGGCGGCGTCGGAGATCGCGCGCAGGATGTCCGCGCGCGGGCTGTACGCGCCGTTCGCGGGCTCCTGCAAAGAGAAGATGCTGCGCCGGATCTCCCGGATCGTCTGATCGATGTCGGCGACGTGGCTGCCCAGCCGCTCCCCGAGTCCGGTGTCGAGCTGGCCGCGGGTCAGTCCCTGGATGCCGATGCCGATGGCGAACAGCCGCTGGATCACCAGGTCGTGCAGGTCGCGGGCGATCCGATCGCGCTCCTCGAACAGCGCCAGCCGCTGCCGGTCGAGCTGGGCCTGGGCGGACTCCATCGCCAGCGCGGCCTGGCTGGCGTAGCCGTCGATCATGCGCAGGTCGTCCTCGTCGAACGGGCGCGCGCCCACCGGCTTGGCCACGATCAGCACCCCGCGCGGGTGCGGCCCGGTGCGCAGCGGGGCGAACGCGGTCGGGCCGAGTTGGGCGACGCCGAGGGGCAGGCGGTCGAAGGTCTGGGCGGAGCGGGCGAACACGGCGTTGGCGAGCTGATCGATCCGGCGGGCCCGGCCGGTGCTGAACACGTCACCCGCCAGGCTCTCGACCACGGGGATGCGCAGGCCCTCGAACTGGGCGCGCAGGTCGCCGTTGCCCGCCTGGATCCGCAGGTCCGTGGGCGAGTCCGGGACGGCGACCGCGGCCAGGGCCGCGCCCGCGGTCTCCCTGGCCCGGCGGGCGAGCAGGCGCAGCGCGAACAGGTCTTCGACCCCGGTGCGCAGCAGCGCGGTGACCTCGTTGGTGGCGCGCAGCCACGCTTCCCGGCGGTGGCTGCCCTCGTAGAGTTTGGCGTTCTCGATCGCCAGCCCGGCCGCCGCGGCCAGCGCGCCGACGACGTCCTCGTCCTCCTGGGTGAACGGCAGGGCGCCGATCTTGCCGCTGAGCTGCAACTGGCCGAAGACCGTGCCGCGGGACCGCACGGGCATCGCGAGGAACGAACCGCTCGCGGGATGGTCGTCGACGCTGCCGGACTCGATGACCTCGCCGTCCTGATCGATGACCCGCAGCACGCCGTACCGGGCACCGGTCAGCTCGCGGGCCGCGGCCACGACGCGGCGGGTGACGTTGTGCATCGACAGGTCGCTGCCCACCGAGACGACCGCGTCGAGCAGGTGTCGGACCCGTTCCCGGGAGACCTTGGCGGCCGCGGCCAGGTCGATGAGGTCGTGGATCAGCGGGCCCGCGCCCGGTACGTCGCTCTGCTGCTCGGTCGGCCACGCGTCGGAACCGTGGCGTCGCGCGCCCAACCCGCCCCCCGCTCCCGTCTGCAGCACGGCACTCCCGCTTTCCGTCGCACCGCCGGAGTGTCCCGCTTCACTCCGGTCCCAAATAAGGGATCGTCAACCTTCTCGCAAGTGATACAGCTATAGGCGGAATCGCGCCAGATCAACTGTTTCGACAGTGGCCCCATTCAGCTCGCCGCGCAAGGTCGACCGCGTAATGTCACCGCGAATACGTACGATTGTTGCTCGGCGCCCGGAATCCCCGCCTGCCGGTGATCTCTTCACGGTACGTCACGGCGTGTGGCCGCTTGGCCACCTATCGCTACCTGGTGTAACGCGTGAGGGTCGCTCGGATCTTGGGGAGAGTATTTGGACCCTACTGGCGGGGGTAATTTTCCGGCCGCGACCGGCATTCGGCCCATAACTCGGACGCCTATTTGCGGGGTGTTCACGCGCGCCTTTTGTCTAAGGAAAGAACGCCAGGTCACCGCGCTGATTCGGCGGTGGTGAGCCAGCGCAATGTCCACCGGCCGGGTCCGCCGCGCAGAATCGTTCTGGAAAGCGGCGCGATATCGATTCGCCAGAATGCGGACGGGTCGGCGCCCAATGCGCGGACAATCATCGCCTTCGCCACCGCCGGATGGGTCACCGCGACGGTACGGCGGCCATCAGGGGGCGTGTCGAGCCAGCCGCCCACCCGATCGAGCAGATCGAGCAGGGTTTCCCCGCCGTGCGGGGCCGCGCCGGGGTCGGTGAGCCAGATCGCGACCGCGTCCGGCTCGGCCGCGGCGACCTCGTCGAGGGTGCGCCCGCGCCACCGGCCGTAGTCGCAGTCGCGGAGCCGGTCGTCGGGGTCGGCGGACAGACCCAGTGCCGCCGCGGTCTGCGCGCACCGCGACTCCGGCCCGCGCACCGCGGTGTCGGCGCGCGGGCCGCCATCGATCCCGGTGTGCTCGATCGGCTCGTCGGCGGGGAAGGCGGCCAGTCGGGTCGCCGCCGTCGCGGCATGGCTGACCACGGTCAACGTTCGGCTCATGACATATCCCACCCCACGAACGGCCGCGTTGACACCGTCCCCGTGGCTCCCATACTTTTCAAAGTCGACCCTGATGGTAGAAGGAAGCCGGTGTGACTCCGGCACGGCCGCGCCACTGTGATTGATCCTCGACCGGGGATCACAGTCAGACCCTCCACCGTCGCCTGCTCCAACGACTGGGCCGCGTGAAGCCCGAGGAGGACTCCATGACGCATGCCGTCGCGATTCCCGCACCCATCCCGCTGACGATCCCGATTCGACAGATCCTGCCGTACGCGATCTTCGTGGGGGTGCTCTCCCTGCTGGCGCTGTACTTCGTGGGTGCCGAGCAGGGCGCCCTGGCGATCTTCGAGGGCACCACGGTGCACGAACTCGTCCACGACGCGCGGCACCTGCTGGGCTTCCCGTGCCACTGACCGAAACCGAGCCAGTGAACACCGCGGCACCCGCGTTGACCATGCGTTCGCTGCTGATCTGGGGCCTGCTCGCCGGCCTGGTCGGCGGCCTGCTCGCCTTCGGCTTCGCCGCCGCGTTCGGTGAGCCCTCGGTCGACCGCGCCATCGCGATCGAGGAAGCGGGCGCCGCGGCCCATCCCCACGGCGAGACCCCCGCGGCCGAGCCGGAGCACGGGCACGCCGAGGAGGAAGGGTTCACCCGGGCCTTCCAGTCCACGGTGGGCCTGGGCATCGGCGCGGTCCTCTACGGACTGGGCGTCGGCGGCCTGTTCGGCGTCGCGTTCGCTTTCGCCTACGGCAGGCTCGGCACCCGCACGCCGCGGGCCACCGCGCTGGCCCTGGCGGGCATCGGGTTCGTCGCGGTGGTGCTCGTGCCGTTCCTGACCTACCCGGCCAACCCGCCCGCCGTCGGCAACCCCGACACCATCGAGGAGCGCACCGCCCTGTTCTTCGCCATGATCGCCATCTCGCTGGCGCTCGTGGTGGCCGCGGTCGCGGTGTCCCGGTCGCTGACCCCGCGCCTGGGCGGGTTCACCGCCGCCACGGTCGCGACGGTGGGCTACCTGGTGATCGTGACCGCGGTGGCCAAGGTGCTGCCGGGCTTCCAGGAGGTCCCCGAGGGCTTCCCCGGCGACCTGATCTGGAACTTCCGCATCGCGTCGCTTGGCACCTCCGCGGTGCTGTGGGGCGCGATCGGGGTGACCTTCGCGGTCCTCATGCACCGGAGCCTGCAACGCAAGGCCTGAGCTGACGACACCTCGAACCGCGAGCCACCCGTGTCGGGCGGCTCGCGGTTCGTCGTTCAAGCGAAGTTGGAGACTCGAATCGTTCAGTTCTTGAGGGCCGAGACGAACGCCGAGATCGCCGCCGGGTTGCCCGCCGGGTGGGTGTGCAGATAGGACGCGTGCACCCCGCCCACCGCGAAACCCTCCCGCTGGACCGTCCCCTCGTGGTCGCGCCAGATCCACGCGGGGCCGGTGCCGTGGGCCGGGGTGGTGCGGGTGCGGTGGAACTCGTGGCCGGTGACCCTGGTGCCCTCGGCGTGCAGCGCCGAGTCGGTCGCGGCGACCGCGTCGCGGTAGCCCAGGGTCAGGCGGGGGGTCATCGCCGCGGTCGCGGGCAGCACCCCGCACATCGGCAGATCGTCCAATTCGGACGCGAGGTAGAGCAGGCCGCCGCACTCGGCGTGGATCGGGGCGCCGGATCCGGCCAGCGCGCGGACGGCCGCGCGCAAGGCGCTGTTGGCCGACAGGGCCTCGACGTGCTGCTCCGGGAATCCGCCCGGCAGCACCAGCGCCCGCGTCCGCTCGGGCAGGTGTTCGTCGCGCAGGGGATCGACCACGGCGATCTCCGCGCCCGCCGCCCGCAGCAGCTCAACGTGCTCGGTGTAGCCGAAGGTGAACGCTGGACCGCCCGCGACCGCGACCACCGGCCTGCCCGCCGTGGGCGTGACCTCGGCGGCGGGATCCCAGGCCGGGCCAGGGAAGCCCGGCGCCGACCGGGCCAGCGCGACGATCGCGTCCAAGTCGACCGAGCCGTCGATCAGGTCGGCCATCGCCGCGACCGCCTGGACCGCCGCCGCGCCGTGCTCCACGGCGGGGACCAGCCCGAGGTGCCGCGACGGCACATCCACGTCCACCGCGCGCCGCACCGACCCCAGTACCGGCAGACCGACGTCGTCGCACGCCTCGCGCAGGACCTGTTCGTGCCGGTCGGAGCCGACCTGGTTGAGCACCACGCCCGCGAGCCGCACGCCCGCGCGGTAGGAGCGGAAGCCGTGCAGCAGCGCGGCCAGGCTCGTGCTCTGCCCGCGGGTGTCGACCACCAGCAGCACCGGCGCGTTGATCAGCTCGGCCACGTGCGCGGTCGAGCCGTAGCCGCCCGCGGCGACCTGGTGGCCGATGCGGCCGTCGAACAGGCCCATGACGCCCTCGACCACCGCGAGATCGGCGCCCGCCGCGCCGTGGCGGAACAGCGGGCCGACCCGGTGCTCGCCGACGAGGACCGGGTCGAGGTTGCGGCCCGGCCGGTCGCACGCCAGCGAGTGGTAGCCGGGATCGATGTAGTCCGGCCCGACCTTGAACGGCGCGACCGTGTGCCCGCGCCGCCGCAGGGCGGCCATCAGACCCGTGGCGACAGTCGTCTTCCCGCTGCCGGACCCGGGGGCCGCCACGACGAGTCTGGCTACCACTCGATGCCCTTCTGGCCCTTCTGGCCCGCGTCCATCGGGTGCTTGACCTTGGTCATGTGCGTCACCAGGTCGGCGGCGTCGACCAATGCCTGCGGCGCGTCCCGGCCGGTGATCACCACGTGCTGGTGTCCAGGCCGGTCGGTCAGCGTCCGCACGACCTCGTCGACGTCGATCCAGCCCCACTTGAGCGGGTAGGTGAACTCGTCGAGGACGTACAGGTCGTGTTCCTCGCGCTCGATCCGGCGGGCGATCTCCGCCCAGCCCTCGCGCGCGGCCTCGGCGTGGTCGTCCTCGGTGCCCGACTTGCGCGACCACGACCAGCCCGCGCCCATCTTGTGCCACTCGACCGGCCCGCCCTCGCCGGTCTGCTCGTGCAGCTTGCCAAGCGCGAGGAACGCAGACTCCTCGCCGACCTTCCACTTCGCGGACTTGACGAACTGGAACACCCCGATCGACCAGCCCTGGTTCCACCCGCGCAGCGCCAGGCCGAACGCGGCGGTCGACTTGCCCTTCATCTCACCGGTGTGGACCACCACCAGCGGCCGGTTGCGCCGCTGGCGGGTGGTGCGGCCGTCGTCGGGGACGGTCTCGGGCTTGCCCTGTGGCATCGGTGATCCCCCCTCAGGCCGCGCGCGCGGCACGGACGACGCCCGCGACGGCGTCGGCGGACAGGTCTTCCAGGCGCAGCCCGGTGCCGCCCAGCGCGGCGGCCAGCCGGACGGCGAGGCCGAGCCGGACCGGCCCGCTCTCGCAGTCGACCACCACGCTCGCCGCGCCCTCGGCGGCGATCATCGCCGCGGCCCGGAGTGCGTCGCCGACGGCGTCGTGGGCGACCGGGACGGTGGCGCGGCCGTCGGTGACGACCACCAGCAACGCCCGCCTGCGCGGGTCACGCAGGCGCTCCACGGCCAAGGTCTTGCGGGCCCGCAGCAGGCCGTCGGCCAGCGGCGTCCGCCCACCCGTGCGCAAGTCGCGCAGCCGGGCCACGGCGGCTTCGACCGACGACGTCGGCGGCAGCACCAACTCGGCCGACGAGCCGCGGAAGGTGACCAGGCCGACCTTGTCCCGACGCTGGTAGGCGTCGCGCAGCAGGGAGATCACCGCGCCGGTCACCGCCGACATCCGCTTGCGCGCGGCCATCGAGCCGGACGCGTCCACGGCGAACAGGACCAGGTTGCTCTCCCGGCCCTCGCGCACCGACTTGCGGACGTCACCGGCCTTCACGATCAACGCCGTGCCAACGCGGCCACGCTGGTGCTGGTGCGGCGCGGCGGCGGTCAGCGTGCCGACCAGGTGGACACCCGCGCCCTGCGAGGTCGACGCCCGCAGCGCCCTTCCGGCGCCCGCCCGCGACCGGGACCGGCGCCCGGGGGCGCCCTCGCCGACACCGGCGATCTCCAGGTGCCGGGCGCGGAACGCCGGGTCGGGGGTTGCCGGTGCCTGTCCACCCGTGGGGGACTCCTGGGGCGACTGCTGGGAGCCCTGGGTGGGGCCGCTGGGACCGTCGCCCGGCTCCGGTGCGCCGCCGCCCGGGCCTTCCGGTCCTGGGTCGGGATCCGGGTCGGTGTGCTCGGCGGCGTCGCGCAGCGCCTGATCGAGCTGGTCCTGCTCGATGCCCGGCTCGTCGAACGGGTCGCGCCTGCGCCGGTGCGGCAGGGCGAGCCGGGCGGCCACGGCGACGTCGGCCTCCTCGACCTGCTCGGCGCCGCGCCACGCGGCGTGCGCCACGGCGGTGCGGGCGAGCACCAGGTCCGCGCGCATGCCGTCGACGTCGAAGGCCGCGCACACCGCCGCGATCCGGCGCAGCTCGCCGTCGGGCAGCGTGACCTTCGGCAGCGCCGCGCGGGCATCGGCGATCTTGCCTGCCAGCTCGGTGTCCGAAGTGGACCATTGGGTGGCGAACCCGGCCGGGTCGGCCTCGAAGGCCAGCCTGCGGCGGATGACCTCGGTGCGCGTGGGCACGTCCCGCGCCGCGCGCACCTCCACGGTCAGCCCGAACCGGTCGAGCAGCTGCGGGCGCAGCTCGCCCTCCTCCGGGTTCATGGTCCCGACCAGCAGGAACGACGCCGCGTGCGACACCGAGACGCCCTCGCGCTCGACATGCGCGCGGCCCATCGCCGCCGCGTCGAGCAGCAGGTCGACCAGGTGGTCGTGCAGCAGGTTGACCTCATCGACGTAGAGCACGCCGCGGTGCGCGGCGGCCAGCAGCCCCGGCTGGTAGGCGCGGACACCCTCAGTCAGCGCGCGCTCGAGGTCGAGCGAACCGATGAGGCGGTCCTCGGTGGCGCCCACGGGCAACTCGATGAGCCGGGCGGCGCGGGTGTCCCGGCCGCCGTCGTGCGGGCCGTCGGGGCAGCGCGGGTCGGGCGCGGCCGGGTCGCAGCTGAACCGGCAGCCGTGGACCGCGGCGATGTCGGGCAGCAGGGCGGCCAGCGCACGCACGATGGTCGACTTCGCTGTGCCCTTCTCACCCCGGACCAGCACACCGCCGATACCCGGGTGCACGGCGTTGAGCAGCAGCGCGAGTCGGAGGTCGTCGTGGCCGACGACCGCGGAGAACGGGTAGCCGGCGCTCATCGGCACACGACAACAAAGCTGGCAGGCAGCACGCCATGATCCTCACTCCGGGTCCGCGCCCGGGTCGGTCTCGGCAGGGCGGAGTGTCCTGGCTCCCGGATCGACGCGCCGCTCCGGCCTTCCCAGGTCGCCCCGGTGGCACGCGGGGGAGTGGCGCTCCCCGGTCACAGTGGCGGGACCGCACCGGAATCGCACCGGTTTCCTCGCACACCCTGCTTGGTCGCTCGCATCGTCGCAGACCCGACCCGCCACGACCAAGCCGCGTGGCGTGGATCTCGGCGGCGGTCGGTTACCGTGTGCACTCGTGGTGACTGTGGTGGGCATCGGTGCGGACGGGTGGGCAGGCTTGGCCGGACCCGCCCGCGACGCGCTGGCCAGCGCCGACGTGATCGTCGGGGTGGCCCGTCAGCTCGCGCTGCTGCCCGAGGAGATCGCCGCCGACCGGGTCGAGTGGCCGTCACCCCTCGTGCCCGCGATTCCGGCGATCCTCGACGCGCACCGCGACCGCGCGCTGTGCGTGCTGGCCAGCGGCGACCCGATGTTCTACGGGATCGGGGCGACCCTGGCCCGCCGGACCGAGCTCCGGGTGATCTCCCACCCGTCGTCGGCGTCGCTGGTGTGCGCGCGGCTGGGCTGGGCGCTGGAGGACGTCGAAGTGGTCAGCGCGGTGGCGCGGCCGGTGGTGCGGTTGCACGCCGTGGTCCACCACGGCCGCCGCGTGCTGGTGCTCAGCGAGAACTCGACCACGCCACTGGCCGTCGCCCGGCTGCTGACCGCGCGGGGATTCGGGGCCAGCCGGATGACCGTCGTGTCGTCGGTCGGCGGTCCGGACGAGCAGTTGGTGAGCGGGATCGCCGACGACTGGTCCGCCGCCGTCGGTGCCCTCAACATCGTCGCCGTCGAGTGCGTGGCCGCGCCGGAGGCCCGCAGGCTGCCCCGCACACCCGGCCTGCCGGACGACACCTACGAACACGACGGCCAGATCACCAAGCGGGAGATCCGCGCGGTGACGGTGGCCGCCCTGTCGCCGGAGCCGGGGCTGCTGCTGTGGGACATCGGCGCGGGCTCCGGCAGTGTTGGGATCGAGTGGATGCGGTCGCACCCGTCGTGCCGGGCGATCGCCGTCGAGCCGCGCGCGGACCGGGCCGAGCGGATCATCCGCAACGCCAACCGGCTCGGGGTGCCCGGCCTGCGGGTCGTGCACGGGTCGGCGCCGGACGCGCTGGAGGACCTGCCGGACCCCGACGTGGTGTTCGTCGGCGGCGGGGTGACCGTCGAAGGGGTCATCGCGGCCGGGTGGGCGGCGCTGCGGCCCGGCGGCAGGTTGGTGGTGAACGCCGTGACGCTGGAGTCCGAGGCCCTGGTCACCCGCTGGCGGGCCGACCTCGGCGGCGACCTGATCCGGCTCGCGATCAGCCGCGCGGCCCCGCTGGGCGCGTTCACCGCGTGGCGGCCGATGCTTCCGGTGACGCAGTGGACCGTGGTGAAGGAGAACCAATGACCGTGCACTTCATCGGGGCGGGCCCTGGGGCCGCCGACCTGATCACGGTGCGCGGGCAGCGGATCATCACCGCGTCGCCCGTGTGTCTCTACGCGGGCGCGCTGGTGCCGGAGGAACTGTTGGGCCTGTGCCCGCCTGGTGCGCGCAAGGTCGACACGGCGAACCTGACCCTCGACGAGATCACCGCCGAGTTGCTCGCCGCCCACGCCGACGGCCACGACGTCGCCCGCCTGCACTCCGGCGATCCGTCGGTGTTCAGCGCGATCGCCGAGCAGATCCGCCGCCTCGACGACGCCGGTGTGCCCTGGGACATCACCCCCGGGGTGCCCGCCTTCGCCGCGGCCGCCGCGTCGCTTCGCACGGAACTGACCGTCCCCGGCGTCGGCCAGACAGTGATCCTCACTCGCACCTCCGCCCGCGCCACGCCGATGCCCCAGGGCGAGGACCTCGACACACTCGGCCGGTCCGGGGCCACGATGGTGCTGCACCTGGCCGTGCAGCGGATCGACGAGGTGGTGGCCGAGCTGCTGCCGAACTACGGTCCACTGTGTCCGGTCGCGGTGGTCGCCTACGCGTCGCGGGCCGACGAGGTGATCCTGCGCGGGACGCTGGCCGACATCGCCGACCGGGTGCGGGAAGCCGGCATCAAGCGCACGGCCGTGATCATCGTCGGCAGGGTCCTGGCCCCGGAGGGGTTCTGCGACAGCCACCTGTACTCGGCCGCGCGCGAGCGTCAGTGAGTGCGGCCGACCTCGGCTGCCATTTGTACTTGGCCGCGGGGCAAAGGTCAGTGAGTGCGGCCGACGATCGTGCCCGCGCGGTCGATCACGACCACGTCGACCTCGACCTCCGCGCCGCGCAGCGTCGCCACGGCGGTGCGCTTGGCGCCCTCGGCCACCGCGTCGCCCAGGGGGATTCCCTCCTGCTGAGCCAGGGTGAGCGCTTCCAGTGCGGTGTTGCCGTTGGTGATCCGCTCGGCCAGTTCGGCGCTGCCGCCCGCTGCCGTGGCGGCGCGGGCCAGTGCGGCGAGGTCGACCTGGGAGCGGGCCGAGTGCAGGTCGAGGTGGCCGTCGGCCAGTTTGGACAGCTTGGCGAAGCCGCCAGATATGGTGAGCCTGGCCACGGGGTGGCGGCGCAGGTACTTGAGTACGGCGCCCGCGAAGTCGCCCATGTCGAGCAGGGCGTCCTCGGGCAGGCCATAGAGCGCCATGACCGTGCGCTCCGACGTCGATCCGGTGCAGCCCGCGACGTGCTGGTAGCCCGCCGCGCGGGCCACGTCGATGCCGCGGCGGATGCTGTCGATCCACGCGCTGCACGAGTACGGCACGACGATCCCCGTGGTGCCCAGGATGGACAGGCCGCCGAGGATGCCCAGGCGCGGGTTCCACGTCTTGCGCGCCAGTTCCTCGCCGCGATCGACGGAGATCTCCACGACCACGTCGCCGCTGCCGCCGTGCCGCGCGGCGACCTCGGCCACATGGTCGCGGATCAGGGTGCGGGGGACCGGGTTGATCGCGGGTTCGCCGACGGGCAGCGGGAGTCCGGCCTTGGTCACCGTGCCGACGCCGGGGCCCGCCACGAACGTCACGCCGGTTCCCGGCTCGCCGGGTCGGACCGTCGAGCGGATCAGCGCGCCGTGGGTGACGTCCGGATCGTCGCCCGCGTCCTTCACCACCCCCGCCATCGCGCTGCCGGGGTCGAGGTCCTCCACGGCGAGGGCGAACGCGGGCGTCTGTCCTTTCGGGAGCGTGATGGTCACCGGGTCGGGGAACTCGCCGGTGAGCAGCGCGGTGTAGGCGGCGGTGGTCGCCGCCGTCGCGCAGGCTCCCGTGGTCCAGCCGTAGCGCAGGCCCTCCGGCGTGCGCCGTTGTCCGGTCATGACACCAGAGTAGTGAGCTCATGAAGGTGCTCATCCTCGGCGGCACAGGTGAGGCAAGGGCCTTGGCCGCGGCCTTGGTTTCGCGGCCGGACACGACTGTCGTCTCCTCGCTCGCGGGCCGGGTCCGCTCGCCCCGGCTGCCGGTCGGCGACGTGCGGATCGGCGGGTTCGGCGGGCCGGAGAAGCTGGCTGAGTGGCTGGTCGACGCGCGAATCGACGCGGTGGTGGACGCCACCCACCCGTTCGCCGAGCGGATCAGCGCGTCGGCCGCCGCCGCCGCCGCGCGCACCGCGCTGCCGCTGATCATGCTGCGCCGTCCTGGATGGACCGAGCGGCCGGGCGACGCGTGGCACTGGGTGGGCGACCTGGACGAGGCCGCGCGGCTGCTGCCGTCGCTCGGCGAGCGGATCTTCCTCACCACCGGCCGTCAGGGGCTCGGCGCGTTCGCCGGGTCGGACCGCTGGTTCCTGGTCCGCTGCGTCGACCCGCCAGAGGTCCCGCTGCCCGCTCGGATGGAACTGCTGCTCGACCGCGGCCCCTACACCCTCGACGGCGAGCGCGACCTCCTGCGCGAACACAAGATCGACGTGCTGGTCACCAAGGACAGCGGCGGCGACCTGACCGTGGCCAAACTTGACGCCGCACGGGCGATGGGGCTGCCGGTCGTGGTGGTTCGGCGTCCGTCCATTCCGGATGTTCGGTCGGTGGCGAGCCTCGGCGAGGTGCTGGACTGGCTAGGCGCGCGCTGAGGCTTGGACCAGCAGTTCGACGCCGTCGAGGATCCTGGTCAGGCCGAAGTCGAAGCCGTCGGTGTCGAACGCGCCCGCCGCGGCCACCTTCGACAGCGCGGGGAACTTCTCGGCGGTGACATAGGCGTTCACCAGCGGCTCCCGCTCCGCCCACCACTCGACCTCGCTCAGCCCGCTGCGCGCCGAGGCGAGCTGGGAGTCCACCGACAGCATCGCCAGGCCCCGGACATACCCCTCGATCAGCAGGAACACCCCGAGCATGTGGTGGGGGTCGAGGCCCGCGGACTCGACCACGGACAGCAGCGCGTCCATCCGCACCGTCTCGTTCGGGCCCTGCAGCTCGTGGGCGCTCGGCGCGAGCAGCAGCCACGGGTGCCGGTGGTAGAGCGCCCACAGGTCGCGCGCGTAGGTTTCCATGGCGGGCCGCCAGCCCGTCGCGGTATTCGGGACCGCGGTCTCGCCGACGACGTGGTCGCGCATGGCGGCGACCAGATCGGCCTTGCCGGGAACGTAGGTGTAGAGCGACATGGTGCCGACGCCGAGCTTCTCCGCGACCCGGCGCATCGACAGCTCGGCCAGGCCGTCCCGGTCGGCCAGCTCGATCCCGGCGGTGACCACCGCGTCGATGGTCAGCCCCGGCTTGCGGCCCCGGCCCGCTTCGCCGGGGGCACGCCAGAGCAGTGCCATGGTCCGGGCAGGCTCCCTGCGCTCGATCTTCTCCGCCATGCCCGGCACCTCTCGTAGGATGTACGGTACAGTGTACGATAATGACTCGTACGGTGTACCGTACAGCCTAAGACGACCAGGGGGTAGTGCATGATCGCGGCCGACACCGCCACCCGTCTCGCGCGCTGCGCGGCCGTGTTCGAACCGGGGGAGCCCGCTCGCCTGGGCACGGTCGCCTTTCACGGCGACGTGCCCGCGGACATCGGTGCCGCCGGGGAGCTGACCATCGCCGAACCCGACGGCGGCACGGTGACGGTCCCCGTTGTGCGGCTGCCCGTCGCGGCCGCCGTCCCGGTGCTGACCAGGGCCCGCAAGGGGGCCGACGCCCACCCGGCCGCCGCGTTCTGGGGTGCCGCGGTGCTGGTGGGGCTGCAATTGGTCGCCCGTGGCCGGATCCTGCCCGGGATCACCGCCCACGGCTTCGACTCGTGGCGGGCCGGGCCGCTCGACCCCGGAGACCTGGACCGGCTGCGGGAGCTGGCCGACGCGATGCCCGCCGCGGCGCGCGCGGTGCCGGTGCCCGGTCGGGTGCCCGCCGAACTGGCCGACGCGCACACCCTGGTGCGCGGGTTCATCGACGCGGTGGCCGATGGCATGCCGCGCACCGCCGCCGCGCCAGTTGTGGCAGGCGGGCCGCTGTTCGCCGCGCGCAAGCCGGTGAAGGCCCCTCGGCTGCGCGGGTGGTCCGACGAGCTGTCGGCCGGACTCGACGCGGGCGTGCGGATCTCGTTGCGCGTCGAGGTCCCCGGCGACGACTACTCCACGGGTCAGTTCCACGCCGTCGTGCAAGGGCATTCGCTCGCCGACCCGTCGGTGGTGGCCGATGTGGCCGGGCTGTGGGAGCGCGGCGGGTCGGTCCGGGTCGACGTGACGATGGCCGTGCGGCGCGCGGCGCGGGTCTGGGCGCCGATGCAGCGGCTGCTCTCGCAGGGTGTGCCCGACCGGCTTGTGCTCGATGACGCCGACGTCACCGAGCTGTTCCAACTCGCCCCTCGGCTCACCGCGGCGGGTGTCGAGGTCCACTGGCCGAGGGACCTGCTGGCGCCGATCACGGCCAGGGCGGCGATCAGCGGGGCCGCGCCGTCCGACCTGCGCTCGGCGCTGGGCGGGGGTGCGCTGTTCGCCTTCGACTGGCAGCTCGCCCTCGGCGACCAGCCGCTGACCAAAGCCGAACTCGACCAACTCGCCGAGTCGCATCGGCCGGTGGTGCGCCTGCGCGACCAGTGGGTCCTGGTCGACCCGGAGGTCACCAGCAAGGCGCGGGAGCGGGAGCTGAAACCGGTCACCGCCGTCGAGGCGCTCGCGGTCGCGCTGACCGGCACCACCGAGATCGACGGCGAGCGCGTCGACGTCGTCACCTCCGACTGGCTGGAGTCCCTGCGCGCCCGCATCGCCGACCCGGACTCGGGTGCCGACGCCGTCGAGCAACCCGCCGAACTGGCCGCGACCCTGCGCGACTACCAGCTGCGTGGTCTGCGCTGGCTGGCCAGGATGACATCGCTGGGTCTGGGCGGCTGCCTGGCCGACGACATGGGTCTGGGCAAGACGATCACCCTGATCGCCCTGCACCTGCATCGCGGATCCGGGCCCACGCTGGTCGTGTGCCCGGCTTCGCTACTGGGCAACTGGGAGCGCGAGATCGCCCGGTTCGCGCCAGGCACCCCGGTCCGCCGCTTCCACGGCGGCGCCCGGACGCTGGCCGACGAAGGCTTCGTCCTGACCACCTACGGCACGATGCGCATGGACGCCGAGCGGCTCGCCGCGCACAACTGGGGGCTGCTGGTCGCCGACGAGGCCCAGCACGTGAAGAACCCGTCCTCCAGCACGGCGAAGGCGCTGCGCACAATCCCGGCCGACGCCCGCGTCGCGCTGACCGGCACGCCCGTGGAGAACAACCTGTCGGAGCTGTGGGCGGTGCTCGACTGGACGACCCCCGGCCTGCTGGGCAGCCTGTCGCGGTTCCGGGCCCGCTGGGCCAAACCCATCGAGGCCGACCAGGACACCGAGTTGGCCGCCCGGCTCGCCACGCTCGTGCGCCCATTCCTGCTGCGGCGGCGCAAGTCCGACCCGGGCATCGCCCCGGAACTGCCGCCGAAGACCGAGACCGACCAGCCGGTGTCGCTTACCCGCGAACAGGCCGGGCTCTACGCCGCCGTCGTCCGCGAGACCATGGCCGCGATCCGCGAGTCCGACGGCATGGCCCGACGCGGGCTGGTCATGAAGCTGATCACCGGTCTCAAACAGATCTGCAACCACCCGGCGCAGTACCTCAAGGAGCCATCGGCCGCGCTGACCGGCCGCTCCGGCAAACTCGAGCTACTCGACGAACTGCTCGACACGATCCTCGCCGAGGATGGGTCGGCGCTGGTGTTCACCCAGTACGTGACCATGGCCCGGCTGATCGAGCGGCACCTGCGTGAGCGCGGCATCGCCTGCGCGCTGCTGCACGGCGGCACCCCGGTGCCCCGCCGCGAGGAACTGGTCCGCCAATTCGGCGATGGCGCGTTCCCGGTGTTCCTGCTGTCCCTCAAGGCGGCGGGCACCGGCCTCAACCTGACCCGCGCCGACCACGTCGTGCACTTCGACCGCTGGTGGAACCCGGCGGTCGAGGATCAGGCGACCGACCGGGCCTACCGGATCGGGCAGACCCGGCCGGTGCAGGTCCACCGGCTGATCGCCGAAGGCACCGTCGAGGACCGCGTCGCCGAGATGCTGGCCACCAAGCGCGACCTCGCCGACTCGATTCTGGCAGGCGGCGAGGCTGCCCTCACCGAACTGACCGACGCCGAACTGGCCAACCTGGTGGAGCTGCGATGACGGCACTCGGATTCCCCGCCTTCCCACCGGTCGGCCGCGGCGTCTTCGCCCGCAGCTGGTGGGGCCGCGAGTGGATCAAGGCGATGGAGGACTCGGCACTCGACGAAGCCCAATTGCGCCACGGACGCAAGTACGCGCGTGGCGGGTATGTCGGCGCGATCACCGTCAGCGCGGGCAGGCTGTCAGCGACTGTCCGCGACTACGAAGACGACACCAGCTACCAGACCATCATGCGGCTGGAACCGTTGTCGGACGCGGAATGGCGGCGGTTCCTCGACCAGGTCGCGACCCAGTCGGGGCACATCGCCGCACTGCTCGACGGCGACATGCCCGCCGACCTGGTCGACGCCGCCGCCGACGCCGGGGTGCGGCTGCTGCCCGACATCGGCGACCTCGATCCGGAGTGCACGTGCCCCGGCTGGGAACTCCCATGCCGCCACGCCGCAGCCTTGGCCTACCAGGTCTCCTGGCTGCTGGACTCGGACCCGTTCGTGCTCCTGTTGTTGCGCGGCAAGGCAACCGCCGACCTGCTGTCCGACCTCCAGTCCCGCTCGGCGACCGAACCGGCCACCACCGCGTTCGCCAGACAACCCGCCGAACTCCCCGACCCACCCACGATCCCCACCGAAGCGCCGCCCCCACCCGACATCCCAGCCGCAGACGGCATAGACCCGGCAGGCCTAGCGCTCCTGGTCATCGACGCCGCACAGCGCGCCCGGCGCATGATGACCACCGACCTCCCCGACCTCCCCCGCACCGCCGACCTCGTGCGCTACGCCGCGACGTACCCGTCGGTCCACCTCGACGTCGACCCACGCGCCATCGAGGCATGGCGCAATGGCGGCTGGGACGGACTCCACGTCCTGGAAACGACTTGGCGCCCACCCACCGCCCTCACCGCCCGCGCCGCCGACGCCGCGAACACCGTCGCCGAGGGACCGATCGAGGTCCACCACAACCACTGGACAATGGGCAACACCCAGGTCCGCCTAGGCCGAGACGGACGCTGGTACCCCTACCGCGATCAGAACGGCCAGTGGTGGCCCGCAGGCCCCCCACAGCCAGACATCGCCTCAGCACTGATAGCAGTGCTGGCCTAGGGACCGCCAGGTCCTTCTTGTGGGGACCGTAGGTCCCTGCATTTCCCCCTGCACCCTCGTCCTGGCAATCCCTTGTCCGGGCCCAGTGAAGTCAAGGGTCAGCTCGCTGATCGCGCAGCGACGCCGCAGGCGCCCTTTACTTCACTGGGCCCGGACAAGACGCTGATTGACGAGGGAGCGCCCCCGCCCTCCGAAGCCCGAACGAGCCCACTCATCGGACATCCGGCGCCGCAGGGTAGGTCCGAGGTGTGAACACAACCTGAGTCCCATCCCCCCGCTCAACCACCCTGGTCTGAGACGAACCGATCAGCAACAGACACCGCATGTCGACGGTGGTCGGGTCAAGGTCGGCGAGGCGGACCACCCGAACCGTCTCCTCAGGCCCACCCACATCCCGCCCGATCACCACCGGCGTATCAGCAGACCGGTGCTCAAGCAGCAGATCACGCGCCTCCCCAAGCTGCCACGTGCGACTCTTAGACGCCGGGTTGTAGATCGCGATAGCCAGATCAGCCTCCGCGACAGCAGTCAACCGCTTGGTGATCACATCCCACGGCTTGAGTCGGTCCGACAGCGAGATCGTGCAGAAGTCATGACCCAGCGGCGCACCTACCCGGCTGGCGACGGCCTGGGCCGCGGTCAGGCCGGGCAGTACCCGCACCGGCACGTCGGTCCACTGTGGATCGGTGGCGACCTCCAGTACGGCCGTGGCCATGGCGAACACGCCCGGATCGCCTGACGACACGACCGCCACTCGCCTGCCGCGCTTGGCCAGGTCCAGGGCGAACGCGGCTCGCTCGGCCTCCACCTGGTTGTCGGAGGCGTGCCGCTGCTGGCGCGGGTTCGGCGGGACCCGGTCGAGATAGGTCTTGTACCCGACCAGGTCATCGGCCGCCGCCAACGCCTCCTGGGCTTCAGGGGTGAGCCACGGTCGACCCGCAGGCCCGGTACCCACCACCACAACCTCTCCGGAGACCTCGGTCTCAGGATGGATCTCAGCGCCTCCTGATACGCCCTCGTTGACCGGGCTCGTCAGCAGCGCCAGAGAGAAGTACGGCACCGTTGTCGGGTCCACTTCGGACAGCGGCAGACTGCGCCCGGTCTCCCACGTGGCCCGCTCCACGTACCGTGCCTGGTCCAACTTGCCCGCCGCCTCGAACGCCGCGCGGACCTTGCCGAACGTGCGACCCAGCTTGAGCACCGCCGCCGAGTCCGTGGCCGCCAAGTGCCGCGCCAGATCCTCGGCGGGCAGCGTCCCAGGCAGGATCGTCAGCACTTCCTCACCCTCGACCAGCGGCCGCCCCAGCACCGCCGCCGCCGCGCTCACCGACGTCACGCCGGGAACGACCTCCGTGCGATAACGCCCGCACAGCCGCTTGTGCATGTGCATGTACGACCCGTAGAACAGCGGGTCACCCTCGGCCAGGACCACGACATCGCGACCCGCGTCCAAGTGCACGGCCAACCGGGCCGCCGCCTGTTCGTAGAACTCGGCCATCGCACCCGCGTAGCCGCCGGGGTGGTCGGTCGTCTCGACGGTCAGCGGGTAGACCAACTGCTCCTCGATCTGACCTTCCCGCAGGTAGCGGGCCGCGACACCGCGCGCGATGGACTTGCCGTGGCGGGCGCTGTGGTAGGCGACCACGTCGGCCTCGCCGATCAGCCGCGCGGCCTTGACCGTCATCAGGTCCGGGTCGCCGGGGCCGAGCCCGACGCCGTAGAGGGTGCCCGTCATTCCTGCTCACTCGCGATCGCGTTCACCGCGGCGACGGCCATGGCGCTGCCGCCCCGCCGTCCCCGCACCACCAGATACGGCACGCTTCCGTGTTCGGCCAACGCTTCCTTGGACTCGGCCGCGCCGATGAAGCCGACCGGCAGGCCCAGGACCGCGGCGGGCCGCGCGCCCTCGTCGATCATCCCCAGCAGCCGGAAGAGTGCGGTCGGCGCGTTGCCGATGGCCACGACCGCGCCGTCGAGCTTGTCGCCCCACAGCTCCAGTGCCGCCGCGCTGCGCGTGTTGTCCAAAGTGGACGCCAGGTCGGGGACGCTGGGGTCGGACAGCGTGCAGATGATCTCGTTGTCGGCGGGCAGCCGCTTGCGGGTGATGCCGCTGGCGACCATGTGCGCGTCACACAGGATCGGCGCGCCCGCGAGCAGGGCCGCGCGGGCGGCGGCCACGACGTCGGGGGAGTAGGCGATGTCCTCGACCAGGTCGACCATCCCGCACGCGTGGATCATGCGGACCGCGACACGGGCCACGTCGGCGGGCAGCCCGGCCAGATCGGCCTCGGCCCGGATCGTGGCGAACGAGCGGCGGTAGATCTCCGCGCCGTCCCGGATGTAGTCGATCAACATTCCAGCCTTCCGTCCACCACGTAGCCACGCTCGGTGGCCACCACGTCCATCACCCCGGCGGGCTTGCCGCACCGCCGGTCACATCCCGACCAGTGCGCGGGCCGTCCCAGCGGCCGCGCGTCGGCCCGCACATCGGCCAGCGACTTCGCGCAGCCCGGTCGCCCGGTGCACGCGGTCACCCCGAGCCATGGCGAGTCCGGGTCACTGATCAAGCCGTCGATCCCCGGATCGCCGCCCGCGACGACGAAGCCACGCCACGGGGTCAGCACCACGTCGCCGAGTCGCGCTGCCTGGTCGGCCGTCAGCCTGCCCAACGGCACACCGAGGCCGAAGCCCGCGCTCCCGTCGGCGAACTCGACTGGCCCGACCGGCCCGACGACCGGCGGCCTACCCGTGATTCGTTCCTCAGTTCGGGGGAACAGCCCGGCGATGCGATCGGCGGGCAACTCGGCGACGCGCCACTGCTCGTCGCGCAGCTCCAGGAACGCTGTCGCGGCGGCCAGCATCGTCTCGACCACCTGGTCCGGCCGGACGCGGACGCCGTGGTCGGCGCCGCCCAGCAGGATCGCGACCGCGTCGCCCACCGGCAGCGCGGCCACGTCGGCGCCGAGCCAGGCGACATCGCCGCGGCCGTCGTCGAAGGCGAACAGGAACCGGCCCGGCAGCGCCGCGAGATCCGCGCGCCCGCACAGCTCATGGTCCAGTTCGGCCGCGAGCCCGGGCCGGCCGAGCGGCGAAGACATGATGTTGCGCACTTTCTCGTGCGTCAGCGACGGCAGCAGGCCCGCTCCGGCCAGCCGCGCGCCCAGCTCGACCTCGGCGCCGTCGGCCAGGCCGCGGACCTGGAGGTTGGCCCTGGAGGTCAGTTCCAGCGTCCCGTCGCCCAGCTCCCGCGCGGCGTCGGTGAGGGCTCTGACCTGCGCGGATGTCAGTCGGCCACCCGGAACGCGGACCCGCGCGAGACCGCCGTCCGCCGCCCGGTGCACGTCGAGTGCACCAGGGCAGGCATCGGCGCCCATACGGCGCTGGGAGGAAGGCACTGCCCGAATATAGGGTGAGCCGGACAAAGCGATGGCAAGCGGAGGAAGCCGGTGTGAGTCCGGCGCGGTCCCGCCACTGTCACCGGATCGGTTCATCCGGTCCGGGAGCCAGAAACTCCGGCCGTCGCAACCCACTACCCGGGGCGCGGACCCCAGGAAGGGCCTCATGATCCTTTTGCTGTCGACCTCCGACACCGATCTGCTCTCCGCGCGCGCCAGCGGCGCCGACTACCGGCTCGGCAACCCGGCCCGCCTCGGCGTGGCCGACCTGCCCGCACTGCTCGACGGCGTGGACGTGGTCATCGTCCGCCTCCTCGGTGGCCGCCGTGCCTGGGAGGAAGGGCTCGACGCGCTGCTCGCCGGACCCCGGCCGGTCGTCGTTCTCGGCGGCGAGCAGGCCCCGGACGCCGAGCTGATGGAGTGCTCGACCGTGCCGGTCGGCGTCGTCGCCGAGGCGCACAGCTACCTCGCGCACGGCGGTGCCGACAACCTGCGTGAGCTGTTCCACTTCCTGTCCGACACGCTGCTGCTGACCGGCGAAGGCTTCGCCAAGCCCGCCCAACTCGCCGCGTGGGGTCCGCTGGAGCGCACCGCTCGACGCACCGAGGGTCCGAAGGTCGGCATCCTCTACTACCGCGCCCACCACATCGCCGGGAACACCGCGTTCGTAGAAGCGCTGGCCTCGGCGGTCGAGGACGCGGGCGGCCAGGCCGTCCCCGTCTACTGCGCCTCCCTGCGCACCGCCCCGCAGGACCTGCTCGACGTCCTCGGCACCGTCGACACCCTGGTCGTCACCGTCCTCGCCGCGGGCGGTACCCGCCCGGCCGACGCGTCCGCGGGCGGCGACGAGGACGCGTGGGACGTTGGCGCGCTGGCCGCGCTGGACATCCCGATCCTCCAGGGCCTGTGTCTGACCTCCAGCCGCGAGACGTGGGCGGAGAGCGACGACGGCCTGTCGCCGCTGGACACCGCCACCCAGGTCGCCGTGCCCGAGTTCGACGGCCGGATCATCACCGTCCCGTTCTCCTTCAAGGAACAGGACAAGGACGGCCTGTCGGTCTACGTCGCCGACGCCGAGCGCGCCGCCCGCGTCGCTGGGATCGCGGTCAAGCACGCGACGCTGCGCCACGTGCCGCCCGCCGAGCGCAAAGTCGCGCTGATGCTGTCGGCGTACCCGACCAAGCACGCCCGCATCGGCAACGCGGTCGGCCTCGACACCCCGGCCAGCGCGATCAAGCTCCTCACCGCCATGAAGGACGCCGGCTACACCGTCGGCGACCTGCCCGGTGTCGCGACGGAGGACGGCGACGCGCTGATCCACGCGCTGATCGAGGCGGGTGGCCAGGACCCGAACTGGCTCACCGAGAAGCAGCTCTCCGGCAACCCGGTGCGCATCTCGGCCGCCGAGTACCGGACCTGGTACGACACACTGCCCGCCGACCTGCGCGAGTCGATGGAGGAGCACTGGGGCCCCGCGCCGGGTTCGCTGTTCGTCGATCACTCCAACGACCCCGAGGGCGAGATCGTCCTCGCCGCTCTGCAGGCCGACAACGTCGTGCTGATCGTGCAGCCGCCGCGCGGCTTCGGCGAGAACCCGGTCGCGATCTACCACGACCCGGACCTGCCGCCGAGCCACCACTACCTGGCCGCCTACCGCTGGGTCGCGGGCAGCTTCGGCGCGCACGCCATGATCCACCTTGGCAAGCACGGCAACCTGGAATGGCTGCCGGGCAAGAACCTGGGCATGTCCGCGTCCTGCGGTACCGACGCGGCCCTCGGCGACATGCCGCTGATCTACCCGTTCCTGGTCAACGACCCTGGCGAGGGCACCCAGGCCAAGCGCCGCGCCCACGCCACCCTGGTCGACCACCTGGTCCCGCCGATGGCCCGCGCCGAGAGCTACGGCGATCTCGCGCGCTTGGAGCAGCTGCTCGACGAGCACTCCAACATCGCCGCGATGGACCCGGCCAAGCTGCCCGCGATCCGCGCCCAGATCTGGACCCTCATCCAGGCCGCCAAGCTCGACCACGACCTCGGCATGGAAGACCGCCCGCACGACGCGGAGTTCGACGACTTCCTGCTGCACGTCGACGGCTGGCTGTGCGAGATCAAGGACGTCCAGATCCGCGACGGCCTGCACACCCTCGGCGACGCGCCCACCGGGCCCGCGCGGGTCAACCTGGTCAACTCGATGCTGCGCGCCCGCCAGATGTGGGGCGGCAAGGCCTCGGCGCTGCCCGGCCTGCGGGAGGCGCTGGGGCTGGCCGAGGACGGCTCCGAGGCGCGGGTGAAGGTCGATGAGATCGACGCCCTCGCCCTGTCGCTCATCGAGGCGATGGAAACCCGCGACTGGTCGGTCGACGCGGCCGATCAGGTCACCCGCGACGTTCTGGGAGCCGAGAACGAAGCCGTGACGGAGGTCCTGACCTTCGCCGCGGTGGAGGTCGTGCCCCGGCTGGCCCGCACCACCGACGAGATCACCCACGTCCTGCACGCACTCGAAGGCGGCTACGTTCCCGCCGGTCCCAGTGGTTCGCCGCTGCGCGGTCTGGTGAACGTGCTGCCCACCGGCCGGAACTTCTACTCCGTCGACCCGAAGGCGATCCCCAGCAGGCTCGCGTGGGAGACCGGTTCGGCCATGGCCGAGTCGCTGGTCGCCCGCTACAAGACCGACACGGGGGAGTACCCGCGTTCGGTCGGCCTGTCGGTGTGGGGCACCTCGGCCATGCGCACCGCGGGCGACGACATCGCCGAGGTGCTGGCGCTGATGGGCGTGCGGCCGGTCTGGGACGAGGCCTCGCGACGGGTGAGCGGGCTGGAAGTGATCCCGCTGGCCGAACTGGGCCGCCCGCGCATCGACGTCACCGTCCGCATCTCCGGCTTCTTCCGCGACGCCTTCCCGCACGTGGTCTATCTGCTTGACGACGCCGTGCGCCTGGTCGCCGCACTCGATGAGTCCGAAGAGGACAATTACGTCCGGGCGCACGTGTTGGCGGACAACGATAAGGACGAGCGCCGTGCCACGACCCGTATCTTCGGGTCGAAGCCCGGTGCCTATGGTGCGGGTCTGCTGCCGCTGATCGACAGCCACAACTGGCGCGACGACTCGGATCTGGCCGAGGTCTACGCGGTCTGGGGCGGCTTCGCCTATGGCCGCGACCTCGACGGCGCCGCGGCCCGCGAGGACATGGAGTCGGCGTACAAGCGGATCGCGGTGGCCGCCAAGAACGTCGACAGCCGTGAACACGACATCGCCGACTCGGACGACTACTACCAGTACCACGGCGGAATGGTCGCCACCGTCCGCGCGCTGACCGGCCGCGCCCCGGCCGCGTACATCGGCGACAGCACCCGGCCGGAGTCGGTGCGGACCCGGTCGCTGGAGGAGGAGACCAACCGCGTCTTCCGTTCCCGCGTGGTCAATCCGCGCTGGATCGAGGCCATGCGCAGGCACGGTTACAAGGGCGCCTTCGAGCTCGCGGCGACCGTCGACTACCTGTTCGGCTACGACGCCACGACCGGTGTCGTGGCCGACTGGATGTACGACAAGCTGGCCCAGACCTACGCGTTGGACCCGGAGAACCGCAAGTTCCTCACCGAGTCGAACCCGTGGGCCCTGCACGGCATCGCCGAACGGCTGCTCGAAGCCGCCGAGCGCAAGATGTGGGCCGAGCCGGACCCGGCCACGCTCCAGCAGTTGCAGGAGCTTTACCTCCAGGTCGAGGGTGACATCGAGGCAGGCTCGGAATAGGTGTGGGCCCCACCGGGTGTGGCGATCACACCCGGTGGGCGCGGGCCGCGGCGAAGCAGTAGACGCCGAACGCGGCCAGCCCGACGGCGATGAGTACGAGCAGGCCGACGCCCCAGGGCTCACCGGCCAGGGTGTGCAGGGCCTTGTCCAAGCCGCCGGACTCCTCGGGGTCGGCGGTGACCGCGGCGGTGGCGACGAGGACGCCGATCACCCCGTAGGCCAGGCCTTTGCCGGTCCAGCCGATCCGGCCGATCCGCTTCACCCAGCGCTGGGAGCCGTCCGGCAGCGTGCTCAGATTGAGATCCTCGGTGAACGACCTCTTGACGCCCTTTCGGAACACCACGATGGCGATGATCAGGATGCCGAGCGCGACCGCGCCGACCAGCACCTGCCCGAACGGCAGTGCCAGGACGCGTGCGGTCAGGGCCTGCTGCCTGCCGGTCGAGTCCGTGCTGCCGGAACCGAGCGCGAACTGCACAGCGCCGACGCCGATGAATGTCGCGGTGACCGACCGGGCTACCGCGCCGATCCGCTTGCCGGTGCGCTTGCGTTCCTTGTGGACATAGGTGAAGCCGACGGCGGCCTCGGCCAGTTGCCACAGCACGAAGAGGAACAGGCCGATCGCCAGCGCCCAGAGCAAGGCCGGGCCGATCGGCGACTTCGAGATCTCGGCCAGCGCGCCCTTGGAGTCGCTCTGCGCGCGGTCGCCGAAGACCACCTGCGCGGCCAGCCACGCGATCAGCAGGTGGACCGCGCCGTAGAACAGCATGCCGATCCGACCCGCCACCTGCAACGCTGGGTTCTCCCGAACCTCTTGCGCCGTGTCGCTCACCGCTGATGGGTACCCAACCTGGTGCGATGTCAACCGCGCGCCGACACGCCGAGGGCCCCGACCTCCACGGCGGCGTCCTTCGCCGTGGAGGTCGGGGCCTCGAAGTTCATCCCTGTTTGATCAGGCCACGCGCCACAGCGCGGGCGTGTTGGGCGGCTCCCAACCCTGCTGGGCGACGTGGCCCTGCAGGCAGACGTAGGCACGGCCGCCGTAGGTGACCCTGGCGCCCGTCGCGTACGCCGTGCCCACCGCCCACGTGCCGCCGGGCGGCTGCGAGGTCGTCGTCGTGGGCGGGGTCGTCGTCGTGCTGGTCGGCGGGTTCTGCGGCACGTTGAGCACGAAGTCGAAGCTGGCCTGCTTCGCGCCGGACACGTCGCGGACCGTCATCAGCAGCCGCGCGTCGAAGATCGAGTCGGTGTTGTTGCGCGGCTCGTTCGGGAAGTACAGCTGTGTGGTGAGCACGGGGCGGCCGGGCGCCTGCACCTTGACGTGCAGGTGCCGCGTGCGGCCCGGGTAGAGGCCGGGGAAGATCGTCGTGAGGGTGAACGCGCCCTTGGCGTCGGTGAACTGGTGGCCGCGGTAGCGGAAGCCCGTGTTGTCGTAGGCGCCGTTGCCGTCGGCCTGCCAGAAGTCCATCAACACGTTGCTCAGCGGAAGGCACGACAGGCCGAAGACATAGCCGGTGACGGTAAGGCGGGTGCCCGGCGTGCCTGCCGGGATCAGCGACGTGCGCCGCGGCGAATTCGGCTTGAAATAAGGACCTTCGGTCTGCGGCGGGGTCGGGTCGTCGCCGTCGTCGCACGCCGGGGTCAACTCGGGGGCGGTGCCGGTGGCCGCGGAGGTCCGGGCCAGGGCGGGAACGCCGACGAGGGCGATGGGCACCGCGACGCCCGCGGCCAGTGCGGCGTGCAGCACCGCCTTGCGGCTGACCAGCCGCGGGGGCTCGGTGCCGGTCGTGTCGTCCATTGCCTTCTCCTTGGGTCGTTGAAGATTCACTACGAACCTAGGGAGCCGGTTGGGCACGGGCGATGGACTGAATCCCTCAGTCGTGGTGAATCCCGTGGGCGCCATTGCCAGTCGCGTGACGGAACTGGCCGGGGCTCATGCCGACCTCGCGGCGGAAGAACCGGCAGAAGTAGGCCGGGTCGGCGAACCCGACGCGGCCCGCGACCTGCCGGACGGTGAGGCCGGTCTTGGCCAGCAGTCGTTTCGCTTCGTGCACCCTGGCCACCCGCACGAGCTGCGCCGCGGTTTGGCCGGTCGCCGCGCGGACCGCCTCGGTGAGATACCCCGGGGTGACACCGATCCGTTCGGCGTAGGCCTTGACGCTCCACAGGTCTTCGCCGCGGCCGGCCAGGCTCGCGAACTCCTCGGCGACGGCCTTGCCGCGGGCGGGTCCGCGCGGCGATGTCCGCGACAGCCGCGCCGCCCGGACGACGAGGACGTGCAGCAGCGCGCCCAGGACGGACTCGACGCCGTCGGCCCCACCGCGGTACTCGGCGTCGAGTTCGGCGATCAGCCGGGCGGTGCCCGCGTCGGCGGTCGGGTCCAGCGCGAGCCAGGGCCGCTCGCTGAGCCGCCTGAGCACGTCGCGGTCCTCGGGATAGTCGAGCAGGAAGTCGTCGGTGAACAGGATGACGGTCCCGTCGAGCCCGTGGACGTCCTCCCAGTGGTGCACCTGACCCGGCGTGATGACGCCGAGGTGCGGCGGGCGCAGTTCGCACCGGGCGAGGTCGACGACATGGGTGCCGGTGCCCGCGGTGACGTGGATGATCTCGTGGAAGGTGTGCCGGTGCGGGAAGTCCGCGCGCGACATCGGCCCGATGGAGTCGAACGTCCCGATCGCGAAGGGAAGCGCGTCGGGGATGGGTACCTCCAGTCGGTGCATCGGCGGCTCGCCCGCCCATGGGGTGTGGCAAGGCGTTCCCGGCAGCACTGTAGTCCCGCGCATCGTCCCGATCCTCTCCGCAAAGGTCCAGACCATTGTGCGCGCGTGGCGGCGTGGGCGAAACAAGATGATCAATCATCTTGGGCAGATCGGCCCATGGCGCGCGCGCGGCGGCAAGCCCACTCTGGACCGGTGACCGACCGGACCGGCGACAGGCTTTTCACACCGGCGTACGTGCTGCTCAGCGTGGCCGACCTCGGATACTTCACCGCGGTCGGTGTGTCCGTCTACACGCTGCCGCTCTACGTCACCGGCCCGATCGGCGGCGATCGGGCCACGGCCGGGCTCGCCTTCGGGGTGTTCGCCGTGTCCGCGCTGGTGCTGCGGCCCTTCGCGGGTCGGCTCACCGACGTCTGGGGTAGGCGGCCGCTGCTCGTCGGCGGCGCCCTGCTCGCCGCGCTGGGACTCGTGTTGACCGCCGTCGTCGACTCGCTGGCGCTGATCGTGGCCCTGCGGCTGCTGCTCGGCGTGGCCGAGGCGGGATTCATCGTCGCCGGGTTCGCCGCGCTGGCCGACCTGGCGCCGCCCGCCCGGATGGGGGAGGCGCTGAGTTACAACTCGCTAGGGCTCTATCTGGGGCTGGCGTTCGGCCCGCCGCTGGGTGAACTGCTGGTCGAGACCAGCGGCTTCACCACCGCGTGGCTCGTCGCGGGTGGCATCTCGGCCACGTCGGCACTGTTGGCCTTGGGCATCGGCGAGACGCGGTCGGCCGAACCGGTCCCCGAGGGGCCACGCAAGCTGATCCACCGCAAGGCCATCGCCCCCGGCATCGGCTTCTTCACCGCACTGGCCGCGATCGGCGGATTCCTCACCTTCGCCGCACTGCACGCCGACGCGATCGGCATGGGCCAGGCCAGCGTGCCTCTGTTCACCTACGGAATCGTGGTCGTGGTCTGTCGCGTGGCGTTCGCCAAGGTGTCCGACCGGTTTCCGCCGCTGCGCGTGGGTGCGGCGGCGCTGGGTCTGATGAGCGCGGGCCTGGCGGTGGCGGCGTCCTGGGTCACCCCGACCGGCCTGATGATCGGCGTGGTGCTGCTCGCTCTGGGGGTCACGTTCAGCACGCCCGCGTTCTTCTCCGCCATCTTCGCCACCGCGAGTCCGAGCGAACGCGGCGCGGCCTCCGGCACGGCGAGCGCGTTCATCGACCTGGGGCTGGGCGGCGGCCCGATCCTGCTGGGCCTGGTCGCCCAGTCCGCGGGTATTCCCTGGGCCTTCGCGGCGGCGGCGGCGACCACCTTGGCTGGAGCCGCGTGGACCCTGGCCCAGTCGCGACGCCCGACGCTGGTGCGCTGACGGCATTACCTGACGGGTAATCGTGTTTCGCGCGCGCGGTCGGCAGTCTGGGTTCCGACACAGATCAAAGGAGCAGACATGACGATCACCCAGTCCAAGGCCGCCATCGCCCCCACCACCCTGCTGCGCAGGCTCCTCGCGCTGGACGCCGTCGTCACCGGCGGGAACGGCCTGATCTACCTGTTCGCCTCGGTGTGGGTGGCCGACCTGCTCGGTGTCTCCGCCGGTGCCCTGGTCGGGATCGGCGCGTTCCTGGTCGTCTACGGCATCGCGGTCGGGGCGCTCGCCCTGTCGAAGTCGCCTGCCCGCGGGTTGGCCATGGCCGTCGTCGAGGCGAACCTGGTGTGGGCGCTGGCCAGCGTCGTCATCGCCGTGTTCGGGCTGATGGGGGCCAACACGATCGGCACCGTGTGGACGATCGTCCAGGCGGTCGCGGTCGCGGGGTTCGGCGCGACGCAGCAGTACGCCCTCAACAAGATCAAGGCCGCGGCGTAGTCAGCGCCCGCTCGGTGGCCGTGTCGGCAGGCATGAATGTCTCGATGGCGAGCTCGGACACCGTGACGTCGAGTGGGGTGTTGAACGTCGTCACGGTGGTGATGAAGGACAGGATCTCGCCCCGGTGGCCCAGTTGGAGCGACTGGGCGATCGTGTCGAGATCGGCGGCGGTGCCCGCGATGCCGGGCACCTCCGGGTAGGTGGAGACCTCGTCGAACAGGGTGCGCAGCGTCGGGTTGGCCGACCAGGACAACTGCCGTTCCAGGCGGTCGAGCAGGTGCCGCCGCCACGCGGGGGCGTTCACCACCCTGGGGGCGAGTCCGTTGGGGTGCAAGCAGATCCGGATCAGGTTGAGCGGCGGCGTGAGCAGCTCGGGGATGACACCGTCGAGCATGATCTCGACGACGGCGTCGTTGGCCGCCACGACCGTGTAGGACCCGTCGAACACCAGCGCGGGGTAGGGGGCGTAGGCCTTGAGCAGCCGCTCGATCCCGGCGCGCACCCTGGCCATCTCCGGGGCGTCGACGGCCATCTCGGTGTAGACCGGCGCGTACCCGGCGGCGAGCAGCAGCTCGTTGCGCTGGCGGACCGGGACGTCGAGGTGCTCGGCGAGTTTGAGGACCATCGACTGACTCGGCTTGCTGCGCCCGGTCTCGACGAAACTCAGGTGCCGCGCGGAGCTGTCCAGCGCCAACGCCAGTTCGAGCTGGCTCATCCGGCGGCGCTCCCGCCACTGCCGCAGCATCGGTCCCACGCCGACCGCCGTCATGGTTGCCCTGGGTGCCACGGTCCCGAGCCTAATCCAACGGTGGGGGAGGTAATTCGCGTCACTCGGCGAACGTCTCACGATGCGGACGATTCGTTGGCGAGTCGACCAGTTGACCGACGTTTCGTAGGTTGAGCTGTGTCAGCGCCGAACGATCTTATGGTCGAGTCGCGGCGCACCCGTCGAACCAGGATTGAGAACAATGAAGAACGCACTGCGCCGCACGCTCGTACTCGCGCTGGCAGGCGCGGCCACGGCCGCGCTGGTCGCCTGCGGGAGCCCCGAGGCGGCCGACGCCCAGACGATCAAGGTCGGCACGCTCACCGACGCCCCGCCCGTGGTGTTCCTCAAGGACGGCCGGTTCACCGGGTTCGACAACGAGCTGCTGCGGGCCGTGGCCGAGCGGCAGGGGCTCAAGGTCGAGTTCGTCGGCGTCGAGTTCTCCACGCTGCTGGCCAAGGTCGCCAACGGTCAGGTCGACCTCGGCAGCTCGTCGATCTCCGCGACGGACAAGCGCAGGCAGACCGTGGACTTCACCAACGGCTACGAGGTCGGCTACACCACGATCGTCGGCAAGCAGGACACCCCGGTGACCGGGGTCGAGAGCTTGGCGGGCAAGCGGGTCGGCGTCGTGCAGGGCACCGTCCAGGACGAGTTCGCCAGTGGCAAGGTGCCCGGCGCCGAGGTCGTGCGGTTCCCCGACTACAACTCGGCCTTCGCGCAGCTGAAGTCCGGCGGCCTGGACGTGTGGATCGTGCCGCTCGACATCGCGGACAAGTACATCGCGAACAACGCCGACTTCCCGCAGAAGGTCGTCGTGAAGCGCGCCGACACCGAGGCGCCTGCCGCGTGGGCGGTGCGCAAGGGCAACGACAGCCTGCGCGACAAGCTCAACACCGGTCTCGCCGCGGTCATCCAGGACGGGACCTACGCCAAGCTGCACGAGCAGTTCCTGCCCGGCACGCCCATCGCCGACGACTTCAAGCCCAAAGCCCCGTGACCGAGACCTTCTTCAGCTGGCCGCACATCGCCGAGGTACTGCCTGATCTGCTGCGGACCGGTCTGGTCAACACGCTGATCCTGGCCGGTGCCTCGGCGGTGCTCGGCACCCTGCTCGGGCTGGTCCTGGCGATCATGGGCCTGTCGTCGAGCCGCTGGCTGCGCTGGCCCGCGCGGGTCTACACCGACCTGTTCCGCGGCCTGCCCGCCATCGTGACGATCCTGCTGATCGGCCAAGGGCTGGCGATGGTCGCCCGACCGCTGTTCGGCACCGACCCGTATCCGCTGGGCATCCTCGCGCTGAGTCTCGTGGCCGCCGCCTACATCGGCGAGATCTTCCGCTCCGGCATCCAGAGCGTCGACCGCGGCCAGTTCGAGGCAGCCCGCGCGCTGGGCATGACCAACACCGCCGCGATGGGCAAGGTCGTGGTGCCCCAGGGCGTCCGCCGGGTCCTGCCCGCGCTGGTCAACCAGTTCATCGCGCTGATCAAGGACTCCAGCCTGGTCTACTTCCTCGGCCTGCTCGCCGACCAGCGCGATCTGTTCCGCATCGGCCAGGACGCGGCAGCGACATCGGGCAACCTGTCGCCGCTGGTCGCCGCGGGCCTGGTGTACCTGGCGATCACGGTGCCGCTGACGCACCTGGTCAACCGCATCGACCGCAGGCTGCGCACCGGCCGCCCGGTCCAGGGAGGTGACGATGACCCCGCTGACGTTCCCGAACTCGCCGTCCGGGCTTGAGATCGACGACATTCATCTGTCCTACGGACAGACCCGCGTCCTGCGTGGCGCGACCCTGTCAGTCGAGAGTGGACAGACGACGTGCGTGATCGGGCCATCGGGCTCGGGCAAGTCCACCTTGCTGCGCGCGGTCAACCGCCTCACTGAACCGGACTCCGGCGACATCCGCCTGGCGGGCCAGAGCGTGCTCACCCTGAACCCGGACCTGCTCCGGCGGCGGGTGGGCATGGTGTTCCAGCAGTTCAACCTGTTCGCCCACCGCACCGTGCTGGACAATCTGGTCCTACCGCTGCGATCGGTGCGCAAGCTGTCGTCAGCGGAGGCCGAGGCGGTCGCGCGGGAGCGGCTGGCCGAAGTCGGCCTGGCACACAAGGCCGACTACCGCCCAGCAGCACTCTCCGGCGGCCAGCAACAGCGCGTGGCCATCGCCCGCGCCCTGGCGATGGAACCGGAGATCATCCTGTTCGACGAGCCGACAAGCGCACTGGACCCCGAACTGGTGAAGGGCGTCCTGGACCTGATCGCCACCCTCGCCGGACGCGGCCTCACGATGGTCGTGGTCACCCACGAGATGGGCTTCGCCCGCGAGGTCGCCGACAAGGTGGCCTTCATGGACCACGGCCGAGTGGTCGAGACAGCCGCGCCCGACCAGTTCTTCGGTGACCCGGAAAGCCTACGGCTCAGACGATTCCTGTCCCAGGTGCTCTGATCAGCTGGTGACTTTCCGGCACAGGTAGACGCAGTCCAGCGGATCGTCGGGAACGTCGCTCACCGACGCCACCTCGAACCCCGCCTCACCCAACATCTTCCGGGCGAGCTGCTCACCCCATACGGTGCCGAGTCCCGCGCCGTCGCGGGCCAGGGAGACGGTCATGCAGTGCAGGACGCTGACGGAGTAGAGGAGCGGAGCGGCCGGGTTGCCGATGTTGTCCTCCAGATTGCTGGAGGCCTTGATGTCGAACATGACGAACACCCCATCCGGCACCAGCACGTCGTACACACCGCGCAACACACCCGCCGGATCAGCCTGGTCGTGAATCGCGTCGAACGCGAACACCGCGTCCAGCGGCTCCGCGGGCAGCGCGGCGACGTCGCACACCTCGAACCGGGCATTCGTCAGCCCCAGCGCGGCCGCCTCGGCCCGCGCCCTGTCGATCGCGTCGGGGGAGAAGTCGTACCCGACGAAGTCGGAGGCCGGATAGGCGGTCGCCAGGAGATTCACCGCATGCCCGGTGCCACAACCGATGTCGGCGACCCGGATTCCCTTCTCCAGCCTGCGCGGCAGATCCCCGGTCGACGGCAGGACACCGTTGATCAGCTGCCCGTCGAAGAGACCCCGGCTCATCGAGTCCATGACATCGGTGAACCGCGGCCGGAACTGCTCGTAGGACACGCCGCCGCCTTCCCGGAACGCGGTGACCACTTCGTCGAGGTGACTGCCGAGCAGGGCACTGATCAGACTCACGACGGCCAGGTTGCTGGATCCCGCCCCACAGAGACAGGCGGCGTGCTCGGCGGGGAGGGTGTAGGTGTGGGTGATGGGGTCGTAGGTGAAGACACCGCCGGTCACCAGCGCACCCAGCCACTCCCGGACATACCGTTCCTGCAGCCCGGCCCGCTCGGCCAACTCGACACTGGTGGCAGGGCCTTGGGCGGTGGCGTCGAAGAGCTGGGTCCGATGGCCGATGTCGATCATGAAGGTGAGCAGGGAACGGGAGTAGGTGTCGATGAGCATTCCCGCGAACTCTTCGACCTTGCTCTCATCGAAGATCTGATCGGCGACGGTGGTCATGACTGCCTCCTTGGTCAAGGTGTTCCTCTGACGCTAGGCCGGACAGCCAGATGTCCTCTTCGAGCAAACTATGCAGGTTCCACCGACAGCGCTGGTCCAAACTAACCACTCGCCGATGCGCAGCGAGGCAGGGGCTTTGGCTGTTGCTCTTGGTCCTTCGCAATACCCCCTAGCACCCCGTCGTGTGCGCGGACGAGTGCACTCGTTGGTGTACAACGATTGAGTGCACTCGTTCCGGCTTCGGAGGGCGAGTCGCTCCCTCGTCAATCAGCGTCTTGTCCGGGCCCAGCGATGTCAAGGGCGCCTGCGGCGTCGCTGCGCGAGCGGCAAGCCGCCCCTTGACATCGCTGGGCCCGGACAAGGGATTGCCAGGACGAGGGTGCAGGGGGAAGTGCAGGGACCTTCGGTCCCCACAAGCAAGGACCTGCGGTCCCCAACGACAAAGACAAAAGGGGGAGGGGGTGCCGTGGGCGGGTCCTGCTGCGGGGACCCGCCCACGGGTTCCACCGCGACCCCCTCGTGGTGGCTTACTCAGCTCCGCCTAGGACTCGGAGTAGGCGGGCGGACTCTGTGGCAACGGCTTCACGGCCCGCCTTCATGTACTTGCGGCTGTCCACTGTGTCTGGGTTGGCCGTTAGGTAGTAGCGGATCGCTGCTGTGAAGACCTTGCTCAGCTGTGTGGCGATATTGATCTTTGTCATGCCCTGGCGGACCGCTTCGAACAGGTCTGCGTCCGCAACGCCCGACGAGCCGTGCAGGACCAGCGGCACCGATACCGCTGCGCGCAGTTTGGCGATCAGGGCGTGGTCAAGGGTTGCGTCGCGGGTGAGCATGGCGTGGGAGGAGCCCACGGCGACGGCCAAGGCGTCGACACCGGTGGACGCTACGAACGCCGCGGCTTCGTCTGGGTCTGTGCGGACGCCGGGGGCGTGGACGCCGTCTTTGCCGCCGACTTCGCCGAGTTCGGCCTCCACCCAGACGCCTGCCGCGTGACAGTGCTCGACGACTGCCTTGGTCTGGGCGACATTCTCCGGGTAGTCCAAAGTGGATCCGTCGTACATCACCGATGAGAAGCCGAGTGCTACCGCCTCGTGGACCAGATCCACCGATTCGGCGTGGTCGAGGTGGACCGCTACCGGTACTTCGGCTGCCCGTGCGACGGCGAGGGTGGCGAGGGCTATCGGCTCCAGTGTGCCGTGGTAGCGGACGCAGTTCTCGCTGATCTGCAGGATCACCGGGGACCGCGCCGCTGTAGCGCCCGCTACCAGGGCCTCGGCGTGTTCGAGGTGGATGACGTTGAAAGCGCCGACGCCCGTGCGGGCCGCCCAGGCGGGGTGCACGATCTCAGCGGTTCCTACGAGTGGCATCGAAGTTCCTCCAGGGTCACGCCCACACGCAGCTCATGGAGCGCGTCGGTGTCCAGATCACCCGCGAGCGGAGCGGCGACGGCGGCCGCTGACCACGCCACCGCCTCTCGGAGCAGGTAGGGCCAGGGATGGTCGGCAGCCAAACCAGTGGCCAGGGCGGCGACAAGGGCGTCGCCCGCGCCGGTCGGGTTGCCGTGGACGACGCGGTCGGGGCGGGCCAGCCAGCGGCCGTGTTCGCCGACCGCGAGGAGGCCATCGGCGCCCAAGGAGGCGACGACGGTTCCCGCGCCGGTCGCCCGCAGTGCCTCGGCGGCGGTGCACGGGTCGGATTCGCCGGTGGCCTCACGGAGTTCGACGGCGTTCGGCTTGACCACGTCGGCGCCTGCCGCTGCGCCCGCGAGCAGGGGATCGCCGGTGGTGTCGAGCACTGTGCGGCAGCCGTTGGCGCGGGCCAGGCCGACCAGTTCGGCGTAGGCGTCGGCGGCCAGGCCGGGGGGCAGGCTGCCCGAAAGCACGACCACGTCCGCGTCGGCCAACAGGCCGCCGAGGTGGCGGCGGAAGCTCGCCCACTCCGCGGCGGTGATCAGCGGGCCGGGCTCGTTGAAGACCGTCGCGTCGCCCTCGGCCACGATCGACACCGTGCGCCTGGTCTGGCCCGCGACCGGGAACAGGTCGAAGGCGATGCCGGAGGCGGT